>NZ_JACSIT010000067.1 GCF_014349155.1 Neolewinella lacunae
GCTACTCTCCCTACACAAGTTTATTCGTTAAAACATCGCATATTTACCTCATGGAGATTCGTTTAAAAAAAGATTTGACAAGATCAGCTCGCTGATCCGTCTGAGCCTGACATGCGTTGTAAACCGCTTCGGCTCGAACAAGGCCGAGCAAGTAGCCACAGAACGGTTTATGAACAATGAAAATGTCACGCTGGAAGACTTGGGAGAGTTACTCTCAGCACCTTGTCACTTGCAAGACTTGGATCATGTCGTGTTGGTTCAAGACACCACGCAGTACAACTTCGAGGCACACCGAGGGCGGTTTTCGGCGGATGATGCCGATATTGGCGTTCTGGGGGATAACCGTTCGCTGGGTCTGTTCGTGCATCCGACCTTGGGCTTCGATGAGGCAACGGGGATTCCGTTTGGGATTACCGACTTAGCAATCTACCAGTTGCCAGAGGATCGGGAACTGAAAGCAAACAGGGGTTATACCAAGCAGCCCATCACCGAAAAGCATTCTTACCGTTGGATCAAGTCAATAGAGGATAGTGTGGCCAAGATGCCAAAGGTGAAAAACTTTACAGCCATTGCTGACCGGGAAGCCGATATGTATGAGCTCTTCGCCCACCCCTTTGATAGCCGGGTTAAGTTGTTGATCAGAAGTGCACAAAACCGTAAATTAGCCAATGGACAGTTGCTTCATGCCTATCTGGACGACCAGCCCTGGCAAGGGGAGTACGAGTTGGAAATCAAGGGCAATAAAAAACGGTGCGACCGCACCGCCCAGATGACCATCAGGTGGTCAACTGTAGAAGTTGTTTGTCCTTCTAGTTTACATCGGCTGAAAAAAGATCATCCAGCTACAATTTCCATACAGGCCATAGAAGTCAAAGAGATAGAAGCGGGGGAAAGGGCCGAAGGGGAAGAACCTCTCCACTGGTATCTGTACACTACTCATGAGGTAACAAACTTGGTGCAGGCACTTCAAGCTGTCGAGTGGTACGTCAAGCGTTGGTGGATAGAGGACTTCTTTCGCCTCACTAAAAGTCAGGGGTTCGAGCTGGAGAAAAGTCAATTTAGTAGTGGAATGGCACTCAAACGACTAATCTACTTGGTTTACGGGGAGGCAATCAAGGTGCTGGCGTTGCGACAAGGTCGAACACTAACCGTTTCAGATAGTGCCAGGCTCGTCTTTGATAATGTAGAACTCCTCTTGCTAAAAGCATTGCTCCCTAAACTGGAAGGACGTACGGCTAGCCAGGCCAACCAGAACCCTACCAATAGTATTGCTTGGGCTGTATGGATTATCGCCCGACTAGGAGGCTGGACACCAAGAAACATCAACGTGAGACCCCCAGGCGTGATCACATTGCTTAGCGGGCTAAAGATTTTCAAGCAACGACTCGAAGGGTTTAAATTGATCTACAGTCAAATATCACCCTAATTTCTAATGATTTTTGCCCCAAAACTTGTGTAGGGAGAGTAGCTCCCATGGGGAGGGGACGGGGGAGGGGTATCATCCGCGAATAAAAAAACTTTCCTAAAAAAACGAAAAAAAACCAGCGCCAGCACCTACGCCACCACCCCACCACAAGAACTCCCCGCACCCGCCGTACAACCGTAACAGTGCTGGTTCAAAACAATGTTGCGGTTCAGCAATTCCTCGGGATTAAAATCGGTGATGTGCTGCCCCTTGGCGGCTACCTTGAGGTCGAGCATCTGGTTGAAATCGCAGTCGTAGAGGTAACCATCCCAGCTGACGGAAATGGTATTGCGGCACATCAAACTCTCCACCGTGGCGGGGTTGTAAGCATCCACCAGCTTTTGCATATACTCTTCGTAATTGCCACTTTCCAGCAGGTAATCCAGGAAGCGCGAAACCGGCAGGTTCGTAATGGCGTAAAGCTGGTTAAAAACGATGCCGTATTTGCGGTCCAGTTGCCGCTTGAATTCGGCCTCCAGCGTCGCCTGGGCCCCGGGGAGGTATGCGCCGGAAGGATTAAATACCAGATCAAGTACCAGGCCAGTGCCCGGCTTACCGTAACCCACCGCATTCAGCAATTGCAAGGCTTTAATGGAGTCTTCAAAAACGCCGTCGCCGCGCTGGTTGTCCGTGCGGGCCTTCGAGAAATAGGGCAAACTGGACACCACCTGCACGCGGTGCTTAGCCAGAAATTCGGGCAAGTCCCGGTATTTAGGATTGGCCATGATGATGGTCAGGTTACAACGGTCAATGACGCGCTTGCCCATGGCCGTACACTGCTCGACGAACCAGCGGAAGTGCGGGTTCATCTCCGGCGCACCACCGGTAATGTCGATGGTTTTCACACTCGGCATGGCGGCAATCATCAGCAGGCACTGTTCCAGATCGGCCCGGCTCATGTTTTCTTCCTTTTTATCCGGACCCGCATCCACGTGGCAGTGCGCACAAGTCTGGTTGCAGAGTTTGCCGATATTCAGCTGGAAAATTTCAATTTCCGTTGGCTTAAATGGCCGGTGTCCCTGGCTGGCCAACCGTTCGCTGAACCGTGGAAATTTGGCATCCGAAATATCTTTGCCGTTCAGCACATTGAGCTGGACAAAGGTATTGCTGAGCTGAGAACCCTTAGCGGAAAGGGATTTTGTTTTTTGTTTAATTGACATGGGGATTTACAATTTATAATTAGCTACGCTGCTACTGCGTGGTCAAAATGTAGGATTGGAGATTTACAATTAGCTACGAGGCGATTACTTAGTCAGGATTTATAATTTGATATTTTGCTCGCGATAACGTGCGGTAGCCTGTCCTGCGGGCAAATGTTGAATGTTTAATATTGAATCAAACATGTTAAATTAAAATGCTCTGCGGGCAAATATTAAATGGTAAATCCTGAATGGTAAATTGTAAATTACATCGTAACCTTGCTTACCTGCCGCTGCATCTGCCGCGCATAAATCAGCGTCGTTCCTGCTTTTACGGCGGCGGCCACGTGCACGGCTTCCATCATTTGCTCTTCGTCGGCACCGGCCTGGAGCGAATTGGTGGTATATGCGTCGATGCAGTACGAACACTGGATGGCGTGGCTCACGGCCAGTGCGATCAGGGCTTTTTCCCGCGCACTCAGCGCCGTATCGCCTTCGGTGACGCCGGCGTACCAGTCGAAAAATTTATTGCCCATTTCCTCTTGCCACTCCACGATCTTGCCGAAGGTGCGCAGGTCTTTAGGGTCCGAATATTGGTTATCCATGGTGGAATTTTTTAACGAATTAAGGGGTAGAGCAGCTTTGCCGTTCGTGCCGTTTTGGGCGCTGGACGCAGGTGCAGTGGAAGTTGTCCCCCCCACCCCCCCGAAGGGGGGAGCAGCAAGGGACGGATCCCCGAAGGGGGAAGCTGCGGGGGAAGTCGGGCCAGCCTCCGCTTTAATCTGCAGGGGATCGAGGGCAATGCCTTCGCGTTTTTCTTCCGCCGGGGGCATGATTTCGGTATTGTCCCAGATGCCCGTTGTCAGCGTTGCGGCGTAGGAGACGGGGAGGCGCCGATCGTCGAGCATCCGGGCTTTGGCGGTGGTGTGGTCGTAGTCCAATGGATGGAAAGCGTAGTCGAAGCCCGCTGTATCGTCCAGGACGAGGTACCAGGTCCGGGGCGTACCGTCGTTGGCGGGCATGCCGATGACGCCGGCGTTGAGCCAGAGCCGGGATTCGCCACTGCTCGGACTTTGTCCCCCGGCAACGTCTTCCGCTTCCGCCAGGACGTGCGCAAAGGGGAGACCACAGTGCCCCGCCAGGACCACCTCGGCACCTGCGGCCGCGCAAAAATCGATCTTCTCCTCCGCCGGGGTGCTCCGCCAAACAAATTCCGACTGGTTGCGCGGCGAACCGTGCAGCACCACCACGCTGCGGCCCGCGTAGGTGAAACGCAACACATCCGGCAACGTAGCCATGAATTCGAGGTTGCGCGCGCTGACGTGGCGACTGGCGAAGTTGTACCACAGCCTGGCAAACATATCGCAGCGCGAGCCGTCGCCAAAGCCGCATCCGCAGTCGTCGGTCTCATTCACCAGGTTGGTCTCCACGTTGCCCGCAATGGCGTGGCAGCCCCAGGTTTCGAGCAGGTCGAGGCATTCTTCCGGCTCCGCACAGTAGCCCGGGGTATCGCCCGTGCAAATGACGTTGCCGGCCGGAATGCCCAGCCGCGCCGCTTCCGCCTGCACCGCCGTCAGGGCCTGCAAGTTGGAGTACGCGCCGCCAAAAACCAGCACGGGTCCGCGCAAGGTGCCCAGTTCTTTAGTCTTCATGCCTTCCATCAGCCGATGCTTGTTCCGTTGGCGACCGGGAAATCCGGGCGCAGTAAAGTGACGACCTTGCCTTCCACCCCGCCCAGCAGGAGGCACTCGCTGCGGTGCTTCGCAATTTGTTTCGGGGGGAAGTTGACGACGGCAACGACCTGCCGGCCCACCAACTCTTCGGGCGTGTAGCGGTCGGTAATCTGCGCCGAAGTTTTGCGCTCCCCGAGCTCTGCCCCGAAGTCGATCCACAACAGGTAAGCCGGATTGCGGGCCTCAGGGAAGGGCTCCGCGGCCAGTACCGTCCCCACGCGCATGTCGACGCGGAGGAATTCTGACCATGCTAAAGGTTCGTTTGCTTTCATGGTTTGGTTTGGAGGGGTTGAACGGCCAGCGGCGGTGCAAATTGCCGACCCAGAAGAAACAAGCCAAAGCAGCCAAAGATTTCGACCACGGTCACCCCCAGTAAATCCTGGTAAGTACCCGTACCGATACCCCAGCTCGCAGGCCACCAGCCCAGCACCAGCACCAGGCCACAGAGCAGGCCAAAGCCCACGGAAAGGTAAAAACTCAGCGGAGGGGCCTTCACCCACCAGAGACAAAATACCGGCGCCAGCCCCGCCACCATCGCCCCGGAAACCGTCGTGGCCGCCAGAATGGTGGGATTAAGGAACACAGGGATGGTCCCCAACACCGTAATGCCAATCATGGCCAGGCGGCCGGTACTGACCAATTTTTCTTTGCCCGCTACGCCCAAATCGACCACCGCCAGCTTCGCAAAGCTCGAGAAGGTCGAATCCAGCGTACTGGCCGCCGAAGTGATCATGATGAAGTTCATCACCAGCAGGATAGGACCACCCAAGAGCTTGGCTACCTCCACGGGGGCCTGACCATCCACGCCCGCCAACCCACCGTAAATCCCCACCACGCTGAAGAGCACAATGCAGATAAAACCAACCGGCGTAGCCCACAGAAAGGCCCGCAGACTGGTCTTGGGATCACTCAGGAAGCCCCGGTCGGTCAGCACCGGATCGTGAAAAGGGTAACTCAGGCTTTGCAGGGTGGCCACCAGGAAAAGGTCAACGCCCGTCGCCAGCGTCCACGTTCCAGATCGGAGCAGCGGACCAACCTCGTAGTCCACCCGCGGAAAAATGGCCAGCAGAATGACCGCCAGCAACAAGCCGAAAAGCACCATCTGGATGACGTCCGTCAGGATGGAAGAAGACATCCCGCCTTTCAGACTATACGCCAGGGTAAGCACCGTAAAGACCAGGATAGCCAGGTAGTAGGGCATCTCCCCCACCGCCCCGAAGTAGCTGCCAATCACCATGGTGTTCGACCACACCTCATTAAACAGCCGCAGGGAAACGAGCAAGGTAAACAAGGCCACCGCACCCCGACCAAAACGCGTCACCAGATACGCGTGGATCGAGGGAAAGCCCCCCACCGTCCGCAACCGGTAAATTACCCAGCCCGCCACGGCAAAGCTGAAGTAGTAGGCCGCGTACGCCACTCCCCCCACCAGCCCAAAGCTCAGGCCCAGGTTCGCCGCATTCGTGATGGACTTGGCAAACAACCAGGAAATCACCAACGAACTGGTCAGCGCCAGCAACGAAGGCACCCGGTCGCGCCGCGCACCACCGAAGAATTCTCCGGCCGTGCGCGCCAGCGGGGCCACTGCAAACAGCGCCAGGCTGCTGCCGATTACCAAGACCCACTGAAGTAGCGAAAAGGATGTTAAAGACAAACTATTACATTATTATTCGATGAAACCAAGACCGCGATTTCTCCTCCGATGTGTACCCCGCACCTGACCTTAGTCAAGCGCGATTTCTCCTCCGATGTGTACCCCGCACCTGACCTTAGTCAGCGCGGGGGCTCATCGGAGGTGTAAATCGCAGCGCCTATAGGGACTGATTGGAGAGAGAAAACTACTCGCTTCCAACCTTCACCTATCGTAAAAAGAAAACTACTCGCTTTCTCCCCTCTCCTGTGGAGAGGGGTCGGGGGAGAGGTAAAACTACTCGCTTTCCCCCTCCTTTGGAAACGCGTCGGGCAAGCCCTCACTCCACATCCCACCAAACCGGCACATTAATCGAATTATCCTCCGTAGCCGTAGCCGCCGCGCGGTAATTCTCGAAATTGAGCGCCTGTTCATTGCTGGGGTACGGCATCCGCACGGGGAAGAGGCCGTTGTTGAGGCTGGCCTCGGCGGGCCGGAGGTTAGCGGGGATGCCCGTGCGTCGCCATTCCGCCCAGCCTTCGTAGGCGTTGCCGATGCTGGCAATCCACTTCTGGGTAATAATCAGCTCCAGGCCATTGGCGGGGTTCCAGGCGGCGGGGCCGGTCGTCAGGTAGTCGGCAGGCAGCTCCGTTTGCCAGTACGCGAAGGCCTGGCTGACGGCCAGGTCGTAAAGCGCGCCCGCGTCGGCGTCGATGTAGCCTTTCAGGGCGGCTTCGGCCAGCAGGAAGTTGGTTTCCCAAGCGGTCAGGAAGTTGAAATCCAGCGCACCCGTGTTTTCGCGCCAGACGCGGCCCGGGCGGGCGAAGTTGTCGGGCACGATACTGCTGGCGGCGTTGATGCCGTTGACGATGCCCCGGAATTCCCCGTTGGCCGTACTTGGCCGGTAAATCACGCCCGTACGCGGATCGTTGAGGGGCAGCAAAATTTCCTCGGCCGTCTTGCTCATCAAAAAGACGTTGAAAATTCCCACCCGCGCCGTTGCAAAGGCAAAGCTGTTGGGCGGCCCGGCGGCGAAGTCGAAGGTGGCGTTGTCGGCGTTGCTTTGCAGGTAATTTCCGGCGCTGTAGAGCGCGTTAATTTGGCTGGCGACGTCTTCGCGGTCCGAAATCCGCAGCAGTGCTTTGATGCGCAGGCTGTTCGCAAAGCGGATCCACCGGCTCAAATCGCCCTCAAAGACGATGTCGCCCCGCAGTTGCTGCGCACCCTGGTAGTTTTCCATTGCCACCACCGCTTTTTCGAGGTTGTCCAGGATGCCCCCTTCGTTGAGGTAAATGTCGCGCTGGCCGTCGTATTTCGGGGTGACGGTGCCCGTCCGGCCCTGGAAAGCCTCGAAGTAGGGCACGTCACCAAACATATCGGTCAGGGTCATGGCCAGGTAGCTTTTCATCACCAACGCAGGACCTTCGTACACGGCCCGCGCCAGGTTTTCCCGGCTCAGTTGCAGGATGGTTTCGTTGTCGCGCAGGTTGACGTAGAGCACGTCCCACGGGTTCCCGCCTTCCTGCGGCGAGCTGAGCGCGTGGCGGTCGAAGAGGTTGAAGTCGATCATGGCAAAGTGCTGGCTGAGCAGGTTGCCCGCCACGAATCCTTCGTAGCTCATCGCGTCGCCGTAGCCGTAGAGGACCTGCCGGAGCAGCAACTCGGGCTGCACTTCGCTCGGCGCGTTTTCGTTGGTGTTGATCGCCTCAAAATCCTTGGTACAGGCGCTGAAAAGGAGGATAATGGACAAGAGTCCGATGCTATATTTCATGTTAGTTTTTATTTTGGTGCGGACAGCGTTTAGGGCGCGGCCGCAGGTGCTCCCCCCCGCCCCCCCGAAGGGGGGAGAAGGGACAAGGAGAATGGACGACTAAAACTCCACCCCCAGGTTAATCCCGAAGCTTCGGGCGGTGGGATAAGAGATGTCTTCCACGCCCCCTACCAGGTTCTGGCCCTGGATGGCAAATTGCTCGGGGTCAAAGTGCGGGATCTTCGTAAAAGCGTACAGGTTACGCCCGATCACGCTGATGCTGAGGCTGCCCAGGCTGCTCAGGAAAGTATCGCTCAACTGCTCGCGTCCCAGGCGGTAGGTCAGGGAAACCTCCCGGATCTTGAGGAAGCTGGCGTCGTAAATGTTGTTCTCCTCGTGGTTGCGGTCGTAGAAGCTGCGGTAGTAGCTCTCGGCGGAGATGGCCACCGTGTTGGGCACGTACACCGGGTTTTCACTGCTGCCCGTGTTCTGTACCCCCTGGGCGATGATGCCGGTCTCGGGCCGGTTGGCCGTTTCTTCCAGCTGTCCACCCACTGCCGCCAGGGCCAGGGTGCGGCTGACGACCTCGCCGCCCTGCCGCCAGTCCAGGAGCAGACCCAGGTCGAAGTTGCCGAAACGGAAGTTGTTCTGGAAACCCAGCATGAAATCCGGGTTGGCGTTGCCCAGTTTGCGCAGGGTGTTGTCGGCGATGTAGTTGCCGGCGGCGGTCAGGACAAACTCGCCAGCCTCGTTTTTCAGGTAGCCCGTTCCCCAGATGTCACCAATCTCTCCGCCCGGCTCAACGATGAAGAAGACGGTCTGGTCAACGGAGTTGTAGACCCGGCTGAAGGCCAGCGTGAAGCGCTCCGTCCCCTCCGGCAGCGCATCCACCCGCGCCCGCGTCGTGCTGAAGTTGAAACGGCTTTGCCACTTGAATTTGTCGGTCCACACCGGCCGTAAGCTCAGAATGGCCTCCAAACCGTTGGCACTCACCGAACCGCCGTTGATGATCTGCTCGCGGTAGCCGGAAGACAGGGGGACGGGCAGACTCAAGATCTGATTCTCAGTTTGCTGGGTAAAGTAGGTCAGGTCCAGGCCAATGCGGTCGTCGGCCAGGCGAACGTCCACGCCCACTTCCGTGCTTGTCGTTTGCTCGGGCAGGAGGTTGGCGGCGGCCAGGACGGCCTGCTCGCTAAACGTAGGCTGCCCGCCGAAGGGCGTCCGGGCCACGAAGGTCGAACTGGTGCGGTAGGGGTCGGTGTCGTTGCCCACCTGCGCCCAGTTGGCCCGCAGCTGCAGGAAGCTGATGGCCTGGGGCAGATCGAACGCGCGGTCGGCCAAAAAGCTCAGGCTGACCGATGGATAGAAGAAGCTGGTGTTGTCGGCATTGGTCGGGGTGGCCAGGGCCGAAGACCAGTCGTTGCGGCCGGTAACGTCAAGGTAAAGGAAGTTTTTAAAGCCGATCTTGGCCAGGGCGTACACGCTGTTGATGCGCTTACGGGCCACCTGGTCGAAGATCTCGACGGGGCTGGCCGCGTTGCTGAGGCGGAAGATGCCCGGCTGGGCCAGGGTCAGGGCCTGCCGTTGGGTATTGCGGGCTTCCTGGTCCAGGCGGTTGGCACCGGCCAGCAGGTTGAGGCTGAAATTGCCGCTGAGCTGCGGACGGTAGTCGAGCAGAACATCCGTGTTGATTTCCCGGTAAAAGACGTCATTTTCGGCGTAGCCGCCCTGGACAAAACGGTTGGAACTGAAGTTGCGCAGAAAGCGGCGCTGCTCGTTGCTGTAGTCCATCCCCGAACGCACCGTTGCCCGCAGGGTAGGGCTGAATTCGTAGGAGGCCGAGAGGTTGCCGAAGAGGCGGTCGCGGTTGAAGGGGTTGCGGTTTTCCAGCAGCGTAAAGAAGGGGTTATCGAAAAAAGTATAGTTGAAGCTGTACTGCTGCGTACCCTCCAATCCGGGCTGCCAGTAGTTGCGCAGGGATTCGGTATTGGCCTGCCGGGGGTACCAGGCAAAGAGGCTGTAGCCAATGTTTTCGGAGCCGTAGCCCGCACCGGGACGGTTGTCGGATTGGCTGTTGACGTAGCTGAGGTTCGCATTGACGGTCAGCTTATCCGTGGGCCGGAAGCTGAACTTGCCGAAGAGGGTCTTGCGGTCCAGGTTGACGCCGGGGATGTAACTGGCTGAACGCAGGTCAGTAGCCGAAAGGCGGAAGTCGCCAAACTCCCCACCGCCGCTGATGGCCAGGTTATTGATTGCCGTGGTGCCCGTACGGAAGAAGTCCTTCACATTGTCGGGCTGGCTGACCAGCGGCGTGGGCGTAATCGGGCGTCCGCCGTGCACCGCCACGTCACCTCCCCGCACCACCCGACCGTCAGGGAGGGTGACCGGACTGTCAAACTGCGGTGCACTGTTGCCCACATCCAGGCGCTGCCCGTAGCTGTAGGTGATGTTGTCGGACGTCCCCGCGCCGAGGCCATCGACGAAGGCGAAGGCCCCACCCTGGCCCTGCCCGAATTCGTTCTGGAACCGGGGCAACTGGAAGGGGTTATCGACGGTGAAACTGCTGTTGAAACTTACCCCCAAGCCCGGCTTGCGGCCGCCGGACTTGGTCGTGATCACCACCACCCCGTTGGCCGCGCGCGTGCCGTACAGCGCCGCCGCCGAGGCGCCCTTGAGGACGCTGACGGATTCGACATCGGCGGGATTGACCTCCATGGCGCCGTTGCCAAAGTCGATCTCCTGAAAGCCCGCCGCCGCTTCGTTGGTGACGTTGATGATGGTATTGTTGTTGATGGGCGTGCCATCTACGATGAATAAGGGGTTGTTGTTGGCAAAGCTGGTTTGCCCCCGGATGACGATCTGGCTGGTGGAACCAACGCCCGTAGCGCCGGTCGTCACCCGCAGGCCCGCAACCTGGCCGGCCAGGTTATCGAGAAAGTTGACCGCCTGGACGTCCGTCAGCGCCTCACCCCCAATCTGCTGGACGGCGTAGCCCAGCTCGCGGTAGTCGCGCTTGAGGCCCAGGGCGGTGACGACTACTTCGGAGAGCGCCGTGCCGACTTCCATCGCTACTACAACGTCCGCTGCACCTGCGGCCCCGACCAAATAAAGTTCCTGGGTCTCGTAACCCGTGTAGCTGAAAACGATGGTCTCGCCAGCTGAGGAGACCGCAAAAGTGAATTTGCCTTCCGCATCGGTTACCGTTCCAGCGCTGCGACCCCGCGCAAAAACCGAAGCACCAACGAGCGGCTCGCCGCTGTCGGCGTCAGTAACCTGGCCCGAGATGGGAAATTGATTTTGGGCCGTCAAAGTAACGGCAAAGAGCAGGCCAAGCAAAGTGGCCCACGTACGTGAGTGTAACATCAGTGTAAACTTGAAAAATGGGAAAAAGAGCCGCCAGCGGACAGTGAGCCTCCGGAAAGCGGGTAATGGTACCCCTGCAAACTGCCCAGAGGAGGTGCGATGGCGCAGACTTCAGTCTTCCGACCTCAGCCTAAGCCACCTTTCCTACGGGTGCGCAGGCGGTAAACGTACCAATCAGCCTTCCCCCGTGGGCGGTGCCCGGCCGCTTAATTGTCCGTTCCGGGCGTAGGCCTGGCGCAGCGTGGGCGCGGGGAATACCGGCATTTGCTCCGTGAGCAAACCCAGCAAAGCAGCAAGGGCGCGGCGCAAAAAGTGCCACCCCGTGCGGAGATCTTGCAGGTGGTTGATGTCGGCCAGGCGCGGCAGCAGCGCAGCTTCCGGGCAGTAGGCGGCCAGCGAAGCGTAGAGGCCTTCGGTTTCCCAACGGAGGCCGGCGAAGGCAGCTGCGTTGAAGTCTTCCCGTTGCAGGCCGATGAGCCAGACGCCGCCGCGGCGGTCGGGGCCCAGCAGGTTTTGCCCCCGCTCCAGGCGTTGGGCGGCCGAGCGCAGGTGCGCCGGACGAAGGGAAGGGCAGTCGTTACCCACCACGAGGAGGCGATCATAGCCCAGGGCGTAAACGCTGGCCATCGCGTTGGCCAGGCGCTCCCCGAAGCCATCTCCCTGCTGCGTAGCTTCGTCGCTGCGGAACACCGGCAGGCCCGTGGCGGCAACGGTGGCCTCCGCGCGGGCAATCAGCTGGCCCGCAAGCTGCCGCCCGCCCGGATCGTCCGACCCGAAACGCTTGGCCCGGGCCTCGGCTTCGGCCGTGCGACTGAACAACAAGATGGCGGTACGGGCCGGGGTGATCATGACACAAAGGTGGTGAAAAAATCAACTACGTGATTCATCCGCTTACGGTTTTGCCGGGTGCTTACAGTTTACGGGGCCAAACATTGGCTTTTCGCCTACGTTTGGGTTCTCAATACGCCCTGCCATGAAGCTTTTTCAGTGCCTTAACTGCGCTCATCCCGTTTTTTTCAACAACGTGACCTGCGAGAACTGCGGCAGCTGGCTGGCGTATTATCCGCCGACCGCAGAGATGTTGGCCCTCATCCCCTTTGGTGAGGTGTGGCTCATTCCCCAAGACGGCTTTCGCGCCCACCGCTACTGCGCCAACCACGCCCACGCGGTGTGCAACTGGCTGGTCCCCAACGATTCACCGACGGGATTTTGCGCAGCCTGCGACCTCAACCGTACCGTCCCCGACCCCCAGCACCCGGAAAGCCTGGAAGAATGGCGCGCCTTGGAAGTGGCTAAACACTATCTGGTCTACGCCCTCCAACGCCTTGGCCTGCCGCTGCTCAGCAAGAGCGCCGACCCGGAGCGGGGCCTGGCCTTCGACTTCCTTTCCCCCGAGGCCGCGCCAGAACCGGTCATGATGGGCCACCAGGACGGCCTCATTACCCTCAACGCCCACGAGGCCAACCCCGCCCACCGGGAGTCCGTCCGCCTGGCCGTCCACGAAAAATACCGCACCCTCATCGGCCACTTTCGCCACGAAGTCGGGCATTATTACTGGGACCGGCTCATCGCCGGGGACGATCAACAACTGGCGGCATTCCGGCAGCTTTTTGGCGATGAAACGGCCGCCTACGACGTCGCATTGAAACAGCACTATCAGCAAGGACCACCCCCCGACTGGAACCAACACTTCATCACGAAGTACGCCTCGGCCCACCCCTGGGAAGACTGGGCCGAAACCTGGGCCCACTACCTTCACCTCCTCGACACCCTTGAAACGGCCCACGCCTTCGGGCTTTCCACCCAGCCCCGACTCCCGAAACCGGAAACCCTCACCGCTGTCGCAGATTTCGATCCCTACCTGGAGCCCGACATGGACCGCATCATCGACGCCTGCATTCCCATCACTTTCGCCGTCAATAGCCTCAATCGGGGCATGGGCCGGCCCGATTTGTACCCCTTCGTGCTGTTCCCCGCCGTGCGCGCCAAACTCCGCTTCGTGCACGAGCTGGTGGGGGTAGCGAAGAAAAAACAGTGGTCGAGTAAGGGCTGAGGCTTGTGGGTGGAGTTGACTCGGGTCCAATTTTCAATGCTACATCCTGAATTGTAAATTGTAAATCGCTTATGCTTGCGGAGTTGACTCGGGTCCAATTTTCAATGCTACATCCTGAATTGTAAATTGTAAATCGCTTATGCTTGCGGAGTTGACTCGGGTCCAATTTTCAATACTACATCCTGAATTGTAAATTGTAAATCGCTTATGCTTGCGGAGTTGACTCGGGTCCAATTTTCAATGCTACATCCTGAATTGTAAATTGTAAATCCTTTCTCCCCCCCAATTAACGTTAAATAACACCCCACCCCTTGCATCTACGAATCTTTTCGTATACCTTTGTACGAAATGATTCGTAGCCAAGGAAGCCCAGTGGCTTTCCAAGTGGCGTACCCAGTATTGATGACCATGATGCAACCAACCGAAGGCGAACTAGTCATTCTTCAAGTACTCTGGTCGGACGGGCCGAGTACGGTCCGGGCCGTCAATGAGCGGCTCAATGCGGAGAGCGAGCGCGAAATTGGCTATACGACCACCCTCAAGCTGATGCAATTGATGCTGAGCAAGGGGCTGGTGAGCCGCGACGACAGCACCCGCACCCACGTCTACGCAGCGGAGCTGCCCCGGGAGAAGGCCCAGCAAAACCTGTTGCAGCGCTTCGTGGATTCCACTTTCGGTGGCTCGGCGGGCAGCCTGGTATTGCGGGCCCTGGGGGAAGGGCAAACGAGCCCCGAAGAGCTCGCCGCCATCAAGCAACTGATCAAGCAACTGGAAAATGAGGCAAGTAATGATTGATTTCCCGCTCCCCACGGCCTGGGTGGAAGCCCTTGGCTGGACGATTCTGCACAGCCTCTGGCAGGGCCTCTTACTCGCGGCTGTCCTCTGGCTGGCTTCGCGGGCCTGCCGGCGGGCGCAGGTCCGCTACGGACTGGCCTACGGAACTTTGCTGGCGCAGTTAGCCGTCTCTTTGCTCACCTTCTCCTGGGTCTACGTCCCCGCCGTGGCCGGGCCGGGCAGCCCTACCCTGCCCCCGGGCGAGACACTTTTTAACTTCAGCAACGCTGCGCCGGGCAGCGCCTGGGATCCCACCGTATTGCTGTTCTGGACCGTTGTTTTTTGGGCTTTTGGCCTGGTCATCGGCACGGTGCGGCTGGGGCTTTCCTTCGGGCGCGTCCGCAGGATGCAAAGGAAGGTGGAAGGAGCAGTGCCCGCCGACTTCCAGGCGAAGGTCCTCCGCCTTGCGCAACGCCTGGGCTGCCAGCGCAAATTCCGCATCGGCCTGAGCCAGTACATTGACGGTCCGGCCCTGGTGGGTCACCTCCGGCCCATGTTGCTCTTTCCCATCGCCCTGGTCAATCAACTCACGCCCGAACAGGCCGAAACGATCATCCTCCACGAACTGGCCCACCTGCGCCGCAACGACCACTGGTGGAACCTGCTGCAGTGCGTCGTGGAAGTCCTGTTCTATTACCACCCCGTGGTCTGGTGGATCGGTGCCCGCATCCGCGAAGAGCGGGAGTACTGCTGCGACGACCTCGTCCTGCGCCACGGGCCTGGTCAGTTGGCCTACGCCCAGGCCCTCCTCTACTTCGAGACCCAGCGCCAACACCCCCAGACGGCCGTCGGGCTGACGGGCAAACCCGGCGGACTGCTGGGCCGGGTGCAGCGCTTCATCCATCAACAAAACCTCCCTTATCAAATGAAAAGCAGACTCTTCCTCCTTCCTCTTTTAACGCTCCTTGCCCTGGCCACTACTGCCGCAGTAGCACCAACGGATTCCTCCAGCGAACCGGAGACGGCCCCGACCTCCCTTGCTGCTCCACCCTTCGGGGGGCTGGGGGGGGCAACGACCCTCGCACCTGCGTTCAGCGCCCCAATAACGACCGATACCCTGCCCCGTGGCCGCCACCAGGTGAGCACCTTTCGCAATGGCAAATCGACGGAAGTGACCGTTGAAAATGGCGCCATCAAAGCCCTGCGGATTGACGGACAGGACATCGCGCCGGTGGAGTTTGACCAGTACCAGGGCCTCGTCGAAGAGCTCCTGCAAGCCAGCAAAAAACCCGCCGCGCAGGGTTACAGCCGCTCCTTCAACTTCTACGACCCCGCTTCTTCCGAGGCATTCGAACGGCAAATGGAAGAGATGGGCCGCGTCTTTGAACGCACCTCCGAAGAACTGGAAGGCTCCTTCGAGGGGCTCAGCGAATCCTGGGAATACTCCTTCGAGGACAGCGAAGATTACTGGGAAGATTTCGGCCAACGCATGGAAGATTTCGGCGAAAGATTCGGCGAGTCCTTCGCAAAAATCTTCTCTTTCGGAGGCCTCGACAGCACCTTCCAACTGCGCATTGAGGGCAGCGGCCTGGAAAACTTGCAGTGGAACGTCGATAGCATGGTAAACAACGGTCAGATGGAAGGCCTGCGTTTCCAGATGCGTCCGGAAGGGGCGTACCCACGCGAGTACAACCTAGAGGACCTGCGGCGTGACCGCGAAAATCTCCAGGGTGACGAAGAAGAGAAAATCCGCGAAATGGAGACCATGATCGAACAACTCGAACGCCGCAAGGCCGAGATGAAGCGTGATATGGCGGTACGGGACCGCGAGCTAGCCGAACGCGACCGGGCAATGGCGGAGCGCGACCGCGAGCTGGCGGCCAGAAACCGCGCCACGGAGGAAATGCGCCGCGCTGCCAGGGACGGCGCTTCGCCCAACATCCTCGACATCATGGGCCAACTCCAAAAAGAAGGTCTCCTGCCCGACGAAGACGTGCGAAAAGTGGCCGTCGACCAAGACCGCCTCAGCGTCAACGGAAAGAAAGCCAGTAGTGCTGCCCACGCCCGTTTCCTGGAAATTTACCAGCAACGCGCCGGCCAGCCCTTCGGGAAAAACTCCTCCGTCCGCATCACGACCAACTAAATGGCAGTGCGGGGCAATGGCGCTGCTGCCCTTGCCCCGCATTCCCATTGAGGCCCTCGGGTGACCCGGGTTGTTCGCCAGCCCTGCCTTGTCTCCTTACTCAAATGCGCCCTATCTTCGCGGTTTATTAGCCATGCCGCAACTAGAACGTAAACATCGTAACCAGTCCCTGATCCAGTTCGCCCTGGCCTTGGCGCTTCTGGTCATCATTAACATCCTGGCCAATGCCCGCATCGGGGGGCAACCACTTTACGGTGCCCTCGACCTGACGGAAGATGGCCGCTACACCCTGACCGAGCATACGGCCGAGCAACTCGCAGCCCTCGAAGAACCACTGTTCGTGCGCGTCCTGCTCGCTGGCGACCTGCCCGCAAACTTCCAACGGCTCAAGGACAATGTCGAAGAACTGCTCATCGACTTTTCCGGGCACACCGACCAAATCGAGTGGGAGTTTGCCGACCCCCTGGCGGGCAACGATACCGAAGCCATCCAGGATCGGCAGCGGCAGTTGCAGGAGGATCTGGACATCTTACCCGTTACCGTCTTCTCCGCCGCCAGCGCCTCCGAGCGGTCGGCCAACGCCGTTTACCCTTACGCCATTCTCTACTACGGCCAGCGCGTGCGGGTGGTCCGTTTCCTGGCTACGGAGCTGCCCGGCATCAGTGAAGAGCGCCGCGTCAACAAGGCCGAAGCCCTGCTGGAATACAACTTCAGCCGCGCCATTAAAGGCCTGGTCAACAACGACAAAGGCCTCATCGGCTTCACCCTCGGCCACGGCGAACTGCCCCCGCTGAACACTGCCGACCTGGTGATCTCCCTGCGCGAAGACTACGAAGTCGGGCCTGTCCATCTCGATAGTTTTGCCACCATCCCCCAAGACATCGAACTGCTGGTGGTGGCCAAGCCTACCCTGCCCTTTTCGGATTTCGACGCCTTTAAGCTCGATCAGTACGTGATGAATGGTGGCAAAGTCTTGTGGGCCATCGATGCGGTGGGGATGGACTACGACTCCCTCCAGGGCCGCAACGAGTT
The DNA here is from genome assembly GCF_014349155.1 of Neolewinella lacunae. Classification (GTDB taxonomy): domain Bacteria; phylum Bacteroidota; class Bacteroidia; order Chitinophagales; family Saprospiraceae; genus Neolewinella; species Neolewinella lacunae. The sequence continues at coordinate 17,083 of NZ_JACSIT010000067.1, forward strand.
TTACCCCCAGCCCCGGGAGACGGGACTGGAAGACCTCTTCTTCCGCTACGGATTCCGGCTGAGTCCGGTCCTGGGCCTCGACCTGGTCAGTACCCGCATCGGGATTGTCACTGGCCAAAGTGCCGCCGGTCCTCAGGTCTCCATGGTTCCCTTCCCCTATCACGTCATGGCCATCCCGCAGGGTGACCACCCCATCGTAAAAAACCTGGACCCGGTGGATCTGCGCTTCCCCACCGTTATTGAATCCGTCAACGAGAGCGACGCGGTGCAAACCACGGTGCTTTTGCAGTCCAGCGACCGCTCGCGCCGCAAGCGCCTGCCCGCCCCCATTGACCTCGACGCCCAGAAATACAGCCTGGACCTGGAGCGCTTCAACGAAGGAGGCCTGCCTTTTGCTTACCTGCTGGAGGGCACCTTCAGCAGTCCCTACGCCAACCGCTTGAGTAAAGACAACGAAGCAGTGCTGCGCCAGAATGGCCTGGAGTTCCGGGCACAGTCGCCCCCCAACCGCATGGTAGTGGTGGCCGACGGAGACATCCTTTCCAACCCAGTTGCCAACGGCACCACCCCCCTGCCACTGGGCCTTAACCGCTGGGAAAAATTTGAATACGCCAACAAGGCCTTCGTCCTCAACGCCATCGAGTACCTTCTGGAGCCCGAAGGGGTCATCGGTGCCCGGGGTAAAGAAGTAAAACTCCGCCTGATCGATAAAGAAAGCGCCCGAGCCGACGCTACCTGGTGGCGAACGGTCAACATCGTTTTCCCCCTGGCCCTGGTTGCCCTTTTCGGTGTGGTATTTTTCTGGCTGCGGCGGCGGCGTTACGCGCGGGTAGCGGCCTAAAGACCGGCCCATCGCTTTTCTCAACTACTCCATCCCCCCCCCAAATGAACCGTACCCTTTATTTATTGATTGCCGTAGTATTGCTGGGTGGCGGCGCCTGGTGGATTGTTTCGGCTGGCCAGACGCCGGAGAAAGTCGGTGACCGGGCCGTAGAACGGCAGTTTGGCTACGCCGACGTAGATGACCTGGGCCGCATTTTCGTGGCCGACCGCGCTGGCCACAGCGTTACCCTCACCCGGGGGGGCGTCACCGGCTGGCTGGCGGACGGTAAGCCGGCCAACGAAAACGTGCTGAAGAATCTGCTCCACGCCGTGCAAACCATCGAGGTGCAGTCCCTGCCTACCCAAAAGGCCATTCCCAATATGGTCCAAAGCCTTGCCACCAGCGGTATCCTTGTCCAGCTTTACGACCGTGCCGACCGCAAAGTGCGGGGCTACTACATTGGCGGATCGACCAACGACGAGCGCGGCACCTTTGCCATCGTCGAAGGCAGCGAAAACCCCTACATCGTTCATTTGGCGGGCTGGACGGGTAACCTGCGCCACCGCTTCAACCTCTGGGACGATGAGTGGCGTGACAAGGTCTACTTCCGGGCCGACCCCGACGCGGTGGAACTGCTCAGCATCGATTACCCCAAACAGCGCAACAAAAGCTTTCGCCTGGAGCGGGTGGGGAAAAACTTCCGCCTCAGCCCCATCTACGAAACCGGCCAACCGGTGCGGGAAATCCCCCGGGGCGTAGCCGAGAGCATTCTCGTTCGCTACGAATCCTTCTACGTCAACCGCTACGAAAACCAGGACGAGGCGTCCATCACCCAGGCCCGTGATCTGCTGCCCTTTGCGGTAATCACCCTCAAGCAAGAGGACAAGGACGCCCAGGAAATGCGCATCTACCCCCGCTTTACCGGCCTGACGCTGGGCCAGGACCCGAAAACGGGGGAAATGAGCCAGAGCAACACGCTGGAGGCATACACCGCCTTCATCAACGGAGGAGAAGATTGGGTACTGCTCAACGTAGAAACCACCCAGCCACTTCTCGTGGCCTACGATTCTTTTTAAGTGATCGTTTAGAGCTGGGCTGTCTACTTAGCCAGGCCGCAGCCGTAGCGGGATTTCGCCCGCGGGATCATCAGCAGGGTAAGGCCCAACTCAAACAACTCCTTAGTGCAACTCAGTGCCCTTAATGCCTTAGTGGTAAAAAAAACCGCGAAGCGGCAGAACGCAGTTCTCTAAAGGGCGTACGGGTTAACCCCAATTAATTATACCGTCTACGTTTAGAGTTGCGCCACGTTGAGCGAGCGGTCCACTTTCTTGATCAGTCCGGAGAGGATACCGCCTTTACCACCGACTTCGACGAACTCCGTCAGGCCTGCTGAGTGCATGTTCTGCACCGTTTGGGTCCAGCGGACGGGGCTGGTAAGCTGGGCGATGAGCTTAGCCTGGATCACCTCGGGGTCTACGCTGGGCTGGGCATCGGTATTCTGGTAGATATCGCAACTGGCCGGACGGAAGAAAGTAGCCTCGATGGCCTCCCGGAGACGATCCTGGGCCGGTTGCATCAGCGGGCTGTGGAACGCGCCGCCAACGGCAAGGGGCAAGACACGGCGTGCACCGAGATCGTTGAGCAATTTGCTGGCTTTCTCGACGCCCTTGACGCTACCGGAAATCACCAGCTGTCCGTTCGTGTTGTAGTTAGCGGGGACGACCACCTCGTCGATCGAAGCGCAGGCCTGTTCGATCACTTCGTCGTCCAGCCCCAGTACGGCGGCCATCGTGCCGGGCACTGCCTCGGTGGCTTCCTGCATCGCCAGGGCGCGTTCGGCGACCAGGCGCAGGGCGGCGGGAAAATCCAGGACCCCGGCGGCGACGAGGGCAGAAAACTCCCCCAAACTATGGCCGGCTACTGCGGCGGGAGGCTCCAGTCCCTCGGCCACCAGGTAAGTGATGGCGGAGTGTACGAAGATGGCCGGCTGGGTAATTTTCGTTTGGCGGAGCTCTTCCTCGCTCCCTTCAAACATCACCCGGGAAAGAGAATAGCCCAGCACGTCGTCGGCCTGCTCAAACAGGGTCTTGGCCGCAGCGCTTAGGTTGAACAAATCGAGGCCCATCCCACTGAACTGGGCACCCTGGCCGGGAAAAACGTATGCTTTCATTGGTGGATATCTTAAACTTGTTGGTGGTGTCGGGCGGGTGCTGCCACCGTTTTCCTACCACAATGGTAAGGCAAAAAACCATCTTGGCGGGTGGCGGTGGCGGAAAAATGACTTTGGGCCTGACCCAGGGCCGCGCCCGAAGGCTTACCTTCGCGCCATGCACAGAGAACTTCGCCTCATCGCCGTATTAGGTGCCCTGGCCGTTGGCCTGGGGGCTTTTGGAGCCCACGGACTCGAACGCCTGGTGGAGCCCGCACAGTTGGAAACCTTCGGCACGGGCGTGCGCTACCAGTTTTACCACGTCCTGGCCGCAGCGCTAGCCATCGCCCTGGGCCAGCACGCCGCTTTTTCGGGCCAATGGCTACGCCGGGCCATCTGGTGTTGGGTGCTGGGCATCGCTCTTTTTTCCGGTTCGCTCTATCTGCTGGCGCTGCGCGACGTGCACGGTCTGGCGGTCGGGTTCCTCGGGCCAATTACGCCGCTGGGCGGCCTGTTCTTCATCGGTGGCTGGATGATGTTGCTCTTTGCCCCCGTGGCGCGGCGCTAATTCCGCTTTCATTGCTTCAATTTGTCCCTATGCGCAGTCCTTTCTCCTTTTTGCTGCTCCTGTTGCTGGCCCTGAGTGCTTGCCGGGCACCACTCGATGCGGTTACCGTCCAACCCCAGACCTATAATATAACGACTGACCTGGACCCGATGAAGTCGGGCGCCGGAGCGCAGGTGCAGGGGGAAGGGACAGAAGAGCAAAGTATGGCGGAGCTGATTGCTCCCTACAAAGCCCAACTGGAAGAAAAGATGAACCGCCAGCTCGCCACCCTGGCCAAGCCCCTCCGCAAGGGCAACCCCGAAAGCACCCTCGGCAACTGGATGGCCGACCTGATGATGGACGCCGCTAGGGATGCTTCGCCCGGCCGTGCGGTCGCCTTCGCCACGGCCAACGACGGCGGCCTGCGGGTACAGGAAATTGGTGCCGGCCCACTCCTCGTCTCCGAAATCTACGAACTGATGCCTTTTGATAACGAGCTGGTACTGGTAGACCTGACTGGAGCCGAAACCATGGCCTTCATCAACCACATCGCCAACTCCGGCGGCTGGCCCGTCAGCAAGGAACTTAAGGTCGTCCGCGAAAACGGCCTGCTGAAAGTGAGCATCTCCGGCCAGGCCATCGACCCCGCCGGGCGTTACCTGGTGGCCATGCCCGATTACGTTGCCAACGGCGGCAGCGATTCCAGTATGGTGAAAGGCAAACCCCAGACCTCCACTAATTTACTCATCCGCGACCTCCTCATCACTTACGCCGCCAGGGCTACCGCACCCATTGAGGTAGAGGCCACTGGCGACCGGATGAAGTTGTAGTCTCAGACTTCCCCAGCTTCTCCCCCTCCGGGGGTTGGGGGGCATCCTTCCCCCGCACCTGCGGCCGCGCCCATTCACTTTTCCTCCCACGTAAAAAGCCATCCATGCTCAATCGTCGCATTTTCCTTCGCCAAGCCGCCGTGGGTGGTGGGCTTTTGCTCCTGCCGGGACTGGCCACCGCACTGCCCGGCCGCCCGACGCCGCGGCTGACCATCCTGCACACCAACGACTGGCACAGCCGGATTGACCCCTTCCCCGACGACGGCGGCCGCAACGCCAACCGTGGCGGGGCCCTGCGCCGTATGCACCTCATCCGCCAGATCCGCGCCGCCGAGCCCAACGTGATCTTGCTTGACAGCGGAGACATCTTCCAGGGCACGCCCTACTTCAATTTCTTCGCCGGTGAGCTGGAGATGAAGCTCATGACCCGCATGGGCTACGACGCGGCCACCATCGGCAACCACGATTTCGACGGCGGCATGGAAAACCTGGCTACCCAAATGAAGCACGCCAACTTCCCCATGCTTTCGGCCAACTACGACTTTACCGGGACGCCGCTGGCGGGAAAAACCCAGCCTTACCAGATTCTGGAACGCGGCGGCATCCGGATCGGGCTCTTCGGCCTGGGCATTGAGCTGGCGGGACTGGTTCCCGAACAACTCTACGGCAAGACCACTTACCAAGACCCCCGCGAGGTGGGCAACGCCACGGCCCGCCTGCTGCGCGAAGACAAAAAGTGCGACCTCGTCATCTGCCTGAGCCACCTCGGCTTCAAATACCGCGAAGACAAGGTCGACGACGTTAAACTGGCCAGCAGCTCCCGCGACATCGACATCATCCTGGGGGGACATACCCACACTTTTTTGGACGCCCCCGTGGAGGTCCCCAACCAACTCGGTGAGCCCGTGATCGTCAATCAGGTCGGTTTCGGGGGCCTGCGGCTGGGGCGGCTCGACGTCACCTTCCCCGGTGGAGGCCGGCGGCGTTGCGTGGCTTGCAACAATCTGCGAGTATAAAAAGGCCTTTACACGCGAACTGCTTATGACAAAATTTCCGATTCGGAGAAATATCCATGCCAAAGATAATTTTGCTTAAAAACCTAGTGTTTTCCTTGCTTAGGTGGCGTCTTTAGCCGGATATTTGCCTTCCGCTGTAGCCACTACGGCGAGGGAGAACAACACCACCTCCGACGAATTTCGCCACATCCTCAGTGCGGCCCACCTAAAAGATTCGGATTGGTTTTCGGGCACTCCTCCATATTGTAACTTACTGAACTTAAGCAAATTTTACTTTCACTTGGCTGGGACTCACCCCCCCAGCCGGAACGCATCAACCGTGCAACTGGGATACAAAATGGATCACACCGTCATCTGGAACAATTGTCTGCAAACCATTCGGCAAAGCGTCGATCCCCAAAGTTTTCAAACTTGGTTTGCACCGATTAAACCGGTGGCGTTGCAGAGCAATGAGCTGACCATCCAGGTCCCCCACCGCCTGTTTTACGAATGGCTGGAGGAACACTACATTGAGGTCTTGAAGACCAGCCTTAACAAGGCCCTGGGCAAATCCGGCCGGCTACAGTACCGGATCAACCCCCACCGGCAGGAGGTGAAGGCTCCCGCTTCGGTACTGGCTAATGGCCAGCCGACGGAGGCCGTCCCCACCCGCAACGTAGCCCCGGGCAACCCTTTCGTGATTCCCGGGATGACCCGGCCCCGCATCCCCTCCAACCTCGACCCCAACTACACCTTCGATAACTTCATCGAAGGCGACTGCAACAGCCTGGCCCGCAACGCGGCCAAGGCCGTTGCCGATAATCCCAGCCAGACCTCGTTCAACCCACTGGTCATCCACGGCAACGTAGGCCTGGGCAAAACCCACCTGCTGCAGGCCATCGGCAACTACATCAGTAAGAAGTTTCCGGAGAAGGCCGTCCTCTACGTCTCTACCGATACCTTCACCAACCAGCTGGTCAGCTCCATCGGCAGCAACACCACCAACGACCTGGTCAACTGGTACCAAAACGTGGATGTCCTCCTGGTAGACGACATCCAGCAACTGGTCAAGCGCAAGAAGACCCAGGACGTATTCTTCAACCTCTTCAACGTACTGCGGCAAAACAACAAGGCCATCGTGATGACCTGTGACCGGCCAATCATTGAGCTCGACATCGAAGACCGCCTCCGCAGCCGCTTTCAGTGGGGCCTCAGCGCCGACCTGAGCATGCCCGCCCTGGAGACGCGCATGGCCATCCTCAATTCCAAGGCCTCTACCAACAGCGTGGAGATCCCGGCGGAAGTCGTGGAATTCATCTGCTTCCACATCCAGCACAACATCCGGCAACTCGAAGGCGTGCTCAACAACCTCGTCCTGCACAAAGGCGTCATGGGCAACCAGGGCATCGACTTGAAGCTGGCCAAGGAAGTGCTCAAAAACTTCGTCTCCGAGATCAATAAAGAGGTAACCCCAGACGTCATCCAGCGCACGGTGGCCGATTACTACGACCTCGACGTGGACAAGCTTTCCAGCTCCACCCGCCGCCGGCAGGTGGTACTGGCCCGGCAGATCAGCATGTTCCTCGTCAAGGAATACACCGACCAAAGCCTCAAGGCGATTGGCCGCATGTTCGGCAATCGCGATCACTCCACCGTACTTTACTCCATCAAAACGGTCAAGGACCTGATGGAAACCAACGACGAGATCAAAAAGGCCCTCGCCGAACTGGAGCGGAAAATCCGCATCGGGCAGGGGGAAGGGGTTTTGTAGTTCAGTAGTTCATAGTCTAGTAGTTCATAGTCTAGTAGTCGGTGGTTCACTTGTAAACTATGAACTATGAACTAGTGAACTATGAACTAACGACTAGTGAACGGTGAACTAAACCAGCTACGGCGCGAAGTACCCCAGGCTGCCACCCACCCAGGTCTTTCCCTTGTTGTAGCGCACGCCGATCATTTCTCCTTTGGAGAGCCGGACGAGGTTATTGAGCAGGATGGGACGTTCGGCATCGTCTGGCCAGACGTACATCATGCGGATTTCCGTGCGGGCGGGTCCGTCGGGGGTTTCAATCAGGTCGGCGTACTGGACTTTTTTCTGGAGGATGAAATGCTCTGGCTGCGCAATGGCGGCAATCTTTTCTGGTGTGGGGTGCAGGTCTACGCCAGCTCCGGCGAAACTGTAAAGGGGCTTGAGGACGTATGCTTCGAGGTCTTGTGGCAACTCCCTGATCTCGTGCAGGAAGCGGGTTTCTGGCACGTAGGGGCTGTTGATAAACGGCAGGGTGTACTTGCTGAGCAGGAAAAACCAGTTGGGGTGACCGGCCCATTCTACGTCCACGGGTTCTACCAGGTTGAACTGCCGTTGCAGATCGGTGCGGGCATTGAGCTCATCGAAAATGACCCGGTTGTAGATGCGCTCGATGCGGGTGCGGACGCCTTGCCGCTGGTAAAACAGCTGCGTTCCGTCCACTTCTACATCGGAGATACACAGTTCAGCGATGCCCAGTTCCTGGCAGGCCACTACGAAGTCGATGCGGGTGGTTTGGTTGAGGGGGTCGACTTCCAGCAGGACAACGTTTTCGGGGGCGTGCTTGCCCAGGATGCAGCGGCGCAGGAGGTCGAGGTAGTCCTCAGCCCCCATACCACCGAAGCGGCAGGTGAAATCTTCGGGGATGGGAAAGAAGCGCCGGTAACACTGATCGAGCAGGAACTGAAAAAAGTAGAGGGAGGGAAAGCCTTGTCCTTCAATGAGTTGGGGGACGATCTCCCCGGCTTCGTTGCGGCAAAGCCCGAAATCGAGTTGGAGAAACATCGGGCGGTCCGTTTGCCCGGGCACCCGCTCGGCGGCGGGGATGGCGGGCTCCGAGCGTTCGGCGAAACCGGGGGCCAGGACTACCTCCAGCACGTCTTCGCAGGCCCGCATGAGGTGATCCCGGACGTCGTTGGGCACGAAGATGGGGGATTCGGCGACGTGGAATTTCGGTCGGTGGCCGTACTGTTCGGTCAGCCAGGTCATCATTTCCTGGTAGCGCTCTTCGGTGAAAGCGTCGTTGTAACGGCGGCGGTTTTCCTTGATCATGTGGCGTAGTGTATGGCGGGTAAAGCTAGTGGATTCAGCTGAAAAACCGGTAACGCCGAAGAAGCCCATTCCCACTCGTCCGTACGGCAGGCAGGCGATGCACAGGGGAGGCAGGAAGATGGAGGTCCCTTCGTTTTGGTGCAACCCAGGCCAGGTGCTTCTGGCACGGTTTTTGAAGTTGTTCCGGGCCGTGGTGAAAAGACTTGGCTGCTTTACTTACCTTGCTCCTTATCTTTCCCTGGCACCTGCGCACCGCGCCCAGACTTGTAACGTTATCGATAACCAAAGCCGCAAACCCCACCCGTATGGCCAACGAAAAAGAAATCCAGGAACTGCGTCGCGCCCTTGAGGCATCGCCCGAAAACAGCTATTTGCGGCGGCTGCTGATCAATAAACTGCGGGGGCAGGCCGGCCACGAGGCCGAGCTGGAACGCGAACTCAACACCCTGCTGCGCAAAGAACCCCACGATCTGGAACTCAAGGAAGCCCTTATTGAGGTGTACTTCGCCCAGGGTAAGTTTTCTACCTGCCTCATCATCTTTGAGGAACTCTCCAACCCCGGCCTCGTCAGCCCCGCCACCCGCGTGCTGGTGGCCAAATCCTACCTGCACGACGGCGACGTGACCCGCGCCGGCGAAGTCTACCAAGACGCCGTAGAAGAAGATTACCAGGTCTCCGACGAAGCCCTCGACGCCCAGTTCCGGCTGAGTGCATCTTACGATTACGACGATGACGACGACGATGAGATGCGGGTGATGGAAAAGCCCGACACCAAATTTAAAGACGTGGGCGGCATGGACAGCGTCAAACGGGAGATCGACCTGAAGATCATCCAACCCCTCAAACACGTCGATCTTTACAAAAGCTACGGCAAAAAAGTGGGCGGCGGCATCCTCCTCTACGGCCCGCCCGGCTGCGGAAAAACCTTCATCGCCCGGGCAACGGCCGGGGAAATCGACGCCAATTTCATCAACGTAGGCCTAGACGACATCCTCGACATGTGGGTCGGCAACAGCGAAAAACAGCTGGCTGGCTACTTCGATCTGGCCCGTGAAAAGAAACCCTGCGTCCTCTTTTTTGACGAGGTGGACGCCCTGGGGGCGAAGCGGAGCGACATGCGCCAATCTGCCGCCCGCAACGTCATCAACCAGTTCCTCTCCGAGCTCGACGGCATCCGGGGCGACAACGACGGCATCCTCGTCATTGGCGCTACGAACGTCCCCTGGCACCTGGATACGGCCTTTCGGCGGCCGGGCCGCTTTGACCGGATCATCTTCGTTCCACCGCCCGACGAAGCGGGCCGCGAAGCCATCTTCCGCCTCAAATTAGCCGGTAAGCCCCAGGAAAAACTCGACTTCGCCAAGCTCGCCAGGAAGTCGGAACAGTACTCCGGGGCCGACATCAATGCCGTGATTGATATCGCCGTTGAAGGCATACTGGAAGAGGCCATCAAGACGGGCACCCCGCGGCCTTTATCCACCAAAGACCTGCTTCAGGGCATCGAAACCCACCGTCCGTCTACCGCCGAGTGGTTCACCACCGCCCGCAACTACGCTACCTTCGCCAATAAGGGTGGGATGTACGACGACATCCTCAAGTACCTGAAATAGTCCCTTCCTCTCCCCCCACTCTCCCGCCGCTTTTTCCCATTATTTACCGCCATCCAGATGTCTCCCCAAGCACTTTCCGAACGTCTCAACATTCTCTTCCAGCAGGCCCGCTGGACGGAGGCCCGGCAACTGCTCGAAAGCTACCTGGCGGATTATCCCGAGGATGAGCTGGCCCGGCTCTACTACATCAACGTCCTGATCAACTCCGGCGAAAAAAAGCTGGCGCGGGAGTTGATCGGTCCCTTGCTGGAAGAAAGTCCGGACAATCCCCTCGTGCTGCGCCTGGCCGCCGTTGTGGAACTGAACGACCAAAAGCCCAAGGTTGCGGAGCGGCTGGCGGGCATCCTCATTGAACAAGACCCGGAGGACGACGACAGTTACGTCCTGATGGCCCGCGCCAAACTCGACCAGCGCAATTACGATGCGGCCCTTACCAACCTGGAGTACGCCCTCGATCGCAACCCCGAAAACCAGGAGGCGCTCAACCTCAAGATTTACGTCGGTGGCTTCCTCGGCCGTGAAGACACCCAGCGGGCAATCGATGAAGCGCTGTACCTCAATCCCGAAGACTCCACAACGATTGCCAACCACGGCTACCAATTATTGCGGCAGGGGCAGGTGGATGCTGCGTTGGAACGCCTCCGCCACGCGCTGAGCATCAACCCCACCGACCAGCTCGCCCGCTACGCCATGCTCGAAGCCATGCGCGCCCGTTTCTGGCCCTACCGCCTCTACTTCAAGTACCAGGAGGCCATGGCCAAACTCTCCGGTGGTGCCAGTATGGGCGTCATCATCGGCCTCTGGCTGGCGGTGAATTTCCTGAGCCGGGTGGCGGAGGAAAACCCCGGTTACGGGCTTTTCTTGTGGCCCGTCGTCTACCTCTGCTTCGCCCTCTTCCTGCTCACCTGGATCATTGAGCCGATCATGAATTTCTACCTCCTCACCAACCGTTATGGGCGGCTTTTGCTCGATGAAGACCAGAAGCTGATGGCGCGCCTGGTGGGTGGCTCCCTCGGGCTGGCGGGGCTTTCGCTTCTGGCGTATTTCGCGACCGGTGCCTTCCTTTTCCAGGCCCTCGCCTTCGCGTTTTTGCTCTTCACCATCCCGCTCGGCAGCTTTTTGCGGCCCATCCGGAAAACCCAGCGCACCATCCTGACCCTCTACACCGTCGGGCTGGGCGTGTTCGGCCTCGGCTCCATTTTCCTCGATAGCGGCACGCTGGGTAACATCGCCCTCTTCGGCTTGCTGGCCTACCAGTTCGTCATCAACGGCATGATGGTCCGCGAGGGCGGTCGCACTTTCGGAGAGTAATTCCTTTACCGACCATTTTTTTGGTTTGGGCGCGGACGCAGGTGCAGGGTAAGTCTGGCCAAAACCGCTGCCTGCACCGCCTGGTTTCGCATGAGCGAAAGCAGCGCCTGTACCCTGGCAGCGAAAAACCAGCAAGGTTTGGTATAGGGCATCTCCTCCATCCGGCCGCAGGCACTCCAACACAAAAACCCCCGGCGCCAGTCGGGGTGACCGGGCCGGGAGACAAAACAAAAAACAGCAGCTCTTGGGGTTCCGGGCGGCCAAGCGCGGTTCAGGGCGCAGAGGGATAGCCAGGCGTGGGAACCGCTGGAATTTTATTTAGCGCTTATTCAGGCGAATCGCGCGCCAGAACCAATAATTGTTTTGCTTACTCAATGAGCATGGCCAACCCCGGAGGGGGTCCGACCAGAATAGCCCCGGATTGAAGGATGCAAAACATCCTTCATCCGGGTTAGTATAGGCGTGCCAGAAGAGATCAGATGTCGCAAACCCGGCGTACCACCTCGTAGAGTTTGGTGCTTATTTCAACCTCTTCGATCCAGGGGTCGTGCTCCAGGTAGTTGGCGGAGATCAGTTTCAGGCCGATGATGCGACCTTTGCTATCGGAAACTTTCTGGACGTACTTGATCCAGATCTTGCCATTGCTCCGGACGGCGTAAATGCGGTTTTCCTTGATTTGCTGGATGCCCTCGATTTCCTTGCAGATGACGATGTCTCCGTTGTTGATGATGGGCTCCATGGAATTGCCCTTGATGGGGAAGGCCACGTATCCGCTGCCGGAGATGCCGGGCAGGCGGAAGAAGTCCGTCGACTCCGTAACGAAGCTGTCGCTGTCAATGGTTGCACCGGCGAATGCTTCCGTAGTGGTGAACATGATGTTCAGCGGGATGTCGGAGCCAGCCACTTCCACGGGTTCGGGAAGCTCCATACCGAAGGGGGTGCCTTCGCCTTCAAGGAGGTAGCTCTGGTTGACGTTGTACTCGTGGCAAACCCGGCGGGCCTGCTCGTAGTTGATGCAACGCTTGTCGTCATCATTGAGGAAAGCCCGTACGATGTGCCCGTAGGAGCGGTTGCTGAGGATGCGTTTGGCGAAATCTCCAAGGCCCCGACCGTTGCGGTCGTTCTTGATGATTTCCCCCCGTTCCTCTAAAATGCGAAAGACTTCCTTAAAGCGGTCGTTCAAATCGCGACGATCATCGGTAATCATGTGTGGTATCAGTTGTTTTACTGACCACAAATTAAAACATTTTACACCAGACCCACAACTTTTAACCCGAAAATCTTTAAATTTTATGTTGGATTACGGATTCCCCCTGTGAATTGGTAGTAAAAAACAAGTTGTTGGAAGAGGACACGGCCCTGCATCTGAGTGACTCGTCCTGAAATTGGTTAACACCAAATTATGTCAACTACCCGCCGGCCGGGGAGTTTTTAACTGTCAACCTAATCCAGGACGAGTCACTCCCTTACTCCCTTCCCCCTTAATCCCTTAATCCCCGCGAGAGCAGGGCTGCACTGTAGTGGGCCACGTAGGCCAGGCTTTCGGCGGTAGTGTGGCTGCGGCCGTACTGCAGTTGATGTTTGATGCCTTGCAACACCGGGGGTGATTTGGCCGCCATGCTGCTGGCAATTTCCGCGACTCCGCTGCGCAGGTTGCCTGAGTTGGAAAAAGTCCGTGTCACCAACCCCGCCACTACCGCTTCGGAGGCGTAGAATTTGCGGCCGGTCATGGCCAGTTCCGCAACCATTCCGGCAGGCAAAAAGTGTGGCAATCGCTGGAGCGTGCCAATGTCGGCGACGATGCCGAAGTCAACCTCTTTCACGATGAAATGGGCATCTTCGGTGCAGTAGATGATGTCGCAGGCACTGGCAATTGCGACCCCGCCTCCGATGCAGGCGCCTTGGATGGCGGCCAGCACCGGCTTTGGGCACTCGGCAATGGCCGTGATGCAGTCCTGAATCTCCAGGATGAAAGATTCGAGGAGCTCTTGCGTGGCCGCCCGGGTGGGTGCTGCGCGTTGCTGAAGGCTGCCCAGAACGGAGAGGTCCATCCCCGCACAAAAGTGTTTGCCCTCCCCCGCCAGAACAACGACGTGGACGGCGGGATCATCGGCCACCAGCCGGACGGCATCCCGCAGGCCCCTCCACCCAGCTTCGTCCAGGGAATTGGCGCGGTCGGGCTGGTTGAAAGTCAAAGTGGCTACGTGCTGCTGGATAGAAATGGTCATAGTGTGGGCATTTTGAGTGGGCGTCCGCAGCTCAGTTGGCTTTTCCTGGCATCCCGAACTCCTTCGGGGACTGTCGCCTGCGGCCGCGCCCGATGGATGGCTTAGCGGAACTTATCGACCAGGCGCATGCGGTTGGAATGCAGGTGGTCCATGCCATCGACGTAGAGCGTCACGCCGCTGGTGTAAGCCGAGAGCGGACTGGCCAGGAAGAGTACCGCATTGGAAACGTCTTCGATCGTGCCGTGGCGGCGCATCAGGTTGTCGTCCTTCATCTCGTCGAGGAGCTCCCGGACGGGCTCCGCGTAGGTATCCAGGCCGGAAGAAAGGATGGTGCCCGGTGCCACGCAGTTCATCCTTATATTATGAATGGCCCATTCCTGGGCGAGGCTCTTCGTCAGGTTTTCCACCGCCGCCCGCGCCGCTCCCGTGTGCGCCATCCCTGGGAAGCCCCGGTGGAGGTTGACGATGATGTTGACTACGTTGCCCGCTTGCTGGGGAATAAAGAAGCGGTTGGCCATCGTGCGGGTGACGTAAAAGGTGCCGTTGACGTTGGTGTTGATCACGGCATTCCAGCCGTTGTCGCTGAAGTAGCGGGCCAGGCTGGGGAACTGCCCTCCGGCGTTGTTGACCAGAATATCGAGCCGGCCGAAGCGGTCTGCAATCAGATCGGCCAACGCCTCCACTTCCGCACTCTGGCGGATGTCGCAGGGCTGGTGCAGGCAGGTACCCAGCCCGGAGAGGCGCTCGGCGGCCTCGGCCAGTGGCCCGGCCTTGCGGGCGCAGATAACGACGCTGGCCCCCAGGCGCAGCAGGTGTTCGGCAATGCCGTAGCCGATGCCCGAGCGGCCACCAGTGACGAGGGCAACCTGGCCCTTAAAAAGATCGGGTGCGTACATTTAGCCAACACTTTTCGGGGTGTACTGCTCCAGGCGGGCTGCCTGCTCTGCCAGGGCCTCCCGCAGCTCCGCTCCCAGCCGGGCAATCAGGTCGGCGGCGGGCAGGTTATCGTGGATGGTAGCCACCCCTTGCCCCGCACTCCAGAGGTTTTTCCAGGCTTTGGCCTCGTGTTCGGCCCCGAAATCGGCCTTGGCCTTTTGATCCCACTGCTCTTCGGTGATGCCCGCCGCACGCAGGCTGCCCACCATCCAGTTGGCCGGAATGCCCGAAACGGAGGCGGTGTAGATGATCTCGCGGGTGCCCGATTCGATGATCATCTGCTTGTAGCCTTCATCGGCTTCCGCTTCGGTGGTGGCAATGAAGCGGGTGCCGAGGTAAGCCAGGTCGGCCCCCATTTGCAGGGCACTGGCAACGTCGCGGCCGGTACTCATGGCCCCGGCCAGGAGGATGACCCCGTCAAACATCCGCCGGATTTCCGCTACGAAAGGCATGGGATTCAAGGTACCCGCGTGCCCGCCCGCGCCCGCACAAACGAGGATGAGGCCATCGACGCCGGCCGCGATCGCCTTTTGGGCGTGGTAGGTATTGGTAACGTCGTGAAACACGAGGCCGCCGTAACTGTGGACGGCATCAACGACCTCCTTGACGGCTCCCAGGGAGGTGATGATGACGGGCACCTGTTGCCGCACGATGACCTCCAGATCGGCCATCACCCGGGGGTTGGTTTTGTGGACGATCAGGTTGACGCCGTAGGGGGGCAGGGGCTGGCCGGTGCGGGCACTTTCGGCGGCGAGTTCGGTCTTAATCTCTACCAGCCACTCCTCAAATCCGGCGGTCGTGCGGTTGTTGAGGGCGGGAAAAGTACCCAGAATACCGTTTTTGCAACATTCCAGCACCAGGGCCTGGCGGGAAACGATGAACATGGGGGACGCCACGATGGGCAGGGAGAGGTGCAGGCGCTCCAGAATTTGCTGTCGACGATTCATGCCGCCAAGGTAGCGAAAATTCGCTTAAATTGCGTTGGCGACCATCAGTAATCCATTCAGGGGAATGGGCAGCCAGCTGGGGCGGCTGTTGAGTTCGTAGGCGACCTCGTAGATGGCTTTTTCGAGAATGAACAGCTCAAGCAACAGCTGGCGATCCTCGGCGGCGGCGGGCAGGAAGGGGGCGCTGCCGCAGGTGCCATAGTAAGCTTCCAGAAAGGCAGTGGACGTCGCCTGGAACCAGGCTTCGGCCCGGGGGACGAGGCTTTCGGCGCGGGCCTCAGCGGCGTAGGCGGCGTTGAGGAGCAGCTCACCGCGGGCAGCGTAGTGAAATGACCGCACCATGCCCGCCACGTCCTTGAGTGCGGGGCGTTTGCGGCGGCGTTCGGGGATGGTCAGCAGGGGTTCGCCCTCGAAGTCGATGATACAAAAGTCGTCTTCGGTAACCAAAACCTGCCCGAGGTGGTAATCGCCGTGGATGCGGATCAGGTCGAGCGCCATGTCTGCATTATCCAGGGCAGCAAGTTTTTGGGCCAGGTCGGATTCCATCTCCAGCACCCGTTGAGCGAGGGAGGCCTGGGCGGGGGGCAGGCCGGGGAGTTTGGCGCGAAGTTCCTCGATCTGGCGGGCCAGGAGTTTGGTGGCGGCGGCGGTAATTTCGTGGCGGTATTCAACCGACATGGCTTCCGGGGTGATCATTGCACCTGCGTCCGCGCCCAGCGCCGCAGGCAACAGTCCGGCCAGACCGAGGTGCATCTCGGCGGTGCGCTGGCCCAGGAGGCTGGCCCGTTCCAGCGTTTCGGCGTCTACCGGTCCGGTGCCCGCGTAGTAGCGCCCGGCGCGCTCCAGGAAGAAGTCCCAGGCTTCTGCGCGGTTATCGATTTTGCCCGTCAGCAGGCCGAGGTTGAGGTAATTAGGGTCGGTGACTTTTCCTACGCCCAGGCTGCCGGCGTAGGTCGGGCAGTGTTGAAAACCCGCCCGTTCGGAGAGGTAGCGCACCAGCTCCAGATCGGGATTGAGGCCGGGGTCGAGCTTGCGGAAAAGCTTGAAGAAAAAGCGGTCGTGGTAGACGATGGCCGTGTTGCTGGTATTGATGGCGGGCACGACGCTATCGGCCTGGGCCGGGGCGGTGCGCATCACTTTTCCCGCTTCGCAGGCAAGTCCGTCCGCCTGCGTCTCGCCGGCCCGCAGCAGGGCGTAGAGCGCGGCGCGGAACTGCGGCAGTGGAACGGCATCGACGATGAAGGGGCCACCGGGAACCCGCAGCAAGACCGAATTTTCGTTTTCCTTGAGGTAGCGCCGTTGGTCTTCGGTGTGAAGCAATTGCGCCAGGGGCATCTGAAACAACTCCGTGCTCTCGTTGCTGAAGTGTACCTGGACGATGGCCAGGACCGCATCCTCCGTCACGCGGTAACTCTGGACGACCCGGCACTGCGCAATGACTTTCCCCTTGCTGGTGAACCACCGCTGGCGGGCCAGGAATTCGGGTAAAGCTTCGAGGAGGGCATAAGTGAAACGGGGTTGGGCGAAGCGGTCTTTAAGTGGTACGGAGGCCTGCATTGGGGAGATAATTTTTAACTTCAACGTAATAAAGGCATCTTTGCTGACTCCAAGCGATAAAGCATGCGGATCAGCGTTTTTTCCCGTGGCCCTAACCTCTACAGCACCAGCCGGATTGTCGCTGAAGGCCGCAAAAGAGGGCACCGGATGGAAGTGGTAGACCACGCCTACTGCAGCCCTTCCCTCTACGGGGTAAAGACCGCGCTGCTGGTTGACGGGCGGCCCCTACAACTGCCCAAGGTAGCCATTCCGCGCATTGGTGCCAACATTACCCACCGCGGGGCGGCCATTATCCGGCAGCTCGACGTTCTGGGCGTTCCCCATACCCTATCCGCCGATGCCCTGCTGCTGGCCCGCGATAAAATGGGGTGCCTCCAGACGCTGGCCCGCCACGACTTGCCCGTTCCCCGCACCATCCTGTGCTTCACCCTCCGCGAAGCGCGCATTGCCGCCCTTGGCATGGGGAAATGGCCGGTGGTGGTCAAACTCCTCGAAAGCACCCACGGCGTAGGCGTTGCCCTGGCCAAAAGCCTCTTTGAACTGGAGCAAATCTCCGAAGGCTTTTTGCAGTTCCAGGACCGGATCATCGTCCAGGAGTTCATCGGCGAAAGCAAGGGTTGCGACATCCGGGCCTTCGTCGTGGGCGACCGCATCGTGGCGGCCATGGAGCGCAGGGCAGTGGATGGTGAGTTTCGGGCCAATATCCACCGGGGGGCTACGGCGCGGGCCGTCCACCTCAGCGCCGAAGACGAAGCACTCTGCCTGCGCGCGGCGGCCGTGATCGGGGTAGAAATTGCCGGGGTCGACCTGATCCCCAGCCACCAGGGCCACCTGCTAATGGAAGTCAATGCCAGCCCCGGGCTGGAAGGGATTGAGGCGGCAACGCGCATTGACATTGCCGGAGAAATCATTGAGTACGCCGTAAAAAAAGCCAAAGCATGAGTGATATCCATCCCATTGCCATCGCCGATGGTGAGTTCTACCCCGGCCAATCGGGCACCGTGGAAGTGGTGGCCGGACAGTTGCCGAGCGGCAACCCGGTGCAGATCAAGGCCCACGTCTTCCGCGCCTACCAGCCCGGGCCAACGGTTCTTTTTCTCGGCGGCGTTCACGGCGATGAAATCAATGGGGTGGAGATCATCCGCCGCTGCCTGCGGGGAGGCATTTTCAAGCGACTGGAAACGGGGACGGTCATTGCCATCCCTTTGCTCAACATTTACGGTTTCAACAATTTCAGCCGCGACGTGCCCGATGGCAAGGACGTTAACCGCAGCTTTCCCGGCACCAAATCCGGCTCCCTGGCCAGCCGCATTGCCCACGGGCTGAGCCACAACATCCTTACCCACGTCAATTTGGCCGTCGATTTCCACACCGGCGGGCGGGGGACCTACAATTATCCCCAGATCCGCTACAACGCTGAAGACCTCCGTGCCGCCGAGGCCGCCGAAGCCTTCGCACCGCCCCTGATTTTTGCCAACAAGGCCCCGGCCAAATCCCTGCGCCGCCACGCGCTGAAAATCCTGAACGTCCCCGTACTCACCTTCGAGGGTGGGGAAAACCTGCGCTACGATGCACACAGCATTGATGTGGGCGTTTCCGGCATCGCTCGCCTGCTCCACCAGCAGGGAATGCTGACCAAAAAACCGCCCGCACCGGATAGAACACCCGTCCGCATTACCCAGAGCACCTGGATCCGCGCCAGCCGCGCCGGGTTGTTTCAGTGGACCAAACGCAGTGGCTTTGCCGTCCGCAAAGGCGAAGCCATTGGCATCATCTCCGACCCCCAGGTAGGCCGTCTCGATAAACGCATCTACGCCCCCCGCGATGGCTTCCTCATTGGCCACGCCAACGCCGCCGTGGTGAGCCAGGGCGACGCCCTGTTCCACATCGGAGAATAGAGGCAGGCCTGCCTTCCACGGCAGATGGTGTCCACAAAAAAAGCGGGTTTTGGGCCACTGTGCTGATTCCCAACCCGCACTTTGCTAAATTTGCCGCATGTCATCCCGCATCACCACCGTCGTCCGCAACATCCTCATGGAGGAAGATCAGGTCTGCCTCCCCGGGCTCGGCACCCTGCGCCTGAGCCCCCAGCCCGCCATGATCAGCCAGATCGAGGGCAAGGCGCTGCCGCCATCGGAACGGGTAAATTTCAACGCCAACCTGGTATTAGACGACGGCCGGCTGCAACGGGGCCTGAGCGAAGCCCTGGGAATTTCACTGGCGGCCGCGGGCACGGAACTGGAGCAGTTTCTCCGCGATGTCCGCGAAAGTCTGGACGCGGGCCGTTCGGTCACCCTGGAAGGCGTGGGACGGCTGTTTAAGCACTTTGACGGGCAATTGCGTTTCACGGCGGCGGGAGAAAATTTCAGCAAAGAAAATTTTGGTTTGCCTGCCATCGAGTTGAAGCCCATCGTCCGTTCCGAAAAACAACGGCGCGCGGCGGTAGACCCCATGCTGGCCGGCAACGAAGCGCCCCCGCCCCGCGCCGTACGTAGTCTGGGCAGTAAGCTCGCCGCAAAAATGCCACGGCTGGCAGACGTGCTCTACCACCCCGAGTTGCGGAAATACCTGTGGTACGCAGTGGGCATCATCGGTGTCTTCGGCCTGCTGTGGATCCTTTTCATGCTGGGCAGGATCATTGCCAATACCCAGACGGAAAAACCCCGCGAGCCCGTCGCCCGGGTCGAACCCGCGCCCCCGCCCCCGATCGAAGATCCCATCGTCGCCAACCCACCCCTTACCACACCCGCCCGCGAGGTGGCCCCGGATGCCCCCCCCCGGCTCTCCGACCCGGAACCCAGCCCCGCAGCAAGCCCGGAACGTCCTGCTGCTGACAACAGTCCAGCCCCCACCGAGCCCAGCCCGGCAACCCCGGAACCAGCGCGGACCGCACCGGCCACGGGAAGCGGAGACAATGTTGCCCTGATCGCCACGGGGCTCTACGGCAGCCGGAGCAACGTCGCCAAAAACCTCCGCCGCATCGAAGCGGCTGGCTACGATTCTTTTTCCCGGCAGGAAGGGACAAACACGCGCATCGGGGTACGGCTCACCTTCCGCACCGAAGCCGAAAAACAGGCGGCACTGGCCAATATCCGCCGCAAATTTTCCGAAGACGCCTTCGTTTTTGAACTGAATGGCCAGGCGGTACAGTAATGGGCGCGGTCGCAGGTGCAGGGAAAGGATTAAAGGGGGAAGGGATTAAAGGGGGAAAGGAATTGGGCAGGTGGCAAATCCTCCTCACGATCCCGTCGTAAATTCAATCAGGTAGGGCTTCAGGCGCACGCCGCTCTCCAGGCGGAAGTTGTTGGAGATCAACAGTTGGTAGCGCCGCTTTGGCTCCAGGTCCACCTCAAAAGTCCAGTTTTTGTTGTCGGCGGACCATGTTCGGTTGGGGCTGATGCGTGGACAATGTTCTTCGCCAAGCGGACCAAAGTCCAAGCCGGTGTTGTATCCATTGAGGGGCTCGGAGAAGGTGAGGGTGATTTGCACCCGGCCGGGGCTGATGCCCTTCGCGCCGTTTCGGAAAGGGTCCATGGAGACGACCGTCGGCCGCTGCTTTTCGTAGGCCCGGTTGAGCTTGCGCAGCGGGGCAGGTAGCAGCCGCGTGCCGTCCACGAGGCGCTCAACGGCCGCTTCGTCGTGGAAGTCGAGTTCGATGAGCTCGCGGATGGCCCGCTGGGGGTCTTTGGCGGCCTGGTAGTGGCGCTCGGCAATCTCGTAGCCAATGTAGTAACCCAGGTCCCGCGTTTTCAGGGCGTTCCGGTTTTCGCCCCACATCCAGTCGTAGTTGTTGCTCATCAAAAAGAGGTCTTTGACGAATTGCCGGACGACTTCTTCCTGCCTGGCCTTGCCAATGGCGATGGCTGGTGAATTCGAGGGCATACCGGTGGCGGTGCAGGAAACGAATTCCGCGATGCCCTCATAAAGGCACATGGAAAGAAGGTTTTCCACCAACTCGTTTTGCTGGGTGTGCACATATTCGTGGGTGCAGAGCAGGGCGATGTTTTTCAGGGGTTCGTATTCCCGGAAGAAGGGTTGCCGCCAGGCGGGAAGTTCCGTGATGACGGTAGCATCGTCGGCCAACGCCAATTCACTGCCAATCATGACCATGTCCTTAGTCGCGGTCCCGTTGGTCCGGAAAACACCAACCGCAAAGTAAATGGGCACTGGCCGCAGTGCGGGATAAAGCTGCCGCAGGCGGTCCAGAGCGGCTTCAATGGCGGGGTAGCTGGCCTGCACCGCCGTGGTGTTGCTCCGCACCGACCGCCAGAACTCCGGATAGTCATTGATCGCGTGCAGGTATTCCGTGGGGGTGTAGTTGCGTGCCTCCTGAAGGGCCACCAGCCCCGGCGTGGCTTTCGCCAGGTAGTACTGCTGGAGCAGTGCCAGTTGCTGAACGGTGTCTGGCGTGGCCGTGATTTTGTCGTAGGCCTCCCAGAAATGCACTACGTCAGTAGCCACACAAGGCTGGGCGTGCAGGAAAGTGCCCAACAATACAGTGCAAAGTAAACAGCAGCGGCAAAAGGTCATGTGTGGGTAAGTTCATTAGTGGATTGGAGCGTAAACGCTTCAAGGACGACTGGCATTGCCCCTTAATGTGCCGTCATTGATAGGCGGATGCTCCAACAGGATTTGGAGAAAAGCCGAAAATTTCCTGCTGGAGCGATTTTACTACTTGCGTGGCATATTCTGATATTGCGGGCGCGGCCGCAGGTGCCGGGAAAGCATTGAAGGAGCGGTGCAAGGGCCGGGCCCTCAGCGCCCCAGGTAGCCCAGCCGCTTCAGGTCCGCCCGGCCGGCAACGGGAACGAGGCCGCCGTCTTGCAGCAGGTAGCTGCGGTCGGCAATTTGCAAGACGTCGTCGTAGTAATGGTCGGAAAGAAGAATGCCCTTCACTTTTTTGCTTTCCGCCAACAGCGTTTTGATCAGGTCCTTACACAAGGGGTCGATCATGGTAAAGGGTTCATCGAGCAACAAAAAAGGATGATCCAGTTGGCATAAGATCAAAATACCCAGGTACTTACGTTCTCCCACCGATAAATCATGGAGCTTGCGATGCGCGAAATGCTCCACCAGCGGTGCGTAAAAGATGCGGTCGAGCTTTTCGCCATCGCTAAAGAGCAGCGGCAGCAGGGCCCGGGTCGTAATGCCGGTAGGAAGGTATTCCTGCTGTGGCAAATACGCCACCTTCCCGGCCGGAATCAGCTCCCGCTGCGCCCACCTCTCGCCGTCGATGCGCAGTTGCGCGGCGGGGGCTCGGACCGTTCCGAAAATGATCTTCAGTAAAGTCGATTTACCCGAACCGTTCCGGCCAAACAGCCCGACAATTTCTCCACGCCTCAATTGCAGGGATGCGTCTTGCAGCACCGTCCTGGCACCGAAAGCAATCGTGACCTGGTCTACTTGCAGTTCCATTCGGGCAAAGGGTTTAGGAAAGAATCAGGTACAGCAGCAAAGCGGTCGCTCCCGCTACGCCATTGACCAGGCTCATCGTCAGGAACAGGAAGCGTTTGGTATAGCCCAGGTTAAAATACAGGCTGTACTGCTCCCCTTTCAGATAGCCGAAGCAGAGGAAGCCCACCAGATTGCCCAGCGTGGCACACAAGATGAGTGCCCAGACAAAGCCAGACAGTAAGTACACTACGATCCCAAAAAGCAGGTTGAAGAAGGTGCAGTCGAAGTAATACTTCCAGAAGATCGTCATCGGGCCAGGGCTTTAGGTTACCCAAAATACGGGACGGGAGGCGAATGTCCACAGTCCCGCACCAACTTTTCCAAGACACTGCCCTTCCACCAAACGCTGCCTACACCAGGCCAGTTACCTCAAAGCTTGCATCGTTCAGGGTGAAAGCATCGCCGACCACCTTGCCGTTCATGGCCCGACCGATGGGAGACTCAAGGGAAGTACAAAAAACGGTGGTTCCATCAATGACGCACTTACCGATCCCGATGGCCAGGAAGTAGAGCCCGCGGTTGGTGGCCACGAGGCTGCCAGCCACGATTTTCTCCGAAGGCGGCCGCCCCTCAATTACGTCGAGGATTTGCCGGACTTTCAGGTTCTCCGCCAGCTGGGTGGCCAGCTTATCTTCTTCCATCTGCATCAGGGCAATGCCTGGCTCAAATTCTTCGGGGGAGGAAGACTTCGTCTCGTTGGCGCGGGCCTCGTCGATATTGGCCATGGAAGACCGAATCGCGTCAATTACCCGGTCCACGTGCGCACGGCAGTGGGCAATCAGCTTTGCTTTAAGTTGGAGACTTTCTTCCATGTTAATGTAGATTTTGGGGAATAACACTTTAAGGGCGCGCAAAGATATTATCCCCCGGCGTCATGGCTTGGTTTTTCGTTGGGGGCAGCGGGGAGCGCTCCCCTACTCCACCGCCATTACGCAGCGAAAGCCCAGGTGGTTCAGTCCGCTATCCGCCGGAGTATACTGCCGCTGCTTCAGGTTAAAGCCCGTGCAGTAGGAAGTACTGCACAAAAAGGACCCACCTTTGATGACCGATTCCTGGGTCTCCGTGCGGAGGGTGGAGGTCCACTCCCATACGTTTCCGGACATGTCGTAGAGACCATTGCCCGCCGCAGCAAAGGAACGCACGGGGGCGATGCCGGGGAAACCGTCCAGTACCTGGTCTTCGTAGGGAAACGGCCCTTGCCACCAGTTGCCGGGGTACTTCCCGGCCGGGACCATCTCCTTTCCCCAGGGATATTCCGCAAACTGACCCGACTGGGAGGCGGCCCACACCCATTCCGCTTCGGTGGGCAGGCGCTTACCCGCCCACGTGGCGTAGGCCCTGGCGTCGCGCAGGCTGACTTGCGTGACGGGTTCGGCGGCGCGGGCGGCCGAATCCGCCGGGCCGCGGGGGTGCCGCCAATCCGCCCCATCCACGGGCAGCCAGGCCAGGGAATCGAGGTGAAAAACGCCCGACCAGCCGAATTCTTCGGCTTCGGTGATGTATTCAGTAGCTTCGACGAAGGTGGCAAAGTCTGCCGTGGTTACCTCCGTAGCGTCCATAAAAAAGGCCGGGACTTCGCTATTGCCGGGAATGTAGACCATGCCGGGGGGGGCGTCCGGCGCTGGCTCGGCCTCCTTTGCCGTACACGAAAACACTGCACCTGCGGCCGCGCCCATAAAAAGCGTGGCCCAAATGGCTGACCGAAAAGGGAAAGAAATAAGCATGCCACGAAGGTACTGCGACCGCTCCCTTCGGCCAAAAGCACTTCGCGCCGCCTACGACCGGCCCGCGCCCTATCTTTGCCCCCCGAAACAGCCACCTCGCCAATGCGCCTGCCCGCCGAATGGGAACCCCAGCAACTCGTGCTTTTTTCCTTCCCCCGCCGTGATGGCGACTGGGGCGACCAACTCGACGCCGCCTCCCGCGCGATGGTGGCCGCCGCCAACGCCGTACACGCCGTCACGCCCGTCCTCATGGTGGTGGGCGACGCAGAACACTTCGCCCGGTATGCTGCCGACTTCCAGGGCCAGCACCTGGAGTTGCCCACCGACGATTGCTGGATCCGCGACTCCGGACCCATCACCGTCTTCGATGCAGCAGGCAAACCGCGGCTGCTCGACTTTACGTTCAACGGCTGGGGCGGCAAGTTCAACGCCGAGCGCGATAACGCCCTGCCACAACGCCTCCACGCCGCGCTGTTCCCCACGGCCGGTTACGAGCGGGTGGACCTCGTCCTGGAGGGTGGGGCCATCGAATCGGACGGCATGGGGACGATGCTGACCACCACCACCTGCCTGTTCAGCGCCGGCCGCAATGACTGGGACGACCCCGAGGAGGCCGACCCCATCCTCCAAAAGTACTTCGGCAAAAAGACCGACATCTACTGGCTTACCGACGGTGAACTGGTGGGCGACGACACCGACGCCCACGTCGATACCCTCGCCCGCTTTCTCGATGACCGCACGATTGCCTACACCAGTTGCCAGGACAAAAACGACGAGCACTATCCTTCCCTGAAGGAAATGTGGGAAGACCTGAAATTCCTCATCACGCCCCACAACAAGGCCTACAAGCTCATCGCCCTGCCCATTCCGCCGCCCGTGTACGCCGCCGACGGCCACCGCCTGCCCGCCACTTACGCCAATTTCCTGATCAGTAACGGCACGCTTTTCCTGCCCACCTACTTCGACGCCGAAGCCGACGATCACCCCGGCAAAGCAGCCGATGCCGCCGCGATTAAAGCCCTGGAAAAATACGGCAAATACCGCGTGATACCCGTGGACTGCCGGGCCTTCATCGAACAGCACGGCTCGCTCCACTGCCTGACGATGCAGATTCCGGCGTTTTAGTCAGTTCGGTAGCTCGGAGGCAATCTGGGCTTCCTTGGTGGGAGAGGCCGGACAAAAAAGCGGCTGGAATATCGTGCCGTAATTGCTACTTTGCGTGCTACTTTCACCCGCCCCGGCAGCTTCGGTGGCAGTTCTTTTTTTTAATTGCTGGTTATGCGTCCTACCCGCCGATCTTTTTTGCGCCGTTTGCCCGCTGCCCTGGCGGCGGGACCATTGCTTAGTGCCTGCGCGACCGAGGAGGTGGTGCAGGAGGTGGCTACCCCGCCCATCCGTCCGGTAGTCATTGCCACCTGGCAACACGGGCAGGCGGCCAACGCCCGCGCCTGGGAGATCCTCTCCGCCGGCGGCAGCGCCCTCGACGCCGCGGAGGCGGGCGTGATGGTTACCGAAGCCGACCCGGAAGTGCACACCGTAGGCCGCGGGTCTTTCCCCGACCGCGATGGCACGATCACGCTGGACGCCTGCATCATGAATGCCGAAGGCAACTGCGGAAGCGTGGCAGCGCTGCAAGACATCCTGCACCCCGTCAGCGTCGCCCGGATGGTCATGGAAAAGACGCCGCACGTGATGCTCGTCGGCCAGGGGGCCAAAGATTTCGCCCTGGCCCAGGGCATGGAAGAAACGGACTTGATGACCGACTTCAGCCGCGACGAATGGGCCAAGTGGAAGCAGGGGAACCCCGATTACCGCCCCCGGATCAACATCGAGAACCACGACACCATCGGCCTGCTCACTCTCGATAGCAACGGCGACCTGGCCGGGGCCTGCACCACCAGCGGCGCGGCATTTAAGTACCACGGCCGCGTGGGCGACTCGCCCATCATTGGTGCCGGGCTTTACGTAGACAATGAAATTGGCGGAGCCACGGCCACGGGCTGGGGCGAGGCCGTCATCCGCGCCTGCGGCTGCTTTTTGGTCGTGGAGTTCATGCGCCAGGGCCACAGTCCTACTGAGGCTTGCCGGCTGGCCGTGGAGCGCGTGATCAGTAAAAACCCCGACTGGAAAGACATCCAGGTGGGCTTCATTGCCCTCAATAAGCGGGGGGAGACGGGAGGCTATTGCATTCAATCGGGCTTCGACTATGCGGTGCAGTCGCCCGCGCTGGCCAACGAAATGTTTGCACCGGATTTTAAAATTGAGGCCCCGCAGGGCTGATGAGGTTTCGCGTATGCTCTTCGAAGTTTGTCTGCAATCCGTTGACGATGCCATTGCCGCCGAGCGCGGGGGAGCCCAGCGGGTAGAGCTTTGTGCCGCGCTGGTGGAGGGCGGCATCACCCCCAGCCTGGGGACCATCCGGGCCTGCAGGGCGGCCATCGACATCGACCTGATGGTGATGATCCGGCCGCGGGGAGGGGATTTTGACTACACGGCCCGGGAGCTCGAAGCGATGGCGCTGGACATCGAGCAGTGCCGGCAAATCGGCGTAACGGGCGTCGTTTTCGGGGTCTTGAACGTGGACGGCACCATTGCGCGGCCGCAGGTGCAAAGTTTGGTCGGGCAAGCCAGCGGGCTCTCCGTCACCTTCCACCGCGCCTTCGATGTTTGTTCCGACCCCGCCAGCGCCCTCGAAGCATTGATCGGGTTGGGCGTAGACCGCGTACTTACCTCCGGGCAGGCGGCTACCGTCCCGGAAGGCAAAGGGCAAATCCGCCAGCTCGTTGAGCAGGCCGCAGGGCGTATCGGCATTTTGCCTGGCTGTGGCATCACGCCCGAGAACGTGGCGGAACTGGTGGACTACCTGGGCGTCGGGGAGTTTCACGCTACGGCCTTTGGCACCCGGCACTCGGCCATGCGCCACCAGAATCCGGCCGTATACATGGGCATCCCCGGCCTGCCCGAGTACGAGCGGCAGGTAACCTCGGAAAGCGAGGTACGGCGTTTTTTGGCGGCCGTATCCCGGGCCCGCCGGGGGTAATTCCCCTGCTTCGTATCCCCCGACCAGGCACCTGCGGCCGCGCCCCGCAATAAATACCGCAGCAAACGCTACCTTTGCGCCGCCAATGAAAACCAAGACACTACGTCCGGATAAAGTCAACGTCATCACGCTGGGTTGTTCCAAGAACCTCGTCGATTCCGAGAACATCATTACCCAGCTGAAGGCCAACGATTACGCCGTCAGCCACGACGCCAACGAGGCGGCCAATATCGTCATCGTCAATACCTGTGGCTTCATCGACCTGGCCAAGGAGGAAAGCATCAACACCATCCTGGACTACGCCGATCGCAAAACGCGGGGCGAGATTGATAAGCTCTACGTTACGGGCTGCCTCAGCCACCGCTACAAGGAAAACCTGGAGGAGGAAATCCCCGAAGTGGACGCCTACTTCGGCACGATGGAACTGCCCGGCCTGCTCAACCGCCTGGAGGCCGACTACAAGCACGACCTGATCGGCGAGCGCTTCATCACCACCCCCGAGCACTACGCCTACCTGAAAATCAGCGAAGGCTGCAACCGTACCTGTTCGTTTTGCGCCATCCCGTTGATGCGCGGCAAGCACGTCTCGCGGCCCATCGAAGAGTTGGTCCGCCAGGCCGAGCACTTCGCCCGCAACGGCGTCAGGGAACTCATGCTCATTGCCCAGGAACTGACTTACTACGGCCTGGACCTCTACAAAACCCGCGAGTTGCCCCGCCTCCTCGAAGCCCTGGCCGCCGTGGAAGGCATCCGCTGGATCCGGCTGCACTACGCCTACCCCAGCAAGTTCCCCCGCGAGATCTTTACGGTGATGGCCGCCCAACCCAAGGTCTGTAACTACCTCGATATTCCCCTGCAGCACGCCAGCGACGCCGTTTTGCTGCGTATGCGCCGGCAGATTACCCGCGCTGAGACCGAAGACCTGATTCGCCACGCCCGCGCCGTGGTGCCCGGCATCGCCATCCGCACGACCTTTCTGGTAGGCTACCCCGGGGAGACGGAAGAGGAATTTGAAGAGCTTTGCCAGTTCGTCCGCGCCATGCGCTTCGAGCGACTGGGCGTCTTCATGTACAGCCACGAGGAAGACACCCCGGCCTACGGTGCCGAAGACGACGTCCCCGCCGAAGTAAAGGCCGACCGCGCCAACCGCCTGATGGAAATCCAGAAAGACATCAGCCTCGAACTCAACGAAGCCCGGATCGGGGCCGAAATGGACGTGCTCATCGAGCGCAAAGAGAACGAGTTCTACGTAGGGCGCACCGAATACGACAGCCCGGACGTGGACAACGAAGTGCTCATCCCCGCCAGCCAGGCATACCTCCGCACGGGCGATTTCGTCCGGGTCCGCATCACCGGCGCTACCGATTACGACCTGGAAGCGGAGGTAGTAAGGGAGTAAAGGGGGAGGGAGTAAAGGGGGAAAGGAGAAAAGGGGGAAAGGAGTAAGGGGGCAGATCAAGCGACTTTAATACTTTTTCGCGGGGTGCTTGCAAATTCCGTTGGCCGACGTACCTTTGGCCCGCTTCCGCCGGGAGGCCCGCAACTTCCCCCTCCGCCGGGTCGTTGAGCAACACATGCCGTCGTGGCGGAATTGGTAGACGCGCTGGATTCAAAATCCAGTTACTTCGGTAGTGTGGGTTCGATTCCCACCGACGGTACCCAAATTTCCCGGAAAAATTTCGTCCGGGCTATTGCACATTCAACGGGGGTAATTACCTTTGCGCCCCGACAGCGAAACGACGTTGTCTTTTACATTTAAAGTGGCCGCTACGCGCCCGCTGGATCTCCCCTGAAATTGATCCGGTTGGTGTACGTGTTCTTGCACAAGGGGCCAAATTAAATCCACCGCCGAAGTGGTGAAACTGGTAGACACGCACGTTTCAGGGGCGTGTGCCTTCGGGTGTGCGGGTTCGACTCCCGCCTTCGGCACTAGCTTCCTAGCGAACTATAGCCCCATCCCCTTCATTGTGGGTGGGGCTTTGTTCGTTTCAGGACCCACGCTGCCCGAAGCTAATGGAAGCGGCGGTCAATAGATTCCTGGCCTCGGGCGTTACCTTTGCGTAACTTCGAAAAAATGGTGTTTAAAGAGATGAACGTGCGCTACCTGTTATGCTCCCTGGCCCTGCTGCTCACTGGCCTGCTCACCGCCCAGGAATCTTACCGGATTACGGTCAAGATTGATGGCTACGACCAGGAGGTGCTGAGCCTGGCCAATAACCTCCTCGATAAACAGTTTGTAGTAGATACTGCCTACCGGGCGGACGACGGCAGCTACGTTTTTGCCAGCGACACGAGTGCCCTACCCAGAGGTATTTACCTTGTCGTACTCGCCCCCGACAACAACTACTTCCAGATGGTGGTCGGCAACGACGACGACCAGGTTTTTTCCCTGCACACCCGGATGGAGGAGCTCAGTAGCGTAAAAGTGGGCAGTAGCCTGGAGAATGAGCGCTTCTTCAGCTACCTCGACTTCCTGAACAAGATGCAGGAAGAAAGTCTCGAATACCAAAATATTCTTAAGGACAGTACGAGCACCGCCGTGGCCAAAGAAAAAGCCACCGCCATGATGGAGCGCTTCGATCAGAAAGTAACGGCGTTTCAGGATGGGATCCTCGAAAAATACCCGGAGTCTTTCGTGGCGGCCATCATCAAGACCAACCGGCCTTTTCCACCGCCAGCTTTTGAAGACATTCAGGACCCCGACGCCCGCAGCATGGCCCAACTCCGCTGGCTGCAAGCGCATTACCTGGACCCCATTCCACTACAGGATGACCGCATTTTGCGCACGCCCTTTCTGTTTTCCCGGCTGAACTACTACGTAGACCGTCTCTTCGTCCAGGACCCCGACACCGTCAGCATGGCCATCGACCGGGTGCTGGAGCGGATGGACCCGAAGTCGGAGCTTTTCAAGCATTACGTCGTGCACTTCATCAACAAGGCTGCGGGGAGTAAATTCGTGGGCATGGACGCCGTGTACGTCCATATGGTAGACAAGTACTACGCCTCGGGCCTGGCCACTTGGGCAGATCCCGACCAAGTGGCCAGCATGATGGAGAACGCGGACAAAACCCGTCCGCTGCTGATCGGCAAATCCGCTCCCAACCTGACCATGACCCGGCGCGATGGTAGCCCGGTGGAACTCTATGATGTTAAAGCCAATTACACGGTGCTCTACTTCTGGCAGTTCTCTTGCCCTTCGTGTAAGAAGTCGACGCCTTACATGAAAGACTTTTACGCCAAGTGGAAAGACAAAGGCGTGGAAATCTTCGCCATCTGCACCCGGCAGACGGAACTCGGCAAATGCTGGGAATACGTGGACGAGAACGAAATCGGGGAATGGCTTCACGCCACCGATCGCTACCAGCGTTTCCACCTGGAATACAATGTGCAATCCACCCCCAGCATTTACGTGCTGGACGAAAACAAGAAGATCGTCTCCAAGCGCATTGGTGCCGAGCAGCTCGACGAGGTCTTGACGGCCCTGGAAGCCCAAAAAGCAAGCAGCCGCAGCGGCAAAAAATAATGGAAGAACCCCTCCAATTCACCCCGCAGCTGGGCGATTTATACGCCACGATGGCCGTTTGTGGACTGGCCTTCGCAGGACTGGTTTGGCTGGCTCTGCGGCTGAATAAACTCAAGCACCCCGATCCACGCCGCAGGGTGTTGCTCCCCATGCTGGCCTACTTCGTCAGTCTGCTCGCCCTGATGGGCTTTCTGGGGGCTTTCTGGTCGAGCTTCAAATACCCCCCGGTGGTATTGCAGGCCCGGGAGATGACCATCGGTAAAACCACCTATCCGCTGCCGAAGGCACGGGAAATCCGCCTGGAGACCTACCCCAACAGCGGCCTGAACCCTTCGACGCGGGTCTTGCTCGTCCAAACCAACGACATGCGCACCTGGGCCTTCCCGGAAAGCCGCTACCCCGTGAATGAGATGCTCACCAGGATTAAGGGGAGCAGGGAGTAAAGGGGGAAAGGAGAAAGGTCAAGATGGATTATACTACTGGGCGCGGGCGCAGGTGCAATGGTGAGGAACAGGAAGCGAGGGGACAATGCCAACCCCGTTAACTCCGATCCCCTTACCTTTGCGGCTGCTAACCAAGAATTACCAAAAATGATGAACCGAGACTTCCTTCAGGAACTGGGCTTGCGGGCCGACAACGATGGCACCAGCACGGGTACCAGCAGCCACCACAACCCTGGCGTACACCTGTCTTCCTACAGCCCGGTAGACGGGCAGCTCATCGGGCGGGTTTCCGTAACCACGCGCGAGCAGTACGATGCAGTCATCGAAAAGGCAGAAGCGGCTTTTCTGCACTGGCGCAGTATCCCGGCTCCGCAGCGGGGCGAAGTAGTCCGGCAGTACGGGCAGGCCTTGCGGGAACACAAAGACGCTCTCGGCCGGCTGGTCAGCTACGAAATGGGCAAAAGCCTACAGGAAGGCTGGGGCGAAGTGCAGGAGATGATCGACATCTGCGACTTTGCAGTGGGCCTGAGCCGGCAGCTTTATGGCCTGACGATGCACTCCGAGCGTCCGCTGCACCGCATGTATGAGCAGTGGCATCCGCTGGGCATCGTCGGGATCATTTCGGCCTTCAATTTCCCGGTGGCCGTTTGGAGTTGGAACAGCATGATTGCCCTCGTTTGTGGCAACGTCAACGTCTGGAAACCCAGCGAAAAAGCTCCTCTGTGCGGCGTTGCCTGCCAAAACATCTGGGCAGGCGTTGCCAAAGCCAATAATCTTCCCGAAGGCATTTGTAACCTGATCAACGGGGATTACCAGGTGGGAGAATGGATGACTACGGATACGCGGGTCCCTCTGATCTCCGCCACTGGTTCTACCCGTATGGGTAAAATCGTTGCCCAAACCGTCGGTGCCCGCCTGGGCAAAACTTTGCTGGAGCTGGGTGGCAACAATGCCATCATCATTACGGAGTCAGCCGATATGGACCTCGTTTTGACGGGTGCCCTCTTCGGGGCTGTCGGCACTTGCGGACAGCGTTGTACCTCCACCCGCCGTCTGATCGTTCACGAAAGCCGCTACGCAGAGGTACGGGATAAGCTTGCTGCGGCTTACGGACAGTTGCGCATCGGCGATCCTCTCGACCAGCACAACCACGTTGGCCCCCTGATCGATAAAGACGCCGTGGCGATGTACCTCAAAGCCATTGAAGGTATCGAAGCGGAAGGTGGAGAAACGATCGTCCCCGGCGGGGTACTGGAAGGCCCGGGCTACGAAAGTGGCTGCTACGTGAAACCCTGCTTCTTCGCGGTTAAGGCAGACAGCAAGATGGCCCGGCACGAGACCTTTGCGCCCATCCTCTACATTATGCCCTACGCGACCCTGGAGGAAGCCATCGCCATCCAGAACAGCGTCCCGCAGGGCCTCAGCTCGGCCATTATGACGACGAATATGCGGGAGAGCGAATTGTTCCTCAGCGCGGCAGGCTCCGACTGTGGCATTGCCAACGTGAACATCGGTACCAGCGGCGCGGAAATCGGCGGAGCCTTTGGCGGGGAAAAGGAAACGGGCGGCGGCCGCGAGTCCGGCTCCGACAGTTGGAAAGCCTACATGCGCCGGCAAACCAATACGATCAACTACTCTACCCAATTGCCTTTGGCCCAGGGGATTAAGTTTGACCTGTAGCCCGAACACTGCCATCTGGCGGGGAGCCTTCGACTGATTACGGTTGAAACTCCGGAGGAACATGTTTACAGGCCGTGGACTTCGGCGGAAGCGGAGCATTGACCTGCTCTGCTTCCGTACGGCGGTCATTGCACCTGCGACCGCGCCCGTACTGCTAGCTATGGGGCAAAAAAAACTGCCCCGGTCGCCGTAGAAACAGCGCCGGGACAGTCCACACACTATGAGAACACCCATTAAATCTTTGCGGCCGCGGGGTGGATGGTATCCGTTTGCGGCCTTTGGTATTAAAGACGTTTGAAGGGCAAAAAAGTATGCAGGCAGGCACGTTAAAGAACGTTAAGAAAACCCTAAAACGGCGTAATTGCTGGTTTTTTGCCAATTTGAAATGCGCATTAGTGACGGGAAAATGACAGAACCGCGGAGCCTTTCCTAGCGGCTTTGCCGGGGTTAAGGGAGAGGCGCTTTCCCGGCCCGCAACTCCTAACTCATCCGGCAACGGCAAAGTCCGTATCTTGACCCCAAGCCATGATCAGCGAAGAAAGTGTAAGAGAGGTACTGGAGACTGCCCGCGTAGAAGACGTGGTGGGTGACTACGTGAACCTGCGGCGCAGCGGGCAAAACCTGACGGGCTTATGCCCATTTCACAATGAAAAAACGCCGAGTTTTAACGTCAACCCGGCGCGCAACATTTACAAATGCTTCGGATGTGGGGAGGGGGGCGACCCGGTAAAGTTCCTGATGACGCTGGAGCAGTTGTCGTTCCCCGACGCTATTCGTCGGTTGGCAGCCCGTTATAACCTGAAGCTTGACGAAACGGAAGTAAGCCAGGAAGAGCGGGAAGAAAAGCAGGAAAAAGAGAGTTTGCTGCTGGTCAATGAGTTTGCCCAGCGTTGGTTTGCCGACCAACTCTACAAAACGGACGAGGGCAAGAGTGTGGGCCTGAGTTACTTCCGCAGCCGGGGCTTCCGCCAGGAGGTGATGGAAAAGTTTGGCCTGGGCTACGCGCCCTTGCAAAGGGATGGCCTCTACCTGGCGGCTACCAAGGCGGGCTACCCTGCGGAGCAACTCCAGCAGCTGGGGCTGGTCCGTGACCGCCGCGACTTCTTCTTTGACCGGGTAATGTTCACGATTCACAACCTGCAGGGTAAGCCCATTGCCTTTGCGGGGAGAATCCTGAAAAAGGACGTCAAGGCCCCGAAATACGTCAATTCTCCTGAGTCGGAAGTATACCACAAATCCGACGTCCTCTACGGTCTTTACCAGGCGCGGCAGGCGGTGCGCAAGCTCGACAATGTGTACATGGTAGAAGGTTACACTGACGTGATCAGCCTGCACCAGAGTGGCATTGAGAACGTGGTGGCCACTTCCGGCACCAGCCTTACTCCGGGCCAGGCCAGGCTGGTGGGCCGGCAGACCGAAAACGTTACGTTGCTGTACGACGGCGATAAGGCGGGCATCAAGGCCGCGCTGCGGGGCGTGGATGTGCTTCTGTTGGCGGGCCTCAACGTGCGGGTTGTTGTTTTGCCCGACGGAGAAGACCCTGACAGCTATTTGCAGCGGGTGGGGGCAACTTCCTTCGGGGAATTCCTGGAGCAGAATCGCCAGGACTTTTTGTTTTTCAAAGCGGATTTACTGCTGGGGGAAGCGGGCAACGACGTGGCGGGCCGCAGCGACGCCATTCGCTCCAGCATCGCCACGCTGGCCCTGGTGGAAGACCCCCTTAAGCGGGCGGGTTATCTCCAACAGTTCACCGCTAAACTGGGCCTCGAGGAAAGCTTGCTGGTCAACCTCGTCAACCAGGCCATCGCCGAGCGGCGGGCGGAAGTCAGGCGCGACCAGGAACGCGAAGAACGGCAGCGCGAGCGCAGGGCCCGGGACCTGGGGGCGGAGCCTTCTCCCCCACCCCGCCACGATTTTCCGGCCGAAGACGATGCCTGGGCTGGCCTGACGGAACCCGGTTTTGCGGAGGGATCAGACGCTCCGCCGCCAGTAGAATGGGATGGCTGGGAAGGCCTGGAAGAACCTGGCTACGAAACGGCCCAGGAACTGCCGCCCGGAGAGTTCGTCCCCCCGATCGGCGCCCCGCCCCGCAACGATGCCGTGGCAGATGCCCTTCTCTACTCCGGCCACACCTTCCAGGAAAAAGAACTTACGCAGTTGTTGATCCACTACGGAAGCAAGGATTACAATGCGGAGGGAACGGGCTCCATCGCCGCGTACCTGACCCACAACGTGGCCGATATGCTGGCTGACTTCGACGGAGGGGCCTACCGGAAAGTCTTTACACTGGCGCTGGACTACGTGGCGCAGCACCACCGCGGCCCTGCGCCAGAGTGGTATATGCACCACCCCGACCCGGAGGTCAGGGAAGTGGCGGCCTTCGTGCCTCCCACTTACCCGCTGAGTCCCAACTGGAAAGAGAAGTACAAGGTATACCTCCGGCAAAAGCCGCCCGAGGAAAACTATGTGCTGGTGGCCGAAAACCTGCTGCGGATCTTCCGACTGGCTAAGATTGACCGAAAATGCCGTGACAACCTCACCACCATCCGGCAGCTGGAGGCGGCGGAGGACTGGCCCAAGGTGGAGCTCCACACCAAATTGCAGATGCGCCTGAACGAAATGCGAAGGGCCCTGGCCAGTGAGTTGGGGACGGTGGCGACTTCGAACCGGAAGTTTTAGCGGAGGTGTAGCTATCCCGCCCAGCACGGGAATCTCCGCTGCGGAAGGAGTGGGAAAGCCAGCGCTGTTGTCCGTCGTGAGGAGTGTCAACGCCTAGCGAAAATTCGCTATTCAACTTGCGTACCCGGCGGGCACCCGTTACCTTTGGCGGCATGGTACAGTCGATCATTTTCAGTCTCGTAGCCTTCGTAGCGCTCGGTAGCGCCTTCCTCCGTTTTCGGCGGGTGTACAGCAACATCCAGCTTGGGAAGGCGGAGCCGGTAGAAGGCCCGGTGGCGGAGCGTTGGAAGAATATGCTGCTGGTGGCCTTTGGGCAAAAGAAAATGTTTAACCGCATGGTTCCGGCCGTGCTGCACTTTGTGTTGTACGCGGCATTTGTCTTTACGCAGATTGAGCTGATCGAGATTTTCATCGACGGCGTATTTGGCGTACACCGCTTTTTTGCGACGCGGCTGGGGGGCTTTTACAACTTCGTGATTGGTACGATTGAGGTGTTGTCCCTCTTGGCTTTCGTAGCGACGGTAATCTTCTTGGTACGGCGCAACCTGCTGTTTATTCCGCGCTTCCATAAGGCGGAGATGACACGCTGGCCGAAGTTGGACGCTAACCTGATCCTGATTTTTGAGGTGGTGCTGCTCCTTTGCATTTTCACGATGAACGGGACCGATGAGGTTTTGCAGTCCATCGCCCCTGCTTACTATCCGGAGACCAACCTCGCCGTCAGCGCTTGGCTAGGCCCCGCCATTTTTGGGGGTCTGGGGGAAGGACCCCTGCGGGTGCTGGAGCGCATCGGCTGGTGGGGGCACATTGCGATGGTGTTTGTCTTTCTCAACTACCTGCCCATTTCCAAGCACTTGCACATTTTGCTGGCCTTTCCGAACACGTGGTTTGCGCGGCTGCGGCCGAAGGGAGAACTGGGCAATATGCCGGAGATCATGTACGAGGTGAAGTCGATGATGGGCATTGAAGACCCCGCTGCTCCGCCACCCAACCCCAATGCGGAACTGCCCGCCTTCGGGGCCAATGATGTATTTGATATGAGCCGCGTTGAATTGCTCGGGGCCTTCAGCTGCACGGAATGTGGGCGTTGTACTGCGGTTTGTCCGGCCAACATCACGGGCAAAGCCCTGAGCCCCCGCAAAATCGTGATGGACGTGCGCGACCGGGCAGAGGAAGTCGGGGAAAAACTCCGCAGCGGCAATCCGGAATTTGCCAAAGACCAGCAGCAGCCCCTTTCAGCGACCAATTTCGACGATGGCCGCAGCCTCTGGGACTTCATCACCCGCGAAGAAATCCACGCCTGCACCACCTGCAACGCCTGTGTTGAGGCTTGCCCGGTCCTCATCAACCCCTTGGAGATGATCATGCAGTTGCGCCGCCACGAAATCCTCACCGAAGCCGCCGGACCCCAGGATTGGCTCCCCCTTTTCAATTCCATCGAAAACCAGCAACGCGCCTGGAGCGTCGGGACGAGCCGAACAGCCTGGGCGGAGTAGTTAAATAGTGCAGTTGTTCAATAGTGCACTAGTTCAGGGCTATGGCGCTCCCTTATTTGCTGCGCAGTACTTCGTGCTCAATTATTCAATTATTCGCTTATTTAATTCCCTCTTCCTCATGCAGATCAAAACCATGGCCCAATTTGCCGCAGAAGACCAAGCCCCGGAAATCCTCTTTTGGGTAGGCTGTGCGGGCAGCTTCGATGATCGGGCCCAGAAGGTGACCCGGGCCTTCGCCGAGATTTTGACGGCGGTGGGCATTTCTTTTGCCGTCCTGGGCGATGAGGAGGCCTGCACGGGAGACCCCGCCCGTCGCGCGGGCAACGAGTTTTTGTTTCAAATGACGGCCCTGCAAAATATCCAGACCCTGAATATGTACGACGTCAAAAAAATGGTCACCGCCTGCCCGCATTGTTTCAATACCATCAAAAATGAATACCCTGCGCTGGGGGGCAATTACGACATCGTCCACCACACCCAGCTTTTGCAGCAACTCATTGACGATGGGAGGGTCAAAATGACCGACGGCGGGACTTTCAAAGGCCAGCGCATTACCTACCACGACAGCTGCTACCTGGGCCGGGCCAACGGCATCTACGCCGCACCACGTGCCGTGCTGGAGTCACTCGATGGCCAACTGGTGGAAATGAAACGCAGCAAAACCAACGGACTTTGCTGCGGTGCTGGCGGGGCGCAGATGTGGAAAGAAGACGAGCCGGGCGAAAAACGCATCAACGTAGAGCGCATCGAAGAAGCCCTCGCCACGGGCGCGGAAGTAATCGCCGTCAACTGCCCATTTTGCCTCACAATGATGACCGACGGCGTCTCCGGCAAAGAAAAACAAGACAGCGTGATGGTCTACGACTTGAGCGAGCTCATCGTAAAGCAAATGCAACGTTAATGTCTCGTTATGGCGCGGCCGCAGGTGCAGGGTGAGGGACAAGAAGCACAGGAAGAGCGGAAAGGAATGTTCCTTCCTCTACCCTATTCCAGACCTTAGACCACCGCTAAAACTCCACCAGGAAGACGTGGGCGGGCCAGTAGGCTGGATCAATAGCCACGTAATTGGCGCTGCCGTTCCACCAGTACTGTGCGCCAGTCAGCAAATCGGTTACTTTGAAGCCCTGGTGGCCGAGCAAGTCCTGCGGAACACTGACGTGCCCCCCTTGCCGGTGGTGCTGGTCAAAATTGACGATGGTCCAAATGAAGTTGGTCCGTTCATCGTTCCATTTTACGTAGCTGAGCAGGTTGGGGTTATCGCCGCCGGTGAAGCGGATGTTGTTGGTTTGCTGGAGGGCGGGGTTCGTCTTGCGCGCGCGGTTGATGAGCGTGTACGCGTCGGTAATGCGGTTGCGGTAAGACCAGTCGTAGTGCCGTACCATGTATTTTTCGGAGTCGTAGTACTCTTCTTTTCCATTGGTGTTGCCCCGGTTTTCCATCAACTCGTAGCTGGGGCCGTAGAGGCCGTAGGAACTGGAAAGGGTGGCGGCAAGGAGGAGGCGTTTGACGAACTGGTTGGAGTTGGCGCCCATCATTTCGTAGGCGAGAATGTCGGGCGTGTTGGGCCAGAAGTTGGGCTGCATGCAATCGGCCAACTCCGTAGTAGTCAACTCAGTAAGGTACTCCCGCATTTCGTGGGGCGTGGTGCGCCAGGTGAAGTAAGTGTAGCTTTGCTGGAAGCCCCGTTTGGCCAATTCAGCCATGATGGCGGGCCGGGTGAAGGCTTCGGCCAGGAAAATAGTATCCGGGAATTTCGCCGTTGTTTCCGCAATGATGTATTCCCAGAACCGGTAAGGCTTCGTGTGGGGATTATCGACGCGGAAGATGTTGATGCCCGCTTCGCACCAGTAAATGACTACGCTGAGCAGTTCTTTCCACAGCGCTACGTGGTCTTCGGTTTCGAAGTTGATCGGAACGATGTCCTGGTACTTCTTTGGCGGATTTTCAGCGTACATGATGCTCCCATCGGGCCGCCAGATGAACCACTCGGGGTGCTCGGTGATGTAGGGATGATCGGGGGCACACTGGAAGGCAAGGTCGAGGGCGACGTCGATATCGAAACCTTGTTTGGCCCGTTTGATGAGCTGCTTGTAATCCTCAATGTTGCCCAGCTCAGGCAGGATGGCCTTGTGGCCGCCCTCCGCTGCACCGATGGCCCATGGACTGCCTGGCTCACCTTCCATGGCGGTAACGGCGTTGTTACGCCCTTTCCGGTTTTTGCGACCGATAGGGTGGACGGGCGGCATGTAGAGTACATCAAAACCCATCTCTTCGAGCCGGGGCAGCAGCGCCTCCACGTCTTTGAAGGTTCCGGAGCGACTGATGTCGGGCGAAGCGGAGCGGGGGAAAATCTCGTACCAGCTGCTGAAGCGTTCGCGCAGGCGCCCCACTTTGACCCGCAGCGAGTGATCGTAGACAGTCTCGAAGCGCCGCAGGGGGTAATCGAGGATCAGCTGCGCAAAAACGGGGCCGAGGATGTACTGTACCACCAGGGCCTGGTCTTCACCGCCCATGGTCTGGATCGCATTGCGGAGTTCTCCCTGCTCTTTTTTAGGCCGTTGCTTCAGGGCTTCGGTCAGGAGGTTAGCGCCAATGGCAATCTCGACTCCCATATCCTGGCCGTCGGCGTGCTTTTTCTTGAAGCCCCGGTACCAGGTCAGTAGCTGGTCTACCCAGGCGACGAGGCGATAGTGGTAGATGGTTTGCTCGGTTACGCGGAAGCTGGCCGTCCAGTGGTCGTTGGGGTGTTCCTCCATTTCGACGCTCGTCCAGCGCTTGGCCTTGTCGGTGCGGTACTCTACTACGGCACGGAGGTAATCGTGGCCATCGCCAAAAATACTGGCGGAAACGTTGACGCTTTCCCCCACCACCCGCTGGATCAGGAATCTGCCGTTGTTGATTTGCGGCTTGACGTGGTCGATGACGGAGCGGTTCTGCATAATGGGGGTCTCGTACTTTGGAAGTGCAATGTTAGGCAAAAAGCCTTAATGGTAAAAGCACCGCAGGCAAGGATGGTTCGGGCTGGAGGGAGAAAGCCTGGCCAGGCCCGAAGGCCGCGCCTAAGCCCTTCAGCGAGTATGCGGAAGATAGCAAAAAATTTATAATAAGTTAAAGTAAGCGGCGTGCGGGGGCAGACTTGCACCGCTCACCGTCCGCTACCACCGCTCCTGCGTTCGCGCCCACCGTTCCCTCAAGAAGCGTAAATCTTAAGATTTCATTACACAATTTTTACGCGCACTATGCTGCTTTAATATTGGTTGCCTGGTTTTGCCCCGGTGGAGCGCAGGCAATATTTTTCAACCGATTTACCGATGTGCACCTCCTTTACTATCCGCACGTTCGCTCACCATTATTCAATCCCAAAACCATGACCCGCCTAATTCTCTTCCTGCTCCTGGTAGGCTCCTTTACTTCGCTGTCTGCCCAGCAAGGGCAATGCCAGCGTGGCGACTGCCTCGACGGCAACGGCCTGTACCGATTCCCCGACGGGGCCACGTACGATGGCAATTTCCGGCGCGGCAAATTCAGCGGCATCGGCGTGCTGAAGTACCCCGGCGGTGGCCTTTACGTAGGCAACTGGCACAACTCCTTGCAGGAAGGGGAAGGGCGCATGACGGAGGCCGATGGCACCGTCTACTTCGGAGGCTTTCACCAGGGCAAACGCCACGGTACGGGCACCCTTACCTTCCAGAATACGACGAAGATCGTGGCCACCTGGGCCTACGGCACCATCAAGGGACCAGCGGAAGTAACTTTTGCCAACCGCGACTTCTACCGGGGTGAAGTGTACGGTACCCAACTGGCGGGCCTGGGCACCATGCAGTACGCCAATGGCGATACCTACACCGGCCAGTGGCTGGGTAACGAGCGGCAGGGACACGGCAAAATGACCTTCGAAGACGGTACCACTCTGGAGGGAGAATGGGACCGCAATGAATTCCAGGCCGATTGGTCGACCCTCGGCTACCAGGGCAACCCGGCGCTGGCCAGTAACTGCAACAGCGGCTGCCCCGACGGAACGGGAAAATACCAGTATCCCAACGGCGCCGTGTTCTACGGTAAGATCCAGTCCGGTCAGCCCGCTGGCAATGGCTCCGTAAATTACCCCTCCGGCAACGTCTACCACGGTGGCTACGATAACCACCAGCCCGAAGGATTGGGCATCATGTACTACGCCGACGGCGAAATGCACGGCGGGCTCTGGCGCGGTGGGCAGCTCTACCGTCGCCTGTTTGCCGCCACTGGCCGGCCCGCCAAAAACGTTACCCCCGACTACGACGAGCGCGTCAAGATCTGGGCCGTCGTCGTCGGCGCCGCCCGCTACACCCACATGCGCACGCTGAAGTACACCGACGACGACGCCTACCAGCTCTTCGCCTTCCTCAAAAGCGTCGAAGGCGGTGCCCTGCCCGAAGAGCAAATCAAAGTCCTGATCGACGAAGACGCCACCCATCGCAACATCATCATGGCCATGCGCGACGTCTACCAACAGGCCGATGAAAACGACGTGATCCTTTTCTACTTCAGTGGCCACGGTCTGCCCGGCGCCTTCCTGCCCGTGGACTACGACGGCTTCTCCAACCGCCTGGAGCATTACCAACTCCGCGACGCCCTCCTGGCCAGCCGCGCCAAGCATAAACTCGTCATCGCCGACGCCTGCCACAGCGGAAGCCTCGGCGGACGCAGCGATCTCGACCAAGCCTTGGCGAGCCGCAACGGCGGCGTCGACGCAGCCCTCAACGCCTACTACGACGCCCTCAACCAGGCACAGGCCTCCACTGCCCTGCTCCTCTCCAGCAAGGGAGAAGAGATCAGTCTCGAAGACGGCGGCCTGCGCAGCGGCGTCTTCAGCCACTACTTGATCCGCGGCATGAAGGGCGAAGCCGACGAAAACGGCGACCGCCTCGTCTCCATCCAGGAACTCTTCAGCTTCATCCACCGCGAAGTGCGCCGCTACACCGGCAACATCCAAACGCCAACCCTGACGGGCACCTACGACGAAGTGATGCCTGTGGCGGTCATGCGGCGCTAGAAAAATGTCAGGTTGGAACTATGCAACGTAGATAGTCGCCAGCAATTCTCAGTTTAGGCATTTGGAGCTTATTACCTTGCTAAAATCAGGGGCAGTTTCTCCGCTGCTGGTTGAAAAAGTCACCCTGGCGAAATAAAATTTTGCTCCTTGCCAAAATCTAATTCGAAAGGGCATCCCTCTCCGTTGGACGCGTTTTCTGGGGTAGGGGCCCCAGAAATAAGCC
Source organism: Neolewinella lacunae (assembly GCF_014349155.1). Taxonomy (GTDB): domain Bacteria; phylum Bacteroidota; class Bacteroidia; order Chitinophagales; family Saprospiraceae; genus Neolewinella; species Neolewinella lacunae. The sequence continues at coordinate 59,389 of NZ_JACSIT010000067.1, forward strand.
GAGGGAGAGGGATTAAAGGCTAAACTGAGAATTGCTGGATAGTCGCTGATTTTCAGATGCGTTAGATTGTAAAGGGCTTAGTTCGGTAGTTTTGTAGTTCGGTAGTGGACAATACCCCACTACCGAACTACAAAACTACCGAACTACAAAACTGCCTGCTAAAGAAAGCTCAACCTCACGTGAAGGAAAAAGAGGGGAGCGAAAGGAAATCACACGACCAATAAGCCGTATTCCTGTACCGTCAGCATCTCTTCGCTGTACCAGAAGTCGGGAAAATCCGGTAGCATCCGCTCGTAATCGGCCCGGACTTCCGCCAGCGTGCGGGGCTCCTGGCTGCGGTCTCCCGCCCGGCGGAGGGTATTTACCAGCCAGTAACCGACTTCATCTTCGAGGTGGATGGTGGCCGTATCCCGGCGGTCGTAGAGCGTGATTTCCAAGGCTCCGGGCAGGTCTTTTACCGTTGGTTCGCCGCCGAGCCACACGACTTGGGCGGTGCTGCGGGCCAGGACGTCATCAAAGTACTCCAGCGCCGTTTCGATGTAGTCGGGCTCCACCGTTGTTTCCGGGATGGGGAAGTCAAACCACTCCTGCAAAGGGTAGTCGAAACAAATGCCGTGCAGGTAATTGTACAGCGATTTTTTGAGCCCGAAACTGAATTGGTCGTGGTCAATGCCAGTGGAATCGGTAAACTGGATATCGTTGTTGGCGAAGGTGATGGGCTGGTAGTGAGGAAGGATGCCGTAGGCCTCCGGGTCTTTGCCGATGGGGCTGTGGGCCGTCAGGGCAAACTGGTGCCAGAAGCCGGATTGCAACACGCCCGCCTGGAACAGCTGGCGGACCATCTCCAGACTGTCTACCGTTTCCTGCACGGTTTGCGTGGGATAGCCGTACATCAGATAGGCGTGGACCATGATGCCGGCTTCGGTAAAGGCGTGCGTCACCCGCGCCACCTGCTCTACGGTTACCCCCTTTTTGATGAGGTCCAGCAGACGGTCGGAGGCCACCTCCAGTCCCCCGGACACGGCAATGCAGCCGCTGGCCTGTAGCAGGCGGCAGAGGTCGGGCGTAAAGCGTTTTTCGAAGCGGATATTGGTCCACCAGGTCAGGCGCAGTTTGCGGCGGATGATCTCCAGGGCCAGGTCGCGCATCAGGGCGGGCGGAGCGGCTTCGTCGACGAAGTGAAAGCCATTTTCACCCGTTTGGGCGATGAGTTCCTCCATGCGGTCCACCAGCATTTTCGCCTGCACGGGCTGGTAGTTGCCGATGTAATCCAGGCCAACGTCGCAGAAGGTGCATTTGCCCCAGTAGCAGCCGTGGGCCATCGTCAGTTTGTTCCAGCGCCCATCGCTCCAGAGGCTGTGCATGGGGTTGGCGATTTCGATGACCGAGAGGTAGCGGTCGAGGGGCAGCCCCGTGTAATCGGGCGTCCCGGTGTCGCTTTGGCGATAGTCGCGGCGGAGGGAAAAGTCGTTATAGACTACCGCGCCGTTTTCCAGGTGGAAGGTGCGTTTGAGGGGCACAAATGTTTTAGCGGGCGCGGCCGCAGGTGCCGGGGCCGTTGAAGGGCCGGCGACGTCCTCCCCCGCAGTCATTTGGATGAGCAATTCAATGGGCAATTCCCCGTCGTCGAGGGTAATAAAGTCGAAGTAATCGAAGACGCGCACCTCCGTCAGGCTGCGCAGTTCTGTATTGGCGAATCCGCCGCCCATGGCCGTCCGGATACCGGGGTAATGGGCCTTGATCCACTGGGCGCAGCGGAAGGCCGAGAAAAGATTGCCCGGGAAGGGGACGGAAAAACAGACGAGTCCGTAGTCCGCCGGCAAGTAGGTCGCCAGCACTTCCAGCGTAATTTCGTCGATGAAGGACAGTGGTGCCTGGAGGGCCGCGTGCAGTTCGTCAAAGGAGTTGGCGCTCCGGCCCAGTCGCTCCGCGTAGCGACTGAAGCCAAACTGGGCGTCGATGCATTCGACGATGAAGTCCGAAAGATCTTCCAGGTACAGCGTAGCCAGGTGCTTGGCCTTGTCCTGGTGGCCCATATTCCCGAAGGCCAGTTCGAGCTGGTCGAGCTGATCGAAGCGACTGGCCTGAGGGAGGAAGTTTTCGCTGGCGATGGCCCGGGCCAGGGTAGGGTTTTTGCCCTGCAGGAAGCGGATGACGGGTTCGATGGTGGCCAGGTACTCTTCGCGGAGGGCGTAGATGCGGCGGGCATTGCTCGTCGTTACCGTCCCATGCACCTGCGCCCGCGCAAAAATTTCCCCCAACCGCTGCCGCGTAAAAAGGGCCAGGATGACCTCAATGCCGAGGTCGAGTTGCTGGCAGGCCATCCCCTTGGTATTGAGAAAACCCTTGAGGTAGGCCGTGGCCGGGTAAGGGGTGTTCAGCTGGGTGAACGGAGGCGTGATGAGGAGCGTGGCCGGCACGGCGGGGAGGAGTTTAAGCACGCAAAGGTAAGGAGCCGTCCGCTGCCCTCCCCTACTTCTTAAAAGCCTCTTCTACGCGGCGCAGGAAGGTCTGGGCCGTACCCGGGCTGACGGGCAGGATCTCGTAGGTCTCACCATCGGGCATTTTCAAGACCAGGTCTTTGGCCTTCATGCCCTCCAACTCCGCCATAAACTGGGTGTTGTTGGATACCACGTTGAGCACGCCATCTTTGAAGCCAAAGAAGTAGTACAACTCACTGGGCGACTTGATGTAGAGGTAGAGGCGATCATCACCGCCGGTGGGCATCTTGATTTCGGCGTGGACTTCCATCATTTTGCTCAGGGGATTGCCCTTGATGCTGGCCAGGCCCGAAAGTTTTTCGGTAGTGACGAAAGACTGGTAGTCGTTGGACCACTGCAGGCTCATCTGGCTGAAGAGGAAGGTGTGCTCGTTGATTTTTCGGGGGACATTGAGGACGGCGGCGGCCAGGCTGGCTTCTGCATCCTGGCGGTCCTTGCCGGCGGGGAAGAGGTTGTGCAAGCCCGCCTGGAAGAAGGCGCGGTCGGTCACCAGGTTCAGGCCCGGTGCGGCGTAGGCGCCGGAGATGAGGTCGGTAGCCATCATGTTGACCAGCTTATCGGGCAGGATCAGGTCGATGGCCATCATCGCTTTCACCTTCACGTCCGGATAGGCTGCGGCCACCGGCCCCTCGATGGTAATGGAGGCTTTTGCCGCAGTGGTGTCTTCCTTGGGCTTGATCTCTTCTTCGAGCAGGAACATGTTGGGTGTGGCCGGGGTTTCCTTTTCCGTTTCAGGGGCTTCTTCTACCTCGGGCTCGGGTTCTTCGGCGCGGCGGGCGGTGGCGGGCATATCCATCGCCACGGTGCCGTAACTTTTCACGCTTACGTACTTGAGCCGGCCGCCCAGGCCCAGCAGGCCGTCGCCGCTGATTTTGCCCTTGGCATTGTCAAATTGCATGAGGTTGCCCCCGATGCTTTCCGGGTTGTAGATGCGGGTGCTGTCGCCGAAAAGGAAAACGTCGCGGCTTTCGTCGTAGGTGAACAGGCCGTTGCAGTCCAGAATCGGGTGATCCTTGCGGAAATCGAGGGTTTGCACCAGGCTGGGATAAATCACCCGGTTGGGTTTGCTCAGGTAGATGCCCGTAAAAAGGGGCAGGCCCTCGCGGTCTTTAGGTTGCTCCACGCGCAGGGTCAGGTTTTTGCGGTCGCCTTCGGAGCGCACGGTAAACCACTGCGCTCCAGGCAGCTTTTCGGCTTCGATTTTGGCGTAGCCATCGAAGAGCAAAGTCTTGCTGCCCGCATCCAGGTTGATGGTGCCAAAAAAGCGGGTTTTGTGGTCCACGTAAAACTCGGTGGCTTCGCTGACCTCTCCGTTGGCGCGGGTGGCGGTAGCCTTTTCGTTGCGGTTGCCTTTGCCGATGCGGGTGCCGACGATGTCCTGAAACTCTACTTCCTGCTCGTGGGTCCCTACGTTGTATTCGTAAAAGCCCGAGGCCCGGTATTCCTTGCGGCCCAGGATTTGGACGGTCGCGCGGTTGATTACGTGGTATTCGTTGAGGGTATCGGCCACGATTTGCGCGTTGGTCAGCTCCGTGATTTTCGCTTCGGATTCGACCCGGATTTTGCCGTCGCCGGGGATAATTTTAGCGTCGGCGCTTTTGATGAAGGGAACGCCTTCTACGTCGAGCATGCTGGTATTGATGTCGTAGGTAGCAGCCGTCCCCGTGAAAGTCAGGTCGTCCTGGTCGGGGTGAATGGAGGTAAAGCGGTCTTTGCCGATTTCGGCCTGAAAGGTGATGTTACCGCCGGCCATATCCCAGTCGAAGCGGTCAATACTCGTTTTGAACTGGTTGTAAGGGAGGCTGGTGGAGAGTTCCGTAGAGTTGTTTTCGAAGGAGGCGATCTGGGTGTCAAAATTGACGTCGGCGCGGACGTTAGACGTACTCAGGGCGAGGCGGTCATCGGCATTGATGCTTTTAATGGCGACGTTGGCGGTGTCGGCCCTGGCTCCGAAAGTCATGAAATCCATGTCCTTACTCTTCATACTCGCGGCGGCCCAACCCAGGGTGCCGTTGCCTTTGAGTGCTTCGGGGGTCAACACCAGCCCGCCGTCAAATTCGTGGCCGCCAGCCTTAAACATGGCAAAGGGTGCCTCAGCTACGGAATTGACAATCAAAGAATCGCCGTAGGGTTTGAATTCGATGTTGACCTCCGTACCGCTCACCTGGGGCACTACGCGGTCTCCGGCAACGGATTCCTCCAGGGCGAAAGAGCGTGCGCTGGCGGTGGTCTTATCGAGCTGAAATTTGAGGTCTTCGCTGTCGATATTGGCTTCCAGGTAGGTCAGGCGGCCCTTTCCTTCGAGGCCGCGATTGCTGAGGACGACCTCGCCTTCGTACTTACCACGGTCGCCGTAGGCCCCCTGCCCGCCTTCGGGCGTTTGGGTGATGAAGCCGAGGCTGCCGTCTTCCTGGATGCTGAGGGTTTCCTGCATGTCGGGGAAGATGCCCCCGCTGTAGAGGCGGCCATCCATCTTAACTTGCGAAGCCAGCAGACTATCCAGCCCGTTGAGGCTGAACGGAGCCAGCTCGAAGTAGAAGCTATCGCGGCGGTAATTGGCCATGGTATCGGCGCCGTCGTAGAAAATGTAGCTGGTCCCCTTGCTTTGCAGGGAGGGGAAATAGGCAATGTCTTCCGTACCACTCTTGTTGAGGGGGGCATCAATGAGCAGATAGCCGCTCAAGTGCTCAATGCGGCTGCCCGTGCTCTCCCGTTTCATCCCCTCGCCAATGAAGTCTTTCACCGGGAGGAACAGATCGAAGTAGCGCACCGAATCCATCTCAATGTGGTACGGCGCGTATTTAAAATGAAAGTTCTTACCGGTAAAGACCATCCCCCCGGCGTAAATCTCGCCCGAAAAGTCAAAATCGCGGTCGCCCGTAATGGTCAGCTGATCGGCCACGGGTTTAATCGCAATCTGCTTTTCCCGGTTGAATTCCACGGGCTGCACGTCGTCTACCCGTACCTGCCCCGTATTGAGGTCCAGGACGGCATTGGCATCGGCCGTGCGGCTGATGAGACGGATTTTGTCGTAGTCAATCTCTTCCCGGCTGGCCCGGACGTAGTGTTCAATTTTGGGCATCAGCAGGGCCGTCTCCGTCTCCGGGTCGTAGAGCAGGAAGCCGCGGGTCTGGAGGCTGTACAGCAGGGGGCGGATGTCTCCGACGGTAAAGCGGGGGTTGAATTTCCTGGCAAGGGCGGCTACGCTCACCAGGTCATTGCCCCCCTCCGGGCTATTGCGGTAGGCGTAGATGACGTCCAGAGGATTGGAGGCGGCGATGTCCCGCACGAAATCGTACTCCCGTTGGCTGAAAAAGTCTTTACTCTCAAAAATGACGTCAGACTTTTCCTGAAAAGACACCGTCTTTTTGCCCACTACGGCACTGTCGCCGTTGAGGTGGATGTCGATGTGGTCAGCGTAAATGTTGAGGTTGTTCAGGCTGTGGAAGAAGGGGCTTTGGTCTGAACTGGATTCGGAGCGGGTCAGCCCCACTACCCGTTCGGGGATGTTAACCTGCATGGTCACGCTGGGGTGATAGAGCGAGTCTTTACCAACGTAGATGGTCGTCTGTACGCCCTGCCCCCCGATCCGCTCGCCCTGGCGGATGGTGAAACTCTGAGCGAGGCCTTTGACCGACTTCCCTTCTTCCTTCCCTTTGATGCTGAGGTTTACCTGGGCTTTGCGGCCCTTGGAGCCAATGGCGTAGACGGTGTTGCCCCGCAATTCAAAATTGCCGAACAGGTCGATGCCTTCCCCTACGTTCTGGATCTCCACGAAGCCGTCGTCCGACAAAAACTGCGGGTATTCCGCCCCCGCCCGGGCTCCGCCTGGCTGGACCTTATCGGAGAAGGACCCCACCAGGATTTCGTCTTGGAAGTATTCCGGATACTGCAAATGGGCCGAGTCAGAAGTATAAATAAGCCGCTTGGTATCGAAGGAATAACTTACCAGAATGGCGAAAACGTCGGGTGATAAGCCCTGCCGTTGCCAATCGGTGCGGCCACCCTTGCCGTAGGCCTGGTCGTTGGCCAGGTCTACCAGCAGTTCGGTCTCCTGAATGTTCAGGGTGTCCTCCCGGCCAATGGCCCGTAATTGCCGCACCGTATCGATGCGCATGCGCACACCACCGTCGTAGAGAAAATGGGGCTTGCCGCCAACGACGAACCAGCCCATCTCCGGGCTGTCTCCGCCGCCCAGCTTGTTCGTGGCAAGGAAACTGTTGGTCGCATTCAGGGTGCGGAGGATGTCGTTGGCCCGGACTTTAGGCGTGGCCAGCAACTGATCAAAAGCGTCGTGAAATTCAGCAAAACGCTCATCTTCCATTCCTTCTGTACCGGTCAGGTAAGCCAAAAGGCCCAGGTAGTCGGGGAAGCCGCTGGTGGCGCTCACGCGGAGCTTAGCCAAGGCCACGGCCGTTGCGGCGATGCGGCGCTGCTGGTTTTCGGTGAAGCCGCCGCCGAAAAAGGTGCCCGTGAAATTGGCGTAAGCGTCTTTCGCCTCCCGGTTGTCTGAGCCGTTCATGAAGTCAGCCAATACCTCCGAAAAAGTGGCTAAATCTGCCCCCCCCGCGTCAAATTCAGCCAGGCTTTGGGCGCGGAGGAACGGTGCAGCGGCAAGGAAAAGCAGGAACGGAAGGAGGAAACGCATAGAAGCGGGTTAACTGCGGGAGAAAACGAACGCCCGCCAGTCTTCCCGACGGCGGGTGCTATGATGATGGAAGCCAATGGCGGCCAGCCGGGAGAGGAGCAGTTCCTCATCCTGGGCCAGAATGCCACTAAAAAGCACCCTGCCCCCCGGACGTAGCCGTTCGTACAACGCTTCCCCGGTGGCTAAAATTACATTCCGGTTGATGTTTGCCAGGATCAAATCGTAGGGCGGCCCGGGGGGAACGTCGTGGAGCTCTCCCAGCACAACGTGCCGCAGCTCAGTCCCGTTCGCCTGGGCATTCTCAGCAGTATTCTCGGCCGCCGGGCCTTCAATGTCTACCGCATCCACCGGGCCGGCCCCCAGCCGTTTGGCCAGAATAGCGAGTACGCCCGTACCCGAGCCGTAGTCGAGTACCGACTTCCCCGCCAGGTCTTCTTCAAAAATCAGCTCGCACATCATGTAGGTGGTCGCGTGGTGCCCTGTGCCAAAGGCCATTTTGGGTGTGATGACCAACTCGTGTTCTACGGCAGGGTCCGCCGGATGAAAATCCGCCCGGATCAACAGCCGTTCCCCCACGCGGATGGGCTGGAACTGCCGTTCCCATTCCTCGTTCCAGTTTTTGTTTTCGAGCACTTCCCAGGTGTAGGTGAAGGGGAAACGCTCGCGGAGATCCTCCAGCGCGGCCACCGATTGCTCGTGCTGTTCAGCCAGTGCGAAAGCGTGAAGGCCGCTGTCCAGCTCTTGAAAACTGTCAAAATCGGCTTCGCCCAGGAAGGCGATGAGCATTTCGTTCAACCCGGGGTCGTTCAAGAGGCTATATTGGTGGTACACGGCGAAGGCTTTTATTGCGGCCCGAAGGTAAGCGCTTCACCAGACTTTGGCTTGCCGCAGCACCATTCGGGCGCGGCCGCAGGTGCCGTGGACAGGATAATGAGCAATGGAAGGGCCCAGGTCGTTAAAGAGAGGAGGTCAGGCACCCTCTACTAAAGCCCCCCCCCGGAATAGCCCGCAACCAGCAAAGCCAAAACACCGCCTTATTCCAATATCCGGAAGGTCGTACGGCGATTGCGTTGGTGTTCTTCTTCGCTGCACCGCTCGCAGAGGCACTGTTCGATGGGCTGGTCTTCGCCGTAGCCCCGGGCACTGAGCCGGCTGGGATCGATGCCCTGCTCCACCAGAAAGGTCACTGCGGCCTGGGCGCGGTCCTGGCTGAGCTGTTGATTGTAGCCAGGTTTACCCCGGCAGTCGGTGTGGGAACCGAGCTCGATGCGGATGTCGGGGTTGCGTTCCAGAACGGCGCTGAGGGCTTCCAGGGTGGGCTTGGCATCGTCGCGGATGAAGGACTCGTTGAAATCGTAGTAGATGTTGTTGAGGACAATCTCCTGGTTGCGGAAGATTTTTTCCAGTTCCAACTCCAGCTCGTAGCGCTGCTCCGGGGCGTCCGGATCCTGGGGGAGGTTCCGGCTGGAGAAGCTTCCCTCGGCCACCAGGTATTCTTCGCGTTCGGCGCGGAACTGGTATTGCTGATCGTCCACCAAAACGAGGCTCAACACCCCTTCGTCGTTGGTATTTACCGTCCGGCTCTGCTCACCTACCCGCGCCACGATGCTGGCGTTAGGGACGGGCTTACGGCCCAACACCGCGCTGCTCGGATTACCCGGCTCGGCGTAGATCTTTTCCACCACCGTTACGTCCAGGATGTTCTTGTACACGATGGGCGTGGGGTCGGGCGGGGGCGGGGGCAGGATCCGTTGTACGAAGGCGTAAATATCGTCGCTACCCGATCCGCCCGGCCGGGAGCTGCTGAAGTAACCGAGGGTTTTCTCTTCCGCGCCCATCCCTTCGCGGCCCACGACGATGAAGGCGAAGTCGTCTGCGCCGGAATTTACCGGGGTGCGCAGGTTCTTGGGTGCGGAATAACGGCCGTTGGCCATGGGGTAGGTGCGGTAGATGTCCAGGCCACCCATGCCTTCCAGACCGTCGCTGGCGAAGTAAAGGGTATCGCCATCCAGGCTGGGGAATTGCTCGTTGCCCTGGGTGTTGATGGCGCGGTTCATCAGGATGGGGTCTTCCCAGGTTCCGTCAGCCTTGCGGTTGGCGACGTAAATGTCGTAGCCGCCCCAGCCATCTTCGAGTTTTGCGCTGAAGTAAAGGCGCTGCCCATCGGTGCTGAGGGCGGGGTGCATATAATTGGCACCGGCTTTGACGAAAGGCAGGATTTGGGCGGGAGCCCAGCCTTCGCCCGCCCGTTCGGAGCGGTAGAGGCCACAGTAGGCGTCCTCCCGCTTGCCGGGTGCGGCGCAGCGGGTGAAGATCATTTCCTGGCCGTCGGCGCTGAAGGCTGGGGTGCCGTCGTGATTATCGGTGTTAACCTGCACGTCAAAAGCATCTGCTGCTCTGCCATTTACGGGGTCGACAATGAATAAGTCCGTGAAGCCCCTTCCCGTCCAGTTGTACTTTTCCTCCCCCGTCGCGGCGGCACGGTCGCTGGTGAAGACCAGGCGGTTTTCAAAAGCCACCGGTGCATAGTCGGCCTGGTTGCTGTTGAAGTCGACGGGCTGCACGGTAAAAGCCCGTTCCCGGCCTGCCTTTTCTTCTTCCCGCCATTTGATGGCCAGTTCGGCTCCACTGATGTCTTTGCGGAATTCGTATTTGGAGCCGATTTCGAAGCCCAGGTCGGTGTACACCTGGATGGCATCTTCGTAGCGTTCCAGGCGCTTCAGGGCGGCGGCCTTTTCCCGCAGGGCATCGGGGCCAGCGTTATTGTCGTAGGCCGTTTGGTACCATTCGACGGCTTCCTCGTCGCGACCCGTCTCCCGCAGCGCATGGCCCAGGTTCAGGGCAATTTTTCCTTTCTCGGAGCGGGAGCGGGCTTTCTTAAATTCCTTAGTGAGCATGGGTACCGCTACGTGGTACTGCTTGCGCTCAATGGCCGTGGTGCCGTCGGTGATCTTGGCCGTGTAGGTACAGGCCGAGCAAACAACGAAGAGAAACAGGTAGCAAGCGTAGCGCATAGCAGAAATTTTAGCGGGCCCCAAGTTGGTCAAAATCCTGAAAAAGAAGCGGAACTGCGCTCCGGGGCACCCAGTGAAAAACGGTCGAGCGGGGCCATTGTTGCCAGCAGCATTCCCGCTTGGCAGGTTTTGTGGGCTCCGGGACAAAGTTCAAAAGCCCTCAGCCTTCGGCGGGGAGTTTTTGGTGGTCGGCGGCGAAGTAGGTGGTGCGTCCGGCCACTTTGCACACCGTCACGGTTCCGCCACCCGCTGGGTCGGGCTGGCCCGCGTGGCGCCAGGTATGCCAGAACCAGTTTTCGGGGTAATCCCGGTAGTACGGAGCGTTTTCGGTTGCATAGGTCATGATATCGATGATCTGCGCATACACGGCCCGTTTTTCCGCTGCGGTGAGTTGGTCGACGCGGACGGCGGGATGCAGGCGGGTACGGTAGCAAATTTCGTCTGCATACAGGTTGCCCAGGCCAGCGACTAGAGATTGATCAAGCAGCGCACCCTTAAGCGTCACTTTACGCTTACCGAGGGCGGCGAGGAAGTAGTCTTCCTCCAGGTCCAACGCATCCGGGCCGAGGCCGACTTCCTGGATGTAGGCTTCCCGATCGGGCAGGTACAATATCCGAGCGAACTTCCGGGGGTCCTCAAAACCCAGCACGTTGCCATCGCGGAAGTACCAGGCGAAGCGCTCGAAACGCCCCCGTTCGCTGGGCTCCTGGTAGAGGTTGAGATCTCCCGTCATCCCGAAGTGCAGCAGCACTGCGTGGCCATTGTCGAGGCCGGCAAACAGGTATTTGCCGCGCCGCAGCGAGTCTACTACCGTGCGCCCCGCCAAGACATCGGCAAAGGCAGCCCCCGAAAGGTTGCGGATGATTTTTTCGTCGTGGACAACAACGTGGTCAATCGTCTGACGGAGCGCCGCTGCGTCGAAATACTGCTGGAAATTATGCACTTCGGGTAGTTCTGGCACGGCAGGTCGGTTTTGGTACCTGGGGGCAACTGCTACTGAAGGCTTTCGGTTCACTGGGGCTGGGGGGAGTCTCACCAGCTGAGCCGGGGGTTCTGCGTCCCTTGCTACTTGGTCCCTACCATAGCACCCGCGCCCGCGCCCTCCGCAAAAACCGCCGCAGGAAGTCGATCAGCCTGATCGGGAAGTTCCATCCCAAAAACTTTCGCTACTTTTCGCACCGTTCAAACGCCCTTGCCTTGCCCAACCAGGTCACCCGCCGTATTTATGACTATTTGAAGGACATTCCGCCCTTCAGCTTCGTCGATAACGAAGAGGCCCTTATGGCGGTGGCCGGACGGGTGGAAGTGCGCTACCAGCCGGTGGGCACCGTCATTTTTCGTCCGGGCGAGCCACCAAAAGACCGCTTTTACCTGGTCAAGGAAGGGGCCATTGAGCTCTACCACCGCGTGGAGGACGCAGAAAGCCTGGTAGAGCGCCTGGGGGAAGGTGAAGTGTTTGGCATCCGTCCGCTGCTGGCCGAAGACAATTACCTGTTTGAGGCGCGGGCCGTGGAAGAAAGCCTGCTCTACGCGATCAATTCTGCGGGTTTTCGCGAGTTACTGCCCCGCTACCCTGCCCTGACGCAGTACCTGGCCACGAGCATGGCCGGCAGTGGTCGTTTTGCCCTCAACCGCCCGGCACCGGTACCGAAGCTGGGGGATGATTCGCTACAGCCCGACCTGGCCGGGCTGCTCCCCATCCAGGCCAACCGTACGCCCATCACCTGCCCGGCCACGGCCCGCATCGTTGATGCCGCCCGCGCGATGTCGGAACACAACGTGGGCTCCATCATCATCACCGACCTGCGGCAGCGCCCCATCGGCATCATTACCGACCGCGACCTGCGGCAAAAGGTGGCCACCGGCCTCGTCAGCAACCAGGAGCTGGTAGGCGAGATCATGCAGGGTCCGGTAGCCTGCATCCGGCCGATGCTGAGCCTCGCCGACGTGCAGATTGAAATGGTGCGGCGCAACATCAACCACCTGGTGCAAACGGAAGATGGCACCGACAAAACCCCCGTGACGGGCATCATCAGTAAGCACGATATCCTCGTAGTGCAGGGTAATAACCCGGCGGTGCTGATCCGGGAAATCGGGCGGGCCAAGTCATCGGCCTACCTGCGGACCCTGCGCGAACGCACCGAGCAATTGCTGGCCAGCTACCTGGAACGGGAGGTCAGCATTTCCTTCATCACAACGGTGATGACCAAAATCAACGACGAAATCATCCGCAAGTGCATCAAGCTGGGGCTTGCCCGCGTGCAGGCCGATGGATTGGGCAACCCGCCCGCCCTGTTCGATTGGCTGGTGCTGGGCAGCCAGGGCCGGGGGGAACAACTGCTGCGGACGGACCAGGACAATGCCCTGATTTTCGAGGACGTCCCCCAGCACCGCTACGCCGCCGTCAAAGACTATTTTTTGCAATTGGCCAGCTACGTCACGGAATTTCTCAATGACGTCGGCTTCGAGTACTGCAGCGGAGACATGATGGCCAGCAACCCGCGCTGGTGCCTGCCCGTCAGTGCCTGGAAAACCCAGTTCAGCCAATGGATGCACGAAAACTCGGCGGAAAATATGCTGCATACCTCCATTTTCTTCGATTACCGGGGGGTGTGGGGAGACGGCAGCCTGCCGGCTAAGCTGACCGAACACATCTTCCAGGAACTGGAGCGTTCCAGCGCCCGCTTCCTGGCTTCGCTGGCCCTGGCTGCGCTGGATAATCCCAGTCCGCTCACCTTTTTCCGCAATTTCGTGGTGGAAAGATCCGGCGAACACAAAGACCAGTTCGACCTGAAATCGCGCGCCATGCGGCCACTGACTGACGCCGCCCGCGTGCTGATGCTCGAAGCCCGGCAGGGGAACATCAACAATACCTTCCGGCGCTTTGAGGTAATGGCCGAACGCGAGCCCCAGAATGCCGAACTTTTCCGCGCCGCCGCCGAAGCCTACGAAGTGCTCATCCGCCTGCGGGCCACCATGGGTTTACGGCGCAAAGACTCCGGCCGCTTCCTGAAACCGGAAGAACTCAGCCGCGTCCAGCGCCTCCTGCTGCGCAATAGTTTTGAACCCGTGAAGGAAATCCAGACCCTGCTGGAAGTGCGCTTCCAACTCAACTTCCTGCGCTGATGGAGGGAATGGCCTGGCTCCGTAAACTACGTGCATCGCTCAAGCGCAACAGCGCCGAGGAGGCTGCCGCCGATTGGCCCGAGTGGTACCAAAGCTACCACGCCATTGCGTCTGCTGGTACGCAAGCGCCGCTGCCACTGGCCGAAAGAAGCATTGTGGTGCTCGACGCAGAGACCACGGGCCTGGACCCGAAGCAGGACCATTTACTCAGCCTGGGAGCACTCAAAATAAGTGGCAACAACATCCTGACCAACGCCCAGTTTGAGGCATACCTGCCCGCGCCAGAGGGGTATGCGGACAGCAGCACCGTGGCCATCCACGGCCTTGTTCCCAACTCCGCCCGCTACGTGTATTCCAACGAAGAGCAGTTGCTGGCCGATTTTCTGGCCTACCTCGGCGATGCCATCATCGTGGGCCACCACATCGCCTTCGATCTGGAAATGATCAACCGCGCCCTGCTGAAACAAGGCACCGGAAAATTGCTCAACTCCGTAGTGGACACCGCCAAAGTCGCCGAACGCCTTCAACCCGTGGGCTACTGGACGCCTAAAGACCAGTTTACCCTCGATAAACTCGCCCGTCGCTACCGCATTCCCCTTTCTGATCGCCATACCGCATTGGGCGACGCCTACATCACCGCCGTCTTATGGCTCAAACTTATGGCCAGGATGCATGATAAGCTGCAGCGGGAAGTCACGCTGGCGGACTTGCGTTGAGGACAGGGGGAAAGGAGATAGGGGGAAAAGGCTTAAAGGAGAAAGGGCGGGGGAATGCTGCGGAGGTTCGTTTTAAACCACTAAGAACACGATGAAGGACTACGAAGATGAGGGGGCACAAAGCCCCGCCAGGCCGCTTGTGTAGTGTCGGGGAGGGTGTAGCCCGACGTTTTCGTTGCTGATTCCCCGGCAGCGCCTATTCCTCCACCGCGTTCACCAGTTTTGGTACTCCGTTGGCCTTATCCAGCAGCAGCGCCAGCACGCTTTGCCGCTGGCCGGCGCGGTAGAAGGTGATGCGGATTTTTTGCCCGGGGCGGAAGCGGCTCAGGGCTTCCTGCATGGACGGCGCGGAGTTGATGGGCACCTCGTTAAGGGCCAGGAGGACATCACCGGCCTTTAGCCCGGCCGCTTCGGCGGATCCGCCAGGCTTTACGCCCGTGATCAGTACGCCCTCGGCCTGCCCCATCCCCAGTTTTTTGGCCTGGGCGTCGTTGAGGCTTTGGATGTAGAGGCCGAGGACGGCCCGCCGGACCTCCCCGAAAGCCCGCAGGTCGTTCAGCACCCGGAGCACCAGGTTGCCGGGGATAGCAAAGGCAAAGCCTTCGTGGCGGCCGCTGTTGGTCAGGATGGCCGTGTTGATGCCCACCAACTTACCGTGGGTATTGATGAGGGGGCCACCGCTGTTGCCGGGGTTGATGGCCGCGTCCGTCTGGATGAAGCTCTCGATGCGGTCTTCGGGTTCCAGCACGTCGATGCTGCGCCCCTTGGCCGAAACGATGCCGGCGGTGACCGTAGAGTTGAGGCTAAAGGGGTTGCCGATGGCCAGCACCCACTCGCCTACGCGCAGGCTGTCACTGTTCCCGAATGCCACGCTGGGTAACTCCACCTCTTCCACAATTTGCAGGAGGGCCAGATCCGTGCTTTCGTCTTCGCCGATCACCACTGCGTCGTACTCGCGTTTGTCGCCCAGCAGAACGCGGATCGACTTCGCCCCGTGCACAACGTGGCGGTTGGTGGCAATCAGGCCACTGGGGTCAATGACTACGCCGGAACCGGTTGTTGAGCGCCCGATCTGGTGCCGCCCCGCGTAGCAGCGCAAAAACACCACCGCAGGGGTGACGCGCTCGGCGGCAGTAATAAAATCGGTGGCGGTGGTGCGGTTCAGCGGGGAAGTGGTCTCTTGGGCGGCGTGGGCGGATGTGGGCGCGGCCGCAGGTGCCAAAAGAAGTCTTTGGAGCGCGAGGGCCGACAGGGCCGACAGCAAACAACAGGTAAAAAGGATCAGTAGGTTATAGGACTTCATGCGTTGGGCAAACGATTCAGCCCCCCGTATGTTGTTCCACCGTGCCGGGGCACCGTATTTTTGCCTCCCAACTTTATCCCATGACCATGCAACGCGATCCTTTCGATGGAGACTACATCGGCAACATCTTCGGCTGGCGGGTTTCCCTGATCGGAGCCGTAGTCATCCTGGGCCTGATCGCCTTTGCGGCCTACCGCCACTACACACTGGGCGTTCCCGTTGGCTTTGAAGACCAGATGGAAACGGAAGGGGAACGGTATGCGCCGGTTAGCCGTAGGGATAGTTTGGGGGTTCAGTAGTTCATAGTTCATAGTTCATAGCGAGTAGATCTTTGGGAAACTAACGACTAGTGAACTATGAACTGACAAAACAATCGCTCATCGAATTCTTCAAATACCAAGGTGCTGGCAATGACTTCATCCTGCTCGACGACCGGGAGGGAGACGTGTTGCCCGGAATGGACCAAGGCACCATCGCCGAGCTTTGCGACCGGCACTTCGGCATCGGTGCCGACGGGCTGATGTTGCTGCGCCGCCATGCGGAGTACGACTTCGAAATGCTTTACTACAATTCCGACGGTGCGCCCAGCAGCATGTGCGGCAACGGCGGCCGCTGCATTGTCCGTTTTGCCCATTACCTGGGCATCCGCCGGGAGGTTTACCATTTTTTAGCCGTCGATGGCCCGCACCGTGCCGTCCTCCTCCCCTCCGGTAACGTCTCCCTGGAAATGAACGACGTCACCAGCGTACATCAGGCCACGCCCGATGCTTTCGTGCTGGATACCGGTTCACCGCACTACGTCACGCTGGCCCATGATCCGTTGCAAGTGAATGTCAACGTTGAAGGCCGGCGCATCCGGCAAGCGGCCCCTTTCGGGATCAACGTCAACTTTATCCGCATCAATGGCCCGGAAATCACCATTGCCACCTACGAGCGGGGCGTGGAGGGAGAGACGCTGGCCTGCGGGACGGGAGTTACCGCTGCGGCGATCGTGGCCACGCTCCAGACCGCTTCTGCAACAGAGGGTCCCTTTCAGTGGGTAGTGCGGGCCAAGGGCGGAGTCCTGAGTGTTCGTGGCCGCTACGCCAACGGCATTTTTACCGATCTCTGGCTGGAAGGGCCGGCCGTAAAGGTTTTCTCGGGGGTGATATAGGCCTTAGCCAGGAAGGACGAAGAAGCTTGTGACCAATTCACTTTCGGCCCTCTGCACCACCCAACGAGCGCTTAGCGGCTGCCGTATTCCGCCACCCAGGCGGTGTAATCAAAGATGGCTTCGCGACGCAATACCTGTTCTTTTTCCACACGCCAGCCCCGGGATTGGAGGGCGGCGCGGTAGGCAGCGGGGCCGTGCTGCTGGGGATGGAGCAGGTCGCCCGGCAAAAGACGGAAAATAGGTTCGAGCCAGGGGTGGCGGTGCACGTCGCTGGTCAGCAGCAGGCGCGTCCCCGTGTGGGCTACGGCGGTGAGTTGGTCGAGGGCGAGGGCCCAGTTGGCCACGTGGTTGATGGCGTTGAAACAGTAAATGGCTTCGAAGGGCCCGCCGGGAATAGGCTGTTCGAGGGTTTGGACGGCGAAGTCGGTTTCCGGATACCGGCTGCGGGCGAAGATGCTCAGGTCGGTCTCGTAGCGGAGCAGGAGGGGATCGAGGGCCGTCACCCGCTCCGTACCGTGGAGGGTGATGAAGATGCCGGCCGGTCCGCAGCCCGCGTCGAGTACTTTCCGGTGGGGGATTACGGTCCAACCCAGCTCGTCAAGTGTACGCTGCCAGTAGGCACTTTTCTCGGCCAGGTACTGTTCCGGGGGCTTCGCACGCAGGTAACGTCGCCACCATCGGCGTTCGAGGTACTGGGCTACCCGCCAGCGCAGGGAGGAGGTCTTTTGCATTGCCGGACGAAGGTAAGGGGGAAGGGATTAAGGGATGAAAGGATTGAAGGATTGAAGGATTGAATAAGCTGCCGCACCGGGATACAGACTTAGCTGAGCAGCCTCCGACAGAAAACGGCCTTAAGTGTAGGCTGTCTAATCTAATGGGTTTAACCCGTACGCGCTTTAGGGGCCTGGACCGCCTAGGTTGAGACCCTCTGGGTCGATCCAGCTAATCACGGTGCCCCCCTGGGTTGAGACCCTCTGTGGGTCGATCCAGCTAAGTAAAATGGCGTATTCTCCTACGGCCCAAAGGGTCTCGACCTATTAAGCGCTTGAGCCTCCCCGGTTGGCTAAAGTGAGTACGGCTGTGGCCTGGCTAATTAGACAGCCTAGCCTTCAGTGCACCCCAAACGCCGCCGTCGTATCTTCGCGGCATGGCATTTATCATTAATCAGCGCGTACGGATGAAGCGTACGCAAAACGTAGGAACGGTAACCGCAATATTGCCCGGTGGCGTAGTCCAGGTACGTTGGGACGGCGGCAGTGGGCTGCTGCCCGTGCCAGAAGAGGTATTGGAGGCGGTAGGGGCCGCTCCCCCACCCCCCGCCGCACTGGCCAAGCCTATTCCCGTACCCCAGCAGGCCAATCAGGGTCCCGAAGAATACGAAGGTGTTCGCCTGGCTTTCGATCCGCAACTGAACAATGAGGCGGAGCCCGTCGCCTTCGAGGTGTACCTGCTCAATGGTACGCCCCACAAAATCCTGTACGAACTCAAGGTATTAACCGGAAGCAACCGCCGTTGGAGCAAAGCGGGACAACTCGAAGCGGGGGGCAAAAAACGCCTGGACGCCGTCGCCTACGGCTGGCTGAATGAAAAATTGAGCTGCGAGCTAGACTGCCGGCCCATCCTCCCCGAAGGACCTGGGCCACGGCATTTCCAACAGCTCCGGATCAAGGGACAGCAGTTTTTCGATAAGCTCGAGGACGTCCCCGAACTTTACCGGGACGCCCACCTCTACGTCGTCTTCCCCTCGCTTGATACGACGGCCACCGCACCTGCGTCAGCGCCCCAGCTCAACACCGGCTCGCTCAGGGCCATCACCCAGCAGGAGCTCAACAAGAAAAGCGTCGCGCCAGCCAAAAACGTGACCAACTTCGATCTGGCCGAGAAGCTGGAGTTCGAAACCGAGATCGATCTCCACCTGCCTGCGCTGGTGAAAGACCCCGCTGCAGTGCCCAAACACCTGGTTCTCCAAACCCAGTTGAAACACCTCGACGCCTACCTCGAGCGGGCCGTCCGGCTGGGTGTAGACCGGGTATTCATCATCCACGGCGTCGGCAGCGGAGCCCTGAAACGCGCCATCCACTCCCGCCTCCACGGCATGCGCTATGTCCGCGATTTCCGCAACGAATTTCACCCGAAATACGGCACCGGGGCCACCGAGGTGATTTTTGATTAAGAGCGGGGAGTGAACATTGGGCACGTTAAGCGCCTTTGGTTTCGTTGTTAGCGAGAACCCCCACAACCGCAGACTACCATGAAACCACTCCGCTTTTTGCCCCTGCTGTTGCTTCTCCCCCTGCTGGGGTGCAACAAAACCAAGGTAAAGCAACTCGAAACCCAGCTGGAGAGCAGCGAGCAACAACGGCAGATGCTCGTCACCCAACTCGAAAGTGTCCAACGCACCAACGGCGATTTACTGGCCCGCATGGAAGACCTTTCGGTCATCTCCAAGGAGGGCGCCACGAGCATCCGCGAGAGCCTGGAAAGCATCAGCGGGCAAACCAGCTACATCCAGGAACTCAACCGCTCCATTGCCCGCAAGGACAGCCTGAATATGGCCCTGGTGATGAACCTGAAGCGGTCGTTGGACAATGTCTCCGACCAGGACGTGCAGGTAGAGGTACGCGGCGGAAAGGTGCACGTCAGCATCAGCGATAAGCTCCTGTTTGCCTCCGGCAGCGCCAGCCTGAACGCCGACGCCCGGCGGGTATTGGAAAAGGTTGGCCTGGTCTTAAACGACCACCGCAACCTCAACGTCATCGTGGAAGGGCATACCGATAACGTCCCCGTTCAGCTCAACGGCATCAAAGACAACTGGGACCTGAGCACGCGCCGGGCTACGGCCGTGGTGCGGCAGTTGGTGGACCAGTTTTACGTTGACCCCGCCCGCCTGACTGCCGCCGGCCGCGCGGAGTACGACCCCCGGGGCGACAACGCCACGCCAGACGGACGCGCCCGCAACCGCCGTACCGAGATCGTCATCACGCCCAATCTGGACGAGTTTTTCGACCTGGCTAAGACGGGAAATACGCCGGGTTAATTGGCCAAAACTGGTGCCAGGCGCCCGGACAGACAAAAAAATAGTGTTGTAACGCTAGCCCGTGCATTTGCATAGGTCGTGGCTTATGGCGACTTTTGGCCCGCCGTATTCATCTGGGTTGGTTTGCATTAGGCGAAGGCATGGTTAAGGCTGTGCGCAGCGTGCTTCCATTCCGCCCTGGGTAAAAAGCCCGAGGATGGTACGGCAGATTGCCCCTGTGGTGAGGCACCCGGTGCCCACTACCGCCCAGTGTGCAGATTGCCCGCTGGTGCCCCTTGCTTGTTGTCGATTAGCTGCGAAAACCCTTTGGCCCGGTCGTCTTCCCGGCCGCCGCCGCTCCCACCCCGATGATTTGCAGGCTTTGGGCAGTCCCTCTCCCCTGCCACCGGAAAGATCCGCCTGGCCATTTTTAACCCAGTACTGTTTTACGATGACGTCCTCCTTAACGCTTACGGATATGAAGCTCAAACGCATCTATATTCAAAACCAGCTTCCCGCAGTCCTTTCACCCCTCCAGCGCCTGAGCCACAATATTTGGTGGTCCTGGAATTTTGCGGCCCAGGACTTGTTCCACCAGATTGACCCCGAGCGCTTCCGGGAGCTGAACTACAACCCGGTAGCATTGCTGGAAACCCTGGACCCGGCCCGCATCAACGAGCTGGCCGCCGATACCGCCTTCATTGAGCGACTCCAGGCGGTGGAAAAAGCATTCGATGCCTACCTGGCCGTGCCCAAAAAAGCGGGCCCCAAGCTGGCCTACTTCAGCATGGAGTACGGCCTCCACATCAGCCTCAAACTGTACAGCGGCGGCCTTGGCGTGCTGGCGGGCGACTACCTCAAGGAAGCCTCCGACAGCAACGTCGACCTCTTCGCCGTAGGCTTGCTCTACCGCTACGGTTACTTCAACCAGGGCCTGAGCATGAACGGCGACCAGATCCACCTCTACCCCGCACAGAAGTTCACGCAGTTGCCCGTTGAGCCCGTCCGCAAAGCCGATGGCAACTGGCTGAAGGTATCCGTTCCCATCCAGGGGCGCATCGTGCAGGCCAAGATCTGGAAACTCCCCATCGGGCGGATCAACCTCTACCTGCTGGACACTGACCACGAAGACAACAGCCAGGACGACCGGGCGCTGACCCACATGCTCTACGGCGGCGACAACGAGCACCGGCTGAAGCAGGAGATCCTGCTCGGCATCGGCGGCGTACGGGCCATCGAGGCGATGGGCCTGGCTCCGGAGGTCTACCACCTCAACGAAGGCCACGCGGGCTTCTTGAGCATCGAGCGCCTGAAGAACTTCGTTGCGGGTGGCCTGCGTTTCCCCGAAGCGGTTGAAGCCGTGCGGGCCAGCAGCCTGTACACCACGCATACGCCCGTGCCCGCCGGCCACGACCACTTCTCAGAACACCTGTTGCGGAACTACCTCTACAACTACGCGCAGGAACTGGGCATCACCTGGGAGGAATTCGTCGCTCTGGGCCGTAAAGACCCTCACAACCCCGGGGAAGACTTTAACATGTCCAACCTCTCCATCGCCCTGAGCCAGCGCGTCAACGGCGTATCCAAACTCCACGGTGAGGTAAGCCAGGAGATGTTCACCCCCCTCTACCCCGGCTACACGCCCAATGAAGTTCACATTGGCTACGTCACCAACTCCGTCCACTACCCTACCTGGATTGCCCACGAGCTGCACGAGCTTTACAGCACGGTATTTGGCAAAGATTGGCTGGCCGACCAGAGCAACAAAGACATCTGGCGCAACATCCACAAAATCGACGATAAGGTGCTCTTCGAAGCGCGCCACCGGCTCAAGGTGCGGCTGCTCGACTATGTCCGCGAAAAGCTGAAGGCCGACATGCAGCGCCGAGGGGAAAGTCCGCGGATGACCTACGACATCCTGAGCAAGATCAACAACAATGCCCTCGTGCTCGGCTTCGCCCGTCGTTTTGCCACCTACAAGCGGGCTACGTTGCTGTTTCAGAACGAGGAGCGGCTCAAGGCGTTGGTCAACCGCGCCGATCAGCCCGTCATTTTCCTCTTCGCTGGCAAGGCCCACCCGGCCGACCAGGGCGGACAGGATCTCATCCGCCGCATCCTCCACGTGAGTAAGAAACCCGAGTTTGCGGGCAAGATCATTTTCCTGGAAGATTACAACATGGAAATGGCCAAGCTCCTTACCCAGGGCGTAGACATCTGGCTGAATACCCCCACGCGTCCTCTGGAAGCTTCGGGTACCTCGGGCATGAAAGCAGCGCTCAATGGATCGGTCAACTTCTCCGTTCTCGATGGCTGGTGGGCCGAAGGGTACCGCCCCGACGCGGGCTGGGCCCTGCCCCTGGAACGCACGTACCAGGAGCAACACCTCCAAAATGAGCTGGACGCCGAGTTGATCTACCACACCATGGAGGAAGAGATCATCCCCACCTACTTCCAGCGCGACGCCACCGGCATCAGCAGCAAATGGATGCACTACGTCAAGCAAATCATCGCAGAAGTGGCCCCCACCTTTACGATGAAGCGGATGATGGACGACTACTACGAGCGTTTCTACTTCCCCCTCGCGAAGAGCCAGCAGGCGACCAGCAAATCAAACTACGCCAAGGCCAAAGCCTACGCCGCCTGGAAGGAAGACCTGCGCACCAAATGGTCGGGCATCGAAGTGCTGGATAACAACACCTTCGATACGGTCAACTACGCCCTGCCCGTTGGAGAGACCTTCAACGCCGAGATTACCATCGATACGAACGGCATTGACGCCAGCTCGCTGCTGCTCGAAGTTTGTTTTTACCAGCGACTGACCGAGGAAAAGATTGAGTTGCGCCGGGTGGAGGCCTTCGAGCTAAAAAAAGCTACGGGCAACAAAGCGACCTTCGCACTGGCTCTCGATCCGCGCCTGGCGGGGGTTTACGAGTACGGCTTCCGTCTGCGCCCGCAGCACGAACTTATGCCCCACGCCCAGGACCTGAACCTGGTGTTCTGGGTGTAAAAGCTGGTGGGTACTTTTGCCAAAGTCTTGGTAAAAACTGATCATTTCACCGTTGGGCGGTAGCGCAGGGCACAAGCTGCGCTACCGCCCCCAACACCTTTTCCAGATGGATACCCCCGCTACCGTTCAGATGCTTCACCTGCAGTTGCCCACCGACCCCCGTTGGGTCAACCTGGCAGAAATGGACCTGGAGGAAATCCTGACCGACCACGCCTACTGCGAACAGAAGGCGACCACCAGTTGCATTTCCCTGATCCAGGGCTACCCCGATTACCCCGAGCTGGTGGAGGAAGTAGCGCCGGTGGTCACCGAAGAATGGGGGCACTTCCGCATGGTTTTGCACGAACTGGACAAACGCGGTCTGAAGCTGGGCCGGCAGCGCAAAGACGAGTACGTTAACGGGCTGATGGGCTTCCTGCAAAAAGGCGGTGGCCGGGAAGCAGCGCTGCTGGAAAAGCTCCTGCTCTGCGCCCTGATTGAAGCCCGGAGTTGCGAACGTTTCCGGCTGCTGAGCCTCTACTGTGCGGACGCTGAGTTGCGAAAGTTCTACCACAAATTCATGGTGGCCGAAGCGGGGCATTACGTACTGTTCATCGAGCTGGCGCGCAAGTATTTTGACCGCGAAAAGGTCGACCAGCGCTGGCGGGAGTTCCTGGCCTTCGAGAAGCAACTACTGGAGGGAATGGAAGTCAGGGGCGACCGCATGCATTAGCGATCTTTGCTGTCCGATGTTTGCCGTCGGATGTTTGCAGAGCGTTACCTGAACCTGTTCGCTGGCAAGGTTACTGGCTCGGGGTCTGGGCAAATTATTCAATTTCCATGGCGGATTTAGTCGAGATGTTTCGGGAGGCTGTTCTTCGGGAGCGGCTTTTTACGAAGGCGGATAAACTGTTGCTGGCCTGTTCCGGCGGGCTGGACAGTACAGTTTTGGCGCACTTGCTGCGGGCCGAGGGTTACGACTACGCCATTGTTCACGTCAATTTTCAGTTGCGGGGTGCCGCTTCGGATGAGGATGCAGCATTCGTCGAAGAACTGGCGCGGGCGCAGGATGCAAAGTTTTTTGGTACGGCAGTGGACGTCGAAGCCGCAGCACTGCCCGGGGAAAGCACCCAGATGACGGCAAGGCGTTTGAGGTATAGTTATTTTAAGAAAATTCTGGATGAGTACAAATACGACCTCGTCCTTACGGCCCACCACGCCGACGACAATTTCGAGACCTTCCTTTTGCACTTGTTGCGGGGCAGTGGATTGACGGGCCTGGCGGGGATGCAGCCGCGGCGGGATCGCCTGGTGCGACCACTTTTGTCGGTATCCAGGGCGGAGTTGCTGGCTTACGCCGGGATGCACGGCATCCGGTGGCGGGAGGATGGCAGCAATGCGCAAGATGACTACCTGCGCAACCGCATCCGCCACACGTTGGTCCCGGTATTCACGGAGGGTTTTGGCCTGAGCCCTGGCTCCTGGGCCCGGACGGCGGAGCAACTGCGGGGCGAGCAACTTTTCCTGGCCGAGGCCCTGGCGCGGGCGGCGGCAGCCGGGGCCGGGCAACTGATCCGGCGGCAGGATTACCCCGTTGCGGCCCAGCTACTGACTTTGCTGCACCACCTGCACCCGGGCTTCAGCGCGGAGCAGCACCGGCAGATGGTGATGGCAACGCGGCCGTTGGTCTTGCGGGGTGAAGAAACCACGGCCTACGTAACCAGGGAAGGCTTGCAATTTTTGGCCAACGCCGATCTGGACGCTCCGCTCGCCTTGCCGCTGGAGGTTCAGGCCTTGCCATTTACTTACCAGCACCCCCTGCTCTCGTTGCGGCTGGAGCAGGTGTTGCGCCCGGAGGAGTTGCGCCTGGCGGACGGCCTCTACCTGGCTCCTTCGTCCTTTCCCCTGCACCTGCGTACGCGCCAAAAGGGCGATTATTTTGCTCCGTTCGGGCTGGCGGGAAAACGGACGAAACTGAAGGAATACCTGATTGACCGCAAGGTGCCGGCCTGGCTGCGCGATCGCCTGCCGCTCTTGGTGGATGCGGAAGACAAGATCCTGGCCGTGCCCACTGCGGGCATTGCCGAAGGCTGTGGGGTGGACCCGCAGGATGCCTGGGTTTGGCGGCTGAGCTGGAAGATGACCTACCCCGCCTGATCGAGCCAGCGGGCGATGCCGGCAACACTCATGTACGGCGGGTTGGCAACGCGGTAGGCACCGATGGTCTCCTCCCCCACCCCCGCAGCACGCAATTCATCCTCCACAAAGTTCGTGAACCCGGGTACGATGGCTTCCGTGGTCTGGCCGCTGGCCAAGGCTGTTTTTACGTAGTTGACGTAGTGCGTCAGGCGTTGGGCAAGTTGGTCGAGATGGTCAGATCCCGCCGCAACGGCACCGTAGTGGGTAAGGTGAAAGTGGCTGGCCCCGAGGCGCTTAAGGCGCTCAATGGAGCGGGTCCACTCCTCCACGTTGATGTCCGGCGGCGGGCAAGGGGGGACAACCGGGCCGCCCTTGATGCACACCCCGCCAACGTCGCCGGTGAATACCTGGTCGCCCAGCTGCCAGGCAATGTGGTGGCTGGCGTGGCCCGGCGTATGGTGGGCTATCCAGGTGTTGCCGCCGCGTCGGATTTCTGCACGGTCCTCAACGGCAGAAATCTGGTCAGGGGCAATGCGCTCCATCCGCCCCCATAGGCGCTCCATGTTGTCCTCCCCGTAAATGCGGGCGGCGGAGCCGTAAAGCCGCGTGGGATCCAGCATATGCTTCAGCCCGCGGGGATGCACGTAAACGTGGGTGCCCTGTTGCGCCCACCACCAGGCCGCACCAGCGTGATCGAAGTGAATGTGGCTGAGCAGCAAGGTATGCACCTCCTCCGGCCGGAAGCCAAGCGCGGAAAGGCCAGCCAGCAGATGATCGTGGGTGGAGAAAGGGCCGCACTCCACCAGGGTAAGGCCATCCGCATCCTCTATGGCAAAAGCAGCAATGGCGGCACTTTCGCCCAGGAAGTGTAAATCAACGGTGTGGATATTTGGCATAATCAGACTTGGTTAGGGGGAAAGCAAGGTAGGCGATTTACGTGGGGTTAGCCCCCAAATCGGGAAAAAAAGGATGCTCCGCACTTTGATCGAGGACAACACCCGGGCTTGTCCCGCTGCTAGTCCATGCTTTGGAAGAGAAGGAGCGGGAAATACGGGGAAAGTAGCCATAAAGTCGAACATCGGCCAAGGGGAACCTATTAAGAGGAATAACATCAACCAACAGCCAACTTGATCCTCCTGCGCATTCTCGCCTACTTGCTTGGTGCTATCGGGGTGTTCGGTACCCTGGTACCTTTTCTACCCTACGACGACTTCTGGATCCGGGGTTTTGACTACCCCCGGCAGCAAATGGTCTTTCTTCTCGGCGTAGCCCTGCTCCTTTGGTGTGGTTCCAACGTAGATTGGGACTGGTACGACTATCTCGTAACGGGCCTGCTGGTGTTTTGCCTGATCTACCAGTCGGCGCGAATTTTGCCCTACACCCCGCTTTGGAAGCAACAATCAGTAGCCGCCACCCGGCCCGTGACAGATTCAACAGGCCTGAGTTTGCTCGTTTGCAACGTCCTGCAAACCAACGAAAGCTACGCCAAAGTCATTGACCTTGCCAGGAAATGGCAACCGGATTTGTTGCTCACCGTAGAAACCAACCAGGCCTGGGAAGCAGCCCTGCACGCGGGCCTGGATACCGACTACCCCTACCACGTTGATGTGCCCCTGGAAAATTTTTACGGGATGATCCTGTTCAGCCGCCTGCCACTGATTGATCCGCTGGTAAAGTACCGCATCAAGGAAGACATTCCGAGCATCGATGCGACCATTGAACTGGGCAACGGCCAGGAAATTGACCTGTACTTCTTACATCCCATGCCCCCCAGCCCTACGGAAGACTACGCCAGTACCGGGCGCGACGCAGAGCTGGCCTTAGTGGGGCTGGAAGTGGCAAAAAAACAACGCACCGCCATCGTGGCCGGGGATTTGAACGATGTGGCCTGGTCACATTCATCCCGGCTGTTTCAGCGGCTGAGTGGATTGCGCGATCCACGCCGGGGAAGGGGAATGTATACCACCTTTCACGCCGATTACTGGTTCGCGCGCTGGCCACTGGACCACGTATTTCACTCAGCAGACCTGGCGCTGGCGGAACTCCATCGCTTACCTCACATCGGATCCGATCACTTCCCGATTTTCGTCCGGTTCAATCACGAGCCACACGCCGAAGCACCTGACCTTCCGCAAAAAAAAGAAGGCGACGAAGAAGAGGCGAGAAAGGTAATCAAAAACGGAAGTTCGGGCAAAGACGACGTCCTGATCGATCCCGAAAAAGATTAGCAAAAAGTTGCGACAAAAAAGGTTCGTCACTATTGCAAGAACGGTTCCTGGGGCTATCTTTGGGCACGCTGCGGCATTCCGGAGGGCTCAAGACCTTCGGCACCGCCATCATTCCGCACTCCTCCCTTCGGGGCTTAGTCCTAACACAAGACATGAACAACGTCGTTTCGCAGCGCTTCATCAAGTGCCACAATAAGCTGCGGGAAGAGAAACGGGTGCGCTCCAGCCGGGCTTTTGCCATTTCCCTGGATTACCTGCCCCAATCCCTTTCAGAAATCCTGAAAGGGCGGCGGGATGTGACCGTGGAATTGCTGCGCAAGGCAATTGACAAGTACAAAATGAACCCGGTGTACCTGATGACGGGGGACGGGCCAATGTTCATGACCGAAGAGTCCAACCAAAGTTTTCGGGTACTGACCACCATCCAAACGCCGAATGACGACGAGCTGATTGTCCACGTACCCCTGCCCGCGCACTCGGCCTACGCGGCAGAGCTGGGAGATCCATCTTTTGTGCAGGGCCTGCCTACTTTCGGATTGCCCGATTACAAGTACAAAGTGGGCACCCACCGGAGTTTTGACGTGCCCGGGGACAGCATGGAGCCGACCCTGTTTGAAGGCGACAAAGTGGTTTGTTCTTTTCTGGAGCCCACCCTGTGGGAATCGGGCATCAAAGACAACTACGCTTACGTGGTGGTTACGCGCAGTGACGTGGTGGTCCGGCGGGTAAAAAACCTGATTGCCGAGAGCAAAGAGTTGGAATTGGTGGCGGACAATACTTTTTACCAATCTTACCGCGTATCCTTATCCGACCTGCGGGAAATTTGGTACGTGAGGGCCAGAATTACCCCTTTCCTGCCTTCCCCGCAGAACATCCAGCGCTACGTGCACGAAGAAATGATCGGGCTCAAGGAAACCATCGCCCAGCAGGGCAAGATGATCAATCGCCTTTCGGCGGCCATCGATCGCCTGGGGCAGCCATAAGCAGTTTATCGCTGCGCAGTATTTCCGGCTGGGCGCGGCCGCAGGTGCCAGGTAAGTTAAAGGAGCAATGGAAGGCCCGGCGCTGAGAGAAGCCCAGGCCCAATAAACCCTTACTCAGTACCCCTAATGCCTGAGCGGTTCTAAAAAAACCACACAGCGGAAAAACGCAGTGCCCGAAAGCTAACCAGCGTGACGTCCTGCCCCAAAAAGTAGATGACCAGCTACCAACGGTAACTGGCCATCCGGATAACCTACTTCAATAAAAGTTCTCTATTCAGCAGCGTTGCACTGCAGGGAATAGATTTCCACTAGCCCGGGCAATAAAAAAAGGGTGAAGCCAAATCATCGGATAGCATCCTGTAGGAATTGACGGTGAAAGTGGTGGGTAATGCGTTCAAAGTACTATGCTTGGTTTGGTGTTTAGTGCGTTTGGGTGATAGGTTTGGTGAGGGTGGCTTGACTTTAAGCCTAAGTTTGGTACTTGTCTGAGCCGCTTACTTATTGCGACAGCAAGGTCTTCGATAAAGATACGGACAATGAACTCGTTAAAACAAATATTTTTTTCAATCATTCTTTAAAGCTGCCATTCCCCTGTTCCGTTGGGGAGCTGAAAATCAGGGCTTTCCCTGTGCGGCTCGCTCCAGGTGAAAACGCTGCCAGTGGAACCCATCCCTTGAAAAGTCGCCCTCGGGGAACCGTCGGAAACCGAGACGCTGCAAGACCCGGTGACTGTTAATGTTACCGTCCGCTGCGCTGGCGACGATGCGCGGTAGCTTACCCGGGCCGAAGCCTTGCTCGATCCAGGCTTTGCCGGATTCAGTGGCGTAGCCATTCCCCCAGGCGCTGCGGTGAAATCGGTAGCCTAAGTCTACCGCACCGTCTGGTCCTTGCCGGAGCCCACACCACCCTAGCCAGACCGCATCGTCCGTTCGTACTACGGCCCACCTGGCGTACGGCCACTCTTTGCTTTGGGCAAGGTAATCGTGTAAAAAAGTTTCTGCCGCCTGGGTATTGGCAAAAACTTCATCCTTTGGTATCCAGCGCATGACTTCCGGATCAGCGTTGAGCCGGTACAGTTCCGGGGCGTCAGCCAGTTGGAAGGGACGCAGGGTTAGCCTGGGGGTGGTGAAGGGGTGGGGGTGCATCATCGTCGGTCGGTTCTATTACTTAATCAAGGAAGAATTTCATGCCCGTATCGCATCCATTGTTGAAAATACAGATGATGAAGGCCATCAGGAAATTTTCAAGTCATTGCTGACTATGAATTTTCAAGAAAACACAAAATCCTAAGTCTTGGGTTGTTGAACCATACTTTGACGTCCAAGCAAAAGTACCAGTTTCAGGGCCAGCAGACACAAGCCCTACTCCCCCACCACCTCATAATCCCACGTAACCACTACCCCACCCGCTTTGAGCATCAGGCTGACGGAACACAGCTGCTCCATGCTCAGGCGGCAAGCCCGCTCGGCCTTCTTTTCATCCACTTCCCCCACCAGCGTGTAATGTACGTGAATGGCCGTAAAGAGCCGCGGTTCTTCCTCCCGCCGGGTGCCGGAGACGCTGATGCGCAGGTCTTTGAGGTCCTGCCGCTGCTTGCGCAGGAGGAGAATGACGTCGATGCTGGAACAACTGCCCACGGCCGCCAGCAACAGCTGCATCGGCCGCATCGCGGAGTTGCTCCCGCCAATGGCCGTGCTGCCATCCGCCCGTACGGTGTGTCCTTCTTCGTTGGTGGCTTCGAGGTGGAAAGCGTCGTCAAGGCGATGCAGATGAACGGTCATGTGGGAAATATTTTAAGACCCGAACATCAGTCTTCCAGGACGGGTTGACCGAGCACCACCCGCACTTCGGGGGAAAGGCGAACGATGATCTTTAAAATCAGCGGGTCCTTCAAAGGAGCCTTGGTTTGCTTTTGCATCCGGTAAGCGGTGCGGATGGCGGAAAAGACCATCGAAATGGCTACTTCCCCTTTGTGGGCTTCGGCGCGTCTGGCCAGGGCCTCTTCCTTCCAGTCTTCGTGTTTGCCCAGTAGTTCCACGTTGAGGGATGGGCTGATCGCCAGCGCCATCGAGAAGCTGGTAATCTCCAACCCGTAGGCACTCAACTGGGGGAAAATCTTCATCCAGTCCTCAATGACCTCCAAAGTCTTTTCCTTGGCACCCTCCCCGACGGTGCCCGCCAGGTCACTCACCCCCTTGCGGGCCGCATTCCAGATGTCTTCCAGCATGGTTTACTTGAATTTCACTTCGCCGCTCAGTGCATTGACCAACGCCTGGGGCTTGTCCATCAGGTCCAGAAAGGGAATGACCTGGGTAAGGGTTTTGCCCTCCACGGTGTGGCCCGGGAAGCCCTTCACTTTTTTCACCTTGCCCGGAAGCTCCAGCGTGTAGATGATCGATGCATCGCTGAACATCTGCTTCATCATCTCGGCGCCCTCTTCACCCAGGTCGGAATTGGCCATGGGGTTAACGAAGTCGGGAGAAACACTGCTCGTACAGGTGAATTTTTTTCCCTGGAGGGTATAGCTGCTCAGCATGCCATCCTGGCCACCAAAACCGGCCATGGGGTTTTCTTCTTCGGGCTTGTTGGCCTTGGCCATCAACGCGTTGAACTGCGCAATTTGCGCAACATCGTCGAAGGCAAAGAAGGTCTTCACGTAGCCCACCCCTTCCTCGAAGTTGATGTACATGCGCCCGTTTGCACGCCCCACCAAATCGCGTTCGCCGGCCGACCAGTCCGGGTTCAACGGCCCCAATTGGTCCAGCATCACCCAGGTAGAATCAACGGATTGCTCACCTTCCGGCTTACCATTTTTGGCCATTTCCTCTTCCATCGCCATTTTGAAGAAGGGATTACTGATCATCTCTCCCAGGTCAACCGTAGCAACCTGCTCGCCGGAACCGTCCGCCCGCAAGGTCACCTTGTTTTCAATGGTCAAACAAGCAGAAAGCATAGCGGCCGTGACAATGGCCAGCAGGAAAAGGAGTGGACGACGCATGATGATTGGTTTAAAGTACGTAAGAAGCGCTAAGCTACGGCACTTTAAACCGTCTTTCGCCCAGCAAGGTGAAGGTTCTGCCCAACGGGGCATAACGGACGACGCAACATGGCCCCGGAGTGACCAACGGCCACCCCGGGGCAAATAATCTTTCCGCTGGATTTACAGCCCAAAGGCCGTCTTGACCTTTTTAACGTAATCGAGCTTTTCCCAGGTGAAAGTCTCCACTTTAACGGTCTTGGTTTTACCGGAACCGTCGCGGAAGGTCAGTTTTTTCGTTTCCGGCTCCCGGCCCATGTGGCCGTAGGCGGCGGTATCGGAGTAGATGGGATTGCGCAGCTTGAGGCGTTTCTCAATCGCGTAGGGGCGCATATCGAACAGCTCCATGACCTTTTCGGCGATCTGGGCATCGCTCAGGTCTACCTTTGCCGAGCCATTCGTGTTGACGTAAATGTTGGTGGGCTTGGCCACGCCGATGGCGTAGCTGACTTGTACAAGCATCTCACCGGCAACCCCGGCGGCCACCAGGTTTTTGGCGATGTGCCGCGTGGCGTAGGCCGCCGAACGGTCTACCTTGCTGGGGTCTTTGCCCGAAAACGCCCCGCCGCCGTGGGCTCCCTTACCACCGTAGGTGTCTACGATGATCTTGCGGCCCGTCAGGCCCGTGTCGCCGTGCGGTCCGCCAATGACGAACTTGCCCGTGGGGTTGACGTGGTAGGTGATGCCGTCAGTAAACAGGCTCCGCAGGCTCTTCTTCAGGCCCTTGCGCACGCGGGGGATGACGATTTTGATGACGTCCTCACGGATGCGCTCCAGCATTTTTTTGTCCTTGTCGAATTCGTCGTGCTGGGTGGAAACAACGATGGAATCGATGCGGATCGGCTGGTGGTTGTCGTCGTACTCGATGGTGACCTGGCTCTTGGAGTCGGGGCGCAGATACTTCATTTTCTTGCCTTCCTTGCGGATGGCGGCCAGCTCCCGGAGAATCCGGTGGCTCAGGTCCAGGGCCAGCGGCATGTAGTTGTCGGTTTCGTCGGTAGCGTAGCCGAACATCATCCCTTGGTCGCCCGCCCCCTGGTCTTCCGCCTCGGCACGCTCTACACCCTGGTTGATGTCGGGGCTCTGCTCGTGGATAGCCGAAAGTACGCCGCAGGAGTTGGCCTCGAACATGTACTCACTCTTGGTGTAACCGATCCGGCGGATCACGTCGCGCGCCAGCTGCTGTACGTCCAGGTACGTGCTCGATTTTACCTCGCCAGCCAGCACCACCTGGCCGGTCGTTACGAGGGTTTCGCAGGCGACTTTAGAACTGGGGTCAAAGGCCAGGAAGTGGTCGACCAGGTTATCGCTGATTTGGTCAGCTACTTTATCGGGGTGCCCTTCGGAGACGGACTCGGAGGTAAACAGGTATGGCATTTGGTTATTTTTTACGGGGCGCTAAGGTAGCTTGACCGACAATAGTATGGTAGTCAGCGGGCAATTTAGTACCCCACCGGACGGGCTTTAGCGCTAAATCAGCGTTTTGCGGCCCCTTTTCCTTTTGGGCGCGGCCGCAGGTGCCAGGAAGAGTGCGCGAGCAAGCGAAGGAGCGAGTCACCTCCCTTCCAGTCGTCCCCCCCCCTCCCGACCCCGGAGGGGTCCAACCTCAATAACCCCGGATAAGGGCGCGAAGCGTCCGCAATCCGGGGTACTGCGCGAAGCGTCCGCAAGCCAACCTAAACTAAAAACCTCCACAACTTACCTTTACCACGAATAAAAGCCGCATACCTATCCATATGCCCAAACAACCCACCGCCATCGAAGGCATTCTCCAATCTTACGCCTGGGGCGGCACCCAGTTTCTGGCTGAGTTCCTGCAACAGCCCAACCCCTCGCAAGGTCCCCAGGCCGAACTCTGGCTGGGTGCCCATCCCAAAGGCCCCGCCAAAGTGGTGGGTAGTGAAACTACGCTGGACGTCCTGATCGACGAAAACCCCCAACAAATGCTCGGCCCCACAGTAGCCGCGCGCTTTTCCGCGACCCTACCCTTCCTGTTTAAGGTGCTCGACGTACGGGAAATGCTCTCCATCCAAATCCACCCCACCAAAGCCGCCGCTGAGGCTGGTTTTGCCCGCGAAGAAGCCGCCGGCATCCCCCGTACCGCCGACCACCGCAACTACCGCGACCCCAACCACAAACCCGAACTCGGCGTTGCCCTCACCGACTTTTACCTGCTCCACGGCTTTCGCAACCCCGACGAAATTCGCCAAACCCTCCAGTCCGTCCCCGGCTGGCAAGCCCTCGAACCTTACCTCCGGCGGGGCATCCCCGAACTCTACCGCTACGTGATGGAAGCCGGGCAGGACCGCGTCGATGAACTCCTCCATCCGCTCGCTGGACAACTTCGCAACACAAGCGGCCACGACCGCAGCACGCCCGCCTTCTGGGCCCGCCGCGCCCTGGAACAGTACACCCGGGAGGGCCACTACGACCGCGGCATCTTCAGCATCTACTGGTTCAACATCGTCCACCTGCGGCCGGGCGAAGGCATTTTTCAGGACGCGGGGATTCCCCACGCCTACCTGGCCGGCAGCTGTCTGGAGCTGATGGCCAACAGCGACAACGTCTTGCGCGGCGGCCTAACCCCCAAACACATTGACGTGCCCGAGCTGCTGGCCCACATCGACTGCTCCGCCGTAACCCCGCAAATTCTGCAACCCGCGCCCGGGCCAGGTGATTGGAAGCACTACCCCACTCCCGCGCCAGATTTTTCCCTCTCCCTCCAGGATGCCACCGCAGGAGACAGGGTCACGGCAGACTGCCCGTTGGGACCGGCCATTTTGCTGCTGCTCGACGGGCAAGTGAAGCACGAAGCCAGCGGCCTCCAGCTCCACACCCGGCAGCGTGCCGCGTTTTTACCCGCCGGCGAAAGTTATTCCTTTGAAGTCACGGCGGATTGCCGGGTTTACCTGGCCGCCGTAGGGGAAATGCCCCGGCTACCAAAGCAATGAGCCCGGCCGTAAAACGACGCGGGCTCACTAAAAATGGTTGCGGAGGAAGAGGGATTCGAACCCCCGGTACCTTTCAGTACGTCGGTTTTCAAGACCGGTGCATTAAACCGCTCTGCCATTCCTCCGTTAACGGGGCGCAAAGATATACTACGGCCCGATTCCGAACAAGCACCTGCGGCAAAGAAGTTGCAAAATCATTTGCCGCTTGCCGACGAATCGCGTTGGACCAGCAAACTTCGGACCCGGTGGCGGACGTTGAAGACAGTAACATTAGTTCAATTACCATGCTCTTCCTACGCTTTTTCGCTGTCTTAGTCCTCGCCATCTGCTTATTCACCTGCCAGGGGCCAAATCCGCCGGACTCCGTCGTGGACAGCAGTACCCCCGGCAGCAGCGTAGAAAATATGCCCGGCGATACCCCCGAAATTGTCACGGCTCAGGATCAGATCGCCGATACCCGCAACGACGATCCATCCACCGTAGCGCCAGAAAAATTGCCCGCCCCCGTCGCCAAAACAGCGGCTAAGACCGGGCAAGCGCCGTCGCCAGCCATTCAGGAAACTGCGGGAAGTAAGTCCCCAAAAGCCGAAGAAAAGCCGACGCCGGCCCCGTCCACCCCAGCTCCTTCGTCCACACTCCCCCCTTCGGGGGGTCGGGGGGGAGCACCTGCGTCCAGCGCCCCCGAAAGCACGGCCCCACCAGCCCCCATGTCCCCTGAGATCCCCAGCCACGCACCCTGGAACACGCTCCTGCAAGCCCACGTCAGCGACGCTGGCGTGGTGAACTACGCGGCCCTGAAAAAGCAGGAAAGTCAGCTCGATGCCTACCTGGCCAGCCTCGCCGCTAACGCGCCCACGAGCGAATGGCCCCGCAAAGCCGCCATGGCCTACTGGATCAACGCCTACAACGCCTACACCGTAAAACTGATCCTCAAAAACTACCCCGTACAGAAAATAACGGACCTCGACGGCGGCGATCCCTGGAAGGTGAAGTGGATCACCCTGGACGGCAAAAGCTACAGCCTCAACAACATCGAACACGATATTTTGCGCCCCAAATACCAGGACGCCCGCATCCATTTTGCGGTAAACTGCGCCGCCAAGTCCTGCCCGCCGCTGCCCAATCAGGCCTTTACCGCCGATAACCTCGAGAGCATGCTGCAGGCCAACGCCCGGAAATTTATCCGCAACGGGCAGTACAACCAAACGAGTGGCGAACAAATCATGGTCTCCAAAATCTTCGATTGGTACCAGGAAGACTTCGGCGATCTGCGCAGCTACCTCAACAAATACCTGGCCAGCCCCCTGCCCGAGGGCACCGACATTCGCTTCAAGGACTACGACTGGTCATTGAACGGCAAGTAATTTTTTGGGCGCGGCCGCAGGTGCGCACTCAAGGCACGGAGCAAGGCAAGTCGACACGCCGCCGCAGCCAAAAGCGAGGTCGATCTGCCCGATAATGTCCGTTTGCTGGTGGAAAAGGCCAAAGTCTGAAC
Source organism: Neolewinella lacunae (assembly GCF_014349155.1). Classification (GTDB taxonomy): domain Bacteria; phylum Bacteroidota; class Bacteroidia; order Chitinophagales; family Saprospiraceae; genus Neolewinella; species Neolewinella lacunae. The sequence goes on from NZ_JACSIT010000067.1 coordinate 94,685, forward strand.
AAGCTTTTGGCATCTTTCCTACCTTGCAGCCCGAAAACTGCCCGCGATGCCCAAAATACCCAAGCTTAAAAAAGCCCCCGTTTTTTCCTACGCCCCCGCCCCCCACCTGGTTTTTGACGGCGACACGGCCAATACGGCCCGCTACGACGATGTCTATCGGGAGCACCAACCGGGCGCAGTTTCGGGCATTACCCCCCTGGGGGCCAACACCTACCGGATAGAAGGTTCGGGAACGCTGGTGCTGCACATTACGGTATGGAGCGAGCGTCTGATCCGCTTCCGCGCGACACTGGGCGCGCCGGGCCGGGACTTCAGCTACGCCCTCGACCCCGCCGCCCGCCCCGGACTGGTGAAAACGACGGTGCTGGAAAACAAAACGGCCTTTACGCTCCAGACCGCAGCGCTGGAAGTAAGTATCTCCAAGGCCGATGGCACGGTCAGCATAACGGACCGCGCAACGGGAACGGTCTTGCACGAGCACAGTTCAGGGCTTTATTTGCGCACTACCCTGCTGGAGGGCATCCAGCAGGTACGTTTGCAGTTCCGGACCAGCGCCGAAGAGGGATTTTACGGCATGGGCGACAAAGCCTGGGACACCGACCTGCAAGGCACCGAATGGTCGAATTATAACGAAGACGCCTTTGCGTTCACCCGCGACCGAAAAACGAACTACCGTTCCATCCCCTTTTTTTACGGCCTGCGCGAAGGCTATGGCTACGGGATTTTTCTGGACAATACCTACCGCAGCCACTTCGACTTCAACAGCCATAAGAACCAGGTGGCTACGGTCTGGGCCGACGGCGGAGAACTGAATTACTACTTCCTGGCCGGACCGGCCCTGGACGACGTTGCAGCGGCCTACCATCAGCTGACGGGGCTTCCAGAGCTGCCGCCGCTGTGGGCCTTGGGTTTCCACCAGTGCCGGTGGAGCTACTATCCGGAAAGCCGCGTGCGGGAGTTGGCCGATACCTTCCGCGCCAAACGCATCCCCTGCGACGCCATTTACCTGGACATCGACTACATGGACGGCTACCGCTGTTTCACCTGGAACCACGATTATTTTCCAGACCCCAAAGGAATGATCCACGACCTGCGTGAACAAGGTTTCCATACGGTGGTGATGATCGATCCGGGCATTCGCGTCGATGAAAACTACTCCGTCTACGCCGCAGGAATGGCCGAAGATGCCTTCTGCAAGCGCGGTTCGGGAGAATTGATGGTGGGCCCGGTGTGGCCCCCGGAATGTGTCTGGCCAGATTACACCAAGGCGAGCGTCCGGTCGTGGTGGGGACAGCTCTACCGCGAACTCTACTGCGAGCAAGGGGTCAGTGGCTTCTGGAACGACATGAACGAGCCGGCGATGTTTAAGGTCAATCGCCTGACCTTCCCCGACGACGTCCGCCACGACTACGACGGTGCACCGACGGACCACCGCAAGGCCCACAACATCTACGGCATGCAAATGACCCGGGCCAGCTACGAGGGCTTGAAGACACTGCAACCAGCCAAGCGTCCTTTCCTCCTCGGCCGGGCCAACTTCAGCGGGGGGCAACGCCACGCAGCCCTGTGGACGGGAGACAACGTAGCCAGCTGGGAACACCTGCAAATTGCCAACCGGCAGTGCATCCGCCTGGCCATCAGCGGGTACAGCATGGTGGGTACCGACATCGGCGGCTTCGTGGACGACCCTAGTCCGGAATTGCTGACGCGGTGGCTGCAGTTGGCCGTTTTTCATCCTTTGATGCGCATCCACAGCATGGGCAATAACGCCGACGGGGCCGCCGAGGTAGAAGCGGAAGAAGTAAAAAAAGCCGAAGCCACCAACCGCCAGGACCAAGAGCCCTGGGTTCACGGCAAAGAGCATACCCGCAACAACCGCAAAGCCATTGAACTGCGCTACGAGCTGCTGCCCTACCTCTACACCAGCTTCCGGCAGCACCTCGTGACGGGCAAGCCAGTCCTGCGGAACCTCTTCTTCCACGACCAACGCGATCCGCTCTGCCGGACCTACAGCGACCAGTTCCTCTTTGGCGAAGACCTTCTGGTCTGTCCTGTCCTGAAAAAAGGCGTCAAGAAAATGGAAGTGTACCTGCCCCGCGGGGAATGGTATGACTTTTGGGAGGGCACCCCGCACCCTGGCCAGCAAATCCTGAAAATCAAAGTCAAGGCCAGCCGTATTCCCATTTTTGTCCGGGCCGGCGCATCCCTGCCCACCGCCGAAGTGGTGCAGAGTACCAGCGAACTCAGTAAGGCCACTACGCTCCACCTCAGCGTTTTTGCGGCTACCACGGGAAGCAGCAAATTTTACTGGGACGCGGGCGAAGGGTACGGCCACGCCGCTGGTCAGTACACCGAGCGCACTTACCAACTGACCCGCCTGGGCAAAAAAACGACCTTGGCGCAGAGCATCCGGGGAGATTTCAACGCCAGCTTCCAAACCATTCAGGTGCGCTTTCTGGGCCTGGAGGAAATCCCGAAGAAAATCCGCGTCGATGGGCACAAGGTTAGCAGTGGAGTTTCCCGGAGTAAGCACGAACTGGTAGTGCAGGTCCCCTTCGATTTTGAAGAAATTGTCTTGGGTTGAGTGAGAAAGCGCGGCCATTAAACTGCTGGCTTTTTGCGCAGCGGTGAACGGCGGTCGGTCTCCGTTGTTATGCTGGCCAACTTATTAATATCATCGCACCATGTTTACGGGCATCATTGAGGCTACGGCCACCATCACGCAGATTGTGCGCGAGCAGGACAATTACCACTTCACCCTTGCTTCGCCGATCAGTGATCAGCTGAAGATCGACCAGAGCCTGGCCCACGACGGGGTATGCCTGACGGTGGTGGCCCTGGAGCCGGGGATGCACACCGTAACGGCGATCCGCGAGACGATGGACCGGACGCGGCTGGGCGAATGGGCCGTGGGCGACCGGGTAAACCTGGAACGGGCCATGCAGGCGGGTGCGCGGCTGGATGGTCACATCGTGCAGGGCCACGTCGATGGCCTGGGTGAGTGCCTGGCGGTGGAAGAGGCAGGCGGCAGCTGGTACTACCAATTCCGGTACTACCCCTCCCCCGAAAATCTATTGGTGGATAAGGGCAGTGTTTGCATCAACGGGGTATCGTTGACGGTAGTGGAACCGGTGGAGGATACCTTCCGGGTGGCGATAATTCCCTACACCTACGAGCACACCAATTTTCAGGCCCTCCGCCCCGGTAACAAAGTAAACCTGGAGTTTGACATCATCGGCAAGTACATTGCGCGACAGCTGTTGGCCTACACCCGGCGGGATTAAGGGCGCGCCCGCGGGTGGCCACAGTTTTCGCCCGCGCAGAATTTCCCTCCGGACCCAATCGGCGAAAAATCCCTTGCGGGCGAATGTCGTGACAAAGGCATCGATCGGGGAAAACTAGCGGCTCAGTTTTTGGTCCAATTGGACCATTACCCCCATCACTACCATGATTACGCCGTCTGCGCCATCGGGGCTTTTGAAGACGAAGTAGAGATCGTGTTGATCGGTTGGGGAAGTACCCGTGGGCAGAGTAAGGGGAACGGTCAGCAGTGGCGGAGCGGCAGCGGATTGGCCGGGCATCTGGTCGGTAGTCTTCAGAAGTGGCGACGTGCCCAGGAGGGGTCCGTCTGGTGTATCGAGGTGGAGTTCTACGGTTCCTCCTACGGCGTTGATCATGGGGACGGGCGCCGATGCAACGAGCGAAATGGCACTGATGCCGGCCAGGCTGACGTCGGAGAGCAAGGCGTAGGCACCGGATTTTTCGGGGAGCAGGAGATTACGGCCGCCGAAGGAGAGCTTACGCACGTCCTGGTAGGCCGTAAAGCTGTGGGGGTTGATGTTGGCATTACGGAGCACCAAAGTTTTCTCGGCACCGAGGGCGGGAAGTCCGTCCGTACCGCGATCGAGGTAGGCGGCCCGCAGGATAAAGACGCCCATACCGGGGTCGCCTTCGGGCAAGGTGGGCAAATAGCTGCCTTTGAGGGGCAGGGCGGCCTGGTCGGATTTTTTGGCCAGACTGAGGATGTACTGTACCATTTCCACGGCGTCGCTGGTGGCCAGTTCGGGGTGGGCAGCCATGGCGGTTTCGCCCCAGACGCCGCTGCCGCCGGCAATGATCTTGCCCGTCAGGTATTCTTCGGCGTTGGCGTCTCCGGCGTAGCGGGTGGCGATCTCGGTGTAATTGGGGCCGATGGATTTTTCGGCTACCTTATGGCAGGAGATGCAGTCATTTTCTCCGATGAGCACTGCTCCTTTACTCAACTTTGCACCTGCGTCCGCGCCCCGGTGGCCCTGCTCGATGATGACTTTGTCGTAGCCCTCGGCAAGATAATCGATGCTGAAGGCAACCTGGCTGGCGGCGATACCGGCGTCCAGTTTACCGTCTTCGGCGTCCGTCACCTGCACGTCGTAGAGGATGGGTTGCCCCGGGACGAAGAAGGAGGCGTTGCCGTTGGGTAGCGTCAGGTCAACGATGGGTTTTTCGTTACCGACGACGATCTCGAGGGCCTGGGTAACCTGGCCGCCGTTGCCGTCGTCTACCGTGAGTTCGGCTTTGTAGACCCCTTTTTCCGTCAGCGTGAGTGCCGCCTCTTCGGTCGTGAAATGTTGTTTGAATCCGGCGTCGTTGCTGATGTTCCAGGTAAACTTCAGTTCGTCGTTGTCGGGGTCGGAGGTACCGCCAGCGTTAAGTTCCAAAGCCAGGGGTGCGGAGCCGCCGGCGGTGTTGGCGATGAGTTCCACTTTGGGCGGGCGGTTGCCGGCGTTGTAGCTGATGCGGACCAGGCGGGCGTCGTCGTTTTGGGTGAACCATCCGGTGCCGTACTCGAGCATAAAAAGATCGCCGTTGGCGGCGAAGACCATATCCATGGGGTTGCTGAAGGTATAGCTGGGCATGAAGCGGTCCATGGACAGCAAATTGCCCTCGGCGTCCATTTTTACGGCGTAGATGATGCCGCGCATCCATTCGTAGGCCAGGAGTTTGCCATCGTAGTAGGCGGGAAAGGGGCGTTCGGCGTTAGCAAAATCGCTTTGGTAATAGACGGGGCCAGCCATGGCGTTGCGGCCACCGCTGCCCAGAAGGGGGAACTCCGGAGAAGCGCCGTAGGGATACCAGACGAACGCGGGCTGGGCGGGGGGGAGCTCTTGTAGTCCGGTGTTATTCGGCGAGGTATTGGTGGGAGCGGCGGCGTCCCACTTTGGGAGAGATTTCTCGTTGGCGAAGTCGTACTTATGGTAGGCTTTGTTGTCGCCAACGAAGTGGGGCCAGCCGAAGTTGCCGGCGCTGCGGGCCTGGCCGACTTCGTCGTGGCCAGCGGGGCCGCGCTCGGGGTTGGGTTCATTGGCATCGGGGCCGACGTCTCCCCAGTACACGTAGCCCGTTTTCTGGTCTACGGAAATCCGGAAAGGATTGCGGTGGCCCATGGTATAGATTTCGGGGCGGGTATTGGCGGTGCCGGCGGGGAATAGGTTGCCCTCAGGGATGGTGTAGCTGCCGTCGGCCTCGGGGTGGATGCGGAGGATTTTGCCGCGCAGGTCGTTGGTATTGGCCGAAGATTTCTGGGCGTCCCAGGCGCTGCGCCCGGGGCGTTCGTCACTGGGGCTGTAGCCGTTGGAGCCGTGGGGGTTGGTATTATCCCCGGTAGAAAGGTAGAGGTTGCCCGCCGCGTCCCAGTCGATGGACCCTCCAGTGTGGCAACACTGCTCGCGCTGTACGCCAATTTCGAGCATGATTTTTTCGGAGTCCAGCAGCAATTCATCACCGTTCATTTCGAAGCGGGAAAGGCGGTTGACGGCGGTATCGACCGGAGAGTAGAACAGGTAAATCCAGTGGTTTTCGGCGAAGTTGGGGTCTTTGTTGAGGCCCAGCAAGCCGTCTTCGGCAACGGATTCTTTACCGTCTTTGTCCACGTACTTCAGGCTGACGGGCAGGTTGGCAATTGTTTTGAGTTCGGCAGTGGCCAGGTTGTACAGCCGCACTTCGCCTTTGCGCTGGATGAAGAGGATGCGTTCTTCGTCCAGCAGCGTCAATTCCATGGGTTCGTCAAGCTTATCGGCCAGGACTTCTTTGGAGAAGCGATTTTCTTCTGGCCGGGACTTCTCGTAGTCGAGTGGCGCGGGATCATCTCCACCCATGGCGTAATTGATGCCCGCCCAAAGGTGATCGAGGAAAAGGGGCTCGGAGTAGGTCTCATCGGTGTGGCCCATGGCAGTGTAGAACGAGCGACCGCCGTCAAATTCCTGGTACCAGCTCATGGGGTGAAAATCGGGGTTGCTGCCGCCAACGTAGCTTTCGTTGTCGATTTCGAGCACCGGATGGATGTGCTTCGAAATGTTGCGGAAGGCGTAGAACTCGTCCGTCCGCTTAAAGGTATCGGGCATGCCCTGGGTTGCCCAGTGGTCTTTTTCGAGGACGTGGAAGGTGCCCTCCTGTAAGTTGCTCGGGGTGCTGGGGTGGTCGAGAAAGTATGCGCCGGCCAGCTGACCGTACCAAGGCCAGTCGTATTCCGTATCGGTGGCAGCGTGTACGCCCACGTAGCCGCCGCCGGCCTGGATAAAGCGCTCGAAGGCGATCTGCTGGGCGGGGTTGAGGACGTCTCCGGTAGTATTGAGGAAGACCACGGCGCGGTAGTTGCGCAGGTTGTTATCGGTAAACAAGTCGGCATCCTCGGTGAAGGTGGCCGTGAAGCCCTTTTCCTCCGCCATTTTGGTCAGTGCGGCTACACCAGCGGCAATGGAAGTGTGGCGAAAGCCCTCCGTCTTGCTGAAGACGAGCAGCTGGGCCGGGCCCGGCGTGGGCTGGCAGGAGCCGAAGCTGAGCAGAAGGACGGCCAGCAGGCCAATGCTGAGGAAAAAGGAAGATGCCTTCATGGACGGAGTAAACTTGAATGATCGAAGGCAAAGCTAAGGGGAATAATCGGTTATTGTATAAAAAAAATACAATAGCCACAACTTTGCCTTACCTTAGCACCGGTCAACGCCTGGGTTCAGGCTTAAATCAGAACTATGCAAGACGGCCCACGCTTCCGGCTGCCGGAAAAGGAGGGGTTTATTGAGCAGCTTTCCATCGACTGCGTCATCTTCGGCTACCGCGACCGAAGTCTGCACGTATTGGTGCCCAAACTGAATTTCCGCGGGGGGCTTTCGACGCTGCCGGGAGGATTTGTACGGCAGGACGAAAGCATCGACGAGGCTGCTCTCAACATCCTGAAGGGGCGCACGGGCATTGAAAAGATTTACCTGGAGCAGTTTCAGGTTTTCGGTGATCTGGAACGTTCCACCGGACCGTTCATGCGCGACATCGTTCGGGAAAACGCGGAGCGGCACGGTGAAAATGCGGGAGAAGTAGCCTGGTTGACGCGCCGCTTTGTGTCCATTGGCTACTACGCGCTGGTTAATATCGCCAAAGTGGTGCCGGTAAAAAGTGAGATTGACGACTCGATTGACTGGCATCCGCTGGAAGCCTTGCCCGCTATGGTGATGGACCACAACAAGATCGTAGCCGAGGCGCTCAAAGCCCTGCGCAACGACCTGGACCGCAAGCTCATCGGGTTTAATCTCCTGCCCGAGCGTTTCACCATGCAAGAGCTGCGGGAGTTGTACGAGACGGTCTACGACCGGGCCTTTACGCGCAGCAATTTCCAGCGGCGGATACTCGACCTGGGGGTACTGGAGCGGTTGGAAAAGAAATTTACCGGCGCGGCCAACAAGGCGCCCTACCTCTACCGCTTCATTTTGCCGGATCAGGGCTAATTTTACCAGTGACTCAACGACATGCATATGCCTACTTTTCAAAAAATTGCCTGTATGGGCATCCTCTTGGCCAGCCTGGTCTTTAGCGCCTGCGGGGATGCCCCGGACGGCTCCGTTGCGGAGCAGAACCCCGCAGTTGAACAAGGCAAGGCAGCCGAACCTCGGTATTCGCTCGGGCAGTGGTCTTTTCACCGCGAGCACTTCTCGGGGGACATGAACACCTTCGACTTCATCGCCGCGGCCGACGAGATGGGTTTTGCGGGCGTGGAGTACGTCAGCCAGTTTTTCCAGGACCAGGTTGAAAATACGGCCTTTCTGGATAGTCTGCGCCAGGCCTCTGAGGCGGCGGGCCTGGAAAATGTGATGATCCTGGTAGATGGGGCTGGCAATTTAGGTAGTTCGGATCCTGCTGAACGGAGTCGTTCCATTGCCGTACACCTGCAGTGGGCGCGCGCGGCGCAGCGGATTGGGAGTCCGGCCATCCGCGTCAATGCCCACGGCGATGGCACTCCTGCGGAGATCAAGGCCGCCTGCCTGGAGTCCATCGCTCAACTGGCACGCGAAGCCCGCGAGTTGGGCATCCGGATTGTCATTGAGAACCACGGCGGCATTTCCAACAACGGTGCCTGGCTGGCCGACCTCGTGGAGCAATTGAAAGACTACGAAGTGGGCAGTTTGGCCGACTTCGACAACTGGTGCATCGCCCGGGAAAACGGGGAACTCTGGGGAGCGCCCTGCGTGGAGGAATACAACCGCTACCAGGGAATGCTGGAACTCATTCCCTACGCGGCGTCCGTGAGCGTAAAAGCCTTCAACTTCGACGCGGCGGGCGAGGAGCCGAGCATGGACTACGCCGTACTTTTCGACATCCTGCACGCCCGGGACTACAATGGCTGGCTGGGCATAGAATACGAGGGCGATAAACTGCCCTCCCGAGAAGGCATTGAAAACACCTTGGCGCTGGCGAAAAAACACTGGCCTCGGCAGCCCGTCATCACGCCAGCGGCGGTGGCGCGTTTGGACAGTACGCTGGAAGCCTTCGTTGCACCCGGCGGCGTAGCGGGCATCTCGGCGTTGATCTACGAAAAAGGCGAAGAGGTTTACTTCAAGGCCGCGGGCGACGCCGATCGGGCGGGCAAGGTGCCGATGGCGCGCAACACCATTGCCCAGATTTATTCCATGACCAAGCCACTGACGGCTACGGCGCTGATGCAGTTGTACGAGGCGGGTAAATTCTCCCTGGACGACCCCGTTGCGCAGTACATCCCCGAGCTGGCCAACGTGCGGGTGTACGCCGGAGTAGACGCGGCGGGAAAGGTAAAGACCGAAGCGCCCAAGCGGCCGATGACCATCCGCGATCTCACCCGCCACACGGCAGGTTTTTACAACGGTGGCGACCACCCGGCGCTGAAGCCCATCTGGGAGGCGGCCGACACGCGGAATTATACGCATACCCTGACGGGGCTGGCGGAAAAACTGGCGAGCATCCCGTTGCTTTTCCATCCCGGGGAACAGTGGGAATACGGTCCTGCGGTAGACGTGCAGGCGTTGCTGGTAGAGCGGATCGCGGGCGTACCGTTTGACGAATACCTCCGCACCAAAGTCCTGGATCCGCTGGGGATGCAAGAAACCCGCTACTTCGTGCCGGAGGAAGACCGCGCCAGAATGTCCTCCGCCTACCAGCGCGCCGCCGATGGCACTTTGGTGCAGATGCCCGACGCGGAGGCCCATGCCTTTAACATCAATGCACAGGTTTTCACGCCCGGAGGTTTTGGCCTGACGTCTACGCTCGACGATTACATGACCTTTGCACGGATGTTGGTTAACGGCGGTTCGCTCAACGGTAAGCAAATTCTTAAGCCGGAGACGGTTCAGTTGATGGCCACCAACCATCTGGCCGATTCCGTCACCCAGCGCATCTGGCTGCCCAGCAAAGGACAAGTGGGCTTTGGTATCGACTTTGCCGTGCGGATGCGTCCGCCGGTTGATGCACAGGAAAACCCCGGCAGCGTAGGCGAATTTTTCTGGGACGGTGCCGCCAGTACCCTGTTCTGGGTAGACCCCGCCAACGACCTCACGGCCGTTCTCTTTGTCCAGCTTTTCCCCTACGACCAGATTGGGCTGCACCGGGGGTTTCGGGCGGCGGTTTATGGGGCCAATGAGTGAATGCGTGAATGGGGCCAATGAGTGAATGCGCGAATGCGTGAATGGGCTACCGCACGGGACAGACGTGGCATTCATTTATTCATTTATTCATTCACGCATTCACTCATTCACGCATTCACGCATTCACTCATTCACGCATTAGCTACGCTGCTGCCTACGGCGGTCAATTATTCAATTATTCACTCACAGCACCCCACGGCGGTCATTCACACATTCGCACATTCACGCATTCACTCACTGCTCCTTCAACTCAACCTTTCACCTGCGTCCGCGCAAAAAATAAAAAAACCATGATGATGATAAAGCGAATTTTTCAAATATTTCCCATTGCCCTTTTGCTGCTCAACTGCGGCACCAGTATGAAGCAAACGGGAGCGAACGGCAGCCAGGCGGCCATGAAAAGCCATACTTTCACGAAGGTGGCGGACGTAAAATGGGCGGCACCGCGCGGCTTTGACCTGACGATGGACATTTACACGCCGGATACCAAAAAGCGCAGTTATCCCGTGATTATTATGTACCACGGCGGGGGCTGGCTGATCAATAATAAAAGCATCATGGACGAGGGGGCGGCCTATTTGGCGAGCCACGGAGAATACATCGTTTGCAACGTAAATTACCGCTTGCTGGGTGATCTGGAAAATACGGTGACGATGGACGAAATCGTCAGCGACGCCCTCGGGGCCCGGCTGTGGGTGCGGGAAAATATCGCCAAATACGGTGGTGACCCGAAGCGCATTATTGTGACCGGAGACAGCGCAGGCGGGCACCTGGCTACGATGGTGGCCACGCAGGGACACCGCATGGCCGAAGATGGCGATTTTAATCCACCCAACTATACTTTCCGCCCCAGCTACCTCCCCGCCGACGGCATCAAAGCAAGTGATGCAAACGTACAGGCCGCCATCATCAGCTACGGTGCCTTTAATCCCTACGCCGAAGGATCCAACAGCTTTGAAAGTGCGAGCAACATCTTCTGGCAACTGGGCGGTGCCCAACCCCGGGGCATTATGGGCCGCGACTACAACCCCACCGACCACGCCGAACGCTACAAAATGATTTCGCCCATCCACCTGGTTGATGCCGCCACCAGCCGCAACTACCCGCCCATGCTCTTCACCGTGGGTTCGAAAGACAACCTGACGACGCCGGCCTCTATCCAGGCCTACATGGATAAACTGAAAATGGCTGGCCACGATGACCTCACTTACTGGGTCCACGAAGGGCGGCCCCACGCCTTCCTCGATTCGGGCAGCAACGCCTTTCTCGGCATCGAGTTCCAGCGCGACGCCGTACCCGCCCTCAACTACATGCTCGATTACCTCAATGGCCTTTTTTACGCCTAGGGGCGGCTAACAGAACGTTAAAGGTGGGGCCGCAATGGCGAATAATTGGAGTTTTTACAGCACCTTGTGGCATCGTCTTGTGTTAAGAACTGGTAAAGACGCGGGCAACCGCCTGCATTCTGCTTTTTTTGTCCCGCTTTTCAAGGTGGTACCGGCAAAAGCCGAAGCCCGAAAAACCGCGTGTTCTTTATCCCCCTCCTCGTCACCCTGGGCCAGGGCCCGGGTGTTTCCCAACCCCGCCAGCGAACGCTTTAACCTCCAGTTTGAAGCACCCACGGCCGGCGATTACCTCACCCGCCTGGTAGCTCCCGACGGCCGCGTCGTCCGGGAAATCAAACAGACCATCAGCGGTGGCAGCGCCAACGTTCAGTGGAACATCGACGGATTGGCCAGCGGCGTTTACCTCTACCAAGTCAGTGGCAACGCTGGCATCCAGACCGGGAAAGTGGTTATTCGTTAAACGAAGACGGCTCTATCGATCGGTAACGGCGAAGTGCACAGCGTGCGCTTCGCCGTTATTCTTTGCCCAAATCGAGTAGTCCGCCGGGCAGGTCCATTTCCAGGATGCGTTCGCTTTCGTTCAGTCCCGTAATCAGGTCTTCGTGCAGAGGAATCAGGATGGTCTTTCCCTCGTGATCCAGTTCCGCCAGGTAATGCTGTGGATAGTCGATGATGGCATCAATGGGCCCCAGCGGCGGGTACCCTTCCGCGACAATGGTAAAACCGATCAATGCATCGTAGGGCGTATCGGGCTCCGCTTCCCGCTCACTGACCTGGTGGGCGAGGAGCCACAGGGGCTGGTTGCTGAGCAGCTGGATGGCCTCGCGGCTGTCCAGGCCTTCCAATTTGGCGATGATGGATCCTTCGCCCCGTACGTACTCAAGAAAGTGGGGAACGGGAGGATCGCCGATGAGAATGGACTTCGCTTCCAGGAGGTCTTCTTCGTAAAAGTCTTGTACGCGTAGCTTGATTTCCCCGCGCAGGCCGTGGGATTTGCCCGTCCAGCCAATTTCAACAAGATCCATAGTGCAGCTATTGATTGTACTAATCCCGACGCAAGAAGGTTTGGCGCAGGATGAAGCCTTTTTCAGCCTTTTGGTCCCACGGCAGGTCGATGCAGGCCGCCGTATCTCCGCCGCAGCAGACGCGGCACTGGGTATGGCGGGCGTCAATGACCCTTTCGATCAGGCCAATGCCGGGGGCGTAGCGTTCGAAGGCGAAGCGGAGGTCGATGAGGTTATCCGTCTCCGCCTGGGTAACCAAGACGGTTTCCGGAAAGGTAGCGCCGGTGGCGAGGGTGATGGGCTGGCCGACTTCCGTGTAGCGGTAGTCCCAGCCATTGAAAACGTCGAGAAACTCGCCGCCCACGACGATGTCGCGCGAAGCATCAAAGGCCGTATGCCCATCCCAGCGTTGGTCCTGGCGGAGGGGGAAAACCAGTTTGGTAAAAACCAGGTTGTCTTCCTGACGTACGGCGCTAGTGGTGGTCCGGTAAACAGAAAAAGTCTGTACGAAAGTCCAGGGCAGGTTCGAAGATGGCCGCTGCCAGCGCTCGCCCCGGTAGACTTCCCGTCCGTCTGGTGCCAGGCTGACCTCCACCAGGGTTTCGCGGACTTCCCTCCGGCTGGTGTCGTAAACAACGCCTTGCACGGTATTGAACAAGACGATGCTGTCCAGGGCATAGTACACCGGTCGGTTGAGTTCCAGGGGGAAATGGCTGTAGTCGGCAGCCAGATCAGCAGGCACTGCCGTTTCCTCCCGGCAGGAGGCCAGGGCCGAAAGGGCATAAGCCAATAGGAAAATGATCGTCAGGCGCATGAAACAAAGGTAGTGCTTTTGGGGGGCTCACCCATAACGCTCTCCCCTCCGGGAATGATGCGCGCCCGGCCCGCAGTTCCTTATCCGTTCCGTTTTTTGTGGAGGGCAATGGCTTCGGCGAGTTGCTCCACCTTGAGGTTTTTGGCCACAATTTTGCGGTCGGGGCCCAGCAGGTAGAGCTCGGGAGTATTGTCTACGTAATAGGTCTTAAAGATCGAGCGGTTGGTGGGGTCGTACACGTTGGTGAAGGCCCCCATGCCGTAGCGCTGTACGAAGCTCTTCCACTTCCCGGCTTCCGTATCGATGGCAATGGCGTAGATGTCCAGGTCTCCCTTCAGGGTCTGGTAGGCGCTCATCAGTTTGGGCGTTTGCTCGATGCAGTGCTCACATTCGGGGTTGAACATGAAGACGGCGATATAGGGCTTTTTGAGGTCGTAAAGCCGCTTGGGTTGGCCGTCGATGCCGGGAACCGTGATGTCAGGCCCAGCCTGTCCCACCAGGCTGTGGGCCATCTGGTCGGCGCGATCCTGAAGGCCCCACACGGTCATGCTGTCCGACCAAAAGGCGCGGTCGCGGGTGAAGTAGTTCTGGATCATATACACGTGGATGGCCTCGGCGTCCATCACCGTGGATTTACCGGGTTCGTACTCCAGGGTGATCCAGTTGGCAAAGACCTGGAAGAACTCGGGGTGATCGAGGGTTTGGTCGACCAAAAACTTGCTGGCGGCAATGATGGAGTCGGCATTTTGCGGCGTCAGTTCTTTGACGTAGCGCTTGAGTTTGTTGATGATAACGGGGGTGCGCAGGAGACGCTTATCAGAAAAGTCTACTTCCTTCCAGAAGTCGTAGCGGAAGCCGGTCACCTGCGCGGGCTCGTCGAGGCTGCCATCGGGCTTGCGGATATCGCGCAATTGGGGGTTTTGACCGGCCCGTTTGAAGGAAGTAAACAGGGAGTTGGGGGCTTGGGCGTAGAGGGATTGCAGGAAAGTCTGGCGTTGTTCCACCAGTTGGAGGCGCTCCTCCTGCAGTTGGTTGTAGGCCTCGGTACCCGCCTGGGTGGCGCGCAGGGCCTCGCCGATGCGGCGGAATTCGTTCTGCTGGGTGTTCTCGAAGGCCAGGGCCTGGTAGAGCAGGGTGTTGTCGGTGCTGCCCTCCACTTGTATGGTGCCCAGCAGATCGCTGGAGTTGGCCGTCAGGGTAAAGGTTTGGTCGGCATCAATGAGCAGCTGCACACTCGTGCCGTCGGGGTAGTAGGCGTAGTAATGGCCAGGTTCGTAGGGCGTATCCCGCTTGAAAACGGCGACGTTGCCCTCCACTTCCGCGCTGTCGGCCCGGAATTGCTGTTCGAGGTACTGCCCGACGAGCAGTGCGCCCTGGGGGTTGGTCCCCGTTATGTCCAGGCGGATGTTGGGGTTTTCCAGGTCGGTCGCTTGCTGGGCGCTGGCGGCGTTGGAGGAACCACCGTCACCGCAGGCGAAGAGCAGCAAAAGCGTGGGGATAAGTGCAAGGAAACGCATGAGCAGTTGATTTTGGCGACGCAAAGTTAGGGCAATTGGGCCAATAAATTCCTGCGGGCGGGCGGGGGAAAGGTCTTGGGCTGGGTGCTTCCTCCGCTCCCAATCCCTGGCCTTGCACCTGCGGGCGCGCCCTGAATAGCGTGGTTTGAATATGGGCGCGGCCGCAGGTGCCGGGAACGTTGAACGGCGGGGGAAGGGAATAATGGGGGAAAGGGGGAAAGGGGGAAAGGAATAAACCAGGCAAGCGAAAGCTTATTTTGGATCGAAAAACATCCCGGACAATTATTTAAACATCCAAGCCAATTTGCCTTTTTATCTGGTCACTTTGGGGCAAATACACCCATTCTTCGGGGACCTGCACCGATCTGATATGCCCCGTTGCAATGTTCTTTTGTTGCTCTTTCGCAAATGCCGTCAGGTCAATTACCTCTAAAATCATCTCTTTAGCAAATTGCTGCAGCAAATCACCTTTGATGCCCAGTTGTATCGCCTTGCGTTCTTGCTTTTTCCCGAAGATGTCGTGGTCCGGGTCCCACTGCAAACGAACGGGGAGCCTGGTCAGTTCCTCCTTCCATAATTCGGTCGTTTCATATACGTCTTCCTTAAAAGAACTGAAAACACTCTGGCTGAGGATCAAGTCAAAATCCGCTGTATTCATCCAAAGACCCAGTACCCTTTCTTGGTTTTCTTTGGCACACCAACCACAGCGGTACATCATCCACAGAAAGTTAGGTTTTATCCAGGACATCCTCGAATAGCTGTAGGCACTGCCGCCTAAATATTGGTTTTTGATAGCGAAATCGGCAATAGCGTGGTTATAGGCCTGGTATACGAGGATTTGCCCAGCACGTTGGTGGCCCAGAATGTGCCGGCCTGTTTGCGGGACACTTTCCAGATACTGTGGATATGGGATGGTGGTGAATTGCATAGGAGGTAGAAAATTAAAGCATACCGATAGGTTGACCGCGTTGGGGAGATGAAGGAGGACCAAAAATAAAAAATATACCTCAGCAAAAGTACCACCCTATTCCGGCACCACCCTTGCCGACTGCCGCGCCGCCAACTGCCATTTTCGTTTGTTTTTTATCCATACGTTGGTGAAGCGCCGGGGCAGCCACTCTGCCTGGGCAAAATTCAAGGCTCAAGATGGCGCAAGCTAGTGCTTTTTTGACTTTCAAACTCTTGGTACAGATTAAACGACCAGTTTTTTCACTGCAACATATACATCCTTTCAGACAAGCACCTTATCTTGGCACCAGTATATTTATTCAGGAAGCAAATCGCCGCTTACCCATTGCCTATGCACCAGACCTGCACTTGCCCAGCATCGTCTTCCCTAGGACGACGTTCTAGATAACGAAAGCGCAATTGAGATACAGGACAAGGGCAATTGAAAGCGTTAAAAATAAAACATCAACAAACCATGAATTGGCACAAAAAACTACTTTTCCTTTTGTTTGCATCGCTTTTTGCGGGCCCCATTGGCTTACGCGCTCAGGTCAGTGATGAATTTGGAAAATTTCTCGAAGATCATTTCGAGGGCGGAGAAAAAGCATTTTTAAACCAAGTGTATAGCCACATTCGCTATCCCAGGATGGCGCGAGAAAATTGTGGGATTGGTCATTTGCACGTAAGGTTGACACTGAAGGAGACGGGAGGCTTACAGCAAATTGACTTCCTAAATCCTTTCGGCTTTGGGGTTGAAGAAGACGTTACTAATCTTCTTATGAAGACCAACGACGGATGGATCGGGACAGGAGAAAACAAGACCGCAGAGTTTTCTATTTCGTATCAAATAGGAAGCCATCCGAAGTTCACTGGTGATATAACAGTATCAGCGTACAAAGTGGGTAGTCCAGATGAAGCTTCAGGCTGCCCGGAAAGCAGGGAAATATTAGAGAAGATAGCCAAAGCGATTTCCAAGGAAAACTTTAAAAAAGTACGAAAGCTGGCTATGGAATTGCTTCGAAGAGGCGACAAAACGGAAGCGTTTGCAAGGCTCCAGGAAGTTTATGGTGCAGACTTTTCAAAAATGCCGGAGGGCGATGAGGAATGAGCGCGTTGGGCTTTACTTCATGTCAAACCCCAATGCAAACAAAAACATTCTACCATCCCTCCACCCCCGACATCTCCCACATCCCCAAAGCAATCGGAATATTCCCGATGCTGTTCAGTTGATCAAAAAAATCCTTCAGCGTGAAGGGTTTGCCCTCCATTTCCCGGATCCGCGCCAGCTCGGCCAGCGCGTTTTCCATGAGGTATTTGCCAGTGATGTAGCTCGTGCCGTAGCCCGGTTGCCGCAGGTAGAGGTGTTGCTCAAAGAGCAGCAACTCCCGCTCGGTTTTCATCCAGCCGCGCGGGGTGTATTCGGAGTGGATACCGCCTGCTTCCTCCATGGTCAGCTCATTGGCGTGGGCGTAGAGTGAGCCCAGGCCCCGGGCCGCCCGCTGGGCAATCATAATGTAAACGATTTCGCGTACCCGGGGATCATCGTCGTACAAACCCGCCTGCATGAACATCTCCTCCACGGCCGTGGCCATGCCCTCGTTGCGGGAGTCGAAAATGTTGTAAAGGAGGGCACCGCGGCGGACCGGACTGGCGTGCGGCTCCGTATCCATCCGCGCCAACTCGAACCAATGGTAAAAATGGGAATAGAGCGGCCGCTGGTCGTAATGGGCCGTAATCCAGAAGAAGTTGCGTCGCTCGGCGGGAACAAAAGCGCCCAGGTGCTCCCGCAAGGCCGGGGCAAAGTAGTCTTTGACCGTCACGATGTCTTGCTCTTCCAGGAAACGCAGCAGGCTCTCGGCCGCCGCCTCCGCCCTGCTGGCGTAGGCCTCCGGTGTGTCGGCCGCAACGAGCGGCGGCAGCGCCCGGTTGCGGTGCTCCTCCAGCTTGAGCGACGCCCAGGCCCTGGCGAGCTCCCGCTTCAGAATCATCACTTCGTCCTCCCAGGTTAAGGGTACAAGATGGACATTCTGGAGGTACCAGGTATAGTTGTCTTTGCCGATGCCGGAGGGGCCAGTCTTGTTTGCGGCCTCACTTTGCAGCCAACCCACCAGTTCCTCCGTGGCCGCAATGGCGGCATGTACGGCGGTGGCGAGTTCAGCCTCCTGCGCAACACCTTCTTTACCAAGGAGTTCCCGCAAGTCATCGACCTGCCGCTGGATGTCCCGGATGCCAGCCACCCAGAGTTCTTTGGCATTGCCCGTCAGGTTCAGTTGGGCCTGGGCGTTCAGCGGGGGGATCACGCGCAGGTCGCCGAGCAGGCGTTCTTTTTCCGCCGCACTTAGCGGGAAGGTGTAGGTCCACAGTTCCGTAGTGCCGTGGTTGGTGGGGCCTTCGTGAGCGGGCACGTCGCTGCGGTCGGTCCACACCGCCTTGTAGTAGGCCGGGTCGCGAACCCACGGCTGCAGAATGCGCTCGTTAAAATCGTAGCCATTCATTTCTGCCCAAATGAGTTGCCAATCGACCCGCTGGGCCACCGTCCAGCCCACAGTGTCCATCGCCAGCAGGCGGGCCTGGAGTGCCTCGAAGGCCGGGCGGCGCTGCTGGAAAGTTGCGGCGGTGTAGTCGGGGGCACCTTCCCGGAGCGGCGCTTGCTCGAAGGTGCGCCATTCCGCAAAGAGCGTGAGGAGATCCCGGTAGTCGCGGGTCAAGGCGGCCGCCTGGTCCGCTTGAGTACTTGATTGGCCGCAGCTGGCCAGGAGGCCGACCAGCAAGGTTACGAAAAGTGGGCAGAGCAGTCGCATCGGTAGCTATTGGTTTGGCTGGACAAGATATGCCGCCGCTTACACAAGGCCACGAAGGAGCATCAGGCGAGGGAGGCTACTTTTGCAGCGTAGTGTTTTATGCTGGGCGCGGCCGCAGGTGCTGGGGAGGTTGACCTCCGTACTGACACCGTGTTTACCACATTACCCGCAATGTCTCCTTGGTGGGGTGCCCCTGCCAGGCCATCATTTCCCCTACCCGTAGTAATTACTAATTTTTCAAAACGATCCTGAACCTGGCTTTGCCTTCTTCCAGATGTTTTAGCGCTTCATTGACCTTTTCCAGCGGAAATTCCTCCACAGTTGGGTAAATCTCGTGCCTCACACAAAAGTCAAGCATCGTTTTAGTGAGCGCAGGGCTTCCTATTGGACTTCCACCTACTGATTTTTCCCCACTAATTAAACTGAATGCGGGAATCGCCATGGGCTCTAGTACCGCGCCTACGGTGTGCAGTCTTCCTTTCGGAGCTAGTGTTGTGAGGTACGCATTCCAATCCAGGCTCACATTGGTGGTGTTGAGGATGAACTGTAAACTTCCTGCAATCGATGCTAATTCATCGGGTTCCCGGGAATTAATCACTTTGCTTGCACCCATGGCAAGAATCTCCTCTTTTTTATCCGGGTTGGAACTGAATGCAATCACCTCACAGCCCCAATGTTTTAAGAATTTAATCGCCATGTGTCCTAAACCTCCAATTCCAATTACGCCAACAACATCCGTTGGTCTTACACCAGCCAGGATAATTGGGTTAAAGACGGTAATTCCACCGCACAACAAAGGCCCCGCTTTACTCAAATCGATGGCTTCGGGAAGAGGAATGGCCCACGACCAATGCCCACGTACGAAATCGGCAAAACCGCCGTGCCTTCCTACGATGGTAGATTCACTTTTGTTGCATAAGTGGTGGTCTCCTTCCATACATTGCTGACAGCTCATGCAGGAGGCAGACAACCAGCCCAAGCCTACTTTGTCGCCAATTTTCACATTTTTAACAGATTGACCTGCGGCAACGACTTCGCCAATTATTTCGTGGCCAGGCACGAGAGGATATTGCGTCATTCCCCATTCGTTGTTGATCATACTCAAATCAGAATGACAAATACCGCAGTAGGATACTTTGATATCTACTTGTTCTGGCCCTAGTTCACCTAGTTCATACGAGTAAGGTGATAATTTCCCCTTTGGCTCAAGGACCGCGTAAGCATTTACTTTCATTTTTCTTTTTTTTGTTACTAAAATCTTATTCCCACATCAACCCTTCATCTCAATCACCCTTTTCTCCATCCAAAATATCGACCATGCTACACAGATGCCGATCTGGTACATCAGTATAGCGTAAGATAGCCTTGATGTCTTTATGAAAGAATACCTCTGGGAGCTAGCACACGTCGGTACCGCATTCGAGTGAGTGTGTGGCAAACCGTGGCGCAACCTGGGGGTGAGGTTTAGATGAATGCGCCTCGGCAAGATAAACCCTTTTGCCGAAAAACATGCACCTGAGGTCCAGAAAAAAGTCCGTCCTCCTCTCCACCCAAAACTCCCCGGCAAAACGATCCGCCTTACGCACCAAGCCCTCTTTCCTCCGTAATACCAGTCCCGGGACCCACGCACAGGCACCAAAGGGAAAAAGTCCCGCAAAAGCCTTCTGCAACTGCCCACCCCGGAAGCAAATCCAATCGGGCTGGCCCGATGCAAACTTCTGTCCTCCGCCCCCCCATTTTTACCCCCAAAATCCTTCCCAAAGCCGCCAAAAATGCCTACCTTCGCGGGCGCTTCCTACGGGAAAGTAACGACGCTGGCGTAGCCCCGCGCTGGAACCAACGGGGAGCAAAGCAGGTGTTTGCCCGGCCCAGCCAGGCCCCTCCCCCGCTCCTCAAACGTTCCCGGCACCTGCGGCCGCGCCCTATGAACTATTGACTACTAACGACTTACGCTTTACCAGATAACTTAATATGCCAGATAAGCAGCGCATCATCCCGGTCAACATCGAAGACCAGATGAAATCCGCCTACATTGACTACTCGATGTCGGTGATCGTGAGCCGGGCCCTGCCCGACGTGCGCGATGGCCTCAAGCCCGTCCACCGCCGGGTCCTTTTCGGGATGAACGAGCTGGGACTGAGCTTCCGCAGCGCCCACAAGAAGTCCGCCCGCATCGTCGGGGAGGTCCTCGGTAAGTACCACCCCCACGGCGACTCCTCCGTCTACGATACCATGGTCCGCATGGCCCAGGAATGGTCCCTTCGCTACCCCCTCGTGGACGGGCAAGGGAACTTTGGCTCCATGGACGGCGATAGCCCCGCTGCTATGCGCTACACCGAGGCCCGCATGCAGCGCATCAGTGAAACCGTCCTGGGCGACCTGGACAAAGACACGGTAGACTTCCAGCTCAACTTTGACGATACGCTCAAGGAACCCACCGTAATGCCCACCCGTGTGCCGCTCCTGCTGGTCAACGGTGCCTCGGGCATTGCCGTCGGGATGGCCACCAACATGCTGCCCCACAACCTGACGGAAGTGGTTGACGGCATCATGGCGACGGTGGATAACCCCGAGATCACTATCGATGAGTTGATGCGCCACATCAAAGCGCCCGACTTCCCCACCGGCGGCATTATTTATGGTATGGACGGCGTGCGCGAAGCCTTCCGCACCGGCCGCGGCCGCGTGGTGGTCCGCGGACGCGCCACCATCCAGGTAGATGACCACGACCGCGAAGCAATCATCATCAGCGAAATCCCCTACCAGGTCAACAAAGCCACCCTGGTTGCCAAAATCGCCGAACTGGCCAACGAAGGCAAGATTACCGGCATCAGCGACGTCCGCGACGAATCCGACCGCGACGGCCTGCGCATCGTCATCGAAGTGAAGCGCGACGCGATGGCCAACATCGTCCTGAGCTACCTCTATAAGTTTACCCCCCTGCAATCCAGCTTCGGCGTCAATAACGTCGCGCTCGTCCGCGGACGCCCCATGACTCTGAACCTGAAGGACATGGTGGAGGAGTTCATCGACTTCCGTATCGAGGTCATCCAGCGCCGCACCGTTTTCGAGCTCAATAAAGCCCTGGCCCGGGCCCATATCCTGATCGGCCTGCTGGTCGCCCTCGATTACCTGGACGAAGTCATCGCCCTCATCCGCGCCAGCTCAAACCCCGACGACGCCCGCGAAGCCCTGATGCGCGGCGACTTCATCGACGACAAAGACGCCTTCTGGAACAAGTTCCGTGCCCTCGTCGAAGAAGCCCAGACGGCTGAACTCGTCGTCCTGGAAGGCGACGTACTCAGCGAAGCCCAGGCCCGCGCCATCCTCGACATGCGCCTCCAGCGCCTGACGGGCCTGGAGCTGGACAAAATCCGCGACGAATACGCCGAGATCCGCCACCTGATTGACGACCTCCGCGACATCCTGGGCAGTGAGGCCCGGCAGCGCGCCATTGTCAAGGAAGAACTCCTCGACATCAAAACCCGTTTTGGCGACGAGCGCCGCTCGGAGATCAGCCACGATACGGCCGACATTTCCATCACCGACATGATTGCCAATGAGGATGTGGTAGTCACCATCAGCAAACTAGGTTACATCAAGCGCACCCCCGTCAGCGAGTACCGCGCCCAGAGCCGGGGCGGCCGCGGCAGCCGGGGCAGCCGGACACGGGATCAAGACTTCGTAGAGCACCTCTTCATTGCCAGTAACCATAATTACCTGATGCTCTTCACCGAGCAGGGACGCTGCTTCTGGCTCCGGATCTACGAAATCCCCGAAGCCGGCAAACAAAGCGCCGGCCGCGTGATCCAGAACCTCATCGCCATGCCGATGGACGATACCGTCCGGGCCTACATCAGCGTGCCGGACCTGACGGACGAGGCCTTCCTGGCCAACCACTCCATCATTTTTGCCACCAAAAAGGGCGTGGTAAAGAAAACCAGCCTGGAGCTGTACAGCCGGCCCCGTGCCAATGGCATCAACGCCATCACCATCAACGAAGGCGACCAACTGCTGGAAGTACGACTCACCAACGGCAGCAGCCACGTATTCCTGGCCACGAGCAAGGGCCAGGCCATTCATTTCGAGGAAGAGAAAGTCCGCAACATGGGACGTACGGCCACCGGCGTGCGGGGCATCAGCCTGGACGGGGAAGATGACGCCGTCATCGGTATGGTGACGCTCGACCACGTCGAAGACGCCGATAAGACCATCCTCGTCGTCAGCGCCCAAGGCATGGGCAAGCGCTCCGACTGGGAGGAATACCGCATCACCAACCGCGGCGGCAAGGGCGTCCGGACGCTGAAAGTAACCGAAAAGACCGGCAACCTGGTCGCCATCAAGGCCGTGACGGAAACCGACGACCTCATGATCACCAACCGCTCCGGCATCGTCATTCGTACTTCCATGGACGAGCTCCGCGTCATGGGCCGCTCCACCCAGGGCGTCCGCCTGATCAAGCTGGAGCCGGGCGACGAAATTGCCGACGTGGCCATCGTCTCCACGGTCGAAAACCTGGAAAGCGAAGCAGAAGAAGTGAAAGGCGAAGAGGAATAGCCTGGCTATGGGCCCGCAATCCCCCAATTTTACCGGCTTTGCGGGCCCCTTGCTTTACTTTTAAGAGACTTTTAACGACTTTTGCCCCGTTCATTAACGTTGTTTAGTTACCCTGGGCGTCGCCTGAGCGTCTACAGGGTGTTCAACCGAATCAAGAAAAACCAACTCAAACTACCATCATGCGCAAATTATTTCTCAGCGTATTTGTTCTCCTCCTCGCCGTTTCAGCGGTGACGGCCCAAACCGGAGCAGATGCGCTCAAAGCTGCTAAAAAGTCTTTCGATTCCTACAATCTGAGCAAAGACCAGGCCCAGCTCGTCGAAGCCGCCAACATGATCGAAAAGGCCATGCAGGATCCCACCGTCGCGGCCGATTCCAAAGCACTGCTGGAAGCTGGCGACATCTACTCCGCTATTTTCAACACCTACCTTCAGTCACGGGTGCTCGATCCCGCTACCGCTGAAGTTGTAGTACCCGGTGCCGCCGTGAAAGCCGCCGAAGCTTACGTGAAAGCCTACGAGAAGGCCGACAAAAAACCAGCCCAGAAGGCGGCCCTCAACGGCCTCCAGGGCGTACAGGGTAACATCTCCAACGAAGGCATCTACGCCATCCAGGACAAAGACTACACCAGCAGCGCCAAGGCTTTCCAGACCAGTGTAATGGTTGATAAGTTCCTACGCGATAACGGTGGTGAATCTGCGGTAGATGAGACGAAGCTGCAGGACGAGAAATACTACGCTGGCCTTTCGCTGGTGCTCAACGAAGAGTTTGCGACTGCCAAGCCTTACTTCACTGAGCTCTACGCAGCCGGCTACGATGATGCCGGTCTTTACGACGCGCTCTACAAGATCGCCATGGCCGATGGCGACAAAACTGCAGCAGCCAAGTACCTGACCGAAGGCCGTACTAAGTTCCCCGAGGAAACTTCTCTGCTCTTCACCGAGATCAACTACTACCTTTCCGAAGGCCGCCTGAATGAACTCACCGGCAAACTTCAGGAAGCCCTGAACAAGGAGCCGGAAAACGTAAGCCTCTACGCCACCCTGGGCCAGGTGTACGAAAACCTCTACAAAACGGAAAGCGAAGCCGGCAATACCGCAAAAGCTAACGAATACTTCGACCTCGCTAAGGCCAAGTACGAAGAAGGCCTGAAGGTGGACCCCAGCGCCGCTAAACTGATCTACAGCCTCGGTGCCATGATCTACAACCGCGGTGCCGCCATGACGCAGGAACTCATCGAACTCGGCAACGACTTCAGCAAAGAAGGCCAGAAGAAGTACGAGATGATGAAAACGGAAGTGGATGCCGAGTTTGAAAAAGCCCTCCCCTACTTCCAGAAAGCGGAAATGGCTGACCCCAACGACCTCAACACCCTGATCGCCCTCAAGGAAATGTACGCCCGCATCGATGAGTACGAAATCTCTGGCGAGTTCAAAACCCGGATCGAAAAAATCCAGGGTGGCGAAACCATCACCAAGTCTTACTTCAAAGAAAAAGGCATGTAATTACCGCGCCGGCGGCTAAATCCCTCCGGCAGCCAAGCCTACGGGGCCGATTCGCAACTGCGGGTCGGCCCCGTTTTTATTTGCCTTACCTATAATTTGGGCGCGGCCGCAGGTGCCGGGTAAATCCTGAGGAGCGGGGGAAGCCAATCCGGTGCGCAAATGGTGCCCCGGTGGACAGTAGAACCGACCTAAGCCCGGTTTGCCGCCAACTTTCCCCTGCAATAAGAATGGAAAGTGGCATATTTCCAGGCAAGCGTTCCATGCACCCATTTACGCAAACAAGGACAGCTGCCCGGTATCTACGTGACGGCCAGAAGCGCTTCGCTCGTGGAGCACCCGCCAGCGGATGACCGAGGGATCAAAACCGAGTTGCCGGAAGTCCTTATCAGCGCAAAGGATGAAGTACTGAGAGCGTTTCCAGACGACGCCAATCTTCTGGAGATGT
The DNA here is from genome assembly GCF_014349155.1 of Neolewinella lacunae. Lineage (GTDB taxonomy): Bacteria > Bacteroidota > Bacteroidia > Chitinophagales > Saprospiraceae > Neolewinella > Neolewinella lacunae. The sequence continues at coordinate 119,539 of NZ_JACSIT010000067.1, forward strand.
TCCCGGCGCAGGGGCTGAAAACGGCGGGATTCGACAATTTTACGCGCCGACTTCACGCCCACGCCGGGAATGCGGAGGATCATTTCCAGGGGGGCGGAATTAACGTCGATGGGGAAGAGGTGGGGATTGCGCAGGGCGTAGGCGAGCTTGGGGTCCAGGTCGGGGTCGAGCATGGGCTGGGCGGCATCGACGATTTCGCTGGCGGAGAACCCGTAGAAGCGCATCAGCCAGTCGGCCTGATACAGACGGTTTTCGCGGCGCAGGGGTGGCGCGCTCAGCGTGGGCAGCCGGCTGTCGTTACTGATGGGGACGTAGCCCGAGTAGTAAACCCGCTTGAGCGATTGGTCGTGGTAGAGACTGGTGGCCAGTTTCAGGATGTCGTGGTCGGTCTCCGGGCTGGCCCCGATGACCATCTGGGTAGACTGCCCGGCCGGCGCAAAATTGGGCGTGTGTTTAGACCGGACCAGGGCACGGGACTCCGCGCGGTAGCCATCGATGGACTTTTTCAGGAAGTTCATCGGGGTGTACACGTCCTGATAATTCTTCTCCGGGGCTACTTTTTGCAGGCTCATTTCGCTGGGCATTTCCAGGTTGACGCTCAGGCGGTCGGCGTAGAGACCCGCCTCGTGGATCAGCTCATCGCTGGCCCCGGGGATGGCCTTGAGGTGGATGTAACCGTTGAACTTATGCTCGGTGCGGAGCAACTTCGCAATCCGGACGAGGCGTTCCATCGTGTAATCCGCACTCTTGAAAATGCCGGAGCTCAGGAAAAGCCCCTCGATGTAGTTGCGCTTGTAGAAATTAATGGTCAGATCAACGACTTCTTCTACGGTAAAAGCGGCGCGTTTGACGTCGTTGCTCTTGCGGCTGACGCAGTAGGCGCAGTCGAAGATACAATGGTTGGTCAGCAGGATTTTGAGCAGAGAAACGCAACGACCATCCTGGGTGTAGGTGTGGCAGATGCCCATGCCCGTGGCGTTACCGAGCCCGTCGGGGGTGTTTTGCCGTTTGCTGCCACTGCTGCTGCAGGAGACATCATATTTGGCAGCGTCGGCCAGGATTTTAAGTTTTTCTCCGGTTTTCTCATTCATGCGTCAAATTTACGCTTTTTTGTTTGCAAAACATTATCTTTGACACATAAAGTAAAATAGATGACATTATGTTTACTCTCCTGGCTTCCCCCGCTCTATTGTCCGCTCTCCCCCCTTCGGGGGGTCAGGGGGGAGCACCTGCGGACGCGCCCGCCAAAGCGATGGAAGGCCGTACCTTAGTGCCCATGAAAATCATCCAACACGACGCCATCCCCGTACCCGCCGGCCACTACAGTCCGGTGGTAGAGCACAACGGGACACTGTACATTTCGGGGCTCCTGCCGCGGCGCGAAGACGGCAGCATCCCGGAAGGCATCGCCGCCCAACTGGAACTGGTGCTGGCCAAACTCGAACACCTTTTGCTGCACGCGGGCAGCGACCGTCACCACGTTTTGCAAGCCAGAATTTACATCCCCGACGTCAGCTACTGGGAGGCCGTCAACGCCACCTACGCTGCCTTTTTCGGGGGCCACCGGCCCGCCCGCTGCGTGGTGCCCAGCCGCGATCTTCACCACGGCTGCCTGGTAGAACTGGAAGCGGTGGCCGCCGTCATCGCCTGATGACCGCAGGCACCGGAGGTGAAATCAAGGGGAAAGGCCTTCAAAATATTTTAAGAAAATGTTGAATGAGTACAATTGCCATCAACCCAAATAAAACAGCCGCCCAGGATCTTCCCGAGCGGCTGTTTTATTCTAGCCAAGTTCTACTCCCGTTTATTGCTTTACAAAACGCTGCGTACCCCGCTCGCTTTCCAGCAGGTAGACGCCGGGAGCCAGGTCGCCCACGGGCAGACGCTGCTGCCCTTCCACGACGGTCCATTCTCGGAGCAATTTACCGTTGATGTCGTAGAGGCGCAGGCGTGCTTCCTGGCCCGGGGCGATGCCGGGCCACTGCACAAACAACTCATCCGCCACGGGATTGGGGTAAATTAGCCATTCTTCGCCGACGGCCCACTGCACGTTCACCACCTGGGAGAAGCTGAAAGTACCGTCGTGGTCTGTCTGCCGGATCCGGTAGGTATTGCTGCCCGCCTGCGGTGCGAGGTCGGGGTAGGCGTAGCTGCCGCTGGTTTGCGACGGTACATTGGCCAAAGCCTGGAAGCTGCGGCCCCCATCCACTGATTTTTCCACGGTAAAGAAGGCATTGTCGGGCTCCGCCGCCGTGGTCCAGGTTACGACGATGGTTTTATCCTGGGGAGCTGCCGCCACGCTTAGCCATTCCACGGGCAAGGCCACGAAGGGCGGCAGAATATAGCCCCGGGCAGTCAGGATACTGTGGATGGTTTGGCGCGTGGCATTGTCGTAGCCCAGCGCACCGGAAGCATTGAAGACCGCTACCGCCGCATCGTTCTGGTTGGAGCTGCTTCCCGTCAGGGCAATGCCTTCCCAGAAGACGCGGTCGGCCAGGGGTTTGCCGATGGCATCGAGCACCTGGATCATCGCCGTGGCCCAGATTTGGCCATCGTTGTGGATGCCTCCAGTGAGTTGGGTGGGATAAATACGGGTATCGTCCGTCCGCCGGCCGGGCCAGAAGGGGTTGTGCCCGTCCCAGTTAAAGACAAAGTTGTAGGAAGGGTGAGAAGGAGCGAAGGAGGTAACGGAGCGGTTGTAGGAAACGGCCCAGTAATCGCCACTGCCCTCGCTCAGGCCCTGGTTGTTGGAAAGGTTGCCGCCCGTAATCCAGTCGTGGAGGCCATGGCCCAGTTCGTGGTGTACCACATCGGAATCCTCGGCATCGTCCACGCCGCCTTCCCCGAAGTAGAGGCATTCGCAGCCGCCGGAGTAGCGGGAGTTGTCCGCACCGTTGAAGCCTGCGGGGTCTACCCGCACGCCCGTAGTGTACCCCCGGGGCCGGACGGTGACGCCCAGCGTTTCGTTGAGGTAGCGCATGGAGGCATCGATGTGGTAATAGACGCTGACGGCCTCGAAAGCGTCGTCGCTCCGGTTGGCCGTCCAGTTGGGACTGGTTTGGGAAAAGATGCCCTTCGCCGGGGCTTCCAATTCCACCACCTCGGCCCAGGGCCCCTTGAGCAGGTAATTGGTTCCATCGAAGGTGATGTCCAGCAGCGTCACATTAAACTGTTGGGCGAGGAGCTCAGGCGTGTTGCTGTCGTTGCCATCGACCAGTCCGGTAGCACCGTACACGGAACCGGAAGAAGAAAGGGGATCGGGGTCAAAGACCTTGCCGGTGCCGGAGACCAGCATGGGGGCGGGGGTGTAGCTGGGAGGCTCGGAATGGTCGTGGTCGTGGTTGCGGTAGTAAACGGCGATGTCTTGGGCGCGCAGCACCTCCCCGTTTTTGGCGTCGATGAACACTTCCCAGTCGCCCGCTGGCGTAACGGCGCTGACGGCGATGCGGTAGGCCAGGCGGGCGCCCTCGGCACGGGGCAGGATGAGCAGCTCTTCGCTGGAGCGGCTGATGGTGCCCGCCAGGCGGAGGTGGCGGTAAGCGAGGTCTTTGGCGGCGCTCAGGCTGATGGCCGGGCGCACGTCGGGGACGTTGCTATCGTACTGAAAGTTATTGTGGACGTAGTGCACCTCCCCCGTGGGCGTGTAAGAAACGGCAATTTCTCCCTTGTGGACGGGCAGCCCCTCGTAGCGCTGGGCGAGGCGAACGGTGGTACCCGCCGCTCCCTGCCGCAGGAAAGCAAGTTCAAGATTGGCCAGGTCGGCGTTGCTCAGCCCCAGTTGCCCGGCGCGCGCGGTGAGGTATTCGCGGGCGTTTTCCTCCGGCGTTCCGTTGCCGACGCGGTAGTTCGGTTGGTACAGGGCCAGGGGGAGGCCAGTGCGGGCATCGTGGCGGCCATCAGGTCCCTGCACGGTGCTCTTTTCCGGGGGTAAGCCAAAGGTTTGGTCTTGCACCGGAACTGGTTTTTGGGCCAGCAGCGTGTATGGCAAAGACAAGGTCAGGAGAAAAAATACCAGGCGAGTAGGTCGACGCATAGGAGTAAAATTATTTCAATAATTGGGCAAAAGTACAGCGGGGGCTGCGGAAATTTTAGCACCTTGTTCCAACACCAAAGAAAATGAGTCTGACTGCCGTAAAGACGACGATAAGGGCGCGGCCGCAGGTGCTGGGGCTGAGGATAAGGGAGCGGGGGGAGGTCAACCCTGCCCCCAAAATGCTGTTCAAACCTTTGCTAATTTGGCTTCCCTAAGCGGGAATTTCTACCTTCGCCGTCAAATTCAACATTGCCATGGGCACAGAACCTCTCAAGACCGTCATTATTGGCTCCGGCCCCGCTGGCTACACTGCGGCCATTTACGCAGCGCGTGCTTTGCTCAAGCCCGTATTGTATACCGGCAAAGAACCCGGTGGCCAATTGATGATTACGACTGACGTGGAAAACTTCCCCGGCTACCCCGACGGCGTCATGGGCCCCCAGATGATGGATGACCTGAAGCGCCAGGCCGAGCGCTTCGACACCGTGGTGAAGCACGAGTTGATTGAGCGCGTTGATTTTACCGGGCCAATCCACAAGATCTACACGGAGACCGGGGAAGAAATCCTGGCCCACACCGTGATCGTCTCCACCGGCGCGAGTGCCCGCTGGCTGGGATTGGAAAGCGAGCAGCGCCTGATGAACCACGGGGTAAGTGCCTGCGCGGTTTGCGACGGCTTTTTCTACCGCGGCAAGGAAACGGCCATCGTGGGGGCCGGGGACAGCGCCTGCGAAGAAGCCCTCTACCTGAGCAACCTCTGCCCGACGGTCCACATGCTCGTGCGCCGCGACGAAATGCGCGCCAGCAAAATCATGCAGGACCGCGTCATCCAGCAGAAAAACATCAAGATCTACTGGAACACCGAAGTGGAAGAAATTCTGGGCGACGACCACGTCACCGGCGTGCGGGTGTTCAACAACCAGACGGGCGAAAAGCAGGACATTGCGGTGGCGGGTTTCTTCATCGCCATTGGCCACGTCCCCAACACTTCCATGTTTAAGGATTGGCTGGACATGGAAAGCACGGGCTACCTGATTCACCAGCCGAACACGACCAAGACCAACGTTCCGGGCGTCTTCGTTTCCGGCGATGCGGCCGACCACGTTTACCGGCAGGCCATCACCGCCGCCGGGACGGGCTGCATGGCGGCCCTTGATGCCGAGCGCTACCTGGGCAGCATCGGGGTGATTTAGCGCTGGTTGGGACTTTAGTGTACTGGAAATCTTCCCCTGTGGCGGCGTAGCTTTCGGCGCTTGACCTACCCTGCTCTCCCCCTTTGGGGGTTGGGGGGCCAACGAACTCCCCCCTTCGGGGGGTCGGGGGGGAGCACCTGCGGCCGCGCCCTGCTGCTACTGGCTAACTGCTAATTTTCGGGCCTTGCACACTAACGCGGCAGCGGCTGTCGTTTGCCAAGCACCTTCCCCCACCCAGTTATAATTACAAGCTCGAAAATTCCGACTCATGCTGCTGCGGAGTGCCTGGCTTTTGTCTTTACTAGTCAGATCTCACTGGTCACCGTTTGGTGCTGAAACTCAAGATCCCGGGCCGCAGTGGCTACGGGGAAATCCTTGCCCGACGGGCCGGAGGCCAAGAAAAGGTTTACGGACGACGGGACAAAACCACTGCACTACGATTCCCCACCGCTCCCTAAAGGATGGAGCGCCTTAACACCCCGAAGGAAAATTTCGTAGTACTTTTGCCCCGCTTTATCAACCAAGACCGGCCATCCGTTCACGCGGACAGCTGGCGTTTCTCCCCGGATTTGCTACAGATCCAAACATTTTGAACCTGATAACAATAGTGGGCACTGGCGACCGTTTTGCAAGCAGTACGGCGGTTCACCCTGGCCTGATATCGTTAAATTCGTAATCCCATGTCCGTACCGCGCCGGACGGTTAAACAATGTTTATGAAGTACGCCCGACTCTTAGGTCTGGGGATTGTATTGTCGCTGATGAGCGGCAATGGCCTCTTTGCTCAACAACTTTCGCTTTTCACCCAGTACCGGGAGAATGCCACCATTATTAACCCTGCGGCCATGGAAAGTGATTTCCTGACCTTTGGTTACAACATGTCTTTTGGGGCCAACTACCGCAGGCAGTGGGCCGGGCAGCAGAACACCCCGGAGACGCAATCGATCCGTTTTTCCTACATCAATTCCCAGGCTTCGGGAGTGGCCCTCACCGGGGGTGGCTACCTGATGAACGACCAGACGGGGCCTACCGGGTTTACGGGGGCTTACGGTCGGGTGGGAGCCGTCATCAGCCGGGACCCGGAAGAAGGGGGCATCAGCGTGGGGCTTTCCGCTGGCTACGTGGGCTACAGCGTGCGGGTCAGTGAGCTGGTTTTTCAGCAAAACGGCGAACCGCTCAGTGGGACGGACATCGGACAGGGGCACCCCGACATTGGCCTGGGCGTTTATGCGTACCGCTACGCCAGTGATTACAGCATGTTCTACGGCGGCATTTCGGTACCCCAGCTGCTGGGTCTGGACCTCACCTTCCAGAACGAAAACGGCCAATTCAACATCCAGCGCCTGCGGCACTTTTACGGCATGGCGGGCTGGTATTTATTTACCGGTTCTGACAGCTTCCTGGAGCTGAGCTCGTGGGTGAAGTACGTGGAAGGGGCGCCGTTGAATGCGGACATCAGCCTGCGTTACCAATTGCCCAGTGCGCCCTACATGGGTGCGGGCATCAGCACGGCGGGTAACTTCCATTTCGAGGCGGGCCTGAACATCGGGCAGTCTTACAATTCCGACACCAACTTCCGGATTGGCTATGGCTTCGACTATTCCTTCAGCAGTTTCGGCCCCAGCGTTGGTGGCACCCACGAGCTGCAAGTAGCCGTGGCGCTCATCCGCTAGCCCGGGGTAGCCGCAACGGGCTCCCACAGTAATCTCACATTCCTAGGTCTTTTTTTACAAGTTTCTACCCATGCGGTACCTATTTACTCTTCTTGGCTTGGTTGCTGGCCTAACGGTCTTCAGCCAGGAGGTTTCTACCACCTTCATTCTGCCCGATGTTGCTGCCAACAATAACTCGGAGGTTTGCTTACCCATCACGGTCATCAACTTCTCGGCCGGCATTGAATTCGGGTTTGCCCTCCGGACGGAAAAGCCCGAGGACGGTGGAGCCCTTACGTTCACCCGCGTGCAGAACCTCAACCCCATGATCCCGAACTTCGACATGGGGGATTTCGACCTGACCACTTACGTCAACGATGGACTCATCACCGTGCGTTGGAGGAATTACGGCGCCAACCAAACCTGTGTGGATGCTCCCTCCACCGTAACGCTGCCCGACAACGCCATCCTCTTCGAAGTTTGCTACAACGTCGTAGGGGCCATCGCGACGAACCATCCGGTAACCTTTTTTGACAAGCCCGACGACGACCCCTTTGACGGGGTGGACGACTCGGTTCCCGTGATTTTCAACAAGCGCGCCCAGTGTACGCAAGGGAACGATGCGTTTCCGGGCATCGACAACGGTTCGGTAACCATCGGCGTGAGCCCCGTGGTCTTGAACGTTGTCCCCCAGCCGGGTCTTTACCAACCGGGTGACACCTACTGTGTGGACGTAGTGGCCGAATCGGGCTTCACGGCGCTCAAGGGTTTTCAGTTTGGCCTACAGTTTGACAATACCATCCTGCGGTCCGTTTCCGCCACGGCCAATACCATGCTTCCCCAGCATACGAACGCCAGCTACAATTTATTCGGGGGTAATTCTTTCTACGGCGTTTGGTCTCCCTTTGGGGATATTTCCGCAACACTGGCCCCGGGCACGACCATTGTCACGGCTTGTTTCGAGATCATTGGTGAGTGTAGTGACCGCACCGATATTCAGGTTGGGCCTTCGCCGTCGAACGGCTTCCGGCCCGTGGAAGCCAATGGTACGGGACCTGGCCTGACCAGCGTCCCCGTCATCCCCGGTGGTACCCGTCTGATCGTTGACGACTGCAATCCCGCGGGTTTCGATGTGGTGGTGGATTGCCCCGATGGCCCCATCAACTTTAACGATACGGACGTTTGCGTACAAATCAAGGCCGGCACCGACTTTATGAACATGCGGGCGATGGACTACCTCATCAGCTGGGACCCCGCCGTGCTGGAGTACACGCGCATCCAGAATCGCAACCCGGCACTTTTCATCAACGAGAACAGCGACTACGACATTACCCAAACCGGCAATGGCCGCCTGGGCTTTGACTGGGATGCTTTGACCAACCAACAGCCTTCTCTGCCAGCGGGGGCGGTGGTTTTTGAAATTTGCTTCAACGCCATCGGCTTTGGCGGTACGAGTGCCATTTCGGTCTCCGACCTGCTCAACGACATCCGTTCCACCACCACCACTTTCAACGGGGTGAACCCCACCAACTGCGCCATCACCATTGAGCGTCCGCAGGGAGTGGCCATTGATTTCCCCGACGAAATCGGCTTCAGCAGCACCCAGGACGGCTGTTTTGACCTGGAGGTATCCAGTTTCAGTAACGTCAACCAATTCACTCTGTACATTTCCCTGAACGGGGCATTGTTTGATTTCCGCAGTTTCAGTGCGGCGGTCCCCGGTGTTACCGCAGTAGAACTTGCTCCGGGACTCCTGCAACTCAACTACAACGGGCCGGTGCTCAACCTGGCGGACGGGGCTTCTTTGGGTTCCCTCTGCTACCGCGCCGATCCGGCAGCCGACCCGGCCGACTGTGCTGAACTCGGCCTGGCCTCCTTCATCTTCAGCCAGGTCTTTACTACCGAAAGTGAAGGCAACTCCGTTCCCGTTGAATCGCTGGACGGCGAAGCCTGCGTGCTTTTCCCGAACGGATTTGGCCTCATTGTGAGCGATGCCGAAGGTTTTATCTCCGATGAAGTTTGTGTGCCCGTAAGCGTCACCCGCTTTACGGACGTCACCTCCGCTTCCATGAACTTCACTTTCGACCCTGCCATGGTTACTTTTGACCGGGTGAACTTTTCGGGTCCGTGGACGGGCCTCACGGCGGCCAACGTAAACACGGCCAATGCAGCCATTGGCAGCATCAACATCACCTGGTCCACCACTGCTCCTGCGGGGCTCAACATCGCTAATACGGATACCGTGCAGGTATTCGAGCTTTGCTTCACCACCCTTGCCGAGGATGGTTGTATTGACATTGAGCCGGAAGACGGTGCGGACCCAACCACGACCACGGCCTCCGGTCCCGGCAGCATTGTCTACCGCGCTGGTGAATTGTGCCTGGAAGACCGCCTGGTGCTGCTCAACATTCAGGCCATCCCCGCCAGCTGTGCCGGTGCGGACGATGGCATGATCATCTTCGAAACTGCCGCACGCCCCAACAATGAAGACATCTTCATCCGTACCGATAACCCCGTGCGTTTTGGCAACACGGGTTCGGTGGGTGGGCTCCTGCCCGGCACGCAGAGCTATACGATTTACAATGCCAGTGGAAGCGTCAGCCTGACGGGAACAATCGAGATTGGCGTTGACCCCGCCAATGCGGCAGTGGCCGTTGCCGGCGACGATACCGAACTGAGCTGTGGCCAAAACTCCTCGGCGGTCATCAACGGCCGCAACAACGTGGGCACCACTTTCCAGCTTTTCATTCTGCAACCCGACGGCAACCCCCGCTCCGTTCGTACCGGTAACGTCAGCAACGACGGCAACGTAGTAGCTTCCGTGACCGAGCCCGGCACTTACATCCTTGAAGTGACCAGTATGGCGGGCTGTAAGGCCCAGGATACCGTCATCGTCAACAGTGCCAACCAACCCACCGCCGAAGCGGGCGAGGCCACCCTTATCCTCGATTGTACCAATGAATTCCTGACACTTTCCGGGGATGGCTCGAGTGAGGGGGCTAACGTCGGATACCTCTGGGAGCGCATCAACGGCCAAGGTGATGTTCTTGCCGAAGTAGGCACCACCCGCGACGTCAACGTCAATATGGGTGGGCGGTACCGCCTCACGGTTACTTTCCGCGATGTACAGTGCTCCAATACGGACGAGGTGGTAGTCCGTGACGAACGCGTTATCCCTAACAGCATTCTCCCGACGGAGGCACCACTAAACTGTGATGACAGTCCCCTGATCCTCACCATTGGCCCCGCCGAAAACAACGTGGAATACGCCTGGTCGCGCCTCAACGAAGGTATGGTGCTCGGGACCAACAATACGTTCACCCCCACGGAAACGGGTACTTACGTAGTAGAGCTGCGCAATACCCTGACCAACTGTGCGCGGGTGGATACGGTGGTGGTCATTCCCAGCATCGGTGCGCCGGGCATTCTCCCGCTGGAAGGCCTGACGATGAACTGTTCGCCGGATACCCTGCGCTTGTCTCCCACCTACGAGAATGTTTCGGGAACGACTACTTACCTGTGGAGCACCGAAGATGGCCGGGTGGTCATTACGGAGCTCGACGAGCCCTCTCCCCGCGTTGTCCTGCCCGGCACTTACCAGGTAGTGGTGTCCAATGGTGAATGTCGGGACAGCCTCTCCATTGTGGTGGGCGACCCCGTTACGCCCACCGTTAATGCTGGCGCGGACGCCGAGATCCTTTGCCAGCAAACCTTCCGCCTGGAAGGTGCGGGCAGCACCACTACGGGTTCCAGCCTCAGCTACCAGTGGTTCACGGCAGGGGAAGCAATCCCGATGGGCGCTGCCCAGGCCGTAGTAGTAGACCAGCCCGGAACCTACGTTTTGCGGGTGACGGACGACGTCACTGGCTGTGTCGGTACCGACACGGTAGTCCTGACCCCTCCCATGGGTTTCCCCGTGTACGAGCTTGCGGACACGATCGGTGGACTGGGCTGCGCGAACGACATGATCACTATTGGCGTTACCGTGGCCAACCCCGCCGACTATACCTACCGGTGGGCCGACCCCATGGGCAACGAAATCAGTACGAACCGCACCGCCCAGGCCAACAGCCCGGGCTTGTACTCCGTTACGATCACCAACCCGGCAACCAACTGTCAGGCCATTGACCAGGTCTTCGTCGATGACGATGCCAATACGCCCCCCTTCGTCACCTTCCGCCAGAACAGCATTGACATCACTTGTGAATCCGGACCAGCCCTGATCGATGCCAGCGGCTCAACGGACGGGTCTTTCTTCGAGTACGTCTGGTCTTCCAGCAACGGCGGCGAAGAGCCCGCTACCCAGGGTAATGACACCCTGATTGTGCGCAGTGCGGGTACTTACCGCCTGACCATCCGCAACCTGGCTACGGAGTGTGAATCCTTCCGGGAAGTGGTCGTAACGGACAGCCGTGACTTCCCCAACGTAGAAGCCGTAGAAGGCTTGCAGTTGGATTGTGACACCCGCGAAACCGTCATTGGCGTCAACATTTTGGACCAGCCCAATAGCTACAACATCCAGTGGGTAGGACCGCCTGCAGCCGATACCCTGCCCCTTAACGTCGACCGCATCACGGTAACGGTGGGTGGTACGTACACGGCGGTGGTCATCAACCCCATTTCCAGCTGTGTTACGCCGATCACCATCCGCGTCGAGGACCTGGTGGACAGCATTGCCACGCTTTCGATCATGCAGCCTGATTCTTTCGATTGCAACAATACAACGATTACCATTGACGCTACGGATTCCGAACTGGGCAACACCTCGCCCGACAATATCCAGTGGTTGAGCCTTGATGGTAACAACATAACTCCGCCCACTGGCTCCCTCATCGTTTCCGTGGATGGCCCCGGGGATTACATCCTGGCCATCACCGACGGCAATGGCTGTGAAGTACGCGATACCGTTACGGTGGCCGCTGCACTGGGGACTCCCTTTGCCCAGGCTGGCCCGCCGGTAGAGGTTGACTGTGGAGAGATGCCCCAGTTGGACGGCAGCATGAGTACGCCCGCGCCGGGTGCCAACGTCACCTACTTCTGGAGCTCTGCCGATGGAGGGAGCATCATTAGCGGTGAAGCTACGGCCCGCCCCTTCGTCAGTGGCCCGGGCACCTACCAGCTCGTCGTTACCAACCTGAACAACGGCTGTGCGGATACTTCGTCGACCACCGTAATGCTCAACGCCCAGATTGCCGCCGACCTGCCCGCCAACTTCAGCACCTGTGAACTGACCTTCACCGTTGACGCCAACCTGCCCGCCGGAACCACCGGGGTATGGTCCTCCTTCAACGACGACGGTGCCAGCTTCACGGCCGAAGCCAACCAGGCCACCGTCACCGAACTGGCCAACGGCATCACTTTGGTGTGGACCCTCTCCGCGCCCGACTGTCCCGAGTACAGTTCCGATACCGTCCGCATCACCCCTGAGTCCGCTCCCACGGCCAATAACGACGTACTGGAAGTGGGTGGAACCGAAACCGTAGGCCGCGTCAATCTGCTGACCAACGACCAACGGACGGGCGCAGTTACCGTCCGGTTGCTCACGGAGCCCAGCTTTGGGGAGATCCTCTCCAACCTCAACGGAGACATCACCTTCGAGGCACCCCAGGGCCTCTCGGCGACGACGATGATCGACTACGAACTGTGTAGCGTAGCCTGCCCGACGCGCTGTGATACGGCCACCCTGACCATTCGCAGCAGTGCCGACGGGGCCAACCCTACGGTGTTCAATGCCTTTACGCCCAACGGCGACGGCATGAATGATTTCTTCGTTTTCGACATCCTGACGCTGCGCCCTGATGAATTTCCCGACAACGAGATCATCATCTTCAACCGCTGGGGAGACATCCTCTACGAAGCTTCTCCCTACGCAAACAACTGGGATGGCCGCAACCAGAATGGACAGGACGTGCCCGAAGGTACTTACTACTATATCCTCCGCCTGAACATCGGCGAAGGAGAGATCATCCGAGGAGACGTTACCGTCATCAGGTAAATCTCCGGGCAAGTACCCAAATGAGAAGCGCCGCGGTCAGTACTGATCGCGGCGCTTTTCGTTTTTTTATGGTGTAGTAAACCTGGATTATGGATGCGCGGCATCCTCCAAGTTCTTAAAAATTTTAGACACGCTCTAAGCGCCCTTACCTCTTTAGTGGTTCAAAAAAACCGTCGGGTTTACCCGGGGCGAAGGAAGCAGCGCCTAAGCTTTTCCCCGGCGGGCGAGTTCCTGGTGAATGAGTTTAAGCTCCCGGCCCATTTCTCCGGTGACGGAGGCATTTTCCTGGGCCCGCCGCGTAAGGTAAGGGAGTACTTCTTTTACGGGGCCGTAGACCAGGTATTTGGCCACGTTGTAGCCGCCGGCCGCCAGATTGAAGGTGAGGTTATCGCTCATGCCCAGGAGTTGGGCAAACTGGATGTGGGGGTGGCTGCGGGGCACTTGGGCTGCGGCCAGCAACTCTGTCGTCAGGCGGATGCTCGCTTCGTTGTGGCTGCCTACGCAGCAGGCGATGGTATTGATGTTGTCGATGCAGTAGCGCAGCGCCGTGTTGTAGTCGTGATGGGTAGCTTCGAGGCTCGGCTGGATGGGGCTGGGGTAGCCTTTCTCCTCCGCCCGGGCTTTTTCCTTGACCATATAGGCACCGCGCACCAGTTTGGCCCCCAGCAGATAGCCTTCCTGACGGGCGCGGGTGTGGCTATCGATCAGAAACTGTAGCCGGTCGTGGCGGTAGAGCTGGAAGGTATTCAGTACGATGACTTTCTCCCGGTTGTAGCGGGCCATCATCTTATTGGCCAACTGATCGATGGTATTCTGCATCCACGATTCTTCGGCGTCGATGTAAACCTGGATGCCGAATTTCTCCGCCTGCCCACAGATGGCATCCAGCCTCCGCAGCAGGGCCTGGAACTGGCTATGGGTATCGTCGTCGAAGTCAATCTCCTGCTCATTGAGCCACTCCAGCATCGCATCCGAAGAAAGGCCGGTGATCTTCACCACCACGGCCGCAGAGGCCTCGGTTTCGCGACTGAACTCAATGGCCCGCAGGACCTCCTTCATGAACACATTATAGTCTTCTTCGGAGTTCTTGGCCTCTGCACCGTAATCCAGGATGCTTTTCACATTCCGCTCGAAGAGACGCTCGATGGTGGGCAGCGCCGTTACCAGGCTGGTACCGCCCACAAATTGCCGGTAAATCGTGTTTTTCACGGACCACTCCGCCCCCGGCAGGCCGAGCTTCACCGCACCTACGCCCAAGGAAGACATAATGCTCGTGAGCCAGTTCAGGCCCATGAGCTGGAAAAGGCGAGCGGAATACTTCAACTCCGCATCGCTCAAGTGGCGGAAGGTTTTTTCCGTATCGGAAAAATCCGGCAGGGGGAGGGCTTGCTCCATCGCCACCAAGTCCTTGGCAGCTTGCTCGGCCAGGGGGAATTTCCGCACGGGGCCACTCGTATCTTTCATCTTCTAATCTTGATTGGGCACGCAAATATCGTTCTAACGCAGCAATTGGGTTCAGGTTTCCCGGCGGCTCCCTGGTGGTCTTTCAAACGTAAATTTTTGGGTAATCTGCAGCACCTCGCCCAATTTTTATGGGTGCAGCCCTCTAGCCCGCCAATTCTCCCCGCAGCGGCAATTCAAAGCAAAAACTCGTCCCTTCCTTCAGCTTGCTATGGATGCGGATACGCTGGTCGTGCAATTCCAGAATCGATTTCACGATGGCCAGGCCCAGTCCCGCACCGGGGTTTTGCCCATCGCGGGTACGTTTCACCTTGCGGTAGCGATCGAAAACGAAAGGCAACTCCGCTTCCGGAATTCCGGGCCCGGTATCGGCCACCTTAATCCGTACTAATGTGGCATCCGCCCGCATCTCCAGCAAGACTTCACCGCCCGCAGGGGTGAATTTCAATGCGTTGTCCATCAGGTTATTGAGTACCCGTTCCACCAGGCTCAGGTCGGCAAAAATATGGGGCAGGGCCTGGGGAACGTCCAGGCGGATGTTTACCCCTTTGGCACTCGCCAAAACGCTGAATTTGTGCGCGACATCCTGGGCCAGTTCCCCGACGTTGAAGGCCTCCTTCTGGGGAACAATCTGCCTGGCCTCCAATTTGGAGTATTCGAAGAGCTGCCCGATCAGCCCCGAAAGTCGCTCAGCGCTGTTCAAAATTGTGTTGAGGTGCTTGCGTCTTTCCTCCGGCGGCAAGGTCTCCGTTTTCATCAGGAGTGTTTCTACGAAGCCCTGGATGATGGCCAGCGGCGTCCGCAGGTCGTGGGAGATATTGGCAATCAACTCCCGGCGCAGGGTATCGAGGGATTTGAGCTCGTCGATACTGGCGGTGATCTGGTCCGCCATGCCGTTAAACGTCGTTGCAACGGCGGCAAATTCCCCTCCCGCGTCGGCGTCAATGCGCGCAGCGTAGTCGCCCTCCTGAAAGCGGTGTACCGCCGTCTCAATCCGCCGCAGGTTCCGCGTCAGATAGCGCATCACCAGCAGACTCACCACGAAGGCCAGTGCAAGGCTCAGGAAAAAGAAAAAGGTCCCCTGGCGAAGGATATACGACGACTGCAACGGCCCGGCAACCAGGGCCTGCTCTTCCCCACTCAGAATAATGTACACGTACCCCTCCAGCGCCCCCGTCGCGTTGCGCACCTCGGCCGCCGAAAAAATGTTGGCGCGCCCGGGGTTCCGGGGGTCGTCGCCCTTCAGGAATGGTCGTTCCTGCGGCGGGGCAGCAATAAACGCGTGAATGGGCTCCAGGTCAACCCGCTCCAGCTGCACGCGCTTGTTGGGCGCTACGTAGGTAACTATCTCCCCGTCGGGCCGCAACAAATACACCTCCACACTGGGGTTGATCACCATCATGGAGTGCATAATGTCCTGGATCATCATGGTGTCCACCCGCCCATCCACCATGGGGCTCAACTCCGCAACCGTGTGGCTGGCAATGCTGCCGTACAGCCGCTGGTGCATCTCGGCCAGGTAGTCGTCATTGAGGTAAGAAGAGATCGCCACGTAAGCCAGGCCGATCATCAGAAACAGGCCGAACAAGAGGGCAGAAAGCTTAAAGTAGAGTTTATTCATGCCAAAAGAGGAATAGGAAGCACGGGTATTGCGACCCTGCATGGCTGACCGGGCGCGGGCGCAGGATGCAGGGTCGGGTGGAAGGAGCGGGGGAAGGTCCGGCTCCGGCGTATCACAGGTCTTCGTTGAAGCGGTAGCCCACGCCCCAGTTCGTCAGGATGTAAATGGGCTGTTGCGCGTCGGGCTCAATCTTGGTCCGCAGGCGATTGATGTGGGAATTGACGGTGTGTTCGTAGCCCTCAAAGTCGTAGCCCCAGATCAGGCTGAGGATTTTTCCCCGGTCGAAAGACTTTCCCGGGTTGGACGCCAGCAGCGTAAGCAACTCAAACTCCTTGGGAGAAAGATCAATGCGCACCCCGCCCCGTGCCACCTTACGCTTATCCAGGTCGATGGTGAGCTCACCGTAGCGGTAGGTGACCGCTTTTGGTGCGCTCGTCGGGACGTTTTGCCGTTCCGCCCGCCGCAACAAAGCTTTGACGCGAGCGATGAATTCCCGAATGGAAAAGGGCTTGGTGATGTAATCATCCGCCCCCATCTCCAGGCCGAGGACTTTGTCGAACTCTTCGGACCGGGCGGTGAGCATCAAAATGGGCGTATCGATGTCTTTACCGCGGATGCGCCGGCAAATTTCCGTCCCCTCCATCCCGGGCAAGGTCACGTCCAAGACCATGAGATCGTAGGCCTCGGCCAGGGCCATTTCCAGTCCGGTGCGCCCGTCGTGGGCCACGCTGATGGCGCAGCCGAGATCGGCCATGTGGATGCGGAGCAGTTCGACGATGTCGGGGTCGTCTTCAACAATTAAAGCGTTGCGTTGCATACTTGCGGCTTTTAAAAGTCAAACCACAAGATAATCCGACAGTTATCACGGAAGTATCACGCTTTCTTTGCGGATTATCCCGGTGCCTGCAAAGTGTTGCGGTGCCGACAGTTGGGCGAGCCCTGCTCTTTCACTTTCCCTGGCACCTGCGGCCGCGCCCCGCTACGCTCCCGCATGGCCTAGCGTGCTGCGGCGGACTGCTGCAAACGCAGCGCGTAAACGGAGCGGTACAGCTCCGGCTGCGCGAAAAACTGGTCGAGCGACTCCCGCGTTTCGGCGTCGAGGAAGGGCATCAGGGGCTGGTCCACCTGGAATAATTTAGGGATAGAGGCCTTGATCTTTTCGTCCCAGTCGCGGTAGTAGGTATCGAAGTCTGCCGGACGAATCACCTTCCGGCAGGTGGGTTCGCCGCAAACGAGGGTCATCTCCCGGTCGAGGTTAAAAATGCCGTATTCGTCGGTGATCTGCTCGCCCGCCTGGATGTCGCGGATGGCAATTTCAAAGCCGTAGCCCGTGCTGATGGTATTGCAATTGCAGCAGTGGTTTACGTATTTGGCAAAATCCCAACTGACGATGCGGTTGCCCTTTTCATCGATGTAGGAATACTTTTCGATGACCTCCTGCATGTCGCTGCCGTGCATGAGGTAATCGGTGGGAGAAATGACCAGCTCGAGGCTGTCTTTTACGTAAACGATGGTTCCTTCGGGGATGTAGGCGGTTGCGAAAACGCCGTAGCCAATAGGCTCACCAATGTTGCGCAGTTCGGTATCTGGATGAATCATTCAGGTTGGCGATAAATTAAAAGCCAAGGTACTGTATTCCAACAATTTGGGTAGCTTAAACAAAGGAAGCTCACTCAAGCCTGCTGAAAGACAAGAGAGGAAGGGGGGAAACGGGAAAAGGGAAGCAGGGGGGCTAGAATTTGTAGCAACCCGACTTATTGCTGCCGCCTTCGCCCAGGGTGATCCCAAAGGTGAGGCCGCCGACGAAGTAGTAATCGTTGTTTTCGCCACCGCGGCGGTACTCCAGATCGGTAACTTCCGCAGGGTTGGTTACGGCGGGGTTAGAGAAGCGCGCGGCACGGCTGCCATCGGGGCTGCCCGTCAGGACATCAAGGTAATTGACTTGCGTGAACCCGATATCGTCCAGGTAATCCGTGCCCGTGATGCGGCCACCGAGTTCGAGGCCCACGACGAAGCGTTCGGCGAAGCGGAAACGCACGCCTCCGCCCAGGATGAAGACGGCGCGGGTCAGTTCGTAGGGCGCTGCGGCGTAGCGGGTGGGGTCAAGGCCCTGCCCTTCGGTGCGCAGGGGCTGCAGTTCGCTGTACTCGCCGTCGAGCAGGCCCTCGGGGTTGAAACTCAGCACGCCGATGCCGCCGTAAACGTAGGGGGCAACGAAATTGCTGCCGGGGTCGCCGAGGTAAAAGAGGTCGTATTCGGCAACGACGTTGAATTCCGTGAGTTTGGAGCGGAAGTTGCGGTTGACGATGGGGTTGTTGCCCATGCCGTCGGGGGCGGGCGCGTCGCGGTCTCCACTCAACTGGCCGAAATTGCCGTTAATGCGGATGCCGAAGCGGTTGGTGGGGCGGTAGCGCAGGTAAGCACCGGCGGCAAAGTTGAGGTCCTCGAAGAAGAAGCCAAACTGGCTGGGGCTTAAATCTCCGGTGTAGGCGGCACCACCGGCCTTAACACCCAGTTCCAGGCTCTGGGCCGAAACGAAGGAAATGCTCCCGAGGCCAAGTAGCAAGCAAAGGAGGGTACGTAAACGGATCCGCATAAGTAGGTATGGTTGGTTTTTGGGAAATATTCCGGCGTGTATCTCATAGAAAGTTCAAAGTTAGGGGAAAAATTGTGCGGGGCAAGACATTTTCTTCCCGGATGCGTTTCCTTTGCACTGCTTATGACGCAATCCAAAGAAAATACTGCCCCCACGGCCCCGACCCGCTCTCAAAAAGAGAAGCTCAGTCGGTCGGTCCACATCTTCAGTTACGTCTGGCGATACCGTTGGAAGTTTCTCCTCAGTTTCCTCACCCTGGTGCTCAGCAGCCTGGTCTTTCTGGTCATCATGCAGCTGCCGGGGGAGGCGATCAATATCCTCAACGGCGAGAACAAGTACGGACTGACGACGGAGGAAGTCTTTGGCATCCTCGCCATCCTGCTGGTGTTCCAGGCTCCGCTGAGTTTTTTGCGGGTCCGGCTCCAGGCGGAAGTCAGCGAAAGAGCCATGGCGTCCCTGCGTAAAGACCTGTACACGAAGATCTTACGGCTCAACATCCCCTTCTTCGAAAGCAACCGGGTGGGCGAGCTCACCAGCCGCATCACCAACGACATCAGCCAGATCCAGGGCGTTTTTTCGCTCACCCTGGCGGAGTTTTTGCGGCAGATCATCATCCTCCTCGGCGGCATCACCTACATCCTGGTAACGATGCTCAAGCTGGCCCTGGTGAGCCTTTCCATCTTCCCGGTGGTCGTCATTTCGGCGATGGTCTTCGGCAGCTACGTCCGTAAAATGACCAAGGCCCGGCAGGAGCAACTCGCCGCCTCCAACGTCATCGTCGAAGAAAGCCTCCAAAGCATCAGCACCGTAAAGGCCTACACCAACGAGGCCTTCGAAATTGCCCGCTACGGCAAGAGCATCGACGAAACGGTGCGCATCTCCCTGAAAACGGCCAGCGCCCGGGGCATTTTCGCCGCCTTTATCGTCACGGTCATGTTCGGTGCCCTTTTCTACATCATCTACCGGGCCGTGTTGTTGGTGCAAACGGGCGATTTGCCCGTCGGCGACCTCTTCAGCTTCGTCATCTTCACCGCCCTCATCGGCGGATCCATCGCCAGCCTGGGGAATTTCTACACCGAGATCGTCTCCGCCCTCGGTGCTTCCGACCGCGTGATCGACATCCTGCAAAGCAAAGAGACGGAGCCCACGGCCAAGCAACAGCCCGCCGCGGCCCCGGCCCTGGAAGGCCTCATCCGCTACGAAAACGTGCACTTCCACTACCCTACGCGCCCCGATGTGAAGGTGCTCAAAGGAATTGACCTGACGATCCAACCCGGCGAAAAAGTAGCCATCGTGGGCGCCAGCGGCAGCGGAAAATCGACGATCATGAAGCTCCTGCTCCGCTTCTACCCCATTGCCGAGGGCCGCATTACGGTGGACGGCCAGGACATCGAAGATTACCCACTGGAGGGTTTTCGCAAAAACCTCGCCCTTGTCCCCCAGGAAGTACTGCTCTTCGGGGGTAGTATCCGGGAGAACATTGCCTACGGAGACCTGACGGCTACCGACGAAGCCATCCGCGAAGCCGCCCGGCAGGCCAATGCCCTCGATTTCATCGAGGGTTTCCCCGAAGGCCTCGATACGGTGGTGGGCGACCGCGGCATCCAGCTCAGTGGCGGACAGCGGCAGCGCGTGGCCATCGCCCGGGCCATCCTCAAAAATCCGTCCATTCTCCTGCTCGACGAAGCCACCAGCAGCCTCGACGCCGAAAGCGAGCGCGTGGTACAGGAGGCCCTGAACCGCCTGATGGTGGGCCGCACCAGCATCATCATCGCCCACCGCCTGGCCACGATCCGGGAGGTCGACCGCATCTACGTCCTCGAAAACGGCACCATCGTCGAAACCGGCACCCACGCCGAGTTGAGCGAGCGGCCCGATGGGGCGTATTCTGCACTGGCGCGGCTCCAATTTCAGGCCATTCCCGACTGATGCGCAGCAACGTTTCCCTCACTTCCTTCAACACCTTTGGCCTGCCCGCCGTGGCGGAGCGCTACCTGCCGCTGACGGATCCGCAGCAGCTTCAGGACCCCATTTTTCAGCGTCCGCCGGCCCTGGTGCTGGGCGGGGGCAGCAACCTGCTCTTGCTGGAGCATTTATCTGGCCTGACGGTGCACGTCCAGCTGGGAGGCGTGCAGGTGCTGGGCGCGGCCGCAGGTGCAGGGGCCGGGACGAGGAGCGAGGACAGTCCGCACTACTACCAGCCCGAAGTCATTTTGCACGTCGGGGCGGGCGTGGATTGGAACCAACTGGTGCGCTACACCCTCGACCAGGGCTGGTACGGCCTCGAAAACCTGATTTTGATTCCGGGGACGGTCGGCGCAGCCCCCGTGCAGAACATCGGTGCCTACGGCGCGGAAGTGGCCGAGCGCATCGTGGCCGTCCACGTCTGGGAATACGGCGTGGGCCCGCGGGTGCTCCGCCCGGAAGAATGTCATTTCGGCTACCGGGACAGCCGTTTCAAGCAGGAGCCCGACCGCTTCCTGATCACGGCCGTAGACCTGCGCCTCAACGGGGAGCACCGCCTGAAGACCGGCTACGGAGACATCCAGCGTGAACTGGAACGCCTCGGCAAAACGGACCCTCGCCCGGCCGACGTAGCCCTGGCCGTCACCAACATCCGCCGCAGCAAACTGCCCGACTGGTTTTTCCTCGGCAACAGCGGGAGTTTTTTCAAGAACCCGGTGGTTCCCCTGTCCGTCGCCACCAGCCTCCAGCAGCGCTACCCGGAATTGCCCGTTTACCCCGTTGATGGGCAGTCCGCCAAGCTCGCCGCCGGTTGGCTCATCGACCAGGCCGACCTGAAGGGTGTGCGCCACGGGGCGGTGGGCAGCTACGCGCGGCAGGCGCTTGTCTTGGTCAACCACGGCGGGGCTACCGGACGGGAGGTGCTGGCTTTCAGTGCTTTTGTCCGGCAAACCGTGTTTGAGAAATTCGGGGTGGAGCTGGAGCGGGAGGTGCAGTTGGTGGGGAGTAGTCCTGGCTAAGCGCGTGTATAAAGGTGGCGGTGAAATCTAATATGGTTGAATCGACCCGGAGGGTCTCAACCTAGGGGGGAGATCGACCCAGAGGGTCTCAACCTACTAGCCCGCCAGGCGCAACCATTGCACCATGGCCAGAATCAGGAAAAAGCCGCCGATGACGAAGTTGATGTTGCGGGTAAACATGGCGGCGTGGCGGCTGAACCACCCCGCCAGGTGGGCGTAGAGGGAAAAAACGCCGATGGCCCCCACGCCAACGCCGATGGTGTAGGCAAACTTGGGCAGGAAACCCGTGCGGAGGAAGCCGGCCGATACCAACCAACCACCAAGGGCGAAAAAGACCGGAATATTGAGCAGATTCATGGCCGCCATGCCCGCGCCGCGCCAGAAGGGGCCGCCTTTGTAGGGAGCCGCTACCTCCGCCCGCCGCTCCGCCAGCGCCTGGATGCCCTTGATGATGAAGGCCCCCGCCAGAATCAAGAACAGCGGCAAGGCCCAGTTTTTCATCGCCTCCAGGATCTCGGCGTGCTTGGATAGGAAATTGGCAAAAAAGATGGTCGTCCCCGCCTGGATGGCCAAAACCACGGCCAAACCGGCCGAAAAGAGGTAACCCGCCCGCTTCCCTACGCGGAGGGAAGTGGCGACCGATTGCATGTTGAGCATCCCCGGGAACCACGTGGCAGAAAATGCAACGGCGATGCCCAGAAGAAATCCGGTAACTATATCCACGCCGCAAAGGTAAATTGCCCCGCCAAACTGACGGCCACTTTCCGATCAGTAGCAGAGGGGATTCGATGATCGCCGGGTTGGGGGCGGCCCGGGTGGGTGGAGAGAGCCGGGGGGCGGAAGTCCGCTTTGCTCTGCTGCTTTGGCTGGCGGATGGTCCGTTGCCCTAAAAAATCCTTCGGCTGGCAGTTGTTTTCCCAGCTAAAATCCCCACCTTCGCACCTGCGTCCGCGCCCGGTTACCCTAAATTTGGGTACGGAATTTTGGGCAGCTTAAAGGATCACCATAAAAAGAAGCCACGCGATGAACCCAGTAAAGATCAAATTCGGTACCGACGGCTGGCGGGCCATCATTGCCCAGGAATACACCGTGGACAACGTCATGCGGGTCGCCGAAGGAACCGCGCTGTGGCTGAAGCAGCAGGGCAGCTCGCGGGTAGTGATCGGCTACGATTGCCGCTTCGCGGGCGAACTTTTTACCGAGACGACTGCGCGGGTTTTTGGTAAGCACGGCATTACTTCTCTGGTGGCTCCGGGCTACATCACCACCCCCATGGTCAGCCTGGGCGTAGTGAAAACCGGTGCGGACCTCGGCGTGGTCATCACCGCCAGCCACAACCCCCCGAGCTACAACGGCTACAAACTTAAGTCCCGCCTGGGTGGCCCATCCGTCCCCGACGACGTCAGCGCCGTGGAAGCCCTCATCCCCGATGCCGTACCGCAAGACCTGCCCAGCTACGCCGACCTGGTAGAGAAGGGCCTGGTAGAGGTCCACGACTTCGAGCAAATGTACCTTGACCACGTCTACGCCAACTTCGACGTGCCCCTGATCCGCAACAGCGGCATCGGCATTGCCACCGACGCGATGTACGGGGCGGGACAGCGGGCCATGAAAATCCTCTTGCCCGGGGCGGTGCACCTGCACAACGAGTACAACCCCAGCTTCTACGGGCAGGCGCCCGAGCCGATTGGCCGCAACCTCACGGAACTGGCCGAAACCATCAAAAACGACCCCAAACTCGCCTTGGGTATTGCTACCGACGGCGATGCGGACCGCATTGGCCTTTTCGATGCCGACGGAGAGTTCGTCGATAGCCACCACATCCTCCTGCTGCTGCTCATGTACCAGTACGAGTACAAGAACATCAAGCAGGGCGAAGTCATCCTGACCTTCTCCGTCACCGATAAGCTCAAGCAGCTGGCCACGATGTACGGCCTGCCTTACGAAGTGACCAAGATTGGCTTCAAGTACATTGCCGAGATCATGGCTACGCGCGACGTCATTGTGGGCGGCGAAGAATCCGGCGGACTGGCCGTTTCGGGCCACATCCCCGAACGCGACGGCATCTGGATCGGCCTGATGATTGCCGAATACATGGCCAAGACGGGAAAATCCCTCAAGGCCCTCATTGCCGACCTCTACGCCAAAGTGGGTTCGTTCCACTGCGACCGCGACGACGTCCACGTGGAAAACGACCGCAAGTGGGCGCTGGTCAAGCAAGCCGAAGAAAACCCCTGGAAAAAGATTGGTCCCTATACCGTTACCGACGTCCAGCACGTCGACGGCTCCAAATTTTTCCTCGACGGCGAAGACCGCTGGTTTATGGTCCGGCCCAGCGGCACGGAGCCTGTGTTGCGGGTTTACGCCCAGGGTGCGGATGCTGCGGAAGTTCGCAAGATTTTGGATGCGGCTCGGGAGACTATGGGGATATAGTTTTTTTCCTCGGTCCCTCTTAAGCACCGGACGCTCAAAGGTTCGAGGTCCTGAAATGGACTCCGAACTGCAACGCAAATTGCTGATGCAACGAAAACGTCGGGCTTTACCCGACGCTACCCAAGCGTCCCTTCCAGGTGACGGTAAGCGGTGGACCTTTTATAAGTCAGCTGGAGCATCGAACCAACCGCCGATAGGCAGTAACGTAGTGACGCAACGAAAACGTCGGGCTTTACCCGACGCTACACAAGCGTCCCTTCCAGGGACAGTAAGCGGTGGACCTTTTATAAGTCAGCTGGAGCATCGAACCGAACGCCGATAGGCAGTAACGTAGTTATAGTTGCCGATTTGGGCTCGTTACTTATCCAATCCACACGGCATGACGAAGGGCCTCTTTTTCAGCTGGGAAGGTTGCAGTAAAACACTTTTCCGAAGCCTAACTCCCCTACCCCATCCCTGGCTAATTCACTCCGAATCCAATATCTTTCTCCCCCGATGAAATCCTTCGCCCTGTTCCTATTCTCACCATACCTGCCCGATGCTCGCTTCGACGTATGGGGGGCGGAGACTTGTTGGGGGGGGAGGACATATCATCTCTCTAGAAAATATTTTTTGCGGAGGGGTGGATTTTTAGGGGAGTTCACTTACCTTGCGTTTGAACAAGTGCCAAATGGGGTGCTTTGCAAACACCTTGCGGCTTTGCTTTGTCCACCTATTTACTCGAACGCGGTACTGACGTGTGCTATAGCCAGGAGGTGCTGGGCTACAAAGACAGCAAGACCACTTTGCTTTATACTCATGTTTCGGATCAGTACCTGCGCAGTATCTTCAAACCTTTGGATGACCTGCTGGGTGGGTGGGGGGGGAGTTGTGAGGGTTGTTGCGGGGATAGGGTAGTTAGCTGCAAAAAAATAATTGAAAACAGTTAGAATGAAAGAATTAAGAGAGGTAATTAACTATTATCTTAAAACGCATGATACAGAATGGCTACAAGATGATATGAGTTTCATAATATCATTAATTGCATTAATTGGCACTATAACAATTATTTTATTAAAATTTTTTAGATATGTAATCGAAAATTACAAAAAAAGGTTACTAATAAAAGATATGTCGCCGTTTTATACGTATTCCGAGGTTCACAAAGCAACAAATAATTTTATCGAACCAAGAAGCCAGAATGTACCACCAAATGATTTTGAAGAATTATCCGAGAATAACTCGATAGTAATATCTAAACCCATAATCGACTTCTTTATGGATGAAGGCTTTACAGATAATAATAATAGTAGCGGAAAATTCTATTTTATCCTTGCTGGCGCAGGGATGGGGAAAACCACCTTTTTGCTGAACCTTTATTTAAAATATAAATATTCGTTTTTTAAATTTTGGGCCAGAAATAAGTATTCAATTCTGATGTTTCCTTTAGGATATGAAGACGTAGATAGCGAAATTGAAAAAATTAAAAATAAAGAAAACACCATTTTATTACTTGATGCTTTTGATGAAGACATGAAAGCTTCTCATGACATAGAAAAGAGATTGGATGACTTATATGAATTGACATGGAGATTCAGAAAAGTTGTTATTACATGTAGGACACAGTTTTTCGCGAATGAAAACAGCGAACCTAATTTAACCAAAGTTAAGAAGTATGGAGGAGAAAAAGGTTTTCATAATGTTGGAAAGTTGTATTTATCTCCGTTTGATGATAAAGAAGTCACGACTTATTTGAAAAGGAAATTTATATACAGATTATTCCCTAAGTTTAGAAAATATAGTAATGCCAAATCAGTAATGAATCACTCAGGTGACTTATTAGTTAGACCCATGTTGCTTTCTTATATAGATACAATACTGGATACTCCTATTCCTAAGTATTCATTACCTAATCTGACATATAGCAGTTTAATTAAGTCTTGGCTTCAGCGAGAATCAAATCGAAATACACCTGATGATAGAGAAGTTTACTTCAACAATCTCTATGACTTCTCAGTTGAAGTTGCCAAGCATGTGTACGTGAATAGCATATCTGATTTAAGAATTTCACAAGAAGAGGCTATTAAAATTGCAGATGACAATCATATAGTCCTTAACAAAATAGACGTTACGAGTAGGTCACTATTAAATCGAGACTCAAAGGGCTTCTATAAGTTCTCCCATAAATCAATACTTGAATATTTTTTGTCAATATATCTTCTTAGGAACAATTCCGAAGTTTTAAAATTTGATTTTAAATCATTTGATTTATGTGGCAGGTTTTATTTATTTTACGGCTTGACAATAGGTTATAAAAAACTTCAGTATTTAAAAATTAGAGATATTCATCAAGGAAAGTCTATTTATTTCGACGATTCCGAATGGAGTGATTTTTGTAGGCATGGTGCAAATAGATGTATTGGGGAAATTGAAAATATATTGTACTTGTACATCAACTTTAGAAATAAAATCGGGCTGGAATACAGTGGAATGATTTCGTACCCTCATTACGAGTATTCAGTCATGCGTTCAAAAAGCGAGAATTTGCTTGATGGAGAAGAATCTTTTTTAAAAGCAAGAATAGAACTTAGTTCAGTTTATGAATCAATTAAGAATAATAAAAGCTATATGGAATACTTGCAAACTTATCAGAAGAAGAATGCTTATAATAACTCAGTAGATGAATCACTTTACGAAGGTTTAGAGTTAGAGGTTAATGAAAAATCGATTAGACCATAAATGAAGCTAACACTGCGCCACCCTCAACCGGCTAAGGCCGGCTGCGGTGGCCCTTCCGTTACCATCCATAAAAGTAATTAATGGAAGAAGATAATAAATTCAAACCAGTGGATATTACCAAGATTGGCCCAATGTGGCAATTAGAAGGCGATATTATATGGTGGCCAGTCAAATCAAGACCTTTAGTTGGTTTTGAAATTAAAGATATCGAAGGAACAGAACAGTTTTTTCAATCAATACATAATGCCGCAAACAGTTGGTGGGAATCTTTTCCCAACTGTTGTGATACACATAAAAAATTTAACTCTTTACCTAACTTTGACAAAGAAGAATACAATTTTGTCAAAGATCAGATTTATAACAGTGTACGATATTTCATTCATTGCTTAGAAACTAATATAGATAAAGAAGATTGGTTTCAAAGAATTACAGAATATTATGATTATCTTAATTGGAATTTTGGAAGTCCAAGATGGGGAAGCCATCTGTTCGATAATTCAATTACAAACTTTATTGACTGGGCTAAATTTGACCATATTGAATTCACAGATGAAATGAAACTCAGTCTCTTAGAACACATCTCACCAGGTAGACTTGAAATCGAAAATCGGAAGAAAAAAAATGGTGATATTGGAGAGTTGTATCAAATATTTGAAAAATGGCTAAACTCAATGCCAAGTATAGGTGAAATATCGAAAATAAAGGAAAGGCTCACTGGTAAATTGCCCATGAATTTATTCATAACCAATACAACTCCAAATAGATACTCTGGAATCGCTATATCTAATGTAAAGAGTAATGATCAATTGGTTTTAGATCTGGAATCATACAGTAAAACTCTACTTTTAGCAGTTGAGACAACAATCAAAAATAAATTCTTAGAAGATAATCAGGCAGTTATACAATTGATCAATGAAAAATTAAGAATTAGACAAGTAAAATTGTTTAAATCAAATTCAAATATTAATCAAGCGGCAGAAAAATTGGTTTCAGAATGGCTCAATATGTGGATTGATTATTTCCTTGAATTTAAATCTGTTGATACAGATGGTAAATTAAATGAACTTATAAGAGATACTAATACATTTATGCATAGGTATATCGAAATATTTGACGTATTAGATTCAAAAATCGCAGAACTTAAATGTGTGGTTACTGATTTTATGGAATCAGTAGATCAACATATAAAGGATGCTTTACAATTATCGACTGAAGAAATAATCAATGATCCAAAAATAGGAAGTCTATCAGAAGGTGAACTAACAAAAATTCTAAAGGCCATCACAACCAAGTTAGAAACAGCGGGTAACAATAAAACAACAAATGTCATTAACGCTACCAACAAATCAACTATAGCTGTTAAACATAAACTAAAATTATCTATCCCATTGTTTTTATTTACCAAGTATGAGGGAGAAATAGAGTTAGGAAATAACCAACATTTGCCAAAAAATCTGAAAGAATTGAAATCGCTATTGTTTAAAAACAAAGAAAATACGGATGGTAACAAGCCGTGACCACGATCATGCCTTCTAAGTCAGCACGATGGGTACGACCGATCCATTAACCACCTGCCACCCCTCAATCATAAGGAACGAGCCTCTGCAAAAATTGTAACCCGAATCTCCCCCAATACCCAGCAGCTTTCCGCTGGAGAAGTAAGGGTCAAAGCGTGATGGGCTATAGTTTTGAGCCGGAAGATTTGGATAGGAGGAGGGGAAGGCGTAGATTTGGCTGGTGGCTAATAATGGCTGTGCGGGAGGCCCTTCCATTCGATCGGGGGGGCGCATAGCCTGGGCGTTAGCAAGCATTAAAAAATGAACGACAAGGTTTACATAAAAATTGACGCCCCGAAAGGGAAACCTTCACCTCCACCAGAACGACTAAAAAGGACAATGGAGAATGCCGTTGTCAAAATCTTGACGACAATTATTCCAAAAGCAAATCCCGACTTTGAACACCTGCTGGACAAAGTCGACCACTGGAAAATTGAATTTGACAAAACGGAAAACGCGGCTTGGAGAGAAATAGGGTTTGACAAGGACGGAGTTTCGATTGTAGCAATGCCGCTCGGAGACAATTATGGTTTTTGGACAGACAACCAACTGACGATGGACGACTACGAAAATTTTGACCCGAAACTAATAACAAAGGAAGAGTTTGACAGCGACTGGACAGACTTTGAAAAGAAAAATCAAAAAATAAAGCTTGCCAACAAAGGTTAACAAAACATGCCCTTCGGGACACGTTGGTTAGCCGAGACCACTACATAGCCAAATTAAAATTGACGTTTTCCTTTTGGACAAATGAAATATGAATAAAGTTCTCAAAATTGGGGTGGTAGGATTCAGTAGCAATCAATTTGATCGACAAGCTGCTGTCAGAATACTGGAAGCTGAATTTAAAAAACTAGCCCAAAAACATTTGGGGCATCGATCCATAGAAATTGTCAGTGGCTACACCGCTATGGGGGTCCCTAAAATTGCTTACGAACTGGCGGAAAAATTTGGCTTTACTAAAGTGGGGTTTAGCGCCCGCCAAGCTTTCAAGGTGAAAAGCGGATTGTATAAAGTAGATAAAGAAATAATTATAGGAGAAAAATTCGGAGACGAATCCGTTGATTTTATCGAATACATCGATGGATTGATTAGGGTAGGCGGTGGACAACAAAGTAGAAACGAAGTTGAACTATTCAAGGAAGCAAATAAAGAATTGCCCATAGATAAAATTTTGAAAGAGTACGAAATAGCATGGCTTGGGATCAAACCCAATATCACTTCACCACCATCAAATGTGCCGCCAATGGAAAAAAATACGAACGAGAAAATTATTTTAAAGCTAGATGAAGACCACGAAATCACCATTTACCGAGGGATCCAGGAATTTCAACTTTCGGCACCTGACTTTAAGCACTTATGGGAAAGCCATCCAAGTGAATTTCACGAAGTTATGATGCATGGGAAGTTAGTGAAAACCCCAAGATGGCAGCAAGCCTACGGTAAAAGCTATGAGTATACCGGATCAAAAAACAATGCCCTACCAATAACTGAAGAGCATTTAAAATATCTAGCCTGGTGCAAGAAAGAGGTGGACGACAGAATAAACGGGTTGCTGATCAATTGGTATTCTGGAGAATTACAGCACTACATAGGGAAGCACCGAGACTCCACCAAAGGCCTCATGAGCGGCAGCCCAATCGTCACCATCTCCCATGGCGGTGAGAGGGTATTCAGATTCCGGCCTTTCCGTGGAGAAGGTTTTATGGACATCACAGTAGAAGATGGGGATGTTGTTATAGTTCCCTGGAAAACCAATAAAAGTTTCACCCACGAAGTTCCCTATCACAAGAAGTTCACGAAGGACAGAATCTCCATAACGCTGAGGGCGTATGAGTAATCTTGAACAGTATGGACTACAAAACCCACTACCTAGAGTACACCTGTGCCCTCGGCCAACCCTCAAACCATTCACCAAAACGACTAAACAATGAAATCATCACATCACCTAAATGCTTTAGCTTTCACCATTCCACTCCTTTTGCTTGCCTGCGTCAAGGCAGATAAGGCACCCATCAGCGCTGCTGACATGTGGGGTTGCCATCGCGCCGTAACTTGGGATTCCTTAAGTGTAAAAGAAGCTTTGACGGGCGAATGGAAGTGGGAATACATCGGTTGCTACTGGAATTATGAGGATGCCAACTACGATGAATTTGCTGGATTAACCATCGAATTTAACGCCGATAGCACGCTGGAGGTAAGAGAAAACGGGGTACTGACCCAAACCTCGAATTGGGAAGTTGTCATTCGCGATGGCGACTTATTTGGGATTGACGTCGACCCACGGGTGCATCAACTTTATGGACGAATATTACTCTGTAACGACCGAGTAAAATTTGACCACAGCTACATTGACGGATGCGACAACTTTTTCAAAAGGCGGTAGTCGGAACCATTGAATCCTCAAACTGCCCAGCCATTGGTGTCTTAAAAAGGTACGCTACAAAAGCCTAAACCCCGATTTAAAAACGCTCCTCCTCCAGCATCTTAAAAAACCACCAAACGAGCAAAGCCGATTCCCCCTGGTAATCGCTCGGGCGCAAGGCGGCCTGGTACCGTTCCATGACGACTTCGTCTTTGGCCAAAAAGCTGCGCAGGGTGACCAATAACTTGGTGTAACGGGGGAAGTCAGCGGCCAGCGGCACCTCCCGCGCGCCGAGTTTTGAACAGACGGTTTGCAAAGTGGCGGTGCTGTAGGGAGCGTAAATCAACGGGTACTGCCCGCTGAGGTAGAGCGAGGCCATTTCGTAATCGTCCTGGTGATAATGACTGGGCGTGCGGTCTTTGGGATGTTGATCCCGGTAGCGGTTGAACAGTTCGTTGATGTAAAAAACGAAGCGGGAAACCCGGCCTTCTACGGAGCGGTCTTCGCTGAAGAGATCGCGGAAGGCTTCGCGGACGAACTCCGTTTCCCAGCGCATGAGCAGGAGCATGGACTGCTTGGGGTCGTAGCCGTTGCGGCGGTAGTGGCGGCGGTTGGTTTTGCTATCGAGGGCCAGATCGTAGGCGGCAGCCAGGTCCTTAGCCTCTACGTTGAAGTGCTGTTGCCAATTTTGCTGGGTTTCCCAGTAGGGTAAAAACCGGGCGGCGGCTTCGGTGGGCAGCCAATCGCGAAAGGTGGCAACGGCAGCTTGAATTTTGGGAACTTGCATCTTGGCGGGGTTAGGCCGCGAAATTACGTTTACTTTCGCCGGGTGAATACCTCGTACGACGGTTCGGCAGCGGCTTTGGCCGCACTATACGCCACTTACGGTGGCTTCGACCTGCTGGTGGACTCCCGGCGGCTGACCCAACCCGCGCGCACTTTGTTTTTTGCCCTGCCCGGCAGTCGGGTGGATGGGCACAGTTTTTTGGGTCCCCTCGTGGCAGCCGGGGTGCGGCACTTTGTCGTCCGGCACTCCCCCACCCCGGAGGATTTGGCCGCTTGGCTACCGGAAGGAGAAGAGGAGGCACCCCACTTCATCGTTACCGAAGCCGTTTTGGACTTACTACAAGACCTGGCTGCGCACCACCGACGGCAGTTCACGCTACCGGTATTGGCCATTACGGGCAGTAATGGCAAGACGATCGTCAAAGACTGGTTGGCGGAGGCTTTGGGTCGGCATTTTCGGGTCTGCGCCAGTCCCCGCTCCTTCAATTCCCAGATCGGAGTACCGCTTTCCGTCTGGCAGCTGCGCCCCGAGCACGAGATAGCCATCTTCGAAGCCGGGATCAGCGAGGCGGGAGAAATGGACCGCCTGGCCCGCATCATCCAACCGACGCTCGGCTTGTTCACGGTTTTGGGCAGTGCCCACGCCGCTGGTTTTGCTAGTGAAGAAGCGAAACACTTGGAAAAACTTCGTCTTTTTAACGGCGTAGCGCGCGTGATTGTGGCGGAAAGCGACGTGGCGACGCGCGAGATTTTGGCGGCGCAGGACATTCCCACCGTCCTGCACCGCGGAGTAGGCGAAGAGGCCGTTGAAGTAGTGGGTAAAACGCTAGCGCTGGCCCTGCCTCCCGGGCTGCCGGGCATTTACCGGGAAAACGCCTACGCGACGGCGGCGGCGGCCTATTCCCTGGGCCTGGAACCCGCTGCCATTCTTGAAGCTTCGCGACTTTTCCAGCCCCTGGCCAATCGCCTGGAGCAGCGGGCGGGCCTGCACGGCGGACCGGTGATCAACGACAGCTACAGCAACGACCGCAGCGCCCTGGCCGCCGCCCTGGATTTTGCCGAGGCCCAGAACCCCTTCCCCCGGCTCTGCCTTATCCTGGGCACCCTGCAAAGCACGGGAAATGGCGCAGACCTCGACGATCTCCTGGCCCTCCTGCGCCCGCGGGTGAGCCGACTCATCACCGTAGGGCAGAGCAATGCGGCGCTGGCCCAGGCCTTCCAGCCCAGCCAACATTTTGCAACGGTAGAAGCACTCTTGGCGGAACTGGACACCCTCAGCTTCGGCGCGGAAAGTATTCTGGTGAAAGGGGCCAGTCGGGAGCGCTTCGACCGCATTGCCGATGCCTTGAGCCGGCAGCAGCACCGGACGCTCCTTAGGTTGGATCTCTCCGCGCTGCGCCACAACTTCGCCCACTACCGTAGTTTGGCGGGCAGCGGTATGATCGTCATGGTCAAAGCCTCCGCTTACGGCGGCGGCTCCTTGCCAGTGGCGCGGGCCCTGGCCAGCGCCGGAGCGGAATACCTGGCGGTGGCCTACGCCGACGAAGGAAAGACGCTCCGCGCCGGTGGCATTACCCTGCCCATCATGGTGTTGAACGCCGAGCCATTTGCTTACCACCAACTGGAGTCCGCCCGCCTGGAGCCGGTGGTTTACGACCTCGAAGGGCTGCGGCAGGCGGCGCGCTGGGGACTCCGCGTTCACCTGGAACTGGACACGGGCATGGGGCGTCTGGGCTTCGGGACGGCCGACCTCCCTGGCCTCCTGGCCGCCCTACCCCACCTGGGGGCGGAAGGACGCATCGCCTCCGTTTTCACCCACCTGGCGGCCAGCGAGGCCGCTGAACACGACGCATTTACCCGCGAACAGATCACCCAATTTGCCGCAGCCTGGGAAGCCATCGTTGACGCGCTGGGCTACCCGCCCCCCCGGCACGTTTTGAACACCAATGGCATCAGTCGTTTCCGGGCATTTGCCTACGAGTTCGTCCGGCTCGGCATCGGGCTGTACGGCATTGGTGACCCGGCGCAAGCGGGGATGACCCGGCCGGTGCTCCAGTTGAGTACGCGGGTGAGCCAGGTCTACACCCGGCCGGCGGGAACGAGCGTAGGCTACGGGCGGCGGGGCCGGCTGGAGGAAGAAAGCCAAATTGCGGTGCTCAGCATTGGCTACGCCGACGGCTTACCCCGGCTGGCAGGCGAAGGACGTTTTGCGGTGTTGCTCCACGGAAAACTGGCCCCGACGGTGGGCGCGATTTGTATGGACATGACGATGGTGGACGTCAGCGCCATCCCCGAAGTACGGGCGGGCGATGAAGCCATCATCTTCGGCCCCAGCCACCCCATCGAGCTGTTGGCGACGGCTGCCCAGACGATTCCCTACGAGCTGCTGACCGGCATCGGGGAACGGGTACACCGGGTATATTCCGGGGAATAAGCGCAAAAAGAGCCCGAACCCGCAGGAATCTGCACGATATTGTTTCACAAAAGCTAATTTAGCTGCTAAAACACCACTATGATTGAGTTCTTTCACCGGGCCAGGCACTGGATGCTCTTCATTCCTCTGTTGTTCCCTACCCTTTTACAGATCTATCTGCAATCGGCCTACTTTCAGGCGATCAGTCGCTTTCAGGTCGAAATGCAGACGAACCCCGGCAACGTTGATGCGGTTATTCCAGACTTACACGCCTACGCTGGTCAGTTTAATATCTACCTGTTGGTCATGGCCGTCAGTTTTGCCGTTATGCTGGTTTGGTACTTCGCCGTGGGGGGAGGTTTGCAGCACTACCTCCCGGAGGGCACTGGCCTGAAACCCCAGCGCATGCGCCTAGCCCTGCTTGCGCTGGGCATCCTGATGCTGGTCTTTTTGGGCACGCTGCACCAGGTTTACCACTGGGCCGCAGATACCTTTTCCGGCTTCGATCTGGAGGGGCAGGAGGAGCCGCCGGGCTTTGACGGCGAAAATTTCCTCACCACTTTCATGACCTGGTTTGGGGCAACCATGCTGTTTTTCTTGCTGTACGCCCTTGCCTACATTTACTGCGCTTACTACGCGGGCAAGACCCTGAAATCGATCGAACTGGGCCGTCCTGCGCGGGGCAGCGAGGTGGCCGGGTACGCCGTGTTATCCGCCTTCCTCGTCATTGGCGTGTGGATTTTACAGCCCAAAATCAATCGCCTGGTGGAAACGGGCACGATGGCCAATCCGGGCGACAATTCAGTTTGGTAAGGCGGACATTTCAGTTACAAAGCCTAGCAAACGGCAATAGCTTACCCTAATATTTGCGCGGACGCAGGTGCAGGGGAAGGTCAACTGCGCCCCCGGCCCTGCAATGGGCTAATGCGCCCTCCCTTCCCAAAACTGCGGGACGAGCGCAGCTCCGCAACGGTCCCCCGGCACGAAAAGTACTTTCGAACATATTCGAATGTTGGTGCGGTTTGCCTGCGCCGCCCCACCCCATCCGGAGTACTTTCGAACATGTTCGAATGTTGGGGAAAATGGCCACACTAGCCCTCCCCCCCTTTGCTCTTACCGACCTTCCCAGCACCTGCGCCCGCGCCCGTAAATTGACCTACCGCACCAGGTTTTCCCACAGTACGAAGGGCAGGCCCTGACGGAGCCAGTTGGCCATTCGATTTTTATCTGGCACGGCCTCCAGCGCCAGACAACCGGCCACTAAATCAGCGTCCCCATCGCCGTCAAAGTCTCCCGCGTCGAGCACCATGAAGCGTCCCCGGTCGCCACCCGGCAAGCGCCTGGCGAGAAAAGTACCCGAGGCCTGGGCTTCAAAAAGTACCGCACCAGCCTCCGATGTCTCCGTATAATCCGGAAAAAAGGAAATGGCCGCAATGTCTTGCCTGCCATCCTGGTTAAAATCGGCTACCGCAGCGCCGTAGGCCCCGGGAAAAGGGAGAAAAACCGCTTCGGAAAAATGTCCCGCAGCATCCCCGGTGTAGATCCGGATGCCGTGGTAGGGTTTTACTGGCGCGACGTAATCTGCGTTGTCTCCGTTCGTGTAAAGGATGTCGGGAAATGCATCGCCGTTCCAATCGACCAACTGCAGCGAGCTGGAACCGTAAGCGGCCGGGAAGGCCAGCACCCGCTCCTGCTCCACCCCAGCGGCCGTGAAGCGATAGCGGATGATTTCCTCCTTACCCTGCCCGAACAGCACGTAAACCGTGGGCACTTGCGCCGCCGTATCGGCCACCACCGCCAGCGCACCGCTGCGCGGGGAGAGGGTCGTGGCCTTATAGCGCCCATCCGCCCCGGGTGTCCAGCGGGATACCCGGCCGGTCCACTTGCCAAATTCGGTGACCACAATTTCCGGTGGTCCCGGGAGACCGTTCTCCAGCAAAACCAGGCTGGTGGGGCGTTGCAAGCCGTCGGCCAGTACCGTCTGCCCGCGGGGCGTAAAGTGCAGTAATTGTCCGGTCCCTTCCTCCGTTGGCGAAAAGCTGCCAATGGTTACCCCATAGGCGGCCGGGCCGTTTTCCGCCAGGTCCGTAAGACCACGCCCGGTCGCAACCGTCCCGACGGCGGCCAGCGTACGATCAAAGGTCAGCAGTTGGGCTTTGTTGATGTCCGCCATCGCCAGCCCTCCCTCCGGGAGTATCCGGACCCAGGAAGTGGAAGGTGGAGACAGGAACACCGCGGGGTAGCGGACCCGGAAGCCACTTGCGGTTTCCTCCGCTTTAAATGCCGTGGGGGGCAGGCGTAGGGGCGCGCTGCTCAGGTAGTAGTCTTTGATCCGCTGCCAATCGGCCGGGTCAATCTTTGGGGTCGGAGGAAAAACATTGGCTGTTTCCAGGCGCATCCGTTCTGCGGGTGCGTCACCCAGCAAGCTGGCACGGGAAACGTCCGCCGGATAAATGCCCACGAAATACCCCATGCGTGGGAAAACTACGCTGTCCCAGATTCCCCGGGGCAACTCAGCAGGATCGGGACGAAGGTGGCAACTGCCGCAATTGCCTTCTACGAGCTCCGCCAGGTCAGGATCTCCGGTTGGCCGATCGGGGCGGTCTCCTGCCGTTTGGTGCGGAGCCGGGGGAGCGCTTTTCTCCTCCCTTCCGCAGGAGGGTGCAAAGAGCAAAAGCAGTGAAAGAAGAAAGACTGACTTCATCGGCTTGGCCCGCCCACCTGGCGGAGGTTCCAGTCGGGGTGGTTCTCGAAGGCGGGGAGGGCCTCCGGGCGCTGGCTGAGTTCCGTAAAATCGGTAAGGCTTTCCATAAAGATAATAATGGCCTGGATCTCTTGGTCCGCTAGTTCCAAAGGATCGGGCGGCAGGGTCTGGTGGTCGAGGTGAATGCCAATGCCGGCCCCGCCGCCGCGATTGTAAAAGTCAATTACCTCATGGAGGGTTTGGTAAACGCCGTTGTGCATGTAGGGCGCGGTGGCGGAGACGTTACGCACGGTGGGCGTCTTGAAGGCGTAGGCATTAAAGTAGGCCTCGTCCCGGGGTTTGCCACTGCGCAGGCGGCCCGGATCGGGGTCCACCACCGCCCCTTCCCACTGGAGGCTGGCGGGCACGCCCAGTACTTCGCTTTCGTTTTCATCGTAGAACGGGGGCACCAGCCCCGCAAAGGTGGGGGCAAAGTGACAGGTCCCACACGCAGCTTTGCCCATGAAGAGGTTGAAGCCCAGGCGCACCTCCCCGGCAATTTCCTCCGTTTCACCGCGGGCGTAGCGGTCAAAGGGACTGTTCAACCCTTGCAGGCCCATTACGTAGTGGCTCAAGGCATCGGAAATGCTCCACTTGCTGATTTCGTAGCCGGGCTGGTCGGCGTAGGCCAGGCCAAACAGGTCGCGGTACTCCCGGCTTTCCCGCAGGCGGTTTTCCAAAGTCACGAAGTCGGTGGCAAACTCTGCGTGGCTGCTCACCACGTGCTGCATCTGCCGCTCCAGGAAGTCTTCGCGCAGGTCGTAGAAAAAGGCTGCGGCGAATACGCTGTTGACCAGCGTGGGGGAGTTGCGGAGCAAATGCCTGCTTCCTTCGTTGCCCAGGCTGCGGGGGTACCCATCGGTAAAGGCGCGTTCGGGCTGGTGGCAGCTGGCGCAACTCATTTGCAGGTTGGCGCTGAGGACGGGATCAAAAAAGAGCAATTCCCCCAGCTTTTGGCGGGCGGCGGAGTTGTCCGTTTCCGTCAGGTTGGCGTAGTAGTTGGCGTTGAGCCAGTCGGCATCGAAGAGGGAACCGGCGGCTTTGACGGGCGAAGGCAGTGCCTGCCAATCCCGGGAAGACTCGATGTCGAGTATTTTTTGGGCCAAGGGCAGCGAACGGGTAAGGGGGTTGATGACCTCCCGCAGAAAACGCAGGCGGTCAAAGTCAGAGAACTCCACCTCTCCCCGCAGCAAAGTCTGGGCGGCGGCAAAAGCAGCCGTGATGGTAACGTCAAGTGCCGTATCGCGTGCCGCCACAAAAGGTGAGTAATACCCATAGGCGGTGGCCATCGCTTGCAAGGCAACCGCCGCTTCGGGCAGTGCTGCAACGGAGCCGGGAGTGTCAAAGCCGGTCACCCCGAGGGTAAAGACGCGGATGGCCTCCTGCTGCAAGGCTTCAAAAACATAGCGGTGCTGAAGCTGGATGCCCAGCATTTGCCGGTGGAGCAGCGTGTAGTCTTTACGCAACTTTTCCGCCAGTACGAGGATTTCTTCCCGCTGAAATTCTTCGCTGAACGCCAATTCATCCAACACCTGTAAACCCGAAGGAGCGATCACGTTAACGTAGGGCACCGAGGGCTCCGCTTTGGGCAGCGGGGCACCGTTGAGGTGGAGATTTACGGTAGATGGCTGGGCAAAAGCCAACCAATACTCAATTTTCTTGAAAGCCATCCGCGCTTGGGTGTGTACCGCGCGCACGTCCGCTGGGCCGGTTTCTTGCTGGCCAGCGAGAGCAACGTAGCGGTCCAGGCAGTAGGCAAAGTGGTCCATATCCCGCTTTAAGTCCTGAGAAGTTTGGGTCAGTGCCACTTCGAGGGCGGGGGAAGCAGCATATGGCCGGCCAAGTTCCAGGGTGTGGCCAATGCTGATGTAGCCAAGGGACAAAAGGAAAAACTTTAATCCGAACTCTAGTAATCTCATGGTAGTAGATAAATTTTATCGGCCGCCTAAGACGGGAGAAAAAGTGGGGCTGGCACGAAACGATTCCTGCCAGCCCAAAGACTCGATAAAACTGGTAATACAAAAAAAACTGTTCCTCATCACCAAACGGCTTGAATCCTCCGCAAAGGAAGGATTCAACCGTTGGAAAAAAAGCTAGGTGGCTGCTATTCCTCCGTGGAATAGCAGCCACGGGAAGACTTACTGCTTCACCAGCTCAACAACCTGCCCTTCGCCGTTGCGGAGGTAGTAGATGCCACTGGGGAGGAGCGATACGTCGATCTGGCTGACGTTGCGGTAAACTTGCAGGCGTTGGCCCTGGGCATTGTACAGTGCGATGTCCTGTACTTTGTTCAGGAAAACTTCCTGCAGCGTGGGGTTCGGGTAAATGTTGAAGGCGTCGCCCTCTTCAATATCCGGAGCGGTGAGGTTGCTGACCGTCAGCTCGTCGAAGCCGTGGATGGCAAAGGTCAGCGAGTGGTTGAAGGGGAAAGGGTTAGAACCGCTGGGGTGCTGGCTGTTGACGAGCAGGCTCTTACCATCGGGCGTGGGCATTGCACCAGTGATTTCGGCACCGAGTGGCGTAGCGGTAATGCGGATGAGGTCTTCGGTGGTCGCGTCCTCAATTTCCAGGTCCAGCAGGAACAACTCACACATCCGGTGGCGAATGCCCATACCAGCGCCAGCGGAGGTGTTTTCGAAGGGCATGCGACCGAAAGTCTCCCCGTTCAGGTCTTCACAAATCACCAAAAACTGGTGGTCATCGATGGTCATTACGTTGAGGCCGTCGGGGTTGGAGAGGTGCTTGGAGGGGTAGTCGGCCTGGGTCGGGCTGACGGCGAAGAAGGGGCCACCCTCGATCTGTACGCTGATTTCCTCGGTGGTAGGGTCGTACTTGAGTACGCGGCCGTAGTAATCCCGGTAAGTGTCGTTAACGTCGGGCTCGGTAAGGCCCTGCTCCTCGGCGCGGGCCTGGTGGTGGGGGGCGTAAACGGCACCGGCGGCGCGGGCGGCACGCCAGTCGCTGCCGGGAGTATCGGCACCGGTTTCGGTCATGTAGATCATGCCGGTAGCGGGGTCAACGGTTACCCACTCAATGCGATCGAACATCGTTGCCCCTACGGCGATGGCCTGGGCGGAGAAGTCCAGCATATTGGCCTTGGTCTCGCTGATGGTGATCCACTTCTGGCTGCCATCGTGCTTGAACACCTGTACCTCGCCCTTAGTAAAATCGCCGGGGGTATCGGCCACGAAGCGTACCCAGAAGGCGGGGGTGTCATCTACTCCGAGGTAGATGTATTTGTTATCGGGGGATACCGTGCCTCCTTCGAAGCCCTGGCGGCCGAAGTTGTACTGCTTGCGGATGGCCTTGGCCTGGCGGGGATCGATTTCTACCATCCAGTTGAAATTCTCGTATTTCCTGATGGTTTCGCCATCCATGAAGGGGAACTCGGGGGCATCAACCGTAAAGTCGGCCGTATCGCGAACGCCCTGGTTGGTGGTGCTTCCGATGCCATAAGGACCCGATCCATTGGGGTTGTTGTTAGAGAAACTGCCGTTGTTGATGGAGCTGTTGTCACCCCGGAACCACTCTTCTGCGGTCCAGATGCGGCCATCCACTACACTGGAAATGCCACCGCAGTTCATGCCGGTTTCACCGACGGTATTGGCGAAGTCAACATTGAAGAATTTGCCCTTGCGGCCGTCTTCCAGGGTCTGGTCCATGACGACGAGGTCGCCGGTGATTTCGTCGCGCTTTACGCGGAAGGTCGTCATGCCCCCACCGTCGCCGATGCGGTCGTCGCGGTAGATGCTTTCGTGGTTTACGGATACCCAGCCCAGACTGCCGCCGTCGGTGTCGGGGGTAAAGCCAATGAAGTCGTGCCATTCCTTGGCGTGGGTCTGGCCAGCTTCGTTGCCGTAGGTAGCGGTAGTCTGTACCATATCGGTACCGCCGATGAAGAGCACCTGCAGGCTCAGTGGGCTGCCGGGCATAACCACACGGCGGGGGGTGTAGTCGGCCGGAGCGTCAATTTCGAAGGGGAAGACCAGCTGGGCGGAAGCCTGGCTGGCCCCGAGCAGGATTAAAAGGGAAAGAATGTAGAGTGATCTCATGATGAATTGGATGGTTTTGAACCACAAAAGTCCTGCCCCAACGTCAAGCCCAGATGCCCTGAAGTTTAGGAAAAGATGAAGACAAGAAATTGATTGTCAATTCTTTGTTAGTGGAGTGTTACGCAATTATTGCCAAAAATCTTCCGCAATTTTACTTCTAGTTTACCTGCAGCCCTTTACAGTGGCACCCGCATTAAATGGAAGTTAAGCGACGCCTCGTCAGGGGTGGTTCAGGGAGAACAAATCATGAAGGAAGGGTAAATTTTTGGGCCTTTACCTCCACCGGGAGGCGGGTTTACCCACCTTGCGTTTACGCTGGTTTTCATGGTGGAAACGCCCGAAGAGCGCGGCGAGCAGTCCTGTTCCCATTCTGCATCTCGGGGCGCGAACGCAGGTGCAGAGGAGGTTGGGAGGAGCCGGGCAAGCGCCCCCCTACCCTTGCTCCTTGTCCAAACTCCCCCTTTCGGGGGGCCGGGGGGGAGCACCTGCGACCGCGCCCGCTTCACCCTGAAACGATTCGGAAGGAAGGGAACTTTAGTCGGGCCGCCATTACTGTTTTTTGCCGCAGACAACTACCTTTGCGGCCCTGATAGAAAGGTACATTAGGATTTTAGCCATAGAAAGTATGAATGATAGCTTAACGAAGATCGGCGTTTTTTACGACGGTAATTATTTCCTCCACGTTTCCAACTACTACAACTACGACCACGCCCGCCGCGCCCGACTAAGCATCGCCGGTCTTCACCGGTTCATTGAAGCCCGCGTCGCCAACGCCGAAGGCCGTCCGGGCATGGCCAAGATCGTCGATAGCCACTATTTCCGCGGGCGTCTCTCCGCCCAGGAAGCCCAGCAGCGCGGCACCGTACTGTACTACGACCGGGTGTTTGATGACATCCTGATGAGCAGCGGCGTCACGACCCACTACAGCCCCATCCGCTCCAACCACGGTCGCCGGACGGAAAAGGGCATCGACGTGTGGTTTGCCCTCGAGGCCTACGAATCGGCCCTGCTGCGCAAGCTCGATGTCGTCGTCCTCATTGCCAGCGACAGCGACTACGTCCCCCTGGTCCGCAAACTCCAGGCCCTCGGCTGCCGCGTCGTCATCCTGGGCTGGGATTTTGAGTTTACCACCGACAACGGCTCGCAGATGATCACCCGCACCAGCCAGGACCTGCTCGAAGAGGCCAGCCACCCCATCCTGATGAACCACATCATCGATGACCCCCGCTCGGCCAGCGAACGCGACCTGGTGGATAACCTCTTCGTAGTCGGCAACTCCGATAAAAAGCGCCGCAAGTCCACCAGCGACCACTCCACTGAGCACGCCGAAGACGACGACGTGGAACTCGAGCAGCCCACCGAAGGCAACATCGGTGACCGCATGGAAGGCGAAATTTTCAGCCTCAAAAACGGCTACGGCTTCATCAAGTACCCGCCCAACAACCTCTTTTTCCACCACACGACCCTGGAAAACGCCGATTTTAGCGAGCTTTACGTCAATGACCACGTCGCCTTCACGCTCGCCCACAGCGACCGGGGCCAGCTGATCGCCATCGACGTTAAGCTGCTCGAAGAGTTTGAGCAGGAGTAGTTTGGTCAGGGAAAAAACCCGCGTATGACGGTATTCATTTCCCGCGCTGTGGCAGCAACGAGTCCTTTGCTGGCCTGGGCGGAGCAGCGCGGCGCTACCCTGCTGGCCCGTAGTTTGCTGCGCTTTGCGGCGCTGCCTTTTGCGGCTCCAGAGGCGGCCGACTGGTGGTTTTTCTACAGCTCGCGGGCGGTGCAGTTCAGCGCAGCAGCCCTGCCTACGCCCCGGCCCCGGCTGGCTGCCCTCGGCCCCGGTACCGCCGCCGCCCTGGTCGCACGGGGCCTGACGCCCGACTTTGTGGGCGAAGGAAACCCCGAAGCAGTGGCCAGCGCTTTTCAGGACCATTGCCGGGGGCAGCGGGTTTTCTTTCCCCGGGCCCGGCAGTCGCGCCAGACCGTCCAGCGGGCCATCCAGGACACCGCAACGGTACTCGATGCGGTCTGCTACGACAACGTGGCGGTGGCCCAGACGGAGCCGATTTTGGCCGACGTCTACATCTTTACCAGTCCGCTCAACGTGGCCGCCTACCTGGATCATCAGCCGCTGGCCCCGGGCGCAAGGGTGCTGGCGATTGGGCCGAGTACGGGGGCGGCGCTGGCGGAAAGAGGGGTCGAGTGTGAGCTTGCGGAGCAGCCAGGAGAAGAATGGGTAGTAGCGATGCTCTAAGGGTTTCTTCTCGCGCTGAGT
This sequence comes from Neolewinella lacunae, assembly GCF_014349155.1. Lineage (GTDB taxonomy): Bacteria > Bacteroidota > Bacteroidia > Chitinophagales > Saprospiraceae > Neolewinella > Neolewinella lacunae. The sequence continues at coordinate 162,414 of NZ_JACSIT010000067.1, forward strand.
TAGGCTGAGTTGGAGAAAGGCGAAAATTCATGGTTCTTACCTAGAATGATTTTAGATTTACACGATGAAAGTCTCTGAATTACCGCTCTTTTTCGATCAGCTACAAGAAGCCCGTCAGGTTTTGACTACCTCCTCAATCAGAGAAGCTATTCAGGGCGAGATTGATGAGTTCGCTGACGAACGAAATGTTTATCTGGATGCAGATTCAGGTTGGCCGGAAGAATTGAAGCGTAATTTTTTGATCTTACTTCAGGATGTAGAGGGAATTGAAGTCTTGGAAAAATGGAGAGGGGAACTTTTGGCGGGTAAGCCTCGGGTAGCTCCAGGTACTCTTGACCTATTCATCCAGGAGTTCCTCCATCACTTTGATCGCTTCGGTACCGAAAAAATTGATGTGGTATGTCTCATGTATGATGAAATGCCACAAATGCACATTGATCTCTGGCAATTTGATACGGACGATCCGGAAACAGACTATGGTATTTATCTTAAGGGCAAAGAGCTGACTAAGTATGGTGATATTGGCCCTCTTGATCTCCAGCCCTTCGGGTTTTTCGATTATTCGATCGAGGATGATTTTCCCGCTCTCAATTTTTTCGATGGCTATTTCAGTTATATGATGTGGTTGAGAGAGATGAATATTTTGCTGCAAATCACGGAGGCTATCGCTGCCGTTGTACCTAAAGATGGGGTAACTCTAATCGTTGGCAAGTATAACGAGGGGTTAAGTCGGTTTAGATAAGTGGAGTCTGTCCTGCTTCGCTTTTAGATTCTCCCTTAACCTCCATCTCCGGGGGAATACCCCACTCCTCAAAACCCAAAAGCCCCTCCAACCGTTCTCCCAACACAAGACCCAAGAACCTATGATCGGCTGGCGCTTCCGACACTATTTTCCCGGCGAAGGAGACGAAAGTGAATTCGACAAACTCCTGAAACTCTTCCAGGAATTGCTCACGCATACTTCCGGCAACGTCCAGGAAGCCCTCCAGTGGCTTACCCAGCTCGATAAGCAGTACGAACTGACCAGCGACGACTACTCCCTGGGCGACTTCATCCAGGAACTGATCGACAAAAACTTCATCAAACCCGGCGACGGCCCCGGTGCCCCACCCTACGTACCCACCGCCAAAATGGAGGGCGAACTCCGCCACAAGGCCCTCAAAGACATCTTCGGCGACATTAAAAAGTCGACCCGCGGCGACCACAGTACCCGCTACAGCGGCCGGGGCGACGAACGTACCAGCGAACGCCGCCCCTTCGAATTCGGCGACGCCCTCGATAAACTGGCCGTCTCGGAATCCTTGCGCAACGCCCAGATCAACCACGGCATCGACGAGTTTCGTCTTCAGCACGACGACCTCGAGGTGTACGAAACCCACTACCAGGCCCAGATGAGCACCGTGCTGATGATCGACATCAGCCACTCCATGATCCTCTACGGCGAAGACCGCATCACCCCCGCCAAAAAGGTGGCCATGGCCCTGAGCGAGTACATCACCACCCGCTTCCCGAAAGACACGCTCGACATCATCGTCTTCGGTAACGACGCCTGGCCCGTGCAGATCAAAGACCTGCCCTACCTCCAGGTCGGCCCCTACCACACCAACACCGTCGCTGGCCTCGAACTGGCCATGGACATCCTCCGCCGCCGCCGCAACCCCAACAAGCAGATCTTCATGATCACCGACGGCAAGCCAACCTGCATCAAGCGCGGCAACCGCTACATCAAAAACAGCGCGGGGCTGGACCGCACCATCGTCAACCGCACCCTCAACCTCGCCGGGCGGCTGCGCAAGCTCTCCATCCCGGTAACGACCTTCATGATCGCGCGCGATCCCTGGTTGGTACAGTTCGTCCAGACCTTCACCGAAACCAACGGCGGTAAGGCCTACTACAGTGGTCTGCAGGGCCTGGGCGACTTCGTTTTCCGCGACTACAAGAACAACAAAAACAAGCGCTGATGGCGGGGCTGCGCGTGGGCATACTGCTGTTGTTGTGCTGCACTGTTGCGGCTTTGCCGGGGCAGTTGCGGGTGCAGCCGGTGGCCGATCCAGTGCTTTCGAACGGCTTTATGTCTTTTTGGGGCGCGGCCGCAGGTGCCGGAATAAGTCTTAGGAGCCAGGCAAGTCTGAATACACCGCCGCTCCGCTTACTGAGTTTGGAAAGCACCGTCAGCCAGTCTGCGCCAGCGTTCGACTTTACCCGCACCGCTCCCCACCTCGCCTTTTTCTGCCGGCTGGAAATCAACGAAAAAGCTGGAGCCATCATTCCCGCTAAGTTTCGCCTCGGTGGCCATACGCACTGGCAAGACGCCCTCTGGCGGCGGGAGTGAGTACTGGTCTGGTGAGCCCCGCAGTTCCGGTGACACCCCCGATGAGCCCCCGCACTGACTAAGGTCAGGTGCGGGGTACACATCGGAGGAGCACCGGAACTGCTGAAGGTTTTGCGGGAAAGGGTTATGCTTCTGACACATGGATTGCTTCACAGCGGTTTTTCCTCCGAGACAACTTTTGCCGTACGAGGTGTAAATCGTACCCGGGGTCGGCAACCCTCGGAAAAAGGACCTTTGGTCTTGGGGTCGGGCTAAAGCCGCGACAATACCTTGGCGGTCCAAACACTCCCTGCAACTCTATATCCAACTCCAGGCAACTCCATGGGCACAAAGGTAGGTCGGGCTAAAGCCGCGACAATACCTTGGCAAACTCCAAGCAACTCCATGCAACTCCATGAGCAAATAAAAGCGCCCCACTGTATGGGCTACAGCGGGGCGCAAAAACGATAGATTCCAAAAAACACATTTACGAGGTAGTGAACAGTAGCGGGGAGATCGTCTGTTCGTTAGCTGCGGTCGGAGCAGAAGAGTACACCTGCGGCAGTGTAGATGAGGTCGTAGTCGTCATCATCGTTTACTTCCACCTCAAAGTAGTACTGTACCGACCCGTCGGGGAAGTTCAGGCGCTCGATATCATCGCGGTCAATGACGGCACCGGGGAAGTCGTTGGCCAGGGCATTGATTACGGCGGCGGGTAGTTCGGAAAGGGAAATTTCCGTAGCGGTGAAGCGGAATTCCCAGTTCAGGCTGAAGTAGAGATCGATGTCGCGGCCAGGACCATCTTCCAGTTCCACCTTAAAGAAGTACTGGTCGTCGCAAAGGTCTTCGCGGTGGAAGTTGTCAATGCGGTACCCGGCATACTGGCTGCCGATGAAGGTGCGGATGCTGTCGGGCAAGCCTGTCGTGCCGCCATTGCCGCCGCCGTTGTCATCACCGCCACCGTTGCCGCCTCCGTTGTCATCGCCGCCACCGTTGCCGCCGCCATTGTCATCGCCGCCACCATTGCCGCTGCGATCATCGCAAAGCAGGGTGCCGTCGGCGGCGTAGATCAGGTCGCGGTCCCGGCTGCCAGCAGTTTCGATTTCAACGTAGTATTCGACTACCCCGCTGGGGTAATTCAGTCGCTCGGTCTTGCCCGGAATGATCTGGTAGTTCGGGAAATTTGCGGTGATGGCCGCGGTAACGGAAGCCGGTAGTGCGGAGGTGGAGATATCGGTACTGGAAAACTGGAATACCCAGGTCAGGCTGAAGTAGAGATTGATGTCGGGACCGGGGCCGTCCTCTAATTCCACTTTGTAGAAGTAACGGTCATTGCAAAGGTCGTCACGCTCAGCTTTATCAATGCGGTAGCCTGCGTACTGGCCGTTGATGAAGGCGCGAATGCTGTCGGGCAGGGTCACGACGCCGCTGGTATCGCCACCGCCGTTGCCACCGCCGCCGTTGCCACCACCGTTGCCACCGCCGTTGTCGTCGGGGAAGTTCCGTTCCCAGCAAATGATGGTGCCGTCGGGGGCTAAAACGAGATCGTCGTCTTCGCCGCTGCTGTCTACCAATTCCACTTTGTACTGGATGGTGCCGTCGGGGAATTCATAACGGTCAATTTTCCGGGTATCGATGGAGTAGGCGGAAAAGGCGCTATCGATGGTATTGCGCACGGCTGCGGGAAGTTCCTCCAGGCGGAGGTCGGTAGAAGAGAACAGGTAGTCTCCGGAAAGGGAGAAGTAGAGGTCGATGTCGGGGCCGGGACCATCTTCCAGTTCGACCTTCAGGACACGGGTGTTGTCACAAAGGTCTTCGTCACCGCGGCGGCGGATCAGGTGATTGGGGAAGTTGGACTGGATGAAACTCGCAGCCGTGGGGGGCAGCGTCGAGGGATCGACGCTGGTTACCTCAAAGTCGTCATCGCTGAGCAGCTCACAGCCGGAGGAAAGGAGGATGCTGAAGAGCAGCATGGACAAATAAAATAGCTTCTTCATGGTAATTCGCTTTGGTTGGTTTACGGTTAAAATTTGCTTGGGTCTGGGGATGCGTTTCCCCGGGCACCGCGTGGATGCCAGCAACAGACCTTATTTTTTTGGGTGAAAAGTCCCGCGTTTAGCGGGTGATGATGAGTTTCTTCTGGCAGTCGCCCTGCGCCGTGCGCAGCCGCAGGTAGTAAAGGCCGGTGGGCAAATCAGGGGGAAGGGGCACCCACTGCCGGTCGTGCGGCGGCAACAGTGGCCACTGCCGGCCCAGCGCGTCGGTGAGGGTAAGTTGTTGTACCGCAAAGGGTGTGTTCAGCCGGAAACCCGCGTCGGTCGGGTTGGGGTACACCTGGATCCCGGCTTCCAACTGCCGGGGCGAAAGGTAGCCAGCGGAGGAGGTAAGCTTGGAGGTATCGCGGGCCACGATGATCCGCACGGTATCGGGCACCGTCGCTACCGTCGAAAAATCCGCCCCCACCAAATACACACTGTCAATCTGGATCACGAAAGTATCTACTTCCAAACCAACGATAATGTCTTCCACAATGACCCGAAACTGACCAATGGCACCAGCCTCAATGGGCACGGACGTTTGGTTGGTACGCGTAAAGGCCAGCTCTGCCGCGCCGCTGCCGTCTCCGTCCACAAACAGTTCCTGGGCATTGTCGTCCCCAGCCTCCAACCAACTGTTTTCCTCGAAATCGAAGTCCGGACCATCATCATCCATCAGCAAGCCCGTTGTGTAGCTCATCTTCAGGGCCAGGCCGTAGAAATCGTTCGGGCCCGTTTCGCTTTCGTCCAGAAACAGGTCAATGTCGACCATTGCCCCTAAGGGAACCAAGGTGGCACTGGGCACCATCCGGAGGCGTGGACCCGCACCAGGGCGGGCGTTGGCAAATCCGTCGGGCAGGAGCGTTCCCTGCGTGAGGCCAAAATTTTCGTCAATGGCATCGTTGTAGTCTTCTTCATCAACCACACCGTTGCCGTCGCAGTCCGCAAAGGCATAGTTCGGGCCCGTGGGAAAAGACTGCGCCCAGGGTGCACCGGGGGTTTGGGGTGCCCAGGCTACCGACATCGTCGGGCGGGCCGGGCCATTCGCTCCGAAGGCAAAACCCCAGTAGAGTAAGTCCACCCCGTTCACTACGCCATTGTTGTTTACATCCCCCGGCCAAACCGGCTGCGCAGACAGCGAAGCGTGGCCAAGTACGCACAACAGCAGAAAGAGCACGACTCGAGACATAAGGAATTTTCTTTGGTTGATCATTTGATAAGGCAAAGATGAAGCCCCAAAAGGGCTTTCACAATTACACTTTTCGTAGATTGCCAGCATGAAAAACCCTGAATAGAATACTAATGAATTTTTTATAATATTCAATCAGCTGTCAATCAGCAATTTACATTTTTAAATTGTTACTTATCTTAATATGTTTATATTTTTTGCCGTACCAAAGCTCCAATGAACTCCACCAAACTGCTGCAAATACTGAAAACGCTGGACCCGGGAGAGTGGGAAAAACTGTATTTTTTCCTCCAATCGCCTTACTTCACCCAGGAAAAGGTCTCTCCCCGGCTCTTTACCCTGCTCCACCCCTACTTTGCCGATTCCGCCGCCGGACTTCCCAAAGCCGAAACCCTCTTCCAGGCCCTCTGGCCCGACCAGCCCTTCGACCGCAAGCAACTCAACTACGCGCTCAGCCGCCTCAATAAACTCACCGAACGCTTTTTGGTCTTCCAGCAACTGGAGCAACAAACCGACCGCCAGCAACTCACTGCCCTCGAAGTCTTTTCCGAACGCCACCTGGAAAAGCACCTCGCTGCAACCCAGCGCTCCTTCAACGAGCGGCTACTGCCGGCACCGGATGAAAAAGACGACTTCTACCTCGTGCGCTCCGATTACGCAGACCTGCTCGACCAACATTACGTCCGCACCAAAGCCAGAAAACAGGACAATAACATCCAGCTCGCCACCGACGATCTCGACCGTTTCTACTACTTCCGCCGCCTGCGCTACGCTTGCTCGATGCTCGACCGGCAGAATATCCTGGAAGCAAACTACCGCATCGGCCTTTCCCAGGCCTGGCTGGACCATCTGGAAGGCAGTACGCTGGTCGAAGAACCCATGATCGGGCTCTATCTGACCATCTTTCGCGCGCTGCAGGAAGAGGAGCAGGAACAGCACTTTCGCGAACTCAAATCCCGTTTGCTCCAACTCGTCGGCAAGGGCCTCGCAGAATCCCTTGCCGAGCCCCTGCTTTTCGCCATCAATTACTGCGCACGCAAGATCCGCGCCGGCCAGGAAGCCTACGTCAAGGAGGCCATCGACCTCTACCACCGCGGCATCGATTCGGGCCTGCTGCTCCAGGATGGGCAGGTTTCTCCCTGGACTTACACCAACCTCGTCAAACTCACCCTCCGCCTCCAGCAGTACGCCGAAGCCCGGGAATTCATCAGCAAGTACACCGATTTGCTGCCCGAAAGTTTCCGGGAAAATGCCCACAACTACAACTACGCTGAGCTGCTCTACTGTACCAATGAAAAAGAAAAAGCCCAGGAATACCTCAATCGGGTGGCGTTTTCTGACCTTGGCTACTACCTCGGCGCGCGGGTCTTACTGGCCAAAATCTACTACGAAACGGACGCGGAGGAGGCCCTGCTCTCCTTGCTGGCCTCCTTCACCATCTTCCTTCAACGCAACAAACAAATCTCGCGCAACCTCAAAAAAACCTACCTCAACTTCTGCCAGTTGCTCAGCCGCTTACTCCGTACCGAACCCGGCAAAACCGGTAAGATCATAGACCTCATCACCCACACCCAGCCGCTGACCGACCGAAGCTGGTTGCTGGCCCTGGCACAGGAAAAATCGCGCACCTAGCACGGCTTTTTCCTGCGCCGTATTGCCCGCTGGGCGCGGCCGCAGGTGCCGCAGTTGGGACTTAGGAGCAAGGGAAGGAAAAAACCCTGCACTATTCCCCCCACCGTCCTTTCTTTGCCTTCAGATGTGGAGCCAGCCAACCACAAACCCCGCTATGATCCGCTCCCTGGGCCCCGCCGATCTCAACGCATTCATCGCCCTCCGCCGCCAATCCTTTGCCACCGATCCACTTTCCTGGGACTATGACCCGGGCCACGAAGTAAGCGCCGAAGAATGGCTGCCCAAAATCCTGGAAACCGACGGCCAGTTTGTCCTCGGGTATTTCCTGACGGAGGGCCGTCAGAAGCCGGAGCTGGCAGGCGTCATCGGCCTTACCCGCTACGAGAAACTGAAGCGGCGCCACCGGGCTCTGGTATGGGGCGTGTACGTAAGTCCCGCAGCCCGCGGACAGCAAGCCGCCAGGCAACTCCTCACCGAAACCATCCGCCGCGCCCGGGCCATGGAGGGGCTGGAGCGGATCATCCTGACGGTATCCCACCACGCCAGTGCCGCCCGGGCCTTGTATACTGCCGCCGGCTTCGTCGAGTTTGGCCGCGAACCCGGCGCTTCCCGCAACGAAGGGGTAGGAATGGACGAAATCTACATGCTGTTGGAGCTTTGACCGGAGGGAATGGAACGGCCCCGGCAGGGCGCACTGCCTGGGTAAAGAGGTCAGCAATACGCCCATTTACCCCATTAAAAAAGCCGAGCACCTCAATCGGTACTCGGCTTTCAATAATCCCATGAACATATATCTTGTCACTGAGCAGCTGCCGTAAAAGTGATTTCGCGTTCCGGCCTGAAGGGATGAAAGCGGCCGGAACGCGAAGATTCACAAAGACAATCGTAATCTCAGAATTTTAACTTGTTGGGTCCTTGTCAGGGGGCATTCCCCCTCCGGACAATACAAAAGTGCGGCAAGACCGCAGCCGGGCAAAAGACAGATTCCTAGTATTGTGAACGAACTTCCAGCCTTCGATTCAACTAAAAACCTGATAATGAATTATTTGCAGACTGAAAAGTGAAAATTTTCAGCCCTAAAATTACTCTTCTTCGCCCGAAAATTTCTCTTTTACGTCCTCAACGACCTCTTCGACGGTGTCTTCTACCCGATCGGCGGCGTGGTTGAACTTCTCGGCGGCAACGTGGGCAACGGCTTTGGCGGTGTCCGTTACGTCCTCGAGCGCCTCCGAAACGTCCTCGAAGGCCTCGGCCAGGAAGTCTCCGGCGCGGTCCAGTAAACCTCCCTCCCGGGTGACGGCCTGGGCGGCAGCGCCTACCCCGGTGATGGCCGCAGCGATGGTATCGCCCGCCTGCTCGGCAAAGGTGCTATCCTTGGCGGCTTCGGTTGCGGGGCTGGCAACGACTTCGCTGAAGGCCACCATGCTGGCAACGGCAGCGCCGGACTCCACCGTTGCGGCGGGGGCGGGGCTGGCGGGCTCCTCTTTGCTCTTCTGCTTGCCTTCCACGATGGCGGCGGCAGCGGCTTCGAGCTTGGCGGCTTCTTCGGCGGAAACTTCCCGGCTGGAAATTTCGGCGGCAATTTTTGCTTTGGCAGCCTCAGCGGCAGCGCGTTCAGCGGCTTTTTTGGCGTCCTTTGCCGCGCGTTCGTTGTCTTTGACGATCTTATCTTCGAGCATGGCCTTGGTCTTTTCCATGTCGTCGAGCTTGGCCTGCTTGCTGGCAATGCGGCTTTCGATCATGAGGACTTTGGCCTGGCGAATTTGCTTTTCCAATTGTCCCTCCGACTTTTCGATCCGCTTGCGCTCAAATTTGAGGTCTTCCTCATCCCGGCCAATCCCGCTTTTCATGCGGTCCATGGCCTTGAGCAAGCCCTGCAGACGGCTTTCGGAACGACCTACGGCACCGCCGCCGCCTTTGCCACCTTCGCCTGCGCTTCCGCTGCTGCCGCCACTGCGCACTTCCTTGACGGCTTTGAAAGCTGCGTCGATGCGGGTGTAGATGGCGTCACGGTCTTCTTTGGTGAATTTCACGTTGTGAAACTTCCGCTGGATTTCCCGCAGGTCGTTGAAGACCTTATTCAGGTGGGTACCTTCACTGATCGACTTTTCCGCCTCGGTAAGCATCTCGCCAAACCTGGCAACGTGCTTTTCAGATTCGGCTTTGTACTTTTCGTTCAGCGCATCCCGCATGACCTTGAGCTTCTCGAAGGTGACGTCCACTTGCTTGCGGATGTCGTTGCCTTGCTCACGCAGGAGGGTTTTGTCTTCCAGTTGCCGCTGCACTTTTTGCCAAAAGGATTTGGCTTGGTTCCAGAGGTCGGAAGAATACTGGGTGGCGCGGTCAATACGGTCTTCAATTTCGGCCAGTTCGGCTTTATAAGACTGGGCCAGCTTGTCACTCAGTACGTGAAAGTGCCACTCGGTTTGCGCGCGCAGGATCATGTCCGTTTGCTCGGCCCGCAGGTCATCGGGCAGCAAGCCTTCGGTGACGCTCAGTTCGCGGGCGATGACGCGGTCGGGCTCGGGCAGTTCTACGTCCTCTTCCTTGCGCCATTTGTCCATGAACAACTGGTAGATCTCGTCGGTAACGTCCTTTTCAGGGTAAGTCTGGATGCGAACGATGTTGTCGCTCACTTGCAGCTCGATCGTGATCAGTACGCGTTTTTCCTGGGCATCGCGCCCCCAGACGGCAATTCGGTTTCTCATCTCAGTTAGCTTAAAGCCGGGGGCGGGTGATGGAGAAAGACCCGGTCGCGGCGGTGTACGGTAAAGTCGGTATACGTGTGTTCAGGCCCTAGGCTTCCACCCGGTTGCCAATCATTTTTTTCTCGGCCAGGTACTCGGCGATCTGGACGGCATTGGTAGCGGCGCCCTTACGCAGGTTATCGGCCACGATCCACAGGTTGAGGCCATTTTCGATGGATTCGTCCCGGCGGATGCGGCCCACAAAGACTTCGTCCCGGTGCTTGGCCAGCAGCGGCATCGGGTAGACGTGGTTCTTGATGTCGTCTTGAACAATGATGCCCGGCGTAGCTTCGAGCAGGGAGCGCACCTCTTCAACGGTGTAGGGGCGGTGAAATTCTACGTTGACACTCTCACTGTGGCCGCCGTGTACGGGTACCCGCACGGCCGTAGCGGTAATGGCAATGCTGTCGTCGCCCAGGATTTTACGGGTTTCGTGGACGAGCTTCATTTCTTCTTTGGTGTAGGCATTGTCCAGGAAAACGTCGCACTGCGGAATACAGTTCTCGAAGATGGGGTAATGGTAGGGCCGGTCGGTGCCTGCCGTATCCTCCCCGCGCTTTTCGGCCTCGTACTGCTGTACGGCGGGAACGCCCGTGCCGGTGAACGACTGGTAGGTGGAAATGACCAGGCGCTTGATGCCAAAAGCCTTGTGCAGCGGGGCCAGGGCCAGTACCATCTGGATGGTCGAACAGTTGGGGTTGGCAATGATGAGGTCTTGTTCCGTCAGTCCCGCAGCGTTCACTTCGGGCACCACCAGTTTTTTATCGGGGTGCATGCGCCAGGCGCTGGAATTGTCGATCACGACGCAACCAACTTCCGCAAAACGGGGAGCCCATTCGAGGCTGGTGCTGCCGCCGGCGGAGAAGATCGCTACGTCAGGACGGCGCGCGATGGCTTCTTCCATACTCACTACGGGGTATTCCTTGCCTTCGTAGGTAATCAGCTTGCCGACGGAACGTGCCGAAGCCACCGGAAGCAACTCAGTGATGGGGAAGCGGTGCTCTTTCAGCACTTCAAACATCACGCCACCCACCAAACCGGTGGCGCCTACAACGGCAACTCTCATTATGGTATATTTTGGGGCGACAAAAATACGCCCTTTTCCCGGCTTTGCCTACTCTGATTTCCTTTTCCGGATTGCGGAAAGGGCATGGAAGCAGGCATTGCCCTGGTCTTTCACCCGGCACCTGCGTCCGCGCCCAAGGAAGGCCAATGATTCGGAACGACTAGCGCTCGAAGCGCTCCACCACCCCGGCGATGATGGCGCAGGCCTCCAGCAACTGCCGTTCGGTGATGACCAGCGGCGGGGCGAAACGGATGATGTTGCCGTGGGTGGGTTTGGCCAGGAGGCCATTTTCGGCGAGGGCCAGGCAAAAATTCCAGGCGGTTTTGCTCTCCGGCGAGTCGTTGATGACCAGGGCATTGAGCAGGCCCTTGCCCCGCACGAGCGTAAGCAACTGGGGGTGTGCATCGACCAATTCCTGCATTTTGGCGCGGAAAATATGGCCCAGGTGCCGGGCATTCTGGATGAGGCCTTCGTCTTTAACCACTTCCAGCGCCGCGCGGGCCACGGCACAGGCCACGGGGTTGCCGCCGAAGGTGGAGCCGTGTTGCCCGGGTTTGATGACTTCCATGATGTGGTCGTCGGCCAGCACGGCGGAGACGGGATAAGTGCCGCCACTGAGGGCTTTGCCGAGGATGAGAATGTCGGGCCGCACGTAAGTCTGCGGCTGCCGTTCGCACTGCTTTTCGCAGCTGCAATCGCCGCACACCCGCAGCAGCGCCCCGGTGCGGGCCACCCCCGTCTGGATTTCGTCGGCGATGAACAAGACATTATGTTTCCGGCAAGCCTCGGCCACGCCGCGCAGGTAATCATCCGCCGGCACAAAAACACCCGCCTCGCCCTGGATCGGTTCCACGAGCACCCCGGCGATGGTCGCCGGATCGTCGGCCAGGGCAGCCTGGAGTGCGGGCAGATCGGCGTAGGGCACACTGACAAAACCGGGGGTGTAGGGCCCGAAATTGCCCTTTGCCCCGGGGTCGGAACTGAAGGAGATGATGGTGGTGGTGCGACCGTGGAAGTTTTGGCCGCACACGATGATGCGGGCCTGGTTGGTGGGGATGCCCTTCTTTTCGTAGCCCCACTTGCGGCAGAGCTTGATGGCCGTTTCTACGCCTTCCGCACCGGTGTTCATGGCCAGTACCTTCCCGAAGCCGAAGTATTCGCACAGGTATTGCTCGTAGGGGCCGAGCTGGTCGTTGTAAAACGCACGGCTGGTCAGGGTCAGCTGTTGGCTCTGCCGGACCAGCGCATCGATGATCCGGGGGTGGCAATGCCCCTGGTTGACGGCCGAGTAGGCGCTGAGGAAATCAAAGTACTGCTTGCCTTCCACGTCCCACACGTAACAACCCCGCCCTTCGCTGAGCACCACGGGGAGCGGATGATAGTTGTGCGCGCCGTAGCGGTCTTCCAAGGCAATGAAATCGGCGGCCGTAGCGGCGGTGGTGGTGGGAGAGGACTGCATGGTTATCGAATCTTTTCAGTTACAGCAAAGGTAGCGCACCGCGCAGGAACCCGCCCTATGCAGTAGATCGGGAGTTGGGTAGTTGGGTAGTTCGGTAGAGGACGACTCCCTACTTCCAAACCACCGAACTTAAAGCCATTGCGATCCAGGCATCTGAATAGCAGCGAAAAGCTTCGTTGCCTACCCGACGGCAGTGGCTCCGACAATATTCCGGGGAATTGACGTAATGGGAACGTTAATTAATCCCCAAAGCGCGGCCTACACCGGGGGGAAGCCTTACCTTGTGGTCTCGGCACACCAGCGGGAAAGCATTTTACTTGCCTGGGGCCGGACTCTGAAAACAGCTTTGAATTTGTTATGGTAAAATACCTACCTACGCTTGCCCTATTCCTGTGGTCCTTTGGTTTGGTGGCCCAGGTGCAGTTATCCAATGCCTATTTCCCGGCCGTTGGGGATACCCTCCACATCGTCGATGCCGATAGCGCTTACGCCGCTTCTTTGGACTTGCAAACCGCCGGCGGAGCCAACCTGGAGTGGAACTTCGGTACGCCGGTGCCTAATTTTACGACCTCCATTCCAGTCCTGGCCGTCACTGCCAGTGATCTGTTTCCTGAGGCGGACCTGAAAATCCAGACCAACGTTTTTACGGAGAGCTACTACCGCGTCAATGCCACGTCTTTTGACCTGGTGGGCATCAACAGCCGACTCGCCATTTTGCCCGACTTCGCCTTTTCCACCGCAGTATTGCCCGCCCGTCCCACGCGCCGGGCACCGCTGAACTTTGGCGACAACTTCTCTACCGTGACGGAAAACAGCGCCGTTTTCTCTCCCGATAGCCTGCCCGCCGAGGCCCTCGTTTTGGTGGGCGATTTGCTGGACAACGTCGACTCCGTTCGCATCACCACCATTTCGACCCGCGCCGATGTGGCCGATGCCTACGGTTCCCTCACCCTGGGTTCCGATGTCTTCGATGTATTGCGGGAAAAAAGAGTAGAAAGCATCTTCATTCGCCTGGAGGTGAAAACCAACCCCTTGCCCTTCATCGACATCACCAACCTGGTGATTGCTACCAGCCCCACGCTGGCTCCCTTCGTAGGGCAACAACCCAGCACCACGACCTACTTTTTCTGGAGTAACGAGCATAAAGAGCCCATCGCCGAGGTGGTCACCAACACCGTCAGCGGAGCAGTGGAAGACATGATGTACCGGCGGCCGGATACCCGGACGTCCACCAGCGCACCCGGGCTGCTCCGCGTCACGGTTAATGTCTTCCCCAACCCTGCGGCCGACTGGGCAACTATCCAGGTGGATGGACTGCCCCAGGGGCAGTATGCCCTCACCCTACTCAATATGCTGGGCCGTACGGTAGCCGAGCGGTCTTTTTCCCCGGTGGGTAACCAAACGCGCCTGCGCCTGGACGTCAGCCACCTCCCGGGTGGAACCTACCTCTACAGTATCCGTAATGCGCGGGGGCGGATTATTACGACGCGGAGATTGCGGGTTAATTAGTGTTTTTTTGAGCTTCGCTCTTTTTTGAACTACTAAGTTCACTAAGTCCTGGAGCTTCGCTCTTTTTTTGAACCACTAAGTTCACTAAGTACACTAAGCTTTTGGGAGCTTCGCTCTTTTTTTGAACCACTAAGTTCACTAAGAGCACTAAGCTTTTGGGAGCTTCGCTCTTTTTTTGAACCACTAAGTTCACTAAGTTTTTGGGCGCTACACTTGGTTGTTGAACCACTAAGGGCACGAAGAGGGACCAAGGAGTATTTGAGCTTCGCTCTTGTTTTCGAACCACTAAAGACACGAAGAGGGACTAAGTATGGGATGGGAGCTTAGCCACTTAGCTAACATTCTGTCTTCATCATGCGCAAAGCCATCATTTGGCGCGCCGATGTCGCCAACGAAATACCGTTCTGTACATGCTGATGAATGTAGCTACCAGTAAGCTCGCCACAGACAAAACAATCAGTGTTTGTCCCTGTACCACGGTACATCCGGCATCCAAACAAAACCAAGTTCGGGTCGAATTGCCTTCCATCATTGACAGCCCACGGACAATACCCGCGGTGGTGAAGATGAGCACATAGCAATAGTCGGGCACTTTCCTCAGCAACTTTATCATCTAGCGTAGTTTACAACTAAGTTACTCGTGGCTTAGCTTTTGCTAAAATCCAAGCGACAAACCAAGAAGAATGCTCTACCAAATGATCGTTTTACCTCGAAACTAGCTTGCACCCTACTACTCAGTTGTAATCTACATCCCTAAACGCCCCCCGAGGAACTAGCTTAGATCACTAAGTTTTGGAATAAGTCGGGATAAAAAACTAAGAGACACCAAGCTTCCGCTGGTGTCTCTTAGTTCCTCTTCGTGCCCTTAGTGGTTCAAAAAGGAGGCTGAAAGCCGACCTTCCAATGCTAAATGTGCTCCTTCAGCGCCTGCTCAATCGCCGCAGCGCCGCGTAAGCCCACCGCTGCAATTTTGCCCTCCCGGTCGATGAGGAAAGTCTTGGGAATACCAGTTACGCCGTAGGTCCGGCCCGCAGAGCTGTCCCACTTGGTCAGTTCACTGACGTGGTAGGGCCAGGAGAGTTTGTCTGCCGCAATGGCGTCCACCCAGCGGCGTTTTTGGTCTTCGTTGGCGGCGGCGATGTCCTGCGGGCTCATGCCCTGGGCGCGGCGGGTGTCAATGCCGTCGAGGCTGACGCTGAAGATGGTAAATCCGTCCTTTTTGTACTTGTTGTACACTTCCACCACGTGGGGATTTTCACGGCGGCAAGGACCACACCAGCTGGCCCAAAAGTCGAGCAGGACAACCTGTCCTTTGAGGTCAGAAAGGGAATACTGCTTGCCATCGGGGCTCGACATCGTAATGTCGGGCGCGGGTTGGCCCACCTGGATGAGTTCCTGGCTCTGCTGCATGGCCAACTGCTGTTCCATGCTGCTGATGAAATTGGCGTAGGTCGCTTTCATGGGGTCGTTCGCATCCAGGCGCGCAACGGCAGCTTTGTGGACGGGCAAACCGGCCGCACCGGCCCGCAGCAGGGCGTTGAAGGCGATAAAAGCGCCCGTCTGGGGGTTTTTGGTGCCCTCCACGATTGACTGGAGCTCTTCAATCGTCATGGTGCCCTGCCGCAAACGCTGCATGGCGGCCACCATTTCGGCCGAAGCCTCTGAGCCTTCCACGGTAAAGTCGTACTCGCCAAAGCTGGCCAGATTGCCTTTTACTTCCACTACCCCATCGCCTTTTTCTAGTACAATGAGGCCTTTTTGCGCGCCTACCCGGAGTTGATAAACACCGGGATCCAGCCCTTCTACAAAGCCGAGGGCAAAGCTGCCATCCGGCCCGATCGCCGCGCTGGCCAGTACTTCGTTCGAACCGTTAATGGCCACTTTATCGAGGTTGACCTGCAAGTTGGCCCCGCCGGCCAGTTCTCCTTTAATGAGGGTGCCTTCCGTTCCGCCGTTGCAGGCAAAAAAGACCGCCGCCAGCAGCAGTCCAGTAAAGTATTGCAAGAATTTCATGGGGAAATTATTTGAATTCAGAAAAGGTGTCAGGACCGTAGTTTGTTGTACGCACCCCGCAAATATACACACATTCACTTTTAAACGACACTTGTAGTTTCGTATTTTCCACGCTCCTTCAAAAGTGGCGCGGTCGCAGGTGCAAGGGAAGGTCGTAAGGAGCAGGGTAAGGCCGTACCCGGGCCAATTTATTCTTCAAGGACAGCCCCAAGGGTAAGTTCGTGCATCACCATCCACTCCGCCAGTTCGCCCCAGTTTTCGCCGTCAACGGTCAGGTCATCCCCTTCCACGCGGCCCAGGACGGTAAAGCCCACGCCGGATTCCCGCAGGAAGTCTTCAAGCTGGGAGGTGCGGGCTTCGTCGGCCGTCACCACTACCCTACCCTGGGCCTCGCCGAACAAGAAGGCGTCTTTGCGGAAGGCCGCGCTGGTATCGATCCGGAAACCGTGGCCGCCCGCCATGGCCGACTCGGTCAGGCTCTGGAACAAGCCCCCATCGGAAACGTCGTGCGCCGACTTAATCAACTCCTTGCGGATGAGGCCGGCGACGGCAGCGTGGAGTTCCTGCTCTTTTTTCAGGTCGAAGAAGGGCACCGGGCTGTGCTCAATGCCGTGGACCCGCCGCAGGTACTCGCTGGAGGCAATGTCGTCGTGGCTGTCGCCGAGCAGGTAAATGACGTCGTTCTGGTCTTTGAAGTCGAGCGTCATCCGGAACTTGACGTTGTCGAGGATGCCCAGCATGCCGATGGTGGGGGTTGGGTATACCGGCTCTACCCGGCCGCCCTCAAACTGGGATTGGTTATAGAAACTGACGTTGCCCCCGGTTACCGGCGTATTGAAAGCGCGGCAGGCATCGCCCATCCCTTTGATGGCGTGGACGAACTGGTAGTAGGCTTCCTTATTGTAAGGATTGCCGAAGTTGAGGCAGTTGGTAATCGCCACCGGCTCGCCGCCGGAACAGACGATGTTGCGGGCCGCTTCCGCTACGGCAATCATCGTCCCGCGGTAGGGGTCGGCGTAGACGTAGGTCGCGTTGCAGTCGGTAGTCACCACCAGGGCTTTTTTCGTGCCTTTGATCCGGACGAGCGCCGCATCGGAAGGCCGGTTTTCCGACATGCTGTTGGTGCGCACGGTACCGTCGTACTGATCGGTCACCCAGGCTTTTGACACCAGGTTAGGGCTCAGGAAGGTAGTGCGGGCGGCGGCTTTGAGGTCGTGGGGGACGGGTACGTTTTCCGTCCGGAAGGCCTCCACCTTATCGAGGTAGGCGGGTCGGCTGTATTCCCGTTCGTAGACGGGGGCTCCGCCGCCGAGCACGAGGGGTTCGGAAGGGACGTCGGCCACCAACTTGCCCCCTGCGTAGAATTCCAGGCGGCCGGTGTCGGTCACTTCGCCGATCTGGGCGCATTCCAGGTCCCACTTTTCGAAGACGGCCAGCAAATCGGCTTCGCGTCCTTTCTTACCGACGATGAGCATGCGTTCCTGGCTTTCACTCAGGAGGATTTCCCACGGTGCCATGTTGGCCTGGCGGGTCGGGACCTTATCGAGGTCGATGCGCATTCCCGTGCCCGACTTGGCGGACATTTCGGAGGTAGAGCAGGTGATGCCCGCCGCGCCCATATCCTGCATACCGACAACGGCACCGGTTTTGATGACTTCCAGGCTGGCTTCCAGCAGGAGTTTTTCCTGGAAGGGGTCGCCCACCTGGACGGCTGGCAGGTCTTCAGCGCTGTCTTCGGTGAGGTCGGCCGAAGAAAAAGTAGCGCCGTGGATGCCGTCTTTGCCCGTAGCAGAGCCGACGATGAAAACGGGGTTGCCCGGGCCATCGGCTACGGCACTGATCGTCTCTCCGTGGCGGACGATGCCGACGGACATGGCATTGACCAGGATGTTTTGGTTGTAGCTGGGGTGGAAGAAAACCTCTCCACCTACCACGGGCACGCCGAAGCAGTTGCCGTAGTCGCCAATACCTTTTACTACACCAGCGACCAGGTGTTTGGTGTGCCGCAGCGAGGGATCTCCGAAACGGAGGCTGTTGAGCGAGGCAATGGGACGGGCGCCCATGGTGAAAATATCGCGGTGGATGCCTCCTACGCCGGTGGCCGCGCCCTGGTAAGGCTCGATGGCGCTGGGGTGGTTGTGGCTTTCAATTTTGAAGGCACAGGCCAGTCCATCGCCGATGTCTACCAGGCCCGCATTCTCTTCGCCGGCACCTACGAGCAGCTTTTCGCCGTCGCGCGGCAGGGTCTTAAGCCAGGTGATCGAGTTCTTGTAGGAGCAGTGCTCGGACCACATGACCGAAAAAATGCTGAGCTCATTGAAGTTGGGGACCCGGCCCATCAGGTCAACAATGCGCTGGTATTCCTCCGCCGTCAGGCCCAGGTTTTGGGCTACGGTAACGTCTACTTTTACTTCGGTGGCTGCCGCCATGGGGTGCTGTATTTGGGGTAAGGGGCAAAGATATAAGCGCCGGGCGACTTTTACAGGCTTAGCGGCAAGTATCGGCTGCCAGCCTAAGCTTTCTCCTATAAGACTTCCCCTGCATCCTGCGCCCGCGCCCCATCAATCTTCGTAATAACTGAAACCGACGGAAAGGGGCCCAATGGCCAGTTCATAATCCCCCGGCTTGGTGATCCATTGCTCGTTGGGCCCGCGGGAGGCGAGGTCCTGGGGAGAGATGGTGAAACTGATCACTTTGCTTTCCCCGGCGGCGAGGCCTACCGGTTGGAAACTGCGCAGGCGGGGGGCACTGGCTTTAGGGTCCGCATTTTCCTCCCTGCTGAACAGCAGGACGGAGTGTTGGCCCGGCGCGCCACCCTTGTTCGTGACCATTACCGAGATGGTGAGGCTATCGCCTTTTTCCAGGCCCGGGGCGCTGAGCAGCAGGTTTTGGTAGACAAAATCCGGGTTGTGGAGGCCATCGCCAAACGGAGCGAGGGGGTTTACAGCGTTGGGCAGGGTCAGGTCATAGAGCTTGCCCTGGAGCAGCAGATCGATGACGGCCTGGGGTGTTGGACGGTCTTTCTCTTCCTGGGCCAGCCGGGCCATTTCGCTGTCCACGAAGGCCCGTTCGGCGGGGGTGAGGGAAGAGGAGTCGGACAACTCGGAGTGTGGCGCAGCGTTGGCCTGCCGCCCCAGTTCCGCTACGGGCAACTTTGAGGCGTGGGCGGATGCGGGGGTGTTGCAGGAAAGGAAGCTGAGCAGAAGCAGTGTTGTGATCATGGAGAGACGAAACTTAGGTTTACAGAATGGCCTAAATTTAATTCATTTGCCGCAGCTTTCTCCATCCATCCGCCGAAATTACAGAAGCCCCTGGACGAGACTGACCAGGCCGGAAATCAGCATTTCAATGCCGATGCTCATTACCAGGAAGCCCATGATGCGGCTCAGGGCGGAAAGGCCCGTACGCCCCAGCAGGCGGAACAGTACGGGGGCAAACTGCAGCACCACCCAGATGAGGAGGGCCATGGTCAGGATCACCGCCACAATGAGGCCGCGGCTCACCCATTCGCTCTGGGCGGCGAACAGGCCGATGAGGAGCGAAATACTGCCCGGACCGGAAAGCATCGGCATGGCCATGGGCGTAAAACTGATGTCTTCGTTGTGCTGCACCTCGTCAGTCATTTCCGGGCTCATGCGCCGTTTTTCGAACTGGTTATTGAGCAAACCGAAGCCGCTGTTGACGATGATGAGTCCGCCGGCAATACGCAATGCGTTGAGGCTGATGCCAAAGAAATCGAGGATGAAAGAGCCGGCAAAGAAGAAGGTAATCAGGATGACGGAAAACCACAGGGAGGTCTTGCGCGCCATCACCGCCCGGTTGGTAGCCGGCATGTGGGAAGTGAGGGTGAGATACATCGGGACGGCGCCGAGGGGATTGACCACCGAAAAGAGGGAGCCGAGGGTGGCGAGAAAAAAAGTAAGCACTGGCGTAAATTCGAGTTGGGGCAAAATGGGTGTCCGGCGGCTAACTCACCACTGGGCAATCAGGGAAAACGCGCGGTGCAAAGACAAGTTGCAACGCGGAGCGACTGCACCAAAATATCGCAAAAAATCCGGACTTTTGCGGCGCGTCCGCCGCTTTTGGCGACGCCACACCCCATCGCTTTGCCCGCCCCGATTACTACCGACATTGCTGCTGCCGCCGAAGTGCTCCGCGCCGGAGGCCTGGTGGCCATCCCGACGGAAACGGTCTACGGCCTGGCCGGCAATGCCCTGAACGAAGCGGCGGTCGCCAAGATTTTTGCGGCCAAGAACCGCCCCAGCTTCGATCCGCTGATCCTGCACCAGTCCAGCGCCGAGCGGATCTTTGCTTTTACAACGGCCCCTTCACCTGCGGCCGCGCAACTCGCTGCCCACTGTTGGCCCGGGCCGCTGACCCTGGTGCTCAACAAACAAGCCGTGGTGCCCGACTTGGTATCGGCGGGCCTGGAGACGGTAGCCGTACGGGTTCCGCAACACCCCGTGGCGCGGCAGTTGCTGGAGCTGCTCGATTTCCCCCTGGCCGCCCCCAGCGCCAACCCCTTTGGCTACGTGAGCCCCACTACCGCCCAGCACGTAGCCGACCAACTCGGCGACCGCATCGACCTGATTCTCGACGGCGGTCCCTGCCAGATCGGCCTGGAAAGTACCATCGTCGGCTTCCCGGAGGGCGTCCCCACGGTGTACCGCAAAGGAGGCCTGCCCGTAGAAAGCCTGGAACAACTCCTGGGCCACCCCCTGGCGATCAATACCCACAGCAGCAGCCACCCTACGGCGCCGGGCATGCTCAGCCGCCATTATTCTCCGGGCGTGCCGTTGGACCTTTGGGCCGACCTGAAGCAAGTGGATGAGTTGCCTCCCGACAGCGCCGTAATTGGCTTTGGAATGGGCGGAACGCACTACCGCCGCGACGAAAATCGCCACCTGGACTTTTATGATCTTTCCCCCACGGGAAGTCTGGAGGAAGCGGCCCAGCAGCTCTTTTCCGTCCTGCGCCAAGTAGCCAAGCAAGACTACCTGCGGGCCGCCGCCGTCTTGGTGCCCGAACGGGGGCTAGGCCGCGCAATCAACGACCGGCTACGCCGCGCGGCAGTGGAGGAGTAAGGAAGATAAGCGGAACGGACGCGCGCTGGCCGCATACGAAAAGTACCGACAATTGCTAACTTTGTCCGCCGCAAATGCGTTGCCAACGGGAACGACACTGCGGCTGAACACCGGATCAGCCGATCGTTTACTTGCCGACTGCCAACCAATTTTTGTAGGACCAATCCACACTCATGCGCTTTCCTCTTGCCCTGTGCTTCACCAGTTTATTTTTGGCCTCCTGCGGTGGTGATGTCAACCCCGAGGCGGCCGCAACCATTGAAGGGCACTGGGAACTTTCCCGTGCCCTGCGCAACAACCTCGAAACGGGGATGCTCGAAGACCTGACTTTTACCTTCCGGCCCGACGGTACCTTTGAAACCAATCTGATGGGCAACGAAAGCCCTGGCACCTACGAATTCACGGGTACCGAACTGGTCACCGCTGGCGTCAGTTTACCGCTGACCTACAATGTCCGGGAGCTGACGGACAGCACACTGCACCTGCGCAGCACCTACCAGAGCTACCAGTTTGACTTCGAGATGAAACGTGCGGCGGCCAACGGCCACTCCGACGAATTGTAATCGGTTGGATGGGCATTTGGTCAGTAATCAAATGCCCGAACAATAACTAGCGGAGGAAAAAGTGCTGGATGTCTCCCACGGTCTCGATCTGCGCCATTTCCTCTTCGGTGAGGTAATACTCCATGCGGCTCTCGAGGGAGGCAATGAGCAGCTTTACGTCCATTTGATCAAGGAACAGATCGTCCTGGAGGCGGGTAAAGGTGTGCAGGCGTTCACCGGGGATGCGTAATTCATTGCTGAGGTTCGTCATCAGGTCGGCGGAGCGGGTAACAAAGCCCGTGGCCGGGTAAGCGGTTAAGTTGGTCATTTGGGTACAAAAGATTGGTTGGGGCCAATGGCAACTGCCCGGCGAAGGGGCGGGAATGTGCTGCCGGGCGTTGATTCCATTAGCGAATATTCGCTGCAAAGAACGTTGTGAGACCGCCAAGCGTTGCCTCGACAAAAAAAATTAGCCGCTTTTTTTTTACAGGCCCGGCTGGCCCGGAAACCCAAACTTAAGCCCGCCCGCCCGCACGCAGGGTACGCGATGTGCCCCCCCGGGCTTACCTTTGCCCTCCCAAAAAAAATAGCATGAGTGAGCACGCAGGACTAAACCGCCACGCCCCCCGCCACTGGCACCAGAATTTTACCGGCGAAAACAGCTGGACCATGTTCAAGGTCATCAGTGAATTCGTGGAAGGCTACGAGGTAATGAACCGGGTAGGCCCCTGTGTTTCCATCTTCGGCTCGGCCCGGACCAAGCCCGACCACAAGTACTACCAGCTGGCCACCGAAATCGGGCAGCTCCTCGTCCGCGAGGGCTACGGCGTCATCACCGGCGGCGGGCCCGGCATTATGGAAGCGGGCAACCGCGGCGCCCACCTGGAAAAAGGAGCCAGCATCGGGCTCAACATCGATCTGCCCTTCGAAACCAGCAGTAATCCTTACGTAGACCTCGACAAAAACATCGATTTTCGCTACTTCTTCGTCCGCAAAGTCATGTTCGTAAAATACGCCCAGGCCTTCGTTTGCTGCCCGGGCGGCTTCGGGACGATGGACGAACTTTTTGAAGTCCTCACCCTCATCCAGACCCGCAAAATCAATAAGGTTCCCGTCATCCTGGTCGGGACAGAATACTGGAGCGGACTGCGCGACTGGATCTTCGAGACCATGTCGGAAAAGGAGGCCACCATCAGCCCGCAGGACATGGACCTGATCCCCATCGTCGACACGGCTGACGCCGTTTTGGAAATCATCCGTGACTTCTACGACCGGCAGGGGCACACGCTTTCGCCGAATTTTAAGCTCTAGTGGGCCAAACGGTAAATATCGTTACATTAAGTTGCCGCTATTTTTTGGTATGGCAAGGCGGCGAAACCGGAGTACAGCCAAAGCTACATGAGGATTTCGCTAACGCAGCCAGAGCAAAAAAGAGCAAGGCTTGGATGTAATAGTATTTACCGGTTGGCCCACTAGCCATTCCCCGTTCCCTTGAAGTGGTCTTCTTTGTATTTGAAGAGGACGTTGAAGGAGGTCAGCGAGCCGTAAATCCGGGTGATGTACTGCTGAAGGTTCACTTTTTCTTCGTCGCTGAGGTTGCTGGCGTTGATACGTTGTTCCATCACGCGGAGGCGATCACGGACCATGACGATTTTGTGAAAAAAGTCTTCGATGGGCATTTCTTTGGTCGCCAGGCCGGCCTCCCCGGGTTGGAGGATGAGGGTACCGTCGATCCAGCGGTCGCCGAGCTTGGTCGTTTCGTCGATGCCGTTATAGGTGCGTAAAATCCGGATGAGGGCCTGCTCGGCCTCGTTGAAGGAAGCCACTTCTTCGGCTTCCAGGGCTTCGATGATTTCCCAGTCGCGGTAGTCGCGGCCGACGGTTTTGAGGCCGTAGGTCATAAAAGTAACGTCGTAGGCGGCCTTATAGAGTTTGACGATCACGCCGTCGCCGAAGGCGGGGTGGCGGACCCGGCTGCCGGCGCCGAGGGTAATGGGTTGGTTCATGAGGGGATTAAATTAGCTGGCGCGAAAGTAAGCAAAAGGGCGCGGACGCAGGTGCTCCCCCCCGGCCCCCCGAAGGGGGGAGTGAGGACAAAGAGCAAGGGAAGAGCGCCGTAAACCCTATCTTTCGCCCGGGAAGCAGGCAAGTTCCGCCCATCCGCTTCCCCCCAAAACTACTGTTTACTGATGCGTTTATCCCTCGCCTTTCTGCTGCTGCTATTCACCGCTAACGTACCGCTTATGGCCCAGTCTGATCCGCGCCCCTACGCCCTGTTCGACCGGGCGGGGAAACCCACGAAGTACAAAAAACTCTTGAAAGCCGCCCAGGAGGCCGACGTCATCCTCTTCGGCGAGTCCCACAACAGCGCCATTGCTCACTGGCTGCAGCACACCCTGGCCCGCGATCTGTACGCGGCCAGCGGCGCTTTCACCCTCGGCCTGGAGATGTTCGAATCCGACCAACAGGAGGGTCTCGATGCCTACCTGCAAGGCGCAGCGACGACCGAGCAGCTCGACTCCATCGGTTCCGGATTGTGGCCCAACTTTGCGACGGATTACCAGCCGGTGGTCAATTTTGCCCGCGAGCAGAAAATGACGGTGGTGGCCACCAACGTCCCCCGCGCCTACGCCCGCCTGGTTTTCAAGGGTGGATTTGCTGCGCTGGACGAGTTACCGGCGTCGGCCAAAGCCCAGCTCCCTCCCCTACCCATTCCTTACGACAAAGACCTGCCCGGCTACGTAAAAATGCTCGAAATGATGCCCGGCGGCCACGGCGGCGAGACCTTCCCCATGGCCCAGGCCATCAAGGATGCCACGATGGCCCACTTCATCGCCGCCCGGCACCAGCCCGGCGTGCCTTTCATCCACCTCAACGGCAGCTACCACTCCGATGATTTTGAAGGCATCGGCTGGTACCTCCAGCAGTATGCGCCGCAACTGAAAGTGCTCACCATCACGACCATCGAACAGGGCAGCGTGGAGCAGTTGGCAGCAGAAAATACGGGCAAGGCCCACTTCACGATCGCGGTGCCGGAGTTGATGACGAAGACTTATTGAGGTCGAGTCGTTCCACGTAGAGTTTTGGCTCCTACGGAGCTTTTTTCCACGCGGAGGGCTGAGATTTTGGAGAGCTTCGCTCTTCTCTTTGAACCACTAAGGACACGAAGAGGGACTAAGCTGAGGTCAAGACGTTTTACGTCGCAGTGTCAGACGGGCTAGAGGGTGTTACAACACCGGTAAACATCTCCAGCAGAGGTTTACAGTCGACGTGAAACGAATCAAACTCACCAAACTCCATGCAACTCCATGCCCCAACTCCATGCCACTCCATGGGCTAAAAAGATGCAGTCGCCGTACAATGGCTCCACCATTTTTGAACCACTAAGCCTGTCCCGTACAGAACTTAGCACCTCTTCGTGCCCTAAGTGGTTCAAAAAGGACTGCGCAGCAGGCCGAATCCCTCCGTGGTTCCACTTTGGGTGGATTACAACTGAAAAGGGTACCAACTCACCAAACTCCATGCAACTCCATGCCACTCCATGGGCTAAAAGGACTGCGCAGCAGGCCCAAAAGCAAAAAACCACCCCGCTCTAAAAATATTTTCTACCTTACCCCTCCCAACCCGCTCTGAAAAGAGCTGCTATAAAACCGGAAAAAATGAAAAATCGCGTTCTTCTCCTGCTGTTGCTATTTGTCACCCCCTTCGCCCTGGCCCAAGCCCAGGAAAAGGTGAATGACGAACTCAATGCCCTCATCCGTAAGCACGGCCTGGAGCTGAGCCAGGCGGGAGAAATTGCCGGGTGGATGACGGACGTATACGGTCCCCGCCTGACGGGGTCGCCCATGCTCGACAAGGCCACGGATTGGGCCCAAAAGACCCTGAAAGAGTGGGGAATGAAAAACGTCCACCTCGAGAGCTGGGGCCCCTTCGGCCGTGGCTGGGAGTTGAGCCATTTTGAGATGCACGCTACGGCCCCCTCCTACTTCCCCATCATTGCCTATCCCAAGGCCTGGTCTCCCTCCGTCAAAGGAAGCGGCGAGGTGGTTTATTTGCAGGCAGGAAACGAAGAGGAACTGGCCGCCTACAAGGGTAAGCTGGCGGGTAAGTTTGTCTTATTTGATACCATCCGCGTCGTCACCGAAGGTTTTGAGCCTAACGCGCGGCGACACGATGCCGAAAGCCTGCTGGAAATGGCCAACGCTCCGGAGCCTACCCCGCGTCCCCGGCGCAACTACAACAACCTGGGCAACACCAACTTCAACCAAATCCTCTGGCAGTTTCTGGCCGATGAGCAGCCCCTCGCCGTCCTGGACCGCAGCTACAAGGGAGACTTAGGCACCGTCTTTGTATCGGGCGCAAGAACCGCCGAGGGCCGCGCCCAGCAAGAGGGGCAGAAGGTAGTCCCGCAGGTTACCCTTTCCGTCGAGCACTACAACCAGATTTTCCGCAACCTCCAGCGCGGCTTACCCGTCACCCTGAGCATTGAATTGCAGTCGGCTTACACCAACCCCGATGGGATGGAGCACAACATCATTGCCGAAATCCCCGGTACGGACCTGAAGGATGAAGTCGTAATGTTCGGTGCCCATTTCGATTCGTGGCACACCGCCACGGGAGCTACTGACAACGCCGCTGGCTCCACGGTGATGATGGAAGCCGCCCGTATCCTGCTGGAAACGATCAAGGAAAGTGGAATTAAACCGCGCCGGACCCTCCGCTTAGCGCTGTGGACGGGCGAAGAGCAGGGCTTGCTGGGCTCGCGGGGGTACAGCAAGGAACACTTCGCAGATTTCCCGCCCAACAGTTTCACCCCCCAAAGCCTCAAGCCCGCCCAGAAAAGCGTTTCCGCTTACTACAATCTCGATAACGGCACGGGAAAAATCCGCGGCGTCTACCTGCAAGGCAATGCGGAAGTTGCGCCGATTTTCCGGGCGTGGCTACAGCCCTTCAAGGACCTCGATGCCGCCACGTTGAGTATGTCCAACACGGGTGGTACGGATCACCTCACCTTCGATGCAGTAGGCATCCCGGGCTTCCAGTTCATCCAGGAGCCGATGGCCTATTTCGCGCGGACCCACCATTCCAATATGGACAACTTCGATCACCTGGTGGTAGAAGACTTGGCCCAGGCAGCGACGATTGTGGCCTCCTTCGTCCTGCATACCGCCCTGCGCGACGAAATGCTGCCGCGCAAGCCCTTTGAAACGGAGGAGGCGAAAAAGGAGGCGGAGAAGCGGTAGTTTTTTTGGAAATCGCAGGATACCCCCTTCCCGAAAACACCTGGCTGAGGATGCCCCCACCCGAAACATGGACATTCGGGTGGGGACACCCTCAGCCAGAACCATCCGCTTCGGTGAGGATATCATTAACCAGGGGTATAATGCGTACCGGATGCCTCCACTTCGCAGAAGATGTGCGCTGAGGTAAGTATGATGCGTCAGCCCCCCCCTTACCGCGCCACCACCAAAAAAACTTCGTCGTAGATCAGCAGCCCTGCCACCAGGGCGGAGAAGATGGCAGTAAACAACACTGCCCCCGCCGCAACGTCTTTGGCTTTGCCCGCCAGCTCGTTGTATTCCGGTGAGACCAGGTCTACGATGTACTCCACGGCGGTGTTGAGCGCCTCGGCGGCCAAGACCATGCCTGAACAGATGAAGACCATCGCCCATTTCCAAAGGGGAAAATCCAGCCCGTAGGCCACGGCCAGTATGCCCACGAAGGCCAGGATATGGATCCGGCTCGGCGCGTGGTTGCGCAGCAAGTCCCAGGCCCCTTTGAAGGCATAGCCGAAGGCAAACCAGCGTTTGCGACAGTACTCCGTAAATTGGTTCATGACATCCATGCAAATTCCCCGCGCAGCAGAAAAAAGCCCAGCAACGCCAGCGCAGGGCCCAGCCAACCGCTCAGCATAAAGCTATAATAAGCCCGATTGACCCGACTCGGTTCGATCCACTCCACAATATGGCTGATGCCCCAAACCGCAAAGCAGATGCCGCCCAGGATGATGGCCAGCAGCGAGCCCGCGTACTCATCCCCCAGCATCACCAACAAGTAGAAGATCAACTGCCCGATGAGCATCAGCAAAAAATTCATGGGCTATTTCTTGCTGATCGTCGTGCTGCCCAGCTGGATGCGTTCGAGCAGGTGCTTACCTACGGCCTCTCCCTGCACCATGCCGTAGTCGATGGCCGGACGGTAGTGGATGCCGCCGTAGAGCCGGCTCAGGGCCGCTTCTTCGCTGGCGGCCAGGAAGCTGGGGAAATCACGTGCGGGCAGGTCGAACTCCACCTCAGAATCGTCGGTGAAGGCGAAGTTATCGCCAAAAATGTGGGTCAAGACCGTAGCACTGGCCCGGCTGATGACGGAGTGGCCCGAGGTATGCTCGGGGAAGGGTGGCGTTTGCAGCAAGGGCCGCCATTCTTCATCAATGTGGCGGTTGATGAAGGTTTCGGGGCGCAGGAGCCGCGAGCGGTACTTCTCGTCCCAGCAGCTGATGAAACCATCGTGCAGGGCCATACTGACCGTAGCGTAAGCCCGCGTAGTGGTGGCCAGGTCGGCCTTCGCCTGCCGTGCAGCGATGGCCGTGATGTTGATCCAGTGGCCCCCGGGGGTGATCTTTTTGGTGGCGAACATTACGTGGCCGATGTGGTGGCTTACGTAGGGGTTACAATCCCAGAACTTCGCAATATTTATCCGCTCGGCCAGTTCTGTGGTATCGGTGGTACGCATGGCTTCGTACACCTCCATCACTTCCTGGTACCATTTGCTGTCTTTAGACTCGCTGTAGGGCGTAGGGGGCAGAGGGCGGAACTGGCTGGCGCTATCGAGCGCAAAGGTCCGGATCTTCATCCAGCTGGGCTCAATGCCGTCCATGTAATCTGGGGGCGTAGGCTGCCACTTGCTCACGTCGTTGGAAATGGAGTACTTGGGGAAGGTGCGGGTTTGTTTGTAGTTGTCTCCACCGTACCACTCAATGATGTGATCGGCCACTTGCCGTCCGTAGGCCAGGGAGGCCGCCATGACGTCTTCCGGAACGCCAATGGCGGCGATTTCCTGGAAGAGGGTATCCTCAAAGACTTCCATCTTCTCTTCGCTGAAGATCATGCTTTTGCCGGTCTTGAGCTGGGCGGCCAGGGCGGCAATCGGGTGGCTGATCTCCACGCCAGCTGGTGGTGCGGGAACGGGGGACAAGTGGGGAATCTGCCCGGCCAGCGAGGGCATTGAGGGGTCGCCCGCCGCCAAAGCCTCGTAACCCGCAATGTTGGAGTAAGAGTAAATGCGGGCCGCTACGGGCGGACTGAAAATGTCGTGGACAATCACGTCCGTCAACTGCTTGACCGCCCGGTGGTAGAACTCCGGGGCGGCTACCTCTTCGGGGTAGTTGGGGTTGACGTCCTCACCGCAGGCGAGAAACAGGAAAGGAAGGGAACACAGGAAAACAAAACGAAAGAGCGGAGACATAACAGGAAAGGTACTTGATGGCCAAAACAATAGAACAGTTGCTGCAAAGATAAGTAAAACCATGGGTATAGCAGCATTGCGTAGCTGTCGGCCACCTGACCTTGCTTCGCCCCTACGCTGGCGCGGAGCCCGGCTCTTGTGGCCAGGCGGAAGCAGGGCGGCGGGGCAATTGCCTCCGCTCAACTTCCCTTGCACCTGCGACCGCGCAAAAACACGCCAAACACTATCTTGCGATCACTTTCATCCGCGAAAAACACCCACCATGACCATTTATGCCCTCCTCGTGGCCGTTTCCGAATACCCGGAAGGCATCACCGACCTGCCCGGCTGCCAGAACGATCTGCGGGCTTTCAGCGCCTTTTTTGCGGATTACGCGCGGGTGAATGACGTCTCATTCGCGCCCCACACGCTGCTCAACGCCACCGCCACGCGGCAGGGCGTCATCGAGGCTTTCCAGCATTTTGACCAGGCGGGGCCCGACGATATTTGCCTCTTTTACTACACCGGCCACGGCGCACAAATGCCGGCACCGCGCGAGTTTTGGGACCAATCGCGCGACCGCAGGTGCGAGACGATGGTGTTGCACGACAGCAGGGGACGGGGAGGCCGGGACCTGGCCGATAAGGAGCTCAGTTACCTCCTGGCCAAGCACACCCAACAGGCGGGCCACTGCCTGGTAATTGCCGATAGCTGCCACTCGGGCTCCATCAGCCGCCAGACCTCCGGCGTCAACCGCACCGTAGCGCCCAACGACACTCCCGTCGGTTTTGCCGATTTTCTGGGGGCAGCTGAGTACAAAGTCGTGGGCGAATACCGCCATCCGCCGCGGGCCAGCCACGTCACCCTCTCCGCCTGCCGCCCCGAACAGGTGGCCATGGAAATGCCCATTCGCGGGGAGCGCCGGGGCCTGTTCACCAACTTCCTGCTGGAAGTGCTGGCGGGTGCCGACCTGGCCGAACTCAGCTACCGGGAGGTGATGGACCGCGTCCGGGTGCGGGTGCGCAACCAGTACGCGCGCCAGGATGTGTACTGCGATGCCACCGGTGCCGGAAGCCTCGCCCAGCGCTTCCTGAACGGCTCCCTGAAACGGAGTCGGGGCATGGTGCTCGATTATGCTGCCGATCAGCAGTGGTTCATCAACCAGGGCGAGCTCAGTGACGTAATCGCAGGCACCACGGCCCGGGTGCTGGACGGCACCACCGAACGGGAAATTAAGGTACTGCGCACCACCGCCGGCCACGCCTTCGTCGGGGCCGCCGACTGGCTCCAACCCAGCCAAGCCCCCTACCCGCTGCTGGGCATCGACAAAAAAGGCGCGCCGTTAGCGGTGTACATCGACGCCAAGATGTCTTCCGTCATCCGATCTGCGTTGGTCGGAGAAATCAGCCGGGAAGCCGCTACCCTGGTGCTGACCGACGATCCCGCTACGGCCAAATACCACCTGGTCCACCTGCCCCATTACGGCGTGAGTGCGGTGCTGCCCGGCGAAGAGCGCCCGGTGTTTGAAAGTGCCCCCGAAGCGAAACCCGGCTGGGCACCGGCCTTCGTGGAAAAACTCAGCAAAGTAGCCACCTACGAAGCGACCCTCCGCCTGGCACCGGCGGATGCGTCGCTGCCACTGGATGAACTGGTTGACCTCCGCTTCGAGGCCGTGGCGGTAAACAGTTACGGCGACGAAACGGGCACCCAGGAAATGCCCACGGATGGCCGGGCGGTGTTTTCGTACACCATGGACGAAACCGGGGCCGAAATCCCTCCGGCGCTGCGCCTGACGGTCGGCGTCCGAAAAAGCTACCCGGGAGAATTGTACGTCGGGATGCTCTACTTCGACGAATCTTTCGGCGTTTCCGGGGCGGCCTTACCGGTGCAGCGACTCACAGCGGCCGATGCGCCCTACCCCACCCGGCAGACGGTGCTGGACGCCGACGGGCAAGCCTTTGAAGTCAATTTCCTTACCCTGCAACTTCCCGACGTTCTGCAAGGCTGGGGCCTCACGGAAATCACCAATTACCTCAAAGTGATCGTCTCCGAAACCGAGTTCTCGCTGGAGGATTACGAGCAGGAAGGACTCGAACAGCAGGCGCAGCTGGACGCGGACGGCAAAGCGATGCGGGGTATGGCCCCAGGGGGCATTCAATTCAAAAAACGCCGGGACCGCTGGGCGGTGCGCGATATTCCCTTCGCCATTCACCGGCCGATGGACATCATGCGCGGCGTCCGGATGCAGGGCAGCGACGGGTTGATGCGCCCCGTAGAAATGATGGAAGGCCCGGAAGAATTTGCCTTCAGCGGGATGTCTATGGATTCCTCCCTGAGCACTGGTCGCTCCGTGGGCACTTACTACCCGCCTTGCCCGTCCCTCGGCTACGGGATGGAGCCCCTGAGCCTGGTGCATACCCGCAGTGCCCAGGCCAATGAAATGCCCCAGGACTTGCTCCTACTCCACGGTGTACGCAACGAAGGGGCAGTGACGGCCGCCACGCCCCTCCGCCTGAAAACAGACCTGGGTGTGGGGATGGATACCCTGGCTTTTGCCTTCGACGAAGAAAGCGGGCGCTACTACCCGGTGGGCTTCCCGCAGGCAGACGGCATGATGCTCATCCAGCAATTACCCGCTGCCCGGCCGGAAGAATACGCGCGCAGCCTGGGCGGCTCCGTCAAACTGTTTTTCCGTAAGGTGATCAACGACTACCTGCCCTGGCCGGTGGGCGAAATCAATAAATTGCGCGCCGCCACCGTCAACGAAGCCCTCGAGGTAGTGTACGGCAGTGGAGATCCGGCACAGTTGCGCCAGCTGGTAGCTGCGGCCGAAAAACCCATTGCCCTGTTCGTGCACGGCATCATTGGCGATACGACTACGGCACCAGCCATCCTGCGGCGGGCCAGCTTCGCCGATGGCAGTACATTATACGAGCGTTACGACCTGCTGCTCACCTACGATTACGAAAACCTGAAGACCCCATTGGCGGATACGGCCCTGAAATTGCAAGGGCAGTTGCAGGGCATCGGACTGGGCCCGGGCCACGGAAAAACGCTGCACATCTACGCCCACAGTATGGGTGGACTGGTGAGCCGCTACTTTATCGAGATCCTGACGGGTAAGCAAGTCGTACAGCGCCTCTTCCAGTTCGGTACGCCGAACGGAGGTAGCCCCTACGGCAACGCGGCGCAGTGGCTGACGCCTTTGCTCTCGCGGGCCCTGGAAGGCGGGGCGGCCTACCAGCCCTGGCTCGCGCCGCTACTCGGCCTGCGGTGGTTCATTAACGAGGCCCTGGACACTTTACAGGAGATGAAAATCGGTTCCGAATTCCTCAAGGTGCTCAATGAACAGGGCGACCGGGGGGAGGTGCCGTACCACCTGGTTAACGGAGACATTCGACTCATCCCCGAAACGCGGCCGGAGGATTTATCCTTCTACCAACGTATCCTGGCCAAACTCGACTGGAAAGACGCCGCCGACAGCATCTTCTTCCAGGCTCCGACGGACGTGGCCGTGGCCGTCACCAGCCAACAAGCGATACCGGGACTGACCAAACTGCCCACCCCCGTTGGCAGCGATCACATGAGCTACTTCGTCAACGCTGCCGCCATTGAAAGGCTGGAAGCTTACTTGCCGGAGGTTTTTTAGTTCATAGTTCGTAGTTCATAGTTCATAGTTCATAGTTCATGAGGCGTTTCATGATTACTGATGCAGTAGCGTATGTTTGCGTCAATCGGCTAAACCACCCCTCCTGAACTACCGAACTACCGAACTACTAAACTACCGAACTACCGAACTACTAAACTCCCCATCCACCGAACCAATCAAAAAATGCCCGAATTAGAAGCCCATTTACGCCAACTCACTCTGGATGGCGAACTACGAACGGTAGTGGATTTCCTGCGGGCGCAGGAAGACCACTATCGTACGGACAGCAAATTCCAGAACAACGTGGGCCAGGTAATGAGCCAATTGCGGGACATTGAAGAGGACGAAATCGGGCAAACCGAAGAGGAAGAAACCATCCAGTTGCGGCGACGGCGCCTGGGGCAATCTATTCTCACCCTCCTCTCCGTTCACCGGCGGTCCATTGCCACCATGGTCGCGCCTTTGCCCGTGGCGCCACCCCGGACGGTGCTTCCCGCTCCCCGGCCACCGACACCCACGTCCGGAACGAACGCTGCGGATGCCCACGAGGTCTTATTCATTGCCTCCAACCCGCGGGACGTGGGCCGCTTGCAAAAGGAAAAAGAGTTTGCCCAGATCCAGCAGGAGCTGGGGGAGAGCCGCGACCTCTTCCGCCTGCGGATGGCGGAGTCGCTGCGCAGGGAAACGCTCACCAAAAAACTGCTGGAGGTTAAACCGGCCATCGTCCACTTCTGTGCCCACGGGACGGCGGAGGTGCCGGGCTTTCACCCCGCGGGCATTGTTTTGGAAGACCTGGACCGCAACCCCGACGTGGTTTCCGGAGAAATCCTGGCGGGAATCTTCAAGCTACTGCTGCGGAAATTCTCCATCCGCCTCGTCTTTCTGAACTGCTGCCTGAGTACCGAGCAGGCGCGGCAGATCTCCGCCAATGGCATTTACGCCATCGGGATGGCGGAGGAAATCCCCGACAACGTAGCCATCAGCTTTGCTGCCGGGGTGTACTGCGGGCTGGCCGACGATGAAACCGACATCGAATTTGCCTTCGCCATGGGGCTGAATGCCCTCCACGTAGCGGAGGTGGGTGAAGCGGGCATTCCGAAGCTTTTCAAAGACGGGCAAGTGGTGGCTGGATAAATTTACGGGGCGCGGCCGCAGGTGCACAGGGGGGTGAAGGAGCGGTGGAGGGCTCCGCCTTAAG
This sequence comes from Neolewinella lacunae, assembly GCF_014349155.1. Lineage (GTDB taxonomy): Bacteria > Bacteroidota > Bacteroidia > Chitinophagales > Saprospiraceae > Neolewinella > Neolewinella lacunae. The sequence goes on from NZ_JACSIT010000067.1 coordinate 196,292, forward strand.
TCCGGAGAACCAGCGTCGCAGCGAGGGTCGGGCTGAGGCCGCAGTGATGCCTGGGAGACCTTCGGTTTCGAGTTCGTCGGGCTGAGGCCGCGACAATACCTGGGAAATTTGCCTCTGCGCAACAAAACTTGCCGGCGGGTGGCAAACCTTGGGTTGGCCAACGTACTTTTAGCGCAAATTGATTTGACTCTTGCCTACTGACCTGATCCAAAGAGACACTTCCTGGCTCCACTTCAACTTCCGCGTTTTGCAGGAAGCGATGGACAAGCGCGTACCCTTATACGAGCGCATCAAGTTCCTGGCCATTTACAGTGCCAACCTTGATGAGTTCTACCGGGTGCGGGTGGCCAGTCTGCGGCAATTCAAGAAATTACCGAAAGACCAGCGCAAAGAATTGCTCGACTTCAAGCCCAAAAGCGAGTTGAAAACCATTCACGCGATGGTCAACCAGCAGCAACAAATTTTCGGGCAGATTTTCGTTGAGGATATCCTGCCGGAGCTGAAGCGGGAAAACATTCACCTGATCCACAGCTACGAGATGAACGCCGAGCAACAGCAATTTGCGCGGGAGTACTTCATCAAAAATGTGCAGCCCCATCTGGAACTGTACTGGCTGCCCAGCGCCGAGGAAGCGGGCGTGGGCCTCCCCTTCCTGAAGAATGGCCAGCTCTGTCTGGCGGTAAACCTGACCGAAAATGCAGCATTGGAGGCCGGTGAGGTGCCGCTGGTGCCCATTCCTACCGATAAGCTGCCCCGCCTGGTGGTACTGCCCAGCCCCGCGGAAACCCCTGATGCCTTCCACGTCATCTTTCTTGACAGCATTATGCGCGCCAACCTCGGGTTCTGGCTGAACCGGGGGGTGGAATTTGCCTACAGCTTCAAGTTGAGCCGCGACGCCGAACTGTACATCGATGATGAGTTTGATGGGGAACTGCACCGCAAAATCGAAGCCAGGCTGGCCGAGCGCGAGGATGGCTTGCCCACGCGTTTCCTCTACGATGCCGCTATGCCCGCCTGGATCCGCCAACGCTTGAAAGACGTCCTGGATCTTTCCAAATTCGACATGATCCCCGGGGCGCGTTACCACAACTTCAACGACTTTTTCAGCTTCCCGCTGCCGCCGGGCCGGGAAGACCTGAAGTATGCGGATCTTCCACCGCTGGACCATCCCCACCTGCGGGAGGGCAAAAGCGTGATGCAAACCATGGCGGCGGGCGACGTGCTGCTCAGCTTCCCCTACCAGCGCTACGATTACATTCCCAAGCTCATCGAGGAAGCCGCCAACCACCCGGAAGTTACCCGCATCCGCATCACCCTCTACCGCGTGGCGGGCAAATCCGCAGTGGTGACCAACCTCCTCTACGCCCTGAAAATGGGCAAGAAGGTAGAAGCTTTCGTAGAGACCAAGGCCCGCTTCGACGAAGCAAGCAACCTTTATTGGGGCAAGGAACTCGAAGACGCCGGAGCCATTGTGCGCTACAGTTTCCCCGCCGTCAAAGTCCACACCAAACTCCTCCACATTCTGCGGGAAAGAGACGGCAAAGACCTGCACTACAGCTACATCGGCACGGGAAATTTCAACGAAAAGACCGCGAAACTCTACACCGACCACGCCCTGCTCACCTGCCGCCCCGAACTGGGCAAGGACATCGAACGGGTCTTCCAGTTGCTGCGCGGTAAGTTGATCCTCCCCAACTGCAAACACCTCCTGGTGGCCCCTTTCAATATGCAGTGGGCCTTCGATAAGTTGGTCGATGAAGAAATCGCCCACGCCCGGGCGGGCCACCACGCCTACTTGTTCCTCAAAATGAACTCCCTGGAAGAGCCCGGAATGATCGCCAAAATCCGGGAAGCCGCCGCAGCGGGCGTGGAGGTGCGCATGATCGTGCGGGGCATTTGCTGCCTGATGCCCGGTCCGGACGAAAACATCGAGATCATTTCCATCATCGATCGCTTTTTGGAACATGCGCGGATTTTTATCTTTGGCGGCGATGAAGTGGAAAAGGTGTTCATTGGTTCGGCCGATTGGATGGACCGCAACCTGCACCGCCGGGTGGAGGTGGTCACCCCAGTAGAAGACCCCCTGCTCCGCAAGGAAATCCGCCAGCTGATGGATTTGCAGTGGCGCGACAATTCCAAAGCCCGGATAATTTCTGCCGAAAGGCTCAATGAGTACCGGACACCGGAGGTCGACGAAAACAGCTTCCGCGCCCAGTTGGACATCTACGACTACTTCCGGGCGCAATTGGCGATGCACAAGCGACACAAACCGGGCAAGGTCTAGTGGGCCGTTGGGTATCTCCCCGTACAACTGCTGCCTCATCGGGCAAAAAAATGTTCTTGCCATCAACTTTCTCGCTCACCTCACGCTGTCCCACTTTGACCCCGACCTGCAAACCGGGAACTTCCTGGGAGATTTCGTTAAAGGCGCCGCCGTCAAACGCTTGCCCGCCGCCATCCAGCGCGGCATTGCGATGCACCGCGCAATTGATCACCTGACGGATACCGAGCCCGCCGTGCGCACGCTCAACAAGTTGCTTTACCCCCGCCACGGTCGCTACGCCAGCGTAGTGACCGATATTGGCTTCGATTACTACCTCTACCGACACTGGGAAACCTTCGGGCCAACCGCCTTCCCGGCCTTCACCCAATCGGCTTACGCCAACCTCTTTGCCCGGCGGGAAGCCATGACGCCACAAGTCCAGGGCTACGTCAACCAGATGGTCAAAGACAACTGGCTCCACCTTTACACCACTCCGGAAGGAATGGGCAAAGTATTCGGCCGCTTGGCCCCCCGCCTGAGCCACCCGGAGTTGCTGGAGGGCGTAGACCAAATGCTGGTAGATTTCGATGAGGCGTTCAACCAGACCTTTCTGGCCTTGTTTCCCCGCTTGCAAACCCTGGCCAATGCCTACCGAACGGAACCCACCCCACCCCACTGATTTACGCCTGACCCGCTTCGCCCCCCAGCTCAACGTGCGCCTGGAAGGGAACAAGCGCATGGTCTTCTGTGTGATCCGCAAGAAATGGCTGGTGCTGCAGCCCGAAGAGTTCGTCCGCCAACTCCTCCTCCACTTTCTCATCGGCGATATGCGCTACAACCGCAACCGCATCACCGTGGAACGCGGCCTGACCATCAATTCCGAAGCCCACCGCACCGATCTTTTGGTGTTCGACCGCGACATGCGGCCCTTCCTGCTCATCGAATGCAAAGCTCCGCAGGTTCCCCTCAGCACCGCCGTCTTCCGGCAAGCCGCCAAGTACAACGGCCCGATGCAGGTCCCCTACCTCATGATCTGCAACGGCCAGGACAGCTACATCGCCGAAATTGATTACCACGCGAACGACTACCGCTTTTTGAGCGCCGTACCAGAGTGGGGCTGACCAAAATATACCGGGCACTTCCCTTACCTTTATCCCTATGTCACCATCGCCACTCCTTGAAGTAGAGCAGCTCACTATCGCCTTTGGCGACGCTCCTCCGGTGGTGGATCATTTGTCCTTTCAGTTAGCGGCGGGTGATCGGCTCGGTCTTCTCGGTCTCTCTGGCTCCGGAAAAAGCCTGAGCGCACTGGCCCTGTTGGGGATGCTGCCCGCCGGTGCCCGCATCTGCGGCGGCAGCGCCCGGTACCACCTGCCCGCTGGCGGGGTCGTCGATCTGCTGACGGCCCCGGAAGCTACCCTGCGCCAGTTGCGCGGCCGGGATCTGTCCCTCGTCTTTCAGGAACCCCTCACGGCGCTCAACCCGGTCCACCGTATCGAAGACCAACTGGTGGAGGCTGTTTCCCGACTGCACCCAACCCTGGGCAACCGATCCGCAAAAATGGATTCGGTACGCGAATGGCTGCACCGCGTAGAACTCAGCGAAGACCAGGAACGCATCCTCCGGGCTTACCCCCACGAGTTGAGCGGCGGGCAGCGCCAACGCATCCTCATCGCCATCGCGCTGATCGGGGAGCCCCGCTTACTCATCGCCGATGAACCCACCACGGCCCTCGATGCCATCACCGAAAAGGGCATCGTGGACCTGCTCAGCCGCCTCGGCCAAGAACTGGGGATGGCGACCGTCTTCATTACCCACGATTTAAAAGTGATGCGGCAGACGGCCGACCGGATCATTGTCCTGGAAAACGGAAAAGTCAAACACCAGGGCAGTACCACGGACATTTTAGCCCTTTCCGGTGCGGGACTCGGTTTGCCTGCCAACGCGGCCCCACCCACCGAGACCACTACCCAGGACGGCGAATCGCCCGCCGACCACACCCTACGGGTCGAAAATCTGAGCATCGCCTACCCCGGACGAAAGCCCTGGCCCTGGAAAAAAGCCCCGGACCACGTGGCCGTCCAGGACGTCAGTTTCAGCGTGGCTGCGGGCGAATGGGTTGCCCTCGTTGGTCCCAGTGGGTGCGGAAAAACCAGCGTCGCCCGCTGCCTGGCCGGTCTGCTGCCCGCCGCTTCCGGCACCGTCCGCTTGCCCAGGGGTAAGGTCCAGTTGGTATTCCAAGACCCCGATAGCAGCCTCAACCCCGCCCACCGGGTAGCCGAAATTCTCGAAGAAGTCCTCCGTACCTGGCACCCGCGGCAATCCAGGTCCTTCTACCATGCACGCATCGGGCAACTGCTGGCGCAGGTCGACCTGCCCGCCGGAACCTACGCCCTGCGCAGGCCGTCCCAACTCAGTGGCGGGCAAAAACAGCGCGTCGCCATCGCCCGGGCCCTGGCCGCCGATCCCAGCCTGTTGATTGCTGACGAGGCAGTTTCGGCCCTCGACGTCCCCCTGCGCGCCGACGTACTCGACCTCTTCGACCACATCCGCCACGCCCACCGGTTGGGGCTTTTGTTCATCAGCCACGATCTGGGCCTGGTGGCAGAACGGGCCGACCGCGTCATCGTCATGGACGGTGGTCGCATCGTCGAGAGCGGTCCGCCAGCGCAAGTCCTTACCCAACCCAGCAGTTCCATGGGGCAGCGCCTGGTGGCGGCCATGCGCTAGCTCACAAGTAGGTAACTTCGGCTCCCGGGTCTCTTCCTTTGCTCCTTGTCCCTACTCCCCCCTTCGGGGGGCCGGGGGGGAGCACCTGCGGCCGCGCCCCGTTCCCTGATCAGCGCATGAACCAGACTTCCTGGATCAGGCCATCCGCAACGCGGTAAATGGCCACTACCTCCACGGGTGGGTTGTCTTTGTTGAAGATGACGCTTTCGTGGTCAATGACCCGATCGCCCATCACCACGCGGTTGAGCAGGCGACACTGCAGATCGGGCAGACTTTCAAACATGCCAATGTAGTTCGCACGCATGTTTTCTTTTCCCTGGTACTGCAGTGCTGCCGGGAACTGGTAAACCCGCACGGAATCGCTGTAAGCCGACAGAAACAGCTCCAAGTCGCTCGTATTGTAGGCGTCAAGTTGGGTCTGGACAGGTGCCACAAAGGCGTAGCGGTCTTCGGTGGACTGAGCCAGCAGTACACCGGCCCCAAGGCAGAAAAAGAGGAGTAGAGTTCGCATTCTTCAAAAGTACGGCTTGCCAATACAATATTAAATTGAGCCCTTGCAATAATCACAACTAACCGGTCTTCAATAGATTTTAGGAGGCAGTTTTGTAGTTCGGTAGTTCGGTAGTACCAAAGTTTTGTAGTTCGGTAGTACTGTAGTTGTGTAGTACTACAAAACTACATTGCTAAAAAGCCATTGCCATCTGATACCCAGCCAATAGCTACGTTGCATACCCCCAACCTGACGTTAGTAAAAACTACCGCTTGCCCCCTACCCCGCCAGCAGCTCCAGCAACTCCGCTTTGCGGGCGGCGGCCACGAGCAACTCCGTCCCATCATCCAGCACCACCGAGCCCCCCGAACCCCGGTGGTAGCGACGGACGCGTTGGAGATTGACCAGGTGCGAGCGGTGAATGCGGAAAAATCCGGCGGGCTCCAGCAGGTCGGCGTAGAATTTCAGCTTGCGGCAGATGAGGAGCTTACGGCCGTCAGCAAGGTGGAAGTCGGTAAAGTTGTCTGCGGCCGAGCAGTAGCGGATGTCGGCTGCACTCACGATTTCCAGACCGTCCAGCAAAGGTAAGGCCAAACGTTCCGGCACCGCCCGGTTTTGTTCCCGCAGGTTTTGCAGCAGGGCTTGCGTCACCCGGCCCTGTTCGCGCAGGCCCAGGCGGGCTTTGACCTTCGCTACGGCCTCGATCAGATCGTCAATGTCCACCGGTTTGAGGAGATAGTGGGCCGCACTCAGGCGCAGGGCCCGCAGCGCGTATTGCTCGTAGGCCGTCACGAAGACGATTTCCAGCCCGTGGTCCACCGGCAGTTGTTCCAGCAAATCAAAACCGTTACCGTAAGGCATTTCGATGTCCAGAAAAAGCAAGTCCGGCTGGGTTTCCCGGATGCGCTCCAGGGCTTGGGCCACGCCATCGGCCTCCCCGACCACTTCGGTGTCAGGACAGTACTTTCCCAGGTAGTGGCGCAGGGCGGCGCGGCTCGGGGCTTCGTCGTCGATGATCAGGGTACGAATGGCGCTTGCTTTTCTGGGGTGAAGGAAGAGGGAGCTGCTCCGGAGTGCGGTGAACGCCCCAGGGCGAGGCGAACCCGCGTCCCCACGAATTCCTCGGCGGGGAAAGCATCTTCGATGTGCAGCCAGTAGCGGGTTCCGTAGTGCTCATTAATCAGTTCGAGGCGCTTCTGCGTCGTGGCCACGCCCGTGCTGCGGTGGGCCAGTTGGTTGGCGGTTTTTAGGGCGGCGGAGCGGGCGCGGCCGATGCCGTTGTCGATGATTTCCAGGTAGGTTTCCCGACCCTCAGCGCACAAGCGGACCTCCAGCGCCCCTCCCTCCGGCCGGTAGCGCAGGCCGTGCCAGATGGCGTTTTCCACGAAGGGCTGCAGGATCATGGGCGGCAGGTTCAGCGGGACCTCCAGGGACTCAGCGGCTGCGGGACTGACGAGCTGGTAGCGGAACTGCTCCCCGAAACGCTCTTTTTCCAGCTCCAGGTACAGGGCCAGTTGTTCTAGTTCTTCAGCCAGGGGGACGAAGTCTTTGCCCGACTGGTCGAGCACGTTGCGCATCAGCTTGGCGAAGCGGCCGAGGTAGCGGTTGGCCGAGCGTTCGTCTTGGCGGGCGATGTAGTTGTTGATGCTGTTCAGGCTGTTGAAAATGAAGTGCGGGTTCATCCGGGTCTGGAGGTTGCGCAGCAGCAGTTCCTGGTTGGCCCGCCGGCGCTTGCGGACGTTGCGCAGGATGATGGCCACCAGCACGAGCGCGCCGAGCAAAGACGCGGCCAGCAGGTAAATCAGCCAGCGTTGCAAACTCACCTGCTGGCTCAGGAACTGGCTTTCCGCTTCGGCGGCGCTCAGGTCTTTGAGGCCCAGATCAACGTCTTGCTGTGCCCTCAGGACGGCGGCCAGTTGATTGACTTCCTCCCGTTTTTCGGCCAGCAGGCGATCATTGGCGACGGTGTAGGCGCGGTAAATTTCGGCGGCGCGGGTGGGCTGCCTGCGGTCCAGGTAGTAGTCGGCCCCGGCGGCGTAGATTTCGGTGCTGATCTCGGCGGGGGTCAAACTATCCAGCTGTTGCAGCGCGTCCCGCAACTGCCGTTCCGCCTCGGGCAGGCGGCCGAGTTCGCGCAGCGTCTGGAAGCGGGCAAAATTATCGGTGGCCAGCAGGGGAATCGGTGCGGCGGGGAGCACCTCGGTAATTTCACGATCCAGATTGGGGGCAGCCTTGATCACGGCGCTGCGCAGGTTGGTGTTGGCGGAGATCAGTTCGCGGGAGTCGTCGGGCGGCAGGGCCTGGGCGCGCGGCACTTTTTCCAAGGCTTGGTTGAGGGAGTTGGCAGAGTTGACCAGGTCGTTTTGCTGAAGGTACACGTCGGCGCGCTTAGCGTTCACCCGCACCTGCAGCACGCTGTCGGTCGGGCGGCTGTCCTGGGCCTGCTGGTAGTAAGACTGGCTCAAAGACAGGTTATTTTCGCTGGCTTCGAGGTCGGCCAGTCCTTCCTGACAGGCGGTTTTTTGGGCGCTCAACGCAGGTGCCAGGGAAAGACAACGGGCAAAGTCCGTCCGGGCCGCCGCCAAATCCCCCAGCTCACGGTTGACCTCCCCCCGGCGCTGGTACAGGCTGGCGGCGAGCAGGTTTTGACCAGCGGGCAGCACCTCCAAAGCCCTGGCGTAGCGCCCCAGAGCCAGTTCCGGCTGGCCAATGTCGGCGTAAATGTCCCCCAGTAGCAGGAAGGCCTCGGTCAATTCCTGGGTGGAAGGCCTCGACTGGATGAGCTCGCTCAGCACCCCGATGGCCGAAGCGGGGTCGCTTTGCCGCAGTGCCTCGGCCCGCTCCAGGGCCTGGGGTGCCCGCGGGCTCGTCTTGCGCTTTTCCGGGGATTGGCCCGCCAGTCCGCCCAGGGCAAAGGCGGTAAGGATGGCGAACAGCAGAATGCGGAGCAAGATCATTTCGAGGCGTTAAACGCGGTCTATCCACGGGAGGTACGCGGCTACTCCTGGCCGGGGTCCAGCAGCACCAATTTCCCTTCCGGCGTAAGGTAATAATAGTTGTTCTTGCGCAGGGTCTTCACCGCCGGGGCTTTCGGCGGCAGGGTAAAGCGCACCTTGAGGCCGAAGGAAAACTGGGCGGCGGGCTCCAGCAGGTCGGGGTTCACCACCAGATCGTAGTCGTTCATCGGGATGGCATTGTAGAACCGCAGGGTCGGTTTCTCAATTTTCGTCACCACGGCTCCCTCCCGTTCCTTGGCCGTCAGCTGCTGCGAGGCGTGGGCAGAGTAGGTTTCGTAGCGGTCTCCCGGATACACCACCCAGGCGCTTTCGGCCACGTGCTGCTGGGCACTATCGAGCGCCACGCCCCGGGCGGAATACAGGGTCTTGAGGGTATCGAGGTAATCGAAGGTCAGGCGCCGCAGTTCGTTGTACACCGCCTGGGGCTCATCCACCAGGTAATCGACTTTGATGAGGTCGTAGATCTCCGCAGCGGCGGCGGTGGTCATGATGCGGTCCAGCAGCGCCGCATCCCGGTAACGGATGTGCAGGTTTTTCTGGAGGTTGAAGCCCGTAGGTTGCTCGGTGAGGGTTTTGCGCGAGAAAATTTTCTTCTCCTCACTGAAGGCGTAGGTAGGCAGGAAATTGACCAGGTCCACGTAAACATCGGTCGCCGCTATACCCAGGCCAGTAAGCCCGGCTTTTACTGCATCGATGCGCCCGTTCATGGCCTCGTTGACGGCCTGGACGGTTTCGCCCGACTGGTAGACGCTGAAGATGGCAACGTAGCCATCGGCCCCCTGGTTGGAAAGGGCATTGATGGTGATTTCCACTACCGAGGGATCCTCGTCAAAAGTTGCCGTACGGGGCACCCCGCGGAAGTTGGCCTGGTAATTCACCGGCGCGGCATTGCGCTGGGTTTGGTAATTGCCCATTACCTGCGCCAGCAGCGGCGCAGCGGCGCAGGAGAGCAAAAAGACAAGGGACCAGAGTATTTTCTGCATGGCGAAGCTGGAGTTTGGGGGATAAAATAAGCGGTTGACCTGCCAAAATTAAGGGCCCCAACGAATGCCCTGCCCCGGAAAGACCGCAAAAAAGGCCGGAAACGGGGCCTTCCCGGAGTCAAGGCCGCGTTTTACCAAGTCTTCTCCTGCGCTGCCAAAGTGCAGCTGGCGCGGGGTAACACTTTCCCGGAACTTTGTTGTGTAATCCCGCCCCGGTGAGCATCCATTCACCGCAACCGTAAGCAAATCCAATCCCATTCCTACGATGAAAATTCCCACCACCTTCACCTGGCTCTCCGCAGCCGTCCTGGTTTCCACCCTTTGCCTCTTTGGCGTCGCCCAGCTTTTCGCAGGGGCAAACCTTGCTACACCCAGCCCCGCTGCTCCCCCCATCGGGGGGTTGGGGGGGACAACTTCCCCCGCACCTGCGGCCGCGCCCACGGCGAAAAACCGCATCCAGATCGCCTTCCTGCTCGACACCAGCAGCTCAATGGACGGCTTGATTGACCAGGCCAAGGCCCGCCTCTGGAACATCCTCAACGAGATCCTGAAAGCCAAAAAGGACGGCGCAGCCCCCTCCATTGAAGTGGCCCTGTACCAGTACGGTAACTCCGGCCTCCTGCCCGAGAAAGGCTACATCGAACAGGTCGTTGGCCTCACTTCCGACGTGGACCTGCTGAGCGATAAACTCTTCGGCCTGAAGACGGGCGGCGGCGACGAATTCTGCGGCCACGTCATCCTGCGGGCTACCGACGACCTGCAATGGGACGACAACGACAACACCATCAAACTGATCTACATTGCTGGCAATGAGCCCTTTACCCAGGGCGAGGTAAAGCCCGAAGACGCCCTGCGCAAGGCCCGCAGCAAAGACATCATCGTCAACACGATCCTCTGTGGAAACCCCAACGGTTCCGACGGCCCCAGCTGGCGCTCCGGGGCCAAGAATGGCGACGGAGAGTTTTTCTACATCAACCAGGATGAGCGCGTAACCTTCATCCCCTCGCCCTACGACGACGCCATCGACCGTTGCAACCGCAAACTCAACGGCACCTACATCCCCATCGGAGCTTCCGGTGCCGCCTACCAGGCCAACCAGCTGCGCCAGGATGCCAACGCCGAGTCCTACTCCAAGGCCAACCTCAGTTCCCGTGCCAAGTACAAAGCCAGCGCCAACTACAACAACAGCAGCTGGGACGCCGTCGATGCCCACCGCGAAGACCCCGCCGGACTCGTCGCCAAAAAGGAGCTACTGCCCGATACCCTCCAACAACTGAGCGACGCCGAACTGACCGTGAAGATCAAGGAAATCAGCGCCAGGCGCAGCAGCCTGCAAAAAGAGTTGCTCGAACTGACGGCCAAGCGCGACGCCTTCGTTGCCGAAGCCCAGGCGAGTTCCGCCGGTGCTGAAGCCAATACCCTCGGCGAAAAGATCAAGGCCAGCATACGCAAGCGCCTGGTGGAGAAAAACTACGAAATCAAAGAGTAATCCCGTGTGTACCCTTCGGCCACTGTCTTCCCGGGCGGTGGCCGCTTTTTTTGTCTCGTGCGGGGGGGGGAGTCTACCAGCCTGCCGTGACGTAGCGATAGGTAAGGACAGACTTGTGCAGCGAAAACCGTGCTTTTTCGGCCGTCAACAGGGCTTTTTGCAGGGATTGTTCCCGGCTGTTGAGCAAAAACTGGGTGCTTTCGCCGAGAGAAAACAACTCCCGTTCGGCGGCCAGCAGGCGGGTGGCCTGGGTCACCAGGATTTCCGCGTCGGTAAACTGCTGGCGGAAGGTTTCGGAGGCGTCGGCGTAGGCCGCAGCTTTAAATTGCAGGGCCTGGGTTTTATCCGCCAGCTTGGCTTCTCCCTCGGTAATCTTGAGTTGCCCGAGCTGTACCGACGCGTTCGCCTTGCGGTTGAAGATGGGGTACGAAGCGGTAGCCCCCAGCTTGTAGGCCCGGTCGAAGGGCCCCCCGAACTGGTCATCGCCAGCGGGCAAGTCGAGTCCGTTGCCCAACAGGTAGTAGCTGACGTCCAGCTGCGGCTTAAGCTGCTCGCGCTTCAGGCGCTGCTCCAGCTGGTAGCCACTCAGGGTAAATTGCAGCTCCAACAGATCGGGGTGGCCACTGACCCAATCGGGCCGGGTGGGCAAAACGGTGAATTCAGCGGGGGGTGTTGCGGGCCGGGCCGTTGCGGGCATGGGCCAGTAGAGTTCGGCCAGGGCCTGGCGGGCCAGGTCGGCATCCACCTTTAGCTCAGCCACCGTAAGGCGCTGGGAGCCAAGGGCAACGCGGGCCTCGAGCGTGTCCACCGCCGGCTTATCGCCCTGCTCAAACAGGCCGATGGTATTGTCCAGGCGAATGCGGATGAGTTCTTCGGTTTCCCGCGCAATCTGCAGGGCGCGCTCGGCGTAGCGCCACTCGGCGTAGCGCAGGGAGAGGTCGTAACGCAGTTCGTTGCGGATGATGTTGGCCAGGGCCAGTTGGCGTTCCACGGCAATGTCCCCCAGGCGGCGGTCAATGCGCACCGCGTCGGTGAGCAGGCCTTGCAGGAGGGGGAGTTTAATGGCCAGGTAGGCCTGACCTGCTTCCGGAACGGTCCGCTCGTCATTGAGGTAGGTACCGGAGGAAAACTCGTAGCCCCCGGCAAGTTTCAAGGCGTAGGGGCTTTGCCACTCCACGCCCGCCGAGCCATAGTCGAAGTACTCCGTCCCCAGGTACTCTTTACGGTCGTAAGCGGCCGCCAGCTTAGGGTCAAAAGCCCCTTTGGCTTTCAGTAACTCGGCGGGGCCCCGCGCCTCTACGGCATCGGCCATCGCGGCAATCGGGTGTTCCCGCAGCGTCCATTCCAGCATCTGTTCCAGGCCGATTACCTCCTGGGCACCAGCGGGTGGAGCGAAGGCCAACAGGGCCAGACTCAGCAGCGTCAATCGGATCATTTGATGATGTCTTTTACCGGGGCCTTTAGCTTCACGCTTTCTTCTTCGGCCTTCCTTTCCTGTTGGGTCTGGTAGTAATCGGGGGGGAAGGCATTGAGCTGCCGCCACAGTTCGTACCAAACGGGGACGTTGGCGAGTAGCACTACCCCCTCCGCCCCGGAGCCGGGCCGCAGGGCTTCGGGCCAGGGGCGGCCTTCGGAGGTGGGCTTCACCAGCACGCGGTAGCGGCCCTTGGCGTCGATGATGTTGTCAATCGCCACCACTTCACCGACGAAGGTCCCGTAGCTCAGGCCCGGCCAGCCGGAGAAGAAAACGGCCGGCCAGCCATCGAAGAGGAAACGGACGGTCCGGCCCGGCGCAACGAGCGGCAGGTTGAAGGGGTCAACGTACATTTCCACGGCCGCCTCGAAGCGGGCGGGCAGGATGCTGGCAATGGGCTCCCCTTCCTTGATCGTTTCGCCCAGGCCGGGCGTGAGGATGCGGGCCAAAATGCCGTCCTGCGGTGCCACGATGAAGTTGTAGCCCCGCCGGATGCGGTAGTTGGCTTCCTGGTTTTCCAGCTTGGCCACTTCCCCTACCCCGTTGTAGTATTCCGTCAGAGCACTCTGCCGGTCGCTTTCCGCCTTGGCCAGCTTGTTGGCGTACTCGGGACCTACGGACTGGATGGCGAGCTCCGTTTGGGTTACTTCGGTGCGGGCCTGGTCGAGCTTGTTGTTGATGGTGGTCAGCTTGGCCAGGGCTTCCTGTTGCTTCAGGCGCTTGGCTTCCAGGTCCGTCAGGGGTTTCAGGCCGCTTTGGTAGAGGCTGTCAGCCCGCCGGAGTTGGTATTCGGCGATGCTCACTTCTACTTCCTGTTGGGCCAGCTCCGCTTCCAGCGTTACTACGTAGAGGCGGCTTTGGGAGAGCTTATTGATGCTTTGCTTCAGTTTCAGGGCCTGCTCCTGGCGGAGGCTGTTGATCTGATCGGAGAGCGCAGCGGCTTTGGCCAGGTAGCCCTCGGCGCTGTTCGACTTGGCTTCGCGGGTGGTGGCCGTGCGGTCTACCAGGTTAGGATCCAGGTACTCGGGCTTGATTTCGCTGAGGCGGGCAATGGTATCGCCGGCGGAGATGGTGTCGCCTTCAAAAACAAACCATTCTTCCACCCGCCCGGGAATGGTGGCGTGAATCGTTTGGGGCCGGTTGGCGGGGTCAAAGGCGGTGACGGTGCCCTTGGCCCGGAAGTTTTGTGTCCAGGGTAAGAACAGAACAACGAAAAAAAAGATAATGGCCGCCAGAATCCAGCGCCGGAACATGCCTTGGCCGGTGGGCAGGTCTACCGATTCAAGAGCCGTCAGGTTCAGGCTCTTTACATTGTCCAGTACCCTTTGGGGAGATAAGTTGAGCATGGGATGGTTAGAATGGCTAATGTAACGGTGGAAAAATTGTTGTCGGTTTCCCTGAGGTCTTATTATTTGGGCGCGGTCGCAGGTGCAATGGCAAAGACGAGGAGCGAAGGACGGCCTGGCGTCGGTTTATCGTTCCACGCCATTGTTCCATACTTCGAGGGTACTCGGATCTGCTAAGACCAACTCCGCCGCACCATCGTGGGTGATCTGGCCGCGGCGCATGACCAACGCCCGCCCGCACGCCCGGGCTACCAGAGGGTCGTTGCTCACCAGCACCAGGGTCCAGGGAGTAGCCGGTGAAGTCAGTTCCTGAACGATGGTTTTACGGATGCTGGGCTCCAGTTGTTCCAGCAGGCCGCCCAAAACCAAAAGTCTGGGCCGACGAATGATGGCCCGCGCCAGGAGCAAGCGTACCCGGACGGAGCGTGGGACGTTCAGCCCTTCGGCCACCAGTTCAGTGGAATAGCCATGTGGTTGCTCAGCAACCCAGTGGTTTAGATTGGCGATTCCCAGCGCCCATTGGATGTCTTCGAAATTCACGTCGGGGTGGCCCAGGCAAATGTTGTCGGTCAGTGAGCCCGGGATGATGCTTTCTTCCGGGCTGTAGTCCCCGATGTTTTTACGCAATGAGTTCAGTTCCAGGTTCCCCACGGGTACGTCGTTAAAGGTCAGTCGCCCTTCAAAGTCAAAGCGCATCCCGGCCAGCAGACTGATCAGCGTGGAGCGGCCCGAACGGTTGTATCCCGCAATGCATACCTTTTCGTTCGGTGCCAGTTTCAGGTCAATGCCATTCAAGGCTTCCGTACCCGACTCCGGATAAATGAAGTGGACGTCGTTTACCTCAACGGCCATGCCCCGGCCGGTATCTACGGAAGAGAAGAGCAAATCTCCCCCGTTTTCCAGGGGCAAATCCGTAACCGAAGCCAGCTTTTCCACGCCAGTGAGGGTGTCGTAGACGATGTCGAGCGTAAAAATCAGTTTCTCGGCGGAACTGACGATGAGCAGAATGATGATCTCGGCGGCCACAAATTGCCCGATGTTGATCTGGTTTTCGATCACCAGAATACCGCCAAGCAGGAGGAAGCTGGCCGTAATCAAAGCCTGGAAAACCACCAGTCCACCGTAGTGAAAAAGCAAAACCCGGAAGTGGGAAGACCGGGCTCCCAGGTATCCGCCGAGCAATTCGTTGGTCCGGCGCAACGACAGTTGCTCGCCCCCGGCCAGCTTAAAGGTGTTGCTGGCCCGGGCAATGTCCTCCAGCCAACCGGCCACTTTGTACTTGTACTTGCTTTCCTGGAGGCTGGTGCGCATGCCCCGGGGCGCAGCAATCCAGACCAGGAGGGTCAGCAACACCGCCAGCACCGCCCCAAAAATGGCAAAGAACGGATGGTAGAGCGCTACCAGCACCAGGCCGAAGATAATCTGCATGACCGCCCCGCTGAAGTCCAGCAGGATTTTCGGTAAACCCTTCTGCACCGTAATGGTATCGAAGAAGCGGTTGACCAGCTCCGGGGGATAGTCTTTGCGCAAAGCCTCCAGACGGATGCGCGGCAGGCGGTAGGCAAACTCCAAAGAAGCCCGCGCAAACAAGCGGCGTTGCAGGGTCTCCGCCACCACGTACTGCATAATCTTGAGCACGCCCAGAAAGATGGTTGCCGAAGTGACCACCACGACAAGCAGCACCAAAGAAGCATTGTATTCCCCACCCGCAATCAGGTTGATGATGGCCTGGACCCCCAAGGGACCCACCAAAGCAATCAAACCCACCAGCACGGCGTAGAGGTAAATGTAGCCAATTTCCCGTCGGTCCGGTTGGAGCAAACGCAGGAATCTCCGCAAGGGCGATAGTGGAGTGTCAGTCATAGAACAGGCAATGTTTAATAGTAATACTTTTAAAGAAATTAGGTTTTACTATCGTGCACATTTTTTTCTCGGGAAACTGTCCGGGACGAAAAAACTGTCTCCGCCCGGCGCAGAGCCGGAATGCCGGGCCGTCCGCCGAAAAGCAGTTGCCAACGGAACACCTAACACCGCAAAAAGGAAATCAGCCCTGAAATGCCCGGGTTAATTCTTCCAGCTGGACGGCCACTACCCCACTTTTGGCAATGACCTGCGCGCCGGCCAGGTTGGCCAGGCGGGCGATATCGGGCAATGACATACCCGCTCCCAAAGCGCAGGCGGCCACGCTGATGACCGTATCCCCCGCCCCACTGACGTCGGCCACGCTCTGCGCGCTGGTGGGGTAAATGGCCGAGCTGGTGCCATCGTTGACGTAGATGCCGTGTTCGCTAAGCGTAATCATTACCGCTCCGCAGGCCAGGCGGTCGAAGGCGTACTGAGCAGCCCGGTCGAGGCTGGCCAGTTCCGGCAGCACGGGAAAGTCGCATTGCTGCTGCATTTCGCGAAGGTTGGGTTTGAAGAGGCTCACGCCCTGGTAGGCCCAGAAATTATGCGCCTTGGGATCTACTACGGTAGGAATGCCCGCCGCGTGGGCCAGCTGGGCGACCGAACGGATCAGGCTGGGGGTAAGTACGCCTTTGTTGTAATCCTGCAAAAGCAGGAGATCGTAGCCTCCCTGGGCGCTGAGTTGGCGCAGGCTTTCGGTTAAGGCGGCTTCTACTTCCGCCGCCAGCGGGTGGGTGTCTTCGCGGTCGACGCGCAGGAGTTGTTGTCCGCCCGAGACCAGCCGCGTTTTCACGGTGGTAGTGCGCCCGGGGTCGCTGATGACGAGGTGATCGGGTAGCTTTTTTTCTTCCAGCAACTGCCGGAAGTGCTTACCCGCTTCGTCGGCGCCCACTACGCCAGCCAGCAGCGGCTGCGCCCCCAGCGAAAGTAAATTGAGGGCTACGTTGGCCGCCCCGCCCAGCCGGCTGTCTTCCCGCCCCAGCCGCATTACCGGCACGGGGGCCTCCGGACTAATGCGGTCTACCGAGCCGTGTAAATACCGGTCGGTCATCACATCGCCCAGCACGAGGATGCGCAGGGAGGAAAAGTCGGGTAAAATGGTCTGCACAGGGGCAAAAAAGCGCGGCCGGGCAGCACCGGAAAAAGCTTTCCCTGTGCTGCCCGGCCAGCCGCGTTGGTTAAGCGAAGATTTCCGTTCCGGCGAAGTGGAAGCTGCCTTCGATGGCGGCGTTCTCATCGCTGTCGGAACCGTGCACAGCGTTTTCACCGATGCTCGTAGCGTACTTTTTGCGGATCGTACCCTCGGCGGCGTCGGCGGGGTTGGTCGCACCGATGAGCTTGCGGAACTCCTCCACGGCGTTGTCCTTTTCCAGGATGGCGGCAACAATCGGGCCACCGCTCATGAATTCCACGAGCTCGCCGTAGAAGGGACGCGCGGCGTGTACGGCGTAAAACTCGCCGGCCTTTTCCGGGCTCAGCTTGGTGTATTTCATTGCCACGATGCGGAAGCCGGCGGCGTTGATCATTTCGAGGATACCGCCAATGTGTCCGTTACGAACGGCATCTGGCTTGATCATGGTGAGGGTACGGTTGGTTGCCATGGTTTTTTTTGGAGTTTCGTTTGGGGCCGCAAAGGTAGGTAAATATCCCTTTGATAATGCCGCAAAATTGCCCTCCGCCCTGTCTTTCCCACCCCAGCCGCCACCCCCCGTAGTGCCCCTTCGTTACATTTTCTTCGGAGGCCGTTGGAATTGCTAAGTTTTTCCGACCTTTGCCCCTCTTTTCAGCCACCCCTCCCGCCATGGAACCAAGCATCGAGGAAGTAAAGGCGCTATTATCCAGGCCCAAGGATGTGGTGATCTTCAGTCACCGCAACCCGGATGGCGACGCCGTAGGCTCCAGCCTCGGCCTTTCCCACTACCTGGCCAGCCAGGGACACCAGGTCAAAGTCGTTCTGCCATCGGATTACCCCGACTTTCTTTCCTTCCTCCCCAAGGTGAGCGACATCATCATCTACGACGACGATACCGAGGCCGCCCGCAGCGCCATCGACCGCGCTGACCTCTTCTTTATCCTCGACTTCAACTCCTTCGATCGCATCGATAAAGTCGGCGAAGGACTCGATAAAGACCAGCGGCCCCGCATCATGATCGACCACCACCTCTACCCCGAGCCAGTGGCGGATTTTATGTTCAGCGACCCCAGCGCCAGCTCCACCTGCGAGATGGTCTACACCTTCATTTCCGACCTGGGCCATGCCGGCTGGGTCACCAAAGACATCGCGGACTGCCTCTACACGGGCATCGTAACCGACACAGGTGGTTTTCGCTACGCCACCTCCCCCGCCCTGTTTCGCACCGTAGCCAAGCTTCTGGAGGCTGGGACGGACGACTACAAGATCCAGGACAACATCTGGAACACCGCCACCGAAAAGCAACTGCGCATCCTCGGCCACTGCCTGGCCAACCAGATGGAAATCCTCCCCGAAGTGCGCACCGGCATCGTCTGGCTGACCAAGCAGGACTACGAGCGTTTCGATATCCAGCGCGGCGACACCGAAGGCATTGTCAACTACATTCTCCGGATGCCGGGCCTCATGATTGCGGCCTTCATCCACGAACAGCCCACCATCGTTAAGATTTCCATCCGCTCCAAAGGGGAGATGGATGTCCAGCAAATTTGTAAGGCCCACTTCCGGGGCGGCGGACACCGCAACGCTGCGGGCGGCGCCAGTTTTGCCCCCCTGGGAGCGACGATCAACAAATTCAAGAAGTTATTACCCGACTACGCCACCGAAATCGACCGGGCGTATTACCAATTCAACAATCAATAGTTTATGCGTTCAATAGTATATGCGCTCTTAGCGTGTGGCATCCTTTTCGCCTGTGGCGGCAGCAGTGCCCAAATGGAAACCAGCCCGCTGGGCAACCGGTACCAGCTCTTTAAAGACGGCGGAAGCGGTGACCCCGTAGCCACTGGCGATTTCGTCTACTTCCACGCCGCCATGCGGACGGAGGGCGACAGCATCCTTTTCAGCACCCGCCAGGGTGGCGGTGAGCAGCCCGTAGTGCAGGCCGCCGACGAAGCCAATGACCAGATCGGCCCAGTAGAAGACGTCATCCGCTACATGCGCACCGGCGATAGCGCCGTCGTTCGCGTCAACATTGCGGAATTCCCCAACAAGCCCCCCGGACTGGAAAACGACACCGTAATCCTCTACAGCGTAGTGGTAACGGAGATCCTCTCCCAGGAAGAATTCGAAGCCCGCAGCGCAGCCGAAGAGGCCGCTAAGGAAGAAGTCCGCGCCGTCGTCCGCGCCCGCGAAGCGGAGCGTACCGAATTTGCCGCCGGCATCCTCAAGGCCTACAACGAAGGCACCCTCGAAAACGTCCAGACCACCCCCAGTGGCCTTAAGTACGTCATCCACGAAGAGGGTACCGGCGCCGAAGCTGAGCCTGGCAAGGGCGTAGTCGTTCAGTACATCGGTCAGCTCGTCAGCACCGGCGTTGTTTTCGACCAGTCTTTCGGCCGCGGCGAAGGCATCCCCTTCCAGCTCGGTACCGGCCGCGTCATTCCGGGATGGGACGAAGGCATTGACCTGCTCAAAGTGGGCAGCAAAGCGACCTTCTTCATTCCCGCCGAACTGGCCTACGGCGCCCAGGGCACCCCTGACGGCAGCATCCCCGGCGGCAGCGAACTGGCCTTCTACGTAGAACTGGAAAAGGTCGAGTAATCCCCTTTCCTCCTGAAACAGCAACGGCTGAGCGTCCTGGCGGATGCTCAGCCGTTGCTGTTTCGGGTAGTGGCTGGCCTTGCTCCTCCCCCTTTGGGGGTTGGGGGGCTAACGTTCCCGGCACCTGCGGCCGCGCCCACCGGAAACCTGGCCCCTGCGGACTTACTTACCCCGAAAGTTTGCGGCTCTCTTCTCCACGAATGCGGCGGCGCCTTCGGCGAAATCCTCCGTTCCCGAGGCACGTCCAAAGGCCTCAGCTTCCGCCGCGAAAGCGCTACCCGCGTAGTAGGCATTGATGGCCTTGATGGACTCTTCGATGGCCACGGGGCCTTTCGACCCAATGGTTTCCAGCAGTTCAATGGCTTTGGCGCGGGCTTCGGCGGCGGGCAGGACGTAATTGACCAGGCCCAGGCGGTGGGCTTCTGCGGCGTCGATCATGTTGCCCGTCAGGGTCAGCTCGATGGCCTTTCCCTTGCCGATGAGCTGGGTCAAGCGCTGGGTGCCCCCGTAGCCGGGGATGATGCCCAGGTTCACCTCCGGCTGCCCGAAGCGGGCGGTATCGGTGGCAATGCGCAGGTGGCAGGCCATCGCCAGCTCGCAACCGCCGCCGAGGGCGAAGCCATTAACCAGCGCGATGACCGGACGGTGGAAGCGCTCAATGGTGAAAAAGATGTTTTGTCCGCGGGTAGCCATCGCCTCGCCGCTGCCTTCGGCGGCCACGCCCAGAAATTCTTTGATGTCGGCACCGGCAACGAAAGCACGATCGCCCGCCCCCGTCAGCAATACCCCCTTGAGGTCTTTGCGCCCGGCGTAATCGTGGCCAAACAAGGCTTCGATTTCCCCCATCGTGGCTTGGTTGAGGGCATTGAGGGCCTGGGGACGGTTGATGGTGACGTAGAGGATGCCGTTGTTTTCTTCAACGAGGAGGTGCTGGTAGCTGGGCATGGCTGAATTTGGTTTTAATGGATGGAAAGCGTCTGATTTAAGGTCAGGCTGGGGGGGTACGCAACCTGGCTATTCGCTGGTTTTCAGGTTGTTAGTTCAGTAGTTTGTTAGTGGAACCATTCCCCACTACAGAACTACAGAACTAAAGAACTACAGTACTACAAAACTACCGCACTCCCTTCTAAAGGCTATTGAAGACCAATTGGTTTTGACTATTGCAAGGCCTCAACCTCACGTTTATTTCGGCTGGAGGAAAATCTCCGCAATCATACAACGGGCGCTGCCGCCCCCGTATTTCTCGATGACGTCGAGCGGAGCGTGAACGATGGGGGCACCGAGGGCCGCCACCTGCTCGGGTTCCAGCGCGTGGAATGCCTGGGATGACATCACCCAGGCGGGTCCAGCGGGGGTGGCTACCTCCAGGGCGTTGCCGCAGAAGTGCTCAATTTGCTCGTGGCTCAGGGGGATGATTTCCTTGCCCGTCATGGCCAGGCTTTCCACTACCTTGGCTTGCTCGGCGGGGTCGGTAATACAGTCGATGCCGAGCAGAGCGGCCGTATTGCCCACCGCCAGAATTACGTTGGTGTGGTAAATGGCCTGTCCGTGGCGGTCGTAGGCGTGAAAAGACAGCGGGCGGTAGTGCATCGCGTCGCACCAATCGTGCAGCGCCTGCGGGTGGGCCCGGTCGGAGAAACTGCAGTAGGCGATGCGGTTGGCGCGGTCGAGCACCAGACTGCCCGTCCCCTCCAGAATGAGCCCACTGTCTTCCCAGTGTTCCAAAGACAGGCTGCGGTCGATGAAATGGTCGGCGTCGAGCAGGTCAAGGACATCCTGGCGCCGTTCCAGCCGCCGCTTGGGGTAGTGCATCGGGTAGGTCACTACCAGCCCATCGTCGTGGGTGGTAAACCAGTTGTTCGGAAAAACCGAATCGGGGAGCACGGGGCTGGGCAGGTCCTCCACCACGGTAATGGTGAGACCCGCCTGCCGCAGCGTGGCCACGTAATGGTCAAATTCTTCGATGGCGGCGGCAACGATGGCCTCCTGGTCCCCGGGTTTGGGGATGGCCTGAAAGGCATTGTCGGCGTGACTGTTGCTGCCGATGGCGAAGTTCCGTGGCCGGATCATCAGCAGGTGGTGGGTAGTTTGGTTGGGCATGGGGACGAAGGTAGAATCTTGCGTCGGAGATTGCTAGCATTGGCCAGGGCAAAAGTTTTCCGGCGGACCGTCATCATCATTCGGGCGCGGACGCAGGTGCAGGGGAAGGGACAAGAAGCAAGGGCAAGACATCCCCCGCTCCCAAAGGCGTTCCTGGCACCTGCGGCAGCGCCCCATTACTCCCCTACCCTGGCCAGAATGTCTTCCAGGAAACGGCGGTGATTGGCCAGGCGGGGTACCTTGTGCTGCCCGCCCATTTTGTCGCGCGACTTCATCCAGGCGCGGAAAAAGCCCGCCGGCACGACCGTGAGCGCATGACGATCAATGGCAAAGTTATTGCTGCGCTTGGCGGCGTAGTTATAATTGGCGTTCTGCAAAGCTTCGTCCAGCAGGCGATTAAAGCGCTCCAGATCGGACGGAGCCTGCTCAAACTCAATCACCCAGTGGTGGCGGCCGCGACGGTCCAACGCCAAATACTCCGGGGCTACGGTGAACTCCCGCACCACTGCTCCGCCGTGCAGGCAGGCCTCCATCAGCGCCCCTTCCGCCTCCGAGCGGAGCAGGTCTTCACCGAAGGCGTTGACGTACTCCTGGGTCCGGCCCAGGATTTTGATGCGGTAGGGGTTGGTCTCCGTAAACTCGATCAAATCGCCCATGGGGTAGCGGTAGAGGCCCGCCAGGGTGGTGATGAGCATCACGTAAGTTTCCGAGGTATGGACGGCCTCCAAGGGGACGGCGTGCAGGTGGCCAGACTGGTAGTCTTGCCAACGGACAAATTCGTAGTAGGTGCCCGTATTGAGGAGCAGGAGCATGGTCCGTAAATCGTCGCGGTCCTGCACCCCGAAAAAGCCTTCGGTGGCATTGTAGATCTCCTGAAAGATGAAGTCTTCGCGCGGAAAAAGGCGCTGAAACTGTTCGCGGTAGGGCGTGAAATTCACGCCACCGTGCTTGAATATCCGTGCTTCCGGCCAGATTTCCAGTAGGTTGCTGGCACCGGTAATTTCCAGGATGCGGCGGTAGAGCGGTAAGTTCCAGGTAGGTACGCCGCCCAGGGTGGTAATGCCCCTTTCCCGGGCCGCCAGCTGGGCGATTTTCTCGATTTTTTCCTCGTAATTCACCGCCGTGGCCAGGTCGACGTCGGGGATGTAAAACGAGCGCATGATGCGGGGGATGGACTGAATGATGATGGCCGAGATATCCCCCTGTGGCAGGCCGGCCACCGGGTGCAAGCCCTTGAAAGCGCCACCAATGAGCAGGTTTTTGGAGCTGAAAACCTGGGCGTCTTCGTCTTTCTCGTACACGCAGGCCAGGCTCATCCAGCTGCCCTTCAGGTGAATGTCGCTGATGGCATTGTTGGAGATGGGCAGGTATTTCGTCGCGCCGGTGGTGCCACTGGTGGTGGCGATCCAGTCGGGGTCTTCCTCACTGAGAATGCGTCGCTCGCCGTTGATGATGCGGTTGAGGTAGGGCAGGTGCGCTTCGTAGGGGTGTACGGGTACGCGCTCTGCGTATTCCTGGGGTGCCTTGACGAGGCTGTGGAAGTTGTACTCCCGGCCAAAGGCGGTATTCCTGTTGGTAAGCAGGATGTGGGCCAGCAACTCCCGTTGAAAGGTGATGGGGTCGTCGTAATGCTGGTGCAGCTCGCGGCGGTAGCGACTGATGTAGGTGCGAAACAGCGTATTGACGACTTTCAGCATAGAAGATAAGCTAAAGGTAGCTCGGGGCAGCTTGGGTATGTTTTTGCCCCCTTTGATTTGTTAGGTAAAACCGGAACGCACGGGGGAAAGTTGATTTTTGCTTTTTCTCTTCCCGGGGCCCGGATGACTACTTCAATTTACGGGCTCGGTGAGGATGCCCAGGCAGGTACGGATGCCCTCCAGGAAGTTGCCCAGGCGGAGGTTTTCGTTCGGCGCGTGGATGTTGTTATCGGGGTTGGGGATGCGGACTGAAACGGCGGGCAATCCGAGGGCCTGGATGAAGGGTGCAATGGGCTGGGAGCCACCCGTGGTGCGCATCAGGACGGGCTCCGCGCCGAAGGTCCGTACCGACGCCGCGCGCAGCCAGTTGCCGATGGGGCTGGCCAGCTCCGTGCGGTAGGCGGCGTAGGAGACCTTACCATTGAACTGGGCCAGCTTATCGTACTGGTGCCGGTCGGCGAGCGTGGGTTCGTCGGTCAGCAGGTGGTAGCCCTGCTCGCGGATATAGGCTTCGAGGAGCCCCAGGAGCCGTGCGCCGTCGGATTCGGGCACGAGGCGGATGTCGAACATGGCAATGGCTTCGTCGGGGATGATCGTCCGGGCGGCGTTGCCGACGTAGGCGGCCCGGAGTCCGCGGACGTTGAGGGTAGGATACTGAAGGCTTTCCTGGTAGGTTTCCCCCACCCTTTCCGGCCGGGCAATGCCCACCGCCCGGGCGATGCTATCGGCGTTTTCCGGGACGGCATTGAGGAGGGCTTTGTCGGCTTCGCTAAGGGTGATGCCGTCATACCAGCCGGGGATGAGGACGCGCCCATCGTCGTCTTTCATCCCGGCGATGAGTTTGCTGAGGCGGAAGACGGGGTTGGGGACGAAGTTGCCGTACTGCCCGCTGTGCATAGGCTGGGCCGGGCCGAAGACGCGGAGGTTGGCCGTAGCGATGCCGCGGGCGCCGAAGGTCAGGGTGGGCAGATTGGAGACGTGGCGGGTGCCATCCATCACCACGAGGTAGGCCGCGGCCAGCAGGTCCGGGTACTCCGCCACGAGGGAGGGCAGTTCGGGGCTGCTGATTTCTTCCTGTAAATCGCCGATGATCCTGACGTTGAAGCGGGGTGTTTCGCCGGCGGCCAACAGGACATCGAGGGCGTGCAAAAGGGCCAGCGCCGGCCCCTTAGAATCGGAAGTACTGCGCCCGAAGAGCCGCCACTCGGGGGCGTAGCCGGTGGCGAGGTGGCTCCAGTCGAGGGTGGTCCAGCTGCCGTCGGGTCCGGGCGCTTTCAGGGTGACTTGGAAGGGATCGGCCTGGTCCCAGGCCTGTGGGTCGGCGGGCTGCCCGTCGAGCTGGCAGTAGAACAGGACGGTGGGTGCGCCGGGGTGGTAGACCTGCTCGGCGAAGACGAAAGGGATGGAATTAACGACCAGGGTCTGGGCGCGCAGCTGGCGGCGTTCGAGGGCGTTGACGAACCAGGCCCCGTTGGCAGCGCGTTGTTCGGCGATCTTGCCGTCATTGGGCAGGGCCACGAATTCGCGGAGTTCCGCCAGGGCCAGGGCCAATTGTTGCTGGCTGGCCGTTTCGATGGCGGCGGCCGTCCAGCGCTGGCCGGGCAAGGCGGGGTGCAGGGTCAAAACGGTGGCCAGCAGAAGCAAATAGCGGTGCAGCATGGTCGGTTGCCGAAGCAATGAGGGAGGGTAAACGGGGGAAAGTTAAAGCAATCCCGAAGACCACAAAAAAGGAAACGTTCGGGCGGGGTAAGTAGCTGCTTGGTGACTTTCTTGACCTTACTCTTCCAAGGTGATGGCGAGGAGGAAATTGACGATTTCCCCGCCGTCCTTGTGCCATTCGCGGCGGTAGTCCACCGCTACTTTGTCCCCATCTTTCCACCTGCGTTCGCGCAAAATGGCACCGTTGACGATGAAGCGTAAGAGGTGGCCGTCTTCCAACCGCAGTTGCAGGCGATCGGCGGTGGGCCGGCCGGTGATGCTGCCCCGGGCCCGCCAGGTGTCGGGCACCTCGCCGACGGTAAAGTCCGGAACGGGCGGTGGCGGCATTTTGTCGCTGCGGTAGCGCGGGGGTGCGATCTTGACGGGGGGGATGTCGGACCAGCGCAAATCCCGCTCGGCCGGGGTCACGCTGAGGGTTTGCAGGAGGGGGCATTGGACGACGAGGACGTCGATGAGCAGCTCCAGAAATTGCTCGCGCTCGTCGGAAATGGAAAGGTCGAGCCCCAGTTCGGTAGCGATGCGTTGCTGGTTGGTTTGTAAGAGGCGGTCCTGGCAGCGCAAGGAACGGCGCAGGGGTTGCTCCTTGCCGATCTCCTCCATGCAGGCGCAAAACTCGCTGGCCAGGCTGCGGAGGGTTGCGCTCTGCCCCTGGAGGGCGGCGGCGCAACTGAGCAAGAAAAGCAAAACGGCGAAACGGTGCACAGTGGGGAAGCTGGGTTGAAGAAAAAACCGAAGGTAGTGCCTAGGCCTAACTTTAGCTAGTTGACTGGTGTGCGATTTCCCCCGAAATTAGTCGGCAAATGCGCAGTTGGCGATGGACATTGAACTGACCGACCCCCTGGTTTGGGGCTTCCCCTGTTTTTTGGCCCTGATGTTGGGCGAGATGGCGTACGTGCACGGCCACGATCCGGCGCCGGCGCCGGCGGCGCGCTACGCCTGGCGCGATTGGCTGGCGAGTTGCACCCTCGGCCTGGGGGCCGCCGCGATTACTGCCGCCCTGCACTTTGCCTCCGCGGCGGTGCTGCTTTACTGGGTGTACGACCTTTGCAATCCGGCGACCGCGGCGGGCGAGCGGATGAACTGGCTGGGTTACCCCGCGCTGGGCTGGGCCTGGTACACCTGGCTGCTTTGCCAGCTGGGCGACGACTTCAGCTACTACTGGCGGCACCGCTTTAACCACACGATTCGCTTCATGTGGGCGGCGCATTTGGTACACCATTCCTCCACGCAGTACAATTTCGGGACGGGCTTCCGCAATGGCTGGTTTACGGTGGTGTACAAACCCTTTTATTACCTCTGGCTGCCGGCCATCGGCTTTCATCCGGCGATGGTGCTGGTCTGCCTGGGCATCGAATCCATATGGCTTTTCCAGCTCCACACCACCTACGCGCCGAGCTGGGGTTTTCTGGAGCGCATCGTCAATACCCACCGGCAGCACCAGGTCCACCACGCCTCCAACCTCGAATACCTGGATAAAAACCACGGCGGCATCCTCAACATTTTTGACCGCCTGTTCGGCACCTGGCAGCCTTACGACGAGAACATCCCGATCCAGTTCGGCCTGGTGCACGGGCCGGAGACGCAGCATCCGCTGCGGCTCGTCGCCTTTGAATACCAGAACATTTGGCGGGACCTGCGCGGCGCGCGGAATTGGCGGGAGGCGTGGCAGTACGTTTTTGGGGAGCCGGGGTGGTCGCCGGATGGGCGGACGTTGACGGTTCGGGAGATGCGGGGGAGGGAGCGTGCGGTAAAGGCAGGTGGGCGGAAACGGCGGGCGGGAATTTGGCTGGGTGGGCAGTAGATTTGAGGTGGTCGGCTTTCTTGTTTGGGAAATGGGAGTATATTGCGGGGGGCTTTGCCTTGTGCTGTTGATCTTTTGTTTAGAAGAAATCGCCACCTGGCACTTGAAGTAGCAGCGTGACAGACCATTTGGCCGATTCAAATGACAGATCCAACGGTTGACGATTTACCCAATCATGCTGGCAGTCAAAAAACAACCAGATACTTCACATTTAAAGCAAGTAGCGTTTAAAAAATGAAAGATTATTATTACATTCTTGGGGTGACATTCGATGCTACAGCTGTAGAAATAAAGAAAGCGTACAGAAAGTTATCACTAAAATTTCATCCAGACCAAAACGATTCAGATCAATTTTTCGAAGATAGATTTAAAGACATACTTGAAGCTTACGAAACTTTATCAAATCCCTCAAAAAGAGCCTCATATGACATTGGCTATGCTAGTTTCTTTTCTAAGAAAAAGAGCAAAAGAGAGGAATGTCCCCCGCCTAAAATCCTTAGATTTGAATCAAATGTCACGACTTGCACTATCGATGACATAGTACGGATAGATTGGGAGACGAAAGACGCAACTGACATATCACTGATAAATATTAAAAATAATCTCCCTGCTAAAGGGCATGAAATTATTAAGATTTCAGATCTATTACTAGACGGAAAAGTTGTCATAGAACTTTTGGCTGTCAATAAAAATGGTGAGGGCACAAACTCAAACGTTATTATCCACGTAAATAAAGACAGGAGTGTTGGAGGCAATAATCCCCGTTCTTATAATTTAATCAACCTCATACAGCGAAATGGGATTTTAATATTCGCCACCTATATTTTAATTGTCTTAGGAGTAATACTCTTTCTCCAAAAAGATAAATTATACCAGTACTATTATAGTGAACCTGACGGAGATACGAATCCAATAGAGACAATTGCAGAAAATCCCACCACCAATGATAACACTTACGATCCATTCAAGGATGTAAAACCGTGCGTTTTAACGTCAACTAATCTGGAGGTAAGCATGCAAACCATTTATATACCTTCTGATGAAAATAGCAGGCATAGAATTAGAGTTACAAATAAAAAAAATCAAAAAATTGATGAATTTTATTCAGATAGCAATAGTTCGAGCACATATAGAGATTGGGAGGAAAAAATAGAGTTTAATTGCCATATGATAAAACAAAATATCATTATAGAAGATTTTAATTTCGACAACTTAGACGACATCGCGGTCATTAATCGCATGGCCTTAGGAAATCGAGTGTTTCATTTTTATCTGCAAGACGCTAATTTTAATTTTAATAGAGACAAGTATTTGTCTGATGAAATTATGTTTGCTGATGCATTTGACAAAGCTGGAAAACGGTTTCTCCTACAGAATACCGTCAATTGGGGAACAATATTGGTGACTTCCACATACGAATTTAACGATTACTTAAAGATATGGGAGCATGCTGGCACTGTAGAAACCGAGTTCTAAATATATTTCGAGCATTTTTATTGAAGTAAAATTATTGTGTGGATTTTCTTGTAAAAAAAGGCATGCTGGGACGGTCTCCAGTTCATCGACCTGACTGCTGAAGATACTATCGCTGTCCTCGACGAGCTGAGCCTGCGCACCGGTGTGCCCGGGCACCAAGTGGAACAGGTCGCCTTCCGATCCTTTCGCGTGGCTGGCGGGACTTAACGCTTGGTCCGCCATAACCTTGCGGAGATCCAGGACATCCGCGAAGAAGCCCGCCTCATCGATTGGTTGAAAGGAATGTAGGGGCTGAAGCCACTAATCTTACGGCATAACTTACTGATTAACACGTCTTTATAAATTTATATTCTTCTGACATGATGTGGGTGGTTTTTAAAAAAAATGTGTATCTTGGCCAAGACATTACCGTAGATTTACACCTTTTCAAAGCTTAAAACAGCAAAACTATATCTAATGAGAAACATTGTGATGAATGCTATCCAAAAAATAGTTCTTAACAAGCCGACTGAAAAAGTCGGAAAGATGTTTGATTGCTATTTCCCAGACTCTGAGAAGGTTTCGTTCGACGACGAAATGTGGGATTCTTATTCCAATTGGCTGTTTGAACATTATTGTAACCTCAAAAGTCAAAACGACACTCATAAAATTGTTAAGAGAATAGATACCATTGTTAAAAACGACCTCCACCATCGCGCTGTAAAGAAGAGGAATTCAGGCAAAGCAAGCAAGAAAAATAAATCTTCAAAAAATGGAAATAATAATTCAGGAAGGCCCATTATTTCTTTAAATCCTTTAGGAGATAATTACATTTATTCCAACTTTAAACGTTCATGCTATCCTTACGAAACTATCGTAACAGATAAATTGTATAATGAATTTGCAATACGCAACAGTATAAGAACTGTTCGAAAAAAATAAAGAACAAAATTTTATCTTAAAAAGAAAAGATACGATTAAGACCGGATCGTAATCGTAGATCAAGAGGTATAAAAGTAAACTTTCTATACTTACAGCTTGCTTACACTAACTTGAAAAGTTTCTCCTTGAAGAGTTTAGCTTCAGTCCTAAGAAAAGGAAAAATCACGCTGGGATAAAGGATTTGATGGGTTGGGTCGAAAAGGTCTGTTTCTGAAATATTCAATACCATACTGTACTTATTGAAATAGGAGTATAAGCCATTCGTCTCATCCTCTCTGGAGCGGTAGGAAGCAAGGGCGGTATAAAATAAAAAAATTAATTCCTGAGGAGATAATTGATTTCTAAGAATTATTAAATACTCGTTTTCATCCTCATAATATTGCCTACTTGCTACAATAGTCTGTGTAATACTTTCAAAAAATCTCAAATAATGGCCCACTTTAGAATCATTATCCTTTAGAAATTATTTTATAAAACCGGCCAATTTTCCCCTAAAGACCTGCACATCGGAAAGTAAAATAGATTCATCTAAATTAGCTGTTTTAATGAATACCTCTTTTGTGACAACATCAAGGGAAAAATGTGATTTCAAAAAAATGGAATGATTCAACACTTTGTTAAGGTAGCTAAAAAATTCATCCCCCTTAAGGCTTGTAGGAATACCTGACTGATTTACTGACTGGATGGATAATTCACTTCTGATAGTACGAAGTATAGCAAGCATGTTAAAAAAACTAGACTCAAATTGTTGTTTAGTTACCGCATCACGGGTGGCTTTGAACTCGTCTGCCTGCATCCTGAGTGTTATAAATAATAAGAGCACACCCGAAATTGTCCAAAATATACCAATGAATCCACCTATGAAGTCACCAATTGGACCAGCCTTGACCAAGTCAATTCGCCCAGAAAAATTGACATCCCCAGCATTAAACAAAAAAATGAGCGAAAATGCCAAGCAGGCTAATCCTAAAAATGACGAAATAATGGCAGAACATCTTAAAAAACGATAACCAAATTTTGACGGGTAAACCAACTTCAGGCTTTCTTTCAAACGAATGAGTATGTTTCTCATAACATGCGATTATTTTAGGTACTAAAAGAATGAATATGTATCACATTTACCCAAATTATTTGGAAGACATTAATCTCATTCTCAACTTTTATGTTAGAAATCACAAATAGCTAAAATGATAAATTAGTTCTCAAAAGCAAGGACCGGAGGAATTGTCAAACCATTAATGAATTCAAGCAGTCAGAAGTAGCCTGTGGCTTAGTAATTTTGTATAAGCGCCTCAACAGTCCCTGCCCCTTTTTCCCTAACCAGGTTTCATCTATCAATTCGGCCCATGCTGAATCACTGGTTTCATTATGAGAGCGGAGTGTTGATAGCTTAACTGCTCTATCTAACTCTTTCTTCAAGTCTTCGACGCTTAACCCCACTGAAGACTCCTGTATGTTTCTTGAAACTAATACTCTCCGTAAAACATCGTCCCGACCAAACCTCACTGAATGAAATTCACCATGAGTAATCAACAAGTATTTTGGCTTTGTCAATGCTACTAATATAGGCAGTAAAGGAAGAGTAGATCCACAGGTGTCTAAATCCAATACATCAACTTTAAAGCCATGATATTTCAATTCAACAGCTGCGTCTAGTGCATCCCCCTCATAAAAAACTATTTCTTTTCCGCTGATTGAGTTAAACTGAGTCCACTTATTTGATTTCTTTCCAATCGAAAAGCCCGAATTAAAAACCTCACTCGTAAACTGCCCAAGCTTCCCGTCAAGCTTATCACTAGCAAAAATCTTTGATGCGTACTCGCTCCAAATCACTGTTTGGTGACCCGCACCGGCGTACGCCTCGAATACCGTTTTTGGTAAAATTAGCTCTGCACATTTACGGGTAAAATCTTGTTTCTTGTCTCTATATGTTGAGCCAAACAGATCGTGCTTGATCCTAAATTTTCGGACCTTACTTCTAATGGAAGGCTTAGACCGGTATGGAAATAGCTCTTGCAAAGTATTAATGTCAAATGACTCATAACGAAGATTCGTCAACAAAACAGACTCTTCGTCACGTGTCCAAGATCTGGAATTACCGGTATTCCGTCGCCTTTCAAACATTGCTTTATCGTTTTTTCGCTGCATCGATAACTTTATCCCAAAATTTAGTCATGGGCTCGTGGGGCAATGGTGGAGCCCAACTGTGAACTCGAACCCAATCAGGAGTGCCATTGAAAGGGCTGCTTATCCAAAATTGCCCATGACCGAAGCGGTTTGCAATCATGGCTAAATCATCCCCCATATTAACAACCGATGCATTTTTCGGATTAATCTTCATCACAATTTTGGTGGGGCATTGCTCTGGAACGATAGGGTGCAAATCCTTAGGGTTCTGAGTAGACAATACTAGATTTATTCCAAATTTCCTTCCTTCCCTTGCTAACCTCTCAAAATTTACTCTGAGGCGCTCAAATGTTCCAATCGATCCACTTCCTGAAGGTTTGGCAGGAATAATTTGGTGAGCTTCATCAAAAAATACAAAAGCTTTCCAGGATTCTTTCTTATTATCATAAAGCCATTTTACAAGCTGCATTTCCCACATAACCCTTTCGTCGTGATCCAATTCATCTAAGTAAAGGATAGTAGTCCCATCAAAGTCGAAAAAATCCATAGGATTACTAGAATCGTTCAATGATTTTTGGTGAAAATCGAAATATTCACGCAACGAGTGCAAAGCTCTCAAACCTGCCTGAAAGGTTGAACGATAATATGATGTACCAGCATGACTTGCAATTTGATTCTCTCGAGATAAACCCAATGCATGGTTTAAAGCTCCTTTTAGCTTAGCTAAAGTTGGAACCCCATTATTGTTGCGAATAAATTCAGCTTCATCATCAAGTAGCATAGCTACCTGGTCGGAACTTGACCTAAATAAATACTCAACATCTGAGGGAGAAGTAAGATCTTGCAACCGTAAGCCTACCTCCCGAACTTGTACTCCGTTCCGAGAAGCGAGTTCTTTTAATGCGATGACGTTTGGAGAACTGCCTTTAAGTTTAGCAGGTATAATTAGTTGAAACTTTCCTAAAGTCTCGTAAATGGATTTAGGCGAATCATATTCTACATTCTTTTGCCAATCCCTCGCTTTCAACGGCTCAGCTATATTCGGCAACAATAACTGAATAATGTCCCCCTGCACATCGGTAAGAATAATCCTGTTTTCTGTATCCTGTCTCCTTAGTTCATAAGCAAGGTTTTTTAAAAAAACTGTCTTACCTGAACCACTTTCTCCAACAATAAACATATGCTTATTGTCTAGGTTTTCAACATCCCACCTGTATGTGAGAAAGTTCCCATTTGACTCGTAAGGCTTATTTCCGAAACCCACATTTCCTAAACCTAAGCCACTAGGCTTTATTTCGAGAATTTGTTGAAGTGAAGGAGCATCTGTTACCCCAGGCAATAAGTCGGGAAAGAACATTCTGCTTCTTGCTGAAGGAGGACGTTGTACTGCACTTATGACATAGCCACTATCGGCAAAGGCATCCACCCGCATTTCGCGCTCTAATCTGATCCTAATTATCATTGGCTGATGCGTATGAGGCCCCGTTATTTCTTCTAGCAATAGAGAAGGATCCTCTTTATCAGGCTCAATATATAATAGGTTTTCTCTTTCTGGAGAAAAGGGCGTTAAAGATCGTAGCCCCACGACTTGGCCAGCGAGGTAATAGGGTCCAGCATTGTTTTTATCTACAACCAAAACCGTCCCTCCCAAAGCTAAATCAGGCATTAATTCTGGGTCTTGAATGATGAACTCAGCGAATGCTCCTCTTTCATCAACGGTAAAAGGAGTAGAAACATCTGCGTAAGGCCTGGCAAATTGTCTTTCTTTCATCTTTAATAATCTTCTGGGAAATGTAAGTTATTTTTGTGTAAATGTGAAATTGTTTGTCTCTCAAGTATTGTTTTTTCATGCTGCAACTGGCATCTTTCGTCTGCTGCAACTTGAACAAGGGGAGCTTTGTGACCAAGTTCGTGCTGCCAACATACCACTGAAATGGCCTTTTCAACCTGTTCAGCGTTTTTGTCGTACATAAATTTAGGTATTTCTAATCTTATATACGTGTGTGGCCTATGCCTACTTAAGTAGTAACAAGATAAAGGCATCAATCTAGGCTCATCTTCAACAATTGCCTTCCTGCTAACTGGCAGGGCCTCCATTAATGGGGTTCTGTAGCCAGGCTTTAGAATTCTCGGCAAAATAATTGAATCAGTTGATACTAATCTTAGCGTTTGGTCATTAATATTCTGATCCTTAAACCAGAAGTCTCTTAAAGGAATATTTTTTTGAAGTGCTTCAACAAGTAAACTAGAATCTTTGACTCTTTTAGAAACCGCAATAAGAACATGATGATTCCAGGCAAAGATTGGATAAAGTCCATCCAACGTATCTCGTGGGCTTACACTTGTTGAAAATAGAGGACCATCTTTTATACAAACAGTTGGAACGTCAGTAGGAACCTTTTTGAGACATTCAAGTTCCAAGCCTTGCTGTAATTTCACCGCCCAACCAATAGCGTGAGAACTAGGGCTTTTATCAATTTTAGTAGGATCATGTTTTACCAAAAAAGGTAAACTTCTGTCTTTAGCTAATGGCGCTAGAATATTCGCCCTTCCATGATTATCGGTCTTTAAGGATTGAGTAAAAAGATTTAATCTATCGCTAAAGACATTCCCGTCAACCCATAAAATGGCACTGGCATCAAGAGTTTGATTATAAAAATAAGGTTTAAGATCTACTGTAGAATATCGAAATTCAACAATGGAAGCTCTCGCCAGAATAAAATAGAACGTAGCCCTTTCAACCCTTTGGCTGCTTCCATCAATCCCGCATACATTAAGATTCTCTAGGTCTTGAATTTTAGGAAATTCAACTGGCTTGGGCTGGGGATCTTCAATAATTTTGATATGCGAATAAGAATAACCGGTAGCTTGTAGATCTTCGCCATACACTGTTTGTTGGATCGCTTTCAGCTCCTCAACCGATAAAGTCGCCAATTCCTCCTGAGGCCCAGTTGGTGGAGAACGTTTATAGACTTCGCCGTCTACAAAACACTCCATAACCCGGTCAAAAGTTTGAACTACATTTCTTTCGATTATTTTCATGAAGACTAATAATTTTTAAGGGTTAAAGTATTTTCACCTACCTATCGTTTCATCAAAGAGTGTCAGATAGCTAAGCAATTGGATCAGATTTCTAAAGTAACAGCGACCAAGTAATGGCTGGGTTATTTAAGCCCCCCCTACTCTATTCCCCACTCCCGAGCCATCTCCGAGTCTCCCCCCTTCAACTCCCACGCCAGCAAAGAACAGCCCCTAAAAGTAACCCTTTCCCCCCAATCACCAAGCATTACGAAAAAAAAGCCTCCAACGATGGCAAAAGCCACCGCCCACCAACAAAAAATCCTCACATTTCTAGTGCCCCCAGCAAGACTCGAACTTGCATTTTCAGTTTAGGAAACCAACGTTCTATCCCTTGAACTATGGGGGCGCAAACACGGCGCGCAGGGCCACACCCCTGAGCGGTGTACACCCAGCCTTCCGCGCTTTCGGGCCACAAAGATAATCCCCCCGCCCAATATCTACCAAGCGGAGGATGGGCAAAGGTTTTGCTTTACTTCAAGTCCGCCTGCGGGACAAAATTGAGGCTCACCCCATTGATGCAGTAGCGCAAACCGGTGGGGTCCGGACCATCGGGAAAAACGTGGCCCTGGTGCCCATCGCAGCGGGCGCAGGACACTTCCACGCGGCGCATGCCGTAGCGAAAATCTTCGTCTTCCTTGATGTAGGCGGGGTCAATCGGCTCGTAAAAACTGGGCCAACCGGTGCCGGAATTGAACTTGGTGCTCGAAGCAAACAGCGGCAATCCGCAGGCCGCGCAGGCGAACACGCCGGGGCGCTTTTCGTCGTTGAGCGGACTGGTGAACGAGCGCTCGGTGCCGTCTTCGCGTAGCACTTCGTAGGCCTGGGGCGAGAGAATTTCCCGCCAGTAGGCTTCCGTGGTGTCGATGGGTTCCACCACGCCGGGGGTGGCGGGCGGCGCGTAGCGGTAGCTCAGGGCCTGGCTTTCCACCGTGGTGGTTGTGGTGGTGTCCGCCTCGCCGTTGGCGACCTTGGTTTGGGAATTACAGGCGGTGGTGAGGAGCAGCAGCAGGGGCAAAACCAGCGAAAGAGCACGCATATCAGAAAGGTTATTTGGCAGACAAACAAAGCAAACCCGCCGTGGGGTTCACGGCATAGCCCGGCGCGGGCGCGAAAAGGGCAAAATAGTAGCGTGGCGACACTATTGGAACAGCTCCGGTCGGCCGCAGGCGGCCAGGATGGCGGCGCAGAGTTGCTCCAGTTCCGCGTCGCTCGTCACGTACGGCGGCATCAGGTAAATCAGGCGGCCGAAGGGGCGAATCCACACGCCTTGCTGCACGAAAAAAGCCTGCATTTTGGCCATATTTACCGGGCGGCGCGTTTCCACCACGCCAATGGCCCCGAGTACGCGCACGTCTTGCACGAGGGGCATTTGGGCGCCGGAGCGCAGGTGCAGGGCAAGTCCCTCCGAAAGCCGGGTAAGGTCCTCCCGCCAGCCCCGTTGCAGCAGCAGGTCGATGCTCGTTGCGGCAACGTGACAGGCCAGCGGATTGGCCATAAAGGTCGGGCCGTGCATCATCACCCCGGCCTCGCCCCGCCCGATGGTGTCGGCCACATCGCTGGTGCATAGGGTGGCCGCCAGGGTGAGGTAGCCCCCCGTCAGGGCCTTCCCAAGACAGAGGATATCCGGCGTAATGCCCGCGTGTTCGGCGGCGAAGAGGGGGCCCGTCCGACCAAAGCCCGTCGCAATTTCATCGAAAATCAGCAGCAGGCCGTGCTCGCGACACAGCTGCTGCACCACCCGCAAGTAGCCCGGCGCGTAGAAGTACATCCCTCCGGCCCCCTGCACCACCGGCTCACAGATGAAGGCCGCCGCCGAGGGGGCGTGGACGGCAAAGAAGGCCGCAAGTCGGCGCACGTAGTCGGCATCCAGCTCCGCCGCGAAGCCCGCCGGGGGCCGTGACATGAAGTGGTGCACCGGCAAAAAGCCCGCAAAAAGGCTGTGCATCCCCGTTTCCGGATCGCAAACGGACATCGGCCCCGTCGTATCCCCGTGGTAACCGCCCCGGAAGGTGAGGAATTTGCCCCGCCCCACCCCACCCTGGGCATGTTGGTACTGCACGGCCATCTTCATGGCCACCTCGACGCTGACGGAACCGGAGTCGGCCAAAAAGACCTTGTCCAAACCCTCCGGCGTAATGGCCACCAGGCGCTGCCCGAGGGCGACGGCCGGCGCGTGGGTAATGCCGCCGAACATGACGTGCGACATCCGCGCGCTCTGCTCCGCCAAGGCCGCGTTGAGCTCCGGCACGTTGTAGCCGTGGATGGCGCACCACCAGGAGGCCATGCCGTCGATCAGCTCCCGACCGTCCGTCAGGCGCAGGCGGGCACCTGTGGCGGAGGCCACCGGGTACACCGGCAGTGGCTCCGTCAGCGAAGTGTAGGGATGCCAGAGGTGCTGGCGATCGAAGGCGAGTTCTTCCGGGCTGATGGGGATTGGCTTTGGTTGGGGAGGCAAAGGTCGGCGTTTTGCCGGGAACGTGGAAGGCTTGGCCCTTGACTTGCCTTGCTCCTAGTCCTGTCTCCCTACTTTGCTCCTTGTCTTGTCTCCCCCCTTCGGGGGGTCGGGGGGGAGCACCTGCGGCCGCGCCCAAAACTACTATTCCACCCGCTTTCCGTCTCTTCCGATTTGGTACCAGCCATCACTGACCCAGGAGGAATGTTCGCCGATGATTTCGGTTTCACAATTGTCGGCAACCTTGGCGAAATCCCCTTCAAAAGGATAGGCGCAGGCGAAATTGGGCGCAATCACTATTTCCCCACTGGGGTTTGCGTACCCTATTTTTCCGTCCTTAATGATTCGGAAAAGTCCACTGGCTACGTAGTCGGGGCCGTTGTCGTAGCGGAATACTTCGAATAATTCGGTTCCATTTTGGTTAATACCCAGAATTTTGCCGGATTCGTCCTCCATCACCATCCCGAAATCGCGGATGGTGTCGGTGTAAGCGTAAAAATACTTGCCGCTGGGAATGATGGTGTCTCCGCTGGCGTTCAGGTAACCCGAAGGAGCGCCCATTTCGTCGAACTCCCCCTCGTAAAACTTGACCAGATAGCCGTCCGCTGGCGAGGAACAAGCAAACGCCAGGAAGGTGGCGACAACGCCTGAAGTGAATATTTTCATAAGGTAATGCGACTTTGGGGCCTACCCACCAACGCCAAACGCGCTGGGCGGCGAAAGCGAAGGTGGAGGGTGGCGAAAGCTACCGCTATTTGCTGGTGTGAGCAAATTTTGGGTCAAAACCAGGGCCGTTGCCCGTTGGTAGCGTGGCACCGATACGGGTGAGCTGGGCGGTAGATCAGGAAAAGAAGCGCAATAAAGAGACGCAGATTTACAGGCTCAACAGACGCTTTAGGTCTTCAATGGACGGGTTGATTGCTTCTACTGTCCCATCCCGGTTAATCAATACTTGTCCCCCACCCCCGTAGTCAAATCCATAGCGAGACCATAAAGACTGGTGATCAGATACTTCGGAATAATTTTTCCAAGGGTACTTGAAGTTTTCAGCGGCATCTTTATATTTCTCCTCATTCTCAATACCACCAATGATTCCAATAACCTCCATACCGTTCTCCTTCATCCACTGGTAATTAGATTCTAACAATCTGCTTTTCTTTATACAGGGACTGCACCAAGGCGACCACATATCAATTATCGTGTATTTATGCTGTGGTATAATTTTTGACAGTCGCAAACTGTCGGATTCAGGAAGCAACAAGAAAAAATCTGAGAATGGCTTACCAATTAATGCATTATTGGCAGATCTTAAGCTATTCTTTATCTGCAAGAGTAAATCCGCGTCAGTTGACTTAGCTTTCAAATACTCATACTGCCTTGCAAAATCTTCTTGAAGTAATCTATTTTCTTTGTGGCTCCTCACATTGTCATACAGAACTGCCATCTCAATCTCAGTAGGGTATTCCTTTACAAAGTAAAATTCCCACAGCACCAATTCGCGGTTTAGACTATCCCTTTTATATCGCGCCTGAACTTCTGGCAGCCCACTCGCCTGCTCCATCGCAGACATGAATACTGGCATCCACGTGCTTTCTCTAATCTTTACAAAGTGCCGCCAAAGTGTAGTGTATTCGCTACCCTCTACCAAACTGCTCTCCCGATTGTCCCTATCGTACAGGTCAAAACGGATGTTTTCTTCGTCCGCAAAGAACAAGAATTCCCTCCAGAGATTCATTTTAAATTCGCTTAAATATATCAGCTCATAACGCGCTGAAGTCTCTTCATTAAATGTATAATGGAAAGTAGAATCTTCGTTAACTGGAATTTTGACGCCGTTATAGCGTAAATCTTCGTAAGGCTTGATCAAAACGAGCGTATCCGGTGCCGTAAAGGATTTACCACTGATGCTTACCATCCGGTTTGCTTGGGCCAGGGCGACCGTGCTGCTGGCCACGGTCAGCAGCAGTAACCCCACAAGCCGAAGCAGGTGAGGTGCCGCCCAGTTGGATAAGGGAGAATTGTTAGAAAGAATTGAAAAGGTCTTCATGATGTCTTCTGTTAATTGTAAGTTAAGTGTATATT
Organism: Neolewinella lacunae; assembly: GCF_014349155.1. Classification (GTDB taxonomy): domain Bacteria; phylum Bacteroidota; class Bacteroidia; order Chitinophagales; family Saprospiraceae; genus Neolewinella; species Neolewinella lacunae. The sequence goes on from NZ_JACSIT010000067.1 coordinate 235,178, forward strand.
TTAATAGGCCTGAGACAATTCTCTGCCTTTGCATATGTGACTTGTTGCCCTACTTCCTCCCATTTGGTCAGCCTGACAACTTATTGCGTAGGGGTAGTCAATCCCTTCATTCGATAAATAGTCTCATATTCTATTCTTGGGACTGCTTTTCAAGCCGCGTGCTCATCAATTCAAGAAGGAGACTGGGGCCGATGCCCTGGTGATACGCCACCTAAAGATATGCCCTGTCTTTTGTATATCCAAATCCTAACGATCCGTAAGTAGGCCAAACGAGCAGGTCGCGTATAATAGCCGTCACCCCTTTATCCAAAGTATATCCTACTGCTTAACCAAGCGCGTCCACAATACCCGCTCTCCCGCCTGCACCGCCACGGTGTATACTCCTGCTGCCAAGCCCGACACGTCTACCCGGAAGGGGTGCTGCAATGCGGGAGACAGCGACCGGACAATGCTGCCCTTTTGGTCCAGAACGAACAAGCGTTGGGGGCTTCCAGCTTCGGCTACGGGTAGACTTACTTCCAACCAATCCGCACAGGGATTAGGGAAAAGGTGCAACACCAATTCATTGTCCTCGGCAATAGGCACCGCTACAATGCCTGAAAGCTGGGCATTTCCATCGGTGTCGATCTGCCGTAGGCGATAATACTGCAAACCGGGTTGTGGGTAATGGTCCCAAAAAGCATACTTCTTCACCTCCTGGGAATCGCCAGCCCCCTTTACCGACCCGATGGCCGCCCAGCGGGTGGCGTCCGAGGAACGTTCGATTACGAACAGGTCACTGTTCCGCTCAGAAGTAGTCTGCCATTGTAATGCCACCGAAGGCGCTACGTAGCGCGCGGAAAACTGGGATAATTCAACCGGCAAAGCAGCATCCAAAACAATGGTTTGCAACAGATCATTGTACCCGGTGGACGCCTCCCAGGTACCCGTATTGGCAAAGCGGATGCTGTAATCGCTCACCCCGCGCAGCGCAGGGGATTGATCCGGCATCCAGAGGTACAACTGGAAGGTTCCCGTTAAACCCGGCGCAATGTTCTGGTTGATGGAAACGGCCGATTCCCAGGTCCGAACATCGCTGATAAGCAAGTAGGTGCTGATGGAATTATCCGCTGTATTCTTCATCACCAAATACACCGGACGCTGCTTAAATATCTGGGCAAACCCGACATTGCTCATACTCAGGCTCAGCTCAAAACTGTCGCCGTTGGAGCTCAGCGTCGAGGAATTCAGCACGAAGCGGTAACCTAAGTTCCTGAGTATTTCCTGGTACTGGGCGGTGCTAATCTGCCCCCAAAAATCGGGGTGGTAATCCCGGTTTAAGGTAGACCAGTTGGTGAGGCCCATTTCATTGATCGCGTTGGCCCCCGTGGTTCTGCTACCTCCATCGCATGGGTTTAACCCGTTGGTTTCGCCGCTCATTGGCAGGTACTTTGTCTCATTGGACAAATAGTTGTAAGCAGCCGTACCCACCGGATTGATGCATTCCGCGCCAACCCCGTAGGTGCCCTGGTCACCCCAGTTGTTCAAAAAGGCATCATTAAAGAACCCGATTCGGGCAGAGGGCGTATTCTGGTAGGCCGTTGCGGCCGTCAAGGGCGTAGTACCGTATAAAGTCGTCTTGATGCCTACGTAACGTACCTGGAGCGGGATTTCCGCCGGAGTTGCGGCCAGCATGGCATCCACCACTTCCTTGCGGTTGGCCCATTGGGTGGCAGAAATGCTGCCTTCATCGCCGAATTCCGTGGAATTGGTGTAATACCACTCGCCCCAAGTGCCAATGAAACCCGCCTGGTGCGAAAGAATTACGTCGCTATTGGCTTGTAAAACAGGTTCCAGTTGGTCGATATGCCGTAGAATCTGGGCTTTGCTGGCTTGTTGGGCTCCACTGCCTTGAGCGTTGGAATACGAGAACCGAACGATCGTTTTAAAGCCAGCACTTCTGATGTTGGCAAAATCCGTTTGAATATTTGCCAGGTAGGTAGCGTTAATGTCGGACGCCAAGAAATCCTCCAGCAAAAAGTAACGGAAAACGACGGTCACCCTGTCCGTACTACCCTTCCACCCGTTCAAAGTCGCCACCGAAAGGTTGTTGGCCCCGACGGTCGTTGCATAATTGCTTCCGGTGATGGAGTACTTCTGCAGGCCACGCTCTGGATTAGCGAATACTTCCGACGTTGGGGTATAATTGACCGTTTGCCCCGTTACATGGGTCAGCAGGGCAAGCATCGCCAACAAGGAAAAAATGGATTTCGTAGGTAGCATAAATTTTAGGTTGATTTGGCTTTGGTATTGTATGGAGCGCCATCGAATGCCCTGCTGTGGTACAACGAAAACTTGGACGGCTCAGGTTGCTGCCTGAGGCTAACCTGCTGGTTTAGGTTTAGTTGGTGGGGCCGTTTTTCAAGTTGATAAAACTCAGCGAGGAAAGAAAGTTAAGCATATTCCACTCTAAACACGGTCTTTTTCGGCATGGCTGATGAGGTCATTGATGTCAATGTATGCCAATGCCCGCTCATCCGTTGCCTCTAGCACCACTTTCGGCGCAACGCCAGCTTCAAAAGCTTCTTTCCACCTCAGGGCGCATAAACACCATTTATCACCTGGCTGTAGTCCAGGGAAGGCATATTCGGGCCGAGGAGTGATCAAGTCATTCCCTTTGCTTTTCGAATAATTTAAAAATTCCTCCGTGACAACGGCGCACACTACATGCTTTTCGTTGTCTTCTTGGTTCGTCCTGCAAAATCCGTCCCTGTAAAATCCGGTTAAGGGGTTGGTACAGCAGGGCTTTAAAGTTTCTCCAAAGATGTTTTTCATGTCAATTATTTAAGGGTGATTTTTGAACAGAAATTACTGGCCCTTTAGATTGTCTGTGCCTCAGCCAAGTTTGGGGATTGTCGACTAACCATCAAGGGGCTGGCCAAAATTAAGCTCTTTCCTGCGGTGTATCACTAGTGATGTCACTCCCTGACGTAAGAAGAGAGCTGGGCAAGTTCACTATCCTTGCTCGACTTTAGCCCTTTCGAATGGCTACAATGGGTAAGCTCCGGTACAAGTGGAGGATGCATTCAACGATGAGTCGAGGGGATCGAGAGACCGGACGCCCGCAGTTCCACCCATGTCCTTCCGCTGCGCTCCAGGATATGGATAGAGGCAACGGGGGCCTACATAAAAATTAATAATTAGTGTTTTATGGTAGTTGCGATTGAGGACCCCGTAGGTGCTATGTTAAAAACCAAGCTTTTTTGAAAGTTTTTGCTAGTTTTGAGGTTCAAGGACGGGCTGTTTTCTCGGCTCAGTCACCGTAGGCGAGCTCGATGGCTCGCCTACCCTTTTACCCGCCCGGTTCCGGTGGGTATCCTCGCAGTATGGCTGCCCTGACTTCACCACTCCAAACGCTACCTTAAGTACCTGACGTACTGTTGCGGTGCGTGCCTGTTTTTTGGCCATTCCCTTGTCGATTGCCCTGCGGTAGGTCTCTCCGAACACGCTATCGTGATTACCGACCGCCGCCAGGCCCATGTAAGGTGCCGAACGGATTCTAGCGTTGCCTCGGCCCGAGATCCTCGTCTTGCCCCGAACCGAACTCCCAGACTGGTTTTCGATGATATCTAGACCGGCATACTTAATGAGTTGTTCGCGGTTCTCAAAGAGCGCGAATCCGTCCGTTTCGGCCAAGAGCGTATAGGCCGTGACGGAACCCACAAAGGGGATGGAGCACAGTAGCGCGTGGTTGATTTGCAGCGCTTCGTCCCCATCCCGCAACTCGTCCATTTCTCCTTCGATTTGGTCGATCTGGCGGGTGAAAAATTTGATCTGTTCTTTGAGTCGCTTGACCGTGTCCAGGCGCGGGCATTTGCTACTGGTCAGTGCGTGTAGGCGATTTCTAGCCTGGGTAAGGATACCCATAAGTGACTGACGCTCACGGGATAGCTCGCGCAATTCGCGCATCAACGGACTCATTGGTTGCCACGCCTTGGGATTGTACATGGCCCCGTAAGTGGCGATAATGCGCGCATCCAAGGGGTCATTCTTGGAGTATTCGTTAAGGCTACGGGCGAAGTTCTTGATCTTGTTGGGCAGCACCACACTCAGGCGGTATTGAGCATTGAACAGAACGTAAGCCAGGTCCTCGTAGTAGCGTCCAGTGGCTTCCATCACCACGTGCACTAAGGACCGATCAGGGGCGTTTTTACCCACCCATTTGACGAACTGGGTGTGCCCCCCACGAGTGTTATTGAAGCTCCGTTTAGTGACGATTTCCGAAGTGCGGTTAGCGTACACTTTCTGGATTACGGCCTCGAAAGTCTCGCAGGCGATGTCAGCTCCAATACTGTAGGCTATGAGTTGCATAAAAGAAGATTGAGGAAGTGAAAAAATGATCGAAGAACTTCCGTCGTCCAGCCTTGTAATCTTTACAGTTCCTAGTGGCAAAAGCAGCTACTGGATTAAGTGCTATCGTGACTCTAAAAGCCTTCTAACCGAAGCGTACAACCTACGGGAGTAACTGATCTGTAAAGACCGTCTTAGCGTCCGATGAACTGCATTCGGCTAGAAGTAAAGTAGTTATTTTTGCTTAGAGCGACCAAGCGATAACGACCCTACTGCAAACGTACAAGCGTCC
>NZ_JACSIT010000068.1 GCF_014349155.1 Neolewinella lacunae
GCTACTCTCCCTACACAAGTTTATTCGTTAAAACATCGCATATTTACCTCATGGAGATTCGTTTAAAAAAAGATTTGACAAGATCAGCTCGCTGATCCGTCTGAGCCTGACATGCGTTGTAAACCGCTTCGGCTCGAACAAGGCCGAGCAAGTAGCCACAGAACGGTTTATGAACAATGAAAATGTCACGCTGGAAGACTTGGGAGAGTTACTCTCAGCACCTTGTCACTTGCAAGACTTGGATCATGTCGTGTTGGTTCAAGACACCACGCAGTACAACTTCGAGGCACACCGAGGGCGGTTTTCGGCGGATGATGCCGATATTGGCGTTCTGGGGGATAACCGTTCGCTGGGTCTGTTCGTGCATCCGACCTTGGGCTTCGATGAGGCAACGGGGATTCCGTTTGGGATTACCGACTTAGCAATCTACCAGTTGCCAGAGGATCGGGAACTGAAAGCAAACAGGGGTTATACCAAGCAGCCCATCACCGAAAAGCATTCTTACCGTTGGATCAAGTCAATAGAGGATAGTGTGGCCAAGATGCCAAAGGTGAAAAACTTTACAGCCATTGCTGACCGGGAAGCCGATATGTATGAGCTCTTCGCCCACCCCTTTGATAGCCGGGTTAAGTTGTTGATCAGAAGTGCACAAAACCGTAAATTAGCCAATGGACAGTTGCTTCATGCCTATCTGGACGACCAGCCCTGGCAAGGGGAGTACGAGTTGGAAATCAAGGGCAATAAAAAACGGTGCGACCGCACCGCCCAGATGACCATCAGGTGGTCAACTGTAGAAGTTGTTTGTCCTTCTAGTTTACATCGGCTGAAAAAAGATCATCCAGCTACAATTTCCATACAGGCCATAGAAGTCAAAGAGATAGAAGCGGGGGAAAGGGCCGAAGGGGAAGAACCTCTCCACTGGTATCTGTACACTACTCATGAGGTAACAAACTTGGTGCAGGCACTTCAAGCTGTCGAGTGGTACGTCAAGCGTTGGTGGATAGAGGACTTCTTTCGCCTCACTAAAAGTCAGGGGTTCGAGCTGGAGAAAAGTCAATTTAGTAGTGGAATGGCACTCAAACGACTAATCTACTTGGTTTACGGGGAGGCAATCAAGGTGCTGGCGTTGCGACAAGGTCGAACACTAACCGTTTCAGATAGTGCCAGGCTCGTCTTTGATAATGTAGAACTCCTCTTGCTAAAAGCATTGCTCCCTAAACTGGAAGGACGTACGGCTAGCCAGGCCAACCAGAACCCTACCAATAGTATTGCTTGGGCTGTATGGATTATCGCCCGACTAGGAGGCTGGACACCAAGAAACATCAACGTGAGACCCCCAGGCGTGATCACATTGCTTAGCGGGCTAAAGATTTTCAAGCAACGACTCGAAGGGTTTAAATTGATCTACAGTCAAATATCACCCTAATTTCTAATGATTTTTGCCCCAAAACTTGTGTAGGGAGAGTAGCTCCACAGGAGAGGGATGACCCAAGCACCATTCTTTATACGTTACGAGAATGTTTATCAGCTGCTAGAGTTTCTACTCAAAAGGCTCTCATGCTATTGCACATGATGAATCACGGGGAAAGCGAGAGCAAAATGCTGCCTCTTTCCAAAAAAATTACCTAATATACTGGCAATCAAGCCTTTGCGTCTCCCCTCTCCTATGGAGAGGGGTTGGGGGAGAGGTCTGGTCAGCGAATAAAAAACACTCTGGAAACCGAAAAAATACTGGAGCGGTCACCACTTACCATTTTACCCTACCCCTAGCTTATTTCTGGGGCTTCTACCCTGGAAAACGCCTCCCCGGCGCGGGAGGGATGACCCAAGCATCATTCTTTTTACGTTACGAGAATATTCATCAACCGCTAGAGTTTCTACTCAAAAGGCTCTCATGCTATTGCACATGATGAATCACGGGGAAAGAGAAAGCAATACGCCAACGCTTTCAGAAATATCACCTAAAAATCTGATAATCAAATTTTTGCGTATGCCCTATCCCTTGGAGAGACGTTTTACGCCGAAATATGCCGTGCGGCAGCAAACCACGAAGTAGCAGCGGAGCTAATCAAATATCAAGTATCGTCTATCAAAATAAATATCCTTTTTCGCAGCACGCTATCCCGCGCAAAAATCAATCAAAAATAAAAAATAAATGATCACCTATCAATTTCCTCGGCCGTGAAAATCACTCCTCCCGCGCAAGCCAAATGTTGAATGTTAAATGTTGAATTGTAAATGTTAAATCCCTCACTCCGTCCGCCCCACCAGGCGCAGTACGCTGCGGTAATTATCGTCTTTTTCGCCGTCGGCGTCCCAGTCGACGAGGCCGGTTAGGACGAGGCGGTCGCCCGTCAGATCGTAGCGGTAGTAGAGGGTTTTGTTGGGTTCGATGAAGAGGAGGCTGTCCTTACCCAGGTCTTTCCAGAGGCCGTTGGTGACGTCGGTGACTTCCCCATTTTGGAGGGTGTGGGTACGTTTCAGTTTTCCGTCGGGGGTGAAGACGGTGCGGGCGGGGCGTACGCCGAAGGCCTGGCCCCAGTCGGCCTCGCGGATGGTCTGCTGGATGGTGGTGTCGAGGCCCTGGTAGCTGGGGCAGTTGATCTCGATTTCCACGGTTTCCCAGGTGCCGAGGAGGGCTTGGCTGATGTCGACGGCCGGTTCGGGGTCGGTGACGGCGGCTTCCTGTGGTCCGCAGGAAGTCAGGAGGAGCAGGGCGGCAGCGGCCGCGAGGGGGAAGGAGAGGATGCGCATGATGGGCGAAGATAGGTGGTGGTGGGGAAATGGGGTTTAGGATTTCCATTTTGGCTTATCATACATCAAGAGGCCCTCGATTGATTGAACTTGGCTAACTTGGCCGACCAATCTGGTGGAAAGGCCACCCTCTGCTTACTTCATTTTTCTTCTTGCTGCTATGCGTGAATTCCTTTGTCTGCTCTCCTTCGTACTGGCTGCCGCCCTCCCCGCCCAAGCCCCCCCAGCCGCCGACCCCCGCCTCTACGACATCGCCGACGCGCCCAGCGTAGATCGCCTGCGCGAAGACATCACCCGCCTGGCCAACTTCGGCACCCGCCACACCCTGAGCGATACCACCAGCAACACCCGCGGCATCGGCGCGGCCCGGCGCTGGATCTACGACGAATTCCAACGGATCAGCCAAAGCTGCGGCGGCTGCCTGGAGGTGTTCTACCAGCGCAACCTCGTCCTGGCCGGCGAAACCAGCCGCATCCCCAACCCCACCTGGGTCGTCAACGTCGTCGCCATCCAGCGCGGTACCCAAGACCCCAACCGCATCATCATGATGAGCGGCGACATCGATAGCCGCATCTCCGACCCGCTCAATAGTACCGACGACAGCCCCGGAGCCAACGACAACGCCTCCGGAATGGCCGGGGTGCTCGAAGCCGCCCGCGTGTTGACCAAGTACCAATTCCCCGGCTCCATCGCCTACGTCGGCCTCAGCGGCGAAGAACAGGGACTCTACGGCGGCAAAGGGCTGGCCGAATACGCCAAAGAAAAAGAATGGGAACTGCTCGGCGTGCTCAACAACGACATGATCGGCAACATCACCGGGGTGGACGGCATCACCGACAACCAGTCGTTCCGCATCTTCAGCGAACCCTACTATCCGGACGATGTGACGGACGAACGCAAGAACATTTACCGCCGCTTCTTCGGCGGCGAAGTGGATGGCCCGAGCCGCCAACTGGCCCGCTACGTTCACCGCCAAACCGTGCAGTACACCACCAACCTGGCCCCCATGCTCGTCTACCGCCTCGATCGCTTCGGGCGGGGCGGCCACCACCGGCCGTTCAACGACGCGGGTTTCCCCGGCATCCGCATCATGGAAACCCACGAGAATTACACCCAGCAGCACCAGGATTTACGCACCGAAGACGGCATCGAATACGGCGATAAGCTGGAGCACGTCAACTTCCCCTACGCCGCCAAACTCACGGGCGTCAACGCCATCACCCTGGCCGGACTGGCCGCCGCACCACCCCCACCACCGCTGGTGATGATTGGCGGGACGGTAGAGCCCAGCGCCCGCCTCCGCTGGGAAGCCCCCACCACGCAGACGGAAATTGCCGGCTATTACGTCCACTACCGCCTGACCACCGAGCCGCAGTGGACGCACAAGCGCTTCGTGCCCGCCGGTAAGCTGGATTACACCTTCACCAATCTGGTCGTCGATAATTATTTTTTCGGCGTTTCCTCCGTCAGCCCCGATGGCAACGAGAGCTACGTCGTTTTCCCCACCACCTTAATTCCCCGGGGGACGCGCTAGGTGGAGACCTTCCAGGTCGATCCCCATGTTTTACCTCGCTCCCCCCAGGCTCTTCCGCTGCGACTTTTGGGATAGACAGACCGGACGCCCGCAGGTCCACCCAGGCCCTTCCGCTCCGCTCCAGAGCCTGGGCGGACGCTATGGGGTCCTGCTTAAATCATTGATAATGAGGGCTTTGTGTTTCGTCGAAGGTGTAGGACCCCGTAGCGTGCCCCGCCCACCAGACAACATAGCCGAACGGAGAGACTTTACGGCGGGGTACCTGCGGGCGTCCGGACTTTCCTCTTTAAAAGGCCCTATCCATCACGCCCTTACTTCCCCAAAGACTGGTAATTTCCGCCGCCGCGTCCAGGCTAGTGACCTGCGGGCGTCCGGACTTTCCTCTTTAAAAGGCGCTATAAAACACGCCCCTACTTCCCCAAAGACTGGTAACTATCCGCCGCAGCGCCGGGAGGAATAATGCCCGCCGTCGTGCCACGCAGCTGGTCGTAGAGCAACACGCTACCGTCGTTGTTCATCCGGTTGATGGTGTTGAAAAAGCGGCTGGCGAAGCGCCATAAGACCTCTTTTTCCACCTCGTCGAGCCGGGCGCGGTTGATGAGGCTGAGCACCTCCTTGCGCTGCTCGCGGAAGCTGGTGGCGACTTCACGCATCAGCAGGTCGTCCTGCAGGTAGCCGAGGTAAACGCGCTCGTAGATGCTCGTCTGCCCAACCTCCAGGGTCGGGCTGGCGTAGGGCGCACCTACCCAGCCGGTGAAGTCGAAGTCGTAGCCCACGGGGGCAAGCTTGCCGTTGGGCAGGCGCAGGACTTTCAGGTTGCGGCTCAGGGGCAGGCTCCAGTCGCCGTTGCCCACCAGGTACTGAAAAAGGGCGTGGGTCGCCTCAGCGGTGGGGTCGTAGGCTTCGGCGGGCAGGCCCAGCGCGTTTTCTACTTCTTCGGCGTTGTGGCGCGCGGCCAGCTCGTCAATATCCTCAATCAAAAAGGCGGTTTCGGTGCGCTTGGGGTGGCGGCCGTTGGCGTCCACGTAGGTGATTTCGAGCAGCTGCACGCGGAAACTGTAGGGGCTCAGCAGGTTGTAGGCGCGGTAGGCGAGGTATTCTTTCGTGATCAGGCCCTCCGCTTGCGCGTCGTCCGTACACGGCGTCACGAGCTTGTATTTATCAAAGTTCGTCAGGCCAGCCGCCTTCAGGTCCTTTTTGGAGAAATTGAATTTCAGGGGGGCAAATTCGCAGCGGTTGCGGCGGAACTTGCCGCGGATGCTCACTTTAAGGTCCCAGTTTTGTACCTGGCCCTGGGCATCGGTGAACTGGAAAGTGGCGGTCTGGTCGAGGGGCGACTTGGCCAGGATGCTGTCCATCGCCACGGTCAGCGTGACCTTGCGGGCAGCGTCGTCGCCGCCCTGGTACAGCAGGTCGAAAATAGAAGTAGCGGAAGCCAGCAGGGGCAGGAGACTAAAAAGGGCGGTCAGCAGTAAGGGGAAATGTTTTTTCATATTGCCTGGCATTTGGTGGGCGCGGTCGCAGGTGCAGTGGAAAGTCCTGAAAAGCGATGAACCTTAGACGATGCAAAGTTCGGGTTTAAAACGACTGCCAGCGCACCTGGTTGGAGCCGTGGAGGCCCCGGCTGGCAGAATTAATGTCGGTTTCATCCCCCTCACCTCCCGTTGAGGTGATTTTAAAACTGCCCTTTCTGCATTGGCAAAATTAATTTTGGTTTGCCCTGCTTTCGGGCAAGCAAGGTTGGGTTCCCGATCAGGGCCGCCAAACGCCCCCGAAAGCCCGTCTTTAAAGCAAAAAAATGGGCAAAAGCAAAACTTTAACATTTATTTTACCTGCCAGGAAAGCCGAAAATGGGGATCAGCCTGGCTCCGGAGACTTTCACGGCCCAAAGACCTCCCCCGCACCTGCGGCCGCGCCCCAAAAGAAAAGCCGGTAAAGCGCGTGGCTCTACCGGCTTTTCTGCCTTGAGTACCCCGGATTACGAATGCTTCGCATTCTCCATCCGGGGTTATTCACGTTGGACCCCTACCGGGGTCAGGGAGGACGCTGCTCCCCCTTTGGAGGCCGGGGGCACTAGTTTTTCACGCCCGGGCTGCGCTCCAGAAACTCGTCGTAGAGCAAGCTGTGGCGGCTGTTCATCGGGATTTCCCAGCCCTGGATGAAGACCTGCTCGATCTGGGTTTTGGTTTCCATCGGATCGCCGTCGCAGATGAAGAGGTTGGCGGTTTTGCCCACTTCCAGGGAGCCGAGTTCCTTTTCCAGGCCCATGATGCGGGCCGGGACGATGGTGATGGCCTCCAGCGCAGCCTGCCGGCCCATGCCGTAGGCGGCGGCGAAACCGGCGTGGAAGGGCAGGTCGCGCACGTTCTCCGTGTTGTTGGAGCGGATGGCCACCTGCACGCCCGCCTTGGCCAGGATGCCGGGGTTGGTGTACGACTGGTCGTAGCGGTCGGACTGCCGCGTCGGGATGCTGATGACCGGACCGGTGATGACGGGCACCTTGGCTTCGGCGATCTCCTTGGCTACGCGCCAACCTTCGGCGCAGCCGGAGAGGACGGCATTGACCTTGTTTTCCTTGATCCACTTGAGGGCGGAGAGGATGTCTTTGTCGCGGTCTACTTCAATCATCAGCGCCATGCTGCCGTCGACCACCGGGGCCATCGCCTCCAGGGTGGGGTTGTAGGTTTGGCGGATGCTGGGGTCCTTCGCCTTGGCGGCGGAGATGGAGGCGAAGAGCTTGGTTTCGGCCCAGAGATCGTTGATCTCCTTGAGCTTTTTGTCTTCGTCTTTCTTGCGGTCTTCCTCGCTGCGGCGGTCCCAACGGCCACGAGCTCCGCTGGAGGGGAAGTTCATCTGCATGGCCTGGTAGCCGGCGTACATCTCGGTGGGGGAGTAGCCGACGAGGTTGATCAGGGACGCGGTGCCGGGGATGAGGCCGCCGGTGGGCTTGGTGAGTACCGTTGTGACGCCGCTGACGCGGGTGACCGGGATGGCCGTAGCACTGGGGTTCACGGCGGTGAGGGAGGAGAGGAAAGGCTTGATGTCGCCGATCTCACTGGCGTCGTCGGTCAGGGAAACGGAGCTCACTTCTACCAGGCCGAGGTTGGTGCCTCCGTCAATGAAGCCAGGGTAGACGAACTTGCCGGTACAGTCGATCACCTTGGCATCGGCCGGGGCGTTTACCGAGGTACCAATGCCCGTGATTTTGCCGTCCTGGATCAGGAGATCGCCTTTGACCGTACCCTTGGTGACGGTCTCGATGGTGGCGTTTTTGAGGAGGAAAGCCCCTTTGGTGGCCTTACCCACTACCTGCGCAGCGAGGCCAGCGGTGGTGAGGAAGAGGCCCAGGAAGAGGAAAATTTTGCTAAAGCGCATTGCGGTTATTTTTTGTTGGGCTTACTTAGTGGTGGTGGGCCGCGTGTCCTTCGACGCCTTCCATGCAGCGGTGCTCGACGGCGTATTCCAGCATCATGTCTTCGGTTTTTTCGGGATCGACGCTCAGGCGCATGTCGTTGTCGTCTGCCTTGATGTCGAAGCGCACGATGCCGTCAACGATGGTCATTTGCGGCACGGCGTAGATCGAAAGCGGGTGGGCGCTGAAGATGGCGATGTCTCCGTCTTTGCCCTTTTCGAGAGAACCCACACGGGCGTCGATGCCGAGCTGGATGGCGGGGTTGAGGGTGATGAGGCGGAGGGCCTCGTCGTCGGTCAGCTGGCCGTAGCGCTGGGTTTTGCCGGCCTGGTGGTAGAGGTGGCGGATGTAGTCTTCGGAGTCGGAGTTGATGGAAGTAACGACGCCGTTGCGGGTCAGGATGGCCGCGTTGTAGGCCGTGGAGTAGTAGACCTCAAACTTGTAGGCCCACCAGTCGGCAAACACCGAAGCCATGGCCCCGAATTCGGCCAGCTCAGGCGCAACCTTAAATCCTTCGTTCGTATGCTGGAAAACGAGGCGCTTGATGCCAAAGTCTTTGCAGACTTCGAGCAGCATCAGGATTTCGTCGGCCCGGTACGAGTGGCAGTGGATGATGATTTCGCCGCGGAGGATGTCGGCGAGGGTCTCCATCCGGTAATCGTACTTGGGCGCAACGGCGGTGGGGTCGGAGGCCTTCTTTTTCTGGTAGCTTTCCTGGGCGGCCATGTAGTCTTTGGCTTCGGAGAAGGCCTGGCGGAAGACGTGCTCTACACCCATGCGGGTGCGGGGCAGGATGCGGTTGCCTTCGCCGTGGACGCGCATGGGGTTTTCACCGAGGGCGAACTTGATGGTCCGGGGCGCGCCCTGCATTTTGAGGTCTTCGGGGTTGTAAGTCCCGTAGCGCAGCTTGATGGTTTCGCACTGTCCGCCGATGGCGTTGGCCGAGCCGTGCATGGCGTGGGCGGCGGTGACGCCACCGGCCAGGGCGCGGTAGATGGAAATGTCGAAGGGGTCGAGCACGTCGCCCGTCCACACTTCGGCGGTAACGGGGTTGGTGGCCTCGTTGACGGCGTCGAGGGCAATGTGGGAGTGGGCATCAATGATGCCGGGCATGACGAACTGGCCGGTGGCGTCGATGACTTTGGCACCAGCGGGGGTGCGCAGGGATTTGCCGACGCCGGTGATCTTGCCGTTTTCTACCACGACGTCCGCCTCGGTGAGCACGCCGTTGGTGATGGTCAGGACCGTACCGTTCTTGATGTGGACGCTGCCGGTGGGCGTTTGGGCACCGAGGGCCAGGGAGGCCAGCAGCAGCGTTAAAAGGTGCAGATATCTTTTCATCTTGGTGATGTTGGAACTTTGGTTGGGGGAGGTTTACTGTCGGTCGGGTTTGCTCGTCCGGCTGCCTTCTACGTCGAAAGTGCCGAAGCTGCCGACCTGTACCGATCCGTCGAGGCTGTCGCCGTCCACGGTGAGGTCAAAAGACAGGGTGAGGTTTTGCCCGCCGGCGCTGAACTGGGAGGTGAAGGTGAGGGCATCGCCGGAGAGGCTGACGCCGGAGAGCTGGCGGGTTTCTCCCTCGGCGGTGATGGTGCCGCTCAGGTCGTCGGCCGTGCCCGTGATTTCCAGGACGCTGGTGGTGGTTTGGCCGGGGACGTCAACGGTGATCGACCAGGTCCCTACGGCACTGACTTTGGCGTTTGGGTCACTGGCCTTCTTCTTTTTCTTGGCTTCGTATTCTTTGGGTACCCCGTCGACGATGACGTAGCGGACGTTGGAGCCTTCGGCGAAGTAGGGCTTGTCCGTCACTACGAGGTTGGCGATTTTGCCTTTTTCAACGGTACCCATTACGTCCGAGAGGCCCAGCAAGGCGGCGGGGGCAGTGGTGAGGGCGGCGAGGGCCTGGTCTTCGGTAAGCCCGGCCTTGATCATGCGGCCGAGGTTGGCGCGGATGTCTTTAGACTTCGCGGTCAGCGTGGAGAAACCGAAGGAGACACCGGCTTTGGCGACGGCGGCAGCTTGCTCCTCGAACATCCGCTGGGCGGCGGCGCGGCGTTCCTCCATTTTGGTATCGATGGTAGGCGTAGGGGTGGTTCTGGTGGAGTCGCTTCCGCTGCTCCCTTCTTTTTTCTCTTCCTTCTTTTTCTCCTCGGGCAGGTCGAGGCTCAGGAAGAGGGGTGTTTTGGAGGCTTTGATGTCGGCCAGCGCGGGTTCAACGTGGTCGGCGTTGGCCAGGGCGAGCTGGAAGCCCATTTCCTTGGCCAGGCCGAGGGCGCGGAAGACGTCTTTGACGTTTTCTACGGCGAAGAACACGGGTTGCTTGCCGTCAATGACGGGGTAGAAAGCTTCCAGGGTTTCGTCGTAGGCCGTGCGGGCCATTCCCCGGGCGGCGCTGCTGTAGCGGGCGCTGTGGTCTTTGCTCTGTTTGGCCTGGAGGTAGAGCTCGCGCCACTTGGCCATGATGGCCATGGTGGTGGCGGGGTAGACGCCCCGGGAGCCTTCGAACTGGCTGAAGAAGGAGGATTCGGGCCGGTATACCGCACCCGTCTGGCCCCGGCCACCCAGCAGGATGATGGCGCCCTGGCCGGGCAACATGCTGCCGTAGGGCACGACGTGGGCGGCGGTGAAACCGAGGGCGAGGAGTTCTTCGACGGATTTGTCGCTGGCGTCCACCATATCAGCCGCCGAGCGCTCGGGTTGGATGCCGGCAATGGCGTTGGGCGGGTTGCCGGGGTCTTTTACCTCCGGGCGCCCCGTCTCTTCCTTCGGTTTGGGGATGCCGACGTTGGAGAGGCCGTCGATGAAGCCCGCGTAAACGTACAGGGAGTCGCCTTCGAGCACCTTGGCGTCGGCCGGAGCCTTCAGGTTTTTCCCGACGGCCTGGATCAGTCCGTCGCGAATGATCACGCCGCCCATTTCCAGTACGGTCCCGGGTTGCTGGACCACAATGGCGTTCTGGATGAAGTAGGCGTTAGTGACGGGGGGGCGCTCACCCTGGCCCGCGGCCAGCAGTGGCAAAAACAGAAGCAGGGGGCTTAGCCACCTGGCGAGTTGCTTGGTCATTGTCGTTTGGTTGGTTCTCTTTTTGGCCTTTGGCCGAGTTGCCGGGGCAAGGTACATTATTTTGGGAATTGGGGTGGGGTGGAGAGGTTGTGCGTTGATTTTTGCCTGGCACCGCAGTTTCTGTGGGTCCCCGTTTGCCTGAACGAAACCGGAAATTCCGGGCGAGGGACCTTCGGTTTTTTGGGAAGTCGGGCTAAAGCCGCGACATTGCCTTGGGTAACCTTCGGTTTTGGGGTCGGGCTAAAGCCGCGACAATACCTTGGGCTGAAGCCGCGACAATACCATACGCAAAAAGGCCAGTATGCAAAGCATACTGACCTTTCTGAACTTGGTCGGGATGACAGGATGGCTCCTTCGTCGCGTACTTCGTGCTTGAACCTGCTTGGCCCTTGGGGAAAAGGAAAAGGGATGACAGGATGAGCTAAAGCTGATCCTGGAGAGGGGGGCTACAAGTTCAGAAAGGTCAGCCCTACGGACCATGTCCTTTTTGCGTTGTCGGGTCGTTCTGAGTCTTCGTCCCTCGCCTCCAACGACCCGACAACGCAAAAAGGCCAGCATGCAATGCATGCTGACCTTTCTGAACGTGGTCGGGATGACAGGATTTGAACCTGCGGCCCCACGCCCCCCAGGCGTGTGCGCTACCGGGCTGCGCCACATCCCGATTGGATGTTATGGTGATCGTTGCGGGGGCGCAACGAACGGGGGAATTCGGGGGTGGTCGATACTGGGCTCGAACCAGTGACCTCTGCAATGTCAATGCAACGCTCTAAACCAACTGAGCTAATCGACCCGAAGTGCTTTTGCCGGCACCAAAACGCCCGTGCATTCACGGAAAGTTGCGGTGCGGGAGGCGGTACCGACCAGCGGTATCGCTTAAGCGGCTGCAAATATACAACGCTTGGGGAAATAGGGAAACAGTTGGGAGATTTTTCTTCCTCCGCTCCGCATTCCCTGCCCTGCACCTGCGTTCGCGCCCCAAAAAGCCAGCACTTGAAGCCCTAAGCCTGGGCCGTCGGCGTGAAGCTCATGGGCGGAAACTGCGGTCCGTGGTTGCTGCCGCCCGTCTCACCGATGGCCCCGTACTGGGCCTCGTACTTCTGGATGTTGTCCGCCAGGGCGGCCAGCAGGCGCTTGGCGTGCTGGGGCGTCAGAATCACGCGGCTCTTGACCTTCGCCTTGGGGGCGTTGGGGACGATGCGGACGAAATCGACCACAAACTCGCTGTTCGAGTGGGCGATGATGGCAAGGTTGCTGTACACGCCCTCGGCGATGTCCTCAGGGAGTTCAATGTTGAGTTGGTTCGGGGCTTTTTTATTGTCGTCGGCCATGGCAGATCTGGGTATGGAAATGAAAAAGGTGGTGGTAAAGGCTATTTCTTCTTCGGGGCGGCTTTCTTGGGCGCGGCTTTTTTCTTGGCCGCAGCGGGCTTGGCGCCAGCCTTGGCTTTCGGAGCCGCTTTGGCCTTGGTCGCAAAAGCATCGGGATACTGGTTCTCGATGATTTTCCTGACCTCCTCCAGGCTCAGTTCCGCCGCAGCTTCGCGGCTCATGCGGTTGCCGTCTTTGTCTTTGGGGATGTTGATGGGCTTCTTCTTGCCGAAGCGGATGTAGGGGCCCCAGCGGCCTTCTTCGATGTCAATCTTCGCTTCGGGGAAGCGCTGGATGTAACGGTTGGCCTCTTTTTCCACCTTGGCGGAGATCAGTTCGGTCATCTCGTCTTTCGTCAGGCGATCGACGTTGTAACGGGCCGGAATGTTGATGTACAGCTCGTTCCACTTCAGGAAGGGGCCGAAGCGGCCGGCACCTTTCGTCACCGGCAAGCCCTGGTAGGTCATCACCGGTGCGTCGGCCTGCTTTTTGGCGGCAATGAGTTCCTTGGCGCGGGCCAGCGTAACGCCGTGGGGGTCTTCGCCTTTTTCGAGGCTCACGAAGGTCTCTCCCCAGCGCACGTAGGGGCCGTAGCGCCCGATGCCGACGGCCGTTTCCTGGCCTTCCACTTCCCCGAGTACCTTCGGCAGCTCGAAGAGCGGCAGGGCAATGGCCAGGTCGATCTCCTCCATGTTCATGCCCTGGGGCAGGTTGGCGTAGCGGGGTTTTTCGTCGGGCAGCAGCTCTTCGGGCGCGCCGAGCTGGATGACGGGGCCGTTGCGGCTGAGGCGAACGAGCACCGTGCGGCCGGTTTCGGGGTGCTGGCCGAGGATGCGTTCGGCGTCCACACGGCCAGCGTTTTCCGTGGTGGTTTCTACCAGCTCGTGGAAGGGGTGGTAGAAGTCGGCCAGCATCTGGGTCCAGGTCACCTGACCCTCGGCGACGTCGTCGAATTTGTCTTCAATATCGGCCGTAAAGCGGTAGTTCATCACGTCCTCGAAATGGGCGTCGAGGAAGTCGGAAACAGCCATGCCCATGTCGCTGGCAAACAGGCGGTTTTTGACGGCGCCGGTGATTTCTGTTTTCGTGACCGTCGTGATTTTGCCATCTTTGAGGGTCAGCACCTGGTAGTCGCGCTCTACGCCGTCCCGGCTTTCGCTGGTGACGTAGCCGCGGACGGGGTCCATGATTTTGGAGACCGTCGGGGCGTAGGTGGAAGGACGGCCGATGCCGAGTTCTTCGAGTTGCTTGACGAGGCTGGCCTGGGTGTAGCGGCTGGGTGGGCGGGTGTAGCGCTGGGTGGCGGTCAGTTCGTTGAGCGGCAGAATCTGGCCCTTCTGGAGGGGCGGCAGCATGCCTTCTTCTTCGGCATCTTCGTCTTCGTCGTCGTTGCTTTCCAGGTAAACTTTGAGGAATCCGTCGAATTTGAGGACTTCCCCCTCGGCGCGCAGGCGGGCGTCGGCGACGGTGGAGATGCCGATGTCGACCGTCGTTTTTTCCAGCTCGGCGTCGGCCATCTGGCTGGCGATGGTCCGTTTCCAGATCAGTTCGTAGAGGCGCTGCTCGTCGCGGTCGCCGATGTTGATGCTGTGCTTATCGATGTACGTGGGCCGGATGGCTTCGTGGGCCTCCTGGGCGTCCTTCTTGTTGCTTTTGAAGCGCCGGACGTGGCTGTACCTGGCCCCGAAGGCGGAGGTGACCTCTTTCTCGATGGCGGCCAGGGCCGTTTCCGAGAGGTTGAGGCTATCGGTACGCATGTAGGTGATCATGCCCGCTTCGTAGAGGCGCTGGGCCACGCGCATGGTGCGCTCCACGTTCATGTAGAGCTTGCGGCTGGCTTCCTGCTGGAGGGTAGAGGTGGTGAAGGGCGCGGCGGGCTTGCGCTTGGTGGGCTTCACCTCAATGGAGGAAATCTTGAACTCCGCCCCCACGCATTTTTCCAGAAAAGCCTGGGCGCTGGCCTCGTCGTCAAACCGATCCGGGCTTTCGGCCTTGAGCAGGACGGTTTTGCCTTGCTCGTTGCGGACGTTGAACAGGGCATTGACCCGGAAAAAGGGTGTGGACTGGAAGGCGAGGATTTCGCGCTCCCGCTCCACGACGAGTTTGACGGTGACGGACTGCACGCGGCCGGCACTCAGGCCAAACTTTACTTTTTTCCACAGCACGCCAGAAAGCTCGTAGCCCACCAGGCGGTCGAGTACCCGCCGCGCCTGTTGGGCGTTGACGAGGTTGACGTCCACCAGGCGTGGCTTCTGGATGGCGGCCTGGATGGCCGGGGGCGTAATTTCGTGGAAGACGATGCGCTTGGTTTTGTCTACGGGTAGCTTCAGTACTTCGCAAAGGTGCCAGCTGATGGCTTCTCCTTCGCGGTCTTCGTCCGTGGCCAGCCACACCTCATCGGCCTTGGCCATGGCTTCCTTGAGGTCTTTGACGACCTTGCGCTTTTCGGGGGAGATGACGTAGTTGGGGCGAAAGTTTTTTTCTACCTCCACGGCTCCGTCGCCCTTATCGAGGTCGCGCACGTGCCCAAAAGACGACTTAACCGTGTAGTCTTTGCCCAGAATTTTTTCGATGGTTTTCGCTTTGGCCGGCGACTCGACAATCAGTAAATTTTTAGCCATGGGAGTTGTGGATGGGAAAAAGAAAAGCGGTTAAAGGGGCAATAACGCTGTTGTATTAATGGTGGGCGGCGATGAGTTGTTCGGCGTGGCGCAGGAGCGCTTTCTCCGTTGCGGCGTCGTTGAGACGGCCATCGGTCAAGAGATGCTCAACACCGCTGATGGGCAGTTTGTTGGGCAACACCCAGCCACCCATGTGGGCAATGGTATCGGCCAGGTGGTCCATTCCGCGCAAGTTTCCCGCCCGGCCGGTAGCGATGCCAACGAGGGCGATCACCTTACCTTTCACGTTTTGGCTGTACGCATTGACGCTGATGCCATCCAGGAAAAGCTTCAGCACCCCGGGGTAGCTGCCATTGTACTCAGGGACGAAAATCGCCAGTTTTTCGGCTTCCAGCACGTAATGTTGCTGTAATTCCCGCAACTCCGGCGCCATCTCCGCCGCGTTGTACATCTCAGGGATGAAGTGGCTCAGGTTGAGTTCCGCCAGGTCGAGCAACCGCGTGCTGGCTCCGAGCGCCTCCAGCTGCCGCTGGAAGTGGGTGGCAAACAGCAGGGTGCGGCTCGCAGGGCGGTTCGTACCGGAAATTACAGTGATCATAGACACGTTGGGGTGCGCAAACCTACGACGAAATTCCCGGAGCACGGTTTGCCGCTACAAAACAGCAAGCAGTAAAGGCAGTTCAAAGGGGCGCGTTATTAGGGCGCGGCCGCAGGTGCAAGGGGAAGGACGCCCCCCAACCCCCAATGGGGGAGCAGCGAAGGTGGCGAGACTCGCGGGTGCGGTGCATTTTCTTGCGGGATTTCCCCGGATTCCGGATGCGGTGCATTTTCTCGCGGGATTTCCCCAGATTCCGGATGCGGTGCATCCTCTTGTGGGATTACCCGGATTCCGGATGCGGTGGGATTCCCCGGATTCCGGATGCGATGCATCCTCCATCCGGGGTTATTCAAGTTCGCCCCCTACCGGGGTCAGGCAGGGCAGGTTGGTACAGTGGGGGGGTGGATAGTGGTGCTTTACTCTCTTCCCCCCTTAACCTTTACTCCTTTCCCCCCTTTCAACCTTTACTCCTTTCCCCCTTTACTCCTTTCCCCCCTTATTCCTTTCCCCCCTTACTTCAGCCCATCTTCCAGCACCCGGATTTCCACCCGGCGGTTGACGCGCATCTGTTGTTCGCCCCGGGCGTTGGGGTGGATCATTTCCAGGTTGGAGTAGCTCTTGTAGCGCACGCGGTGGGGCTCAATGCCGAAGTGGATGAGGTAGTCGTGGACGAGTTTGGCGCGGTTTTCCGCCAGGCGGTATTCCCAGCTGCCGGGGCCCTGGGGCAATCCTGGGCTATTGACGTGGCCGGCCAGCTCGATGCGGAGCTCGGGGCTGAAGCGCATGAACTGCAAGAGGCGGGGCAGAGTAGGGTAGGATTCCTTGAGCAGGTCGGTGCGGTTGCCGACGAAGTAGAGGTCGGGGATGGCCATGCGCTTGCCCGGCGCGGCGCTGGCCAGTTGGGAGACCAGGGCAGTCTCCGGCGGGTCGTCCTCGCGGAGGGTGAGGTGGTGACTGGTGAAAAAGTGGTCGCGGGCGTACACGTCGAGGCGCACGGGGGCATCCAGGGGGAGGTAGACGGTGTAGCGGCCGTCGGCGTCGGCCCGGACCGTATCGCGCAGGTGGCGGCCGTGGGCGACTACGCCGCCGGGCAGGGGAACGCCATCGGCATCGGTGATGGTGCCCACGAAGCGGGCGTAGCGGCGGGGCAGGCCCGAGCGGAGTAATACGCGGCGGTTGCGCCATTCCCTTTCCTGGGTACTGATCCGGAGGCGGCGCTCGCCGAAGTGACGGATTTCCACGGCTTCCGGTGGCCAGCCGGCGGCCAGGACCGCCGCTAAAGTGCTTTCGCTGCGGCGGCGGGCCAGGAGGTCGTTGGCGTTCTCGGAGCCCACCGCATCGGTGTGCCCTTCCAGGTACAGGGACAGTTCGGCGGGGCGGTCGGACACCATTTCAGCGATGGCCCTGGAGGCGGCAGCGCTCAAGGCTGCGCTGCCAAAATCGAAGTAGATCGTGTCCGTACGGTGCACCTCTACACTGTCTACGTAGCCGGTCACCTGGGCCAGCAGGCTTCCGCTCCAAAACAGCAGTATTCCGAGGATGACTTTGGGCACTTGGTAAGGATTGACTTGGTCAATATAAGGGTTTTGGGGCGAAAAAATTTTACTTTGCCTAAATTTAACAAGGTAATTGGCCCTTCCGTTTCGGTCTTGAGGCACCCCAAACCCCCACTGATCCTTACCCCGCTAGCGGACGCCCTGCTGCCCAGCTTTACCGACCGAGGGGCAAACCCCAAGCATGCTTATAGTGAGGCCACCCAGTGCAGCACCGACGGTGACTCATTAAAACAGGCTGGATCAGCCCGCGAGCACCGACCCATGGGCCAGCCTAAACCGCAGGTTGGTTGAAATACCCTTGCAAAAAAAATGAGAAAATAAATGGATGATTAGTTGCTGCCTATTGGTTCAAGGAATATCTTTACATAAAATGATGTCTCTTATGAAAAACCCTTTCACCCTTTCACCCTTTCACCCTTTCACCCTTTCACCCTTTCACCCTTTCACCCTTTCACCCTTTCACCCTTTCACCCTTTTTTCGCCTAATTAGGCAAAGCAGAGCGAGTTGGTTCGCCCGAAAACTTACCTTCCTAATGTTGGGATTGCTTTCCCTATTTGTGGCACCCATCAAGGCCCAAACCATCTGCCCTGTAAACACAGTGTTGGAGTCAACGATTGACGAGTGGGATTGGACCCAGCCACTTTACACCCTCTACTATAAAATAGACGGTACGAACGTCACGAACGTCAACGTCATTTCCCCGTTCTACGATCTCACCAACAACGGAGAGCCGAATGTGGAATATCTCCAAACCGTCCCTCCGGATTTTGCCTTGGAAGACGGGTGGGAATTGCTCTACCGAAACTTCGGCGGCCCCATCCCCGGTACGTCCGGAGTTGAGTTTGTTGATGCCCCTTCCTTTGCGCTTTACAATAGGTACAGCGGAAAAGTGAGGGTAATGGTGTATCACCCTTCGGACAATTCTTCTTCGTTTGATGTTATGGAGGTAAGGGCGGCTAACCGGGACGCAGAAAATGAATCTGCATTTATATACGGCTCTGCCCTTTTCTCCTACCTGGAAACCCCTTCAGCGGCCTTAGATCAATTTGCCGCCTTCGGCAATGGGGCATCAGCGTTCAACCGCTACGTTGATGGTGGGGTATGGGCTACCCTTGACTACGTAGTGGCTTACGATCCTTGCGTATGTGAATACCCTTCCAGGATTTACGTAGAATCCGTTCTGCGGGATTCACAAGCCATTAATCTACAACTTACGGGTACGGCACTGACCGAACCGCAAGTACAGGCGGGTACCCCGGCAAATACCCTGCAACAAGGGTATAAGTTAGCGGCGAATGGCTTTGGCGCTTTTGGTGCGGGGCTTACCAGTTTCAATAAGCTGGATGGGTACTATGAAAAGATTCGCGATTGGAAGGAGGCCAGCGAAAATGGGACTGCAAATTCACCCCGGCCTACCTTGAATGTTTTGGGAGAAGTACTGCCCGCTTGGTTCAGCCTGGGCGAAAAAGTGGTAAGCGTCTTGAAGTTCTTGACCGGATCGAAGGGTATGGCTTCGGCACCTCGTATTACTGGCTACTCCACGACGTTTAATTTGCAGGGAAACGGAAGCATAGTTAATGAGGATGTGGCCAACCCCAGCAGCTATAATACCCCCAGCTCGGAGGCCCAGAACGGGGTCCAGTATTCCGACGGTTCGGATCCGGTGTACGGGAATCCCTTGGGGGTGTTTAACTTGGTAACCACTCCGGAACTTCGTTATAGGGTGAACAATCAATCGGGCGCTACCAACCGCGCTTACGACTGGTACTATTCTTTTGATGGAAATGACTTGGATTACGTAGTAAATACCTCGGCAGGCTTTGAGCCCGTACCCAGACGGCTGATGTTGGCACTCGTCTACGAAGGGTGCCCTTATGAGGTGCGCACGATGCGTCTTCTGGACCAGCGGGTAGGTGGAGACTTCCGGACCCCCTTTGTTGATGCCGCCTGCTTCGAAAACCAGTTTGTAAACTTCTACGCGGACTGGTTAGGGGGCGGCGGTGACGGAACCATCGGGGGGGGGGGAGACATCAAAGAGCCCATTCGGGTTACTGATTTCCGCGAGTACAACTGTTTGGGCGAGGTATATCTTCAGGTATTGGCGACCTTAATCCCGACCAATGGAGGGGATGATGTGGTGTTTATGGGCAGCTACCGGGTAAACATCGGAGCGGCAGAGAGCATCAACGCAGCACTTCCTTTCGGTGGCTTTTTTTCCGATGAAGCGGCTGCCAGAGCTTGTACTGCGCCCGTCGTGCCCCCCATTAGCGTTGAGGCGCTGACGCAATTCTGCCACGACATATACAACCCACGCACCACAAAATCGGGCACTCCTCCCACCATTATCAAAGAAATAAAGGAGGCCGCCAACCTTTCGACGGCTAGTATCTCGAATGTTCAAGCAACGAGCGTCGTTTTTCCCAACCCATTCGTTGATCAAATCTCCATCCAAGCGCAGGGAGAACCCCTCGAAAAAATTATTCTGTTCGATCTCATGGGCAGGGTAGTTTTTCAGCGGGATCATCTGGCACTTGACTCGCCTTTTTCTCCCTTGCGATTAAATCTGGCAGATTTGCCACAGGGGCATTACCAACTACAGTTGGTGTACAAAAACCGGGTGGCTGCTTCAACCATCACCAAAACCTCAAACTAAGCCCTGCATGTTGCGCTACTACCCCCTTTACCTCAGTTTTTTCGTCTTCATCCTCGGCTGCGATGGGTGTAATGACGACTGCTTTGATATGACCGACCCTGCTTGTATTAACTACGATTTCTGCCTGGCGCAGGAAGAAGTTAGTGCGGAATTTGAAGCTTTCCTTTTTATTGAAACCAATCCATTTGAAACTGGTGAAATCATCCGGATTGAATCGCCGATTATGGATACTACTTACCCTGGACGAATTTATTTCCGCGCATTGAGTGAGGATGCAACAGGATTTGACTGGATGGTTGGTAGCGATCCCCGGATGGTGACGACTAAGGAATGGGACCTGGGCTTTCCAGCCTTAACGGGTCGCGTGGAAATTCGCTTAACGGCAGAACGGGAACTGAGCCGTTGCCCAGAGCGAGGACTGGAGACGAGTACATCGGCAAGGGATATTTTTATTTTAGATCATCGGTTTAATTCGCCAGTCCCTTACCTCGGGAGGTATCTAGGCAATAATGCCAGCGAACCGGATTCAGCGCAATTTGAGATAGAGTTCTTTCTTTCACGTCCGAGCGATGGTAAAGTGGAAATTCGAAATTTCCCCCGTAATGCGAGAAATAATGGTCGGTTTAATAATCTTGGCATTGTCTCCAACTACAAATCTTTCATCATTTCTCCTACGCCCAACATCTGCTGCGACCGGGCCCACGGTACGGGGGTGTTTTCGGATGACAAGCGGTCGTTGCGCATCGTCTACCGTACTTTCGATTTTGAGCGGCAAGTGTGGGTAGATGATGTCTGGACGGGGAGTAGGGTAGAGTGATGGTGCACCTGGTTAAACAGTGAAATTGCCGACAATCCTTCTTCCAAAGAGTCCAGCAGGGGGGGCGGATGAAAAATTTTACTCACTAGTGTGCATTTCTAGAGGGTAAAGCATCCAAGCCCCAAAAAATCCACTATGCTGCGTAGCCTTCCCCTGCTCCTCGTCCTTTTACTCGGCACCTGCGTCCGCGCCCAAGAAGCGGCACCACCACTGGAAACGAAGGTGAGCTCGACGATCACCGACGCCACCGTTTTTCTGGAGGGCGCGCAAGTGGGCCGCCGGGCCAAAAGCAAGGTGCCCGCCGGCCGCGCGACCCTGGTTTTTACCGGACTGACGCCCGACCTGGACCCCAATAGCCTGCAAGTGAGCGCCCCGGGTAACGACTTCATCATCCTCTCCGTCAGTCACCGCCTCAACTTTGGCGCGCCGCCCGCCGAAGACCCCAAGACGGGAGAAATCAACGCCAAAATCCGTGCCCTCGACCGCCGCAAAGACCGCCTCGACGCCCGCTTTTTGCTCACCAAAGAAGAAGAGGCCATCCTGGCCCTGAACCGCGAAGTGGCCAGCCCCCAAACCGGCCTCGACGCCGAAGACCTCATCCGCACCGTCAATTTCCACCGCGAACGCCTTACCGCTCTCCGCATGGCCCAACTCGGCATCGCCGATAGCCTCGGCCTGCTCAAAGAGGAACGGCAGGACTTACAGCGCCAACTGGCCGAACTGGGCAGCAAGCGCACTACCCCCAAAGCTACCGCTGAAGTGGTGGTCGTCACCGAAGCCAAAAGTGCGACTACCGGAGATTTTAGCGTGCAGTACCTCGTGCCCAACGCCAGCTGGATTCCCCACTACGACGTGCGGGTGAGCGACGTGACGCAGCCGGTAGACCTGCGCTTTCGCGCCAACGTCCAACAACGCAGTGGAGAAGACTGGACCAACGTCCGCCTCCGCCTAAGCACCGGAGACCCCAGCGCTTCGGCCATTGCCCCGACCCTCAACCCCTGGCGGCTCTACGCGGGGAGCCGGCCGCCGGTGTACCGCCCGGCCGTGCAAAAAGACGTTGCCTTCGGGTACAAGCACATCTCCGGAACGATTACCGACGAAACGGGAGCGCCCCTCATCGGAGCCGGAGTGATGGTGCCGGGCGGATCGATTGGGACGGTTACCGACCTCAACGGCAACTATTCCCTCGACGTGCCCGCTGCGACCAGCAGCCTCAATGTAAGCTACACGGGCTATGAACAAGGCGTAGCCACGATCTACGGCGACCGGGCCAATCTGGTGATGAACCAAGCGGGACAGTTGCTGGATGAGGTGGTGGTGACTGGCTACGGCGGCCGCAAAAACCAAAGCGGAATACGGCCCAGCGCCGCCGGAGTCCGCCGCCAACTCGCCGCCGCGGTGGAAGCCGAAGAGATCGCCGAAGACACCGCCCCCGTGCCCGTCAGCACCCAACGCCGGGCGACTACGGTGACCTTCGACATTGAACTGCCCTACACCATTCCCTCCGACGGCAAAACGCGGGACGTGGAAATCAAGCAACACCAACTGCCCGCCACCTACACCCACCTGGCCGTGCCCAAACTGACCCCCGACGCCTACCTGACGGCGGCGATCACCGACTGGGAAAAGTACGACCTGCTGAGCGGAGAAACGAAGCTGTTCTTCGAAGGCACCTACCTGGGCAAGAGCTACCTGGACGTAGCCAGCGTAACCGACACCCTGGAAATTTCCCTGGGCCGCGACCCCAACGTGGTGGTGGATCGCAAGGCTACCGACGATTACCGCAAGCGCAACTTCTTCGGGGGCAAAGTGAGCGAAAGCCGGGGCTACACCATTGCGGTGCGCAACAAAAAGGGACAGCCGATCCGCCTACTCCTCCTCGATCAGGTACCCATCTCCACCGACGAAGACATCACCGTGAAAAACGAACTGCCCGCCAATGTGCAGCACGACGAAAAGACCGGCATTTTGGAATGGCAACTCAACCTGGCACCCCTGCAGGAGACGAAGGTGGCCTTTGGCTACGAGGTGAAATATCCGCGGGAGAAGCGGGTATTTTTGGAGTGACCTGTTCCGGACGGACGCTCAAAGAACGATTTTGGCTGCGGTTGCCAGTCTACGCTACGCTCCGCTTGGCAACCGCAGCTAAAATCGACGCTTCGAGGTCCTATGAGGGTCGATTTAAGCTGGGGAAAGGGCTACATCACCGCATCAATAAACATCCCCACTGCAATTGCCGCCAGTGAAAAGGTGATCATCCCGATGATGTAGGCCAGGAAGGCTTTTACATAACTCCCTGCTTTGCGCTTATCGAAAAAATGGCCAACGGCGTAGGAGGTATAGGCAAAGCCCACCATGCCACCGATATGCAGCAAGTTCACGGAAGTGAGGGCTTGGGCCAGGCCGAAAAAGGCATAGATCAGCATGCCCATTCCCATGACGAAGCAGAGGAGAATGAGGATTTCAAAATAATTGAATTGGTATTTCCGGAAGAATACTTTTATCCAGAAACCGATAAACACCGCCATGATGATATTGGCGTAACCGTAATTATTCTGTACCCACTGGAAGATGAGGAGGGTGGAAGATTCTTGGTCGGCAGAATAGTTGACGTAGCCATCTTCGAAGTGTAACAGCCTGTTCAGCAGGGTATAGATGAGCGACGTTAAGATGAGGAAGACGATGGGTTTGACCAGGCGGTTGCGGTCTTCCGTCAGGAAAGCCTTGATGCTGCCGCCGGGGTTGAACGCTAATTCGCGGACGGTGAGCAGGAAACCTTTTTCCAGGCTGAGCACCGCCTGGATCTCCTGGAGGAGGTAGTGGCCGCTGACGCGGGGCACCGCCTTGGGGCGGCCGCAGTTGGGGCAGTAGTGCAGCGCGATTGCGGTGTTGCAGTTTTTGCAAAGCTCTGGCATGGGTGGTTTCTGGTTGGGTGGGTTATCTTGGGCAAGGTAGTGGATGTGGGGGTTTTGGGCAACGGGGGCTTTCCCCCTCACCCCTCGAGGGTCCAGTGTATAATGGCTTATCTTAAGGCGTATTTCCTTCAATGGTTATAAGGGGTTTTGGTATGCATTAGGGTCTGGTTGAGGGTGTCCCCACCCGAATGTCCGTGTTTCGGGTGGGGACACCCTCAGCCGGGAGTTTCTGAGGGAGAGCCCCCCGCCGCTGCCCAGTAAAGAAAGGCGGGTGGCACGATAAGAGGAAGGATGAAGACAAAAAAATCATTACCCGTGCAGCGTTCCTCTCCGTTTCCCCGAATAGTCAATTGTAAGCGCTTTTGCTTACGACACTAACCAAGCAAATCACATGTTACGTTTTATTCTCCCTTCTTTTCTTCTTTTGGGCTTCCTGCTGCTCGTCGGCTGTGAAAAGGAAAACTTCGACGTGGTCGAAGAAATCCCGGAGGTGGTCACCCCCGTCGTCGTGGAGACGGAGGAAGAGGCCAACAATTTCTTCCTGAAAACGCCCAACGGCGAAACCATCGGCCTTAAGGGGCAAGGCGCCATTTCCGCAACCGGAGCAGTGGTGCTGACGACCTCCGCAACGACCACCATCCAGTGCAGCGATTCCACGTTTTCGGTCGATTTTGCTGGCGACGATCCAGGCTTCTGGATGGTACTTTTTGGTCAGCCCGACCCCGTAGTACTGTTTGCCGCAGCGGAAAATGTCCCCGAACTGAGCAATGCCTTCGTCCGCGCCGATTGTGAAACTGTACCCACTACGCTTGAAATCACCGCCTTTACCGGCAGCCGCATCGCTGGCCGCTACACGACCGAATTCTTCACCGATCCGGTCAATTCCACGCGCTGCGAGGACTACACCAACCTGGGAGTAATTGAAATCGTCTTCGACGTCGCACTCACCCCTTGCCAATAGCCTTGCGCGCCGGACATGCCCAAGCAACATCCAAATATCGGTGAACTCATCGCGCAGTGCCTGGCCGGCCAACGTCTGGCCCAGCGGCAGCTCTACGAACAACACCTGCCGTATGCCCTGACCGTGACGCGACGCTTCGGCGTTGCGTCACGGTCAACGGCCGACGTTGTCCAGGAGATTTTCACGGAAGTCTTTTCCCACTTGGCCCACTTCGATGCTGCCAAAGGAAGCTTCCTCACCTGGCTGCGCACCATCGCCGTACGCAAGACCATCGACTTTCTGCGCAAGCGGGAAAACCTGAACTTTACCGAGCTCGTCGCCATCCTCCCCGAGCGCGCGCCCACCGAAGAACTTCAGCTCGACCATATCCCTACCGACGAGCTCCTGCTGGCCATGAATAATTTGCCCGCCGGTTTTCGTACCATCTTCAACCTCTACGCCGTAGACGGGTATAAACACACCGAAATAGCGGAAATGCTCGGCATCAGCGCCTCGGCCTCCCGCTCCCAGTACGCCCGGGCCCGCGAACGCCTCCAGAAACACCTCCAAGCCACTAAAAAAAAGATGACGCATGATTACGAATAACGAAAGAGGATCCCTGGGAAAACGTTTTGACGACCTGCCCACGCCGGGAGATTTCCCGGAATTGAGCTGGGAGAAAATGGCCCCCAAAGTCCTGCGTCCCACCCCGGAGGAAGAACCCCGGCGGAAGTTTTTCGCCTGGTGGTGGCTGGCCCTCGGCGCACTGCTTTTGGCCTTCGTGGGTGGTCTAGTTTACTGGACGACGCTGGAACAAGACGGTATGGCTGCCGGTCCTGTGGCGGAGGGAACACTGCCCAACTACCCGGCCAGTGATCTGGATTGCCCCGCCGCAACCGTTCGAGAAACCGGGCTGGCTGGCGGAGAAAATACGCTGCTGGCCCCTGCACTTGCTTCGCAGGAAGCAAATTCAAGCGGGACCAAACGAGTAGCTACGGACGCTCGGCAACCCGCCCCCTCCACACCCACGGCTTCCCGCGTCAGCACGACTTCACCGGTTGGGCAAACGCTGATCACTGAGCCAGTTTTCCCGCCCCCGCGTCCGGACTTGCATTCGCTTCGTCCTCTCGAAAACGGACCCATTGCCGCCCTTCCGGTGGCCGGGCCAGGCATCGACCGGGAAGTCCGTCTCCCCATCTCCGCCGCCGCTCCCGAAGGGAAGCGGCAGGACAGGGAGCGCACGCTCAGCCTCCTGGCGGGCCCCCTCACTTACGGCCTGGGCTACGAGCAGTTGCTGCGGACGGACGAAAGCCAGCTCAGCGCCCAACTGCGCCTGGGCTACACCCAATCACTCAACGAGCGCTGGTTTTTGGCCACGGGACTGGACCTGCGGCACTACCGCTTCCGTACCGCCTTCGTGGAGGTAGACGACAACGCCCGCTTTTTCCGGCCCGGCACGGTGGATACCATTTTCCGCAACCTCACCACGGGCGAGGAAAGGATCGTCACGACCGATACCGTAGGGGGCACGCGCATCCGCCGCTTCGGTAACGACAATGTGGTGACCACCCTGGGCGTGCCCGTGTTGCTTGGCCGTTCCTGGACCGCTGGAGTGCACCACCTCAGCTTGGCGGCGGGGCCGCGGATCGACTTTTTGCTCGGGCGCGAAGGACGTACAGTAGTGAATAATCTGGAGGTGATTGACCTGGCCACGGCCCCGCAATTCGGGCAAAACATCCGCTGGGCGGGCCGGCTGGAGGCGGGCTACGATTGGCAGCCGCAGGGCCGCTGGTCGGTCGCCCTCCGCCTGGGTACCGAAGCGGCCTTTAGAGATTGGTCGGTCAACGGCAGTAGCCAAAAACCGCGCTCGTTAGATGGCCTGATCGGGCTGCGCTACCGCTGGTGATGGCATTTTTGGGGAGTTGCCTGGAGCTTGATTCCGGTGCAACTCCCCAACAAAAGCCGCTTCCTTCACGTAAAAATCCTATTTTCGCCGGAGTATTTTTTTTGAAAATAGTGATCATGCGATATTCCCTTTCCCTGCTCCTGGTGGCCTTGCTTTGCACCTGCGTCCGCGCCCAATGGACGATTACGGCTACCGATATTGACCCCGCCAATTATTACGGCATTACGGTGGCCAACGGGACGGTGGGCCTGGTCTCCAGCCCCGAACCGATGCGGGTAAAAGACGTGGTGCTGAATGGCGTTTTTGATAATTACCAGCGCGGCCGCGTCAGCAATATCCTCAAGACGTTCAACCACATGAACCTCAATTTGGACGTTGACGGGCGGCGCATCGGGCGGCGCGACATCAGCAATTTCCGGCAGGAACTCAATATGCAAACGGCGGAGCTGGTGACTACTTTTGACGTGGGCGATAAGCTCTCCGTGCGCCATACGCTGCTCTCTTTGCGGCATTTGCCCTATACGGCGCTGGCGCAGGTGCAATTGACGGCGAAAAGAGCAGTGGACGTCACGCCGATGTCCGTCATCGAAGCCCCGGACCACCTCCGCGACGTCCGCAACACCTACAGCGAAATCGACCGTCCCCACGTTTTGATTGGATTGCTGACGAGCTACGCGGATAGTCCGACGGGTGCCCACCGGGTGGCGGCGTCCACGAGTTTTATTTTTCCGGAAGTCCACGGGCAGGAACCGAAGGTGATCCACGAAGACTGGGATTTCGGGATGCACCTCGCCAAATTTCACCGCAAGCTGGCGGCTGGCGAGACCTACAGCTTTGCCGTGGTGGGGTCCGCTACGGCCACCGAGCACTTTGCCGACCCGCTCAACGAAGCGGAGCGCCTGACGATCTTTGCCAAGCTGGAAGGCACCGAACGCCTGCTCCGCCGCCACCGCGCCGCCTGGGCCGAACTGTGGAAATCGGACATCCAGATTGAGGGCAACCTTCGCGACCAGGTGGCCGTCCGTTCGGCGCTCTACCACCTCTACAGCTTCGTGCGCGAAGGCCAGGCCTACAGCCTTTCGCCGATGGGCCTTTCCGGCCTGGGCTACAACGGCCACGTTTTTTGGGACACCGAAATCTGGATGTACCCCGGCATCCTCGCGCTGCAGCCCGAACTGGCCAAATCCATCCTCCAGTACCGCTACAACCGCCTGCCCGCCGCCCGGACCAATGCCTTCGCCCACGGCTACGCTGGCGCGATGTACCCCTGGGAATCCGCCGACGACGGTTCGGAAGATACGCCGGTGTGGGCGTTGACCGGCCCTTTCCAACACCATATTTCCGGCGACATTGCCTGGGCGATGTGGAAATACTACCAGACGACGGGCGACCGCGAGTGGCTGCGCTCAACGGGCTGGCCGGTGATGCGGGAAGTGGCCAACTTCTTCGCCAGCCGGGTAGACCGGACGGCCCCCGGAGCCTACAACATCGACAACGTCATCGGCGCCAACGAATGGGAGGAAAACATCGACAACAACGCCTACACCAACGGCATGGCCATCACCGCCCTGCGCTACGCCACCCAGGCCGCCGGCGTGCTCGGATTAGAAGCCAACCCCGACTGGGAAACGGTGGCCGCTAACATCCCCATCCTGAAATTCCCGGACGGTACCACGCGTGAAAACGCCACCTACGACGGAGTGGTGATCAAGCAGGCCGACGTCAATCTTCTCAGCTGGCCGATGGACATTGTCCGGGACCCCGCCGCCATCCGCAAAGACCTGGCTTACTACGAACCGCGCCTGAGTCCGGAAGGTCCGGCCATGGGCTCCGCCATCCTAGCCCTGCTCTACGCCCGCCTGGGGGAGCGGGAGAAAGCCTACCAACTCTTCGAGCAAAGTTACCAGCCCAATGAGGTGCCCCCCTTCGGCGTCCTGGCCGAGACGGCGGGCGGGACGAACCCCTACTTCGCCACTGGCGCGGGCGGGATGTTGCAGGCCGTCCTCTTCGGCTTCGGCGGACTGGAATTTACCGACGGCGGCATCGTCCAGAAAAGCGGCACCTTGCCCCAGGCCTGGAAGTCGCTGACCATCACCGGGGTGGGCCAGGATGGGAAGACTTTTGTGGTGCGGTAGGGGAAAACGCCAAAAATGTTTATCTTGTCATCTGGCCATAAAACCCTGCCATGAAATTATTCATTACCCTTCTCTTTTTTGCTTGTTTCTTAACGGCCGCTTGTAATGCCCCGAAGGTAGCTGCAACGGCTACCAAAGCCGATCCGGAGAAAATGCTCAATTTGCCAGCCGATCCTCCGGCGAGCATCATCGATGGAAACCGCTTCATCATCACCGAGGTGAGTACGGATCCCACCTACGGCTCGGAAGCCAACCCCGTGCGGGTAGGCGGCCGAAGCCCCAGTAATGAACGCCGCTTCCTAGAGGCGCTCTACGGACCGGAGGGACAAGAGCTCCAGTACGTCCGCCAGGGCAGTTGCTGTTTTTTCAAAACTAAAAACGGGCTCCTCAATGATGGCGCACTCTTGGATATATACGAGGTAACCTGGGAAGGGGCCCCGGAGCCTATATTGATCTACATTGATATGTATGACTACGCTCCGCTGAAAGCTCCCAAGGGTTTTAGCCTGAAGAAGAGCAGTAAATTGTGATGTATTATGCACGGCGCACTCCAAGCTGGACCGGCTGCGGAGCATGGAAGCTCAAATTGGTGGCAGCGAGCCCCTTTTGCTAAGGGAGGATAATTGAATAAATAAAGGATTGACCGCCGTAGGCAGCAGCGTCAGCTAATAAGTCCCTCGCCTATCCCGCCTATCCCGTGCGGTAGCTTATTCATTTATTCTATTATTCAACCCTTCAACCCTTCAATTATTAACAAAATCCTCCTCATCCCCCAATTCCAACCTAGCCGCGGCCAATTCGCGCATGGCGTGGTTTTCGCCGAGGCGTTTGGTGATGGCGATGCCGGCGGTGTAGACCTGCCAGGCGGCGGCGGGTTCCTGGAGGCGTTCCAGGGTTTTGCCGAGGTGATAGTAGGAACCGACGTACTCGGGTTGTTCGGCGATCAATGCTTCGTAGACTTCCCTGGCACCTGCGTGCGCGCCCTCTTTTTCCAACTCTTTGGCGAGGGCAAAGCGGAGAAAGGCGTCGGTGGGGGCGTCGGCGAGGAGGGCCTGGATCTGGGCTTTGCGAGACATGGGTGGGTGGCTTTTTGCGTTGTGTTCTCCACCGAACACGGTCGGCCAGCGAAGGTTGGGCGGGGTGGGGGAGAAGGGGCCTGGCGGAGAAATTGGGCCTAAGGTAAAATTTGTCCTTCCATACCCAAGGGATTATTGCTTTCTTACCCCGGTTTTCACCCCCCAGCACCCGCGCTATGACTTACGAAGCTACCCTGGATTACCTTTTCACGCAACTGCCGATGTACCAACGCGACGGGGCGGCGGCCATGAAAAAAGACCTGACCAACACCCAGCGCCTGCTGGAATGGCTGGGCAACCCCCACGAGCGCCTGCGTTGCATCCACGTGGCTGGCACTAACGGCAAGGGCACCACCTGCCACCTCATCGCCGCCGCCCTGCAGGCCCACGGCTACCGCGTGGGGGTCTACACCAGCCCCCACTATAAAGACTTTCGCGAACGCATCAAAATCAACGGCGCCTTCATCACCGAAAAAGCCGTGACCGACTTCGTCACCCGCCTGCGGGAAAGCGGCCCCGACATCCAACCCAGCTTTTTTGAAATCACCGTGGCGATGGCCTTCGATTACTTTGCGCGGGAATCCCCCGACTGGTGCGTGATTGAGGTCGGCCTGGGCGGGCGGCTGGACAGCACCAACGTCATCACCCCCCTCGTATCGGTCATCACCAACATCGGCTACGACCATACCCAGTTTTTGGGAGAAACCCTGCCGGAGATCGCCGGTGAGAAAGCGGGCATCATCAAGCCCGGGGTGCCCGTCGTCATCGGGGAAACGCACCTGGAGACCGAGCCGGTCTTTCGCCGTAAAGCTGCCGAGCTGGGCGCGGATCTGTACTTTGCCGATGAGGTATTCTACATCGATGAATCTTACGTGCGCGACGATCCACGGCTGAGTTACTTCCGCGTGCAGCGCACCATCCAGGGCAACGAACGGATCTTGCAGACGGACCTTTCCGGGCCCCACCTGAAAAAGAATGTCCTGACCGCCCTGGCTGCCCTCAACGTATTAGCCAACACCGCTCCGCTGGCCCTGCGCTACGAAAACATCAACCGGGGCTGGTCTTCCGTCCGCGAATCCACCTACTACCTGGGCCGCTGGCAGACTTTGCGGCAAGCCAATCCGCTCTGCATTGTCGATAGTGCCCACAACGCCGAAGGACTGCGGCCAGTCCTCGAACGCCTGCAGTCGTACCAGCTCCCGTTGCACCTGGTCATTGGCTTCGTAAACGACAAGGATTTGGGCAAAGCCCTGCCCCTCTTTCCTACGGCGGCCACCTACTATTTCGTCAAAGCCGACATCCCCCGCGGACTCCCCGCCGCCGAATTACAAGCCGCCGCCGCCCAACACGGGCTGCAAGGCGAAGCTTACCCCTCGGTAGCGGAAGGCTACGCCGCCGCCCAGGCCGCCGCAG
This sequence comes from Neolewinella lacunae, assembly GCF_014349155.1. Classification (GTDB taxonomy): domain Bacteria; phylum Bacteroidota; class Bacteroidia; order Chitinophagales; family Saprospiraceae; genus Neolewinella; species Neolewinella lacunae. The sequence continues at coordinate 30,762 of NZ_JACSIT010000068.1, forward strand.
GAACGGGAGGATTGGTTTTTGTAGGGGGCAGCATTTTTGTGGTGGCGGAGGTGATTTGAGAAGGAGGGGAGGGTTGACCGCCGTAGGCAGCAGCGGGAGTGAATGAGTGAATGCGTGAATGCGTGAATACGCTACCGCACGGGATACGCTAACGCACGGGGAAGGGGAGCAGATTGTGGTGCCCGAAGATTCGCACATTCGAACATGTTCGAAAGTTGGTAGTGCGCTGTCCCGTGCGGAAGCTCCTTTCCCCCTTTACTCCTTTCCCCCTTTACTAATCCCGCCCCCATTTCAGCACCACACTCCCCCAGGTGAAGCCCGCTCCGAAGGCGGCCAGCACCACAACGTCGCCTTTTTTGACCAGGCCCTTATCGCGGGCCTCGCTCAGGGCCAGGGGAATGGAAGCGGCGGTGGTATTGCCGTAGTACATGATGTTGTTGTAGATCTGGTCGTCGCGCAGGCGCATGGTGCCCTGGACGAACTGGTTGATCCGCAGGTTGGCCTGGTGGGGAATGAGCATGTTGATGTCTTCCACGCCGAGCCCCGCCTTGGTGAGGGACTCCACGATGACCTCGGGGAATTTCCTGACGGCCATCTTGAAGACCGCCTGTCCTTCCATGTAGGGAAAGATCCGGTTCTGGTCGATCATGTTCTGGTTGAAGAAGTAGCCGCCGTAGTCCGTGTCTTCGTAATCGACGTCGAAGCCCTCAATGGCGTACTTCTCCAGGAAGTAACCACCGTGGGCACCCGGATACATGTAGCTGAGCTTCTCCGCGTAGGTGCCGTCGGAGTGCATGCTGGTGGCCAGGACGGCCTTTTCCTTGTCTTCCGTCGCTTCAACGATCACTGCACCTGCGCCGTCGCCGAAGATGACCGATACGTTGCGGCCGCGGGTGGTGAAGTCGAGCCCGACGGAGTGCACCTCGGCGCCCACGAGCAGGATTTTTTTGTAGGTCCCCGCTTTGATGAACTGGTCGGCCGTCGTCAGGCCATAGACGAAGCCCGAGCACTGCGCCCGGATGTCGAGGGCCGCAATTTCGGTGCCGGCAATGCCCAGTTCCCGCTGGAGCAGGACGCCCGCGCCGGGGAAGTAGTAGTCGGGGCTCAGGGTCGCGAAGATGATGAAGTCAATGTCGTTCTTATCGATGCCCGCGTCGGCAATGGCCAGCAGGCTCGCCTCCAGGGCCAGCGTAGTCGTCGTTTCTTTGCCACGGTCGATGTAGCGACGCTCCTCAATGCCGGTGCGTTCGCGGATCCATTCGTCGCTGGTTTCCATGACCTTGGTCAACTCCTGGTTGGTTACCACATTTTTGGGCACGTAATGCCCGATCCCGGTGATCGTGCTGTAGGGCATAATTGATCTTTAAGCTGAGTATGACGGGCTAAGGTAGCGTATTTGCTAACGCTGGCAAGTGCTCCACCGGGGGAAAGGCCATTTTATGCCCCTTTTCGCTCTTTTCCACCGCTAAGGAGCGGGAAAGCAGCGCCAGGAATGGACAAGCACTCGCCCAGCCCAATTCCAGATGCGCCACTTTTTTTGGCCCCCTGCATTGGCGCAAAAGACTTACCTTGTGCCCGCTAGGCGTCTCAGAACGCGCCGCCGCAAACCTTACGTTTAACAGTCCGCTCCGTCTGCCCCGCGGCCTGCAACGAACCAAGCACATGACTAAATCGCTTTCTGTTCCATCCCTGGAGTGGGTCCTCGTTACCGGAGGTAGCCACGGTATTGGTCGTGCCCTCGCGCTCGAGTGTGTCCGCCGCGGCATGGCCATCGCCGTAGTGGCCTTGCCCAACCAGGACCTCCGCCACTTCGAAGAAGAACTGGCCGCCACCCCCGGCACCGTTTTCGCCACCCTGGGCCTCAACCTCGTAGAGCCCGGGGCGGTAGAGACCATCCAGCAGTGGCTCCAGCACAGCGACATCCGCCTGAAGTACCTCATCAACAACGCCGGATTCGGGCGGGGCGGACTCTTCGAAAACACCGCCTGGCGCGAGTACAGCACGATGCTGCAACTCAATAACCAGGTGATGGTAGAGCTCACCTATGCCCTGCTGCCCGAGCTGAAACGCACCCGCGGGGGCATCCTCAACCTCAGCAGCGTGGAGGCCACCCTGCCGCTGCCTTACAAGTCGGTCTACACCGGCACCAAGGCCTTCGTCTACAACTATTCTTTGGCCCTGCGCCAGGAATTCAAGCACTACGGCATCAGCGTTTCCGTGCTCTGCCCCGGCCCGGTCATCACCAATGAAGACGGCCTCAAGCGGGTCAAAGCCATGGGCACCCTGGCCAAAATTGCCGTCACCATGCCCGAAGACCTGGCCGGCGAGGCGATTGGCGGCATGCTGCGGGGCAAAGACGTCATCCGCCCGGGCCTGCTCGTCAAATTCATGGCCTTCCTCGGTAAGCTGTTCCCCCGCCGCGTCAAACTGCACTTGCTCGAAAAAATGTTCTCCAAATACCGGGAGGCCCCGCAGGCGGAAGAGGCAGTAGCCGTGCGCTAAATAGCTTGGATCAGGTCAGGGCAGCGCTTCTTTGGGGCGCGGCCGCAGGTGCAAAGTATGTCCCGTTGAGAGCTAGGGACGGTTAAGGCAAGCTCTTACTCATCTGCTGTATTTATCAGGAAGTAAAAACCCTAACAGGCTCTTAGTACCTTGGCCTTACTGTCGCAACAATTGCTTAGTCCAATAGCGCCCATTTCGATCCTGCAGCCGCAAAACGTACCAACCCGGCGGCAATTCTCCCAACGGTAGTTGTTGGGGGATGCGGGCATAATGGCGGAGGTGACGGCCCTGGGCGTCGAAGAGGTCCAAGGCGCGGCCACTGCCGAGGAGGGTGCCTTCCAGTTGGAGAAAACTTCCCGTAGCTGGGTTTGGATAGATCGTAAGCTGGTCTGGAGTAGCTACCTCGGGGGTGGTAGAATTGGGGTTGTCTTTAATAAACCCAATCCAATATCGATAAATCGTGTCTCCGGTTGAGGTAATCATAATATTGGAAGTCCTCCGCATGGTGGCACTTCCTACACCAGGTTTACCAAACCCTAAGTTTAGAGGTGTAAAACCTAATGCCGTTGTATCATCTGATGAATCATACCAAAAACCAAAATCGATTGCTGTGATAATGGAATGAGCAATCCTTGGATCATCTGTTTCGCCAACGGTGGACCAAGATACCTCGATAGGCCAGTTGCCAGCAGTAACGTCTAAAGGAACTATTGCTCCATTTGCATCACTATATGGAATTATATTTCTTTTGCTCTCATAAGCTAATCCCGAAGTTTGATTTACAAAACTTATTCGGACATCCAGGCTATCATTTATGGGAATATCAGAAATATCTGGCCCATCATATTGAGCATCGTAGAAATAGGTGGCATCTTCGGCCGCGCCCGTATAGACGGTGTCTCTATTCCCGTTGGCATCGGTAAAGACGAAGGTCATAACAAAATCCTGCGCGTGTATGGGCAATCCAATGCACAAGCAAAGAAAAACGAGTATTGATTTTTGGAGAACCTTCATGATTTACTGTTTTAGTACCTTGGCTTTACTGTCGCAACAATTGCTTAGTCCAATAGCGCCCATTACGATCCTGTAGCCGCAAAACGTACCAACCCGGCGGCAATTCTCCCAACGGTAGTTGTTGAGGGATGCGCGCATAATGGCGAAGGTGACGGCCCTGGGCGTCGAGGAGGTCAAGGGCGCGGCCGCTGGCGAGGAGGCTGCCTTCCAGCTGGAGAAAACTTCCCGTAGCTGGGTTCGGATAAAGCGTGAGTTGGTCCGCGGTAGCTACCTCGGGGGAGGTAGAATTGGGGTTGTCTTGGACAAAGCCTATAAAATATCGGTAGATGGTGTCTCCCATTGAGGTCGTCACAGAATAACCAGACCTGCGAAAGGTGGCACTACCTACACCGGGTTTGCCGAATCCTAAGTTCAGCGGTGTGAAGCCTAATCCCGCCGTAGTATCATCCGATTCTCCCCAAAAGGCAGGAGAGTTTTCAGTGAAAACGGAACTGGCGATTCTCGGATCATTCGTTACGCCAACGGTTGACCAAGAGACCTCGATGGGCCAATCATCAGAAATAACCTCTACATCAATGACTACTCCTCCAGCATCATAATGAACAATGTTTCTTTTGCTTACATAATCCAATTCTGGGACGAAGCCACAAACCTTTAATCGGACGTCAAGGCCACTATTTATGGGGGTGTCAGAAATGTCTGGCCCATCGTATTGAGCATCATAAAAGTAGCTTGCATCTTCGGCCGCGCCCGTATAGACGGTGTCCTTATTGCCATTGGCATTAGTAAAGACGAAGGTCATAACAAAGTCCTGCGCGTGTACGGATAATCCAATGCACAAGCAAAGAAAAATTGATATTGATTTTTGGAGAACCTTCATGATTTACTCTTTTAGCACCTTGGCTTTACTGTCGCAACAATTGCTTAGTCCAATAGCGCCCACTTCGATCTTGCAGCCGCAAAACGTACCAACCCGGCGGCAATTCTCCCACCGGAAGTTGTTGGGGGATGCGCGCATAATGGCGGAGGTGACGGCCCAGGGCGTCGAAGAGGTCCAAGGCGCGGCCACTGCCGAGGAGGGTGCCTTCCAATTGGAGGAAACTTCCCGTAGCTGGGTTCGGATAGAGCGTGAGTTGGTCCGGGGTAGCTACCTCGGGAGAGGTAGAATTGGGGTTGTCTTGGACAAAGCCTATCCAATATCGGTAAATGGTGTCTCCCATTGAGGTCGTCACGCTATTACCAGACCTGCGAATGGTGGCACTACCTACACCGGGTTTACCAAATCCTAAGTTCAGGGGTGTGAACCCTAATCCCGCCGTAGTATCATTCGATTCTCCCCAGAAGCCAGGAGTGTTTTCAGTGAAAACGGAATTGGCGATTCTCGGATCATTCGTTACGCCAACGGTGGACCAAGAGACCTCAATGGGCCAGTTGTCAGAGATAACATTTACGGTAATTAATGATCCATTAGCATCATTATACTGAATTATATTTCTTTTGCTTGTATAACCTATTTCCCACACTCCGCCAAGTTTCGTTAATCGAACGTCAAGGTCATCATTTATGGGAGTATCAGAAATATCTGGCCCATCGTATTGTGCATCGAAAGAAGTGCTTGCATCTTCGGCCGCGCCCGTATAGACGGTGTCCTTGTTACCATTGGCATCGGTAAAGACGAAGGTCATAACAAAGTCCTGCGCGTGTACGGGCAATCCAATACACAAGCAAAGAAAAAATGATATTGATTGTTGGAGAACCTTCATGATTTACTGTTTTAGTGCCTTGGCTTTACTGTCGCAACAATTGCTTAGTCCAATAGCGCCCATTTCGATCCTGCAGCCGCAAAACGTACCAACCCGGCGGCAATTCTCCCAACGGTAGTTGTTGGGGGATGCGGGCATAATGGCGGAGGTGACGGCCCTGGGCGTCGAAGAGGTCCAAGGCGCGGCCACTGCCGAGGAGGGTGCCTTCCAGTTGGAGAAAACTTCCCGTAGCTGGGTTCGGATAGAGCGTTAGTTGGTCCGGGGCAGCAACCTCGGGGGAGATAGAATTGGGGTTGTCTTGAACAAAGTCTATCCAATATCGGTAAATGGTGTCTCCCATTGTGGGAATACCCGAGGTCCGGCGAAACGTGGCATTTCCAGCACCAGGTTTACCAAATCCTAAGTTCAGCGGTGTGTAGCCTAATCCCGCCGTAGTATCATTCGATTCTGACAAGCCAGGAGTATTTTCAGTGAAAACGGAATTGGCAATTCTCGGATCACTCGTTACGCCAACGGTTGACCAAGAGACCTCGATGGGCCAATCATCAGAAATAATATCTACTGAAATTGCTACTCCTCCAGCATCATAATGAACAATGTTTCTTTTGCTTACATAATCCAATTCTGGGACGAAGCCATAACCCCTTAATCGGACGTCAAGGCCACTATTTATGGGGGTATCAGAAATATCTGGCCCATCGTATTGAGCATCATAAAGGACGCTTGCATCTTCGGCCGCGCCCGTATATACGGTATCTTTATTGCCATTTGCATTAGTAAAGACGAAGGTCATAACAAAGTCCTGCGCGTGTACGGGCAATCCAATGCACAAGCAAAGAAAAATGGATATTGATTTTTGGAGAAGCTTCATGATTTACTGTTGTAACACCTTGAAAGAAGGTAAGAGGTAAGAGGTAAATTCATGATTTGGGTTTATTTAAGTGAGAGTACCTGCTTGGCTTTTGGGCAAGCGTCGAGGGAACACTAAATAAAGTGAATCTCAGCAATGCACTAAAAAAACCAAACGGGCTTGCTGTTTTCAAAGATACCTATTTATCTTGGTTCTTCCAAATAAAAATGTATTCGATGGGGCTTTTTTGGGACAAAGAGGTAGAAAACGAGCATGCGAAGAATCGCAGAGCTTGGATGGCTCAACTATGAAATAGGCTTTCCCAAGCAAAAAAACACCAAACCCTAAGGCTGAAAGTAATTCCCAATCCCCGTCATCTCTTCGCTCATTTCCCAGAGGATGCGCGCCTCGTCGCGGTCGTACGAGCTGGAAAAGGATTTCTTGGGTTGGCAGTTGTCCCAGTAAAGCCCAGATTGCTCCGCTAAGCCTGGTTCCGTCGCCAGGTAAATGCTCGTGGCTGCCCCTTGGGCCGGAGTTTTGTTGCCACTCATCCGCCGCCGGACTTTCCAGGCCAGGCTGTGCAGCCAGGTATTGCCCTTCAGGCCGATGTCCGTCTGCACCAAACCGGGCTGAACGGCAAAGATGGCGGGGTCTTGAGACTTGCGGCGGCGTTCGTATTCGTAGCAAAACAAGACGTTGGCCAGCTTACTCTGGGCGTAAGAGCGCAGGCCGTGGTAGTTGCCGTCGAGGTTGATGTTATCGAAGAACATGCCCTTGATCTGCTTGTGGCTGTCGGAGGCAACACAGACGATGCGGCCGTCGGCGGAGCGGCGCAGCGCGGGCAAGAGCAAGTGGCTCAGCAAAAAGTAGGCGAGGTGATTGACCGCGAAGGTTTTTTCTACCCCCTCGGCCGTCAGTTCCTGCTGGGAATTCCAGACGCCAGCGTTGTTGATCAGCACATCGAGGGTAGGGGCCAGGGTGCGCACCTCTTCGGCCAGGCGGGCAACTTCGGCGAGCTGGCCCAGGTCGGCCATCACGATTTTGACTTGGGCGGAGGGCTGTTCGGCCAGGATTTGGTCGCGGGCAGCCTCGGTCTTGGCGCGGTTGCGGCCGTGGAGCAAAACGGTGTAGCCCCGGGCGGCGAGGTCTTGGGCGGTAGCAAAGCCGATGCCAGCGGTGGCACCGGTAATCAGGACGGTTTTGGACATAGGATTATTCGCTGGTGTTGGCCAGTGCGGAGAGTTTGTCTTCCACATCGCGCAGCTGGGCCCGGCAGGCGGCCACGAGGGCTTCGGCGCGGGCTACGCGGGCGTAGAGCTGATCGATGTCGGCCGGCACTTCCTGCAATTGGGCCAACAGGCTTTCCAGTTCGGCAATGGCTTCGGCGTAAGACATAAACAAAGGAGTAAGGGGGGAAAGGAGTAAAGGGGGGGAAAGGAGTAAAGGAATATGGCAGTAATGGAATCAGGGACCAAAGTACCACTATCCCAGCACTTTCGCAGCCTGCCCTCCCTGGGGCCGTCTAAAAAGTCAGCCCCAAAGCTGTGGGGTGCGCCACGGTGGCTGTGCTGGTTGCGTTCTGACACATTTAAGAAAAAATATGTGTTCCTTTTTTGGGCCTCCCCACATGCTGGGTGGGCCTTCAGGGAGTTAAAAATGCCGTCTAGACGGATTTTTGGGCCGTTTTAGGTCATTTGGGCCCTTTGTACGACCGGAGTAAGCAGACTACGCCCTTGCTCAATCGATAATTTATGTAATCGACGAAGATTTGTGGCTATCGAAAGGAGGCCCATCTCAATGTTAACCCCCGTAAGTCCCTTTAGTGTAAACCGACGTCTTCCCAGATTGGCCTTCAAGTTGCCAAAGAAGCCCTCGACTTCTGCGTTACGGCGCAGGCACTTTGCTCTACCCTCTTTCGTGCTCAGACGAGCTCGGGCTTGCTGGCGATAGCTTTGACCTTTGTGGCTAATGGTTACCACTCGGTTGCCGTCTTGTTTATGACACATCCCGCGCAAGGGGCAGCCTATGCAATTGACGGCTTTGTACTTACTTGTTTCACGGATATACCCACTTGCTGTTTTCTCCTCTCCCTCTCCACAATACGTCATATGCTGACCCATGGGGCATATCAGCACATTTTGCTCTTCGTTATAGTATAACTGGCTTGGCGCAAATGGCGCTTTAAGTACTCCTTGCTCTTCCTTGTAATAGCCCGGGTATTTGAGGTAGGCTTCTATCTCCTTGCCCTCACAATAGCGATAGGCCTCTTCGTTGCCATACCCCGCATCGGCTGTAATGGCCTTGGGCAAGTTCAATCCGATTTGGCTTAAGATCGATTCGGTGTCTTCAAGATGAGGAATGAGGCAGGCCGCATCAGAAGGCGTCTGGTGCATTGTCCAGTTTACAACAAAGTGGTTTTCCGTTCCCACTTGAGCATTGTAGCCGGGTTTTAGCTCCCCGTTGCCCAAGTGGTCGTCTTTGGGCCTCATGAACGTAGCACCATGATCCGTTTTAGAGTAAGACGACCGATCTCCCAGTAATTCTTGCTGGCGCTCATATTCCTGGAGTTTGGGCAAGGACTTGCTCTCCAGGTTTTTCAGTTTTGTCTTTGCCTTTTTGACCTCTTTGGCTTCCTCCTTGGTGCTGGGGGACTGACTTTCTAAGGCTTTGTTGAGTCGATCAATCGTTTCTTGGACTGCTGCACTGTCGCTGAGTTTGTCCCCTTGATCATCCCCATCGGCAGCTTGCTCATCCTCTTTATCCGCTTTTTCACATAAAGCGTCAATCTGAGAAACGATCATCCCTATCTGGTCTAGCACCGACTTCTTGTAACGCTCAACGTTTGACTTCCAAACGAAGGTGTACCGGCCAGCTACTGACTCCAGTATAGTGCCATCTAAAAAGTAATCATCCAGCTTGACATAGCCTTGTTCATGTAAAGTCAACAAAACGTGGGCAAACACTTCCTTTACCCGGCCACCCATGCGGTGCTTGCGAAAGTTATTGATCGTATTGTGATCGGGAGTGGACATCCCACTTAGCCACATGTAGCACACGTTCTCATAGCAAGCCTTCTCAATCGAACGAGATGAGTACACCCGATCAGAATAGGCATAAACCAACACCTTAAGCAGCATCCGAGGAGAGTACGCGCTACTGCCACCTCCTAAATAGGTGCTTAGGATCGAATCAATGTTCATCCCATCTATAATCTGGCTGATCAGCCGCGCCTTATGATGAGGCGGTACCATGTCGGCAAGATGTGGAGGGAATAGCAAGCCTTGGTTCTGGAGGTCAGGCTTGAAAACTGCTCTTTTTGTGCTCATCGGCTACGGGGATGGGAACAGCCTCAAAATACTACTTTTTCGTATTTTGTACCAGAATGCCCCCCTAGTAGACTTTTTAGACGGCCCC
>NZ_JACSIT010000069.1 GCF_014349155.1 Neolewinella lacunae
GCTACTCTCCCTACACAAGTTTATTCGTTAAAACATCGCATATTTACCTCATGGAGATTCGTTTAAAAAAAGATTTGACAAGATCAGCTCGCTGATCCGTCTGAGCCTGACATGCGTTGTAAACCGCTTCGGCTCGAACAAGGCCGAGCAAGTAGCCACAGAACGGTTTATGAACAATGAAAATGTCACGCTGGAAGACTTGGGAGAGTTACTCTCAGCACCTTGTCACTTGCAAGACTTGGATCATGTCGTGTTGGTTCAAGACACCACGCAGTACAACTTCGAGGCACACCGAGGGCGGTTTTCGGCGGATGATGCCGATATTGGCGTTCTGGGGGATAACCGTTCGCTGGGTCTGTTCGTGCATCCGACCTTGGGCTTCGATGAGGCAACGGGGATTCCGTTTGGGATTACCGACTTAGCAATCTACCAGTTGCCAGAGGATCGGGAACTGAAAGCAAACAGGGGTTATACCAAGCAGCCCATCACCGAAAAGCATTCTTACCGTTGGATCAAGTCAATAGAGGATAGTGTGGCCAAGATGCCAAAGGTGAAAAACTTTACAGCCATTGCTGACCGGGAAGCCGATATGTATGAGCTCTTCGCCCACCCCTTTGATAGCCGGGTTAAGTTGTTGATCAGAAGTGCACAAAACCGTAAATTAGCCAATGGACAGTTGCTTCATGCCTATCTGGACGACCAGCCCTGGCAAGGGGAGTACGAGTTGGAAATCAAGGGCAATAAAAAACGGTGCGACCGCACCGCCCAGATGACCATCAGGTGGTCAACTGTAGAAGTTGTTTGTCCTTCTAGTTTACATCGGCTGAAAAAAGATCATCCAGCTACAATTTCCATACAGGCCATAGAAGTCAAAGAGATAGAAGCGGGGGAAAGGGCCGAAGGGGAAGAACCTCTCCACTGGTATCTGTACACTACTCATGAGGTAACAAACTTGGTGCAGGCACTTCAAGCTGTCGAGTGGTACGTCAAGCGTTGGTGGATAGAGGACTTCTTTCGCCTCACTAAAAGTCAGGGGTTCGAGCTGGAGAAAAGTCAATTTAGTAGTGGAATGGCACTCAAACGACTAATCTACTTGGTTTACGGGGAGGCAATCAAGGTGCTGGCGTTGCGACAAGGTCGAACACTAACCGTTTCAGATAGTGCCAGGCTCGTCTTTGATAATGTAGAACTCCTCTTGCTAAAAGCATTGCTCCCTAAACTGGAAGGACGTACGGCTAGCCAGGCCAACCAGAACCCTACCAATAGTATTGCTTGGGCTGTATGGATTATCGCCCGACTAGGAGGCTGGACACCAAGAAACATCAACGTGAGACCCCCAGGCGTGATCACATTGCTTAGCGGGCTAAAGATTTTCAAGCAACGACTCGAAGGGTTTAAATTGATCTACAGTCAAATATCACCCTAATTTCTAATGATTTTTGCCCCAAAACTTGTGTAGGGAGAGTAGCCCACATGGGGAGGGGACGGGGGAGGGGTCTTACAACCCACTGGAAATCCATATTAGGACTCTAGAAGCCTCCATTGAAAAGTAACTGGTCCATTTCCCTCAATTCACACACAAGTAGACATAGCCCCGCCCCCACTCTTTGAACGGATATTCTTGCAAGGGCTCAACCTCACGTTAAGTACAGCAGTGCTTACTGTACCTCCAGCCGTACGATGCCTTCGCCTTCGACGCTGGCGTAGATGTAGTCATCGGGGCCCATGCGGACGTCGCGGACGCGGCCGAGGTTATTGATCAGTTTTTGTTCGCCGACGACTTCTTTGCCGTTGAGTTGAACGTGTTGCAGGCGCATGAATTTCAGGCTGCCGACGAGCAGATCGCCCTTCCAGCCCGGGTACCGGTCTCCGGTGACGAAGGCCATGCCGCTGGGGGCGATGCTCGGTACCCAGTAGTGCAGGGGTTGCTCCATGCCATCCTGGGCTACCTTATCGGTAAACTGGGTACCGTTGTAGTTGATGCCGTAGGAAATGACGGGCCAGCCGTAGTTTTTGCCTTTTTCGATGATGTTGATTTCGTCGCCGCCGCGGGGGCCGTGCTCGGTTTCCCAGAGTTCACCCGTTTCGGGGTGGAAGGTGAGGCTTTGGGGGTTGCGGTGGCCGTAGGAGAAGATGGCGGTTTTGGCCTTGGGATAATCGACGAAGGGGTTATCGGCGGGGATGGAGCCATCGGCGGCGATGCGGTAAACTTTGCCGCCGTCGCGGGTGGTATCCTGGGGGTTGTTGTCGCGGTCGCCGCGGTCGCCGATGGTGAAGTAGAGGTGCCCGTCGTTCGGTCCCCAGGCCAGGCGGCTGCCGTAGTGTTGGCCCTTGTCGGTTTTATCGTCCATTGCGTAGAGGACGGTGAAGTTTTCGAGGGCCGTGGCGTCGTCGCTGAGGCGGCCACGGCCAACGGCGGTAGCGGCTACGCCACTGTCATTGGCACCGGGCATGGAATAGGAGAGGTAGACCAGGCGGTTGTTGGCGAAGTCGCGGTCCAAAAGGACGTCCATCAAACCGCCCTGGCCGTGGTCGCGGACGGTGGGTACACCGCTGCCTACCGGGGTGGCCTGGCCCTGTTCGTTGATGACCAGGAGTTTCCCGGCTTTATCGGTGGCCAGGATACGGCCGTCGGGAAGCCAGCAGAAGCCCCAGATGATGTCTTCGTAGGTGAATACCGTCACGGGCTGGATGGCGCTGGGGGTGAGGATCATACCGCCGTCGGCAGCGGCGCTCGCCCGGTCGGGGCCATCGGCGGAGGCAGAGACGGTGGTTTCCGTGGGGCCACTGCAGGCGGCGAGGAAGAAGAGGAAGAAAAGGAGGGATAAAATGCGCATGCTCTTGGAGTGTGGTGGTGGGGGCCAGTAGTGCCCTGATGTCAAGATACGCTGCTTTCGGCATTTAGTTCGCCGGAAAGGGAAGAAAGGCAGTAACGGCTTTGGCAACTTACCCCCGGCTCGGCCGTCGCGTCACCGAAAAGTCATAAGCAGCAGACCCACTGACGGTTCATCGGTGAAAAACGACTGTTCGCCGAAATCTCCTTGCACCTGCGGCCGCGCCCACCCCTTTTTTGCAGCAAATTAAAGTTTTTTGCCGTGACCCACCAGGAAATCCAGCACATCAGCCACCGTTTTTACCCCGAATACCGCCCCTATGCGCTCACGCTGACGCGGGACGAAGAGCAAGCTGCCGATTTGCTGCAGGAGGCCATCTACCTGATTTTGAAAAACCACGAGCGTTTTACGCGGGGTACCAACCTCCAGGCCTGGGTCAAGACCATCATCCGCAACGTATTCATCACGGGTTACCGCAAGGGCAAGCGCCGGCAGGAGATCACCGATGAGCAGCCGCTGGCCAGCAACTGGTCGAACCAGATCAGCACCCCCAACCCGGCGGAGAGCAGCCTAGGCGCCGAGGAAATTATGGCCCAGGTAGAGTCTTTGCCCGAGATTTACCGCCGCGCCTTCCTCCTGCACTTCAATGGCCTGAAGTACAAAGACATCGCCACGCTGACGGAAGTCCCCATCGGCACGGCCAAAAGCCGGGTGTGGACGGCACGGAACATGCTGCGCGAGAAAATTGCGCGGTAGGATTGAAAATGATGGACCTTTTTTGAGCCATTGGGTTTTTGCCTGCTGCGCAGACTTTTTTTGAACCAATAAGGCAGTAAGGGCAATGAGGGGCACTAACCCCTGCCGGGGTCAGGGAGAAGGAGTCGACCTTTATTCCTTTCCCCTTTACTCCTTTCCCCCTTTACTCCTTTCCCCCTTTACTCCTTTCCCCCCTTACTCCCTTACTCAGCGGCGCAGTACCTTTGCCTTCCCTACAAGTAAAGGCCAATGTCTGCAAGAATACTCATTATTGGTGCCGGACGCTCTTCGTCGGCGCTGATCAATTACGCGCTGCAAAAAAGTACGGAACTCGGCTGGTCGGTGACCGTTGCTGATGCCGACCCCTCGGCGGCTGCGGCTAAAATTAAAGACCACCCCCGGGGGCACGCTGCCTGGCTGGACGTGACGAAGACGAACGACCGCCGGGACCTCATTGACCGGGCCGACATTGTCGTTTCCCTCCTCCCCGCACACCTGCACATTGAGGTGGCACAGGACTGCATCCGCCTCAAAAAGCACCTCATCACGGCCAGTTACGTCAGCCAGGAACTCTACCGGCTGGGCGACGAGGCCCGCAACCGCGAGTTGATTTTCATGGGCGAGATGGGCCTCGACCCCGGCATTGACCACATGACGGCGATGCAGCGGATCAACGAAATCCGGGAAAAGGGCGGGAAGATCACGGCATTTTATTCCTTCACCGGCGGCCTGGTGGCACCGGAGAACAACGACAACCCCTGGGGCTATAAATTCACCTGGAACCCCCGCAACGTCGTACTGGCGGGCCAGGGTACCGCCCAGTACCTCTACAACGGCAAGCTCAAGTTTCTGCCCTACCAGCGCCTGTTCCGGACGACCTGGGACGTAGAGGTGCCGGGCCTGGGCAAGTTCGAGGCCTACGCCAACCGCGATAGCCTCCTCTACCGCCACCAGTATGGCTTGCACGATATCCCCACCATCCTGCGCGGCACCCTCCGCTACCCCGGCTTCTGCGCCGCCTGGAGCGCCCTGGTGCGCATCGGCCTGACCAACGCCGACTTCCCGATTCTGGACAGCGACAAGATCACCTATCACGAGCTAATGGAGGCCCTCGCACCTTCGGGCCCCGGCTCGGTCAGGGACCGCATCGCGCAGATGCTCAAAATCGACGTCAATGGCGAAGCCATGGAGCGCCTCAACTGGCTCGGGCTCTTCCGCAAGAAAAAGATCAACCTGCCCGACGCCACCCCGGCCCTGATCCTGGAAGACCTCCTCCTGGAAAAGTGGAAACTGGGCCCGAAAGACAAAGACCTCATCGTGATGCAGCACCAGATCGAATACGAGCTGGACGGCAAAAAATACCGTGACGTTTCCAACCTGACGATGAAGGGCGAGAACGCAGAAGACACAGCCATGTCGCGCCTGGTTGGCTTGCCGATGGGCATCTTCACCCGCCTCATCAGCCAGGGCATGATCAAAGCTACGGGCGTCCACATCCCCACCATGCGGGAGGTGTACGAACCGGTTTTGGAAGAAATGAAGGAGTATGGGATGGAGTTGACCCACGAGACCCAGCTCATTTAAGGGGAGGTTGAGCCCTTGCAATAATCACAAATAATTGGTCTTCAATAGCCTTTAGGAGGCAGAGGACTATAGTTCTGTAGTTTTGTAGTTCTGTAGTGGACAATACCTTACTACCGAACTATAAAACTACAGTACTAAAAAACCATTGCGATCTAAGCATCTGAAAATCAGCGAATATCTACGTCGCATACCTCCAACCTGACGTTACTCAGGGGTCTCCCTTGGCGTTCGCTGCTCTCACTGGCTTTATTGCTCTTTCCCTATGTCTAAATCCCTCATCCGTGCCGGTCAGTTTGCGCAAGTTGCCCGGCAGGCTGCCCTGATCGGTGTGGCGCTGGTGCTGCCGCGGCTGGGGATAGGTCGGGAGGTGATCGGGCAGTGGGAAAGTTTGTTGTTCTTGGGCTACATCATCAGTTTTGGGTGGCTGACGGGCTTGCTGCAGGGCTACTTGCTCAACGTGCGGCTGACGCGGCCCGCCGAAGCCCAGCAGTTTTCTCGGCTGGCCATCGGTGGGGTGGCGGGTTTTTCCGCCTTGCTGTTGTTGGTCGCCGCCGCGTTACATGAGCCCCTATTCCGCTTGTTGCGGCTGGGGGAAGCTCCGCCGGGGTGGGGATACTTCTTTCTATTTTTGCTAGCGCAGTGGCCCGGCCTTTTCTTCGAGCAGGTGCTGGTCGTGCGGGGGAAGGCAAGCGCACTGGCGGTATTTAGCGGGCTTTCCGCGCTGGGCTTGGCCTTGTCCATTCTGGTCCCGCTTTATTACGGAGCTAATTTGGTGCAGGCGCTTTTGGTCCTTGCCGTCTTCTCCGGCGGCAAGGGCTTCGTCTTATTGCTGTGGTGGCTGAGGGATGCCTGGCAGCAACAGCAAATACCCCAACAGCAGCCCGGGCGCTTGGAAAAGCATGACCCGGGTTTGTTAAAATCCTGGCTCACCACCAGCTATTCCCTCATCCTTTATGCGTCCGCAGGCACCCTCGTTACAGCCTTCGACCCCTGGTTCGTGAATTACTGGTATGCGGGAGACGAAGCGATATTTGCCATCTTCCGCTACGGCGCGCGCGAGCTGCCGCTGCTGGCCGCCGTGGTCAATGGAACGATGGTCGTCGTCCTGCCGCGGCTGACGGAAGACATTTCGGCGGGCCTCGACCTGCTGAAAAGCAGTTCCCGCCGCCTTTTTCACTGGGTGTTTAGCGGAGCCATCTTGCTGATGCTCAGCTCCCCCTGGTGGTGGACCATCGTTTTTACGGAGGTGTTCGCAGACAGTTTGCCCCTTTTCCGGGTGTACCTGTTCCTAGTCGTGAGTAGGTTGTTGTTCCCCATGCCCGTTGTTTTGGCCTTTGGGTTCACGCGCCGGCTTTATCTCTTCAGCTTGTCGGAGTTGGTGAGTAATATTATTTTGTCGCTAATCTTGGTGCCTTTTATGGGGTTGATGGGGGTAGTCGTTTCTACTGTGATCGCCGACATCCTGAACAAGGTTGTGCTCATCGTTTACCTCAAAATAAAAGCGGAGATTTCCTTATCCAGGTATGTGGATGTGAGGACTTTTGCGGTTTATTCCCTGCTCTTGATGGTGGCCTACGTCCTTTTCTGAGACGACATACTTGCCGATTTTAGGTCCTTGTCTAAAACATAAATCAACCGCGCTGGCTTATTGATCAGCCTATTGGCCAGTTTATCGATTGCTCCCCAAATGCTAAAAGGCAGGTATTTTAAAAATTTGTGGGTCCTTAAAAAAAGAAGCCCTTTGTTCGACATGGTAAATGCACGAACGGATACTCCAGGGATCGCCTTTACTACGTGGTCAATGGAATCTTCCCGGAAAGAATGGATGTGCGCGTGGAGGGGCGTGGAGCGGTTGCAATGTATGCACAGCGAATACTGCAGCTTTTCGTTGTAGGGGGTAGAAATGATGGCGCGCCCTCCTTTTTTAAGTGCGTTGGTAATATTACTCAGGTAGGAAGCGGTGTCTGGGACGTGTTCAATTACTTCTGAGGAAATGATCAAATCAAAAGACTCCCGCTGAAAGGGCAAGGCCAAGACATCCCCCTTGACGCCGTAGTGCGTAGGGGAAGGATTGTCTTTCAAAACCCGCTGGATATTGTCCAACGAAATGTCAAAGGAAACAATAGGCTTGCCGCGCTTGGCGAAGTGTTGGGCCACCCAGCCGTTTCCGCAGCCAATGTCCAGAACGGATTCCACGCTGCTGGGGACTTTGCTTAAAATGAATTCGTGCAGCCGCCGGTTTTCGTGCACCGTGGCAGGGTCCTCCGGGGTTTGGAAATAATCAAACACCCGGGCGTCTTTTTCGTAATGGTCTACGTAATGGAATACCGAACCCTGGGCGCTGTGGATGGCGGAGGGAGCTTCCGCCCTGGTTTCGTCCATCATGATTGGGATTTGGTCCACCACCTTGTAAGCCCTTGTCGCTCCTTCGCTTAAGCAAATGAACTGTTGCAGGCTGGGATTAAACTCCAGCGGCAACCTGTCCTTAGGGCAAACCAAAATACTGTGCAGGCTAAATGACATCAAAAATGGATTAATTAATTTCCGAAGGAAGCTGTCCTTATCTTTCTAACACACATTCATAACCTTGCCCCTTACTTCCCCCCCTGGTTTTCTAAAATCAGAAAAGCCGGTAGGGTATCCACCGCGCTACCCTGGGGCACTACGCCGTCGGGCAGGTAGGTGGCAAAGTTGCCGATGAGAAGGTCCGAATCGCCGTCCTGGTCCACGTCTCCCTGGTCCATGGTCAAAAAGTGGAGGTGATCGGCCTTGCGGAAACCCGCGGGTCGGAAGGCGTAGTTGCCCAGCAGGCTCCAGGTGTGCTCCAGGTAAACAAAACTGTGGGTTGGCCGCAGGTGATCGGGCACGAAGTAGGCCAGTGCGGCGAGGTCAATGTCGCCATCGCCGTCGAAGTCAGCAGCCTCCACGTTGTAAGCCCCGTCGAAGTGGAAGAAAAAGGCCTCGCTGAAATTTCCAGCACCATCGTTTTCGTAGATCCGGATGCCGTGGTAAGTCTTGGGGAAAGGAGGGTAGTCGAAATTGTCACCGTTGGTGCACACCAGGTCGGGGTGGCCGTCCCCGTTCAGGTCGGCAATCTCCAGGTCCGAAGAGCCGTAGCTGGGCGGGAAGCGCAGCACCACCTTGGTCTCCGTGGTTCCCGGCCGCGATAGAAAGGCCACCACCGCTTCATCTCCCTGCCCAAACAGCGCCACGAGGTCTTCCCAGCCATCCCCGTCCAGGTCCACCCTTTTCAGCCGGATGGCCCCGGAGCGTTGGCGGAGGCTCCGGACGAATTGCCAATTCCCGCCCGGCCCCGGCAGGTAGACATTGAGCCCACCGGCCATGTTGCCAAATTCCGCCACAATCAATTCTTCCGTCCCGTCGCGGTCCAGGTCTATTCGCAGCATTTCTACCGGGCGCGCCAGGCTATCGAGCAGCACCAGCGTACTGTCTTTCCCTGGCTGCAGGACCTGCCCCCGGGGCAAATCGTTGGGAATGAGGCTGCCCATGGTCAGCACCCGCCCGTTACCCAGGTCGATGTCCGAAGGTGCCGAGCCCATGCGCTCCGAACTAAGCAGTTTTCCTTGTCCGCTGAAGGTCCGCAGCCGACCGCCCTGCTGCCCCGCCGCGCCAACCACGATCTGCCCCCGCCCGGCATCAAATTTGATGAGGGTAGTGTAGGGCGCGTCACTTTCCTCCGCACCGGCGTAGATGGGCCGCACGGTAAATTGTTGCATTTTACGGACGGGCTGGGGATCGGGCGTCAGCGGCGCAGTCTCGGGGGCTGCCGTCAGGTAGTATTCCTGGAGCAGCGCCCAGTCCGCCGAGTCAATCGTGGCTTCCACGGGGTAAAGCGGGGCCAAAAAGCGGCTGGTCTTGCCGTCCACGAGGTAGTGACTGCGGCCGAGCACGGTGCCGTACTGGCCCAGGAAGGCACCCATCTTGGGCAAAATCTAGTCTTTCCAGATGTGGACGGGCAGGTCTCCCGGGTCGGGCACCAGGTGGCAATTCCCGCAGTAGCTTTCGGCCAGGGCCGCGCCGGGGTGGGGTGGGGGTGCAGGGCGTTCCGCACAGCGGCTCGCAATGAGCAACAGCAGCCCGGCCATGCCCAGCAGCACCAGGCCTTGCCGCCATGTACCGGCCCGCCGCCCGGCTTGCCTATCCAAAAGCATTGAATCCCGTCACGTCCATCCCCGTAATGAGGAGGTGGATATCGTGGGTGCCTTCGTAGGTGACTACCGACTCGAGGTTGGCCATGTGCCGCATGATGGGGTATTCGCTGGTGATGCCCATGCCGCCGTGGATTTGGCGGGCTTCGCGGGCTACCTGCAGGGCCATGTTGACGTTGTTGCGCTTGCCCATCGAGATCTGGGCTGGCGTAGCCTCACCGCGGTTGGCCAGCGTGCCGAGCCGCCAGGCCAGGAGTTGGGCCTTGGAGATTTCCGTGATCATCTCGGCCAGTTTCTTCTGCGTCAGCTGGAAGCTGCCGATGGGCTTATCAAACTGCACCCGTTCCTGGCTGTAGCGCAGGGCCGAGTCGTAGCAATCCAGCGCTGCCCCAATGGCTCCCCAGGCGATGCCGTAGCGGGCTTTGCTCAGGCAGCTCAGCGGGCCACGGAGGCTGTTGACGTCGGGAAAAACGTTTTCTTTCGGTACGCGCACGTCTTCAAAGACGAGCTCGCCGGTAACGGAAGCCCGCAGGCTCCACTTGCCGTGGATTTCGGGGGCGCTGAAGCCTTTCCAGCCCGCTTCCACCACCATGCCGCGCACCTTGCCCTCTTCGTCTTTGGCCCAAACTACGGCCAGGTCGGCCACGGGACTGTTGGTGATCCACATCTTTGCGCCGTTGAGGATGTAGGCATCGCCGTCGTCCACCACGTTGGTAAGCATGGAGCCGGGATTCGAGCCCGCGTCGGGCTCCGTCAGGCCGAAGCAACCGATGAATTCGCCGCTGCCCAGCTTGGGGAGGTACTTTTTCTTGGTGGCTTCGCTGGCGTATTTGTAGATGGGGTACATCACCAGGCTGCCCTGCACGGAGGCCATCGAGCGGATGCCGCTATCGCCGCGTTCCAGTTCCTGCATGATCACGCCGTAGGCAATCTCGTCCATTCCCCCGCCGCCGTATTCGACGGGCAGGCTGGGGCCGAAAGCACCAATCTCGGCCAGCCCCTTGAAGAGGTGGGTGGGGCATTTGCCGCGCATCGCCGCGTCTTCAATGATGGGGCTCACCTCGCTCTTCACCCAGTCGCGCACCGCCGCGCGGGCCATCTTATGGTCGTCTTCCAGCAGGTCATCCACGCCCAGGTAGTCGTGGTACTGAAAGCGGTCTTCGCGGGCGGATTGGTGAAAGTCGGCCTTCGTAGTGACTTCCCGCAGGTTGGTGGTGGTGGGCATGATAACTTAGTTTGGATGGGCAAAGATACGCAACCAGCGGCATCGTGGAGCGACCTCTTCACCATCGTTTTGTCAAGGGAAGCCAGGTTTTTGCTTAGCGTTACGGTGCTTTGGGCGCGGCCGCAGGTGCCGGGGAAGCGTTCGGGAAGCCGGGGAAGCGAGGTCCCCATTTCCGGCAGAGGAGCAGGGGAGGTTCCTTAACGCAGCTCCCTGCCCAGCATCCCCAGCAGTTCCTCCACCGCGGCGATGCTTTGGTCATAAGCGTCAACGGTGGATTCCAGACTGATGCTTTCGTAGAGTGCCTGGTTGTACAATTGGTTCATCGGGCCGAAATCCTCCTCCAGCCGCACCGATGCGTCAATCACCCGGACCCGGAAATCAAGGTGCTGCACTGCGTAGGGGAGGATGAAATTGTTGCGGAAGGTGTTGACGTCCTCGTTGTTTAATTCCAGGCTCTCAAAGCTGTTGCTGTACAGTTCGATCAGGCCCGTTACCAGAGAATCGTTGCGGAGTAGCTCCAGGTCTCCCGTGCTCTTCAAGGAAATGAAGGTCGCATCGGAAGGGCGGAAACGGACCGCCACGAGCAGCTGCTGAAAGCCCTGGATTACCTTGGTGATGTTTTCCCCGGAACCAGCCGCTTGGAGGGCGGCCGTCATTTCCTTGGCCGCCTGCAGTTGCCCGGCCCGCTGCTGCCGCTCGGAGCTGAGTTGGCTCAAATCCCTTTGCAGGTCGTACTCAATTTTCTGGAGGTAGAAGTTTTCCTTGCGCCGGTCTTGCCCTTGCTGGAAAAGGTTGCTTATCCAGATCGAGACCAGCACACCGATGATGATGATGACTATTTCCAGCACCATTTCCCAAAACCAGTGGCGCGGCTTCATGGCCGGTCCCGGCAAACGTTTCGAAAACATAGTGGTATTTTGGCTAAAGTTAGCCCTTCTCCTCTGAAACAAAACCACACCTGCCGTGCCGGCGTTGCCTGTGGGCAAAAGCCCCCATCCTGCCATGCCCACCCACCGTATCCACTACGCCGTTTTCTCCAGCGCTGCCGACTTGCCGGCACCCGACCAGGAGTTGCTGGCGGCGGCCACGGCAGCTTTGGGCCACAGCTATTCGCCGTACTCCAACTTCAAGGTCGCCGCCGCCGCCCGCCTCGAAGATGGAACGGTTGTGACGGGCTGGAACACGGAAAATGCGAGTTACCCCATGTGCCTTTGCGCCGAGCCCGCCACCCTGGCTGCCGCCGCCAGCCTGCGCCCGGGCATGGCCGTGGTGAGCATGGCCATCACCGTGAAGTCTGCCCAACAGGTGGTAGGCAGTCCCGCCAGCCCCTGTGGTGCCTGCCGGCAACAATTGCTCGAACACGAAACCCGCTTCGGCAAACCCATGCAACTCATCCTGCGGGGAGAAACCGGCCCCGTCTACGTATTTGCATCGGCCGGCGAACTCCTCCCTTTTGGCTTTTCGGGCGCAATGCTCTGAGCCCCGGCAGCCTTACTTCAGAATTACGAGCTTCTCCAGCTCGCCGTCGATGACGTTAACGCCGTCGCCGCGCAACCTTACCTGGTAGAGGTACACCCCGCGGGCCAGTTGGTCTCCGTACTCATCCAGGCCGTCCCACTCAATGCAATCATCGCGGCGCACCGTGCCATCACTGAAGGGGAAGGCCTTGGTGAGGGTTTTAACCAGCCGGCCATTGACGGTATAGATCTGCACAATGGCCTCCACCTCCTGTCCCACCAGGGTATGGTCGAACTGGAAGCAGGTACGATCGGTGAAGGGGTTGGGGTAGTTCAAAACCCGTTCTAAGGCGTCGCGGGCGTTGGCAGCTACGATGAACTCAGTCTTGCCCTGGGCGCTGTTGTTGGCCACGTCCCAGGCCCGGACGGTGACGGTGTGCAAGCCCGGGGCAAGATCGAACAGCGGATAACGCACTTTTCCGCGCCGGAAATCGTCGGCTTCGGCTTCGTAATATTCATTGAGGACGATGCTGTTGCGGGTGTCTTCGTCGAGGATGGCTTCCAGGTCGTGGCCAATGCTGCTGCCCGTAACGTTGATGCCCAGGTCGTCCGTGAGGTTCACCAACAACAGGGGGTCTTTGTCGGTTTGCCCGCCCGCCACGAAGTCTTCAGAATCGATGAACACTTCGACGGTGGGGCCCTCGTCGTCAGCAATGTCGTTGGGGTTCGTACCCCCAATGATGAGGCGGTCGTAAAATCCCGAAGCGTCGATGCGCTGGCTCAGGTCGGCGGCGTAGTAGCTGATTTTGCCGGTTCCGAAGGCGTAGTTGATGTCGCGGGGCACCACAAATTCAAAACTGAACTTGCCTCCCGTTACCGTAGCCCGCCCCCGGAAAACGATGCTGCGCTGCACGGAGATGTCGATGGGCGGACTCGTTGCATCCTGGGCCAGCGTGGTCACCGTCTGCGGTTTATCGTAAATGGTTGGGAAAACCTGGCCGTTGAAATTGGTCAGGAGGTTGCCTTCCAGGTCGGTGACTTCCCCGCTGATTTTCATCTTCTGGAGGGCGCGCACGGTGTCCTGCCGGCTTTCTTCCACGGGCAGGTCGTCAATCTGGGTGGTCCGGACGGAAAAAGTAGGAAAAGCAATCGTGGTGGCCGGGTCGCCCAGCAGGGTAAACTTGCGGGCGTTCTCCGTTGCACTGCTCAGGATGCTGCTGTTGGTGGGAGAGGAGATCTGGTTTTTGGCGATGCGGATAACGTCTCCCAAACTCCGCCAGTTGCCGTCGGGGCGGTCGAGCATGGCCTGGACGGTGTTGTTGGTCAGGGTAAAGTTCCGATTGGCAAAGACGGGGCGGGTGGTGGTCAGCAGCGCCACCACGCCGCCGTTGGGGGTGAGGAGCGCTTCTTCGCCGGCGGAGACGAAGGTAGCGTCGTCATAATTCGAAAAGGTACAGGTGGCCGTAATGAACACGGGCGGCTGGATGGGGTCTGGAGAGTTGGCCGGCCGCGTCCAGTTCCGGATCTGGGGGATGGTCAGCACGCGTTCCTGGGCCCAGCCGCGCGGGCCACCGTGGCCGAGGTAGGTCACGGCCAGCGCACCCCGGAAGATGGCCCGGTCGAGACCTTCCGTGATGTCGGGGAAACGATCGCCAGCGGAGAGGCTTTCCTGGGGGAAGAGGTCGAAGTAGAGCTTATCAAAGTTGAGGTCGGGTTTGCGTTCGGCGACGGAGTTGGCAACAGTATTGACGTCGCGGGTGTGTACACCGCCGTCTTCATCGTCGCCCACGAAGGTCATGCGGTTGCGCCAGTCGCCCAAAGTGCTGGGGTCGGTGTCGTAGCGGATGAGTTTGCGGACCACCTGCACCGCCTCGTCGCTGGTTTTAACGGGCAGCCGGCCTACCGAGACGCTCAGATCGGGCTCCAGCGGCTGGCCATTGCTGGCGGGCGTGAAGATGCCGAAGAAGTCGTCCGAAGGGAAACTGCCCACCTCGGTAGGCTCGCCATCGTGCTGGTAGGTGGGGATGTAGGCGGTGCCCAGCTCCAGCACATTGCGGTGGTCGAAGCTGCCATCGCCAAAAAGCAAGAGATAGCGCAGGGTAGGGGAGCGCTCGAAGACCATCCGGGCAAAGTTGCGGATGGCAGCGGCATCGTCGCGCCCGCTGCTGAATTCGTTGTAGATCTGCTCGGTCGTTACCAGCACCGTGTTCAGGCCGTTGTGGCTGCGGCGGTGTTCGGCCAGCTCGGTGGCCTGCACGAGGAAGTCGGGGTGCACCACGATGAGCATATCGGCCCCGGTGATGGCGTGCAGGTTTTGGTTTTCTACCCGCTTGCCACCCGTGGGCGCCAGCAAGGTCGCGCCGCTGCGGAAGGCGACGTACTCAAATACCTGCCCGCCCGCCGGGGCGCTGAAGCTGCCGTTGCTGACGCTGGCCTGGCGAATATCCGCACCGTCAATGCGCCACACCCGGCCGTCGGCGGGGAAATCACTGAAACTGTAAGTCACCGTAGCCTGAGCGCTGGAGCGGGTATCCCGAAAATCAAACTGGCTCAGGTTGCCAAAACTGAGTTGCCGGCGGGCGCGGAGCTCGATCCAGTCCAGCCAGGCTTCGCTGTTGCCCGCGTTGCCCGGGAAGGGATAGTCGATGGTGGGGCTGAAGTCGGGGCCATTGATGGGGACTTCCCCGACGATGGTAGCGGGATAGTAGGCGTCAAACTGTTCCTGGCGGCCGAAGCGGACGGTGCTGCCCTGGCTGCTCTGCAGGCGCTGCCCGTTGACGTCGATGAAAAAGCGGCTGCTCGCGTCGGTCCGCAGGGCCATGCGGGCCCGGAGTTCGGCCGGCTCACCGGGCACGGCCGCCGGAATGGTGAAGAGGGCAGGGTAGGTCTTTTCCCGGGCCACCTTAAAAAAATCGCCAAACCAACTCTGCCCAGAGCCATGGGAATT
Source organism: Neolewinella lacunae (assembly GCF_014349155.1). Taxonomy (GTDB): domain Bacteria; phylum Bacteroidota; class Bacteroidia; order Chitinophagales; family Saprospiraceae; genus Neolewinella; species Neolewinella lacunae. Next base: position 14,973 of record NZ_JACSIT010000069.1, read on the forward strand.
GCCCCCGATTTCGTTCAGGACGTTGAAGCGGTCTTCTTCAAAACGGTAAAGGGCGTCGTAACTGGTGGTGCTGCTACCGCCCGAGGCAGCGGACAAGTCACTGATCCGGCGGCCACGGCTGGTGCCGAGGCGGAGGAAATAGGTATTGGTGGTGGCGTAGATGTTTTTGACGGTCTCAAAGCGATCCTGGGCCGCATGGTAGGTGCGGGCGTCGGGGCCGTGGGCGTGAAAGAGCAGGAAGTCGTTACCATCGAAGCTGCCATCGGCCTCCCCCTCGATGAAGATGGGCAGCTCGGTGAGGTCATCGGGGAAGGCTTCGTTGACGGTTTCGGGCAGCTTGCCGGTGCCGGGATGACCGAAGAGGGCAATGTTGCGGGGGTCGATGCCGCTGAGGTTGACGCCGAGCTGGTCAGTCAGGAAGGACCGCGTGACTTTGTGGACGCCCCCCTGCGCTACGGTGAGCTTAAACCAGGTGCCGGATTGGAGGACGGAATTGGTGGCGAATTCCATCCGCGGGCGGGCGGCGGCAGCGGCGGGGACGATCCGAATGTCCAGAGACACGAGGCGTTGGGGTCCCGTAGGGGTTTGGATGATGGCCGGTGCGGAGACCTTGCCGAGGTAACCTTCCGGCTGCCGGCTCACGCTGGTGGTGAAACTGAACTCCGTCGGGAATGGTCCCGCCCCAGCGGGGGCTGCGAAGGGCTCGAACCGGGAGGAAATGACCTCCACGGCGTAGCTGCGGCCCGGAGCGGCGGGGAAGGTCCGCAGGTAAGTGGGCTGGGCGCTGACGTCCCCTGCATTCCGTGAGGCGACATCCACCGCACCTGCGGCCGCGCCCATACTGGCCACGGTGGTGAACGAAAATTCCACCTGCCGCAGGCCTTCCCACTCCACGGTAACGGGGTCGGGGCTCCACCGCAACTCGTCTTGCAGGCGGAGTTGGGCGGCAAGCGGAGCAAACAAAACGGTCAGCAGGAATAGTAAAAAGTACTGGCGCATAATTAACGGGGGAGGGGCAAGGGTAAGATACAATGGCCGGGGGAAAACGTTGTCTTCCGGGCCGCAATTGCTGCTTTTGTTGGTGGTTTAAGTCCGGTTGCCGACGGCCTCAGGGCGCAGCGGTAGTGGGCGCGGCCGCAGGTGCCGGGGAAAGTGGACGGGGCAAGGATTGGCCGCACGAGGAAATCTGGGTGGCTGGAAGTACAAGTGGGCGTTATCTCTCCCAAAATGTCCGCAATTGCCCAAAAGGACAAATATCGGCCGGCCGCATTTTGCCAAATCAAGGTGCCAGGCTTAGCTTTAGGCATTCCCAGAAAGTCTCCCATGCCCCGTAGGTCCCTATTTACCCTGTTGTTGTTGGCGCTGGCCGTGCCCGCGGCCGCCCAGGATGCGGTTTTCTCCCAGTTTTACGCAGCGCCCCTGCGGCTCAACCCCGCGCTGGTGGGCATCGGCTCCGCCCCGCGCCTGAGCCTGAACTACCGCGCCCAGCACACGGCCTACCCCAGCGCCTTCACCACGATGGCCGCAGCCTATGAACAGCCCATTGAGGGGACCAACTCGAGTTTTGGTGTGCGCCTCCTTTCCGATCGGCAACTGGAGGGCGTCTACCAAAACACCGAAGCGGCCATAGTATATGGTTATGATGTGCAGTTCAACCGCGACCTCCACGCCCGCATTGGCCTGGCGGCGGGCATCCTGAGTACCGCCCTGGATTTTCAGCGCCTGACCTTCGGGGATGTCCTGGACCCCGTAGTGGGGGCCAACGGGGCCACCATGGAAGCCCTGGCGAGTGCCTCCAAAACTTCGGCGGACCTGGGCGTAGGCGTCGTCCTCTACGGCAAGCAGTACTACGGGGGCGTCAGCTTCGAGCACCTGAACCGCCCCGACGAAAGCCTCATTGAGCTGAACGACAACCTCTACGCCGGCCGGCCCCAACGGATGACGATCACCGGCGGCGCGCAGTTCGACGTAAAGCGCTACAGCAACCCCCGGCGGCCTTCCTACATCACGCCCAATTTCCTGTACACCTCCCAGGCCCAGTTCCGGCAACTCAACCTGGGGACTTACTTCGGCTACGGCCCACTGGCCATCGGCGGCTGGTACCGCCACGCCTTCGGGAATGCCGATGGCTTCATCGCCGCAGTAGCTTTCCGGCAGGACGTACTTAAGGTGGGCTTCAGTTACGACGCCGTGGTATCTCAGCTGCGCACGGTGCCGGGCGGACTGGGCGCAACCTTTGAAGTGTCGCTGACCATCGATATGGCCGGCAGCCGTGAACTGCAACGGAAAAGGAATGCAGACCGCTATAACGATTGTTTTGGCATGTTTCGCTAAACTGCGTGTTGGCCCGTGAAATTGCGAAGAATTGTTCGTTAAATTTTATGTTTGTTAAAAAATATAAAAAAACAAATAAACACAAAAAAATTAACGTCCACAATTTGCTTAAATTGAGGCAAAAACGCCCGAATGTGGATAAAATGTTCGCATTTTAACTACACTGTTGATAACTTTTTCTATCCTAAACTATCAACATTAGTTTCCGGACTATACTTTAGCGGATGTGAACCAGGGCATTTGGCCCAAAAGTTCATGGGAACTAGACAATGGCCAGCTGTGAAGAGGCATGGGATTGAATACGTGGAAAACCAATTGGGTTTACGCCGTTGTCATTTTTTGACTAAGTTTCTGAATATATGAGACGCGAAAAATTCGTCTTTAATCACCAGTCATTACAGTACGATCGGGTTGTAGAACCACTCCGTTACACGATACTAAGAATTGCTGCTTTTTGCTGTGCGGTTGGCCTGACGGCGTTCATGATGATGTTCATCGTCCACCGGTACCTGCCCAGCCCATCGGAGCGCCTGTTGATTCAGGAAAACGACATCCTCCGCAGCCAAATCGAAAATGCTGGCAAGGAGCTGACTGAAATGTCGGCAGTCCTCAACAACATCCAGGAACGCGATGCTGCGGCCCACCGGATCGTCTTCGGCATGGACCCCATCGACCAGGACGTATGGCAGGGCGGCCGCGGTGGCCACGATGCGTACACCGACCTCCGGGAGTTGCCCCGCAGCGGGGAGCACATCGCCACCCTCAAGCAGGAACTGGATCGCTTCAAGTACCAGCTCGACCTCCAAAGCCGCTCCCTGGATTCCATCACCGTAATGGCTACCCAGAAGGAAGAGATGCTGGCCTCCATCCCCAGCATCAAACCCATCCGCAGCGATCGCTACAACCGCCACATCGATAACCTTTCCGGTTTCGGTTACCGGGTTCACCCCGTCTACAAGGTGAAGAAGATGCACTACGGCATCGACTTCAACTGCGCCAAAGGCACACCCATCCAGGCCTCCGGGAAAGGAAAAGTGGTTTGGGCGGGAGACAAAGGCCACTACGGCAAGTGCGTCATCATCGACCATGGTTTTGGGTATGAGACCCTCTACGCCCACATGAGCGAAATCAAGGTGAAAAACGGTGCCCTGATTGAGCGTGGAGAAACCATCGGAAAAGTAGGCAGTACCGGCCTGAGTACCGGCGATCACCTGCACTACGAAGTACACCTCAATGGCGTCCAGGTAGACCCCATTCAGTACTGCTACGACGGTCTGACTACGGCGGAGTACGCCGAGCTGGTCCGCGCATCTCAACAATCGAACCAAAGCTTTGACTCTCACTAAATTCTGGTAGTGTCTCCGTCCTGCGTCAGGCCCCTGGCCGCTAAGGCTGGCTGGAGACACACCCACTTTGTGAGCACCTTGAATCAATTGCGATTCAAACTACACTCAAAACGCTTTCGGGGCGGGCGCTAGGCGTCCGCCCCTTTTTTCTTCCCCCCTCCACGCTTTGCTATGTCCCGCTCTTCTTGCCTGCTGCTGCTCGGTCTGCTGCTCGGTGCCTGCGCAACGGATGATCCGCCGCCCGGTGCCGGCGTATACTACTGGAAGGCAAACTGGGCTTTTACAGCCGCTGACCGGACTCTGGCCCAACGCGTCGGCTTTGAGCGGCTCTACCTGCGGCTGTTTGACCTCGACTGGGACCCCGGCAGCCAAAGCACCCAGCCCCGGGGCCCCGTGGAACTCCCGGCCGACCTCGTCAACGTAGCGGAGCTGGAACTCACGCCGGTGGTATTCATCGTCAATCGCGTCTTTACCTACGACCCTGACCCCGTGGCACTGGCGGCAAAAACCGCAGCGGGCATCCAAAAATTCTCCGCTGCCCATCCTGAACTTGCGCGGGCTACGGAGTGGCAGATCGACTGCGACTGGACGCCAAGCACCCGCGATGCCTACTTCAGCTTTCTGCGGGAACTGCAAAAACAACGCCCCGGACTCCACCTCAGCGTCACGGTCCGCCTCCATCAGTACCGGGAAAGGGAAGAAAACGGCATTCCGCCCGTTGCTTCCGGCCTGCTCATGTGCTACAACTTCCTGCCCGTAGGAGACCCCCATAGCGCGAACGCCATTTTTGACCTGGCCCTGCTGCGGGGCTACCTCAAAGCCCCGCCCTATCCCCTCCCGCTCGACGCCGCCCTGCCCCTTTTCGAGTGGGGGGCCGCCTTCCGCAACGAAGAACTGGTGGGCCTGGTCGATGCACCGGTGGGCACCGAAAATTACCTGCTGCCAACCGCCCCGGGCCGCTACCTGCTGCGGCGGGATACGACCCTGGCGGGTACTTTTCTGCGCGCCGGCGATGCCCTGCGCTACGACGGTCCGCAGGATCACGCCACCCTCCTGGAAGCTACCGCGCTGCTGCGGCAAAAGGCGGAAATCCGGAGTCTGCTGTTCTTCGACTGGCAGCCGGAATTGATCGAAAAGTACCGGGTGCCGGAGTTGATAAGCACCTTTGCGGCCACCGAAAAATAATCTTGCCGGCTGGCCTAACAGCTACTCCCCCGCTTGCCTTACTTTTAGGCCTTATTCCCAAAAATTATGCGCACTTCCTCCCTGCTGACGCTTGGCCTCCTGCTTTTTGCCTCCTTTTTCGTCCGCCCCCTGGCCGCCTGTGGCTACTACGTGCTGGGGGAACAATACCGCATCGCCCTGCTCAATCCCTACGTCGCAGGCAGCGAGTATTCGGCTTTTTTCTACTCTTCAGAACAGCTCAATCACTGGGAAAACGCACAAGATGGGCGCGACCGCAGGAGCAATGTGGAGGACTGGGCAAGGGAACTCGGCGGCGGTGTGACGGGAGACGACGTAATGCGCATCCTCTACGGTACCCGCCTGCCCGACTGGCAAGCCGCTGCCGCCGGCCGCCCCGGCGAAGCATTCCAGAATAACCCCGCCTGGGTAGCCATCCAGCGTCGCCCCGACTTGCTCAACTACGCCCTGTGGGCCAAAGGCTACGAAGTCCCCCACCGCGTCTACAACTGGTGGGACGAACCCGAAGAAGAAGCCGAAGACACCACCGATTACCCCGCCCTTGCCCTGGCCGGTTACGAAAAAGCCAAAGACGGCACCTTCCTCAAAGCACGCTACGCCTACCAGCTCCTCCTGCTGGCTTACTACGCTGACGATGCCGCCAGTATGGAGACCTACTTCAATCGCCACTTCAAAAACCAGCCGGGGGTACTGGCCGATTGGGCGCGCTTCCACTTCGCTGGCCAATGGAATGAGGAAGGACGCTACGTGGTAGAAATGGCTAACGCCTTCCGGGCCGTTCCCGAAAAAGCCATCGCCGCCCACCAGCGTACGCCCGATCAGCTGGATCCCCGCGATTACCTCGCCGCCACCCGCAACGACGCCGAACGCGCCAACCTCTACGCCCTGGCCGCCCTCAAGCGCAAGGGCCCGGCCCTGGAATACCTCCGCGAAGCTTACCGCCTGGATCCTTCTAACCCCGTACTGGCGCTGCTGGCCGTCCGCGAAGTCAATAAGCTGGAAGACTGGCTGCTGAGCTACCGCCTGACGGGCATCGGCCCCGCAGTGTCCAATTTCTCCGATCCCGAGTGGGGAGAAAATTACGAGGCTGAACGGGACAAGTTGCGGGCAGAAAGCGAAGTCCGCGACCGGGCCTACGTGAAAGAAGTCCGGGCCTTTTTCGCCCAGCTGAATACCCCGGATCCGCGCCTCGCCGACGTCCTGCGCGGCCAACTGGCGCTGCTCGATGAAGACTACGATGCCGCGCTGAAACACGTCCGAAGAACCGAGCAACGCGACGATGCCCTCGGCTTTCAGGTCAGCATCATCCGCTACCTCGCCTCCATCCAGAGCCCGCGCCTCAGCCAGAGCGAAAAGGATAAGTACCTTGCCGAGAACCTTCCCATGCTGCTGGAGCACCTCAAGCCCGCCACCGCAGAGGAGAATGATTACTGGGAAGCGAACCCCGAGCACAACCGTGCTGCCGCCCTGGCCCGTATTGCCGCCGAGCAGTACGCCGCCGCCGGAGATACCGTGACGGCCTACTTCCTGCACCTGCGTTCCCTCGATCTTCCCATCGGCTACGAATGGGCCTCCGAGTACTACGCCCTGATCGATTACCTGGACCGGCCCATTACCGACCAAACCATGCGTCGGGTCATCCAGTACGCCGCCGGCGAGGGGCCGAAGAACGCCCTGACCCGCTTCCTCAACCCCGAGGCCCAGGTAGACCCCAACGCCCTGCGCGACCTGGCCGGTACGCTGGCCCTGCGCCGCAACGACCTGGCTACCGCCCTGGAACATTTCAGCGCCATCCCCGCCGATTGGTACGCCACCAACTACGCTTTTGCCGAGTACCTGAAAACCTCACCGCTCAGCGACGTGGTGAAACCCTCGGCGAAGTTCCCGGGCAAAGCGGAGCTTATCCGCCAGCTGCTGACCCTGCAGGCCAACGTGGATAAACCCAGCGACGCCGGTGCCGCCGCCTGCCTGTCCCTGGCCAAAGCCTGGTACAACATGAGTCAGTTTGGCCCCGCCTGGATGATGCTCCGCTATGGCAAGTCCTCAACTCCAGCGGACAAGGTCCGGCCCTGGCCCGGCAGTTCCGAGATGCACGCTGCCGTACCGCATACGCCGGCCGACTTCGCCCTGGTCTACGAAGCCAGCCGCGTGGATGAATACCTGGATTGCGCCGAAGCCACGGCGAAAAACCCGGAGCTGGCCGCCGAGATCGCCTTCGTGCGGGCGGCAGTGGGCTTCTCCCGGTGGCAGCGCGCTACCGAGTTGGAAAACGGTTACTGGTATTACGACGCCGACGGAAAACTGGCCGCTAAACAAAAAGCACAATACCGCGCCAGCTTCGCGCCCGTGGCCCGAAAATTTGCCAAAACCGACTTCTTCCAACGAACCCTGCGGCAGTGTTCCTGGGTGAAGGCGGTGATGTAGGGGATATTGCTTTTCTCCTTGTTCCTTACCTGGCACCTGCGCCCGCGCCCTTATTCCCCTTCCCCCAACCGAATACAAACCCGCATCCCCGGCCGCCACGGCTGCGGCATCTCCTCGGGAAGGGGAAGGCGCAACTCCTCACCGCCCACCCGCACCAGCAGCCAGGCCCGACCGTCTTCCCGCTGGATGGCGAGCACCTCGGCGGCCAGGGCCAAATCCTCCCCGCCAGCGAAAAAAACGGCCGGCGGACCCGCATCCCGCAAGGTGCCCTGCTCGAGGACCAACACGCGGCTGGCCAGCGCCTGGATTTCCGCCGGATCGTGGGACACCAGCAAAGCGGTAAAGCCCCGCTGCCGGTGTATCTCCGCCAGGTAAGTCTGGAGGTTACCGCGCAAGTCGGTATCCAAGGCGGCCAGCGGCTCATCGAGCAGCAGCAGGGACGGAGCCGGAACGAGCGCCCGCGCCAAGGCCACCCGCTGCCGCTGCCCCCCGGAGAGCTGGGCCGGCCGGAGATGCCGCAACTGGCCAAGCTCCACCACTTCGAGCAACTCGGCGACGGCGGCGGCCGACTGCCCTTTGCGCAGGGCGTAGCGCAGGTTGTCCTCCACACTAAGGTGCGGGAAAAGGGCATAGTCCTGAAAAACGAAGCCGATGCCCCGGTGGCGCGGGGGGAGATTAATGCCCCTGGCCCCGTCGAACCAGGTGGTGCCGCCCACCCGGAGGCTGCCAGCGTCGGGTTGCAACAGGCCCGCCAACATGCGCAGCGTCGAGGTTTTGCCCGCACCGGAACGACCGTAGAGCGCCACGAACTCGCCCGCCCCCAGCTGGAAATCCAGGCGGAGGTCGAGCACGCCACCCGCCCCACTGAGTTGCTTCTGAAGTTGGGCCTCGATCAAAGCGAAGGTCGTTTACGGAAAGCCGTGGTGATGGGGCTGGCTCCGGTGCCATTGACCCAGTAGACGGCCAGCAGAATGGCAAAACAAACGACGAAAAGCACCAAAGAATAGGCATTGGCCGCCGGATAATTGAGGGCCTCTACTTCGTCGTAAATAGCAATGGAGGCCACCCGGGTCTTGCCCGGCAGGTTGCCGCCGATCATCAGGACAACGCCGAACTCGCCAATCGTGTGGGCGAAAGACAGCACCGTGCCCGTCAGCAGCGCCGGCCGGATGTTGGGCAATTGGATGCGCAAAAGGGTGGTCCAGGCCGACTTCCCCAGCAGCGCCGAAGCTTCGGCCAACGACGGCGGCAGGCCCGCCAGGCCCGCCTGGACGGGATGCACCATAAACGGCAAACTATAAATGACCGAAGCAGCCACCAGTCCGCCAAACGAAAAGACGAGCCGCAGGCCCAGCCACGCATCGATCCAGCCGCCGAAGCTGCCGTTGGGACTAAACGCCAGCAAAAAGTAAAAGCCGATCACCGTAGGGGGCAGCACCAGCGGCATACTGACGAGTGCTTCTACGGCCGCCTTCCAGCGCGAGCGGGTGTGGGCCAGCCAGTAGGCCAGCGGCAGCGCCAACACCAGCAGCACCGCCGTGGTGGCCAGGGCCAGTTGGAAAGTAAGCAGAAGGGGTTGCCAGCTCATCACTCGGTCAAATATCCGAATTCTGTGAGGATTCGTCGGCCAGTAGGTGTGAACAGGTAATCGCGGAAGCGCTCCGCCCCCGGTTTTACCTCGCCCTCCCGCCGCAAAACCACCACCTGCTGCCGCAGGGCCGGGTACGTATCGGCGGGTAACAGGACCCACCGCACCGGCTCCGTCCGCTCCAGCTCCCGCACAATGGAGAGGGCCGTGAAGCCCATTTCCGCCGCGCCGGAGGTGACGAACTGACTGGCCTGGGCGATGCTTTCCCCGAAGACGAGTTTGCTCCGCAGGGTATCGGCCAGGTCCGCCCGTTGCAGGTAGGCTACGGCCGCCGCGCCGTAGGGTGCCGTAGTGGGGTTGGCCAGGGCGACGTGTTGCACCGTGCCGTCGAGCAACCCCGCTGCGTCGAGGGAGAGGGTGGGGGAGAGCGTCCAGAGCACCAGCTGGCCCCGCGCGTAGGTTTGGGCGGGGCCGTGGGTGAGGCCCTGCCTGGCCAACTCAGCGGGGTAGCGCGCGTCGGCGGAGAGGAAGACATCGTAGGGGGCGCCAGCGACCATCTGGGCCGTCAGTTTCCCAGACGCGGCGTAGATCAGTTCACAGGGCTGGCCAGTCTCCTGGGTATAAGCGGCAGCGATTTCTTCCAGGGCGTAGCGCAGGTTGGCGGCCCCGGCAATGCGCAAGGGGGGAGGGGAGGACGGACCTGCGCAGGAAAACCACAGGGCCAGGCAAGCACAACCAAGAATACGGACGAACGGAGCAGGCATACGGAACGGGAAAAGGAGGGGAGGAGAATAAAAAAACGGCCTCCGTCAGTATGGTTGACGGAGGCCGTGATTTTTGCGCGCGTGCGCAAGGAGCACCAATGCTGGCGCTTAGTCGTTCATTTCGGCCGCGATCTCTTGCTCGATGTTGCGGTCGACCAGAATGCGGTTGCAGTGTTCGCAGATCATGACGCGCTTGCGCTGGCTGATCTCGAGCTGCTGCTGGGGCGGAATGACGTTGTAGCAGCCGCCACAGGAGTTGCGTTCCACGGTGACAACGGCCAGGCCGTTGCGGTAGGTCTTGCGGACCTTGTCGTAACCACGCAGGAGGCGCTCGGCAATGTCTTTCCGCTGCTTCTCGGAAAGCTTCCGCAGTTTCTTCTCGTCTTTTTCCGTCTTGGCGATGATGGCTTTTAGCTCGTCTTGCTTGATGGCCAGCAGGGCTTGCTTGGTCGTTTGCTTTTCCTGGGTGGCTTCCAGGGCGGCCTGCTTGGTTTCAAGCTCGCGGGCGGCGGAACCGGCCTTCTTATCGGAAAGCTGGATTTCGAGGCGCTGCATCTCGGTTTCCTTCATCAGCGCTTCGTACTCCCGGTTGTTCTTCACGTTGTTCATCTGCTCTTCGTAGCGCAGGATGAGTTGCTCCGACTCGTGGATGTTGGCGTCGTGCCGGTTGATCTCCATCTGAAGCTCCTTCACCTGGGATTCCAGGCGGGTGATGCGCGTGGCCAGGCCGGCGATCTCGTCTTCCAGGTCACGAACTTCCATCGGGAGTTCGCCTTTCAGGATTTCGATCTCGTCAATCTGACTGTCGATCTGCTGCAGGGCGTACAGCTCGCGCATTTTTTCTTCTACCGTCTTCTCAGTGACTGCTGCCATGCGTCTGGGGGGGATAATTTTGTGATGGTAAGCGGGGGCTTTACACGAAATAGCGAACGGGGTTGGTTATCCGTTCCGTGCAAAGGACCGCAAAGGTAGTGAATTTCTCAGTTAACAACTCCGCAAGTAATTGAGTTGTAAACTGTTCGCTTTCGTAATGGCCAATATCGCAGATGACAATCTCCCCGTCGGCGTCGAAAAACTCGTGGTACTTGTAGTCGGCCGTCACAAAAACCTGGGCACCCGCGCTTTTGGCCGTTTCCAGCAGGAAGCCTCCCGCGCCGCCGCAGAGGGCTACGGTGGCGACGGCACGGCCCAACAGGGCGGTGTGTTTGACTACGGGTGCCTCCATTTTGGCTTTCAGGTGGGCCAGGAAGGCCGTCTCGTCCATGGGCCCGGGCAGTTCCCCGACCATGCCGGAACCGACGGTGCCGTCTTCGCTTTTGGGGGCCAGGACGCGGAGGTTTTGCAGGCCCAGGCGCTGGGCGATGCGTTCGTTCACGCCCCGGTGACGGACGTTATCGAGGTTGGTATGGATCGCGTAGATGGCCACGCCTTCCCGGATGGCCCGGATGACGGTCCGCTCCACGTAGTTGCTGCCGTTGAAGCGCTTTAGCCCCCGGAAAACGATGGGGTGGTGGGCCACCACCAGGTTGCAGCCCCGGGCCTTGGCTTCCAGAATGATCTCTTCGGTGCAGTCCAGGCTGGTCAGCACCCCCGTCACCTCCGTGGCCGGGTATCCCACGATGAGGCCAGCATTATCGTACCCCTCCTGGAGGTGGGTGGGCGCGATGGATTCCAGGTAGTCGGTTATCTCCTTAATCGTCATGCAAAGGGTTTTTTTGCGCTGCGGTGTGGCCAGGGGGGCGCGGCCGCAGGTGCAAAGTACGGGATAAAGAAGCAGTGACTGGCCACCGCCGCCGGGAAAAATACCCTATCCTAACGTCAGGTTGGGGGTATGCAACGTAGCTATTCGCTGATTTTCAGGCCTTAGAGCTTGTCTAAAATTTTTAAGAACTGATAATCAATGACTTATGGTTCTGGCTAGACAAAAAATTGCGCGCATAGTGGACTACGTAAGCCATTTTTTGTGACGCCAGGTTCATAAGTGCTTGGTTATCAGGAAATAAAAATTTAGACAAGCTCTTAGATCGCAATGGTTTTGCAGTTCGTGGGGTATTGTCCACTACCGTACTACAGAACTACAGCTATTTGTGAATTTCGCCAGGGTTCAACCATTATTCTAACCCCGAGCTGCTCATCCGCTCGATGATGCCCGTGGAGCTGTGTCCCGTGAGGAAGGGCAAGGTAGTAACTTCACCCCCCCATCCGATCACTTCCCGGTAGCCAACGATGTCTTCTACCTGGTAGTCTCCGCCCTTTACGAGTACGTCTGGCCGCAAAAATTTAATGAGCTCCAGAGGAGTATCTGTGTCGAAGGCGATTACGCCATCCACGAAGAAGAGACTGGCCAGGAGTTGCATCCGGGCCGCGAGTGGCATAATCGGCCGGCTCTCTCCCTTGAGCCCTTTCACGCTGGCGTCGGAATTTACGCCGACGATGAGCCGTTGGCCGAGGGCGGCAGCCTGGGCCAGGTAGGTCAGGTGCCCCGGGTGAATGAGGTCAAAAACGCCATTGGTGAAAACGGTGCGCTGGGAATAGGTGCGCCAACCGCAGCGGCGGCGGCTCAGGTCTTCGAGGGAAAGCAGCTTATCCGCTACCAGTTCGAGTTCGGTCATGGGAGCGAAGGTAAGGCCGGCTTTCGCTAAATGAAAAGCAAAATTGTTGTTGGGTCAATGATTGGGATAAAGTGTTGAGGATCAGCGAATTTTCGCTAAAATTAAGTTGCTTCGTAACCTACTGATAACCTTGCAGTTCGGCGTTTTTCGCCGTACAACGGCTCCACCACTTTTGAACCACTAAGGCTAGGCTGTCTAATTAGCCAGGCCGCAGCCGTACTCACTTTAGCCAACCGGGGAGGCTCAAGCGCTTAATAGGTCGAGACCCTCTGGGCCGTAGGAGAATACGCCAATTTACTTAGCTGGATCGACCCACAGAGGGTCTCAACCCAGGGGGGCACCGTGATTAGCTGGATCGACCCAGAGGGTCTCAACCTAGGCGGTCCAGGCCCCTAAAGCGCGTACGGGTTAAACCCATTAGATTAGACAGCCTACCACTAAGGACACGAAGAGGGACTAAGACCAAAAGGGGAAACAGTTGCCGTACAAAACTCCCCAACCTCCCGCGAAGCAAATGTTGAATGTTGAATGTTTACCGCCGTAGGCAGCAGCCCAGCTAATTGTAAATGTTCAATTCCAACCTCCCCTGCACCTGCGGCCGCGCCCCCTGGAAAAGATGCGCGCCGTACAACCTCCCGTCTTTCCGCACGTTTGCCCTAGGAGACGGACCACTCAAGCCCCCCACCCACCGTGCGCGAACTCAAATTTCTCAACCAGTTTTTCTGGAAATACCGCTGGCGAATGCTGCTGGGCATTGCCTTCATCTGCATCTCCAACTACTTCAGTGTTTTGCAGCCGCAGGTGATCCGCGAGGCCCTGGATCTGGTGGTGGAACAGGTGAACAACTACCGGATGTACGACGGTTTTACGACCGTCGGCGATACCTACTTCGGCATCCTTTCCACGACGTTGATGTTCTTTGCGGGCCTGGTGCTGCTGCTGGCCCTGCTGATGGGTTTTTTCCTTTACCTCACGCGGCAGACCATCATCGTGATGAGCCGCCTGATTGAGTACGACCTGCGCGAGGTGATTTTTGACCACTACCAGGAGCTGAGCCTCGACTTTTACAAGCGCAACAACACGGGGGATTTGATGAGCCGCATCACCGAGGACGTCAATAAGGTACGCATGTACCTGGGCCCGGCGGTGATGTACCTGGCCAACCTCGTGTCCACCATCCTGCTGGTTGTGATCAGCATGCTGGCCGTGAGCACTAAGCTGACGCTTTACACCCTCATTCCGCTGCCGCTGCTGGCCATCAGCATTTACTACGTCAGCAACCTCATCCACACCCGCTCGACCTTCATCCAGCAACAGCTTTCGAAGCTGACAAGCATTGCCCAGGAGGTGTTCAGCGGCGTCCGGGTGGTGAAGAGTTACGTCCGGGAGCGGCAGCAAGTCCGTTACTTCGCCGAGGAAAGCGAGACATACAAGCGCATGAGTATGGACCTGGCCAAGATCGACGCCTGGTTTTTCCCTTTGATGGTTTTCATGGTGGGTGCTTCCACGATCATCACCGTTTACGTGGGCGGTTTGCAGGTGGTGGCGGGCAATATTTCGGCGGGCAACATCGCGGAGTTCGTCATTTACGTCAACATGCTGACGTGGCCGGTGACGGCCATTGGCTGGATTGCCAGCATCGTCCAGCAGGCAGCTGCCAGCCAGAAGCGGATCAACGAATTTCTGGAAACCAAAGCCAGCATCGTCGACCCCGCCCCCACGGAGCGGGAGGCCCTGCGCGGAGAGATCGTCTTCGAAAACGTCGGCTTCACCTATCCCGATACGGGTATCCGGGCCATCCGCGACCTGAGTTTCACCCTCCGGCCGGGTGAAAAACTGGCCATCATCGGGCGGACGGGCTCGGGGAAAACGACGGTAGCCGACCTGCTGGTGCGGATGTACGACGTCTCTACGGGCCGCATCCTCATCGACGGCAAAGACATCCGGGAGCGCGGTCTGGCCAACCTGCGGCAGCGCATCGGGCTCGTGCCCCAAGACGTTTTCCTCTTCTCCGATACCATCCACAACAACATCGCCTTTGGTGCCCAGCACGATCCTTCGCGGGAGGAGGTGGAACAGTTTGCCCGCCACGCGGCGGTTTACGAAGACATCGCCGGCCTCACCCAAGGATTCGATACCCTGGTGGGGGAACGCGGCGTTACGCTTTCGGGTGGCCAGAAACAGCGCGTCAGCATCGCCCGCGCCCTCATCAAACGGCCCGACATCGTCATTCTGGACGATTGCCTCAGCGCCGTCGATACCAACACGGAGCAACAGATCCTGGGCTATTTCAACCAGGCGCTGGCCGATAAAACCGCCATCATCATCACCCACCGCATCTACGGCCACCTGCGCTTCGATAAGATCATCGTCCTGGAAGACGGCGGTATTGCCGAGATGGGGACCCACGAAGAACTGATGGCCAACGGCGCGTACTACTCCGAGATCGTCGAGCGGCAGATGGCGGAAGAGGTGGGGAAATAAAACGGTTCCGGACGTCCCGTCCAGCTTAAACCCCTTTCCTGCGGTGCCAAACGTCCCGTCCGGCTCAAAACATTTCGATTTACGCACTTCCGCCAAAAAAAAAGACGCCGCGCAATATGCCGCGGCGTCAAAAAACGACGAATTGACACTCAACTTTACTCACTAGTAGGAAAAAACGCTTTTACTCAGGGTTGCAGGCTTACTTCTGGTTTCCTTCAATCATTACGGGCATTTCGCCGTTGGAGATGATGACTTTGGCATTGGGGGATCGGGAGAGTTCCAGGAAAGCTTCGATGGATTTGAAGCGGAGTACTTCGGCCGTCAGGCCTTCAGCGATGATGAGTTGGGCATCGCGGGTACCTTCGGCGCGGATGCG
Organism: Neolewinella lacunae; assembly: GCF_014349155.1. Lineage (GTDB taxonomy): Bacteria > Bacteroidota > Bacteroidia > Chitinophagales > Saprospiraceae > Neolewinella > Neolewinella lacunae. The sequence goes on from NZ_JACSIT010000069.1 coordinate 30,104, forward strand.
CTGCTGATCGGCTTCCTGCCTGGCTTGCTGCAGGACGAACTCCATGCGCAGGGCTTGTTGCTCAGCTTCCAGTTTTTCTTCGATGGAGCGGGCGAGGTTGGCGGGGAGTTGGATGGATTTAACCAGTACGTTTTCGACGATTAAGCCGCGATCCAGCAAGACCTTAGACATTTGCTCCATGATGGCTCCTTCGATGATGGAGCGCTGGCCCGTGTGCATATCCTTGGCGAAGTAGCGGGCGGAGACGTCGGCCACCGCCGAACGGAAGACGGGGAGGATGACGGACCGTTCGTAGTTCGTCCCGATTTGGCGGAGCAGTTCGGGTGCCCGGGTGCCATCGACGGAGTAGAGGATGGAGATTTCCGCGCGGATGTTGAGACCTTCTTTGGAGGGCAGGTTCAGTTCCACTTCCATGTTCTCGGTCTGCGTACTCACTTTTTGTACGGCCGTGATGAAGGGATTGAAAACGGCGACACCTTTATCCAGCGGCTTTTCTTTGTACTTACCGAGGGTCCTTTTCACTCCCACCTCCCCTTCGCGTACGATGGTGCAGCTGGGGAAGAGGAGGAAGACTGCGGTACAGAGGGCAACAAAACGAATCAGACTTCTCATGGCATTTGGTTTTTAAGGATGAGGGAGACTAAAAATTACACAGGCTTTGGTACATCACCCCTGCTGGTGCAAACCCTGCTTTGGCCGACTGCGCAAGATCCTGGCAGCCGTTCATGTAGTTGTGTAGCAGGATTTGACCCAGTCCTCGGTTGTAGGGCAATTCGGGCCAGTTGAAGCCGTACTTCAGTTGGGCATCGTTGTAGAGTTGCACCGCTTCGCGGTAGTCGTGGTTGAGCATGGCCAGGTTGGCCAGCAGCATATTTTTTACCCCGGGGTTATAATCCCGCGGCAGGGTTTCCAGGCTACGCTTAGCGGCCAAGACGTCTTGATCTACCTTTTGCTGCAAAGCGAGCACTGCCTGGGCCGTATCTGGTCCTTCCATGATACTGAGGTACTGTTCGATAAAGTATGCCTGGGGCGTAGTAGCCTCCACGGAGATCTGGCGTTCTTCCGGGAAGCCATAGTGATCAGCGTACCATTCCTGGGGATAGAGGGCCAGGAAGGGCATCAATCCATTACGCCCCTTGGCCAGGTAAAAGGCAGCCGCAGTTGGGTTTTGGCGTTCGGCCAGTTGTTGATCGCGGTTGGCCTCCTGGTCGCGGCCCATTCGGGCGAGCAAAGCCGAGCGTTCGGCCAGCGCAGGTACCCAGTTGGGTTGCCAAGCCAATGCACTGTTATAAGTTAGTAGAGCCTGCTCAAATTGCCCGTTGCGTTGTTGCCGGTGGGCCAGATTGAGCTCGGCAACCGGTAAATTGTTGTAACGCGTGTTTCCCGAGGCTGGCAGCATGGGCAAGTCACTGGCCTGGGCGGAGAGCGCGTATCCCGCCAGCGTTCCCAGCAGGAAGATAAGTACGAGGGTGAGATAGCGTAGCATAATTGTGGCGTTTGAAGGGTAAACTATCGAAGAGTGTGATAGTTTTACTTTCAAATGCGAAAGCTATGCTTTGTGCAATTTTTTCTGTTTTTCTGACGATCAAATGACAAAAAATACCTCTCCCTATATACAGCTACTCCAGCGCCCAAATACTCCCCTCCACCAAACTCCAGCCTTCCTGCATACCCTCGCCCGCTGATCCGTAGCTCTCCAGCGTGAGCTGCGTAAAGGGTTCGGTAGGGAAGAAGATGTCCGTCAGCACCGGGTCTCCGCCGTCGAAAAAGACCTCGGCGGAGGTCCGGTCAAAAAAGGCGTGGATGCGCAGGTTGCCTTCGTTGCTCCAGCGGGGAGCCACCGTCAGGCCGGGCGCGAAGCTGGGCCGGAAGTCCGTTTGCCCCGCCTGCCGCCGGTCGGTGAAAAAGGCATTGTCCACGCCGCTGCGCCGGCTGTAGCCCACGCGGTAAAATTGCTCGCCCGTGGCGTCGCTCAGGGTGAGGTAGAGTTCTTCGGCGTCGCTATCGACCAGGTCGATGGTCAGGTCCAGTTCAAAAACGCCCGCTGCGGGCAGCTGGCTCAGGTCGATGGTAGTGGTTCCGTCGCCGATGCGCGGCATTTCCAGGGGGATGCGCTGGCCGCGCAATTTCAGCAGTTCGCGGGCGGGTTGCTGGTGGAGGCGGGTGCCGAAGTCGGTATCGTGCAGGGTCAGTTCCCGGGGCAGGGTCATGGCGCTGCGCCAGGTGGTGGTGGGTACTTCGTTGGCGTAGTCCCAGTTGCTCATCCAGCCCATGAAGATGCGCCGACCGTCGGTGGCCGGGACGTCGCTGAAGGTCACCCCCGCGTAGTTGTCGCGGCCGTAGTCCACCCACTGCACGGTATCCTGCGGGGTGGGGATGGCTTCCTTGCGGGGCCGGAAGGTGCTGCCGTCCCAGTCGCCAACAAAATAAAAAGTCCCTGATCCGCCGTTGGCCCCGCCGGGGTTGATGCTGACGAGCAAGACCCAGGCCGTTTCCCCGCTTTCGCTGATTTTCAGGGGGAAGAGTTCGGGGCATTCCCACACCCCGGCGTGGTTGGGCGCGCTGGCCCCGAAGTCGCTACGGTAGGTCCAGTTTTTCAGGTCCGGACTGCTGAAAAACTGCACGCGGTCCTGGGCGGCCAGCACCATCGTCCATTGCCGGTGGGCGGCGTCCCAGAAGACTTTGGGGTCGCGGAAGTCGCGCACGCCTTGGTTGGGGATGACGGGGTTGCCGGCGTATTTCGTCCACGTTCGCCCCCGGTCGTTGGAGTAGGCGATGGCCTGCGACTGAAAATCCTGTTTTCCGGCCTTTTCGGCGGCCATATCGTGGTAGGTGAACATGGCCACCAGCGGCGGGCGTCCGCCTTGCCCGAATCCGCTGGTATTGCCCCGGTCAACGACCGCGCTGCCGGAGAAGATGTAGCCTTTTTCGTCGGGGGCCAGGGCGATGGGCAGGTGCTCCCAGGTCACCAGATCGCTGCTCACGGCGTGGCCCCAGTGCATCGGTCCCCAGGTGTTGCCGTCGGGGAAATGCTGGTAAAACAGGTGGTACTCGCCCTCAAAATAAACCATGCCATTGGGGTCATTCATCCAGCCCGCCGGCGGCGTAAAGTGGTAGGCCGGGCGGTAGTGCGCATCGGGCGCAGCACTTTTTTCGTTCGCGGGCGCGGCCGCAGGTGCCGTGGAAGCCTGATCGGCAGTGGAGGTCGATTCCCCCCCCGGCGCCCCCCCACAACCCAGGAGGAAAACAACAGCAGCAAAAAACAGTGCAGACTTGAACATCGGGCAATTATTTGGCCCTAAAGTAAGGTACTTGCCCGGATCCGTTGGGCTACCCACCCGCGAAATGGTTGAGCCGCTGTGCGGCGGAGAGCCATTTGATAGACGATAGACGATTCTTGATATTTGATATTTGATTTTGCTGCCGCGCGGGACAAAAAAATACTCCACGGCCTAATTTCACCTAAACCCGGATCGCTTCCCGTTCGGGGACAGCCCCCTTCGGGGGTTGGGGGATAAATCTCGACCGACCAGCTTATTCTGTGCCGTTCCTGGAGGAGCAATTATTCCCCTTCGTCCCGCCCTGGGCTACTTCTGCCGCCCCACAAAATGAAACCAGCGCCACAGCCCGCCGTAGGCAGATTTTACCGTGTGCCGCACCGGCTCGAACTCTTCTACGAGCACCGGCAGCAGGTGGGCGTCCATCCGGACGTGGTGTTTTTTCATGTGCGACTGAAAAAACGGAAAAGCACTGTCGTGAAAGTCCACCACGGTAAGCATGCCCGTGGGCGGCAAACTTTTGCGGGCCACCTCCAGCAGCTTATCCCAGTCGGGGTTAACCATCGTCAGGCAGTAGCTGAAGACGATCAAATCGTACTTCTCCTCCAACGGCACTACCCCAAAAGCACCTTCTTCCAAGGTGACCCGCCCGCCGAAACGCGCTACCTTTTTGGCCGCAATGGCCAGCATGTCTTCCGATAAATCGATCCCCGTCACGTAAGCATTCGGAAAGTATTTGGCCAGCGCTACCAGGTTGTGTCCCGTACCGCAACCTACTTCCAGAATGGAAATGTTTGCCGCCGGGCTGATGGGCAGCTGCTGCAAAGCCCGCCGCCGGCCGAATAAGAAACTCCACCGCGTCAGGTCGTAGATCCGCGATTGGAAGCGGTAATAGGTCCGCAAATGTTGCGGCACGGTAAGTTTGCTTTCGTTGGCTGGCGAAGCCGGGGGGAGCAGGGGCATGAGCGATGGTGATCTTTTGGCAATAGCAGGAAAAAGGGTGCCCGCTAACCGGACGCAAAGGTGATCCAGCAGTATAAAGCAGCGCCTACTTGCGGGTTAAAACAGCAATAAGTTTTGGCGACGAACATTAAGGAGCCGTGAAACCAAGCCAGGGCCAATCCTATCCCCCAACGTTAAACTGCCGTTAAAGGCGGGGGCTGCTGGTACATTCTTGCGCGGTGCGGGGTCTTCAGGACAGCGCTTTGGTTGCACTTAGTCCCTGGGACCTTGGCCGGGCCCTCGCCCTTCCCAAACTGTTTATCTTTGCCGCCCCGATGAAGAAACTCGCTTTACTGACCTTCTTTGCTCTGTTGTCTGCCCTTGGCACCTGCGTCAGCGCCCAAAAGGCCACGCCGCGCGATAGTGTGGTCAAGGAAGTGGTGAACATCGATGCGGCCGATGAACTGCGCATGCTCAACCGGGGCGCAACCCAGCTGCTGGTGGGCAACGTGGAGCTGAGCCAGGACAGCATTTTTATGTACGGCGATAGCGTCTTGCTGGCCCGGAGTGTGCAGGTGAACGCCTACGGCAACGTCACCATCCAGCAGGGCGATAGCCTGGCCGCTTTCTCGGATGTCCTGGACTACAACGCCGAAACCCGCCTGGCCGACCTGATTGGCCGCGTTGTCTTGCAACGTGGAAATACGGAGTTGTACACCGACCGCCTGGCCTACGACCTGACCACCAAGCTGGCTACCTACCACACCGGCGGCCGTATTGTGAACGAGACCACCGAGCTGCGCAGCACCCATGGCTACTACTACGCTGGTGAAGAAAAAGTGTACTTCCGGGACAGCGTAGTGGTGGTCGACGAGCGCTTCGAAATGCGGGCTGATACCCTGCTCTACGACCTGGGCCAAGACCGCGTCTACTTCCTGGGCCCCACCGTAATCCGCACCGATACCCACCGCATTTACTGCGAAGCGGGCTACTACGACGTGCAGCTGGACGAAGCCGTTTTCCAGCAAAACGCCCAGTATCTCTCCGGCGAACGCCGGGCGGCGGCCGATACCATCCGCTACTTTGGTAAAGACGAAGTTTACGTGCTGGAGGGACAGGCCTACGTGGCCGAAGGCGAATTCCAGCGCGCCGAAGCCGAACGCATCAACTACTTCCGTCGCGAAGACCGTTACCAGCTGGAGGGGCAGGCCTTCGTCCGGGATTCCATCCAGACCGTCACGGGAGACACCATTAACTACGACGCCCGCGCCAAGAGCTACGCCGTTGCGGGGGGTAGGCCGAGGGTCTCCGCCCCACCGATGATCATCGTGGCTGATCGCCTGAACTCCGACCCCGTCTCCGGTTATTCCACCGCCAGCGGCCGTGTCATCTGGCAGGATACTTCGGCCCAGACGACGGTCATGGCCGCCGCTGCCCGCTACAACGAAGCCACGGGCTATCTGCTGGCCACCGGCGGCGCGGGCCCGGCGCCGGGGCAGGCCGATTACTTCGGCTCCCGCCCCCTGCTCTCCACCGTCCTGGAAGGCGACACCCTGTGGATGGTGGCCGATACGTTGGTATCCGTGCGCGAAGACCGGCGGGACACCCTCGTCACCAGTCGCGTCGTGGGGCAGGATACCCTCACCCTGGGGGATTCGACCTTCGTGCAGCCCCGCCTGGCGCGGGATACGACGGTGACGACGGACAGCATCCGCTACCTGGCCGCCCACCACGACGTGCGCATTTTCAAGAGCGACCTGCAGGCCGCCTGCGATTCGCTCGGCTTCAATACCATCGACTCGGTTCTGACGCTCTACCAAAACCCTATCCTCTGGCAGGATACGAGCCAGCTGGTGGGCGATACGATCAATATCCTGTTCCGTGGCGAAGCTTTGGATCGTGTGCAGTTGCGGCGCAATGCGCTGGTAATCACCACCCCCGATCTCCTTTTCTTCAACCAGGTGAAAGGCAAGCAGATTGAAGCCTTTTTTGATTCTACCGGCTTGCGGCGTACCGAAGTGACGGGCAACGCCGAGGCGATTTACTACATCCTCGACGAGAACCAGGCCTACGTAGGCGTGAATAAAACGGCTTGCAGTGCCATGGTACTGCAGTTTCAGGACGGTACCGTCCAAAAAATCCGTTTTTTGAGTGCACCGAGTGGGAAGATGGATCCGATGGGGGCGGTAGACCACCGGGCCCTTCAGTTGGAGGGCTTCCGTTGGGAAACGGAGCGTCGGCCCGCGTCATTGGACGATCTTTTCCGGCCCCTTGCGGCGGGCAGTGGTACGGCCCCGCTCAGTGTGCCGCTCTCGACGGGTTCTCCGCGTCCGGCGGCTACGCCGGAAGGGGATGGGGGCTGATGCTGCGGGAGTATCGCCCCGAATGCCGTAAACTTGTGTCCCTTTAGCCGCAATTTTTCCGCCATGTTTCGTCCACTGCTCCTTCTCGTTACGCTCCTGCTCTGTCTGGCCCTCGTTGGCCAAGACGATGCATTGGCCCTGGCCCGGCAGCGTTTGCAGGGTGATGATGCGGCAGCGCAGATTGCCGCCCTGGATACTTTGCTGGCCCGGGGTGGGGGCGTGAGTGCCGAATACTACCAGGCGTTGGGCAATGCCCATTTCGCGCGCGGCAATTTCGGCTACGCCATTTTGAACTACGAGCGCGGCCTGCGCATCAAACCCGCCCACGCGGGCCTGGCCAATAATCTCCGCTACGTCCGGGCCGAAGCGGGCATTAACCGCCTGGAGATCAAAGAATTTTTTCTCATCCGCTGGTGGCGGATCAGTGCGGCATTTTTGGGCGCGGAGTTGGCGTACTGGCTGGCGATGGCCTGCTGGTGGCTGGCCGTGGGGGGGATCACCCTCTGGTGGTTGCGCCGCAGTGAAATGGAAGAAAAACGCCGCTTTGCCCTGCTGCCCGGCGCGGGTTTTTTGCTCGTCCTGGCCATCCTCTTTTTCGCCCTCGGCAACAGCCGTAACGCGCTGCTGGAAAACGACCGCGAAGCCGTCCTCATCACCGAAGGGGCTGATCTCCGCGTAGCGCCCGGCCCCGATGCTACCCTGGAAGAGACGCTGCACCAGGGCCTGCGCCTGCGCATCCTCGACGATTTTGATGGCTACCGCAAGGTCAGCCTGGAAGACGGCCGGCAGGGTTGGTTGCCGGAAGAGAGTTTGGAGGTGATATAAGCTTAACAAGAGGTTGAGCCCTTGCAATGATCACAACTAATTGGTCTTCAACTGCTTTTAGAAGGCAGTACTGTAGTTTTGTAGTTCGGTAGTGGACCATGCCCCACTACCGAACCAACAAACCCCTGCGATCTGATCAGCTGAAAATCAGCGAATAGCTACGTTGCATATCCCAACCCGACGTTCGCTTATCAAAACCGCGTCCGCTCCAACTCCCGCACCTGCTTATCCAGGTAAAGATCGCCAAAGGAAACGCTGGCCGTAATGGTGCCGATGCGCTCGCGGTTGGGGCGGATGGCCACCCGCCGGACTTCCTCCGAGCGCTCCAATTCCAACACTTTGCGACCGTCGGGGAGCTTCATTTCGCCGTTGTTCAGGGATATCTCGTAAGCCATTCCCTCGCCGCCAACGGGCTCGTAGAGGTAGACGTCGCTCTTGTCCGCCGTAATTTTGAGGTCGCGCATACGCAGGTTGGGACTCAATTTGAGCTCACCGTACTGGGCGTTGATCGTAAAATTGCCGCCGATGTTGAACAGGCTGATGTCCGAACGCCGGGAATTGATCACTACGTTGCCGTCGATGCGTTCGCCGGTGATGTCGCCAAAGCGGGAGCGGATATCCAGTAATCCCTGGACATTGTTGATGTTAATGGCCGAATATTCCCCGTTAATGCGCAGTTGGTTGCGCAGGTTGGAAATGGTCGTGCCGCCGAAGTAGCTTTTCAGGTATACCGGACATTCCTCCGGCAAAGTAATGTAATAATGAATGGTCAGCTCGCTGCTGCTTTTCAGGTTTTTATCGACCAGGCGGTTGCGCAGAAATATTTTCTGCCCCGCCACTTCCCTCAGGTATTCCAGGTTTTCCAAATCTTTTTTGGCCGTTTCCAGCCTGGCGTGGCGGGCCGTCATGACGATTTTGACGTGGATTTTTGGCTTATCCCACGTCTCCACAAAAATCTCGGCTTTTTCCCCTTCCACGGCCAGTTCCTTGCCGGGCGTATAGGCGTAGGTGTCTTCAATGGTCTTCGTCACCACCTCGCGCAGGGCATTTCCCGATTTACCCGAGGGGGTATTTTGTTGGGCGCTGACGCAGGTGCCAAGGAAGGTCAATAGGAGCAGGGGGAGGTAACGCATTCGGGCGGTGGACTTAAAGTTCTACGATGATTCGGCGGTAAACGTCGGAGCGGTCGCGCTCAATCTCGGCGAGTTGCCGCACGACCTCGGGGTCCTCCCCGTAGGCTACCAGCATGGCCTTGATGTCTTCTTTTGCTTCCGTCAGTTCGTCGAGTTCCAGGCGGAGGGTGTTCAGGTTGGGCTCATTGCGGGCCTCGATCTCGGCCAAGACGCGGTCGAAACTGCTTTCCTCGTTGTCCCAGTCGGCCACCGTTGATTCCCGGCTGATTTCCTGCCCGTAAGAGTAAGTAACCTTCGGCCCCGGGTCAATCCCCCGCCACACCGCCGTTGCGCCCAACACCAACAACAGTACTGCCGCCACGGCCGACCACCGGAACGGAAGCCGGGGCAGGCTACGCAACGGGCGCTCGACGCCGGGTTGCTGGGCCGTATCAAGCTGGCGACTCACGGCATTCCACACCTCTGCCGGCGGCGGATAACTCGGCAGCCGCCCCTGTAGCTCGGGGGGGAGCTGCGCAGCGAGGTCCTCCCAAACTCCTGCGGGCGGGTCGTATTCCGGCAGGCGACCCAGTGCCTCCCGCAGACGTGCTTCGTTCTTCTCCTTCATACGTTTTGCAGGTACTCCCGCAGTTTCTTTTTGGCGTAAAACAACTGGCTTTTGCTGGTGCCGACGCTGATGTTGAGCAGGTCCGCCACCTCCTGGTGCTTATAACCTTCTACTTCTATCAGGACGAATACCGCCCGGTATCCCGCGGGCAAGCGTTGAATCGCCTGCTCCAGGTATTCCGTGTCCAGTGCCGTGGCAGACCAGTCCAATTCCTCATCGGCGTAGTTCAGCGGCAAGGGCTCCATCACCTTTTGGGTACGGATTTTGTTGAGGGCCGTGCGGACGATGACGACTTTCATCCACGCCCCGACCGTACTGTCTCCCCGGTAGGTGTCCAGTTTCTGAAACACTTTCAGGAAACCCTCCTGCAGGGCATCATTGGCCAGGTCAAAATCACCACAAATGCGGTAGCAGGCCGTGTACATGGCGCGGCTGTAGCGGTCGTAAAGTTCTTTTTGGGCGCGTCGGTCTTGCGCCAGGCAGGCCTTTACGAGTGCGGCTTCCGTCATGCGAGCGGGTATTTCCGAAGTACGGTTGTTGCGTGTCAAAGTTCGGGTCATCACGTTGAGGTCTCCAGCTAAGGAGGCCAGGGTAAGCGCCAGGGTTGGTTGGGGAGTTCATAGTTGATAGTTCATAGTTCATTAGGGAACCGGCACCTACTGAACTACTGGACTATTGAACTATGAACTACAAGACTACTGCACTAAAACCGGTACGCCAGCGTGCCAATCCAGCGCTTAGGCGCCTGGTCCACCCGGAAGGTCTCGCCGGCTACGGAGAAGTCTTCGCCGTATTTGCTGAAGTTGCCGTCGTAGCGGAGGTCCAGCGTGATTTTTCCAATATCAATGGAGCCGCCCAGCGTGTAACCCAGGTTAAACGAATCCCAGGTCCGCTCCAGTCCGTCGGCATCCATCAGGTCGCTGGTGGAGGAAACGAAGAAGTGGCCCACCGGCCCGGCGTTCAGCCGCAGGAAAGCCAGTTTCCAGCTGGCCATCAGGGGTACGTTGAGGTCGTTGTAGCGCTCGCGGAACACCTGGGTGCCGTCGCTGTCGGGGTCGTCAAAGCTGAAGTCGGTTTTGGCACTGTTGAAGGTCAGCTCCGTCTGCAAGCCGAAGCGCTCGGAGAAAGGAATGCGCAGCAAGGCACCAAACTGGAAACCGTAGTCGGCGTCCGAAATGGCCAGCGCCAGGTCTTCGCGACCCGCGCGGCTCAGGTCAAAGCGCTCTTCTTGTAAGGACTCAGTAGCCAGTCCGGCCTTGAGGCCAAATTCTACTTGGGCAAAAGCTGGCACCGAAAACAAAAGGCCAGCGAGGAGGGAAAAAATGCGGTAGTTCATGATACAGAGGGATGTTGGTTATGAAGCGGGATGTCGGTTTTTATTCATTTAGCGGCAAAGTTCGGCCCCAAATTGCTTCATCACCGTTAAAAGCCGTTAAGACCCGCGTTACCGTCCACTTAATGTTCTTGCTGAGGTTCAGACGTTTCACGTCGAGGGGGCTGCTGGCGAAAGGTCGAGACGTAGGGTGTGTAATCTGATACAGAATGCCCTCACGGTAACTGTGCCGTTGGAAAAACTCATAACTACGTTTAAAACCAGTAGTTACGTTTTTACAAGGGAGCCAAAAAACGACGAACAGATTTCCCGTCAGATTACACACCCTAGGTCGAGACGTTCCACGTCGAGGGATGCCTGACGAAAGGTCGAGACGTTCCACGTCGAGGGGTGAGGGGTGCCAGATTCTCTTTCCTGCGCCGTAAAACGTCTTGACCTAGGGTGTGTAATCTGATGCAGAATGCCCTCACGGTAACTGTGCCGTTGGAAAAACTCATAACTACGTTTAAAACCAGTAGTTACGTTTTTACAAGGGAGCCAAAAAACGGCGAACAGATTTCCCGTCAGATTACACACCCTACGTCTTGACCTCACAAAAACTCCAAGCAACTCCATGCCCCAACTCCAAGCAACTCCATGGGCTAAAATAAACCTACCGGACCGGAGGTCCGGAACTGTTCTAAAACAACTGCGCGTAAAACGTCTTGACCTCAGCTGCGACGTAAAACGTCTTGACCTCACAAATAAGCATTCAACAACTCCGTCAGCCGCTTTTCCCCCAGCCCCCGTTCCAGATGCCCGCCGTGGGCAAAGGAAATTTTCCCCGTCTCCTCCGAAACGATGAAGCAGCCCACGTCAATTTTTTCGGATACCCCCACGGCCGCCCGGTGCCGCAGGCCCACACTCTTTGGCAGGGTCGTATTCTCCGATACCGGCAAAATGGCGCTCGCCCGCGAAATGCGCCGGTTTTCAATCACCACCGCCCCGTCGTGCAAGGGGCTTTCCTTGTGGAAAATGCTGACAATCAGGCCATAACTGATGTTGGCATTGAGGGGCGTGCCCCCGGATATGATGGTCTCGGGGTCGGCATCGCGGGTGCAAACGATCAGCGCCCCGGTCTTACTGCGCGCCAGGCGGAGAAAGGCCCGCCGGATCTCTTCCACCTCCTCGGTGGCGTCCAGCGTGGGGTCTTCCTTGCCCAGCAGCCGGCTCCAGAACGAATCCCGCTGCCGCAGCGTATTGGTCCCCAGCAGCAACAAAAAGCGCCGCACCTCCGGCTGGAAAATGATGATCAGACTGATGAAACCCAGGTTAGTGAACTGAAACAGTATGCTGCTCAGCAGGTCCATCCCCAGCGCCTGAAACACCTGGTAGCTGAGGAACAGCAACACCATGCCCACGAAAATATTGAGCGCGATGCTGCCCTTCAGCAACTGGTACAACTGGTAAAGAAGGAGTCCAACGATCAGGATATCGAACAGGTCCCAGACGTCTACCTGGAGAAAACCGATCTTGAAAAGCAGACACTGCATAAACGCGAAGATAGAGCGATCTGCTTTGGCAGGCACCAGGAATTGCTGCGGCACTCCCCACGGGGACCCGTATCTTTGCCCCATGCTTACTCCGCGCGCCTTTCGGTTCTGGTACGGGTTTGTTCTTTTTTGGGCGCTGCCGCAGGTGCAGGGTTGGGGACAAGAGCTGCGCACGAACGCGGCCGGCGAAAAGATCATCGTGTACGCCGATGGGACAGCCCGCTATTTCAACGACCTCACGTTGATCGATGCCATGCAAAAAGACAGTGCCAGGAACATCTACCCCGTTGTGAAGGCCACCATCGAGCCCCTGGCCGACGGCGTAGACCCCACCGAGGCCGATCTTAAGCACATCGCCGAACGCAAACTCCAGCTCGCCCGCGAAGCCGAAGCCCTGGCCCGTACCCGCGCCAGCGCCGCCGTCAGCAACCGCCTCCAGCTGGAACGCGACCTCGAAAGCGCCCGCAGCGGCGGCCGGCTCGAAGCAGCCAATGCCCTCCAGCGCCGCCTCCAACTCGCCCGGCAAGTAGAAACCAATGCCCTGGCCGACCGCACCGCCGCCGAAACGCGGGCCGCCGCCGCCGCCATCATCGTCCAGGAAGGTCGCTACGTCGACGCCTACAACGCCGCCCGCCGGAGCGAACGCCGCGGACCCACCATCGATAAACCCGCCACCCGGACCGAACGCAGCCTCGAAAAACTCCTCCCCGCCGAGCCCGTATTCAGCGGCTTCGGCCCCGCCGCCGGTCGCCTTCCCCTCTACGAAGCACCACCCTGCGGAAACCCCGTCGGCCTGCCCAGCGTCAACAACGCCCAAGCCGTCACCTTTCCCCGCCTGCTGTTTACCCACACCGACGAAAACCTGCGGCCCTTCCTCGATGGCAAGGAATACCTCCGCTGCACCGCCTACCTCACCCGCGACGACCGCGGCGAGCGCTACCTCCACCTCACCCTCACTTTCGCCAACGCCAATGCCATGACTTCTTACGGCTTCCTGCCGGAGAATTCCAGCCTCAGCCTGCACCTGCTCAACGGACGGCACATCTCCCTCCAGGCCGCCCGCGAGGTCGTCGGCATCATCGACCACGGCCGCCGCGAACTCAACTACAACGTTGATTACCGCCTCCCCCGGGGTGCCGCCCAGGAGCTCGGCGGCCAGGCCCTCGACTACGTCCGCATCTTCTGGTCCGGCGGCTACGAGGAATACCAAATCTATCAGGTCGACGCCCTGCGGCAGCTCGTCACCTGCTACTAGTGCCACGTTGGGGCGCGGCCGCAGGTGCCAGGTCCCGTTGAAAAAGCAAGGAAAATCGAATCCTAAGCTTCGCGCTGAAGCAAATCTTCGGCGAGTTGGAGGAGGACTTCTTTCACCGCCGGGTCACCACCCGCCGCAGTGAGGTGGGCAACTGCTTCGGCCTGGTACGCATCGCGCAGTTCCGCTACGGCCCGGGGTGTGCCAGCCAGGACCATCAGCTCCGTCACCCGCTCCACCTTAGGGCCCGGATCGGCGGGGGAGCTGGCGAAGAGGGCGGCGAGTTCCGCACTTTCGGCGGGCGGCAGTGCTGCGCTGGCCTGGAGATAAAGGAAGGTTTTCTTGTTGCGGATGATGTCGTTGCCCGTCCGCTTTCCCGTTACCTGGCTATCACCGAACGTATCCAGCAGGTCGTCCTGGAGCTGGAAGGCCAGTCCCGTCAGCCGGCCGAAAGCGTACAAATGTTGCGCATCAACCGACCCTGCACCTGCGGCCAGCGCCCCCATCTCCAAAGCCCCGCCCAGTAGCACGGCCGTTTTGCGCTCAATCATGCTGAGGTATTCCCCGACGGTCACGTCGGAGCGGGTTTCGAAATCTACGTCGAGTTGTTGCCCCTCGCAAACGCCAGTGGCCACCCGGTTAAAGGCCGCCAGCAGGCCCGGCAGCGCCGCCGCGTTGGGGCAGCGGCAAAGGTGGGCGTAGGCCTGGATCAGCATCAGGTCGCCACTGAGAATGCCGGTATTGACGTCCCATTTTTCGTGGACGGTGGCCTGCCCACGCCGCAAGGGGCTATCGTCCATGATGTCGTCGTGGACGAGCGTGAAGTTGTGAAATACCTCCACGGCCAGTGCCACGGGCATGGCCTGCCGCAGGTCTTCATCGCCGTACATCCGGCCAGCCAGCAGGGCCAGCAGGGGGCGGACGCGCTTGCCGCCCAGGTCCAGAATGTAATCAATCGGCTGGTAGAGGCCACGCGGCTCGCGGTCGGAAAAAGTAGCACGAAGCTCCGTAAGAAAGGCCCCGAGCAGGGCCGCAGGTAGTGAGGCAGGGGTAGCAGACATGCGGCAAAAGTACGAAGCCCGCCGCGCTCCCCACCCGCCCGGCCAACCAAGGTGGACATTTATCTGTTTTCCGCTTGCCCCCCCTTGGGCAGCCCTCTGCGGCGTTCGCGAGCCCACAACTAACCGTCAGTCGCCGGAACAAGTATTCCCCGGCGTCAGCCCCAGCAAATATGGACGACCAAGCCTACGACCTCCTCATCATCGGCGGTGGCCCCACCGGCCTCAACGTGGGCATCAGCGCCCGAAAGGCCGGCCTCCGCTACCTCATCATCGAAAAGGGGATGCTGGCCAATAGCCTGTTTCATTTTCCCGTCAATATGACTTTTTTCAGCACCTCGCTGAAGCTGGAAATTCACAACACGCCCTTCATCAGCCACGGCGATAAACCCACCCGCTCCGAGGCGCTCGAATACTACCGCCGCCTGGCCCAGGCCAATGGGTTGCACCTTCACCTCTACGAAGAAGTGCTGGGCATGGAGCCCCGCTCTCCCCAGGGGTATACCGTGCGTACCAGTAAAGCGACCTACCACGCCCGCGCCGTGTGCGTAGCCACCGGATTTTACGATACCCCCCGCCTGCTGGGCGTGCCGGGCGAGGATTTGCCCAAGGTAAAGCACTACTACGATGACCCCCACGCTTACATCAACCAGGAGGTTCTGGTCGTCGGCGCAGCCAATAGTGCCTGCGACGCGGCGCTGGAGTGCTGGCGCAAAGGAGCCCGCGTGACCATGGCCATCCGTGGCGACAGCATCTACGACCGGGTGAAGTACTGGATCCGCCCCGACATCGAAAACCGCATCAAGGAAGGCAGCATCACGGCCCACTTTAATACCACCGTTACGGCCATTCATCCTGCTTCTGTAGACTTGAATACCCCCGCAGGCCCCTTGCGCGTAGCCAACGATTTTGTGTTGGCCATGACCGGCTACCTGCCCAACTACGCCCTGTTTGAACGCCTGGGCTTACCCGTGGAAACCGACGATGCCTGCAAGCCAATTTTTGACCCGGAGACGCTCCAGACCCAGCTGCCCGGCGTCTATCTGGCGGGCGTAGCCTGCGCCGGCCAGGAAACCAGCAAGCTCTTTATCGAGAATACGCGCGACCACGGCGAGCGCATCATCATCCACTTGCAGGCGAAATAAGGCAGGTCAAACGGTTGGCAACGAGACTGTTCATATTTGAATGTCTACACTTTACGGACTAAAACGAAAACGTCGGGCTTCACCCGACGCTACCCAAGCGGCCCCTCCAGGGCCGGCAGGGGCTTTGTGGCCCCCTTCCCTACTTAGTCCATCTTCGTGTCCTTAGTGGTTCAAAAAAGACCTGCGCAGCAGGGTCCCTCCTTTCCCCCTTTATCCCCTTACTCCTTTCCCCCCTTTACTCCCTTCCCCAACGCAGGGAAGCCTCCCTTCCGCGTAACGAAAGGGAGGCTTCCCGAAAACGATCAAACCCAAGGGGTAAAGCGTGGGCTAGCCCAGGGATTGAACGTGCTTGGCCAGGCCAGACTTCAGGTTAGCAGCTTTGTTCGGGTGGAACAGGTTGCGCTTTGCCAGGCGGTCGATCATGCTGAAAAGACGGGGGAGTTGCTTCTCGGCTTCGTCTTTGTCTTCCATACTCCGCACTTTGGCGATGACGGTACGGGTAGATTTCTTGTAGTAACGGTTGTGAAGGCGCTTCTTGGCGTCTTGACGAATCCGCTTTTGGGCTGACTTATGATGTGCCATGCTATCTTGTTTTTTACTCCGGGTTTGAAACGGTCCGCAAAGGTACAGCTTTTCGTGGAATTGGAAAAGAGGGGCGGGAAAATTTAGTTTGGTGCGGGGGCGGGCTTCCCGACGGGCAGGCCGGGAAGCCCGCTTTGGCTACTGTTTGACGATTTTGACGACTTCTCCGCCCGTGCGCAGGTAGTAGAGGCCCGCCGGGAGGTGTGTCAGGTCCATTTCCAGCCAGCCGTCGCCGCGGTGGGCGTTCAGGTCCTGGCGCTGCCCGGCAACGTTGGTCAGCAGCCACGCCGCTTCGGTGGCCAGGCCAAAGACCCGCACCCGGTCGCCAGCGGGATTGGGGCTGACGCGCAGGAGGTCGTTAGCGCGGAAAGTCAGGCGGCGCACGGCGCTCAGTTGTTCCTGCCCGTCGGTATCGCGGGAACGGAGCCGGTAGTAGCGTACCGCTTGCGGCCAGGGGCGGTTATCCGTGTAGGCGTACTTACCCGGCGTGTTGCGGGCATTGACGGGGTTCAAGGCGACGAAAGTGCTGCCATCCACGCTGTATTCGGGCACAAAGTCGGCCACATTTTCTTCCAGGGCGGTCTCCCAGTCCAGTTGAACCAGGCCTTTGGCATCCACCTGTGCCGTGAAGCTCAGCAGTTCCACCGGGAGGCTGGCTCCCGTAGCGGCGTAGATGGCAAAAGACTTAGCGGGTACGTCAATCAGGATTTGGTTGCTCCCGTTAAGGGTAGTGCTGCTGTTGAAGGCATTGCCCGTAAGATCATTAAAAATGGATCCCTGGGTGAGCCCGCCGGAAGCCGTAGCGTTGATGGTCTGGTCTACCTTCAGCGTGGAATTGCCGAAGTTAATGGCCACCACCAGGTCCGTCGCTCCTGCTCCGCCGATGATCTGGTAGATCAGGGCCCGGTTGGAGCTCCCTTGCTGATAGTTGGCGAAATAAGGAGTTCCGAAGCGGTTGAGGTAGTCTACCGTCGGCGAGCCAAAGATGTGGTCGCGGTGGATTTGCATCAGTTCGCTGATCTCCGCCCCCAGGTTAAAGACGGGCGCGTTGGGGATGCTGGTGCCAAAGAAGTCGGGGTAAAATACCGTGGGGACGCCCAGCTGGTTGTTCGTCAGCAGGTAAGCGTAAGCCAGCAGCAAGTCGTTCTGTACGGGTTCTCCAGGTCCCCGGAAGTCGTGGTTGTTGATGAAGGTTACTACGTTGAAGCCGGAGAGGCCATTGTCGCGCAGGGAACTGGAAAAGACGTTGCGCAAATCGTAGCCACCGTTGTCGCAGGCCTCCTTCAGGGCATTGCGGAGGGTAAAGTCGAATACCCGGGCGTAGGCCGTGCTGCTGGTGATGTTGCTGTTTACCTGGTCTACCCAGGCGGCAAGCAGCGTGGGGTTGCCATCGAAAAATTCGCCGACCACCATGGGCGGGTTGGAGCCGGGGT
Organism: Neolewinella lacunae; assembly: GCF_014349155.1. Classification (GTDB taxonomy): domain Bacteria; phylum Bacteroidota; class Bacteroidia; order Chitinophagales; family Saprospiraceae; genus Neolewinella; species Neolewinella lacunae. Next base: position 47,587 of record NZ_JACSIT010000069.1, read on the forward strand.
TGCGGCTGGCGAGTTCATCGAGGATTTGGGCGACGAAAACGGGAGGGAAGTGCTTGACCGCATCAAGCCGCAGCCCGCCCATGCCTACGTCGTTGAGCAGCCAGTGGGTCCAGTCGGCGTAAGTAGCCAGGGTCGAAGGATTTTCCTGCACCACGTCGTAGAAAAACAGGGGGGCATCGAAGTCGCCAGCCATGAAGGTGGTGCTCGTATTCGCACTGTTGGGACGAAAATTTTCGAAGTTCATCGGCCCCTGCCCGCTGGGCATGGTCGTAAAGTCGGTATAAGTTTGGTATTTCAGGTCTTCCAGCGGGATATTGATGCCCTGGGTGCCGGGGTTGGACTCGTAGTAGATGGCGTAGATGCGGTGGTCGGAGTAGCCGCGCTCGCTGACGTTGGCGTTGATGAGGTCGATCAAGAGGTCATCTCCACCGGCCAGGAAGTCGGCCGCGCTGATGCTCAGCTTAAACTCGTCGGTGTAGCAGCCGCTGAAGTCGAAGAGGGTGGCGCGGATGCGTTGGTTGAGTTGTACGGTATTAAACGGCTGTGGGCTGCAATCCCCGCCCCCGTTGGGCTCGTTTTCGTTGATGTCGGGTGCCGCCGCGCGCGGGACCCCCGCGACGTAGGCCCGGAACTGGTATTCGTTGGGTCCGTAGCTCTGGGTTTTGGAACTGATTTTGAAGTAGTAATCTCCCGCACCGTAGCTACCACCCAGGGGGAGCCGGCAGCGGAAGCGATCGCTGGGGTAGGGTTGCTTACCCATCCCGTTGAAGTGGGTTTCAATGTAGGCTTTCACGGCGGGGTTGTCTTCCGGCTTTCCCCCGTCGCGGTGGTTGTATACGACGTCGGCCACCGACTGAATGCCCGCCCCACTTAGGTTGGCCACCAGGGCGTCTACCTCTGCACGGGTACCGAAGCCCGTACGGCCAATGGCGGGGTCGCCCAGGTCGTAGAGGTCCTGGGGGTCGTAGCCATTGGAGCAGGCCCCGAAGCTGGCCCGGGAAAGGGGCGGCAGCCAAACGTAGGTGAAGCCCGCATTGGCCAGGTCATTCACCTTGCTGTTTACCGTACTGGCCCAGTTTGGCCCACTGTAATTGCCTGAGGAGGTAAAGCATCCATCCTTAGGATAATCCCAAAACCAGCCTTGCAGCATGAAGTCTTGTGCGCCGATGGAAAGGCTACCCGCCATCAACAGCGAGAGGAAGAGTATTTTTTGCATGATCTCAGAAGCAGATTGTGAAACAAATGCACCCATCACACAGCTGGCTAAAACCACCTGGCGATAGATTGAACGTGCTCCAAAGATACTATTTCCAGTCTTTTCCCCTACCCCCCTTTCTAGGAATTTCATCCACCCCAAGGCTCCGCAAAAAAGGCATCAATCTACCCCTGCACCTAACCAAAAGTATTGGTCTACGACAACCCTTGGATAGTTCATAGTTCAATAGTCGTTGCTCAGTACCCGTCAGTGTATCACCTATTGAACTATGAACTACTGAACTAACTACACCCCCTTATGCTTTTTAATCGCTTCCGTCAAGCGCGGCAGCACCTCAAAGAGGTCGCCCACCACCCCGTAGTCAGCAGCCTTAAAGAAGGGCGCTTCGGGGTCTTTGTTGATCACTACAATGGTCTTGGAGCTGTTGACGCCCGCCAGGTGCTGGATGGCACCGCTGATGCCGGCCGCAATGTAGAGGTTGGGCCGGATGGCCACGCCGGTCTGCCCTACGTGCTCGTGGTGGGGGCGCCAGTGTACGTCGGCAACGGGCCGGCTGCAAGCGGTGGTGGCACCCAGGGCGTCCGCCAGGTCAGTAATCACTCCCCAGTTTTCGGGGCCCTTGAGGCCGCGGCCGCCGGATACCACCAGCTCCGCTTCGGGCAGTGGCGTAATGCCCTCCGCCCGCTTGGTCTCCAGCACTTTGGTTTTGGGTGCGGGCAGGGCTACGTTCAGACTTTCTACTGCCACGGCCGCGCCACTTTCTTCTACGGGAATGGAATTGCCAGCCAGGCTGATGATTTTGTAGTCCGTCAGGATTTCCACTTCAGCGAAGGCTTTGCCGGAGAATACGGCCTTGCGGACCGTAAACTTTCCGCCCTCAACCTTGGGCAGGGCATTTACGCCGGGCGCGGAGCCAGCCTCGAGCCGGGCGGCCAGGCGGCCCACCAGGTTCTTTCCCGTACTGTTGTGCATCAGGACGATGACCTTCGCGCCAATGGCCTGCGCCGCACCGGCGATGGCCGCCGTATACACCGCACTGTCAAAGGTCGCCAACTCGGGCGCGTTGAGGTGGTACACTTTTTGGGCGCCGTAGCGGCCCAGTTCTCCCGCCGCGTCTGCTTCGCCCAAAGTAAGGGCGTGGCATTCGGTGCCGAGGGCGGCCGCCGTTTTGGCACCGTAAGTAACGGCCTCAAAGGCCGCTTTTTTGAATTTTCCGTTGCTCGCTTCCGCAAATACTAGGACCATCGTATTGATTTTTTGGGCAGATCTGGCGCTGGGCCGGGCATCTGGATTGGTTAAGGGAAAGGGCTGAAGTGGGCGTTAAATCACCTTGGCTTCTTCGTGGAGCAGGCGCACCAGTTCGTCCATATTTTCGGGGTCGATGAGCCGGACGGCCGATTTGGCGGGCGGCAGGTCGTAGTGCTGCACCCGGGTGGTGGGGCTGGCTTCCACGGCGGGAACTACCTTCAGGGGCTTGGTTTTGGCCATCATGATGCCGCGCATGTTGGGGATGCGTTGCTCGGCCATGCCTTTGGCGGCACTCAGGGCGAAAGGGGTGTTTACTTCCACCACCTGCACGCCGCCTTCAATGTCGCGCGTAACCGTGGCTGCCGTGCCGTTCACCTCCAGTTTGCTGGCGTCGCCGACGTACGCCAGGTCAAGCAGCTCGGCGACCATAGCCCCTACTTCGGAGCCGTTGCAGTCAATCGTTTCTTTGCCGAAGAAGATGATGTCGTAGGCACCTTCCTTGGCCTGGGCGGCAATTTGCCTGGCGATGAAGAGGCTGCCGCCCTCGGTGGCGTCTACCCGGATGGCATCGTCAGCCCCAATGGCGAGGCCCTTGCGGATGACCGCGTCATTGTCGGCGGGGCCAACGTTGAGCAGGGTCACCGTGCCACCAACGGCTTCCTTAAGTTCCATGGCGCGCACCAGCGCGTACCACTCATCGTAGGGGTTCATGATATAGTTCACGCCCCGCTCGTCCAGCGCCGCTTGGTCGGGCGTAAGTTGGATTTTGGTAGTCGTTTCGGGCGTCTTACTGACGCAAACCAGCAGCTTCATATTTTCGCTTTGATCACTTTAATCGGGCTCGTTTCTTACCACGCCTGGGCCAGAGCAGTGGGCGCGGCCCCGAGTTCCGCTTTCGCTCGTCGGGACCACGCAAACTGCGAGGCATCTTGCGCGGCCGCAGGTGCCAGGGAAAGGACCAGGAAGCAATGCCCAACACCTTTCCCCCAAACTGCGGATCGCAAATATAGGGCAGTTGCCCCCGATCACCAAGGTTTAGCGAAAATTCGCTGGTAATCTGTTGGTCACTTTTACCCACCCAGCCGCAGCCATTCTCCCGCCCCCCAAGACAAACCACAGAACCCCAGAACCCCAGAACCCCAGAACCCCAGAACTACAGAACTATGAACCATCTCCCAATCCCCTCAATGCACCTGCGTCAGCGCCCCTTCCTTCGTCCCGCTCCGTTGCTCCTTGACCAGCAGCCACAGCAAGGCGCTTACCGCCAGGGTGCCGCCGCTAATCCAGAAGATCATTGATTTATCCGCCGCCGCCTCAATGAAGCCCCCGAGGTTGGAAGCCACGATTTGCGGCAAGACAACGGAGAGGTTGAAAAGACCCATCATCAGGCCCATCCGCCGCTGGTCTACCACCTCGGTCATGATTGCGAAGGGCAGGCTCACCACCGCCGCCCAGCCGATGCCCACCACCGCCATCAGGGCGTAAAACGCCGCCACCGAGGTACCAAACGCCACGATGAGCCCGTAGCCCAGCGCACTGATGGCAATGGCCGCCGCGTGGGTTTTTACCCGGCCGATCCGCTCCGCAATGGGCGTCAGTACCAGCGCAGGCAAGAGGAACCCCACCGTGTTCAGAATGGCAAATGCTACCCCGATGCTGAAACCGATGGCGTCGTTCTGGGTGGCACTGAGGTCCTGCGTAGTCTCAAACCCCATAATCACCTCCTTGATGTAGGCAAAAGTGTAGATGAACATCGTCTGCACCCCCACCCAGGTGAAGCCGTGGGCCAGGCAGATTTTCAGGAAGGAAGACCAGTCGGTGCTGTTGTTCGCCACCCCGATGCCTACGTCGGGCACCAGCGCCTCCTGTACGTTAAGCGCCTCCGGTTCTTCGGGCACGGACAAGTGTCGTGGCTCCCGGATGTAAAAGGCCGGGATGAGCGAAAAGAGCAACACGATGGCCGCGCCACTGTAGATCAGGAAGTAGTTGCTGATGAATGCCCCCATCAGGTAGGCCAGTACCCCGAAGAAGCCGGAGATGGTCTGCATCCAGGTGAAGCCCCTGGTACGGGCGTCTCCCAGCGGCGTTACGTCGGCGATGATGGACCGCGCGGGGTTGAAACTGACGTTAATGGCCAGGTCCAGCGTAAGGGCTACGGCAATGGCAATGCCGATGATGCTCTCTACCCCCAGGGCAGTTTGGATGAGGCCCAGGTTAGGCAGGGCCAGGATCATAAGCGCCGCAATCGTCCCCCCAATCACGATGAAGGGCCGCCGCCGCCCGCCCCAGAGCCAGACATTATCGCTCACCGCTCCGATGATGACCTGCCCCAGAATACCCGCTACCGGACCGGCCAGCCAGACGTATCCAATCTCCTCGATGTTGAGCCCGTACTGGGTGTTCAATATCCAGCTCAGGGCCGCAATCTGCACGCAGAGCGCAAAACCCATGGCCGTAGCCGGCAGGGAAAGTAAGGCGTAAAAGGGACGGGTATAGCTGGGAGTAGACATGGTGGATTGATCGGCTTTTCGCCGTCAATATCCGATAAGTTCTCCGAATCAAGGGATATCGTTGGTAGTGGAGTAGTTCAACTATAAACTACTCCACTACGGCACTGTGCACTAAAACACCTGGAAGACACCACCCGCCCGGCCATCGAGGGTCCGCACGAAGTACAGGCCGCCCGGCAGAACATCCGTGGGGATGCCGACGGTACGGCCCGGTGCCGGCAAGGTCTGGAGAACCCGCCCGTTCACGTCGTACACCCGCACTTGCCGCCGGAAGTTTTCGTCGCTGAACGCCAGCGTAACGGCCATACCCCGGCGGGCGGGGTTGGGGTAGGCCCGCAGGTTTTCTACCTGCGCAGGGCTTTGGGTGGCGGTGAGGTCTTCGGCGAAAATGGCCGTGGCGCGGTCGTAAGCGTCTTCGCCCACTTCCATGCCGATGATGCGGCCGGGGACGTCATCGGCCGGCGGGTGAATCCCGCCCCAGATGCGGCTCAGGCTCGTTTGGTCGGAGGCATCGCGGTAGGTCGCCCACTGCAAGACCACGTCAACGCTTGGCCCTTCTTCAAAGACCAAGAAAGAATTTTTGGAGGCCACAAATTCCCCCACGCCGCCGGGGAAATAGGGCGAGCCGGTGAGTTTTTCCAGGACCGTTGCGGCGGTGGAACTAAAGGTAGAGTGCCCGGAGATGTAGCCGGCAAAGTTGGGGGTCACGAAATTGGGGCGCTGGTAGGGCATCCACATCGTGGGGTTGATCCAGCCCACGCCCGCCACGTCCGTCTCCGGGTTGGCGATGGCATCGGGGCCGATCCAGCCACGCGCTTTGACCAGGGCCAAAGTGGTATTGTTTTCGAGCTCCGAGAAATCGGTAATGGGCTCAATCAGTCCGGGGTCGAAGCGGAGGCCAAAGATGCTGTAGTTGCTGCCGTTGGGGTTAGAACTCTGCCCGTTCACCGCCATGTAGCGAATGGCGGTAATGGGCCGGGCGTAGTCGTAGGCACCCTTGATGCTCCAGGCCGTAATGGCCGCATCGTGCATGGCTCCGCCCAGGGTGAGGTAGGCCTTGACGTCGTATTCCAACGCCGGCAGTTCCGGTCCTTCCCCCCCGATGCGGCGCTCAAATAGGGGATGATCCAGCACCGTGTTGAAGATGGAGAACCAGTGCCCCGGCGGGGTCTCGCTGGCCGGTCCGTCGGCCCAGAATTCCGCCAAAACCCGCGTGTAATCGCCGCGTGGGACGATATTGGGCGGGTAGGGCTGGCCGGTAACGGGGTTGACGGGGTGGCCGGTGGCGTTGTAGGTTCCCCCGTCCCGCACGTTGTAAAAATCAGGGTAGTCGGCGTAGTCCGTAGGATAAGTACCCGTGAAGTTGCCGAGGGCACCGGGAGAAATGTCCCACATCACCCCGTCCCGGGGGTCGAGGTGAGAAGACCACTTCAAAACCAGTTCAAAGCCCCAGCGGTAGTACGCGAGCTGCTGGGTATCGGTACGCGAAAAGTAGGGGGGCGGACCGGGGTCGTGGTAAATCGGGCTGTTGCCGTAGTGTACACCGGGGACGGGCGTTTTCCGGTCTTCGGCTTTCAGGGCGAAGGGCGTGACGTCTCCCCATTCGGCACCTAAAAATGGCAACAGGACGTTCCCGATGACCTGGCCAGACTGGTCGATGATCGTCCCGGGAAATTGCAGGGTTTGCCAGCGGTTGGGGTCCAGGACGGCAAAAATGGAGAAAGGGTTGGTGAATTGCAGCGGCGAGTTGAAGGGGGCCGGGTAGGTGCGGTTGGCGTGGTTGGCCACCTCGTTACTGCCGTCCTGCATCCCGAAGGCGATGATGCTTTGGGCGATGTAATTGCCCAGGTCGGCGGGGCCACCGCCCTGGTAATCGGTGCCGGTGTAGGCGGGGTCGTAGCCCAGGTCTTGCATCAGTTGTTCGGCGCGGCTGACGATGCCAGCGTAGCCCGGTGCCCGCTGATAACGGTGCAGGATCATGCGGTAGGCGGCGTAGCTGATGGCTTCTTCGGCGGCGGTGTCGGGGTCAGCGTAGGCGGGGATTTTCCAGTGGTCGATGCCCAGCCGGTAGCCGGCCTGGGTGCTGGCCATCAGGCAGGGGCGTCCCTTTTCAGTGGCCAAAGACCAGGCATCGTACATCGCCGCCGAGATGTGGTAAAGGTTGCGGGCGTGCACCACCGGCCGCGCGAAATCATTGGTGATGGCTTCCAGCATCTGCTCATTCCACTGCCGCGCCACACTGTGCTCCGTTTGGGCGCTCAACGCAGGTGCCAGGGTAAGGATAAGGAGAGCCAGGCAAGCCCCCCGCGCGACGGAAAGTAATTTCATCGGACCGGAAATTTCAATTATCAGAAAGGAAGACGGGGCGTTCACCGCAGGCCCCGCTGGCCAACGAAGGTACGCTAAAAATCCTGCTTTTGCGGCTTCGGTGCTTCCCTTGTCCGCTTCCCCGGCGGAAAATCCCGATCTTTGCCGTCCCCATGACCGAAGCCGCTCCCCAATTTATTCCCTTTCAGCCCCCGGTGCCGTTGGCCGAGTTGCCCCCCCGGCTCAACTACCCCTTCCATTCCGCTCCCCATCCCCTGGCCTTGCGGGCAGCGGCGGAGTTGCAGCAACGCCTTTCGACGCAGACGGACTGGTCTTACGACTTCGGTCAGCCCGGAGCCATCGGTGCCCAGGGGAAGATGTTTGGGGTACTCGTAGTGGTAAACCCGGCGGGCGAGGTGGGCTACCTGGCGGCTTTTTCAGGGAAACTGGCGGACAGCAACCACCTACCCGGGTTCGTCCCACCGGTCTACGACGTCTTGCAGGAAGACGGTTTCTACAAGGCGGGCGAGCAGGAGGTCAATGCCCTCAACGCCCGGCTGGAAGCCCTCGAAAACAGCCCGGAACTGGCCGCCGCCCGCCAGGCCCTTCTCGACGCCGAAGACCAGGCCGCCACCGAAATCGCCGCCGAAAAAGCTGCCCTCAAAAGCGCCAAACGCCAGCGGGCCGTCCGCCGGGATGCCCAACGCGACTTGCTTCCGCCCACAGATTTTCAGCAACTCGAAGCCGCCTTGGCCCGCGAAAGCGTCGGGCAGCATTTTGCCCTCAAAGACCTCGTCCGGGCCTGGGAACAGCGCCTGGCCACCCTGCGCGCTACGCTCCAGACTTATACCGGGCAGGTAGCCGACCTCAGGGAACAGCGCAAGGTACTTTCGCACGCCCTCCAGCACCGCATCTTCGAGCAGTACCGCTTTTTGGACGCGGAGGGCCGGGAGCGGGACTTGCCCGACATCTTCCGCGAAACCATCTTCCAGACGCCGCCGGCCGGGGCAGGGGAGTGCGCCGCCCCCAAACTTTTGCAGTACGCCTACCGCCACGGTTTGCGCCCGGTAACGATGGCCGAGTTTTGGTGGGGACAATCTCCTGCCTCGGAAATCCGCAAGCACGGCAACTTTTACCCCGCCTGCCGGGGCAAATGCGAACCCATCCTGGGCCATATGCTCCAGGGCCTGTCCGTTGAGCCCAACCCCCTGCTCCAAAACCCCGCCGTAGGCAAATCCCTCACCGTCGTCTACGAAGACGATGACCTCCTGTTGGTGAATAAACCCCACGAGATGCTCTCCGTTCCCGGCAAGAACATCGAGGACTCCGTCTGGCTGCGCGCCAAAAAGCGGTATCCCAGTGCTACCGGACCACTGATCGTCCACCGTCTCGACATGAGCACCAGCGGCCTGCTCCTCCTCACCAAAAATAAAGAAACCCACAAGCTGCTCCAGCACCAGTTCTTCAAACGCTCCGTGCAAAAGCGCTACATCGCCCTGCTCGAAGGCGTGGTGGACGGCGAAGAAGGGACGATTGATTTGCCGCTGCGGGGCGACCTGGAAGACCGGCCACGGCAGATCGTCTGTACGACCCACGGCAAGACCGCCCGCACCCACTGGAAAGTAATCGGGCGGGAGGGCAAGCGTACTTTGGTTCACTTGTGGCCGGTTACCGGGCGCACCCACCAGCTTCGCGTGCACGCCGCCCACCCCGGCGGACTCAACGCGCCGATCGTAGGGGATGACTTATACGGCGTTGCGGCCAGCCGGCTGTGTCTGCACGCCGAGTGGATTGCCTTTACGCACCCTACTACCCGGCAGGCCGTAGCGTTTGAAGTACCGGTAATTTTTTGACTTACTCGAGGGTAACGGTGAAGCCATCCATCTTGTAGCGCTTCTTGAGGTCGGAGGCGTAGCGGGTGGCGCTGGCTTGCGTATCAAAAGGACCGAGGATGACTTTGTAGGTAGCAAAGGGACCTGAGTTGATCTTCTGGACCAGGATGTTTTCAAACCATTTGCCCTGTAGTTCAGCTACCTTATCCATGGAGCCTTCCAGGTCCTTGAAGCTGCCTACCTGCACGCCAAAGTTGCCGCCGCTTGGCTTGAGCAATTCGATCTTGTAAGTGCCGGGGGCAAAGGCATTTTGGCGAACGTAGTTTTTCTTGACCACTGGGGTGGCTTTTACCGCGTCGGCGGCGGATACGGTGGGGGGCGGGGTACTGATGGGAGCCGTGGTGGACGGAGTGCTACGGGGCGTTACTTCACCGGGCTGGACGGGCGCGGGGCGGGCGGGCTCGGGCGTCACTACGCGGGTGTCGGTCGCTGGCGTGGCTGCGGGTTCGGTAGTTGGGCGGGTGACGGGAGTGGCCGGGGTGGCTTCGGGCACAACGGGCGTTTGCCGGGGAGGATCGGTGTTGACCGCGGCGGGCTGGCTGGGGGTAGAGAGCAGGGTAATTTCCACCGGGACGGTTTCTTTGCCGAGCATGCCGAGGTTGGCGGCGGCGCGCTCGCTCAGTTCAATGACGCGGCCGCGAATAAAGGGGCCTTTATCGATGATGCGTACGTCGACAGTCTTACCATTTTCGATGTTGCGGACCCGCACGACGCTGTTCTGGGGAAACTGCCGGTGGGCGGCTACGAGTTGGTTTTTGTCGTAAATCACCCCGTAGGCCGTTTCAGCCCCGTGGTATTCCGCGCTGTAGTAGCTGGCCAGGCCATTTTCGGTGTCGCCGACCAACTGGGCGGGCAGATAGGAAGAACAAATGGCTAAAACTAGTAAGATCAGTAAGTGACGCATCGGGTCTGGTTTTGTGTGTGTTTGTAAACGCCTTCGCCCCCGCCAATAGTTCGTAGGAATTTTTGCAGTGACGGACATTGTCGTCTTTTCTTCGCTCTTGAACGACTTACCCGGCACCTGCGCCCGCGCCCTAAAAGGTATTGTCGCGGCTTCAGCCCGACTATTCCGGACTGACGGTCCTTTTTTATCCCAGAGAGTTACATGGAGTAAAGCATGGATTTAAATGGAGGCCCCCAAGGTACTGTCGCGGCTTCAGCCCCACAATACTGAGGGCAGGACCTCCGGTCTTGAAGGAGTCGGGCTGAAGTCGCGACAATATCCGCCCCCGGCACAGTCGGGCTAAAGCCGCGACAATACCTTCTTCTGCAACCTCCCCAATCTACCAAGCGTTACCTTTGCACTTCTTTTTGGCGAGGCCCTTGAACCTCCGCGAAAAACCAACGATATGAGCAAGCACGGACGTGTACTCGTTGCCATGAGTGGCGGCATTGACAGCACCGTCACCGCGATGATCCTGCACGAACAGGGCTACGAGGTGGTGGGCATCACGATGAAAACCTGGGACTACGCCAACTCCGGCGGTGCCAAGAAAGAGACGGGCTGCTGCAGCCTCGACTCGATCAACGACGCCCGTTCGGTGGCCGTTTCGATGGGTTTCTCCCATTTCATCATTGACATCCGCGACGAGTTTGGCGACCACGTTATCGACAATTTTGTCGATGAGTATATGGCCGGCCGCACGCCCAACCCCTGTGTGCTCTGCAATACCCACATCAAATGGAGCGCCCTGCTGAAGCGGGCCGATGCGATGGACTGCGCCTTCATCGCCACCGGCCACTACGCCCAACTGAACCAGACGGAGGCCGGGCGCTGGCACGTGCGCAAGAGCGCGGACAGCCACAAAGACCAGAGTTATGTTTTGTGGGGCCTCAGCCAGGAATGCATGGCCCGCAGCCGCTTCCCGCTCGGGCACATGACCAAGCCCGAGGTGCGGCAATTGGCCTACGACTTTGGCTACGAAGAACTGAGCAAAAAGGCCGAAAGCTTTGAAATCTGCTTTGTGCCCGACAATGACTACCGGGGCTTCCTCAAGCGGCGTTTGCCCGAGCTGGAGGCACAGGTGGCGGGCGGCAAATTCGTGAGTACGGCCGGCGAAGTGCTGGGGCAGCACGAGGGGTACCCCTTCTACACCATCGGCCAGCGCAAGGGACTGGGGATGGCCTTCGGCGAACCGATGTACGTTACGGCCATCGACGCGGCCACCAACACCGTCACCCTTGGCCCGGTGGACGCCTTGGTACGCAATGGCATGACCGTCGGCGGCGCTACCCTCCAAAAATACGCCGAACTGCCGGCGGGCGGCCTGGAACTGCTCACCAAAGTGCGCTACAAGGATGCGGGCACCCTCAGCCTCGTCGAGCAACTCGCGCCCGACCGCCTGAGCGTTGAGTTTTACGCCGACGTACGTGGCGTGGCCCCGGGGCAGAGTGCCGTCTTTTACGAGGGGGACGACGTCGTTGGGGGTGGCCTCATCCACGCCAGCCGGTAGCATTTCGGCGCAAAGTTTTCGGTTTTGGCGCGGCCGCAGGTGCCCTGGAACGGACAAAGGAGCGGGGCAGGGGACAGGCCAGGCACCGGGGAGTTTCCCGGGTTTCCCGCAGTTTTTGTGCTCGCCGGGGTGTCCCTCTGCCACGAAATTTTGCCCCGCTGAACACTTGGTCGCATTCGCATTGCTGCCAATTACCTACATTTGGGCCATTCCTGGGTAAGGAAACGGGGCCCACCGCCTTGAGAACATAACGCTATCATGTTGAATCGTAGAAACTTTATGACCGGAGCCGGGCTGGTCGTTGCAGGCCTATCGGCTACCGGACCATTAGCTGCTGCCAGTTTTACTGTTTTGCAACTTTCGCAAGGCGAGCGTGATTTGCTGGCTTCCTTCCAGTCCTTACTCAGTGCCTATCCCCACGGCAACGAAGCATTGCTGCGCACCATCGGTGCTCCCAAGGCCGTGTTGAACAGCGCACCGGGAACCCTCACCTTCGTTAACCAATCTGCACAGCGCATTGAATTGAAGGCCGTGGACGGACGTCTGCGGGCGCGCCTGTTGCAGTAAACCAAGCGAGTTTCGGATTCCTTTTTACCTGGCTGGAGCAAGCGCCGGGGGGGCTTTTTGGCACCCGCCGAAGTGACTTTTAACGCCCGTTTTTGCGGGCCTGGCCCTACTTGCAGGCTGAATAATGGCCTCTTGGCCCCTAAATTTTTAAGTTCCCACAATTTTTTTCTTTGGGGAGTAACCGGGGATGTACCTTTATGCATAATTTCCATGGGGAGACCGACCGCCCCCAACTTTGATCTTTTACAATCGTAATCATGAAACTAAGCGCTACCCTGTGCCGCCCCGGGCGGTTTCTTGCCCTCCTGCTGCTGTTCTGCCTCTCCTTTTCCCTGTCTGCCCAACTGGCGCCCGGGGATGTGATGATTGTGGCGATTGTTACGGATTCTGATTCTGGCCCAACATCTCCCGATGCCAATTGTGGTGACGGCTTCGCTTTCGTTGCCTTAGTCCCCATTCCCGCCAACGAAGTCGTTCTGTTTACCGAGAATGAGTTTACTGGTGGAGTCTTCACTACTGGAGAAGGCACCCTGAGTTGGACCAATAGTGCGAGCGTGCTTCCCGCCGGAACGGTGGTGCAGGTGACAACGAATGCTTCTACTTCCGGTAACTGCCCTACGCCTTCAGCCAGTACGGGTACCGTGGCTTTTGTGGGCGCGGATGCTTGGGAATTGTCAACTTCGAACGAAGAAATTTACGTTTTCCAGGGTTCCTTGGCTTCCCCAACGCTGATTTCTGCCTTGCTGACCAATAATGCTGGTACTGGGGGGCAAACCAATACCCCACCTGCTTCCATCAGTGGCTTCCTTGTAGACTTTACCGGTGTCGACATTGATGCCGACCTTGGCATCTACACTGGGGGAACAGTCTTCCCTTCCAAAGCCGCTGCTGCTGCTGCCATCGTCAATGTGGCCAGCAACTGGACATTGGAAGATGGTGGCACCGCGAACGAATGCTGCGACGCCGACGGTGTAGACTACCCAGCCGACATCCCCGCGATGTTCACCATCGGCATGGCCTGCGTGGATCCTACGATTGCCCTGAGCCAAAACCCCTTGGGCACGCTTTGCCCCACGGCCAGCGTCAACATTGTCATCAACGGCGGTGCTGACCCCGGCACTACGGCCTATACGCTGCGGACGGGCAGTGCCGCCGGGCCGATCATCAATGGTCCGGTAGTAACCCCACAATTCACCATCAATAGTATCCAGGGGACCACTACTTATTTCGTGACCACCCCCAACTGTATGGGTGGAACGGTAAGTGAATCTATTACCATCATGACGATGGGTACGGCGGCCAACGCGGGCCCGGACCAACTGAACCTGATGGGTACCTCGACCACCCTGTCAGGCAGCAACCCCAGCCCCGGAACGGGCGTATGGACGGAAACCAGCGGCGACGGCAACGGAATGTTCGGTGACGCAACTTCCCCTACCTCTTCTTTCAGCGGTACGCCCGGCGTGACTTACACCCTTCAGTGGGAAGTCATCAACCCAGGCTGTGCTACCACCTCGGATGAGGTAATGGTCAGCTTCAGCGCCGCCAGCACCCTGGCCATCGGCGACCTGGCATTTACTGGGTATAATTCCGACAATCCTGACACCTTCTCCTTCGTCATTTTCACCGACATCGGAACCGGCACGGTCATCAACTTCACCGACAATGGCTGGCTTGCATCAGGTGCTTTCCGGACGGGCGAAGGCCTCATTGCCCTCACCTTTGGTGGTATGGCCACCTGTGGCGATCAATTTTTTGTAACGGGGGGTAACTTCCTTAATTACGACGGCTCGCCTGCGGGAACGGTAACGAGTATTTCCGGATCTGTAGATTTATCCATTAATGGAGACCAGATCTTCGCCTTCCAAGGAACGCTCGGCAGCCCAACGCTTTTGGCCGCCATTCAAATGAATGGTGATTGGGATGCTGATGCTACGGATGCGCAGTCTTCCGCCCAGCCCCAAGTCTTTATTGACAACCCCGGCACCTCGCTGGCCATTTCCCCGGAGGTAGACAACGCAGTCTTTGACTGTAGCAATCTCCCCGGTGGCATCAGTGCCAACCGCCTCGCCACCAATACGCCAGCTAACTGGGAGACGAGCAATACCAGTACCTCCGGCATTCCGCCAGTAGATTGTATCGCTGGCTTTGGTTGCTGCGAGTTGCCCGTCATCACCAACCTGTCCTACAGCCCCGATCCGGTTTGCCCCGGTGCTGGCAACAACATTACCCTCACCATCACGGGTAGCCTGAACGACGCCACGGAATGGGTAGTGTACACCATTAGCTGCGGCGGAACGGAAGTGCTGCGCAGCAGTAATTCGGTCATCAACCTCGGATCACTTGCTACGGTGGGCACCACCACCATTTACGTCCGTGGCGAAGGCGGCTGTGTTCCCGCCGGCGGAGACTGCACCACCCTAGACATCGTAGTTGCAGAAACGGTCACCGCCCTTTGCGTCGCCCCCTTCAACGTTCAACTGGATGCCGCCGGGATGGCCACCATCACCCCTGCGCAGGTCGACAACGGCTCTACCGCTTGTACCACCCCTACCCTGAGCCTTGACGTGAACACCTTCACCTGTGCCGAAGTTGGCCCTAACTTGGTCACCCTGACCGTAGAGGACCAAAGCAACAACACGGCTACCTGTTCCGTAACGGTTACCGTACAGGATGCCACTGGCCCCCAGGCGATTTGCCAGCCCATCGATGTTTACCTCGATGCCAACGGTGAGGCCTCCATTACGCCCGCTGACGTAGACAATGGTTCCAACGACAACTGCGGCATATCTTCCTCCACCGTCGTGCCCGATGCCTTCGATTGTGACGACGTCGCTGGTAACCCAAATATGGTCACCCTGACCGTTTTTGACGCTGCGGGTAACATGGCCACCTGCGTCGCCCAAGTCACGGTACTTGATACCGTCCGGCCTGTTTTCACTTGCCAGGACATCACCGTGTCGCTCGATGCCAACGGGATGTTCTCCATTCCTTCTGCCAACTTTGTTAGAGACAACATCCAAACCAACTTCCAGGACAACTGCGCCACTATTTCCGCGGAATTCGGCATCACGGTGAATAGCTGGAACTGCTCCAATATTGGCGACAACTCTACCACGATTTCTGCCAGAGACGGCAACGGCAACGAAACCCCTTGTACCATCACCGTGACGGTGACGGATCCTTTGATGACCTGCAACCAGGCCCCCGTCGCCGTCTGCCAACCCGTAATCGTTAATGCCGACGCCAACTGCGAAGCTACTACGGTTACCGCCGAAGACTTCGACGGTGGCTCTACGGATGAGGACATGGACCAGCTGACCTTCTCCGTATCCCCGGTTGGCCCTTACGCGCTGGGCACGACTAACGTCACGCTTACCGTCAGCGATGGTGCGCTCATGAGCCAGTGTACGACCACCGTAACGGTCAACGACGTTACCGCCCCCGTCATCGTCTGCGAAGACATCACCGTAGCGGTAGGTGCCAGTGGCAGCGTCACGATCACTAATAACCAGGCGGTAGTGAGCATCACCGACAACTGCCCGGGCAACATTTCTGGTCCCTTCACCGTGGGTGGCATGGGCAACCGCGTATTCACCTGCACTGCCGTTGGTACCACAGTCGCCCGCACGGTAGTAGCTACCGACGCAGCCGGAAACCAGGGTAGCTGCACTTACAACGTAACGGTAATCGACGAAATAGCGCCCACCGTCACCTGTACCGAGTTCACCGCCACCTTCTCCGCTTGCCCGGATGCTATTTTCCCGAACTCCCCCTCCGGAACGTTCTCCCCGATCGGCAACCTGAGTGACTTCTCGGTTGCTGCTGGTGGCATCTACGTTGCATCTTTTGACCTTACTGGTTGCGTAGACGACAACTGCTCCAGTGAAGGTTTCCAAAGCGCTTTCGTTGATTCTTACGAAGAAAACCGGATCCCCGGCTGCTCCGTAGACATCGTCAACGTGGTGGTCATTCGCGACGACGCGGGCAACCAGGCGGCAGACTCCATCTTCTTCCGCTCCACAATTGCCTTCGACGGCGACGCGCCAGTCTTCACTGTTTGTCCGGCGGACTCCCTCATCGACTGCGGCGTAGTACCCACCGTTGAGGCCACCGACGCTACGGCCACCTCCGGTTGCGGTACGCCAGTCGTTACCGTTTCTGAAGCTGTGATTGTTGGTACCCCCAACTTTGCCGGAACCACTTACACCTTCACCTACACGGCCACCGACGGCTGTGGCCGGATGACGACCTGCGAGCAAGTCTTCACTGTCCAGGACACCACCGCCCCCATCATCATCTGCGAAGCCATCACGGTGGCCCTCGACAGCAATGGCGAGGCAGTTATTGCGGACGATGAGGCGTTAGTAAGCGTTGAAGACAATTGCGAAGGCAGCATTTCCGGTCCAACCGTTGATGGCGGCCTCAGCGCCCGCACTTTTGATTGCACCTTCGCGGATTCCACCTTCCAGCGCACCGCCACGGTGCTGGATGCCAGCGGTAACCCCGGCAGCTGCACCTTCAGCGTTACGGTGGTCGACGAGATCGCCCCCATCGTAATGGCGAACGACACGACCCTCTACCTCGACGAAAACGGCCTGGCCGAACTCGCCGTCGAAGACTACAATTACGCCGTCAGCGACAATTGCTTCGCGGAAGTCACCGACTTGTTCCGCCTGCCCGCCACCATGACGACCTTGACGGGTTCGGGCGCGGCCGCAGGTGCTGCGAAGGTTGAAGGAGCAAAGTTCCTCGACCAGGTCCTCACGTTCACCTGCGACGACGTAGGCAACGTCAATCTCCAGGTAGAAATTGAGGCCACCGACGGCAGCGGC
>NZ_JACSIT010000070.1 GCF_014349155.1 Neolewinella lacunae
GCTACTCTCCCTACACAAGTTTATTCGTTAAAACATCGCATATTTACCTCATGGAGATTCGTTTAAAAAAAGATTTGACAAGATCAGCTCGCTGATCCGTCTGAGCCTGACATGCGTTGTAAACCGCTTCGGCTCGAACAAGGCCGAGCAAGTAGCCACAGAACGGTTTATGAACAATGAAAATGTCACGCTGGAAGACTTGGGAGAGTTACTCTCAGCACCTTGTCACTTGCAAGACTTGGATCATGTCGTGTTGGTTCAAGACACCACGCAGTACAACTTCGAGGCACACCGAGGGCGGTTTTCGGCGGATGATGCCGATATTGGCGTTCTGGGGGATAACCGTTCGCTGGGTCTGTTCGTGCATCCGACCTTGGGCTTCGATGAGGCAACGGGGATTCCGTTTGGGATTACCGACTTAGCAATCTACCAGTTGCCAGAGGATCGGGAACTGAAAGCAAACAGGGGTTATACCAAGCAGCCCATCACCGAAAAGCATTCTTACCGTTGGATCAAGTCAATAGAGGATAGTGTGGCCAAGATGCCAAAGGTGAAAAACTTTACAGCCATTGCTGACCGGGAAGCCGATATGTATGAGCTCTTCGCCCACCCCTTTGATAGCCGGGTTAAGTTGTTGATCAGAAGTGCACAAAACCGTAAATTAGCCAATGGACAGTTGCTTCATGCCTATCTGGACGACCAGCCCTGGCAAGGGGAGTACGAGTTGGAAATCAAGGGCAATAAAAAACGGTGCGACCGCACCGCCCAGATGACCATCAGGTGGTCAACTGTAGAAGTTGTTTGTCCTTCTAGTTTACATCGGCTGAAAAAAGATCATCCAGCTACAATTTCCATACAGGCCATAGAAGTCAAAGAGATAGAAGCGGGGGAAAGGGCCGAAGGGGAAGAACCTCTCCACTGGTATCTGTACACTACTCATGAGGTAACAAACTTGGTGCAGGCACTTCAAGCTGTCGAGTGGTACGTCAAGCGTTGGTGGATAGAGGACTTCTTTCGCCTCACTAAAAGTCAGGGGTTCGAGCTGGAGAAAAGTCAATTTAGTAGTGGAATGGCACTCAAACGACTAATCTACTTGGTTTACGGGGAGGCAATCAAGGTGCTGGCGTTGCGACAAGGTCGAACACTAACCGTTTCAGATAGTGCCAGGCTCGTCTTTGATAATGTAGAACTCCTCTTGCTAAAAGCATTGCTCCCTAAACTGGAAGGACGTACGGCTAGCCAGGCCAACCAGAACCCTACCAATAGTATTGCTTGGGCTGTATGGATTATCGCCCGACTAGGAGGCTGGACACCAAGAAACATCAACGTGAGACCCCCAGGCGTGATCACATTGCTTAGCGGGCTAAAGATTTTCAAGCAACGACTCGAAGGGTTTAAATTGATCTACAGTCAAATATCACCCTAATTTCTAATGATTTTTGCCCCAAAACTTGTGTAGGGAGAGTAGCTCCCATGGAGAGGGACCGAGGGAGAGGGCAAATCCGGTAAGCCTACCCTTTATAACGGACCCTCCACACCCGTTATAAAGCGTCACTCCGTACGATGCAACCTAACCCAACACCACTATTGGTGCCTACCGCACCGCCCCAATGCTGGCCGCCAAATACTCGCGGTTGAGGCGGGCGATGTGTTCCACGGAAATTTCCTTGGGGCACTCCGCTTCGCAGGCCGTGATGTTGGTGCAGCGGCCGAAGCCTTCGGCGTCGTGCTGCTCGATCATCCGCTGGGCGCGCTGGGGAGACTCCACTTCCCCCTGGGGCAGGAGGGCGAGGTGACTGACCTTGGCGGCGGTGAAAAGCATCGCCGAAGCATTGGGGCAAGCCGCCACGCAAGCACCGCAGCCGATGCAGGTGGCCGCATCCATGGCCGTGTTGGCAATTTCCTTCTCCACGGCAATGGCGTTGCCGTCCTGGGCCTGACCGGTGTTCACCGAAACGTAGCCACCGGCCTGGATGATGCGGTCGAAGGCATCGCGGTTCACGACGAGGTCTTTCACTACCGGGAAGGCCGCCGAGCGCCAGGGCTCGATGGTGATGGTATCGCCGCTCTTGAAGTGGCGCATGTGCAGCTGGCAGGTGGTCGTACCCTGCTGCGGACCGTGGGGGTAGCCATTGATCATCAGGCTGCAGGTGCCACAGATGCCCTCGCGGCAGTCGTGTTCAAAAGCGACGGGCTCTCCCTTGCTGCTGATGATTTGCTCGTTGAGCACGTCCAGCATCTCCAGGAAAGACATGTGCTCGTTCACAGTGTCGAGGGTATAAGTCTCAAACCGGCCTTTAGCGTTCGTATTGTTCTGCCGCCAGATCTTGAGGGTAAGCTTCATGTTTTCGGATCCCATGGTTACGATGATTTTGGTGCTCCGCTCCTGGCTTTCAAAGACTTTCCCGGCACCTGCGGCCGCGCCCAAAAAGCGCTGCCAAGGCCGGCGGAAACCCGGAAGGGGAGCTGGCGACTGATTTATTTGTAGGAACGGGTTTTGAGTTCGACGTTTTCGAAGACGAGTTCTTCTTTGTGCAGGATGGGTTCGGTATCGTTCCATTCCCAGGCGGCTACGTAGGCGAATTCGTCGTCGCGGCGCAGGGCCTCGCCGTCTTCGGTTTGGTATTCTTCGCGGAAGTGGCCGCCGCAGGATTCCTCGCGGTTGTTGGCGTCCACCATCATGAGTTCGCCCAGTTCGAGGAAGTCGGCCACGCGCATGGCTTTTTCCAGTTCGGGGTTGTACTCGTCGGCGCGGCCGGGAACGAACACGTCGCGGTAGAATTCGTCGCGCAGTTCGCGGATGAGTTGGCGGCCTTTGGCGAGGCCTTCGGCGCTGCGGGACATGCCGCAGTAGTCCCAGACGTAGTGCCCGAGCCGGCGGTGGAAGCTTTCGACCGACTGGTTGCCCTGGATGCTCATCAGGCGGCTGATGCGCTCATTGACCTGGGCTTCGGCTTCGAGGAAGGCGCTGCCGTTGGGGTCGATTTTCGGCGTCCGGATCTCGTTGGCCAGGAAGGTGCCGATGGTGTAGGGCAAAACGAAGTAGCCGTCGGCCAGCCCCTGCATCAGAGCGGAGGCCCCGAGACGGTTGGCGCCGTGGTCGCTGAAGTTGGCTTCGCCGGTGGCAAAAAGGCCGGGGATGTTGGTTTGCAGGTTGTAGTCTACCCACAGGCCGCCCATGGTATAGTGCACGGCGGGGTAGATCTTCATCGGCATCACGTAGGGGTTCTCGCCGGTGATTTTCTCGTACATCTCAAAGAGGTTGCCGTACTTCTCGGCGACTACTGCCGTGCCGAGTTCGCGGATGCGGGCTTCGCTGGCGTTGTGCTCGTTGAGGGTGCTGGCGCGGCTCTTGCCGTAGCGCTGGATGGCGTCGGCGAAGTCGAGGTAAACGGCCAGGCCGGTGGGGCTTACGCCGTGGCCTTCGTCGCAAACGACTTTGGCGGCGCGGCTGGCTACGTCGCGGGGGACGAGGTTACCGAAGGCGGGGTAGCGGCGTTCGAGGAAGTAATCGCGCTCTTCTTCGCGCAGTTCGCGGCCCGTCTTTTTGCCTTCGCGGATCAGGCGGGCGTCTTCTTTGCTCTTCGGTGCCCACACCCGGCCGTCGTTGCGCAGCGACTCCGACATGAGGGTGAGTTTCGACTGGTATTCGCCGGAAACGGGAATGCAGGTGGGGTGGATCTGCGTGAAGCAGGGGTTGGCCATGTAGGCACCGCGTTTTACCGCATTCCAGGCGGCGGAGACGTTGCAGTTCATGGCGTTGGTGGAGAGGTAGAACACGTTGCCGTAGCCCCCGGTGCCGAGCACCACGGCATGGGCGGCGTGGCGCTCAATCTTGCCCGTGAGGAGGTTGCGGGCGATGATGCCGCGGGCTTTGCCGTCCTGGATGACGACGTCGACCATCTCGTGGCGGTTGAAGAGCTGGACGTTGCCCAGGCTGATCTGCCGGCTCAACGACTGGTAAGCACCAAGTAACAGCTGCTGCCCCGTTTGGCCACGGGCGTAGAAGGTGCGGCTGACCTGCACCCCACCGAAAGAGCGGTTGGCCAGGAGGCCGCCGTACTCGCGGGCGAAGGGTACGCCCTGGGCGACGGCCTGGTCGATGATGTTGGTACTGACTTCCGCCAGGCGATGCACGTTGGCTTCGCGGCTGCGGTAGTCGCCGCCCTTGATCGTGTCGTAGAAAAGGCGGTAGACGGAGTCGCCGTCGTTCTGGTAGTTCTTGGCCGCATTGATGCCACCCTGGGCGGCAATGGAGTGGGCGCGGCGCGGACTATCGTGGAAGGTGAATACCTTGACCTTGTAGCCCAGTTCGCCCAGCGTGGCTGCCGCAGCACCACCGGCCAGGCCGGTGCCTACTACGATCACCTCCAACTGGCGCTTGTTGTTGGGAGCCACCAGCGGCATGGAAGAACGGTACTGGGTCCACTTTTCCGAAAGTTCGCCAGCGGGGACGTTAGATTGGAGTGCCATGATCTTGAGTTTTTAAGGCCGGTTGGGAATTACTGGTTCAGGTAGAAATACACGTACAAGGGAATGATGGCAAAGCCCAGCGGTACCAAAATGCTGTAGGCACGGCCGACGAACTTGATGAGCGGCGTCCATTTTTTGTGGTTGAGCCCCAGGGTCTGGAACGCCGACTCAAACCCGTGAAAAAGGTGGAAAGCGATGAACACCATGCTGATGACGTAGAAGATCACAAACCAGATGTTAGTGAAAGCGGTGTACACCAGCGTATAGAGGTCTTTCACCGCGTACTCCGCGCCGGGGTAAGTAACCTCCGCAACATTACCGGTAAACTTCATCTGGGCCCAGAACTGCACCATGTGGATGATGATGAAGATGAGAATCACCATACCCAAAGACCCCATGTAGAGCGAGCTCTTGGGGGCCGTGGCCAGGCGGTCCCGCTTCACGGCGTAGCCCTGGCTGCCCCGCGCCAGACGGTTCTGGTTCCACAGGATCAGGCCCTGGATGGCGTGGAGGAGGATGAAAGCATACAGGCCGTAACTAGTGAATTTGATCACCGGGTTGTGGGTCATGAAATACGCGTATTCATTAAAGGCCTGCCCACCGTCTCCAAACATCAATTGTACATTGCCCGCCAGGTGGACGGCCAGAAAGGAGATCAGGAAGAGGCCCGTCAAAGCCATCACCACCTTCTTTCCAATGCTAGAGGTGATGAACCGAACAAACCATGACTTCATACGAGGTAATTTTAGCGAAACGCGGCAAAACTAACAGTTAAAAAGCGGATATACCA
Organism: Neolewinella lacunae; assembly: GCF_014349155.1. GTDB lineage: Bacteria > Bacteroidota > Bacteroidia > Chitinophagales > Saprospiraceae > Neolewinella > Neolewinella lacunae. Next base: position 5,264 of record NZ_JACSIT010000070.1, read on the forward strand.
AGTGGTTGAAGCCGGATGCCGGAATCGGCACTGTTTAGATCGCATCTAATTTATCCCCAGCAAATTAGGCTGCCTCCGGCTAAGCCGCCGCCCCCCGCTCTCCGCCGTTTCCCTACCGCTGCCCGGGCCACCAGCCCGTTGTTAAGCCAGCATTAAAAAGTCGGGCGGCTATTGGAACCTGACGCGCCCGCTCCCCACTTTTGCGGCGAGAGAAAAGCTGGGCTTCCCGGGCCGGGGGTGCGTACCTTCGCCCCGGAGAAAAGCAGCTTTTTTCCCGCTTTTTTGCCGTTGCCAATACTAAGCGCGCTGGCCCGGGCGTACTTAAGGCTGGACCCGTCAGCGGGCCTGGCCCCAAAAATTTTTCCCGCAGCCATCGGCCCCTCCGCCTCCGGGCGTCGGCGGTCAGATTGCCTTTTCTGAATTCTTTCCTGAGAGCGGACGACCGAACAGCACACTCACATACCTAGTCCCAGATGATGAAAGTTTACCCGTTTATCGGCCGTTTTGCGGCTGGGCTTGTTCGTTTCGTTCTCCCCTTTCTTTGCACCCTTCCGCTGGCCGGGCAGTGCCTGAATCCGGAATTGGCCGTCATCAATTCCTGCATCGAACATCCCAATCCTGGGGGTGGCCCGCTCAATGTGGAATCGGAAATCCTGGTGGTTTCCAGCGGTCTGGTGCCCGTCAACGTCGCCGACGCGGGCGTTGACTTGCCCTTCAACGGTTTCGGTGCGGCGAATGCCGACATCAGTGCCGAGCCTGGCGACTGCCCCTTCAAGTTCCCCACCGTTACGGCATTGCCGGGCTGCCCGGGCGCCATTCCCCTGGGGCCCAATGACGTCATCCCAGCCGGTGCCATCGTCGTGATTTTCGTTACGGGCACGACCATTTCGGCCGATATTCTCGACGTCGACTTCAGCAACATCTGCCCGAACGGCCAGCCCGTGTACATCCTGCAGAGCAGCTGTGAGCGGACGGCCGGGGCCTTCGCCAACGGCTCAACGGGCGGCAATCCGCTGCGCACCATCGGGGTCACTTCCCCCTGCGGCGTGCGGGCGTTTACCTACAATACCCAGGAGATCAACCCCGCCGACGGTACGTACTACCTCGTGGGGGCCAATGCGGTGGGCAACCTCGATTGCGACCTGCCTACCATCCCCGAAACCTGCCCGGCCATCGACCTGACCTACTACATCTGCGATCCGGCCGGCGCGCTGGCTCCCGTGCCCGCCACCGACCTGGCCAGCATCTATCCCCTGAGCGACGTCTCCGTATCCTTCTTCCCTACCGCAACGGCCGCCGAGACCAATACGGGACGCATCACCCAGTACCAGCCTGCGGGCATGGCCACTGATACGCTCTACGCCCGGATCATTTACGCTACCAATTTCTGCATTGTCGTGCGGCCCCTCATCATCCGCTACCAGACGGGGCCCGCCCAGAGCACGGCACCCGCCGCCCCCCTCCCGGGCTGCGCCGATGAGGGGATGGGCCTTTTTGACCTGCGCAGGCTCGACGCGGAAATTGGCGGCGGGCAGCCCGTAACCTATTATACGGACGCCGCCGGCAACAGCCCCGTTACGGACCCCGGCAATTATGCTGGCCCGGCGGGCACCCTTTTCGCACGGGCGGGCGAGGGAAGCTGCGCCGGGGCCATCGTGCCGGTGGAACTCGTCTTGGTAGATCAGCCGGCGCTCAGTCCCGTGGCCACCCCCACCACCTGCCCCGAAAACACGGACGGCATCGTGGCGCTCAATCCCAGCGGCAACGGACCCTTTTCCTTCGCCTGGGCGGGAGATACCCTGCCGGCGAGTGCGACCCTGACGGACTTGCCGGCGGGCGATTACACGGCTACCGTGCGGGACGTGAACGGCTGTTCGAGCGCGGCCAGTGCGACGGTTTTGGCCGGGCCTGCCCTGACCTTAAGTTGTGGCCTGGGGGCACCCGCCAGTGGTCCGGCCCAAAGCGACGGCGTGGCTACGCTGACCATCACCCAGGGGCGTCCACCGTATACCGTCACGTATTCGGGCGCGGCCGCAGGTGCCGTGCAATTCCCAACGGCAATGGGCGACGTGGCCGGCCTTCCCCCTGGCGACTACACCTTCGTCGCTACCGATGCCAACGGTTGCACCAGCACGGACTGCTCCCTCACCATCGGGGTGGCTTTTCCCATCGACCTGATGTGCTTTGTGCGCAACAACAGCAACGGCAGTACCATCCTCGGTGCCATCCGCATCGAGCTTTCCGGCGGAGTCCCCCCCTTCCTGGTGGAACTTACCGACCAGAACAACAACACCTCCTCCTTCCCGAATCGGCCGGCGGGAACGCAGGTATTCCCCAACCTGCCCGTAGGCACTTATACCATCACCGTCACCGACGCCCAGGGCCAGGAAACGAGTTGTACCCGCAGCATCGTCCTCGATAACTGTCCGCTCACGGTCACCAACGTCCAGCTTCTGGCCAGCGATTGCAGCGGAGCAGACAACGTAATCATCCGTCTTTCCCTGGCGGGCAACAGCGGGGCCATCGCCACCGTCTGGTCCGGCGGCAACAACATCGAACAGTTCAACGGGCAGCAGGAGGCCGGTCCGCTGCCCCCCGGCGATTACTTCGTGCAGGTGTCCGACCAGAGCGCCTGCCCACCCATTTTCCAGGGCCCCATTACGGTCACCAACCCCGGCCCCGTGGTGTGGACGAACAGCTCCAGCGGCCAGTCCAATCCCTGTACCCCCGACGGCCTCATCGAAGCCACGGTGCAGAGCGGCGGGACCCCGCCCTACACCATCCGCCTGCGCGACGAAGACAGCGGCACTGAACTGGCCAATTTTCCGAACGTTACAGCGGGCCAGACCGTGCAGTTCACCAACCTGGAAGGTAGCGCAACGGGCCGCAACTACGCCGTTTTCGTGACCGACGCCCTGGGCTGCCCTACCCCACTGGCCCCCTACACCATCACCTCCCTGCCCGCGCCGGCCATCACTTTCCTCCCCGCCGGGCAAATGATCACCGCCCCGACCTGTACGGATGGAACGGACGGCTCCCTCACCATCGCCGCCAGCGGTGGAACGGCGCCCTACACCTACCGTTGGATCGATTACCCGGAGCGCAGCCTTGGCCGGGTGCTGGCCGACGGACCGTCCCAGACCAACCTTCCGGCGGGCGATTACCAGATTGAAGTCCGGGATGGCCTCGGCTGTTTGGATACCCTGGTCCTGAACGTCCCGGCCGGCAGCAGCCCCACCCTGGCTTGCGGACCCGCGACCGACGCCATAGGCCCCACGGGCGGCACGGTCGAGGTTGACCTGGCCGGCGGTAGTGGCCCCTACGTCCTTACGCTGACGCGCCTGGGAGAAAACCTCGTCTTCCCCAACCTCCCGGCGGGCACCACGCTGATCAGCGATTTGCCGGGCGGCGATTACAGTGGCCGGATTACGGACGCGGCGGGCTGTACGTCCTTGCCCTGTACCTTCAGCGTAGGCTTTACCCCTTGCCAGCTGGGGGCCACGGCAATTACGGTGCCGGCAGACTGCGCCGGCCCGGGGGAGATTGCCGTAACGGTTACGGGTGCGCTCGGGGCCGTTAGCCTGGCGTGGGCGGACCCGACGTTTCCGGCGGCGACGGTGGTGATGCCTGTCGATTCCGGTGCCTACTTCGTGAGCATCACCGACGCGGCGGGTTGCCAGCTGGATACCTTCTTCCGCGTCGGCCGGGTGGATGACGCGCCGGCCCTCCTCAACGTGGGGGCTACGCCCTTGGAGCTTTGCCTGACGGACACTTTCCAGATCGACCTCGATTTCGGGGGGACGCCGCCTTTTGTCCTGAGCTACGAGCTGCAATTTACCGACCGCCCCGCGCAGCCGGGGATGCAGACCTTCAACGGAAGCCAGGGGAGCTTGCGGATTGATGCGGCGCAGATTCCGGGCGACAGTGCTTTGCTGGTCATTACCGAGCTGGCCGACGCGCGTTGCCGTACCACCGTCATGGCACCTGCGACCGCGCTGAAATTCGTCCGGCCCGACACCATCCGCCGCTTCGACATTACGTGCGACCCCAGCCCGCTGGACATCGGGGGGCGACTCTTTGACGCCACGATGCCTTCCGATACTTTTATGGTCGACGACGGCAGTCTCTGCGGCCTGCGTTACGAGGTAGACCTCACTTTTGAGGCCCCCGAAGTGCCCGATACAAGCCTGGTTTTCATCTGCCCGGGCACCCAGTACATCGTTGCCGCCACCCAGGATACTTTTGACGCGAGCCGCCCCGAAGGCCGCGTGGTGTACCCCCGGCCGGGGGCCTGCGACAGCATCGTTTACGTGCGGCTGGACATCCCGCCGGTCTTCGTCGGGAGCTTCTCCACGGGCGCCTGCGCGGGCGATACGGTATTTTACGGCGACCGCTTTTTTACTGCCGAGAACAGCAATGGCCTGGCGCGGCTGGTGGGGCAAGCCTCCACGGGCTGCGATTCGCTGGTGGCCGTCAATGTCATTTTCACGCGCGTGGGCGAATTGCGCCTGCTGGGCAACCACCGCATCTGCCGGGGGGATTCCATCCTGCTGCGCTTTGCCTACGACGGGCCGGGCCGCATTGACGCCCGCCTGGCGGACACCCAGGGCAACGTCTACAATTTCAACGGCCTCGGCAACGGCAGCCGGGAAATGCTCTTCCCCACCGTCTCCACCACCTACCGCATCCTTTCCGCCAACGTGGGGATGTGCCCCGGCGAATTCCAGGGCAGCTCCACCGTGACGATCAATGACCTGGACCTCACCACAGAAGTCTTGCTCGACCCCGCCGCCTTTTGCTTCGATACCCTCGGCAAGGTAGCCGTTTACCCTTCCGGCGGCACCGAACCCTACGCCATCCGCTGGAGCAACGGGCGCAGCGACTCCATCAACCGCAACCTGCTGGCGGGCACTTACGCCGTGACGGTGGAAGACGCCGACGGCTGCCAGGTGATTGACTCCCTGGTCTTGAACGAACGGCAGGCACTGACGGCGGCCGTCACGGCCCTGCCCCCCGACTGCCCCGGCGGCACAGGCAAGATCCGCATCGATACCCTCTACGGCGGTGGCGGCTTCTACGAAGTCAGTCTGGATGGCTCCTTTTTCATCGCCGCCGACCGGGTGGGCGACTTCAACCCGCCCGAGGGGCTGGGCCGTCTGCTGATCCAGGACGTGGACGATTGCGCTTTGCAACTCGACTTCTTCGTGCCCGGTCCCCTACTACCGGAATTGAGTTTGCCGGAAGACACGCTGATTTTCCTGGGGGATAGTTTGCTGCTGGATCCGCAGGTGTCCGTGGAAGTGGATTCGGCCTGGTGGTCGCCGCCCTTGGGGCTGCGCACCCCCAACCGCGCAACGACCCTCGCCGCGCCGACGCAGAGCACCGACTACCTGCTCAACCTCATCACCGCCAGCGGTTGCCGCCTGAGCCAACTCGTTTCCGTGCAAGTGGACGAGCGGGTGCCGATCTACGCCCCCACCGCCTTCAGCCCCAACGGCGACGGCACCAACGACACTTATCGCCTGGAACTCGGCGCGCGGGTGGCCGAAGTGCTCAGTTTCCGGATTTACAACCGCTGGGGACACCTCGTTTTTGAGGGGCTGGATGGCTGGGATGGCATCACCAACGGAGCGCGCGCGCCAGCGGCGGTTTACGTTTTTACCGCTACCGTCCGGCTGAGCGACGGCAGCGAGCGGGCGCTGCGGGGAGATTTTGTGTTGATGCGCTAGGAATTTACAATTTACAATTCAACATTCAACATTTTGGCATCCGCCGGGAAGATGGATAAATCCTGGCGAGGGGGAGGTTTTGGAAAAGGATTGATGTTTAGCACTCCTATTACCAAACCAACCATCCTCCTAAACGATTTCTCCTCCGAGGCATCTTTTGCCGTTCGCAGTGAGGGAAATTCCTTCGGGGGGATAGTCTTCCGAGGCAAAAGTTCCTCGGAGGTGTAAATCGCGGGGCCAACCTCACTCCTTCTCCCGGTGCACCAAGGCGGCCGCAACGAAGGAAACGAACAGCGGGTGGGGGTTTTCCACCGTGCTCTTGAGTTCGGGGTGAAACTGTACGCCGACGAAGTAGGGGTGGTCTTCGAGTTCAATGACTTCCACCAGGCCCGTATCCGGGTTGGTGCCGACGATTTTTAGTCCGGCCTCCTTGAGTTGATCCAGGTAGGCGTTGTTGAACTCGTAGCGGTGGCGGTGGCGCTCGCTGATTTTGGTGGTACCGTAGGCTTCGGCGGTTTTTGAGCCTTGGGCCAGGGTGCAGGCGTAGGCGCCCAGGCGCATGGTGCCGCCCTTCGTTTTGATCTTCTTCTGGTCGTTCATCAGGTCGATGACCGGGTGGGCAACTTTGGGGTCGACCTCCGAGGAGCCCGCACCGGCGATGCCCGCCACGTTGCGGCTGAACTCCACCACGGCGCACTGCATCCCGAGGCAGATGCCGAAGAAAGGGATCTGGTTCTCGCGGATGTACTGAATGGCGGCAATCTTGCCCTCAATGCCCCGCTCGCCGAAGCCGGGGGCGACGAGGATGCCGTCGAATTGGTCCAGGAATTTACCCACCTCCGCGTAGGGCCCTTCCAATTGCTCGGAGTTGACGGGGATTACCTTGACCTTGCACTCATTGACGGCACCGGCGTGGATGAAGGCTTCGTAGATGGACTTATAAGCGTCGCGCAACTCGATGTACTTGCCGACGAGGCCGATGGTGACTTCGCCGGTCGAATTCTTGAGGCGGCCGAGGAAGTTCTTCCAGCGGCGCAGGTCGGGCGCTTTGCGATCCTGGATGCGGAGCTTACTGATGACCTGCGCGTCCAGCCCTTCTTTGAGCATGAGCAAGGGCACGTCGTAGATCGTCGAGGCATCGATGGCCTCGATGATGCAGGCCTTTTCGACGTTGCAAAACAGCGCCAGTTTGCGGCGGATGGAATCGTCGATGGGGTGCTCGGTGCGCACCACCAGAATGTCGGGCTGGATGCCGGCGCTGAGCAATTCCTTGACGCTGTGCTGGGTGGGCTTCGTCTTCAGCTCTTTGGCGGCGGCCAGGTAGGGAATCAGGGTGAGGTGGATGGCTACGCAGTTGTCGCGGCCCAGCTCCCAGCGCAGTTGGCGCAGGCTTTCGAGGTAGGGCAGGGACTCAATGTCGCCCACCGTGCCCCCGAGTTCGGTGATGACGATGTCGTACTCGCCGGTTTGGCCGAGCAGCTGGACGCGGCGCTTGATTTCGTCGGTCACGTGGGGAACAACCTGAACGGTCTTACCCAGAAAGGCGCCCTCTCGCTCCATCTCGATCACCGTCTGGTAGATCCGGCCGGTGGTTACGTTGTTGGCCTGGCTGGTGGGCGTGTTGAGGAAGCGCTCGTAGTGGCCCAGGTCGAGGTCCGTCTCCGCCCCGTCGTCGGTTACGTAACATTCGCCGTGCTCAATGGGGTTGAGCGTGCCGGGGTCTACGTTGAGGTAGGGGTCAAACTTTTGGATGGTAACGGATAAGCCGCGGGCCTGCAACAGCTTAGCCAGGGATGCGGCAATAATTCCTTTGCCGAGGGAAGAGGTCACCCCGCCCGTAACGAAAATATACTTACTCATGTGCTTCGATTACGGAACGCAAAGGTAAACGGATAATTCGGCCTGGCGGCACAAAAGTGTTAAATGCGGGGTTAAAGGGAGAAAAAAGACTCCAAAGTTAATTCAATGTGAACTTAGTGTTAACTTAGCGACGTTATATTTAGGCTATGTTAAGACCAGTGTCCTCCTTGCTTACCCTTGGTTTCCGGTGGCTTCTTGCCGTCGGGATGCTGCTGGTATGCAGTTCGGGGGCGCTGCCGCAGGATGCCGTGTCGGTCTTGAAGGCAGGGAAAGTCGGGGCCAACGCCGGTGGGGCTACGGCTGCGACCCTTTCGCTGGAATTCGAGTTGGAGCGCAACCTGATTTTCTTTCCGGCGGTCCTGGACGGGGATCCGGGGACCTTCATTCTCGATACGGGTGCTCCCCGGCTGCTGCTCAATAACCACGGTGCGGCCGCCGCGCCGTCTTTTCCCACGGGCATGGCGGCGGGCGGGGAGGTTGCCCTGACCAACCGGCGGGTCAACTCTTTCCAGATGGGTGGCCGGGAAAGCGGCAAACAATGGGCTTTGGCCCTGGACCTGCGGGCCATGGAACAACGGCTTTCGACGCCCATTGACGGCTACGTTGGATACGAACTTTTTAAAGGCAGCGAACTGCGTATTGACTACCCCGCCCGCACTTTCCAGCTCCGCAAGTCGGAACGCCGCCCCCAGCACGATGGTCGGGCTCCGCAGGCCATCTTCCATTTTGAGTACGTAGACCACCTGCCGGTCATTACCGTTAAGTCCGGCAAAACCAAACTTCGCTTCGCCATTGATACCGGTGCGGGTGCCAACCTGATCGACGCCAGCCAGGAAAAAATCTTCCGCCGCAAAGGCAGCCGGATGAACATCCAGGGCCTCGACGGTGCTAGCAGTAACTACGACATCGTCAACCTGGAAGTGCCCCTATTGCCCGGTGTACCGACGGATGCCACCGACTTCGTGTCAATGGACCTGACGCACCTGCAATCACCGGAGCACAGCCCGATTGACGGTATCCTAGGTTCAGCTTTCCTGGCTGATTATTGCGTAGGTATTGATTACCGTCGTAGGAAACTGTATCTTTGGTAGCCCGGCCCCAGTTTTTTGTGTTCCCCTAACCACCGGAAATAAAGCGATCATGAACCTAAGTCAATTCCCCGAGCGCTTGCGGGCGCGGGTGCTCTCCAGCATTGTGCGGTATGGCCGCGCTGGCATTGCTTTTCGATTGGGCGACTTACAAGGGGAAGTTCTCCCCCTCACCGTGGCCCAGGTTTCCAGCTCCCCCGGGCCGCTTTTGCCCCCGCAGGAACTGGAGCGGCAGGCCCGCGTGGCCTTTGGTACGCTGCCGTATACGCTCCACATTGAGGTGAAGGGGCCGGAGTGAGGGGTGCGGGGGACTACCCGACCAGCAACTGCTCCACGGCGCTTTTGGCGGATTGGGCGGCGGTGTGGACCGAGACCCAATCTTCCCCATCGGTAAATGCGCCCCCGGCAAAGTAAATTTTTTCCGCCACGGGTTGGCCCAGTTCCCGGACCTTTCGCCAGTCTGCGTAGTCACTCAGGTATCCGCCCCTGATGAAGGGTTCATTGTTCCAGTTTTGGGCGATGTGCTTGACGTAATTCGGGGTGGCGCGGTTGGCGTAGCGAGCATCCAGTTCGCCCAAAATGGTGGCTTTAAACTGCGCATCGGAAAGTGAGAGGTAATCGCGCGCGGGGGTACCTACGGCGAACAAGCCCAGGATGTTCCGGTCCGTATTTTGCCCGAACGCGGCGTCGTAGAATATCTTTTGTCCGGCGCTTTCCGGGGTGATGGTAAACGCCCACTCGGCATCGTAGAACTTTTCGGAGAACTCAAAAAATGCTTTGAAGCCATCCCAGACGGTCATTTCGGCCACGGTCTCCCGTTTGCTGGCGGGGAGGGCGGGCGTGAAGAGGATGTCTCCCTCCTGCAAAATCTTCAGGGGTACGGCCAGGACTACCTTATCCGCCACGTAGACTCCCCCTGCCGTCGTGATGACGGTGCGTTCGGCAGCATAATCAATGGACTGGACCACGGTACTGTAGCGGATACGGGCGCTAAGCGGCGGGACGATGTAATCCTCAAAAAATTGGAACCAGGAGTAGTTGACGAACTTTCGATCTGGCGCATCGGGGATGGTTTGGATGTTGACCTGAACGGTGGGGTCATTGACAATTTCCTGAAATACACTGGCATTGGTTTCCAACCATTCCGCCCCCAGGGGGATGGGGAAGTCGGCGAAGTCCCGGTTAATTTTCATCCGCCCGCCGAAGACGGGGGAGGCCTCCAGGATTTCGACGTCAATACCTTGTTGTTGGAGCAAATAGGCGGCGGAAAGCCCGCCGGCGCCGGCACCGATGACGATTACCTTCCCGGAGAAATTTGGTTGGCGCGCGTCGGCTTTTCCGCAGGCCGCAAGCGCGGCTTCCAGGGGGAGGCTCACGCCGAGGATGCCGCACATTTTAATAAACTCTTTTCTGGTCATGGCAAATGACTGGGTGATGTAGTGGAGCAAGGCTAACGCATTCTCCCTCAACTTGAGGTGTATCCTTCAATAATTTTTAAGCGCTTTCGATCCGCAGTAGGGTCTGGTTGCGGGTGTCCCCACTCGAACGGCCATGATTCGGGTGGGGACACCCTCAACCGGGAATTTTCTGAACGGTGGGCACCCCGAAGGCTAACGCAGCGATGTTTAACTCAGGGCATGCTTCCTTCGCTGTTTTTAAGGGTTTTCGGTTCGCAGTAGGGTCTGGTTGAGGGTGTCCCCACCCGAACGGCCATGATTCGGGTGGGGACACCCTCAGCCGGGAATTTTCGTGAAGCGTGAACATACCGAAACTACCACAACCGTTCTTAGCCCAAGCTATGCTTCCCTCCATGTTATAAAGGCTTTCAATCCGCAGTAGGGTCTGGTTGAGGATGTCCCCACCCGAACGGCCATGATTCGGGTGGGGACACCCTCAACCGGGAATTTTCTGAACGGTGGGCACCCCGAGATTCACCCCACAAAAATTATTTCCTTGTTGCGGGAGCCCCTCCCCTGCTCTTCCGGAGGCGCGGGCCTTTGCACCTGCGACCGCGCCCCCTTGCCCATCTCCGCGGCTGCGCTACCTTTGGGCCGCAAGGACAGCAAAAACAGAGGGCCATGACTTTACCCGTAGCGGACGCGTACAACATAGAAATTGGGGGCATCGGGGCGGGGCATTTCGAGTGGCTGCGGGCGCGCGACTACGCTGGGTGGGTCGTTTTTGTGGACACCAACACGCGCGAGCACTGCCTGCCGCTGCTGGCGGGTTACCTGGACCACCCGAACCTGGCCATCATCGAAGTGCCGCCGGGCGAACCGAATAAGCACCTGGGCACCTGCCAGCGGATGTGGGAAGACATGTTCCGCGCCGGCGTCGGTCGCCGGTGGTGCGCCATCGGCCTGGGCGGCGGGGTGCTGGCGGATATGAGCGGTTTTGTGAGCGCCACTTTTAAGCGGGGGATCGACTTTTTGCAGATTCCCACCACCCTGCTGTCGATGGTCGATTCGTCGGTGGGCGGAAAATTGGGCATCGACTTTTTCGACGTAAAAAACAGCATCGGCGTATTTGCCAACCCGATTGCGGTGTGGATCGACCCGGTTTTTCTGCAAACTTTGCCGCCGCGGGAAATCCGCTCCGGCTACGCCGAAATCATTAAGCACGGCCTGATTGCCGATGCCGGGCAGTGGTGGGAGCTGCAAAACATTCGCGCGCTGGAGGGGGTGGATTGGCAGCGGATCATCCCAAAGAGCGTAGACGTAAAACGGCGCATCGTTCTGGAAGACCCGTTTGAAAAAGGCTTGCGCAAGGCACTCAACTTTGGCCACACGATCGGGCACGCGATCGAGTCCTATTTCCTGGCCACGCCCCAGCGGCTTTTCCACGGCGAAGCGATCGCCGCCGGCATGATCATGGAAGCCTGGCTGAGCCACCAACTCGACGAACTCTCCGCCGCCGATCTGGAAACCATTACCCGGTATTTTCTCCACCACTACGGCCACCAGCCCATCCCCGCCGCCGCCTTTGACACCCTGCTGGCGCTGATGCAACAAGACAAGAAAAACGAGGACCACCGGATTAATTTTACCCTGCTCCACGCTCCCGGAAAGGCGCGGATTAACGCTACGGCTACGGGGGAGGAGATTTGGGGGGCGGTAGGTTATTATAATGAGCGAATGCGTGAATGAGTACAATGAGTGAATGCGTGAATGAGTACAATGAGTGAATGCGCGAATGAGTGAATGAGTGAATGGCTACCGCACGTGATATGCGAGCCTGGTGATTATTCATTCAGCGATGGCTTGGTTAATGCGTGAATGAGCGAATGAGCGAATGGCTATCGCACGTGATATGCGAAACTGGTGATCATTCACTCAGCGGTTGCTTTTTGAATGAGCGAATGCGTGACCGCCGTAGTCAGCAGCGTAGCTAATAACCGAATAATTAAATGAGCTACCGCACGCCATATGCGCGCTTAAGGATTAGCCACTCAGCGGTCGCTTGTTGAATAAAGAAATAATTGAACTTTCCCGCAGCCAGCGCGAATTAATGCCTTGCGGTAGCCCTATCCCGTGCGGTAGCTTATTCACGCATTCACTCATTGTACGCATTCACTCATTCACTCATTATCACCACCATCCCTTCCTGGAGGGGGTTGAGCGCCTCGATGAGGGTATCGAAGAGCGGTTCGCCGACTTCGAGGTAGAGGTTCAGGAAATTGTCGGTTCGTTCCTGGAGGCTGTTGTTGGGAAAGAGTTTTTCGCGGAGGGCGCGGATTTGCTCGATGGCCTGGTCGAAGCGTTGTTTTTCGATGCGGCGCAATCGTCCTTCAAAATTTTCGATGACTTTGGCCTGGCGGGTGGCGTCGGCTAAGGCGGCACCTTCGAGGGTGGGGTCAACGGCTTTGGCCTTGGCGGCGATGCTGTTGTAGAGGTCGTGGAGCTGGGCGAGCTCGGGGGCCAGGGAGAGTTGGTTGGTGGACTGTTCGGCGACGTAATCGCGGATGATGAGGTCCGTCGCGCGGAAGAGCTGGCGGTAATCGAGGCCCAGCTTCGCGATTTTTTTCTGGCTTTTCTGGTCGATCCACAGCACGGAGTTGCGGCGGATGAGCATGGGGAAGTTGAGGCCGAAGACGGCAAACTGTTCCTTGCGTTCCAGCCAGTAGGCGATCTCTCCCCCGCCACCGACGTAGGCCAGGTTGGGGAAGGTGAACTCCTGGAACAGGGGGCGCATGACGACGTTGGGGCTGAAGCGCTCCGGGTGGTCGTGGAGCTCCTGGCGGAGGGCTTCGCGGCTGAAGACCAGCTCGGTATTGAGGATTTGGTACTGTTCTCCGTCCTGGACGATGCGGTCGCGGCGGCCGGGACTGAGGTAGAAGAGGTTGATGTCGCGGGCGTGGGCCTGACCGGAGAAGCCCGCCTCGGCGAGTGCCGCCTGGGTCTTCTCGATGAGGGGTTGGCTGACTTGCTCGAAGATCTCCCGTTCCATGATGGGGCGGAAGGCGGCCTTGAGGGCGGGGCGGCTGGGGTCGGCGACGACGAGGCCGGTACCAGAAAAGAGGTCGTGGACAAACGCCACGGTCGCTTCCCCGTAGGTCGCGTAGCCGGTGTAGGCGCGGTGGAAGCGCTGGTAGATGTCCCAGGGCGTGACGTCGCCGCCCAGGATTTCCCGCAGCGTGGCCAGGACGGGGCCCAACGTGGCGGTGCTCATGGCCCCGACGGCTCCGCCTTCGTCATTTTCCCAGGTGATGCGCTGCCCGTTGATGCGGGCGTGGTTGATTTCCTCGAAGTCGTGGTCTTCGCCGCCGGTGATGAAGACGGGGACGACGTGGTGATCGGGGTAGCGTTCGTTGAGTTGCCGGGCCAGGTTGATCGTTGAGCAGATCTTGTAAATGAAGTACAGGGGGCCGGTAAACAGGGCGGGTTGGTGGGCGGTGATGACGGTCCAGGCATTGCCGTTCAACAGGCTCTGCACCTGCGTCCGCGCCAAATCTGCGTTCGGCAAACCCGCGTACTGATCGAGCAGTTCCCGGACCAGCAGGGCGCGATCGGTGGCGTCTTTGGCCTTATCGGCCATCACGTCGGCGAAGGACTCGAGGGAGACGGGGTAGCGGAAAAAGGGGCGTAATGCGGGGTCGCCGGTGGCGTAGGCTACGTCGTTGGCGGAAAACTGGGGAACCTCCTGGAAAGGAATGTGGTCAATTTGCATGGATGTCTTTGGTGGCGGCGCCAATGACCGGCGAAAGTACGGTGGTAGAGATCGGGATAGCAACCCGCCGCCGCGCCTTTAAGTTTAGCGGCGGGCGCAAATGCGGGGGGCGCTGCATTTCCCCATCCGGCGTAAATTCGTTAACATTGCCAGCCGGAAACATAGCCAGCCGACCGCGATCATGCCAAAATACATTCTTTCCCTCGACCAGGGCACCACCTCCTGCCGCGCCATCGTGTTTGACCACGCGGGCGACATCAAGGCCATCGCCCAGCGGGAGTTTACCCAGTTTTACCCGCAATCTGCCTGGGTGGAACACGACGCCAACGAAATCTGGAAAACCCAGCTGGCCGTGACCCGCGAAGCCATCGAAAAAAGCGGCATTCAGCCCGACGAGGTGGCTGGCATCGGCATCACCAACCAGCGGGAAACCACCCTGATCTGGGACCGCAAAACCGGCGAGCCCATCCACCACGCCATCGTTTGGCAAGACCGCCGCACGGCGGCTTTTTGCGACGAACTGAAGGCCCGCGGCCTCGAAGACCACGTGCGCGCCACCACCGGACTGGTGATTGACGCCTATTTTTCGGGCACCAAAATCAACTGGCTCCTCGATAACGTACCCGGCGCGCGCTCCCGCGCCAAGGCCGGGGAACTGGCCTTCGGCACCATGGACAGCTGGCTGGTGTACAAACTCACCGGCGGCAAAACCCACGTGACCGACGTGACGAACGCCGGGCGGACCATGCTTTTCGACATCAAAAAGCGGTGCTGGGACGAGCGTTTGCTGCGGGAGCTGGACATCCCGGCCGACCTCCTGCCCACGGTAAAAAGCAGCAGTGAAATTTACGGACAGACCGACGCGGCGCTCCTCGGCGCGGCCATCCCCATCTCCGGCATGGCGGGCGACCAGCACTGCGCGCTCTTCGGGCAGGCCTGTTTCTCGCCCGGGCAGGCGAAAAACACTTACGGCACGGGCTGTTTCATGCTGATGAACACGGGCACGGAGGCCGTCACTTCCCACAATGGTTTGCTGACGACGGTGGCCTGGGAAGTCGACGGCGTGATGGAATACGCCCTCGAGGGGGCGGTATTCATTGCCGGGGCGGCCATCCAGTGGCTGCGCGACGGGCTGAAGCTCATTGACGAGGCGGCCGACAGCGAATTTTACGCCAGGAAGGTGAAAGACACCGGTGGGGTGTACGTGGTGCCGGCCTTCGCGGGCCTCGGCGCGCCGTACTGGGATATGTACGCCCGCGGGGCCATTTTTGGCCTGACGCGCGGCACGACCAAGGCCCACATCGTGCGGGCCACCCTGCAGAGCCTCGCCTACCAGGTGCGCGACGTACTCGATGCGATGCAAAAAGATTCAGGCAAAGACCTGACCACTTTGCGGGTGGACGGCGGGGCGAGCGCCAATAATTTATTGATGCAATTCCAGGCCGACATCCTCGGCACCCGCGTGGAACGGCCCGAGATTGTGGAAACCACCGCCCTGGGCGCCGCGATGCTGGCCGGCCTGGCCGTAGGTTTCTGGACCAAAGCCGACCTGGAAAAAACCTGGAAGCTCGACCAGCGCTTCGAAGCCGAAATGGACGCCGAGAGCCGCGAGACGCGCTACCGGGGTTGGAAAAAGGCGGTGCAGCGGAGTATGGATTGGGAGGATGGGGGGTTGTAGTTTAGTAGTTCATAGTTCAGTAGTTCAGTAGTTCTGTAGTTCAGCGTGGAAGTGGGGAAAATCAGCTGGCAAAAGTTAAGCCTGGTGCTTATTTGCTTGGCGTTGCTGGAGCCTATTGCACTACTGAACTATGAACTATTGAACTGATAAAAAGGGCGCGGCCGCAGGTGCTCCCCCCCGGCCCCCCGAAGGGGGGAGTTAGGACGCCCCCCGGCCCCCAAAGGGGGAAGAGCAGGGGGAGGGAGGACGAGCGAGCTTATTAGGATTACGCTGTAAATATAGGCTACATCGCTTTATCCACTATTTTCGTCCTACTATGCCCGTAGCGCAGCCGAAGAAATATTCCCTGACTTGCACGTCCATTCCCTCTTTCGCCAAGAGGTCTTTAAAGTCGGTGCAATTTTTAAATTTCTCGCAGTACACGCCCAGCATCCGGTAATCCAGGGCGTTGCCCATGAACAACTTACCGATGACGGGTACTACTCTTTTTAGGTAAAACATGAAAGGGATTCTGAGCACCCAGCTGGCGGGGACGGATACCTCAATCAAAGCAATTTGTCCGCCAGGTTTTAAGACTCGGTACATTTCCTGAGCCAGGATTTTTTGCTTCGCGGGAGAAAAGGTTTTTAGCCCGAAGGTGGAGATAATGAAATCTGCCGAAGCAGCTGGCAGACTATTTTCCAGGATATTTTCTTCCAGGATGCTGACGTCCCAACTGCTTTTCTTGTGCAGCTTTTTTTTCGCCTCCTTATTCATTTCAGAAGACATGTCGATGCCGACTAATTTTACCTTTTTGTTTTGCATGACCAGGTGCCAGCTCTCGCCCATCCCGGACATGAAATCGTAGCCCTCTTGCAGGTCTTCCTTCCAATCGATTTCATTGACGCACTGCTTTCTCCATAGTTCTGTAAATCCGAAGGAGGACAGGTAATTGAGGACGCCGTAGGTTTCGGACATTCTGTTGAACAAGGTCTCTACGAACTCGTCCTCGTAGATCGTGTTCTTCTCCTTAATTTTATTGCGTATCAACTGGAGTCTGCTTTGCTGGGGTTAATTTAGGATGCGGGGCGCGCTGTTGCTTTGGCACCTTTGGTCCGTTCTGCACCAAACATACGCTGCTGGTTTTGGTTGGCCAAACAGTGGAGGTCGGGCGGAAGAGGATGGAACGGAGACGGGGGGGGGAATGTCCTAGATGGGTTGGGTGACGCTGAGGGGCTGGGCGGCACTGCGCAGCAAACGGATGATTTTCAGGAGGTACTATTGAACCAACTAAATGAGCTTAGCATCAGCCATTGAATTCAGTATTTGTTGATTTTTATTTCTTCAAAATCATCAACATAATCAAACACCTCACGCACACCACCTTTACCTCGTATTACCACCAAGCCTGAGGGGTAAAACCCTATGGTATCCTCCATTTGCTGCCCTTTCATTCTCCTGTACCTTAGCGTTCTATCTGCTGGATTAAAAACATATACTGTTTTATCAGAAGAAGTGCTGCCGCTTTCGTATAAAGTTGCAATGAGTAAATGACTGTCTTGTACATTCCCCGGATTTGACCACATTTCCTCCTCACACTTCCCCAAAATGAAGATCTTTCTTCCTGTGGTTAAATCTACAGCCTGAATGGACTCTATATCGTTACGCGAGGATGTACCAGACATTATCGTATTGTAATCATTCGAGAAAACGGAATTCACCAGTTGGCTTCGGTCCTCACTGTATGGATGCATCAGGGTTCCGCTTGCATCATAAAGACTTACCGTCGAAGCACACGAAAGGTATTCATTGTCTTCGGACATGCGGTATAGGCCATAGTTTACATAAACTTTGCAATCGTCGTGAATGACTACATCTGCTTGACTGTTGAGGTAAACGATTTTTTCCTCGCTGGAGGGGTCCAGGTATTGGCGGGAGTATTCCTGCGCCTCGGCAGGAGACAGGTGGTAGATGTTCATACCGTAGCTGGCATCAATAGATTTTCTCTTAAACGGAAGTTTGTTGTAGGGGTTTTCCTGAAAAAGATTGATGCTGCGAATTAGCTCATTGGTCTTAGGGTGGTAGAAGTTGAATTTTCTTTCCTCAAAAGAAGTGTTCACCTCTCTGCCTACAGGGCATTGCGCAGCGGCTACTACTGACAGAAGGAAACCCAGCAGTAGTATAATGTGCTTTACTAGGCTTAACATGCTGATGACGTTTCAAAAATAACCATTTCTCTCAATATTGTAATAGTAATCTGGACATCTACACCGTGGGTAAACATAAATCCTAGAGTTCTAAATTGCTCTTCCTCAACAAACCTATTCTTATACAGCCTGAGCCCTCCATGCTCCCTTGCCAAATCACTATTTTTCAAAAACAGAACAATTTCTTCCATTGAAAATCCAGGCAATATGATTCTAATATAAGCTGACTTTTCCCCTGAATTTAAAAGGCTTACGCCTCCCCCATAGTACGTCTCTCGAAAAAAATAATCACCATCAGATGCTTCCTTATGGCTAAGCAGGCCAAATTCACGTGATAAATAGTCATGGAGCCCCTCCGAATATCTATTTTCTAATATTCGTGGTGCAGCATATTTAGATAAATAGCCATCAAAAACATATCCCTCCAGATCGCCATACATAACTTTCACCCATTTTCCGCTTAGTGATACTTCCACATAATCCGGTTCATCTTCTCCTTGAAAGGCCGAGGTTAGTTTTATTTCTTCTTCATGAATCCTAAAAAGTTTCGTTGACTTCACTATTACTTTACCCCCGTAAGGTATCACACCCATTCTTTGTCCAGACAAGGAATTAGTATCACGAATACTTAATCCTCCTTCTGCCCAAACCATCAAAGTATCTCCTTTGAAATAACTGTTTATAGCGAATCCTTCACCTGCTGTAAAAACAGTTAAAGCAATTAAAATCAGGTATTTTTTCATTATTTTAATAATTTTCATCCTAGTGAAAGGCATTTACTCTGCCGCCGTGACAACCCTGCTTAACAATAGCCCTTTTAGTTGCGCGCCAGCTATCGACACCGCTGGCGTAGGTCCGCCAGCCGCAATCCAGAAGAGTGTAGGGTGTAGAGGAAGGTCAAGTATATAAGGTTTTCGTGGACAGGAAGCGCCGATGTGCTGCCTGAAAAGCTAAAAGCGTTGACAAGTTAAGGTTTTTTCCGGGCATGGTACTGGTTCCCAAGAAAATTTTGGTTGGGAAATCGCTCTAGTGGAGAACTGAGTGGGATTGGTTGCCTGAGGTGGAATGGAAACTAGGGGGGATGGAATCTACACGCTGGGGTGGGTGGGGACCTTTCGGGCCGGAGGGGGTGCGCAGTAAACAGATGAGTGCCAGATACAAGGAGAAATTGGCAACACACTTTAGGCAATACCCCTAATAATGTTCAGCTTATTCATTGCAAGTGTTTTTATTTTTCACAAAATCATCCTTGTAAGACAATGTTTCAACCAACGTATTATTGGCGTAAATTTGAACGCCTTCACTAATTCTCCTAAAATCAGGAATTAAATATGTATATTCAAATACTTCATTATCAACCAGTACAAATTCTTTCACAGACCATTCATCGCTATCAAAATATTGCTGCATATAGGGTAAGTTGTTACGAGAGTCATACCCGGCATAAAACAAGTACCCTTCCTCGCTTTGAAAGCAAATTCTATTGTTGGTTAAACTATATACTGAACACATTTGCGACCAAAACTCATCATCTAGCAACCTATCTCCGAACTTGTGATTTGGAACTTGATGAGTAAAGAGTAAAGTCTCTTTATTTTTTGGAGCTACAATTTCGGAAATACTAAATGGAAGGTTAATTGTCTCACCAATTTTTTCATTCCCTTTTGAGTTGTAAACGATCAGGGTAGTTACACCTGGATAAGGAACATTTTCTAGGATTTCATTTCCCGGCAATAGGTTAAGTCCAAAATGCAAGACAATTGGACACTGGGAACAGGTAGTTACTACCCGTTGAGGTACATTAATTTCCGATACATGATATTCGTCTATGATCCCATTAAACTGCTCGACGTTAACAACATCAGAAATATCTTTAATCGACAAATTTACCTTTTTATTTATACCAGCCAATTGATGATGTGATTCATCGTCGTATCCCTTTTGAAAAAACGGATTCAGATCACTCAATCTTATTTCATTCTCTACACTTTCCAATTCCTTATCGTACCAAATGACATAGTCTTCAGCATTAATTTTACGGTTAAATAGTGTATAAAGAGTGCTTTCATCGTTGTCTTGTAAAACAGATACCCCTTCAATGAAAAATTCATCATGCTCCTCTATAATTTCAAGAATCTTAGGGGGAATATGTCCATCATGAGAACTAACTTTACGTTGAATGATTAATTCCTTGCTCTGCTCAGACTTAAAATCTGCGGTAGATGTCTCTTGACCATTCTTATTTTGACTAGATATACAATTTATAAACATTAAAAATATTGGGAGGAAAAGTAACGCAGTTATGTGAATACCTGGTTTCATAAAGTATAGGATTAATTTGATTTGTTAATGAGGTGCCTGGAACTAAAATCGCAGAAGCCCTGTATAAAACCAACATTTAAAATGCACCAACCATTATTTGGGTAACTATTCCACCTTCTGGCGACACAATTGCCTCGCCATCATGGAATTCTATAGAATCTTGGTCTCTGAAATCCAAGCCAGTATGCCACCTATTCCCCACTGCGACGTGCCGCTTATCATAATCACTAGATATATCTCTCTGTCGCCAATTATTTAAAGAATCTCTATAGTCCCTTAAGGGAGCAGTACCAGTTTGATTCAAGGAATAATTAGCACAACGTCGGTACTGCATACCCAAGCTTTGCCCCAGCAGGCCACTAGTGTTAATCAAGCCAAGCAGCATAACCACTATTATCATTTTAAAATTCATTATAGCTCAATTTTTTTGTATCCAAGTTCCTGAAGGATTAGTTTGGGATCTTTATCAGGTTGTTCTTTCATCCTGAAATACTCAATTCTACTCAACTCTTGCAATTCTGCTTGGGTTTTCGGCATCGGCTTAGCCAGAATAAAGTCTTCCTCTGGAAAAAAGTGGTAGAGAAGTTCATCGGAGGCATGAGGCCAAGATTTGGCTAGTGAGTTAAAAACAATGTCTCTACCCCATCCGCCAGGTATTATTTTTTTAATTACTTTACATGATAATACATCAACAAAATAAATAGTTGTTGGATGCAATTGCCCCCCTCCTTCCCCCCATTGCTCTGCACTTATTACTGCTACAATAGAGTTAGAATCATTACTACTCAAGCCTGTAGCAGGAACATCAAGCATTACAAAATCTTCCAATTTCCCCTTTATTGGAGTAGCAGGGAATTGCCGACTTACCTCCTAGGTAAACGATATCTTCTGCCTCAGAAAGCACAGGGTTGTTCAGTCCTACAGCAGCGAAAACACGTTGCGTATAAGCCGAATAGGTTCTCTTATCGTAGATATAATCAATAGCATCAGCTACATAAACCCAGGAGTATATCTTACTTCCATCAGCGGGGTAGTCTTCCTTTGCCACTACCATTTTTATACTTTCCAGCAGGGCTTTCTTTTGGGAAGCATCGCTATAATCCAGCACGAAATTGGTAAAGCTGTGTTTGCCGTCCGTCACCTGCGGGACTTTGGCATTCAAAAACGGGTTTTCTTCGGGCACGAGCTCTGGCGCCTGAAGCCTCACTTGGTGCTTAAGTTTCTCTTCCTGGATTGTCATTTCTTCTTTAGCTACGGTATCTTCAATCGGTGGCTTAGCAAGGAGCATTTCCTCGGAACGGCTTCCATCCGAGCACGACGTTAAAAGCAGGAGGAGGACCAGGCTGTAAGCGGCGTGGGTGGGGCGCATGGGTTTGGTTTTTGCTGAGAGAGGAGCGCTAAAGAAAAGGTTGGAGGGCTTGCCTACCTGTACGGCCCCAAGATACGACGCGTCGTTTTATTTTATTTCTATTATTCGTTCTTCAATATGTATCGTTCCTTGGGCTTCAACCCTTTTGGTTTGAATGCTGTAGATTAACCAGCCAGTTTCGTGGAGCATTGAAGCTGTTGAGATCACATTGGTCATTTGTCCAATGTCTTCTTTCGTAGGTGCAGGGATTTTCATGGATTCTGACAAGGATTTTAGATAATTGTAAGTCACCTCGGTCAGTTGGCCTGAGTCAATTTCTTGACTGGAACGTATTATGAAATTATTGTCTTCTGGATTCAATTCATCAAGGGACAAGGTGACTTTAGAGTCAAGTGGTTTATTTTGGTCATACATGTTTGACACCGGCAACGGAAATTCTAAAACTTCTCCAAGAAAGTACCTGCCACCGTGAAAAGTATGAAACTGTTGAGCGTCTTGAATTGCTGTCGCTTCGATTCCTTCTTTGGTCAAGTACATGTTTTCCAATTTCTTGAACAATTGTTCTAGTTGGGGTGCATCTTGAAATTCATCTTTCAAGGGCTGGATGGATTTCTCCATGTATTCGCTTACTTCCTTCCAGTTTTCCACACCTTTCATGACTCCAAACTCATCTGTCTCAATTATTACTTTAATGTCTTCGGAAAGGGCGGTAATTTTCTTGACAATTTCACTGGTTGAGTTTGTCTTGTAGTTTTTGTAAAACCACTCGACCAGATACGAATTTTCGGTTGAGTCAATAACTGTAATATCTACGTCATAGGTCATTAACACATTTTCAGTTGTGTCTTCGCCTTGTAATTTTATCGTTTGGAAAGACATGCTATAGCTCTGTTTTTCGCCGATGCTCCAGTAGGAAATAACTTGAGCGGTCGAGTCTTCCATACTAATCTGGCCAAAGGCGGTTGTGGCAAACAGTGTTAAAAGGAGGGTAAAGAGTTTGTTCATTGATTTTTTGATGTGAGAATTAACGGTAGCCCCCCCTGCTTGGCGGACGACTGACGGGGAGAGAGTAGGCGTGGTGCCAATTGCTATCTATGGTAAAGATATTATATAATTATCAGTATCCATCTTCAACTTCCTTTTTTATCAATTCATAATTGCATTTGCTGTAATAAGAATATATCCTCAAGTACCCTTGCTGGATTCTTTTGTTCATCTTACCCCAATATCCATACTCAAATCCTTTTTCAGTTGCGCTCATCAATTCAAAGAAATCGGCACTAACTTTTTTACTCATCATATTTGTTGTTTTCATTCCACCTCGGCTCGAAAAGTCTATTATCGAATTCAGGAAATTAGAAACATGCTGGTTTGAAGAGTTGAACGACTTGACTAACTCTGCTGTGTAATCAAATTGGTTCTCCAATTGGACCACTATTTCATTTATTTCTTTCTTGCCATCTGCATGCTTTTTCAATGCATAAAACATTTTCAGCAGATTTTCCAATTCAGGCTCAATCATTTTCATGAAAGATTGAACTTCTCCGATTGTTGAGATTTCACGTTTAACTTCCATTCTTATTTTTAGAGCTATTTTTAAAGAAAATGAAACCAATCGATCTGCATATGCCTTGTGGCGGCTTCGACGTGTTTGCCTGTCCGCCGGAAACAAAGCTGACTAGGGCGCGGAAACCTTGCTCTTGGGCGTTCAACCGCCTGCGTGATTAGCCATCGCTTTTATTTTTCAGCAGATGTTGGTATTTCTTTTTATTTTTCAAGTGTTTACCTTTTGCAACGACCCACTGCGATTCATCTTCTAAATCTTCAATCATGAAGTCGACTGGCTCCCCTACACCACCTGGATTATCATACCAATAGATTAAACGTACGTTGTCACAATCCATAAAGTATTCGTAAGAATGTCCGAAAAAGTCTCTTTTTTCCGTGCGCAACCAGAAAACGTCAATTTTTCCTCCAATTCTCTCTGACCAATTACACTCTTCAGTCAACATTTTGAATTGAACCTCCAGTCCTCTTTTCTCTATGATGGAACTATCAATAGATTCAGCTGGGAATCTTGAGGCCCTTTGACCAAAAGTAGTATTCGAGATGATTAAGGTGAGGAAACCTAATAGGACTGATTTGATCATTTTTCGTGATGTTTATTTTCAAGGATGGCTAACTACCTTATTCCCAGCCCCCCCTCTACCACAGTTGCCATTCCCCTCCCGAACAGGTCAGGACTAAGGCTAACGAAGCTACTAGCCTGAAGATCAAATACCGGCGCATCCCATAAAGCAGACTTCGCACCTTCACGGCCTCCCTGCCCCGCCAGCAGCTGGATCCGCTTCCAATGGACGTCCGAGAACCGTAGCGCCAGCCGCAATCCAGAACGGTGTAGGGTGTAGAGGATGGTCAAGTATATAAGGTTTTCGTGGACAGGAAGCGCCGATATGCTGCCTGAAAAGCTAATAGCGTTGGCAAGTTAATGGTATTTTTCCGGGATTGAACCTATGCCGGAGAAAATTCTGGACGGTTTTTCGCTTTAGTGTAGGAGAAATTGATCGGGTTAGTTGAGGTATACCGATCGAAAACGAGAGGATCAAATCCCCTCGCTACGCTGGGCGACCCTCCAGGTCTGGGCGGGCGCCACACCAACCTACATGCATTTCAAAAGGGCTCCTAATCTAATGGCCTACTCCACCTTCAACACCCCCCGCATCTGCTGGTAATGGCCGGGGACGGTACAGACGTACTCATACAGGCCCGGCTGGGTGGGGGCGCGGAAATAAATGACGTCGTCCATTTCGGGTTCGACGAGGATGGTGTGGACGAGGACGTCTTCCATATCGGGGACGTAGTTCATGGCTAGTCCTTGCAGGCCGAGTTCGCCGGCGGCCTGGCCTACTTTGTCGCCTTTTTTGCCGGAGGTGAGCACGAAGTTGTGCTGCATATCATCGGGGTTGCGGAAGGTGAGGCGGACTTTGGCACCGGCCTTGACGGTGAGGTAAGTCTGCTTGAACTTCATCCCTTTGGCGGATTCGAGGAGGAGGTCGGTATCCACCTTTCCGTTCCAGTCGGAGGGCATGGTGGTGGGGTGTTTGGCGCTGCTGGCCTCCGCGCCCAGCTCCTCCGTCGTGGCCACTGCACCTGCGTCCGCGCCCGATTGACCGGGAATGGCGTTGAGCGTGTAGTAGGCAAAATCGTGGAGCAGGCGGGTGCCCGCGGCGGCCCGGACGCCACTCACTTTCACCTCATAGATGTAGCCCGGGCGGAAATCGGCGAGCGTGAGGCGGACGGTCTTGCCATCGGGCTCCAGCGTGGCAGCGCTGACCGGATTGGCCTGGATATCGACCGTGGGGCTGCCGTAATTATGGTGGTAGCGGTAGGTAAAATTCTGGACCGTGAAGGAGCTATTGCGCACGGTCGCGGCGTCTACCGGCGCGGTGAACTCGATGAGAAAGCCCGATTCGGCGGCGGTAATTTTGTACATCTCGAAGGGTACTTTGCCCGTCCAGCGCAGTCTTTCCAGCGCAAATTCTTCGCCACCAGTGGCGGCCCAGCCCCGGGCGGTTTGGCCAGCGTAGAGCGTGTTATCCTGGTTAAATGACAGGCGCAGCAGGCCGGAGGAAAAGCCTTCGACGAAGGGAAATACGGCGCCCTGGTATTCGCCATTGACCTTTTCCAGCGCTACGCGCATGATTTTGCTCTGGCCCTGGTCGCTGACGAACATTTGGTTGGTGAAGGGCCCGAAGCCGCCTTCGGTGCGGTCGGTGATGATGGCTGCCGTGGAGATGCCGAGGATGCCGTGGGGGAACCAGACGGCGGGCAGTTTGAGGCCGGGGAGCTCGGCTTTGGCGCGGTACATGGTTTGGAATTCGTCCGTCACTTCCGCTTCGCGGAGGGCGACGGTGGAGCCATCCTGGTCGGCCCAGGCCAGGCTGGCGGGGTGGCCGGCGAAGTCGCCCTTGGCCAGGTGGGTGATGCGGCCCGAGCCGATCCAGTCGCCCTGGTTTTCGGCCACGAAGACGTCGCCCTCCGCGTTGGTGCCGAAGCCCGCGGGGCTGCGCATGCCGGCGGCGTAGGGGATGATTTTATTTTCCTGGGGGTCGTACTGCAGCATCCAGCCGCGCCATTTGGACTTGCTGACGCCCTTGCCTTCCCAGCCGACGTTGAGCGTGGTCAGCATACTGCCATCGGGACGAAAGAGGGGGCCGTAGTGGTATTCGTGGTAATTGCCGGTGAGGGGGAGCTCGTAGACGGTCTCGAAGAGATCGGCGCGGTCGTCGTCGTTACTGTCCGTCAGCTTGGTGACTTCACCGCGCTGGGAGACGTAGATGGCGCCATCCTTTACGGCCAGGCCGAGGGGCTCGTGGAGGCCGCGTGCGAAGCGGGTGTAGGTGGCTTGGTCTTCCAGGTCACCAATCAACCAAACTTCTCCGCGGCGGGTGCAGACGGCCAGGCGGCCGTCGGCCATGAAGTCCATGCCCCCCACTTCCAGGGCGACGCCATCGGGCACCGTAATTTTTTCGATCTGGTAATAATCGGCTTCCTGCTGGGCGGAGAGTCCGGCGGCGGAAAGCAACAGTACGAGGAGGGGAAGGAAAAACTTTGGCATGGCGGAAAAGTGTAAAAAATGTAAAAAGCGTTTGTTGGGCGGCGTGTGGATTACCAATCCATTCGGTAGCGGATGTGCCCTTTGGCGCGCATGTGGGCGATGAGACGGTCTTTGCCCGCACTGCGCTGGAGGGTGAGGCCGCTGCCGTCGTAGCTTTCGATTTTCAGGCGGAGGCCGGGGCCCTGGAGTTCGTATTCGCCGGGGGCGATTTCCTTGATGCTCCGGGCGGCGGCCAGTTGGGTGAAGGTGTGGGGGGTACCGCCAGCCATGAAGGTGAGTTCGCGCAGCAGGCCTTGGCCAGTGGGTTGGAGCTTATCGGAGACGGAGCCGGGGCCGTAGGTAAAGTGAAAGGTGGGGCGGCCGAGTGAGTCAAGTTCGTAGGCGCTCAGGCTGAAGTCGTCTTCTTCCGAAGGCAATGGTTCGGCGGGCCAGGCGTCGGTGGCGGAAGCGGCCCACTGCGGAGACCCATCGAAGGCCAGGGCCGCGCCGAGGGGGCGCATGACCTGGGGCTCGCCGCGGTCTGCCCACATATCGTAGGCATCGGCAAAGCCGCCGCGCCAGACCTGGAGGAGGGCACCCGTTTGCAGGTCGAGGGAGTAGTGGGGCCCGGTGCCTTCCCCGACGCTGATGACGTGGGTGCGTTTGGTGGCCTCTTCGTACATCCTGGGCGCGGGGAAGTAGAGGAAGCTGCGGAGGAGGTAAGGCTCGTCGTCGGTCTCCACCACCAGGGGCTCGCTGGCGGCGGGGGTGGCGATGGCCTTGTCGCCGCTCATGCTGTTGAGGATGCCTTCGGGCTGGTCCTTGAACTGGTAGGTGACGTCAAAGGCATTCCAGCCACCGGTTTGGATGTATTCCAGGCGCACGTCGTGCGGACCAGCGGAGAGCGTGACGGGGGCAGTGGTTTCCCGTTGGTTGTGGGTGCCGGGATTATCGATGACGAGGTTACCGTCAATGTACATCCTGGCGAGGGTAGAGGAAAAGATCCGGAAGGTGTAGGTACCCGCCTCGGGGATTTCCAGGGTGCCGAAAAAGCGCGCGGCGTAGTTGTTGACTTTGCGGATGTTGTTGAGGTCCAGGCGGTGGATGTAGCCGGAGGCGGTGGGGGTGAGTTGGGCCCAGTTGCTGACGTCTTTGGTGTTCTGCGGCAGCTCGTAGTAGTCGTAGCGGAGCAGGGGCATGTTCAGCACGACGTTGCCGTCGGGATCAACGCTGGAGCTGCGGCCGGCGACGGAGCCCTGGCGCAGGTTGGCCAGCTCTACGCCACCGCTTTGCACGGCGAGGGTGAGCGGACCGGCCGGGGCGGTGCTGGCGGGCAATTCCTGCTGGTAGTAGATCAGGTTGCCATCTAAGTACAGGGCAACGAGCAGCGCGGGGGTGGTGGCGGTAGGTGCCTTGAACTGCAATTCCAGATCGTGCCAGTAGCCAATGCCCGTTTCGGGCGTCATGCGCTTGGTCGCGCCGGCCACATCGAGGGAAGGCAAGGCGATGGGGTATTTGCCCTGGAGGGTGAGCGTGGCTGAGGACTCCGCTTCCGCCCGGTAGGACAGCCGCAGGGTGAGGTCTTCGTGGCTGCTGAGCAATTCCACCTGGTCCCGCACCGGCCCTTCGACCGTGTAGGGGATTTCAGTCAGTCCATCACTGGCGGCTTCGGCGGAGATATTGACCACATCCAGCTTGAGTGGATCGGAAGAACAGGCTACAAAGAGCAGCAGCAGGGGTAAAAAACGCAACATGGGCATTGATCACTAAGCGAGGTAAAGGGGAAGTGCGCCCAAAATAGGGTATTCCCGCTAGTCGGAGGGACCGGGGCGAAAAATTCCTGTCTGCCCTGCCCTGACGGCTGGCTGTCCGAAAGTCGATTCTGCCGAACTTTTCGAAAACGATGCAAAAAAGGGAGAAAAAAATTTCTTGAGCAGGATTTATCGCAAAACATTCACTATCAATGTTTTAGCTCATTTTTTATCGTATTTATACGTTTTTATACGAATAAAAACGCAAGTATATGTTTAAAAAACGATTGCGATTTGCCCATCCCATCACCTTTGCACTGTCACCGATTGAACGGGATGGCTGCTGGGTAGCACCAGTAGTTTGGCCTTACACCCGATGACGACTTCATCCATCACCGGAGCGTGTTTCATACCATACCAACGCGTTCCACAAACTTTTCTTTACCATGCAAGTTCGCAATTCCATCACCCTCATTGGCAACCTCGGTTCCGCACCCAAAACCACTGTCCTGCCCTCCGGCACCACCGTTACGGATTTCAGTCTCGCCACCAACGAGTACTACCGCGACAAAGACGGCAACCGGCAGACGCGTACCGAATGGCACCGCATCAAGGCGTTCGGCAAGACGGCCGAGATCCTCAGCAAGTACCTCGACGCTGGTTCCCAGGTCGGCATTTCCGGCACGCTGCGCTACAACAAGTGGACGGACAAGTACGAGCAGCCCCGCACTTCCGCCGAGATCATCGTATCCGACTTCACCTTCCTCAGCCCCGGCAAGCAGAGCCAGGACGAGCCCATCGAAGCCTACGAAGAAAGCAGCCAGGTAGCCGAGCCGGAGCCCGCCAAAGCCTCCACCCGCAAGACCAAGAAGGCGGCACCGGCCAAGATGGAGCTGGAGGAAGAGCTGCCCTTCTAATCGATTTCCGCAGCGAGCGGCGTTTCCCTGCGGCCCAAAGCCGGGGGAGACGCCGCCGCCCTGCCCCCCTTCCGGCCCAGAGACAAAACCCAAACAGCAGACCTTTATTGACCTCGTGGGGGCGCAGACTTCGGTTTGCGCCTTCGCTGGTTTGGGGGGGGGAGCCGTGATGCTTTGGCTTGCCCGCAAAGGGGCCTCCACAGTCGCCTCCCAACCAGGGGAACAGCGGGTTTATCCCTTGCCGGCAGCTTGGCATTGCCTTACAACGGGACATTGCATCCTGCGGGCGCGCCCTGTACTTGACCGCTGGAAATAGCGGAGATTGTTGATCTTAGATCGAAAAAATATCGGAACCTTGGCGGAACATCGAAACCGTGTCAGAAATATCGAAAACGGTCGGAAGTTATCGAAAACGTGTCGGAAATATCGAAAACGTCGGGCTGCACCCGACGCTACGCAAGCGGCCCCTTCAGGGCCGGGAAGGGAGCGACACATTGCCAAGACGAGTCCCGTGCGGTAGCTCCTTTATTCCTTTATTCCTTTCCCCCTTTATTCCTTTCCCCCTTTATTCTATGGTCTTCACCAAATCCACCCAGCACCTCTACACCAACCTCGCCCACCTCGCGCAAACCCGCACGCTCTTCGGGCAGCAAGACGCGCTGGCCTACGGCGTTGGGTGGACGGCCCGTACCGTAGACCGCAGCGACGTCAAAGACACCTGCGGCAGTCATCCGGCGGTGTTTGGTTGGGACGTCGGGCGCATCGGGCAAGAAGAATACAACCTCGACGGCGTTCCTTTTCAGCGCATGCGCGAAGGCATCATCGCCGCCTACCGCGCGGGTGGGGTGAACACCATCAGCTGGCACCTCGATAATTTTTTGGGCGGCGACAGCTGGGCCGTCGGGCCGCCAACGGTACGGGCCATCCTCCCCGGAGGCTCCCACCACGCCATTTACCGGGAGCGGCTGGACCACCTGGCGGCCTTTTTCGACTCGCTCGAAACGGGTTTCCCTTACCCCCGGCCCATCCCCATCGTTTTCCGGCCCTTCCACGAGCACACCGGCAGTTGGTTTTGGTGGGGTAAGCCGCACGTGACGGCTGCCGAATACCGCGCCCTCTGGCAATTTACCGTCCATTACCTCCAGGACGAAAAACAAATCCACCACCTCATCTGGTGCTATTCCCCCGACGTATGCGAAACCGAGGAACAGTACCTGGAGTATTACCCCGGAGATGACTACGTCGATGTCCTCGGCCTCGATGACTACCACGATCTGGGCCGCTTCGGAAAGATGTCCGACCTGACGCGCCGCCTGCGGATGCTCACCACGCTGGCCGCCGCGCGCGGCAAAATCGCCGCCCTCACGGAAACTGGCGTAGAGGGCGTTCCCGACGCCCGTTGGTGGACCCAAACCCTCCTCCCCGCCCTCCACGCTGACCCTGCCGCCGCCCGGATTGCCTGGCTGCTCGTTTGGCGCAACGCCAACCACAAACACCACTACGGCCCTTATCCCGACCACCCTTCCGCCCCGGATTTTCGCGCTTTTGCAGCGGATGAGCGGATGGTGCTTTTGGACGGTGTTCCGCCGCTTTACGCTTCTTCTTTTTCACCACTATGAGCGTAAGAAAAACTAAGGGCCATTAAGCTTTGCTTTTTTATGCACTCCCCTTTTGTGTCGCTTTGTGCCCTTAATGCCTTTGTGGTTCAAAAAAACCGCGCAGCGGAAAAACCCATTGGAGCGCACCCCTAACCATTTTACCCCACCCCCAACCCCTCCCCAGAGGAGGAGGGGAGCCAAGAGGTTGACTTATCATTCTAAGAGATTTGATTTTAGAAAAGGATTACGTCAATGCCTTTGCGTTAAGCTAACGATCAATACACACCTCGGCTGATCATATGCTATTGAATAACAATTCTTTATAAACTAAACAAGACTGGAGCGGTCACCCCTCTCCATCGGGGAGGGGCCGGGGGAGGGGTATCATTCACGCCCCCCAAAACCTTCTCATCCTCCCTCCCACCAAGCAAGCCCCCCTCAAAAAACCCTACCTTTGCGCCTTTTTTCAGCGCTCCCCCCCCACCGAGCGCGCCCCAATCCTCAAAAAATGCAGAAATACCTCAACCTGTTCGACTTCAGCCAGCGGGTGGACTACCGGACCGAAATTCTGGCGGGCCTCACGGTAGCGCTGGCCTTGATTCCCGAGGCCGTCGCCTTTGCCCTCATCGCGGGCCTCGACCCTCTGATCGGCCTCTACGCCGCCTTCGTGATGGGCCTGGTGACGGCCATTTTCGGGGGTCGACCCGGTATGATCAGCGGAGCAACGGGCGCGGTGGCCGTAGTGATCGCCGCCCTGGCCCTCTCCCACGGCAAGGAATACGTCTTCGCCTGTGTCATCCTGGCTGGCCTGCTTCAAGTACTGGCCGGCGTCTTCCGCCTCGGCAAACTCATGCGCCTGGTGCCCCACCCCGTCGTCTTCGGTTTCGTCAACGGCCTGGCCATCATCATCTTCACCGCCCAGCTCGAGCAGTTCAAAGACCCCAGTGGCGCCTGGCTGACGGGGGCAACGCTCTTTACCATGCTCGCCCTGGTGGCCCTCGTGATGCTGATCATGTGGCTTTTGCCCAAAGTGAGCAAAGTCGTGCCTGCGGGTTTGGTCGGCATCCTCGTCGTATTCGGCCTGGTGACGTTCTTCCACATCGATACCAAGACGGTGGGCGACATCGCCTCCATCCAGGGCGGGTTCCCACCGCTGTCCATCCCCATGGTGCCTTTCACCTGGGCTACGCTGGAGATCATCTTCCCCTACGCACTGATCATGGCGGGGGTTGGCCTCATCGAGAGCCTGCTCACCCTCAACATCGTCGATGAAATCACCGAAACCCGCGGCCGGGGCAACAAAGAAGCCGTGGCCCAGGGCGTAGCCAATGTCCTCAGCGGCTTCACCGGCGGCATGGGCGGTTGTGCCATGATCGGCCAGAGCCTGATCAACATCAGCTCCGGAGCCCGCGCCCGCCTTTCGGGCATCGTTGCGGCCACCATGCTTCTGGTTTTCATCATGTTCGGTGCCAGCCTGGTCGAGCAGTTGCCCATGGCGGCGCTGACGGGCATCATGATCATGGTCGCCATCGGCACCTTCGAGTGGGCGTCCTTGCGCACCTTCGGCAAGATGCCCAAGTGGGATCTCTTCGTGCTGGTACTCGTCACCCTCATTACCATCGTCTTGCACAACCTGGCCCTGGCCGTGCTGGCCGGCGTCATCATCGCCGCCCTCGTTTTCGCCTACGAAAATGCCAAGATGATCCGCGCCCGCAAACGCATCGATGAAAATGGTGTGAAGCATTACGAGATTTTTGGTCCGCTCTTCTTCGGCTCCGTCGCCACGTTCAATACCAAATTCGATCCCAACAACGACCCCGACGAAGTGGTAATCGATTTCATGGAGTCCCGCGTGGTGGATATGTCGGCCATCGAAGCCCTCAACCGCATCACCGAACGCTACGCCAAACTGGGCAAAAGGGTGGTCTTGAAGCACCTTTCCCCCGATTGCCGCCGCCTGCTCGCCAAGGCCGAAGAAATCATCGACATCAACGTGACGGATGACCCCACCTACAAGGTGATGACGGATTTCGACTAGGAGGACCCTATCTTCGGGCGCTCATGGCCCTTTAGCGCAATGCTTTTTCCTGCGTTGTGCCCCTGCCAACCGCTTCCAAACGCTCAATCTCCGCTCCCATCGAAAATTTCGCCATCACAACTTTTGCCGGCCTCGAAGAGGTCCTGGCCGCCGAGATCACCGCCTTGGGAGCCACCGAAATCACGGTCGGCCGCCGGGTCGTCCGCTGCCAGGGCGATAAGACCTTCCGCTACCGCGCCAACCTCGAACTGCGCACCGCCATCCGCGTCCTGCGGGAAGTAGGGCAGTTCCGCGCCAACAATGAGCAGACGATGTACGACCGCTTGCGCGGCATCGACTGGGCCCCGTGGCTAAAAGTGGACGGCAATTTGTGGATCGACGTGGTCACCCAGTCGGAGCGCTTCCGCAACGGTGTCTACCTGGCCCAGCTGGCCAAAGACGCCATCGTCGACCAGTTCCGCGCCAAAACCGGCGAGCGCCCCAGTGTGAGTAAAGACAATGCCGACCTGACGATCCACCTCCACGTTGGCCGCGCCAACGAGGTGACCGTCTCCGTCGATGCCTCCGGCGAAGGCCTCCACCGCCGGGGCTACCGCAACCGCACCGGCGGCGCGCCCCTCAACGAAGTCTTGGCCGCCGGACTCCTCGCCCTGGCGGGTTTCGACGGCGAAGTGCCCTTCTGCGACCCCATGTGCGGCTCGGGCACCCTCGTGGCCGAAGCTGCCACCATCGCCGCCCACCAGGCACCGGGGCTCCACCGCGAGTTCGGCTTCCAGCGCTGGCCCGATTTTGATGCCGACCTCTGGTCTTCCATCCGCCAGGCCGCCCTCAACCGCATCCGCCGCCCACCCTACCCCATCCTCGGGGCCGACATCGACGAACTGACCACCAACCTCGCCAAAATTACCGTCGATCGCACGGGCCTCCTCCCCTACGTCGAATTCCGCGCCAGCGACTTCACCAAACTCCTCGCCCCACCCGCCATCCGCCCCGCAGCCGGCGGCCTGCTCGTCACCAATCCCCCCTACGAAATGCGCCTCCAAACGGGCGACATCCTCGGCCTCTACCAAAGCATCGGCGACGCCCTCAAACAGCACTGGGCGGGCTACACCGCCTGGCTCATCTCCGGCAACCCCGACGCCATCAAGTCCGTCGGCCTGCGCACCAGCCAGCGCATCCCCCTCATGAACGGGCCCATCGAAGTGCGCTTCTGCCGCTACGACCTCTACGAAGGCAGCAAAAAAACCGAGGCGGAATAAATACGCAGCACTATTTTACCCAGCGCATTTAGGGCGCGGCCGCAGGTGCCAGGAACAGTGAACTAGCAATGTATGGGACCACACACGCCCGACCCCGGCAGGGGTCACCACCGAAGGTAGCAGCGCAGCTCAACCTTAATAACCCCGGATGAAGGATGCGCCAGCATCCGGAATCCGGGGATGCTAAACGTGAAGGTTGCGCCATCCAAACAAAGATTCTACTAGCGAATTAAAATAAAAATCAATACCCCCCACACCCCCACCAACACTACCAACAAACCACCAAATCTTCAAACGATGAGACCTTCAACAACCTTTCTTTTATTTTTCTTAATCACCGCCGGGTTCTACTTTACAGCTTGTGGCCCAACGCCAACCGATGATCAGGAGCCCGTGGCTACCACCACCCACGGTGATGTCATTGGCAATTTTAACGATAGTGTATTCGCTTTCCTGGGGATCCCTTATGCCAAGGCCGAAAGATTCATGCCTCCCCAGGATCCCGATTCCTGGGCCGGAGTACTGGAATGTAAGGACTTTGGCCCCGTAGCCAAACAAGTAGTACCGTGGTATCCCGATTCCGTCCAAAACGAGCAGGCACTCTTCAGTTTAAATGTGTGGACCCAGGGGCTCAAGGATGGCAAAAAGCGTCCCGTAATGCTCTGGTTACACGGCGGTGGCTTTCACGTTGGCGCCAGCAACGATCCCATGACCTACGGGGAAGCCCTGGCCCGCAAAGGTGACGTCGTGTTCGTATCGGTTAATCACCGCTTGAACATTCTGGGCTTCCTCGATTTGTCGGCATTTGGCGATAAATACGCCCAGTCGGCCAACGTAGGGATGCTCGACATTGTGAAAACGCTGGAGTGGGTCCAAAATAATATTGCGGAGTTTGGGGGCAACCCAGCCGATGTAACCATTGTAGGCGAATCGGGAGGTGGCGGAAAAGTGGGCACCCTCATGTGTATGCCAGCGGCCAAAGGTTTGTTCCACAAGGCAATCATTCAGAGCGGTACCCTGCTGAACACGATGACTAAGGAGAAATCGCAAGCCCTTGGTTCAGCTGTGCTGGAAAAACTAGGACTTACCCCCGAAGAGGTTGGTAAGCTGGATACGATTGCTTACCCGGATCTTGTAAAAGCAGGAAACGAGGCCATTGCAAGTATCGCGGGACCCCGCACTCCCGGTTCTCCCAGGATGTTTGGCTTCTCCCCTTCTGCCGATGGGGTGCTGTTGCTCCAGCAACCCTTCAGTCCCGGATTTGCCGACATTTCCTATGACATCCCCCTCATGATTGGCTCTACGCTAAATGAGATGATGCCCACTGTGTACGGTGAAAAAACGCTGACCCTTGAGCAGGCCAAAGAACGCCTCGAAAAAGACTACGGGGACAGTACCGACCAATACATTGCGCTTTTCGCCAAAGCGTATCCCGACTATACCCCCCAGGATCTGCTTTCTATCGATAAGGTTTTCAGGCCCTACACCATCCGCACCGCCGATGCCCGGGCTTCGGAGACCAGCGCCCCTTTGTACGTCTATTTCCTAGCCTGGAAAAGTGGGGTGGAAGACTCCTCCAAGGGTTCCTTTCATGGCTTGGACATTCCGTTGGCATTCAACACAGTTGACCTGAGATCCGACTGGACAGGCAATACCGAAGAAGCTTGGGAAATGGCCGATAAAATGAGTTCGGCGTGGATTAAATTCATCAAAACAGGCGATCCTAATGTAGCGGGCAAACTGCCCACCTGGCCACCCTATACTGCGGAAAACGGAGCCACCATGTACTTTGACGATGAATGCAGAATCGTGAACAACCACGACCGGGAATTGATCCATTTCATTCAACCTACGGAGTAGGCATGGTCGCAATGCGCGAAGCCAAACAACACTTCACAACGTAAACCGCCATGGAAAATAAGGATTATTCCACCTTAACCGATGCCGAACTTTTAGTCGAAAAAAAGAAACTGAAGAACGCTAAAATTCTTCATGCCGCACTTATTGGCTTTCTGGCCGGCATTCTCATTTTCGGAGTTGTTGGGTGGATTTTGTCCCCGCAAAAGCGATTAGGCTTCTTTATCCCGATGCTCATCCCCATCGCCTTCATCTACGGGCTGCTGAAGAACCCCAAAACCAACCAGGACCTGGAGAACACCTTAAAAGAACGTAACCTGAATTGACGGATTCAGGAAGCGCTACAGAAGCATTAAGTCAACCACCAACCTGCAATCGGTTCTATGCAAAAAGAAATTTTGCTCGAAATGGTAAATCAAAACCTGCTGACCTGTTCCTACGCGTGGAACAGGGTTACGGAGGAAAACAAAGATTGGCGGCTGAACGAAGGAACTGCCTCGATGGGGTTTATCCTCCGCCACATCGGCGAGACGATCAACCTGTTTGGATATTTTTTCGGCGTGCCAACCGAAGTTCAAAACACCACAATCGGCCAAATCGATACGGGAAAAAACTACGACACCGCCACCAGCCGGGCTTTAATCGACACCGGATTTGCCATGCTGAAGAACCTGGTTGAGACAACACCCGATGCGGGTTGGCTCGACCCAATCGACACCCCCTTTTTTGGAACCGTATCCAAAGCAAGGCTATTTTCTCACATCCTCTACCACAACAGCCACCACTGCGGACAGCTTTCCTTGACTCTGGAAAAAGGTGAAAGGCCAAATTAAACATGTGGCTGAGGAGGCATAGATAAATCGGCCATCGCAAAATGACGGACCATCGCATAGCGCCAACCCTACTAACCTACTCGAACGACTTGCGGCCCGGAGATATAGGCAGTTGCCTTACCCGAAACACCCCCCAACACTGAATCAAGCTGCATTTCTTTCAGCACCCTGTCTTGGATAGGTTGGGTCAGGGCATTGATTTCATCTACTCCCCAAGTGATGCCCACTACCGTTCTTGTCGGGCGACTACCAAAGGGCATTTCTGCCAGTTTCAGATACGCATCCACCACCCATTGTGGGTCGGGTGCGCCTTCGCTTTGTAACATTTGAGCAAAACTTTCGCCCATGGCGGCAGGAACACCTGCTAATGCGCCATACGATTCCAATACTTCGCTGTGCGCAGGTGCTTGACCCGATGCCAACAGTCCGGTACCAAAAGGGCCGGGCTCTACCATCACGATATCCACACCAAAAGGCGAAACTTCATAGCGCAAGGCTTGTGAATAGCCTTCCAAAGCGTGTTTGGTGGCGGTATAGGTGCCGAAAAACGGTGGCGACATACGGCCCACCAACGAAGATGTATTGATAATCAGACCATTACCAGCTTTACGCATACATGGCAAAACGGCTTGCATCGTTCTAATGGCACCATAATAGTTGGTTTCCATCTGCTGGTGCGCTTGAGCCACACTAAATGCTTCGGTGATGCCCAAGTACATAATTCCGGCATTGTTGATGAGGATGTCGATGTTTCCTGCTTCTGCCAGGATACCCGCCATCGCTTCTTTTACAGACGCATCGTTGGTGACATCCATTTCCACCACTTTGATGAGGGCGGAATGCGCTTCCAATTCCGCTTTTGCCGCTGCATTCTTTCCACCGGGATTGCGCATGGCGGCAAAAACCTGATAACCTTGGTCGGCAAAAACTTTGGCGGCCTTTGAGCCAAATCCGCTGCTGCTGCCGGTGATGATTACATTTTTCATTTTGAAAATTATTTGTGATTAAAATCCACCGAACATTCCATTATCATTCGCCAACCCCGTGATGGGTATTTCCTGAATCACATCCCAGTGCTCTACAATTTTTCCACCTTTCATGCGGAATAAGTCGTAAAACACTTGCTTCTTTCCGCTCCATTCGCCTTCACTCACCGTAAGCACGAAGTTGCCTTCGCCCAAAACCTTGTGGATTTTAGTATACTTAAACATATTGTTTTGTGCAGCGAGGTACTGTACCGCTTCTACAATGCCGCTCAATCCATCTTTGATATCCGGATTGTGCTGGTCGTATTGTTCTGCACTGATGTATTCGGTGATCTTTCCCGGGTTTTTACCCATCAAAACATCTTCAATGAGGGCAACGGCCAACGTTTTATTCGCCTCGGTATGGTCTAAGTCTTCCACCGTGGTAGGGCCATCCGTTTGGGTTCTTCCGCTGGCAGTTTCTTTTACCAATACGGTCATTGCATCCCAATGCTCGGCAACCTTGCCGTTTTCATCAACACGGATAATGTCGAAAGCTACCATTTCATCTGCTCCAAATGGCTTGGCATTGTGCCAAATATTGTGCATGAACACAAAGTTGCCATCTTGAAACATTCGCACGTTTTCGGCATACGTTCCGTGTTCTTTTAGAACAGGTAGCAAGCCGATGAATGGCTCAAGTCCAGTTGGGACAAAGGGGTTGTGTTGAATGTAATCCGCATTTGCCCATTCACGCATCGTGCTGGTGTCCTGCTTTGCTACCGCACCTAAAAAAATGCCAACGATTTCTTTCTTGTTCATGTTTGTAATGTTTGATGGATGAGGCTCGTTCTTTGCGGCGGTGGGGGCGGTACCACAGGAAGCAAGGACTCCCGTGAGGACCAGGCCAATTAAGACTTGTCTCATAGCTGGAAAATTTTACTTTTGTTTCGCAAGCAAAGATATTACATTGCTTGCATTTTGCAAGTCATTGGACAAAAACTTTCATTTTACAAGCAAAATTTAACATTTTCATAACTTACACTTAACATGAAACTTGAATTCCGCTGCAATTGTCCGTTTACCTCCGCCTTAGATATATTAGGGGATAAGTGGATGTTGGTTATTGTGAAGCAAATACTGATCGAAGGCAAAGAAACCTTCAAAGACTTCACGGAAAGTGAGGAAGCCATTGCAACCAACATTCTATCGGCCAAACTCAAACTCCTGGAGGAAGCAGGAATCATCACCAAGACCAAAAAACCGGGGAACCGAAAGAGTAACCTCTACCTCTTGACCGATAAAGGACTTGCCTTGACCCCCCTCCTGGTGGAGCTTGCCACCTGGAGCGATAAGTACCTGAGGGACCTTCACCCAACCCTGCAAAACGAAAAAGGAATGGATCAACTCCGAAATGACAAGTCCGCATTCGCGCACATACTAGTAGAAAAGTACCGCGAAAAGCAGGCTGCCTTGGGGTAGCCCAGCCATTCTCTAAGCCTTTCTCCCTTTTTTCGCCTCTTCCCAACGCGTTAGTACTTACTGGCTGGAGAAGCCCTTGCCCCAACGGCGGCCCCACATTCCAGCCTGCTTCGCCGCCGGTAAGGCACGGTAGCACGGATGAACTTGACTTTGCTTTTTCTTACGGGACAAAGCGGAAAATTGCTGGGGAAGCGTTTATCTTGCCTACCGAACGCTCATCGTAAGGTTACTCCCCTTCCTTACTGCATCGTCTTGCCCCCCACTTACTCAATCCGGCACCGCCGTACGCTGCCCCACCAGCTGCCCGGCCACCACGACATCAAGACCACTAGGCTTTAGCCCCGCGCATCCGGTCAGCACTTGCACAGCATAGTCAGCCCTGGGTTGATATGCTGCGCAGCGAAAAGGCCAATGAAAATGCGGGGATGTTGCGGGTGTCAACAAATTGACAGACATTCAAAATATTACGAATGAACTTCATCATTTGGATCTTATCAGCCATAAATATCTACTTTGGAATGAAAAATTTCCTGAACGTAATTAATGTATTGCAAGACACCAAGTATTCTCAAAGCTCCACCGCGGTGTTCGCTGTACTATTTTTAGGCATGGGTATTGGCGGATTGTATCTGTTCCATATTCAACACAACAGTAAGCTGGCGCTTTGGCTGGAACTCGGGCCTTGGGTCTTAGCACTCCTTGTTTTATTGTTTACGATGGCAACAAGTAAGTATAATTAAGTGCCAACAATTACATAAAACCACTTTAAATCGCGAGGTTCGTATTCTCGAAAAAAACCTCATTCGTGAATGTCTTTTCGAGAAGGTCCGGTTTTTACGCGAACCAACAACTACCATAAAAATGAAATACTTTACTCCTCTGATAGTTCTTGCTTTAACGCTTTGGGGATGTGCGCAAAACGCGCTTGACACCAATAATTTGAACTTATCCAGTGGAAGGGTAGAAAGAATCGAGAACTTTGCATCAGAATTTGCAGCACCCCGAAACATTGACGTGTGGCTGCCAGACGGTTATTCCGCCACCGAGGAATACGCGGTTCTGTATATGCACGACGGACAAATGCTTTTCGACTCTACCGCATCATGGAACAAACAGGAATGGGGTGTTGACGAAACCATGAACCAACTTCTTGAAGAGGGGACGATTCGCAATTCAATAGTGGTTGGGATATGGAATACGGAATCCCGACATTCAGAATATTTTCCGCAGCAACCCTTTGAAAGTCTTCCTGAAGAAGTTCAGGATTCTTTGCTGACCCAAGGCAAAAGAAATCAGGAATCCGGACGTTTTAAGACCGCAGTAAGCTCGGACAACTACCTGAAATTTATTGTAACGGAGCTGAAACCCTTCATTGACCAAAAATACTCCACGCTACCAGATCGGAAGAACACCTTTATCGCCGGATCAAGCATGGGTGGATTGATTTCCATGTACGCGTTATGTGAATATCCCGACGTCTTCCAAGGCGCAGCGTGCCTGTCAACGCACTGGATTGGTACCTTTGACACACTCAACAACCCTATCCCAGCAGCGTTTGTAGCGTATTTAGATGCCAACTTGCCGAGCCCGCAGAGTCATTCTATTTATTTCGACTTTGGTACGGAAACGCTCGATGCGCTGTACGAACCTTATCAGGTAAGCGTCGACTCCATAATGGTGAAGCATGGATTCAGCAGCGAGAACTGGAAAACCCTGAAATTTGAAGGGGAGGATCACTCTGAAAAAGCATGGAAGAAAAGGCTTCATATTCCTTTGCAATTCCTGCTGGGTAAAGAATGATAAAGTACGGGGAGTAGTCAAATGGGCTGAGCACCTATTCGACATCTCTCCCTACCCCGCTATTCTTCTTGAAACCCGACCAGCCTACTACACTGCGCTCGCTTGGCAACTTTGCTCGTCCTTCTTGATGATTATCTTTGGGAATGGAGTTGGCTAATCAGTAGCGACAAAAGGGGTACTCCTCCTCTCCACCAGAGCGTTCCGCAATAGAAGGAAGTATCACACCAATGGTCCGCTACGGTTTGAGGCAACACTTTAGCAAAGTATGCATATAAAGAGGGCAAGCCCTATCTTGTTGGTTCCTTACACCGTACAGATATGACTTGCCCAACGAAGATCGAAATCCTCGTCGCCTCAATTTTGCAAAAACTTCCTGGTATTTCCGCATGGCGCTACCGCTTTTTGCTCCATCTTTTCGTTTTGTGGCCCTCAATGATTGGCCGACGGAACTTTGTCAACCTAGGTCGTCAAGGCGAATATTCTGAGTTCACTTACCGTAAGCACTTTGGTAAACGCATGGATTGGCTGGGCTTCAACAGAGAGTTGAGCGAGCCGTTTTTAGGCCCCAACCGTATCATTGCTCTCGACCCCTCATACCTGAGTAAGAGTGGCAAGCATACTGCTGGAGTCGGTTATTTT
>NZ_JACSIT010000071.1 GCF_014349155.1 Neolewinella lacunae
ACAGGAGTAAAAGTTTATGGTGAAGGCGAGTGGAAATGCCGTAAACATGGATGGAGTAAGCGTCGTACGTGGCGAAAATTGCACTTAGGCGTCGACCCAGAAACTGGGTTTATTCATTGTCACACGACAACGACAAACTCCGAGAGCGATGAGTCACAAGTGGACGATTTATTAAATCAAGTGAAAGCTCCTATTGAAGAAGTTTATATGGATGGTGCATATGACGCTCAAAGCTGCTATGATGGATTGATCGCCCGCAACATTACCCCGGTTATTCCGCCCCAAAAAGGAGCTGTGGAGTGGTATTGGGAGGAAGAAAATGATTACCCCGATTATCCTCGCAACGTAGCGGTAAGGCGAATTAATGAAATTGGCCGAGCCAAATGGAAGAAAGAAGTGGGCTACCACCGAAGAAGCCTTTCGGAGACGGCGATGTTTAGATACAAAGCTATTTTTGGGAGCCAACATTATTCGCGATCAATTAAAACTCAAACCCAAGAAAACAAAATAAAAATTAAAGCTCTAAATCAGATGACAGCCTTTGGTATGCCAATTTCTAAAATTAAAATTGATTAATTTATAATAACCGCAGCGCAAGCTTTGCCCCAAATCTTCATGCAACAACGCCGTCTACCATTAGTTATTAATTGAGTTCATCAGTCGATTACACTTGAAATGACACAGCATCGACAATTTATCTGGTCGTGGAAAAAATCTTCTACTCTACGATTCAGTTAAACGATGAAGTACAAAGGGCATATTTAGAGAGGCTGAAAAAAAGTCAATCTGAAATTTCTACTTCCCCATTGTGATTTACGTGTATTACCTTAGCATATTCCATGTTCGTATCAGGATCATCTTGATAATAAGATAAAGACTGATACATGAAATCAGCACTAAATGGAGATTTTAAATAGCACCAGGAGTCATAACTGCTAACTGAATAAAGCCACTGGGACGCCATTTCAAAAATTGAGATCACCTTATCATCAATGAAATTAATACCATACATCTTCCGGTCAAGACCGCAAGCAAAAGATGGATTATCCTCAAAAACTATTACTGTAGATAGTTTAGGCTGTAAAACGTATCGGAGCTCTCCAATAACAAAGAAATCTGCTAAACAGGCACCACTTCGGTGCTTTCCCCCTGCATAGCACGAGATGTAAGATAAAATGTCGCGTAAGTCGGTTGTAAACTCATCGCCCAAAGGGATCAACTGTATCAGGTGACTATTTTTGATCCGAAAAGTATCTCCAATTAAGCGAGGGATCCGAAAATCCAGAAAAAGATCGTGCTTTGAATATACCGATCTTAGCGAATCGGGAAGGTTGAAAGCTGAAATTGGATCACACTGACCAAATACTAATGCTGGGGGCAACAAAAATAAATAAAACAAGATAATTTTGTGCATATTTTAAAATTTTATATTAGGCATCAATAACAAGTCACTTGGGTAAAGGTGATTTTGTAGTGAGCTTCCATAATTAGGATCGTACCGCATATTTAACCTTTTGAAAACTGCTCTGTCCCAATGAGATATGGCCGCATGATGTCTTTGTGCGCCAAATATCCCTGCGTTGAACAATTTTGCATGGTAGTATTCATGACCAATGGTATGAAACAACCTAGCTTCGCTCTGAAAAGCAAACTTAAAAAGGTAGATTCTATTACTACCTGGACCTAATGGAACCGTAATACCCGCTTTGACATCTCCTTTGGCCCCTCTTAAAAACCCTTCACTATCAACAGATGCCCCATCCATTCCAGGAGCACCTTCAGGATAGCTACCATCTGCGATTAAATCCACGTAATCAGGGATTTCGCCGTATCCTAGCTGGAAGTAATGTTCAGCATTTTTTTGCGTATACGGAATAGGAACAAGATTATGCGCCGCATGATTCAACCCAGCAGTAATAGCCCCCTGCGCCGCCCCTTTCCAGAAGCTCCCTCCTGCAAGTGCACTACCTACACCGCCGGCTAAGGCCCCTGCGGCAATTTGTAAGCCAGCACTTCCACCCGAGGCACCAACTATGGAACCGGTAACCGACGAAAAAGCCCCTGCTGCCGCTCCCGAAAGAAAATTCCCTCCCTGCGCAGCCGATATTGAGCCCCCTACAAAAGCATGGGCTCCGGCCTGGAAAGCAGCTCGCCCGCCTTGAGGCAAGAGCCCCGCCGCCCCACCAATGATGTTACTGGCTCCTCCTGCAAATGCCCCAAAAAATGCAGCTTGGGCCGCGCCTTGGAAAAAAGGACGGTCATTAAATAAATTTCCAATGCCATTGCCAATTACCCCGATCACAGCCCCAACCAGAAGCGGGTTATCCCCATCCGGATCGTTATATACCAACGGGCTGTTCATCATAGCCTGGTAGGAGGAGTACGGAGTAAATGCTTCCACATCCGGATCCACCGACCACCAACGCCCCACCACCGGGTCCAGCGTCCGGTAGAGGGCCATGTTTACGTCCAGGTCAAAAGCGTCCAGGTGCTCAATGCCGTTGTATTGGTAGGCGGACTTTGCACCTGCGGTCGCGCCCATCCAGGGGCCGGTCATCTTCATCCCAAATGGGTAATAATGCTCCTCCTGAATAATCTCGCTCGGCACCTCGGGGATGCCGTTGTTGTTCAGGTCGGCGTACATTATTCTGGTATTTCCCAGATGGTCCGTCAGCACATATTGCCATTCCTGGGCCGCGCCCGTGAAGCGGATGCGCCCCTCGGCGTGGTGGATGGATTCGAGGGTTTTGGCCCCCACGCCATTTTGCAGGTATTCAATACCCCCGACGTAATCCCGCGTTTCTTCCGGGCTCCCAAAACTCGTTTTCTTTTCCCGCCTCAGGAGCGTGCCCGCAGCATCGTAGGTGAGGTCCAGCCGCTGGTTATTGGCCCACACGATGCTGGTGGGCAGGTCTTGGTGGTTATAGGTAATGGTGATGCCCCGGCTGGGGTCGGTTCTCAGGTTTCCGTTTCCGTAGGTATCGTAAGTATAATTGGGGAGCCCTGGCTTGTAGCCCAGGGTGGTGGAGCCGGGGGTGGTTTCGTTGATGTC
>NZ_JACSIT010000072.1 GCF_014349155.1 Neolewinella lacunae
ATGATGTTTAAAACTGTTTTTCGATTGCCATATCGACAGGCCCGTGGATTTGCTGTGGGCATCCTCAATCTAATGGGGCTGTGCGATCTTGATGTGCCAAGTTTTACCCAAGTAAATCGTCGTTTCCGTATCCTTGAGATTACGCCATTCAAGATTCCGACAAAGGGCTCAGTCACGATAGCTATTGACTCAACAGGAGTAAAAGTTTATGGTGAAGGCGAGTGGAAATGCCGTAAACATGGATGGAGTAAGCGTCGTACGTGGCGAAAATTGCACTTAGGCGTCGACCCAGAAACTGGGTTTATTCATTGTCACACGACAACGACAAACTCCGAGAGCGATGAGTCACAAGTGGACGATTTATTAAATCAAGTGAAAGCTCCTATTGAAGAAGTTTATATGGATGGTGCATATGACGCTCAAAGCTGCTATGATGGATTGATCGCCCGCAACATTACCCCGGTTATTCCGCC
This sequence comes from Neolewinella lacunae, assembly GCF_014349155.1. Taxonomy (GTDB): domain Bacteria; phylum Bacteroidota; class Bacteroidia; order Chitinophagales; family Saprospiraceae; genus Neolewinella; species Neolewinella lacunae. The sequence goes on from NZ_JACSIT010000072.1 coordinate 474, forward strand.
CCAAAAAGGAGCTGTGGAGTGGTATTGGGAGGAAGAAAATGATTACCCCGATTATCCTCGCAACGTAGCGGTAAGGCGA
>NZ_JACSIT010000073.1 GCF_014349155.1 Neolewinella lacunae
GGAACCAACGTAACGATCACGGCCAACATCTACCCCGGTGCTGACCTGAACGCTACGCCCATCGGCTCCTTCGTAGTCAACCCCAACAACGCTACGCCCGAGATCACGACGGCCATCCCCGTAGGTACGCACCTGCTGCGCTACACCTACACCGACCAGTGTGGCAACTCGGACTTCTCCGACTACCTCTTCACGGTAGAAGACCGCACGGCCCCCGTTGCGATCTGCGAAGACGGCCTGAACATCGGCATCTCTTCCGGTTCTTCCTCCACGACGGGTCTGCCCACGGGCTTTGCCGTCCTGACGCCGGAGAACATCGACAACGGTTCTTACGACGACTGCTCGGGTGTAACGCTGTCCATCGCCCGCGTCAACGCCGCCAACGTCGCCCTGGAGGTATACGACCAGGAACTGATCCTGACCTGTGCTGACCTGGGCACGGTACGCGTCGGCCTGCGGGTAGAAGACGCCGCTGGCAACGTAAACTTCTGCTGGCTGGACGTACTGGTGGAGGACAAGAACGCCCCCGTGTGTATCCCCCCCAGCCCGGTTACGCTGAGCTGCATTGAGTACAACGCCGCCCTTCCCGCCGACATCACGGAGACGACCATCGAGGAGCGCAACGCCGTCTTTGGTGC
>NZ_JACSIT010000074.1 GCF_014349155.1 Neolewinella lacunae
AAAATAACCGACTCCAGCAGTATGCTTGCCACTCTTACTCAGGTATGAGGGGTCGAGAGCAATGATACGGTTGGGGCCTAAAAACGGCTCGCTCAACTCTCTGTTGAAGCCCAGCCAATCCATGCGTTTACCAAAGTGCTTACGGTAAGTGAACTCAGAATATTCGCCTTGACGACCTAGGTTGACAAAGTTCCGTCGGCCAATCATTGAGGGCCACAAAACGAAAAGATGGAGCAAAAAGCGGTAGCGCCATGCGGAAATACCAGGAAGTTTTTGCAAAATTGAGGCGACGAGGATTTCGATCTTCGTTGGGCAAGTCATATCTGTACGGTGTAAGGAACCAACAAGATAGGGCTTGCCCTCTTTATATGCATACTTTGCTAAAGTGTTGCCTCAAACCGTAGCGGACCATTGATCTGGGCAAAGAGCATCTTGAGGGAATTCGGCTCTCACAAATGGGCCCACAGTAATAGTTTGTGGCATCACATCTTCTTGGATGCCACAAAGCACAAACAAAAACAGTGCCAATCGGGCAAATACACTTTTCATAAATCTCTAAATTCAACCGTCATTTACCCACTCCGGTGCCGGGCCACCAGCAAAAAGACCTGATGATGTCTGTTGTCAGTGGCTAAATTAGGTACACAAAAAATGCAAGTTCCCGAAAGTTCTATCCCCTAGCCAACACCAGCAAATTTCGCCCCTTCTTTTTACCGCTGAATCTGTTTTATTTATGCACCGTTCGGGCCTCGGCATGTCCTTCTAATCTTATTGCTCTAAACCGAGCGGGTAAGTCCTCCATCTACCTATGCATCGGCCCTAACACCAAGCATCACACTCCAATACTTACCGCTCTAATCAGCAGTACCAACCGGGATGGGATACACAAAGCGCTGAAAAGCACAACTCTTGGTGGCAGGAAAGCAAAAAACTTGAACACACTTTTGCGCCCTACCCTACCTTAGCCCCATGTACAGCCCCACCGATCAACGCCAGTTTTACGACCGCTCCAAAGCCTACCTCCAGGGAGATGCCACGCCCGCTGCCAACGCCGCCGTCGCCGAACTCCGCCAACTGCTGCACTACCACGAATGGCGCTACTACGTGCAAGACGACCCCGTCTTGAGCGACTTCGAGTACGACGCCCTCTACCAGCAACTCCAGGGCCTGGAAAGCGCCCACCCCGAACTGGTGACGCCCGATAGCCCCACCCAGCGGGTAGGCAGCGACCTGACGGGCGACTTCCAGTCCGTACCCCACCTCGTCCCCATGCTCTCCCTGGGCAACAGCTACAATGCGGAAGACTTACAGGAATTCGACCGGCAGGTGAAACGGATGCTCAACCAAGACGAAAGCGCTCCCCTGGCCTACGCCGTGGAACCGAAGTTTGACGGCGGCACCATCGTCCTGGTCTACGAAAACGACCGCCTCGTCCGCGCCGCAACCCGGGGCGACGGCGTACTCGGCGAAGAAATCACCCACAACGCGCGGGTCATCAAATCCATCCCCCTTTTCGCCGCCTTCAGCAAGTACGGGCTCCACCGCGTGGAAGTGCGGGGAGAAGTCATCATCCGCAAAGACCGCTTCGCCAAAATGAACGCGGAACGGGAGCAGGATGGGAAAGTCCTCTACGCCAACCCCCGCAATACCGCAACGGGCGGCCTGCGCATGAAAAGCCCCGCCGAAGTGGCCGAACGCAACCTGGAAGCCTTCATCTACAGCTTCGGCTACGGCGTCGACGCCGCAGGCAACGATGCCGTCCAGGCCCTCGGCACCCACTCCCGCGCCCTCGATGTCCTCACCGAGCTCGGCTTCAAAGTGCCCGCCAGCGGCTCCGAGCGCACCCATGCGCCAGACATTGCGGCCGCCGCCGCCTTCTGCGCCCAGTGGGAACGCCAACGGGATGCCTACCCCTACGAAATTGACGGCATGGTCGTGAAGGTCGACGACCTCGTCCTCCAGGAACGCGCGGGCTACACCAGCCACCACCCCCGCTGGGCCATCGCCTACAAATTTGCCGCTAAACAGGCGACCACCACGCTGGAAAACGTCGAATACCAGGTAGGAAAGATCGGCACGATCACCCCCGTCGCCAAAACCACCCCCGTCTCCCTGGCTGGCGTCATGATCTCCAGCGTGAGCCTCCACAACGAAGATTTCATCCGGGATAAAGACCTCCGCCTGGGCGATAAGGTCTTGCTCGAACGGGCCGGCGACGTCATCCCCTACATCGTCAAACCCCTGGCCGACCTCCGCGACGGCAGCGAGCGCCCCATCGTCTGGCCCCTCACCTGCCCCATCAACACCACGGCGGAAGTAGTACCCCTGGTGCGCGAGAGCGGCGAAGCAGCCTGGCGCTGCCCCCACTGCGTATGCGGTGCCCAGGATCTCCAACGCATCATCTTCCACGTCTCCAAAGCGGCCATGGACATCGACGGCATGGGCAAACGCTACGTCGAACAGTTCCACGCCCGGGGCTGGCTCAACACCATCGTCGACGTCTACCGACTGCCCTACGAATGGATTTCCGTACTCGACGGCTTCGGCAACAAATCCGCCGAAAACCTCAAAGCCTCCGTGGAACGCGCCAAGCAAAACCCGCTCTGGCGCCTCCTCTACGGCCTCAGCATCCACCACTTCGGCAAGAAGGCCACCCAATTGGTGGCCCAGAATGTGGAGCACGTGCTCGATCTGGCGGAGTGGACCGAAGAGCAATTTCTCCACATCAAAGACATCGGCCCCACGGTCGCCCAAAACGTCCGCGCCTGGTTCTCCGACCCCGCCAACGTAGCGATGCTGCAGGAGTTGGAGCGCCTCGGCGTCAACGTCCGGCCCACCGCCGAAGACCGCCCGGCCGCCGTGGTCACGGAGGGGCCCTTCGTCGGCAAATCCATCCTCTTCACCGGTTCGCTGGAGCGCATGAGCCGCAAGGAGGCACAGGAAAGGGCGCTGAACGCAGGTGCAAAGATCGTCTCTGCCGTCAGTGGTAAACTCGACGTCCTCGTCGTGGGCGATAAGCCCGGTTCTAAACTCAAAAAAGCGCAGGAGCTGGGGACGGTCAGGGTGCTGACCGAAGACCAATTCTTAGCCGAGTTGGCCGGGGGGTGAAACGCTCCGCTACTGGTTGTAAAAGCTACCCTGGCGAAATAAACTTTTGCTCTTTCCCAAAATTTTGCTCGAAAGGTCATCCCTCTCCCATGGACGCGTTTTCTGGGGTAGGGGCCCCAGAAATAAGCCGAGGGAGAGGGCAAATTGGGCCGTTTGACAATTGTAGAGAGAGTACCCTCCTTGCTACAAGCGAAAGTATTCTCTCCACGATCCCCTAGCGCAAATCCCGCGGATCCACCACCCGGCCCGCGTCACCACGCCCACCGAAGCTGTAACCCACCGCCAACTCTACGCTGCCGTTTTGGGCGGATTTAAGGTCGCTCAAACCCAGGTCGTAGCTGAAACACATGTTCAGGTGCTCACTCAGGTAAAAGCCCAGCAGCGCGCTGGCACTCTCTCCGCCACCGTTGCCGCCCAGGCGATACGACGCGCCGCCAAAGAGGTTGGTGCCCACGTAGGCCGTCACGTTGAAGTCGGCATCAAACGGTGCTCCGCTGACGTATTTGGCCAGCATCTGAGGTTGGAGGCGCAGCTTTTCGTTCAGCGTGAAGGTGTAGCCTCCCATGAAGTAGTAGTGTCGGGCTTCGCGGGAGATGATCGTCTCCTCCGCACCCAGGTCAATGTTGTTCTCCAATAATCGTGGTGCGCTGATGCCCACGTAGTAGCTCGGGCCATCGATGAAGATGCCGGCCCCGAAGTTGGGCACCACCTTCGACTCCGTCGCTCCGGGAATGGCGGGGTCAATGCCGCCGCCCTGGATGGGGGTGGCGTCCTGGTATTCCACGTTGAAGTAACGCGCCGAGGCAGATACCCCCAGCCCCAAACGACTGCCCCGGCCAATGGGGATACGGTAGGCGTAGCTGCCTTCTACGTTGTACTGCTGCTCCAGGCCAATGGTCACCCGGCTCAAGCGGGCACCTACGCCCGTCCCGTTGGCCGTCATTGGCGAATTGAAGGTAAACAACTGGCTGCTGGGGGCGTCCTCGAAACCGATCCACTGCTGCCGGACTACGGCCTGAAGGGTGGTCGAGGGCTCCGCTCCCGCAAAGGCCGGGTTGAAGCCCAGCTTGTTGTACATAAACTGGGTGTACTGGGCGTCTTGCTGGGCGGCCAGGCCGGCGCAAACCAGCAGCACGAGCGCGAGGAAGAGAATTTTCATAAAGGTTTGCATGGGGCTTAGCGTTCGATGCGTACGTCGCCGGACTCGCGTTCGCGGGCTCCACCGAAGTCAATGATGAAAAAATAAGTACCCACGGGCAAATCGCTGCCTTGGTAAGTACCGTCCCAGTCGTTCTCGTAGGGGATGCCGCTGCGGTATACCTCGTCTCCCCATTGGTTGTAAATGGTCACCTGGCTCTGGGGGAACTCGGTGCGATCCAGCAGGCAGGGCACCACGAAACGGTCGTTCATCCCGTCGTTGTTCGGCGTGAAGATGTTGGGAGCATTGCAGGGGACGTCTTTGCCCACCAAAATGAAGACGGTGGCGGAGGCCGTGGCGCAGTTCTCGCTGGAGACCACGTAATCGAGGGCAATTTCGCCAACGAAGTTGACGGGCACGTCATAGGTGAAGGTCCCGTCCCCGTTGTCGGTCAGCGTACCTCCCTCGGCGGGCAAGGTCGGAAAACTGATGATGGATCCCTCCGGGTTGGCGTCGTTGAGCGTGGGATCAAAAGTGATGGCCGTTTGGAATTCGGTCTCCAGCGCATCATCGCGCGGCCGGGGTGGATCGGAGTAGAAAACGGAGACGGTATCGCGGGAACTGTCACCGCAGAAGCCGGCATCGGCCTCCCAAACGAAGCGGTTCTCCCCGGTCCGCAGGTTGGCCACTTCGGTCGTGGCATTGCCTGGATTGGCGATGGTCGCTCCGTCGTCGAGCGCAAACCAGCGTCCCGTAGAACCCAGGGTCGTAGGCGTGGCCCCTAGCGTAGCCGTACGCCCGGCGGTGCAGGCAAATACGTCTTCCCCCGCAAAAGGGTTGGGGTCGCTGACGTTGACCAGCACATTATCGGCCTTGACGCCGCAGTTGCTCGTCACCGTCCAGGTGAAGGAATAGACGTTGTCCGCCCGCAACCCCGTAATCCGGGTATTGGGGTTAGTGGGTTCGGCGATGACGACGCCGAGGATCTCCTGGGCCAGAGCCTGGCTCCAGCGGCCGCCACTGCCGTTAAACATCACCGGCGAGGCATTCAAACGGAGGTCTTCGCGCAGGCAGGCCAGGATATTGTCTCCCGCAATCGCCTCTTCGCCGTCGGTGACGGAAATGGTAACGGTGTCGGAAGCAAAATTGACGCAACTGCCGTTGGAAAGCGTCCACGCAAAGCGGTAGGGTCCCCCAAACTCCGTGAGTCCGCGCACGGCGGTGGTAAGGGAGCCGGGATTAACAATGCTGATGTCACCCGTCCCCTGCACCAGCGTCCAGCGCCCGGAACCCGACCCAATGGGTCCGGCTTCCAGGAGGTAGAGCCCCGCACAAACTACGGTATCCCGCCCCGCATCGGCCACCTCATCACCCGCCGCATCGAGCCGCACGAGGACGGGGGAAGAGAGCGGACTGGAACAGCCCGCCAGCGACGCCCGCACGCTGAAATCAAAAAGGCCACCGCCCGCAAACAGCCCAAAATCCTGTACCGGAAACACCAGACTTTCCGTCGGTGCCCCTACGGCCACCTGTCCATTTTGGATGAACCATTGGTAAGTTGCTCCCGGAGTGGCCGTATTGGGGTTGACCCGCAACTCCAGTACCGCATCCGGGTCGCTCAGGCAAACGGGGGAAATCGGTTGGGCGACCGGCGCACCCGGGGTGGGCAGCACGGAAACCTCCACGAACATCGTATCCGAAGAACACCCATTGATGGTAGCCACCACGCTGTAGCGGCCGGCGTGAACTGCTGCATCGGCACGGGCAATCGTCGGGTTGGGCAAACTCGAACTGAAGTTGTTGGGGCCGCGCCAGGAATAGGTCGCGCCAGCCAGGTCCGTCGCCTGGAAATTGATCTCCTGCCCTTCGCAGGCGGGGTCGTCGGCCTGCACCGTGATGGCGGGGAAGGGCGTTACCGTAATGTTCCGCCCTTCGGAGGGCAGGGAGGTACAGCCATTGCGGATGACGCGAACGGTGAAAGCTCCGGAGAGGTCCGCCTCCACCTCCCGCAGCAGGAGACTGTTGCCCGTAGTGGGGATATTGGTGCCGTCGCCGAGTTGCCACAAATAGGTGGTTCCCGCGCCGAAGTCGTTGGTTTGCAAAACCAGGTCGTCGCCCGCACAAATGGAAGTCGCCCCCGAGGGCGTGAAAGGCCGCACGGGAGCCGCTGGGGCAAAATCGAAGTTGACCGTCATGGAAAAGCGCTCCGCCACACAGCCCGCGGCGTTGCTGACCGTCAGGGTATAAACGCCGTTGGATGCCAGGCTTACGTTGGGAATCTCGAATACCTCGGCGGTACTGGTGCCTTCGGGGCCCGTCCACTGGTAAAAATAGCTGCCCCCGGCGGGCAGGGCGGGAGTGATGTTGGCGCTCAGGCTCACCGTCTCTCCCCCGTTCAGGCAGCGCCCGGAGGAAACGACAATGGAATCCACCACGATGCCTTCCAACACGTTCACCTCCACCGTATCACGGGCAAAGCAGCCGGAGGGGGAAGTGACGGTCAGTACGTAATTGCCGTTCACCGCGTCAGTCACCTCAGTCAAAAGGGGAGCAATTTGGTTGGCCACAAACCCGTTCGGGCCCGTCCAACGGTAGCTGCTGCCCGCAATGTTGCTGGCCCCCTGCAAGATCAGGTCATTGCCCGCACACACGGGGTCGGGGATGATGCTGGCGCGGGCCTGAGGACTGGTCCCCAGCCGCACATTTACCGGCAAACTGGGCGCCGAAAAACACTGGTCGCGGCGAATGCGCACTGTCCATTCCCCAGCCAGGGCCGGGGTTACCGGAGCAATTCGCAACTCCGCGCCCGTCGTTTCCAGCAGTTGCCCCGCCGGACCAGCAAACAGATATGCCACACCCGAAGCATCGCTAGCCCGCAAGACCAGGGTATCGGAAGGGCAAACGTTAGCCGTCGCCGAAAGCGTGGTGGGCGCATCGGCGGGCAGTACCGTCAGGACCACCGAGTCGGGCAGACTGAAACAACCCTCCGAACGCACTGTCCGCAGGTAGTAGGTACCGCTCTGCGCCAGGTCCAGGTCCGTCAGTACCAGTTCCTGCCCGGTGGCCAAAAAGGCATTGGGGCCTGTCCACTGGTACTCCACGTTGGGTACGGGGTCGGCTACGAAGCGGGCTTCGCCGAATTCGCAAGCGGTCACTGCCGTTTCCACAGCATTAGCGGCGGGCCGGGTGGTGGTGCCTACCGTCACGACGTTGGAAGGTGGCGAAGCACAGCCATTGACGTAGACGATGGCGTAGAAAGTCCCGCTGCTCGCCCCGCTTGCGAAGGGAGCGCTGAAACTGGCCGCCGTGCTTTCGCCCAGCAGCACTCCGGCTCCGGGCTCGCCCCGGAACCACTCGTAGCGCACGCTGCCCGGATAAACGGATACGGAGCGCAGCGCGGCGTCATCGTCGGTACACACCCGGGCGGGCGCGACGACCACCGGCGCAACGGGGATGGCCCCGATGGCCACGTTGACCACACCCTCGGCGACGCAGCCGGTAATGCCGCGGATCTCCACCCGGTAGGCCCCGCCGTTGTTTTGATTGACGCCGGGGATGACCGGGTTTTCCTGGGTGCTCAGCAAGTTGCCCGCCGGGTCAAACCAGCGGAAGGTGTAGATCGTTTGGCCCGGACTGGCCACCGTCGGCGGATTGGCAAAAAGCCGCAGCGTATCCCCGCCGCACAGGGAAGTCGTAGCCGTTGGCTCGGGCCCCAGCGGCGCAATACTGGCCATGGTTGTACACGAAGTCTCGTTGCCGCTGGCGTCGGTGACCACCAAAGTCAGGGGTACGGCTTCTCCGTACTGCTCGCAGGTAAAAATATTGGGATCCAGGGCCATCGATGCAATACCGCAATTGTCGGTGCTCTCTCCGCCAATCACTTCGGGGGCCAGGGTGATGGGGGCGACTCCGGAGGGGTCGACGAAAACCGTCGTGGCCTGGCACACGGCAATGGGCGGCGTCTCATCGCGCACCGTTACGTTGAAGGTACATTCCGCGATGTTGCCCCCCGCATCCGTAACGCGGTAGGTAAAGGCAGTAATCCCCTGGTTGAACACCACTACGGGCTGAGGATTGGCCGGGCTGGTGGCCGTCAGAGGAGTTTGGGTAGCGCCCGTCGTCGCGAACGCTGGGTAGAAGGCGCGGTAGGTCACCAGCACCGAAGCCCGGGAAATCCCGTCGTTGTCTCCGTCTTCTTCCACGGCATCCACGGCGCAGGGAATCAATCCTTCACCGGCAACTCCGGGCGGAACGGTTACCGGGCGCGGACGCAGGTGCAGGGTGAAGTTGCCGTCGGCCGACCTCCCCGCAGCAAAGTCTGCGGCGCTCAGTTTCAGGCGCAGGAGCCCTTCACTGGTGCAGGTAGCCATGGATGACGCAGTACTGCCCAGGATCGCGCCCCCCGGCAAAACGACGTCGAGGATGGCCCGGGGATTATCGAACCGGCCGCGGAAACGGACGTCAATATCCACACTATCTACCAGTACGGCCGGGGCGTTGCGCAAAACAACGGTGAGTTCACCTGCCTGGTAGCTGTTGAGGTTGGGGTCAAAAAAGAACGGCAGGCGCGGGTCTCCGGGGCCTTCTTCGAAGCTGAGGGTATAGGGATCGCAGTTGTCGGTCACTTCCACCGGCAGCGGAAGGGTCAGCCGGGTTTGGCAGCTGTCGGGAGCAAGCACCACCTCGATGTCCGCCGGGCAGGTCACCTCGGGGGCTTCCTGGTCTTCTACCGTGACGGTAAAGCGGCACTCGTCGCTGTTGCCCCCGCAGTCCGTTACCCGGTAGGTGATCTGGTGCAGGCCGAGGGAAAGCCCCCGCAGCACACTGTCCAGGGGGGAGACGACTACAAACCCAGCGCCGTCGATGTCCATCTCGTAAGTAATTGCCGTGAGGCGGAAGGCCGGCTGCCGCAGGTCGATACGCGCCCGGCTTCCCCCGTCGCAGAGGTTGTTGATGGCAAAGGTGCCGGGCCGGCCGGCGGGAATGTTGGGCTCCAGGCGCAAGGTGATCACCCCGTCACTGGCGTAGCGGTTGAAGAGCGCGGCTGGTAGCGTATCGATGGTCACCACCGTTTCACACTGTACCGTGCCCTGGGCCGTGGTACCCAGCAAGGTGCCGTCCTCGCCGTAAATGAAGAAAAATTCATCGTCCCCTTCGGCATCAATGTTCTCCAGGGTGATGGTGTATACGCCGTTGGTGGAGGCGTTGACGGGCAGTTGCCGGTTGATCGGCAGGTTGAAGAAAAAGGCGTTGACGGGAACGGACCCTAGCTCCGCCTGGTTGGTGGCATTACTGGTGATCACAACAGTATCCCGCAGGCGCAATTCAAAAGGCAGGCCGTTGGCGCACTGGTCCTCAACCGTGGGGGGTACGAAGCTGACGTCAGCCGTACAGGTCCCCTCGTCCGTCCCCACAATCACACTCGGCGGGCAGTTGAAGAGGTTGATGGGGAGTTCGTCGATTTGGCGGTAGAGGACGGTGGCCGTGGTGCTGTTGTTGCATTGGTCCGTTACGATGATGTCGACGGACAGGCGGCGGACGGTGCCATCGGCCTCGGCGCAGTTGATGTCCGGAAAAAGCGGGAAGTTGTTGGTTCCGGTTTCCACTACGGAAACCCGCAAGTCGGCGCTTGGCGTACAGGCGTCGGTGAAGCGCGCGCCGGCCAGGTCGGCCAGCCAAAGGTTAAAGCGCTGCTCTTGCGAAGTTTCCCCCGAGCCGGTATTGCAGGTCGTCACCAGGTCGGTGGGCTCCACCGTGAAAACCGGGCCGGTAGTGTCGATGACGGTAATATTCTGGATGAAAAAGCGGTCGTTATCGCAATCGTCAAAAATCCGCCAGGTACGCACCACCGTAAAATTACCGGGGCAGGAGCCCGGCGTGACGTTGTCCGTAAAGGAAAGGTTGACGGTTTCGTCGCAATCATCGAGCAGGTTGCGCGGAGCGTCGGAGCTGCTCAGGTTCTGGAAGTTGCCACAGTCGGTCGTCAGGTTCTGTGCGGGAGGCGTGAAGGTGGGGAGCCCTTCGTCGCGCACGCGGATGTCTTGCACGCGAATGCGGCTGTTGCCACAGGGGTCGGTCACGCGCCAGGTGCGGCGGACGTTAAAACTGTTGCCACACAAAACCCCGCTGATGATTTCGTCGGTGAACGTGATGTCCAGATCTTCCAGGGCGGCGCAGTTGTCGGAGAGCGCCGTTGGCCGGCCCGTGAAGTTGAGATCAAAGGGATCGTCCGTACAGGAGATGTTCAGGTTTTGGGGCCGGGTGAAGTCGGGCGGCGTCCCGTCGCGGAAGGCCAGTACGGTGGTGGCCGTGGTCATGTTCCCGCAGGCGTCGGTGGCGAGGTAGGTGCGGGTGATTTCGTATTCGTATTCCCGGCAGGTGTTGTCAAATTGGCGGTTGCTCATTTCGCTGAACATCAGGCGGGGCAGAGTATCGCAATCCGTGAGGGCCACGTTGGGCGGGATAGGTGGTACGGCGGCGCAGTCCAGGAAGATGGTGTCATTTACTACCCCGGTGATCGTAGGGCCCACCGTATCGACGGTGAAGTAACTGAAAGCCACCATCGCCGTTTCGCCGCACAGGTCGGTGACGGTAAAGAGCACTTCCAGGCGGTCGTTGCAATCGTAGCCCCGCAGGCTGGTGGGGGCGTCGTCCTCAATTGAGGAGATTGGCGCGCACCCCGGGCGGGCGGCGGCGGCGACGGCCAGGCGGCGGTCGCCCAGCCAGCGGGCGTAGCTCTCGGGGTCGCCTGCCCTGTTTACCGACCGGCAGTCTACCGTGTCATTCGCGACGGGAAGCAGAGAAACGTTGATGCTCGGTCCGTCCAGCAGATCCGGGGCACCGAAGGTGATGACCTGGGTTTGGGTGGCCACGCCGTTGCCATCGCTTACGCGCCAGGTACGCGTTACGGTACCACCGATGCAGGGGGCGTTGGGATTGGACAGGTTGTCAACGGGATTTACGTTGATGGTGTCCGGACCCCGTGGGGTAGTGACCGCCGCTCGCAAGGGGCGCCCCGTGGGTACGTCGGAGAAGCAATCCACCGTCTCGTTGGGAGGAGCCGGGTCTAAAAAGACGGGTGTTTGGGCCGCCAGCGGACTGGAAAAAGCCAGCAAGAACAGCGCAAAAAACAGCGAGGGTCGCCAGGCCGGCGAAAACGTAGTAGGGTAAATACGGAGCATACCGTTCGTGAGATTACGGGGGGGAGACAACAAAATATGGAGGAGGAACAGGTGGGGAGGTCGCTAGCACGGAGCTACCACCGCAGCCACGCGCGGAGCAGGAGTAAAGGAATAGTCATTGGGATCGGGAACTTAAATCGGTTTGCAGATAACACTTAGGAACAAGGGGCATGAACATACCCCTGCCGTTCCTAACTGCAAATATACGGAGCATTCCGCGTTCTGTAGCAGCGGGCAGCGGAGAGCGTGCCAAGGGTTGGGGCAGCGGCCATCCCCTTCGCTGCGGGAATGAAGCAGCCTCTTTTTATCAACGTCGCAGCAAGGTGAATGCCAGGGTTGACCATTGAATGGCGTTGCCCCGGACATCCATCGGTTCGGTGAGCCAGAGCGGGTCCGTCCAGTCAAGCACCTCCCAGCCGGCGGCTTGCAGGGCGTGCAAAAGTTTTACGGGCGGATGCCATTCCCGCCAGGCTTCCGGCCGCAGGAAATTGAGGGGAGAGAGGGTGATGACGCGCCCGCCGGGCCGCAGCACCCGCATCCATTCCGCAAAAGCGGCCAGCGGGTTGGGCAGGCGGTCAATCAAAAAACTGTTGACCACTGCGTCAAGGGAGTGGTCGGGGAAAGGCAGTGCCTCGGCCCTGGCCAGGGCAAATTGAAGCCGGGTAAGGTGGTGCCCCGGCAGCTGGGGCGAACCGTAGCCGTAGCGGAAGAGGTTGGGGCGGAGGGTCTCGCCCTGCACCCAGTAGGCACGGGCCTGCCGCAGCATCTGGTAGCTGAAGTCGATGCCGTACACCGCCGCTCCGGGGTGGGCGCGGAGCAGCTCGGCCGCCAGGCGCCCTACGCTGCAACCGACGTCGGCCAGGGTCAGGTCCTCCCCCGGCGGAAGCTGCCCGAGTACGTAGTCGGCCACCGCCTGAAGCGGATAAGCGCCGTGCAATTCATCGGCCAGGTGGAGAGCAGTTTGGCGGGTGACCAGCTCATCGTAGCGCTCGTAAACGTCTGCCCGAAATTCTTCGGCGGACTTCGCGTGGTAGAAGGGGATTTCCCCGCGTACGGAAAGGGGCTCCGGGAGGAGTTGTAGGTTGGCCATCCCAAGGTTGTTTACACCGCAAAGGCGACCTGCGGTGCCGTGTCTGGCGGTGGAACCCGCAGCATACCGAGGGCCGGGGGTGCGGGGTACACCGTAGTTGGCGGGGTCAAAAAATCAGGGTAGCCTGCCCAAAAAAATCAGGCGCTGAAGCTGGAGCCACAGCCACAGGTTTCCGTGGCGTTCGGGTTGTTGAAGGTGAAGCCGCGGTTGTCCAGGCCAGTGGCCCAGTCGATTTCCATACCGATGAGGTAGAGGGCGTGGCCGGATTTCATCAGGACGGTCTCTTCGCCAACGGTGTAGTGTTTATCATCTTCCTCGGGCAGGTCGAAGCCGAGCTGGTATTCAAAGCCGGAGCAGCCGCCACCCCGTACGCCCACGCGCAGGAAGTGGTCATCTCCCACGCCAAGTTCCTTGCGCAGGCTGGCCAGGTGTTCCAGGGCCGACGGCGTGATGGAAATGGGGGAGGTGCTGGTCTTGCTGGGGGTTGATACGTCAGTAGTCATGACATAATTTTGAGGCGGTAAAGTTACAAAGATTACCTTTGGGAGCGTTGGGTGCCTTGTAAAGGGCATACAGTGGTAACACCTTTGGCCCGGCCCTGGTTGCCCCGTTTGGTGGGGTATTCTCAGTTGCCGGAATGTGGCCAAACGCCATTACCTTGCCGTGCCGCTGAGTAGGCCAGGCTTGAACAGCCCAGGCCCGGCGATGGTTGCCCCGCCCACTTTGCACCAACTTTTTCTTTCCAAAGCCTACTCGTAAAACCGCCCCAGGATAATTTTTTACATGGATCTGACCACCGCACTATTCCTCTTCCTAACCACCTTGATCGGCATCGTCGGCATTTTTGCCTGGATCGTCAACGGGAGCCTGTCCCGGCTCAACGCGACGCTTGTCGCCCTCGACCAGCGGAGCACCGCGCCCGTTGCCCCGGCCGACCGCGAAAACAGCACCAACCTCCGCCTCCAGGCCTGCGAGCGGCTCACCCTGATGCTGGAGCGCATCAACGTGCCCAACCTGTTGCTGCGCCTGCCCGCACCCGCGCCCGCCACCACGGCCAAAGAATACACCGCCGGCCTGCTCCTTTCCATCCAGCAGGAATTTGAGTACAACGTCACGCAGCAGGTGTACGTCAGCGACGCACTCTGGTCGGTGCTGTTGCAGGCGCGCGACAACGTCTCCCAACTCATCGTCCGGGCCGCCGAAGGGGCCGATAGCGGCGAGCAGGTACTGGCCCGCCTGCGGCTGATGAGCACCCGGCAGCCGGAAGATGCCATCGCTCTGGCGCAGTCGGCCGTTCGCAAAGAAGCCGCGATGGTTTTGGGCTAGGCCCACCTCTTTTTCGTCTATTCAACTCACCCACTATGCTACGTCCGCTTTTCCTCCTTTGCTCCTTAGTTCTTTTGGCTTGCACCTGCGTCCGCGCCCAATCCGGACCGGGAAGGATGCTGGATATGGACACCAGTTTCAGCAGCCAGCACAGCGTCACCATCCAGGGCAAGACCGTGAAATACGAGGTGGAAGCGGGCGTCCAACCCGTGTACCACGAAGACAAAATTGTGGCCGGCCTGCAGTACACTTACTACCGGCGGACGGACGTGACGGACCCCAACCGCCCGCTCCTGATCAGCTTCAACGGCGGGCCCGGCAGCGCCTCGGTGTGGATGCACCTGGCCTATACCGGCCCCAAAGTGCTCAACATCGACACTGAAGGCTACCCCGTGCAGCCCTACGGCGTGAGTGACAATCCGTTTTCGGTGCTGGACGTGACGGACATCGTTTTCGTCAACCCCGTCAACACCGGTTTCAGCCGCATGGTAGAGGGAGCCGACCGCAAGCTCTTTTTTGGCGTCAACCAGGACATCGAATACCTGGCCGACTGGGTGAGTAACTTCGTGAGCCGCAAAAACCGCTGGCGCAGCCCCAAATTCCTCATCGGTGAAAGCTACGGCACCACCCGCGTGGCGGGCCTTGCCCTGGAGCTACAGGAATCCCGCTGGATGTACCTCAATGGCGTGATCCTCGTTTCACCCACCGAAATCGGCATCGTCCGCGACGGCATCGTGGAGGCCGCCAACCGCCTGCCCTACTTCACCGCCGCAGCCTGGTACCACCAGCAACTGCCCGCCGACTTACAGGGCAAAGACCTGGTGGAGGTACTGCCCGAAGCGGAGGCTTTCACCCGCGATGAACTCCTGCCCGCCCTTTCCTACGGCGCGGAGCTGAGCGACGAGCGCCGCCGGGCCATCGCCGCCAAAGCCGCCCGCTACTCGGGACTGAGCGCCCAGGAGTGGCTGGACAACAACCTGATGGTCGAAACCAGCTACTTCTGGAAACACCTGCTGCGGGGCGAGGAACGCGGCAACTTCACCGTAGGCCGCCTCGATTCCCGCTACAAAGGCATCGACGGCCGCGCCGCCGGCGAACGGCCCGACTACAACAGCGAACTCACCAGCTGGCTCCACTCTTTTACCCCCGCCATCAATTACTACCTCCGCGATGAACTGGGCTTTAAGACCGACCTACAGTACAATATGTTTGGGCCCGTGCACCCCTGGGACCGCTCCGGCGACCAGACCGGCCCCAACCTGCGCAAGGCCATGGCCGAAAATCCCTACCTCAACGTCATGATCCAGTCGGGCTACTTCGATGGCGCGACGAATTATTACGACGCCAAATACAGCCTCTGGCACCTTGACCCCAGCGGGCGCATGAAGGACCGCCTCAGCTTCAAAGGCTACTACTCCGGCCACATGATGTATCTGCGCCGCGCCGACCTCGAAAGCGCCAACCAGGACGTGCGGGAGTTCATTATGAAGAGCTTGCCGGGCGGGAAGAGTGCGAAGTATTGAGCGGAAATCTTTGAGGGCAAAAAAAATGAACCCAGGAAGTGCCGTAACTTCCTCTTATTTTTATTCGTTCGACGGTAAAAGTTAGGTATGACTTTACGTACCGATAAGTCTGGCCGAATCCTTCTGCCCAAGTTGGTGAGAAAGCATCTCGGGATTGAACCCGGGGATGAGGTTCAACTCCTCCCTAACGCCGATGATCACTCCTTTCAGCTCAGCGCTGCCCCTTCTGACCAAGACCAAATCCTGGTGATGACCGAGTGGGGGTTTCCCATCGTCTACACGAAACAGACGCTGCCAGCGGATTTTGACACCGTGGTTTTTACGAAGGAGACTTACGAGGAACACTTTCGTAAAAAACTGGGATTTTGACCCCGGTGGAAAGGAGAGGATTCCGCTCGAAAACCCTCAAAACCTATCAACCAAAGGCACAAATAACGGTTGAATCGGGTCGGGGAAGACATTTACTTCGCGGGGGGGGGCGCTCGCTTACCCTTTACTGAGGCGGTAGCGAACGACGGCCCCAAACCCAAGTAAAACCGACCCTCCCCAGTGCAAATTAGCCCCTGTCTCAACCCGCAACTACGGTTAGTGTAAGCCACCCGACGCTGCGGTGCGGCCCGTTTTTTTATCTTTGTGTTTCATTCATTATCGAAACGATGACCAGACTTTTATTCCTCGGGGTGGCACTCTGCACTTCCCTCGCGCTGGCTGCCCAGCACTCCGCCTTTCAATTGTTTAATGCTGGCCCGGATTTGGCCGTGGAAGGCTCGGTGACGGCTACCTTAGACCTGGACCAGCTGCGGGCCGACCTGAAGCGGGCGCCGCTGGAATTTTCGGGCACGAAGAGCAGCACGCGGGTGCGCCTGCCCCTGCCCAACGGGGAATTTGCCGAATTTGTGGCTTACAACAGTCCGGTCGTGAAAAACAATCCGCAGCTGGGCTCTTACCGCGTCAGTGGCCCCTGGGGCGGCGGCCGGGTGGCCACCTCCTGGAAGGGCATGTCGGCCGTCTTGCGCGGTCCCGCCGGCTACTTCGTCATCGAGCCGGTGGAAGGCACGACCGACGTTTACCGCATCAGCGACTACCGTGACTACATGGAGGAGCTGAGCATCACGCAGGGCCCCCTGTCCTGTGGTTATGACGATAGTGCACAACCCGACTTCAGCGATTTTACCGTCGATCCCGACCTGTTGGAGCAGGGCGCGGTCGCAGGTGCCGGGGGAAGCCTTAAGGCAGGGAACGAAGCGCGGGAGCTCCGCATCTACGACCTGGTCATGACCAACACCGGAGAATTTGCCCAGCGCGTGGGTGGAACGGCTGCCGACGTACAGGCCGCCTTCAACACCGCCGTGTCTACCATCAACGGCATCTTCGAAAACGAGGTGGGCATCCGGATGAACCTGGTAGAAGTACCCGGCCTGATTTACCTGGACCCCGCTACGGACCCCTTCACGAATGCCAATCAGGGCAGTGCCTTGCTCGGCCAGGTCATCGACGCCTTCCAGGCCAACTCCGTGGCTTCCGAAAGCTATGATCTGGGCCACATCTTTACTGGCGGCTGCACGGACGTAGGTGGCGTAGTAAGCGGAAATGCCTGCACTGGCGGCAAAACCCGGGGCGTCACCTGCGTCGGTGGCTCCGTAGTGGGTGCAGCCCTGCGCATCATGGCCCACGAGGTAGCCCACCAGTTTGCCGTCAGCCACAGCTGGAACAACTGCCCGGGCAGCGACAACCAGCGCGCCTCCAGCACCGCTTTCGAACCCGGTTCCGGAACGACCATCATGTCTTACGCCGGTGCCTGCGGCAGCGAAAATGTGGGCGGCGAAGAGGCTTACTACCACGTAGGCAGCCTGGAGCAATTCCTGGAGTTTACCCGCGTGACCGGTGCCCGCCAGTGCGCTACCGTAGTAGAAACCGGCAACCTTACTCCCGAAGTATCGCTGCCCTACACCAGTGGATTCTACATCCCCGTTAACACCCCCTTCCGCCTGGTGGGCAGCGCTACCGACGCCAACGGGGATGACCTGACCTACAACTGGGAACAGTACGACCTGGGCCCCGCCTCCGAAGTTCGTGAGCCCCGGGGTAATGCTCCCATTTTCCGGTCCTATGCGCCCACCCCCACCGGCAACGAGCGCTACTTCCCCCGCCTGGACCGCATCATCAACAACATCACCACCGTTGCCGAAAAACTCCCGACCTACAACCGCCGGCTCACCTTCCGCCTGACCGCCCGCGACAACAACGAAGAAGCGGGGGGCGTCGACTGGGAAGAAGTCCAATTCTTCGCCGACACCACGGCCGGTCCATTCATCGTCAATAACCCCGACTCCATGGTCTGGCGCGTGGGCGAATACCAACGCGTCAGCTGGGACGTGGCCAATACCGACCAAGCCCCGGTCAACTGTAAACGGGTAGACATCCTGCTGTCCACCGACGGCGGCTTGACCTTCGACCTGGTTTTGGTAGAAAACGTAGCCAACAACGGCAGCGCCTTCGTCACCGTGCCCGCCGAAGCGGCCGACTCCGATGCCCTGATTATGGTACGCGCCGCCGACAACGTTTTCCTCAACATCAACGAGGATGCCTTCCGCATCGAACCTGCCACCCAGCCTGTCTTCACCTTCGAGCCTGCCATCCGCTTTGCCGAAGTGTGCTTGCCCGCTACCGTGGAAGTTGGCCTCAATACGGGCAGTGTGCTCGACTTTGCCAACCCTATTGCGCTGAGCGTTGACCCTGCTACGGTGCCCGCTGGCGCGGAGGTCACCTTCTCCTCCCCGACCCTGGCCCCCGGCGAAGACGCTACGCTGAGTCTCGACCTGAACGACATCCGCTTCAACGGCATCCTGGAACTGACGGTCATCGCCGTCGCCGAAGGCCAGGACACGGCCCGCCGCCAGATCGTGCTGGACGTGACCGACAACGATTACTCCGACCTGGCGACCATCGCCCCCGTTGAAGGCACCACGGGCATCATCCTTTCTACGGATTTCTCCTGGACGGATGCTGCTAACGCCGATGCTTACGACATTCAGATTGCCACCTCCCCTACCTTCTCTGAGGCCAGCATCGTGGAGCAGGCCATCCGCATTACCGACACGGAATACTCCCCGATCGACTTCTTCGAGCCCAACACGCTCTACTTCTGGCGCATCCGCCCGAGCAACGTCTGCGGCGACGGTGCCTGGACGGACCCGCAAAGCTTCCGAACGGTCAACAGCCAGTGCGATACGGAAACCTACACGGGCAACCCCATTACCCTGCCCGGTTCCGGCCGTGCTTTCGTCCGCCAGTCCACCATCTTCGTAGAAACCCAGGGCAACATCAGCGACATCAACATCCCCAATGTTAAGGTCCGCTACAACTTTGCCTCCAAAGTGACCCTTACGCTGCAAAGCCCCGCGGGTACCCGGGTAGTGTTGTATCAGGAGAACTGCTTCTCCACCAACGTCATCGATCTCGGCTTCGACGACGACGCCCCCAACGCCCTGAGCTGCCCGCCCGACGACCGTCGCGTATTCCGCCCGGTAGGCGACCTTTCGGCCTTCAACGGCCAGAACACCATCGGCGAATGGATCCTGGAAGTGGCCGTAAGTGAGGTTGGTGGTTCCGCCGGCGCCATCGAAACCTGGTCCATCCAGTTCTGTGCTGACGTTGCTGCTTCCGCTCCCGCCCGCATTAACAATCAAGCTACGCAGGTTCCCCCGCTGCTGAAAAACTCGATTGAGACCGAAAACCTGCTCGTCACCAGCCCGGGCTTTAACACCGCCGAGATCGTCTACACCCTCACGGCGCTGCCCACGGCGGGCCGTCTGCTGCTCCACCGCAACGAACTCGAAGTAGGCGATACCTTCCGCCAGGCCGACATTGACGGTGCCGGACTTTTCTACGAAAACCTGGACGGCACGGCAACCAACGACGACTTCGGCTTCCTGGTCACCACCCCCGACGGCGGCTACCTGGCCATCGATTACCACGACATCATCATTGACGAGAACGCTACGGTGAGTGCCCCCAACCAGAGTGCCCTCGACGCCGGCCTCGAAGTGTTCCCCAACCCGGTCAACAACGAGTTGCAGGTACGCTGGACCGCCGAAACGAGCCTGCCCCTCAACCTGGAGCTTTACGACGTGAACGGCCGCAGATTGCTCCAGCGAACCGTGGCGGGCAACAGCCGGGCGGCGCGCTTAGACACCCAAGCCCTGCCCGCTGGCATCTACCTGCTGCGCCTGGAAGGGGCCGTCCGCCGCATCGTAAAACAGTAAATTTCCCCCGCCTTGACGGAGAAAGCCGCGCCAGTGCGTAGAAAGGTGTCAGAAGTACACATCCTTTCGCGCGCTGGCGCGGTTCTTTTGTACCTGAGCCCATCGGTAGACGGAGGGCATATTCTGACCTATGCTGAAAAAACTGGATTGGTACATCATCGGGAAATTCCTGCGCACCTTCTTTTTTACGGTGCTCATCTTTTCGATGGTGAGCCTGATCATCGACTTCAGTGAAAAGGTGGAGCGCTTCATTGAGAGCGACATTACCGCCTCGGTCATCATTTTTGAGTATTTCCCGACCTTTTTGCTCTTCATCCTCGGCTTTTTGTGGCCGATGCTGACCCTGATTGCGGTGATCTTCTTCACGGGGCGGATGGCGAACAACTCGGAGATCATCAGCATCCTCAACGCGGGGGTCAGTTTTGGGCGCTTGCTGCGGCCCTACTTGCTGACGGGTGCCTTCCTGGCCGTCTTGTACCTGATCGGGCTCAATTTTGTCATTCCCTGGGGCAACGAACACCGCGCAGACATCGAAAGGGTCTACTTTAACCGCAATAAGGACGAAGGTAAAACGGCCAACGTCCACATGTTCGTGGCGCCCAATACGAAGGTCTTCATGACCCACTACAGTAAGCGCGACAGTTCGGCGCGGAATTTCCGCATCGAGTATTTTGAGGACAATGAATTGCGCAAGCTCACGAAGGCGCGCACGGCGAAGTTTGTTCCGGGAGACACCGCCTACTGGAAGTTGGAGAACTACGAGATGCGCACTTTCGATGGCCTGGAGGAGAGCATTGTGCTGGGCGGCAGCCGCACGCTGGATACGGTGCTGAACCTGTTCCCGGAAGACTTCGTGGATTACCAGGAACAGCAGTCGGCCATGAGCACGCCGGAGTTGTTTTCCCACATCCGCAAGCAGCGCGAGCGGGGCGCGGGTAACATCCGCAAGTACGAGGTAGAGCTGGCGCGGCGCTCGGCCGAACCCTTCACGATTTTCATCCTCATTCTCATTGGGGTATCGGTGGCGGGGCGCAAAATTCGCGGTGGTATGGGCATCCAGCTGGCCTTAGGGATATTTATTGGAGCGCTGTTCGTGTTTTTGAGTCGCTTTGCGTCCACCATTAGCACGGGTGCGGAGTTGCCCGTTTTGCTGGGCATGTGGATGCCGAACCTCATTTTTTCCGCCGCCGCCCTGTTCTTTGTAGCTAAGGCGCAGCGGTAGGGGACCAAGCACTAAGGCTCTAATAAAGTAGCAATACCGATGGGGCAGGGGCAATTAGTTACAGCTAGTTTTCAACAATGGTCCGTAGTGATTTTAGGCTAAAAATGGGCCAGTTTGGATGAAAACGGACAAGTACATATCTTGGAAGTTACCAAACACACCAAGCTATGACTTGTCCTACGAAGACTCGCGCCCTCGCTCGCACAATTATACAGCAAATGGATGACATTGGCGTCTGGCAACGAGATTTTTTACTTGACTTGTTCGACTTGTGGCTGTGTATCCACGGCCGCTACAACTTCACTCACCTTGCCCGCTACGACGAACGCGACGAGAGTACGTTTCGGCACAATTTCGCTAGATCTTTTGATTTTTTTCAACTCAACTTGCTCCTAGTCAAGCAACATCTGAGTAAAGACAGGGTTATTGCTTTCGACCCCTGCTACATCACTAAAAGTGGTAAGT
>NZ_JACSIT010000075.1 GCF_014349155.1 Neolewinella lacunae
AAAATAACCGACTCCAGCAGTATGCTTGCCACTCTTACTCAGGTATGAGGGGTCGAGAGCAATGATACGGTTGGGGCCTAAAAACGGCTCGCTCAACTCTCTGTTGAAGCCCAGCCAATCCATGCGTTTACCAAAGTGCTTACGGTAAGTGAACTCAGAATATTCGCCTTGACGACCTAGGTTGACAAAGTTCCGTCGGCCAATCATTGAGGGCCACAAAACGAAAAGATGGAGCAAAAAGCGGTAGCGCCATGCGGAAATACCAGGAAGTTTTTGCAAAATTGAGGCGACGAGGATTTCGATCTTCGTTGGGCAAGTCATATCTGTACGGTGTAAGGAACCAACAAGATAGGGCTTGCCCTCTTTATATGCATACTTTGCTAAAGTGTTGCCTCAAACCGTAGCGGACCATTGAATACCACTTTACATGAAATTCCATTGGCTGCGTTGCACCACGTTACTGCTCTTATTTTTAGCAGCGGAAACGCTGGCGGCACAGGCCACCCTGAATGAATATTTCAACAAGCAAAAGAATGCTCCCTTGCTCATTTGCGGCCACCGCGGAGGTAGCGCAGGGGAACTGCCCGAAAACAGCCTCTCCCGCTTTACCGCCTTGGCCACGTCTTTCCACCCCCAGCGGGTAATGATTGAACTCGACGTGCGCAAAGACGCCGACGGGGAACTCTTCGTCCTGCACGATGCCACACTTAGCCGCACGACTACTGGGACGGACAGCATCCACTTAGTCCACACGAATGACCTCCGCCAGCTCCACCTCAAATCCGGCAGCGGGGAAGTGACGGCAGAAAAAATCCCCACCTTCCGCGCCGTCCTGGACTGGCTGGCGGAATATGAAAACGTCTTTTTAATGGTCGACGTAAAGGGCGACTGCTGGCGCGAAACGACGGAACTCATCCGCGAACATGGGCTGACGGAGCGCTGCCTGCTCCTGACCTTTTCCCTGGAAACGACCCAGAAGGCCTACGCTTTATTGCCCACTGCCTGGGTATCGGCGCTGGTGAAAGACGCGGTCGATTTCCGTTTCTTGCAAGCCCTGGATTTGCCTTCTGGCCGCCGCGTAGCCTACATCAACAGCCGCACCCCGCAACGCATCATCAAACAACTCCATCGCAATCGCTTTGTACTGACCACCGACGTAAGCGAGCTCCGCCGCGCCGATGCCGAGCTACTAGCAGAAGATTTCTACCGGGCCTTCGCAAAGTCTCAGTATTTGGGTATCCTGATCACGGATTTTCCGTTGCGGGTGAAGGGGTTGTTGGGAGGAGGGTAGGGGGCGAGTAAGTCGCAGAAAATGTGAGGGTTTTGTCTCACAAAGTCGCTCACACCAATGGCTGGTTGAGACGCTGTGCGTCGAAGCAAGCACCATTGCCCCCTTCACTAGTTGCAATTTCACCCCCTTTTTGCAACTCTCTCTCTCCACTGAGTTGCATTTTCAGGCCCTTTTTGCAACTGAACGGCGTTCAGTCGCGATTTCACCTTCTTTTTGCGACTCAAGCCCAGGTAAGAGCGTGTCTAAATTTTTACTTCCTGATAACCAAGCACTTATGAACCTGGCGTCACAAAAAATGGCTTACGTAGTCCACTATGCGCGCAATTTTTTGTCTAGCCAGAACCATAAGTCATTGATTATCAGTTCTTAAAAATTTTAGACACGCTCTAAGTTGCAGTTTTGCAACTGAAGTTTCGCTGAGTTGCATTTATAGCCCCTTTTTGCAACTGAAAGCCCCCAGACCAGCCGAAACCTATAGGAAATGCAAATTTTTTATGCATTTCCTGGCAAAAGGCATAGAAAACGCGATTTTTTATGTGCAATATTGTGTGTTTCTTGGTTTTCTGCTAACTTTTTGTGAGTAGTGTCGACATTCCGGGCGTGGATACGAGCCAGTTGTTGGAAGTGGAGGTGAAATAACCGGAGCACCGACCCGCAGAAATTTAAAGACAGTGTCATCAACAAGGGTGGGCCTAATTTCCCTACTTTCACCCCATGAAAACACTCCTTTCCTTCCTGCTGCTGGCCGTTGTCCTGACCGCCTGCGGCAACCCCACCAAAAACTCAGACGCCAGCGTAATCGTGGAGCCGGGAACGGATACGGCCGCTGCCCGCAGCACGGACCCTGCCCCGGTGGCCGTCGACGACGAAAACGCCGAATTCCTCGGCTCCTGGGTGGGCTACTTCCGTAAAGGTTCCGCGGACGAGCACGACTATGACGAGAAGACCTTGTACGTGGACGAAGGCTACGTCTGGAACCGGGAAAACAAGATCAACATCTCCATCGATAAAATTGTCGGAGACTCCGTATTCGGCCATAGTGTGGTAGCGGGTAACGACCGCCCTTTCAGCGGCCACATGTTCCGCGACCGCATGGCCGATCCACAAACGTTTATGCTTCGGGAACCCGGCGATGACAAGTACGACGGCATCTTTACTTTCTTCATCGAAGACGGCCGGCTGCAAGGCACCTGGGAAGCTTACGGCAACATCAATGTCAAAAAGCGGCAGTACCAACTCGAAAAAAAGACCTTCGCCTATAACCCCGACCAACAACTGGAGCCCGCGAAAACTTTCGTGGACTGGACGAAAAAGGTGAATACTAAAAAAGCCGAGGATTTTGGCGACGGCGAGTTCTACGAATGGATGCAGGAGGAATACGCCTCGGCCACTCCCGCCATTTACGAGATCAACGCCTCCAGCCGCCTGCTGACCAAGGCCGAAGTCGAAAACCTGAAAAAGGGAGACCTCACCATCATCCGGAACACGATCTACGCCCGCCACGGGTATTCCTTCAAGCACCGCCCCTTGCGCGTCTTTTTCGATGCCCAGCCCTGGTATATTCCCGTGCACACCGACATCCGCGCCGACTTTACCGACATCGAAAAGCAGAACATCAAACTGCTACTCAGCTACGAAAAGAATGCCGCCGAATACTACGACTCCTTTGGCCGGGGGTAGGCGGTTGTTGTTGGGTGTTTCTGAAGGACGGCGATGAATCCCGTATTTCCTACCCTGTCCCATGCACAAGCTATGCTGCGTACCCTTTCCGGCGGATTGTTGCTCCTGCTGTTTGCTTATTTTACCTATTTGATGGTGCTGATTACCTGGCAATATGTGCCGGTTAATTTTGCGGTGGCTTTCCTCCGCTTAAAGCAGGCGGAAATTGCGCTGCCTTATTACCGCTGGGCCTTTTTTGGACACGTGTACACCAGCATTTTTGTCTTATTGCTGGGCGGGCTGCAGTTCATTCCTGCTTTGCGAAGGCGTTGGGCCGTGGGGCACCGCTGGCTAGGTAAAGCCTACGTTGCTTTGGTCTTGTTGGTGGCCGCTCCTGGGGGGCTGGTGATGGGCGTACATGCCAACGGGGGCTGGAGTGCCCAGTTGAGTTTTTGTCTGCAAGCCATCCTGTGGTTCGTATTTACCTGGCGGGCCTTCGCATTGGCGCGGCAAAGGAATTGGACGGAACACCGGGCCTTCATGCTGCGCAGCTTTGCCCTTACGCTATCGGCCGTGTCGTTAAGGCTTTGGAAATGGGGCATTGTATTCCTATTTGCTCCGCCGCCGATGGATACTTATCGCTTGGTGGCCTGGCTGGGCTGGCTGGGCAATCTGGCATTGGTGGAAGGCTATCTATGGTGGGCGTACTGGAAAAGCACGCGCTGAAGAGCCCTACCCCTTTTTTACATCGCCGTCCACTTCTCCGTCCCCAAGCTGTTTTCAATGACCTTCTCAACAAAAATCATCCCCCGCAGCCCATCGTACACCGTGGGGAAGTCGGTGTGCAGCGGGTCGGGTTCGGTGCCAGCCAGGCGGGCCTGGACGCAGGCGGCGAAGTTTTTGTAGATGTTGGCAAAGGCTTCCAGGTAACCCTCGGGATGCCCGGCGGGGATGCGGAAAGCCGCCATCGAGGCGGGCGAAAGGTCGCTGCCGACACCCGTGCGGTAATGGATCGCCGGACCCTCCAGCTGCGTGACGATCAGCGTGTTGGGTTCCATTTGGTGCCACTCCAATCCGCCGGTTTCGCCCCATACGCGGATGTTGAGGCCATTTTCGATGCCCACGGCAATTTGGGAGCAGTGGAGGACGCCCTTGGCTCCTCCTTCCAAGCGGAGCAGAATGTTGGCATCGTCATCCAGCCGGCGGCCTTCTACGAAGGTGGTGACGTCGGCACAAACTTCCGTGATTTTCAGGCCAGAAATGTATTCGGCCAGGTTTTCGGCGTGAGTGCCGATGTCGCCGAGCGCGCCGCCCATGCCCGAGCGGTCGGGGTCGGTCCGCCAGGCGGCTTGCTTGTTGTCGGTGTCTTCTTTGCGGGTGGCCAGCCAGCCCTGGGGGTATTCCACGACGATTTTGCGCACCTTGCCGATTTTACCATCCCGGACCATATCCCGGGCCTGCTTCACCATCGGATAGCCGGTATAGTTGTGCGTAAGGGCAAAAATCAACCCCGTCTCCTCCACCAGTTTTACCAAAATCCGGGCCTCGTCTACGCTGAAGGTAACCGGCTTATCGCAGACGACGTGAAAACCGTTTTCCAGGGCCATTTTGGCGGGACCAAAGTGCACGTGGTTGGGCGTGACGATGGACACGAAATCCATGCGCTCCCCCAGGGGAAGCTCCTTTTCCCGCAGGATCATTTCCTCGTAGCTGCCGTAAACGCGCCCGGCGGGAAGGTACAAATCTTCGCCGCTCAGCCGGCTTTTTTCCGGGTCAGAACTGAACGCGCCGCAGACCAGCTCAATTTGCTGATCAATGGCCGCCGCAATGCGGTGTACCCCGCCAATGAAGGCACCGCGGCCGCCACCAACCATTCCCATTCTGATTTTTCTGGACATCTCGACTTTCATTTGATTGCGCCGCGAGTATACGGAGGAATGCGGGAAAGACGAAAAATTGCGGGGGCGAAGTGCTTTCACTCCTGCGTCTCCATAAGTAAAATGGGGCAGTTCACACTCGCAAAATCAAGGTTCAAGCGGGCGCGGTCGCAGGTGCCATGCAAGGTCTAAGGGAGCAGGGGAGGGGATGGGTGGGCCCTTCCCCCAACCGAAAACAAGTCCCCACCCCCAACCCCTCCCCGAGAGGGAGGGGAGCCAAGAGGGTTGATTTTCAGTTGTTTAGGGAGGATACCAATCGAGTAATCTTTACCGCCAAAAAGAACTTTCCTAGAACGAAAAACGACCAGAGTGGTCATCCCTCCCACATGGGGAGGGACCGAGGGAGGGGTATGACTCGCGCCTGAAAAACTTCCCAAAAAAACCGAAAAAGACCAGAGTTGTCCCCCTCTCACCAATACCCCTCCCCCAACCCCTCCCCACAGGGGAGGGGAGCCAAGAGGGTTGATTTTCAGTTGTTTAGGTGGGATTGTCAAGAGCGGTTTTCGCTGGTGACTTTCCGTTAATTTAGCGATAGATGTCATCCTGGCCAAGTCATCAGCTACTGAAGAACTCTCCCTGAAAAACGAAAAACGACCAGAGCGGTCATCCCTCCCACATGGGGAGGGACCGAGGGAGGGGTACTACTCGCGCCTGAAAAACTTCCCCAAAACAGAAAAAGACTAGAGTTGTCCCCCTCTCACCAATACCCCTCCCCCAACCCCTCCCCACAGGGGAGGGGAGCCAAGAGGGTTGATTTTCAGTTGTTTAGGTAGGATACCAATCGAGTAATCTTTACCGCCAAAAAGAACTTTCCTAGAACGAAAAACGACCAGAGCGGTCATCCCTCCCACATGGGACCGGCGTAGCCAGCCGCGTAGCGCACGGACCGAGGGAGGGGTACCACTCGCGCCTGAAAAAGCTCTGAGCATCCCCCTCCCCTTCATGACCTAGCTGGGGTGGGATCCCCTCAACACCCCACATTCATCACCCCAGCCGCCAGCCAACCCAGGGGGCTCTCTGCCAGGAAGCGCGCGGGCAACTCCGAAGGCAAAGCGGGAACGTAGCCCTTCCACAGGGCATCGGGCAAGCTGCCGCTCCGCACGTTGCATAGGACCGCCACGGGGGGCAACCAGGTCTTTCCGCCGTCGTCGGAACGCAGGACACCATGTCCCGCCACCGCCGCGTAAAGGTTTCCTTCGGCCGAGTAAAGACGGTACACGAATTTATCGGAATAGACGATCCGCCAGTTGTCGCCACCGTCGTCGCTGGCCAGCAGACCATCTCTGCTGGCGGCGTAGAGGCGGTCTTCCACACTGAGGAGGTGGTAGACGAAGAATTGGTCGTGGATTTTTTGCCAGCTCATGCCGCTGTCCCACGAACGGTAAATGCCGTTTTCCGTCCCCGCGTAAATGTAGCCGCCGTGGTAGGTCAGGGAGTTGACGGGGTTACCGACGATCGAGTTGCCGGGGATGTTGAAGATGGACGTACGCCAGTGCTTGCCGCCGTCCTGGGAAAAATACACGCCGTTGTTGTAGGTGCCCAGTACCAGGTGTTGGCCCTCTCCTGCGATGGTAGTGAAGTTGGCCTTGGCGGGTAAACCGGCGTTGGAGCTGACCCACTCGCTCTGGTTGCCCGCGAGGGTGAAAAAGCCGTGGGCGTTGGTGGCCAGGTACACCCGGTTCTGCTGGCTCAGGATGCCGGTGATGCTGACTGCGGCGGGAAGGCCCTCGGTGAAGGTCCGCCAGTGC
Source organism: Neolewinella lacunae (assembly GCF_014349155.1). GTDB lineage: Bacteria > Bacteroidota > Bacteroidia > Chitinophagales > Saprospiraceae > Neolewinella > Neolewinella lacunae. Next base: position 6,636 of record NZ_JACSIT010000075.1, read on the forward strand.
TGGCCCTGATCGGTACTGAGGTAAAGGGGCGCCGGGGTATCCGCAACGGGCGCAAGTGCCGGGCTGGCGGGGAAGAGGTGGAGAAAAAAGTAAAGGAAAAATCCGTAGATCATGGTACTGTTTTTGAATGATGAGCAAGGTAGGGGCAGCCGCTACCCAGGGCCGCGCATCATTTGTAAAAGCTTGTAAACGGCGGGTAAAAGTCCCCTACATGCCCTGACGCTAACCTATCTTCGCCGTGATGAATCAATGGATCTACCGGACGCTGTGGGCAATTGGGCTGCTGCTGATCGGGCTGGGCACCAGCAGTGTCTTGCGCCCCGACTCCGCAACGGAAGACCCGCGCTATGCCCTGGCCCTCCGGCAAATTGCCCACGACTACCTCACGGCCAACGGCGACTGCGACAGCGTCATCCCCCCCGTAGAAAAGATGGCGGACGGCCGCTACCTCCTCCCCTTCGGCCAGGAACTCGACTACACCCAGCTGCTCGACCTGGCCCCGCAGTCGATGCGCTACTACAACATCCAGCAACCCTACAGCCTGACGCTGGAAGATTGCAACACCGGCGAAGTCTTTCTCGGCAGCCTCCTGCCCAGCGTGTTCCTCACTGAACCGGTGCCCATCCTCCCCCTCGACGGCGTAGCCTGCTACGGACGTGAACAGGACGAACGCTGCGCCCACCTGGCCATCGCTTACCACCGCACGGCGGCTTTGGGACAAAACAATGGCAACTTACTCCTTCTCCTGGGCGGAGGCTGGGTTCTGCTCCTCCTCGGCGGAACACTGGTGGCGCGGTGGAAGAAAACGGATGGTCCCCAACTAGCGCCCGCTGAGACCGAGACCGACGCCGCACCCGGCACCCAGCGCACCCTGGCCCCCGACCTTATCTACGACCCCCTGGCCCAAACCCTGCACTGCGCCACCGAACAACACGCCCTCACCTACCGCGAAAACAAACTCTTCGCCTACCTGGCCGAGCGCCCCAACGAAGTCCTTCCCCGCACCGACATCCAGGAAGCCGTCTGGGGCACCGAGGGCATCCTCGTTGGCCGCAGCCTGGACGTGTTCATCAGTCGCCTGCGCAAAAAACTCGCCGGCGTGCCCGGTGTGGAGATCCAGACGGTGCATGGTGTGGGGTATCGGTGGTGGGTGGGGTGATGCTTCGTTGGTAGTTTATTCTAAGCTCCTCATGGCCCAGGATCGGCCACTCACAATTTAGCGTAAATTGGCCCGAGGCGGTTCCGGATCACCAGCATTACGACGTCAAACGCAAGGGGATCCATTTCAGTAAACCGACCCATCTTCTTCAAAAAAGCAGCCCATTCTTGCTGGCGCTTCCCATTAGTGGCAAATTCAGCTGAAAATACAACGTGGTCTGGTCCGATAGGCGTTTCTCGTTGCGTGAACGTATTTTGAATGGCGGTTGTCAAAACGGCGTCGTCAATTTTGGAATTTTCCAACAAGCGATAAACGTCATAGAAGTCCTTCATACGCGAATTTTGGGCCGCCAGACTGATCATCGCTTCAAATTTTTCAGCAATTACCGTTTCTAGCGAGTACGCCAAGATTTTTGGCTCTGCCATTGGCAAAAGGGTCGGGTAAACCATTTCTACGGGGGCTGGAGTGATGATGTCCCCAAAACCGATGTCTATTTGTGACATTTGACGAATATTGCCCAGTCGTCCATCAATTTTGATGCGGACGCCGGAGTATCTGCCCTCCTTTTTGATTTCGCTGGCCCCAATGGAATCATGTAGAAACAGTACCCCATCCTCAGGGCAATCGATTTGGGAAATAACTTGAAAAACAGCCTGCATTTGTTCCTGGTCGTTGGAGATGCGCAGGCCCAATAAGTCCAAATCCATTGTTGGGCGACTCGACTCTTGTTCGTGCGCGTACAACAGCGCCCCACCTTTCAAGCAAAATTGGTTTTTGTATTCTGAGGTAGACAATCTATACATCAAGCGCTCCGTAAAATAGCGGACCAAGATAAGTTGGTAAGCGGTCTTTTCTCGTTCTGCGATGGCTCTTAGCCGCGCCTGAATAGAGAGGATCAGGTTTTTCATAGCAAGATTTTTACGAAGTCATCCACCTTGTTGAAAATATTCAGTTGTTTGGAATAGGAGTGTAGGCGGTTCAAATTCCGGTCTTCTCGGTCCAAGTAGTTATTGAGGATTTCCTTCAAAACCTCAAAGCCGATTTTATTGCGGTGGCGAATGGCGTCGCATACTGTCTTTTCGAGGTCATAGATCTGGATGCTGCCCCCCTCGACTTCAGCGGTGGCTACCCCTAGCGAATAAGGCGTTTCGTTCCAGAAATAGAGCTGTATGGGCGGATAATCGGGGAGGACGACTTTGCGGTCATCGGGAATCGCCACGTGGTGTCCGGCGGGTACTGTAGTCGTTAGTCCGTGGTAAAAAGCGGCCGACAGCAGGCAAAACACCCCGTCTGGGACAATCCGGGCTACTTCCGCCAGTTCGTCCGTCTCTTTGGCCGCCCATTTATACACCCCCCTTTTCAGCCGAACGATGACCGCATCAGCCAAGAGCGCGTTGATGCGATAATAGCTGATGCCGTTTTCCAATAAGGTCTTTACGCCAACGATGCCGTTGCCACGCTCAAACAGTTGCTGGATGGTGGAAGAGATGTTCATTTGCTATGCGTGTACACAAAGGTAGGTTTTTTTTGACAAAACGACTGCTTTTCGATTCGAAAAGCAGTCGTTTTGTCAAAAAAGTGGGCCTGGGAACTGGGATTTCTGAACTACGGCCATCTTTTGTAGTGGCCGTATTCCTGTAAAAAGTCACTGCACTTGCGCCTGAGTGCAGTGACTTTTTACAATTCTCAGCCCGAATTCCTTCTCCGCAAAGGCGGGTGGCTTCAGCAAGGAACACCTGTCATCTTGCTGGGGAGGTAGTGCGAAAAGACGTGCTCTCGCCCTCCTACCGTGGAAGTAGCGCACACCCAGTTCGGGTCACGGCAAAAAAATCCGCTTTTCTTTACATGATAGCGGTCTCATGTAAAGTTGTTTTACATGAGCACCGTAGTGATAAGGTGGCTACACGGATGAGTGGGGAAGCCCATAACGAGGTGCCTGCCCGGCTAACCCTTCACCGTACAACGGCTCAACCACTCAACCACTACTCGTCTTCCCCCGCTTTTGGTCTTTCCCTGGCACCTGCGTCCGCGCAAAAAACCGTCTGGATGGCTACGGAAATGGACGAACACTACTACCTTGCGGGGCGGCTACCAGCTGGTGGAAAACACCCTTCGCCAAGTCTGGGCAGCGCGCAAATAAAGACGTATGAACACTGAAGTACTGATCAAACAACTAAGCGAGCTGCGGGGCGGCGCGCCCATTTACACGGGAAAATTGGGGCGAAAAAACTTTAGCTTAGGCATCCGGGGAATGGGCGATTTGGCCTTTCCGCTGAATAAAATCCAGATTGAAGCCTTACTGGCCCGCGCTGAAGTTGCACCCTTCGGAAAGGGTAGGGAAACCATCGTGGACCAAACGGTGCGCAACACCCGCGAAATTGATGCTGCGGAACTGAAATTGAACAACGCGGCGTGGCGCAAAAAGCTGGCCTCATTTTTGCGGAAGGCCGCTGACGAGATGGCCCTTCCCGGGGGAATTGAGGCGGTGCCGTATAAACTTTTGATTTATGAACCCGGCGGGTTCTTCGCTGAGCACCAAGACTCCGAGAAGTTGCCGGGGATGTTCGGTACTTTGCTCATTGGCCTTCCCTGTGAACACGAGGGGGGCACCATCCTGATCGACCCGGGAGAAGGGAAGCGTGTTGCGGTGGAATTTTCCGCCAACGCAGCCGAAGATTTTCCGGCCGTTGCTTTCTTGGCCGACCGTAAGCACGAGATTAAGCCCGTCACGGCGGGCCACCGCGTGGTGTTGGTGTACAACTTGGTGCACGCCGGTCAAGCACCAGAAAAATTAGACATCGAGGCCGCCGCCCGCGAAATTGCCGTTACCCTGGGCGAGGGCAAGGTAAATGCTGAGCCACTGATTCTGGCTCTGGACCACCAGTATACCGACACCAATTTTAGTACGGCACAGCTGAAGGGCAATGACCGCGTACGCATTAAGGCGCTGCGGCGGGCGGCGGCCCTGACGGGGATGGAAATTCGCGTGGGATTGATCGAAGAAACGATTTCGGCGGAGTGGGACAACGCCGATGAGTTCGGTGAGGGATACGGCAATTGGCGCTCGTGGGGCAGTGGGCGGGAACCTAAAAAGTTCTCGGAGGTAGAACTGGGGTATTCCCTGGATGCTAGTTTGGGAATGAGCAATTGGTTGCCCGAAGACGGCCCAGGGCTGGGATACTTGGGGATTGCTGAAGGCGAGATCATCACCGGCCCAACGTATAAAAAGGAGGAGCCCATTGAGTGGTCAACGGAAGGCTACCAAGGGAACTGGGGAATGACGGCTGACTACGTTTATCGGTACGCAGGTGTTGTCCTTTGGCATCCAGCGGCAACGGCGCAACTATTAGCGAAACTTCCCTTGGAAGGCCTGGTGGATTGGCTCTATACTTACAGCCAGCAACTGTCTGTGGCTACGCAGGATGAAGAACTGCTCCGCAAAGTGGAATACCTCCTGCAAAGCGCCCACGCCAGCTTGGCGAATGGCCGTACCACCATCACCCGAGTAGAAAGGATCACCCAGAGTATGATGGTGCTGGTGCAAATCGGTAGTGCCACCCCTGATTTGATCGAGCAATGGGAAGGGCCGCTGACCCAGTTATTCAGCGAAATTCCACCACATGAATGGCCCAGCATGGTGGAAACGTTTGGGGGAGACCGCACCGGGAGGATATTAAGAGGCGTCATCACTGAGAAAAACCGTTGGAACAGCAGCAGCGAAGAAACCAAGCTACTGACCCTCCTACGCGCCATTCGCCACCTGGGGACGGCTGAAGGAAAGGAACCCCGAAGGCTGGGGTTGGTCCAGCTCGACCAAATCCCGAGCTATCTGAAAACCGCCCATCCCAATGGGAAAGTTAGCTATAAAGTCTTATGGGAACTGCTAAAGATTGACCGAAAGGTAAAGCCAACCGCCGCCTGGGTGGCTACCATCGCCGCCTTTCTGCTGCAAGAATTGGATGATCCTGACTACCTGCACGCTCCGCTCGCCAAGGCGCTTCTCAAAGAAAAAGCTGGCCATAACTTATTCCAGCAACTGGCCACAAAGGTGCTTGAACAACTGCGGGCTCGCCTGGCGGAAAGACCCCAACCTTACCCCGATTTCGCCCGTCCACTGCCCCGGCGGATGAAACAACCCAGCGGGAAATACCGGGCGGTGATGGAATTCTTAGTGGATCCAAACCAAGAATTTTTCCGTTACCAAGCTATCCAATCCGAACGCAGTGCGCTGGAGTCCTACCTGAAGCAGGAAATGCTTGACGTAGATTTAAGCACCGTGCGTACCCGCCCTGCCCACACCTTGGTACTGAAGAAAAACGACCAATCGTACCAACGGGCCGTCCGCCAGTACGCAAAAGATGAGCAACTCTATACCAAGCTCGTGGCTGCGGAACTTGCAGAAACGGCGGGCTCAACGAAGGTAAAAGCGGCCCCGAAACCCTTATCCCCGAAAGGTATTCCGCTGGCCGAATTCATCCGACAACTGTACACCACCGCCCTCGAAAGCGGCGTGCCGCATGCGGATGCCGCGACGGCACTGCGCTTGTACCGGGATTATTTTGCCGAATTATCGAAGGGGCAGGAGTCACCCCCGCAGAACATGACGGAGACGGTCGATCAATTACTCGACGCCTGGGAGGAACAACTTGCGCTCCGAATAGAATCGGGGAAAGATGAGCACTTAGTCCCGAAAAAATTCCCCAGCTACGAGGCGATGGCACTGGCCGCCTTTAATGAAATGATTGGCGGGTAATGACCAAAGGAGTAAAGGGGGAAAGGATTAAAGGAGCTACCGCGCGTGACAGGTTGCGGAGCTCTGTTCGGGATAGGGATAGTTCAATTAAGTGTGTCTACATTCCCACGCCTAGCACCTCCTGCGGCAGCCTAATTAGGCATCGCCCTTATCCCTCCCCATGCACCTGCGCCCGCGCCCAATTCAAAATAGCGCGCCGCAAGGCAGCACCAAAAAAAAAGCTACCGCAAGAGCCAGGCGAAGCCAATTGCCTCGCCTATCCCCTGCGGTAGCTTATTCAATGATTCAATGATTCAATGATTAGCTACGCTGCTGCCTACGGCGGTCAACCCTTCATTACTCGGGCATCTTACACTCCGTCCCCTTACAGCAAGCCGCAAGCTTCTCGCGCGCTTTCGGACGGGCCGCAACATCATCCGCATCGTAGCCGGTGGCGGCGATGGCCTGGCGCAGCGTCTCTACGTTCACCACGTCGGCGTCGTACTTGACCTTTACTTTTTTGGTGACCAGGTCCAACTCAGCCATCTCGACACCCTCCAGGGCGTTGAGGCTTTTTTCGATGGCGGTTTTGCACATTCCACAAACGGCGTTCGTCTGGATCGTGACTTTTTTCGGGGGGGCTGCCATGGCCGCGAAGGCAAACAGGGCAACGAAGAAAACAAGGATACGCATGATAAAAGGTATTAAAGTGGTTCAAAAATAAGGCAAAACGCTGGTTTTTAAGGAGTTTTGCCGGTGGCTTGTGATTTGTTTAACTTGATCGCAAGGGTAATTGAGTGAATGCGTGACCGCCGTAGGCAGCAGCTTAGCTAATGTGTGACCGCCTGAGGCCGCAATGCTACTTTTGCGAGGCCACTGAAAAGCAGTGCCACAAGCTAATGCCTGATCGCCTAAGGGCAGGAATAAAGCTTGTGTCCAGTGCGGTAGCTCATTCGCTCATTCGCTCATTCACGCATTCACTCACTCACTCACTCACTCACTCACTCACTCACTCACTCAAAGTCCAGCGGACGCCAGCGAAGAGCATGGTCCCGAAAAGCGGTTGGTACACCTGCGTGGCGTCGAAGTACTCGCCGTCGAAAGGCTCGTAGGCGCCGATGATGGCGTTGCGCTGCTGCCGGTTGGTGAGGTTTTCGCCCCCGACGTAAAACTCCGTCTTGGCGTTCGCCACGTAGGTCAGCTGCGCAGCCAGGAGGCCAAAGGCGGGGGCGCGTTGCGGGTGGTCGAGAAAAACGCTGGAGGGCAGTCCGTCGAAGTCAATCAGGCGCTGCTCACCCACCAGCTGGTAGTTGAGGTGGGCCTTGAAGCGGGGGCCATCGTAGCCGACGGTGGCCAACACCCGCTGCCGGGCCGTCAAAGGCAGTTCCCGCAGGCCCTGTAGGGCGTAGGTCTGCTGCACGTCGGTGTACTTGTAGGCCAGCTTCACGTCGATCAGGGGCAGGATTTCGTAGGTCGTACTCAGCATCAGGCTGTTGGCCCGGCTGGGGCCTTCGAGCTGGTAGAGGCGCAGGGTCGTGAAATCCTGTTCCGCATCGACGATGATCTGTTGCTGGAACACGGTGCGGAAGGCATCGAAAACGAGCTGTCCTTCGCGGCCCGCCAGGTGGAAGTCTTGCGTAAAGTTGAAGCCAAAGTTCCAGGCCGTTTCCAGCCCTAGGAAACCGGGGTTGGCCGTGGGTGGCACTTCGGGGTCGCCGACCACAATTTCCCGACTACTAGGCAGCCAATTGAGGTTATCCACCAGCAGGTTGGGGGAGCGCCAGCCCCGACCCGCAGATAGCCGCAGGGCACTGTGCTCGTTGGGTTGGTACTTGAGGTTGGCACGGGGGCTGTACTGCATCCCGCCCAGGTTATGGCGGTCGGCCCGCAGGCCCAGGACGGCGGTGAAGGCCCGGAAGTCGGCCCCTTCCCGGCTTTCTTCCCAGCGGAAGGTATATTCGCCGTAGGCCCCCAGGGTGTTTTCGTTGCGGCTGAAATCGCGGCCCGCAAAGGTCTCCGCAAAATCGTCCATCCGCGCCGTGCCGCCGAGGGAAAGCTGGTGTTGGTCGTTGCCCATCTGCGTATGGTACAGGGCATTGAGGTAAACGGAGCGCTGCTCGCCCTGGTGGATTTTCCGGCCGTAGAGGTTGTTCAGCTTGTGGTAGCTGCCGCTGTAGATGACGCCGATGGATTGGTGGGGTTTTTGAAAGCCGAAGTAGCCCGTTTTGCCCCATACTTCGAGCCGTTGGTTGTCTTGCTCGATGGTGTAGGGGTTCAGGTTGGGCTGGCCGTGGTCGTGTACCCGCTGCTGCCCCCCGCTGCGGCGCTCGCGGGCGCCGAGGACGTTCCATTGTCCTTCCCAGTTGCCTTCGCCCACGCGGAAGAGGCGGAACAGCCCGACGGCCGTGCGGCGGTCGGGCATGTCTTTAAAGCCATCGGAGTCAAAATCATGGGCGTTTTCCGTGAAGCTGCCGTGCAGGGCCGCACCGGCCCAGAGGGATTTCCCCACCTGCCGGTTGGCCAGTACGTTGGCTTCGCTGCGGCCCTGGCTGCCCGCGAAGACGTTGAGGTAGAGCCCGGGCCCCGCCGTGGGCTTGACCAGTTCGGTATTGATCTCGCCGGTCATGCCCTGCGCCCCGCTTTCCAGCGAGCCGCTGCCCTTGCCGATCTGGATGCCGCTGACCCACGGACCGGGAATGAGGTCGAGGGCGAAAGGACTGGCCAGGCCGTCGAGCATCGGCCGCTTTTCGAGCGTCAGTTGGGTGTAGTTGCCGCGCAGGCCGAGCACCTGGATCTCCCGGCGGCCGGTGAGCGGATCGCCGTAGGTGAGGTCGACCACCGGACTGTTTTCAAAGCTCTCCGCCAGGCTGCAGCAGGGCGCTTTGCGCAGTTCTTTGGAGCTGACCGACTCGATGTTGTGGGTGCTCAGCAGGGAGGCGGCGCGGCCGTTGTCGCGGGCCGTCACCTGGATCTCACCCAGATCAGTACCGGCTTCTTCCAGGACGACTTGCAAGGGCAGTTGGAGGGTGTCTACCCGGAATTCGCGGTCCGCAAAACCGAGGTAGCTGATGGTGAAGCGGTCGCGGCCAGCTTCGGCGGGCAGCACGAAGCCGCCCTCGGCATCCACGGTGGTGCCGCCGCCGCCGACCCACTGCACGGTCGCCCCGGAAAGCGGGTAGCCGTCGGCATCAAAAACAGTGCCGTTCACCTGGGCCAGCAAGCCGCAGGGGAGGGCCAGGAAAAGGAAAAATAGCAGCAAGTGCTGGTTCAACCTGGGCGCTGAACGCAGGTGCAATGGCCGTTCGTTGAACAGCAAGGAAAGAGAAAACATGGTCTTTTCAGATTTAGCATAGAAGAATACGTTGCGGTAATCCCCTCCGCATCAGGCGAAGGGTCAGGGGCAAGGTATCCGCTAAATCAACCAGCTTTGGTGGGCTTCCAGCAGGCTTCGGCCGGCCGGCAGGGGCGGCGCAGTGGGCCCGCGAATGGGCAAGGCCCGCAACCGCGCTACCGGGCTGGCCCAACTGACCACAGCAACTGGCGCCGCTGGCAGGAACTGAACGGCCTTGGGGGAGGTCAGTTCCCACTGGTGCTGCTCGGCGGAGAAATCTGTTTGCAGTTGTACCAGCAACACTTCGCTGTCGCCGCAGCCATGACGGCGCTCCATCTGGGGTTGGACGGTGTCCTCTTGCGGGGCGTGGCAGCAGGTCTTGGTCGCGTGCTCGTGGGCAACGGCCCGGGCGGGGTGATGACACTCGTGCTCCGTGTTCGTCGTTAGGCTGAGCCATTCCAGGCCCATGCACGCGCAGTAGACGCGCTGCAAAGGCAGTCCCACGCTTACCAACAACAGGTAAGCCGTGAGGACCGGAGCCAGCTTTTGGATGAACGGACGGAAAGTCATGCGGCAAAGATAACGCTTTGAGCGGGGAATGGGTTTTTCTTGACTGAGCCGGTCCCGGGGAGGGAGAGGGAGGACCAACGCACCACAACGTAGCTTCATGTATATTTTCTTCGATGTTGATAAGGGTCTTCAGTACAGATGAATGCTCGGTTGAGGGTGTCCCCACCCGAATGGCCGTGGTTCGGGTGGGAACACCCTCATCCGGGATTTTTCGGGAGGGGTAGGACCAACGCACCACAACGTAGCTTCATGTATATTTTCTTCGATGGTTATAAGGGTCTTCGGTATAGATGGATGCTCGGTTGAGGGTGTCCCCACCCGAATGGCCAGGTTTCGGGTGGGGACACCCTCATCCGGGATTATTCGGACGGGGAGGGCTAACGAAACATAATTTAGCCAAACATATATTCTTCAATGTCTATAAGGGTCTTCAGTAAAGATGGGTGCTCGGATGAGGGTGTCCCCACCCGAATGTCCAGGTTCCGGGTGGGGACACCCTCATCCGGGATTATTCGGACGGGGAGGGCTAACGAAACATAATTTAGCCAAACATATATTCTTCAATGTTTATAAGGGTTTTCGGTACAGATGAATGCTCGGTTGAGGGTGTCCCCACCCGAATGGCCGTGGTTCGGGTGGGGACACCCTCATCCGGGATTTTCCGGGCGGGAGGGATCCAGCGCTACCCCAAAAAATAACACCTCCCCCCTTCCAAAGCTTCCACAGCGAGCTGGTTTGCTGAGGCTTCTACCGGGCCGGGGGCGGTACCATCGGTGGCGAAAAGGAGTTTCAGGTTGGCGGCAGGGGAGGGCAGGGGCAGGGAAAACGTGGGCAGCGGCGCGGGGTCGAAACTGACGACGAAGAGGTAAGTGCCCTGGCCGCTGGCGGAGGGACGTTGCCAGGCCAGCACCTTGCTCGTTGCGACTTCCGTGGCACCTGCGGCCGCGCCCCAAACCGCACTTGGGCCCAGATCGGGCAAGGTGGCGGCGGCGAAGCGGTGCAGATCGCTGAGGTCCAGGAAGAGATCGAGGTTGTCTCCCCACTCAAATGGGCCGCTAACGGCTTTATCACCGCGCTTCTCCTGAAAGACGTAGAGCTTGGAGTAGACCTCGTTGCGGGCCCGCGTGAAGTGGCGGTCGCGCTGCTCAAAACCGAGGCTGTAGTAGAGCGGCAGCCAGCCGAGGAAGAGGCCGGTGAAGAAGCGCGCGCGTTCGCCGTGGTGGTGAAAAAGGTCGAAGCGGGGGTCGTCTTTATCGCCGGTGATGACCGTCCAGGCCGGCGTAACGCTGCGGCTGCCGGCGATGCGGAGGTAGTGGTCGGTCATCTCCCAAAACTCCGCCCCGCCCGGGACGGTAGACTGGAGGTTGCCCAGCGTCACCTCGGCCTCGCTGCGTTCGAGGTGGGCCACTTCGTCGCCGTAGGCCATGAAGCCGGGTTCGGCCAGAAAGCTCTCAGCGAAGTAGGCGAAATGGGGGGCTTGTTCCTGGATTTTGCGCTTGACGGCCCGCAGGGGGTCGTACCAGGCATCGGCGGTCTCGGGGACGCCCGTGGGGCGCATTTGTACGTGGCTCATGTCGCCACGCATGAAGTCGAAGCCGTATTGGGCCTGCTGTTCGGCGTAGTGGCGGGTGAGGTAATCCCAGACCCAGGTACGGGGTTGGGTGAAGTCGATTTCCCAGTTGGCGTTGTCGTCTTTGCGGCCGTAGAGTTTGTAGCGGGTCAGGGGGCCGAAGGCCCGGCTCATGGTGGTGGGGCGGGTGATGCGGTAATCGCGCCAGATGCGGCCGGCGTCGTCGATGGTCATGGCTTCGGGATCGGGGTCCACCTCCAGGCCGCGGTAGGGTGGGGCCATGGTGGCCGGGGCGGGTTCGAGGCCGCGGTGGTAGAGCCAATCGACGAGGTTGATGCGGCGTTGTTGGCGGCCCCAGAAATCGTCGGGGTGACCAAAGAGCAGCTTCAGGCGGTCGGCTTCGGCAAGTTGCCAGAGGCCACCGACCATGCCGTAGGCGGAGAGGGCCGGGCCGCGCTGTCCGAGCCAGTCGGTGATGGCACCCTGTACTTCCTCGTGGAGCCAGTCGCGGTGGCTGATGATGGTCAGGTCGCGGCGGTGGATCCATTCGAAGAGATCGGGGTTGGCCAGGACGATCTCGCTGTAGCGGTCGGTGTGGGGGATGACGTCCATGCCCACCACCTTGCCGAGGGCGTGGAGGATGCTGATGGTGGCGGTGAGTTGTTTTTTGGTATTGGTGAGGGACGGGAAGAGGCGGGCCATTTCTTCGCTGTAGAACTCGGGGTTGAGCTGCCAGCTGGCCATGCCGTAGAGGCTGCCCACTACGCCGGGTTCCCAGATGGGGAGCAGGTGGACGCCGGGCAGGTGCGCTGGCAGAGTGAGGGCATACTTCACGACGTTCCAGAAATTGCCGATGGTGCGGACGTTGACGCCCACGGTGGCGCAAGACCTGAGCCAGTTGCCGTTGGGCTGCCCGGCGACGGGCGAAGGGTAGGGGAGGGCAGGGTCGAGGCAGGCGGCCAGCGTGGTGGGGCCGAGGCGCTCCCGGAGGAGGTGGAGCACTTCGTCGCCCGCCAGCCCTACGGCCAGTTCCGGGGCCAGGCCGACGATCCAGCTCGTCCGGCCAGCGGTGAAATCAGCGATGCGGTGGCCGCGTTCGGTGGCCCAGGAGTGGAGGTAAGCGTTGGGTAGCATGGGGGGAAGGTAGTTCAGTTTAGTAGTTCATAGTTCAGTAGTTCAGTAGTTCAGTAGTTCATCGTTCAGTAGTTCATCGTTCGGTAGGTTATGGTTTTGGGGGTTGATGGAGGAATGTTCATTGGTGTGGGGCCCTTTTGCCTAAACATCCAGTAGCTACCTTGCGGGCACGATGGAAAAGAAAGTGATCATCCCCGTCCGGCCGCCGCTGCGTGAGTACCTGCGCAAGCACCGCCTTGAGGTCAAATTGCCCCTGCAATACGAAGACCTTGACCGCTTTTCGCAGAGTGTGGACCTGCTCAACTACACGGGAGAACCGACCCTGTGGCAGACGATATACTACGATGAGTACGAGCGGGACTTTGTCATGAAGGGCCTGTGCCAGATTTATGCCCTGCTGAACATGGGCGGTGATTACAGCGCCCTGGAACACCTGGAGGTGGCGCGGATTGACTACTGTCTGTTTGGCAATACCCGGCCGTTCCGCGTGCGGATCATCAACCGGCTCAACGACAACTACGACCATTTCTACGTAAAAAAATCGGACGCCAACCGCATTTATGGCCTGGAGTTGGAGGAGCTGCTCAGTCCGGAGAAAGTCCGCTACCTGGTGGACGGTACGACCCTGATTGAGGAGCACATTGCCGGCATTCCGGGTGACGATTTCTTCGCTACCAAGCTTGACGATATTCCCTTCAACCAGGTGCGGATGGCCAAAGAGTTTGTCAAATTCAACGAGCGCTGCTTCGTCCGCCTGCTCGGTGATATGCGCGCCTACAACTACGTGATTGATATAACGCCAGACATTGAGGGCAGCCAGTTCCGCTTTCGGGCCATTGACTTTGACCAGCAGTGTTACGAAGGCCGCAAGAGCTTCTACCTGCCGCAGTTTTTCAAAGAAAACAACCCCATCGTTTTTCTGGGTATTGAGCTTATGGACGCCAAGGCCGTCCGGCAGTACCAACTCGAAGAGCGGGCCCTGATCGGCACCCGTATCAAGGTGGGCAACCGCCGCGTGCGCGATCTGCTGAAGATCATCTCCGAAGACGAAATCTCCACGCCGGAGAAAACCCGCCAACTGCGCGAAGAACTCAATGAACACCACGGCACCCACCGCTTTAGCAAATGCAAACGGATGGGGGAGGTCCTGCAAGCCCATTTGCGGCTGGCGCTGGAGAAAGAGTTTCACCAGAGCCTGGGCTAGTGAACTATGCCGTACTAAACTATGAACTACTAAACTAACTGCTTATTTTGCCGCAGTACCAGCCCGGCTGGCGGTGGCCTGTGGTGCCCGGTTTTGGGCCCACGCGCTCCCAATTGCCCTAAATTATAAAAACGTATTTCTTATGCTCATAACCATTAATGCAGACAACCCCCAACCCCGGCTCATCCAGCAGGTGCTCGATATCCTCGAAGAAGGAGGCGTCATCATCTACCCCACCGACACCGTCTACGGCATTGGCTGTGACATCACCAACAAAAACGCCGTAGAGCGCGTAGCGCGCCTCCGGGGGCTCGACCCCAGCAAGGCGATGTTCAGCTTCATTTGCCAGGACATCAGCCAGGTCACGGAGTACTCCAAGACCATCAACAACGACGTTTTCCGGGTTATGAAGCACAACCTGCCCGGCCCCTTCACCTTCATCCTCAACTCCAACAACAAGACGCCGAAAATCCTCAAGAACCGCAAGGAAACCATCGGGGTGCGCATCATCGACAACAACATCGTCGATGCCCTCGTGCGCGGTCTCGGCCGGCCCATCCTGACGGCCAGCCTCAAATCCGACGACGACATCACCGAGTACTTCACCGATCCCCAGGACATCTACGCCAAATTCGGCAAGCAGGTGGATGCGGTCATCGACGGTGGGCCCGGCGGCAGCGTCCCCAGCACCGTCATCATCTGCACCGGCAACGAACCGGAACTGCTGCGCGAAGGCGCGGGGGTGTTGCAGTAAACTCGGTGCTTTGTCACTTGGCGTGGGAATAATTATCGAAAACGTCGGGCTCCACCCGACGCTACACAAGCGTCCCTTTCAGGGACGGTAGGGACTAGTCTCTTTTTAATGGCGAAGCCGTCAGTCTTTCCTCCTCCTTCCGGTGTTTGCCGGGAGGGGGAGGGAATGCGGTAGAAGTCGGCTTGGTCGGGTAGGTTACCAGACTTATTGGGGTGGGGTGGAAGTTTGTTGCCTACTTTTGCGGCTCTTCAGCCCACCTACTATGCGCCACTTTACTCTTGTTGTTCTGTTTTCCTTGTTTTATACGGCTCTGCTGGCCCAGTCGGCCATCGTCCGGGGCAACGTCTTCGACGCGGCCAGCGGCGAACCGATTGCCTTCGGGACGGTCCAGCTCAGAGGAGCGGACGGCCTCAGCCGCGGAACGAACACCGATATCGGCGGATTCTTCAGCATCGCCAATCTGGCCCCGGGCGATTACCAGCTCGTGGCCACCTACGTCGGCTACGATAGTTTGGTGATGAACGTCAACCTGGCCCAGGCCAACGAAATTGAGTACCAGCGCCTGACGCTGAAGCCGGCCGGCGTACAGCTCCAGACCGTTGCCGTAAGTGCGCGGCGGGAACAGGCCCGCTCGGACGTGGCCGTAGCGAAAGTAACCTTCAGCAGCGAAGAAATCCTGAGCTTGCCTTCCACGGGGGGCGAGCCCGACATTGCCCAGTACCTCACCGTTTTGCCGGGGGTCGTCAGCTCAGGCGACCAGGGCGGGCAGCTCTACATCCGGGGCGGTAGCCCGGTGCAGAACAAACTCTTGCTGGACGGGATGACCATCTACAACCCCTTCCACTCCATCGGTCTTTTCTCCGTCTTCGAAACCGAAGCCATCCGCTCGGCCGATGTGTACACGGGAGGCTTTAACGCGGAGTACGGCGGACGGATCTCGGCCATCGTCGACATCAAAACCCGCGAAGGGAACAAGAAAAACTTCGGCGGCCTGGTTTCCGCCAGTCCTTTCCAGGCCAAAGTCCTGGTGGAAGGCCCCATCAAACCCTTGAACCCCGAGACGGGCAGCAGCATCAGTTTCCTGCTGACGGGCAAGCGCAGCCTCCTGCCCGAAACCAGCAAAACGCTTTACGAGTACGCCGTGCAGGAAAACTTCTTCAACCTCGGCGACACGGCTACGCTCGGGGCATCCGACATCGGCCTGCCCTACAACTACCAGGACATTTACGGCAAGGTGAGCCTGGTGGGCGGCAACGGCTCGAAGCTCAATCTCTTCGGTTTCAACTTCACGGACGACTTTACCGTGCCCGGCGTTGCGACCCTCGACTGGACGAACAACGGCGGCGGCGCCAGCTTCAACCTCGTGCCGCCCAGCAGCAATGTCGTCATCGACGGCGTCATCTCCGCCTCCACCTACGACCTCGGCCTGGTGGAACGCGACGGCGCCCCCCGCACCAGTGAGATTGCCAACTACACCGTGCAACTCAACTTTACCTACTTCGGCGGCCAGGATGAGTTGGCCTACGGCTTCGACTACAATGGCCTGAACACCAATTTCACCTTCCGCAACCCCCTGGGCGTCACCTTCCAGCAGGAAGACTTCACGACGGAACTCAACGGCTACGCCAAATACAAGCGCAAGATCGGCGGGCTCATCCTCGAACCCGGCCTGCGCGCGCAGTACTACGCCAGCCTCAATACCCTCAGCATCGAGCCGCGCCTGGGCCTGAAGTACAACGTCAACGACCGCGTGCGCCTCAAAGCCGCCGGTGGCCTCTACAGCCAGAACCTGATCTCCACCCAGAACGACCTCGACATCGTCAACTTCTTCACCGGCTTCCTCGTCGGGCCGGAAAGCGCGCTGCTCAACCCCGACGGCACGACCACCGACGATAAACTCCAGAAGGCCGTGCACGCCATTGCGGGCTTTGAGCTGGACGCCACCGACCGCCTGACCTTCAACGTGGAGGGCTACTACAAAGGCTTTACCCAACTCATCGAACTGAACCGCAACAAACTGCGGGCTTCCGACCCCGACTTCATCGCCCTCGACGGGGTGGCCTACGGCGGCGACATCTCCGTGGAGTACCGCTACGGCCGCTTCCTGGTGGCGGGCAACTACAGCCTCGGCTTCGTCACCCGAGACGACGGGCAGCAGGAATACCCCACCAGCTTTGACCGCCGCCACAACGTCAATGCCTACGGCACCTACAAATTTGGCAACGACAATGCCTGGGAGTTTGGCTTCCGCTACAATTTCGGCTCGGCATTCCCCTTTACCCAGACGCTTGGATTTGTGGAGGAGCCCGACTTCAATACCGCGCCGGTGCTGCCGGCCATCCTGACGGGCAACGGCGACCTGGGTATTCTGTTGAGCCCCGAACGCAATGGCGGCCGCCTGAGCGACTTCCACCGCCTCGACCTCTCGTTGCAAAAAACCTTCTCCTTCGGCACCAGCAGCCGCCTGGAGGTAACGGCCAGCGTGACGAACTCCTACAATCGGGAAAACATCTTCTACGTAGACCGCGTGACGAATACGCGGGTTAATCAGTTGCCCATATTGCCATCGTTATCGGGGACTTTTTACTGGTAGGGCAGGGCACGGCGGCTGGGTCGGACTGCAACTTGCCCTGCACCTGCGTGCGCGCCCTGATGGACGAGTGGCACCAACATTCGAACATGTTCGAATGTGCGAATCTCAGGGACCAGGGCGCGGCCGCAGGTGCCAGGAACGTTGAACGAGCGGTGGGAGGCAAGCCCCTACACCTCCTCCACGTCCCAGTTCGTCTGCCCCACGTAAATGAGGACGAAACCGACGATGACCATCAGCAGGCGGATCAGGAAAGAAAGCACCGTGTTGAGTTCGTAGAGCCAGGCCAGGAAGATGAGGTCAACGCCAACGAAGTTGAGGAACAGCGTCAGGATACCGACAAACATCAATAGGAAACCGACGACGGTGATGGCGGTGGCGTTTTTAAGCATAGCAGTTGACTTTGGCACAAAACTACCGAGACGGCGGCGGTGTTGTCGCTCCGGAGTGTAATTTTACGTTTTCCTGTTTCTTGCCCAACCAAAGATCGTGCCAGCCCAAACCATCAAAATCATTGAATGCCCCCGCGATGCCATGCAAGGGCGCCACGACTTCATTCCCACGGAACTGAAGGCCAGCTACCTGCAAACCCTGCTGGCCTGCGGTTTCGATACCCTCGATTTTGGCAGTTTCGTCTCGCCCAAAGCCATTCCGCAGATGCGCGATACGGCCGAGGTACTGGCGCGGCTGGACCTGAGCGAGACGCGCACCAAGCTGCTGGCCATTGTCGCCAACGAGCGCGGCGCGGAGTCGGCCCTCAGCCACCCGGAAATTGCCTACCTGGGCTACCCCTTCAGCGTCAGCGAGACCTTCCAGCTGCGGAACACCAACGCGACGCTGACGGAGAGCCTGGAGCGGGTCAAGCGCATCCAGGAACTGACGCTGGCGGCGAATAAGGAAATGGTCCTCTACCTCAGCATGGGCTTCGGCAACCCCTACGGCGACCCCTGGAACGTGGAAGTCGTTGAACAATGGCTCAGCCGCCTGGCGGAGCTGGACATCCGCATCTTCCAGCTCTCCGATACCATCGGCGTAAGCGCCCCGGCCAACATCACCTACCTGTTCAGCAAACTCATCCCGCGCTACCCGGACCTGGACATTGGTGCCCACCTGCACACCACGCCCAACACCTGGCGGGAGAAGATCGCCGCAGCTGCCGAGGCCGGCTGCCGGCGCTTCGACGGAGCCATCCGCGGCTTCGGTGGCTGCCCCATGGCCCGCGATGAACTAACGGGCAATATGCCGACGGAAAACCTTTTTGATTATTTTGGATTCGCCGCTACTGGTGTTGATGAGGGCGCTTTTGCGCGGGCTATGGAGGCTTCGGGGGCAGTGTTTTTGGAGGGGTAGGGGGTTGTTCTGTATCTAGGTGGTTTCGTTTGAGAATGATTTTAGGCTGCTCTTTTTGACCTCTCCCTCGGTCCCTCTCCACAGGAGCTACTCTCCCTACACAAGTTTATTCGTTAAAACATCGCATATTTACCTCATGGAGATTCGTTTAAAAAAAGATTTGACAAGATCAGCTCGCTGATCCGTCTGAGCCTGACATGCGTTGTAAACCGCTTCGGCTCGAACAAGGCCGAGCAAGTAGCCACAGAACGGTTTATGAACAATGAAAATGTCACGCTGGAAGACTTGGGAGAGTTACTCTCAGCACCTTGTCACTTGCAAGACTTGGATCATGTCGTGTTGGTTCAAGACACCACGCAGTACAACTTCGAGGCACACCGAGGGCGGTTTTCGGCGGATGATGCCGATATTGGCGTTCTGGGGGATAACCGTTCGCTGGGTCTGTTCGTGCATCCGACCTTGGGCTTCGATGAGGCAACGGGGATTCCGTTTGGGATTACCGACTTAGCAATCTACCAGTTGCCAGAGGATCGGGAACTGAAAGCAAACAGGGGTTATACCAAGCAGCCCATCACCGAAAAGCATTCTTACCGTTGGATCAAGTCAATAGAGGATAGTGTGGCCAAGATGCCAAAGGTGAAAAACTTTACAGCCATTGCTGACCGGGAAGCCGATATGTATGAGCTCTTCGCCCACCCCTTTGATAGCCGGGTTAAGTTGTTGATCAGAAGTGCACAAAACCGTAAATTAGCCAATGGACAGTTGCTTCATGCCTATCTGGACGACCAGCCCTGGCAAGGGGAGTACGAGTTGGAAATCAAGGGCAATAAAAAACGGTGCGACCGCACCGCCCAGATGACCATCAGGTGGTCAACTGTAGAAGTTGTTTGTCCTTCTAGTTTACATCGGCTGAAAAAAGATCATCCAGCTACAATTTCCATACAGGCCATAGAAGTCAAAGAGATAGAAGCGGGGGAAAGGGCCGAAGGGGAAGAACCTCTCCACTGGTATCTGTACACTACTCATGAGGTAACAAACTTGGTGCAGGCACTTCAAGCTGTCGAGTGGTACGTCAAGCGTTGGTGGATAGAGGACTTCTTTCGCCTCACTAAAAGTCAGGGGTTCGAGCTGGAGAAAAGTCAATTTAGTAGTGGAATGGCACTCAAACGACTAATCTACTTGGTTTACGGGGAGGCAATCAAGGTGCTGGCGTTGCGACAAGGTCGAACACTAACCGTTTCAGATAGTGCCAGGCTCGTCTTTGATAATGTAGAACTCCTCTTGCTAAAAGCATTGCTCCCTAAACTGGAAGGACGTACGGCTAGCCAGGCCAACCAGAACCCTACCAATAGTATTGCTTGGGCTGTATGGATTATCGCCCGACTAGGAGGCTGGACACCAAGAAACATCAACGTGAGACCCCCAGGCGTGATCACATTGCTTAGCGGGCTAAAGATTTTCAAGCAACGACTCGAAGGGTTTAAATTGATCTACAGTCAAATATCACCCTAATTTCTAATGATTTTTGCCCCAAAACTTGTGTAGGGAGAGTAGC
>NZ_JACSIT010000076.1:0-37500 GCF_014349155.1 Neolewinella lacunae
AAAATAACCGACTCCAGCAGTATGCTTGCCACTCTTACTCAGGTATGAGGGGTCGAGAGCAATGATACGGTTGGGGCCTAAAAACGGCTCGCTCAACTCTCTGTTGAAGCCCAGCCAATCCATGCGTTTACCAAAGTGCTTACGGTAAGTGAACTCAGAATATTCGCCTTGACGACCTAGGTTGACAAAGTTCCGTCGGCCAATCATTGAGGGCCACAAAACGAAAAGATGGAGCAAAAAGCGGTAGCGCCATGCGGAAATACCAGGAAGTTTTTGCAAAATTGAGGCGACGAGGATTTCGATCTTCGTTGGGCAAGTCATATCTGTACGGTGTAAGGAACCAACAAGATAGGGCTTGCCCTCTTTATATGCATACTTTGCTAAAGTGTTGCCTCAAACCGTAGCGGACCATTGTTAATTGGATAAGATATTAGAAAGCAGCGTCCTGCTGTCGTTTATTTCCTGTTTCCCCAGGGTGGCTTCCAGCGTATCCCACACGCGGTGCAACTGCGGCCCCGTAACCCCTAGGTTGAGCGCGATGCCGATATGGCCCCGCAGCATGGGCTCCACGCCGCCGAGTCCAACCAGGGCGCTGATGGTGGTGATCTCGCGGTCGGCGTAGCTCAAGACATCGCGTTCGAAGAGGTCGGCAAAGAGGTGTTCCTTGAGAAAAAGGTCGATGATGGGGGCGAAGTCGCCGTAGTCCGCACGGCCGGTGCTGGGGCGTCCGGTGAGGCTTTCCAGAATGGCTTTGCCGCGGTCGTACTTTGCTCCTTCACTTTGGATGGCACCTGCGTCCGCGCCCATTACGTCCTCGATGCCTTGGGCCTGGCGTGCTTTTACCGTCTCCATCAGCGTCCGCAGGCCCTGAATGCTGCGCGGAAAACCGGTGTAAGCATAGAGGTGGACGAGAATCTCCTTGCATTCATTGACCGTCATCCCGGCGTCGAGCGCCCTGCCTAGGGCGGGCCCCAGTTCCGTAAGATTACCCTTGGTGTTGAGGGCCGCGATGGTGGCGATGTGCTGGTAGCGCCGGGCCAGGGGGGTGGCCGCAGCGGCTAGTTTATTTTCGCGGGAGATGCCCGCGCTGTACTGCTCGTCGGTCACCGGCGCGCCCCAGAGCACCCGCCCCTCGGGGTGTTCTTTGGTGAGGGCCAACTGGACAAACCACTGGTCATTGGCCGCGCCGTGCCAGTGGGGCACGCCCGGGGGGCATTGCACCCGATCGCCTTTGCGCAGCACGCGAACCACTCCGCCCTCCTCCTGGTAAAAGCCCACGCCATCCAGCACCAACAGGGTTTGCCCGGCCGGGTGGCGGTGCCAGTTGCTGCGCGATCGGGGGGCAAAAACGACGTTGCCGATGGGCACCGGCTGTGTCTCGTCCGGAATCGTCAGCATCCGTTCCACCCACACGGGGCCGGTGAAATTGGCACTCTCGATTCGTTCCCCGGGCCCAAAAATGACGTTAAGGGAGTCGGGGATTTCTTGCGCGAACGCAGGTGCCGTGAAAAGAATGAGGAGCATGGGAAGGAAGCGCATGGAAGAAAAATTAAAGGTTGAGCCAGTAAGTGGCTTTGAGATTCAGCGAACGGAAAGAAGGCATAAAGGGCGTGGTGGCGTAGTTGTCGTTGTATACCAAATATAGGTCCGAGAGCGGTGCAAACCGCCACTGCAAGCGCGAATTTATGCCCAGGTTCTCCCGTTGGTTGCTGTACTGAAAGACAGTAGACCAGAAGAGGGATTTGTTGAAAGTAACGTCGAGCCGCGGGCTCAGCAACCAAAGGTTGGCGCTGGGGTAAGGATCGGGCAGCCGAATGCCGTCGTAATTGATGGCCACTGAGAGCTGGGCCCATGGCTGAAAGCGCAAGGCCGCCTCCACGCCGAAGGAGTACAGGTGGCCGTTGAAGAAGTTGCCCAGGGTAGTTTCCACCCCGTAGGTCATCCGCCGCGTATTGTTGGTGGTATAGGTGGCCTGGACCTGTCCGAAGCGGTAGTCTTGGTTGCCAGGCAGGGGCTCACCACCCGGAGTGCGGGTGGGGTCGAAGGGGTTGGCCAGGTAAATGTACTGGCTGGTGTAGCGGCCCTCGGCCACCGATCCGCCGCGAAAATTGAAGAGGTGGGCGTAGCGGATGGTATGGTCCGTACGTTGCCAATCCTGCGCTGGCCGCCAGAAAATCAGGCTGGTCAGGCGCGGACGGTGGGTGTTCAAGATGCCTTTTTTTGGGTAGAAGGTGTAGGCTACGCCGAGGCCGTTTTTGAAAATGCCCTTGCGCGGGACGAATCCCAGGTCGGCCTGAAAATCCTCATCCACATACACGAAGTCGGCCAGGATATTCCAGTGACGGGTGTTGTAAGTGGTGGTGGCCTGCGTAGAAAAGTTCCCCTGGCTATTGTCGGGCGAAAAGGATTTGTGGGCGTAAAATTTCCCCGTCCAGGTATTGTCGGCGCTGGCCAAATTATAATCGATGCCGGCCACGCGGTTGTAATGCTCATCCGGCTCGGTGAAGCTGTACTTGCCGAAGGTTTCGCGGTTGACGAGGAAGGCCCCTACGGTAGAACGCTGAAATACCTTACGTTGTAGGGCGATCATAGCATTGTTGTTAGAGGCGATTTGGTTGGCCTCGTCGGCCGCCGTTTGGATGTTCAGCAAGCCGATGCGCCATTTGTCGTTGAGTTTCCCGCTCAGCCGCGCCCCAGCCAGGATCTGGTTTTCGATCAGGGCACCGGAGGAGTTGCGGGCCAGGCCAATCCGCCGGCTGAAGAAAGGGCTGGCGTCGCTGTAGATGCTGCCGAAATTGTCGAACAGGTCGTTGTTGTCAATGAAGAATTGCCGACGTTCGGGCAGCAGTACCTCAAAACGGGTCAGATTGGTAAAGAGAGCGTCTACTTCAACGTTGCTGAAATCGGGGTTTACCGTCAAGTCCAGATTGAGGGAGTTGCCGATGGCCACTTTGGCGTCTCCCCCAATGCCGATGTTGCTGGTGTTGTCGTCGGCCCGCCGGTCTTGGATGCCCAACACGTTGAGGTAGGGGATGATCGCGAGGGGGGTGCGGGATTTGCCGAGTGGCTTTTCAAAGACGAGCTCGCCCATGAAGGCGAGGCTGGAAAGGGGCTGATTTTGGGGCACGCGGACCCAGCTGCTCTGCTCGTTGGTTTGCAGGTTCCAGCGGTAGCTGCGGAAGCGCCAGCGGTCGGCTGCCTCGGGAAATTTGAGGGAGGTGAAGGGGATGGCAATTTCAACGATGTAGTGGTCTTTGTACATTCTGCTTTCGGTGCGCCACTTCACGTCCCAGGTAGTGTTAAAGACCGAGCCACCGTTGGAGACGAGGCCTTCGCGCTGTACGCCGTAGGGGGTTACGCCAAAGAAATAGGCGTTGGCCCCGTCGCGATAGGTATCGAAAAGGAGGGAAACGTTGTCGTTATTCGTGCCGCCAAAATCGCGGCGCAGCGAGGCCACGACGTATTTTCCGTTAGGCGATTCGGCGCGGATGGCGACGTAAAGGGTAGTCGCATCGTAGAGTACCTTTGTAAGGGTGGCGTGGCCAGCCTGCACGGAGTCGGTGGGAAAAAATTGCCAGTAAAAATCGGTCTGGTCGGCGCTTTCCCAGGCCGCCTCGTCGAGGATGCCGTCGAGCACAATAGGATCAGTGATGAACTTTACGGAGAGGGATTTTTCGGCGCTTTGGGCGGAAAGTAGGCCTACCAAGAGCCAGAGCAGGCTGATGAGGGCATAACGATTCTGGGCGCGGCCGCAGGTGCCGAGACGAGATAAAGGAGATTTGGGGGTCAAGAGCAGCATGGCCGAACGGGTAAGAATTGCTCGGCAAAAGTCTGGGATTAACCCAATAGGCGGATAACCCTGATTACGTTTGTGCTGACCTTGTTTACGGTAACTTGTGGCAGGCCCTAAATGCCATCTATTTTTTCTCCAAGCTGCTCGGTTGCTTTCAACTCTTTTTTTCGTACTTTCAGGTCTCGGAAGTAGCCGACGGTGCCAATATCTACGTACAGGCCGATGCTGCCTTTTGGGTTGGCCCCTAAAAGTCGGTCAACCACAAAGGAAGAATGTTTCATGTTGTTGATGTACATCTCGGCAGTTTGACCGTTTACTTCCACTCTCATGGTGATCCATTCATTGAGGGCAACTGGCGCTGGCCCCTCGTATTTACCCGGTGCGGATTGGCGTAGAGTGGCAAACTTGGCGTGTGGGTAAGAAAAGTATTGGACGGTACGATTGCGCATTCCTTGGTCGTTTACCCTTCCCACTTTTGGGCGCAGGTAGATGGATTCAAAGGCCGTATCGTCCTCATTTACGCGGAAGAAAATCCCAATAAAGCCTGCGATGCCGGGGTAAGGCGCAGGATCCTGGAGCTTACTGAGCATTTTGATCTCGATTGTTCCATTTTCAAAATCACTGAGCCCGATAAGTTTAGCGTAATGTGGTTCATCTACTGTGGCCTCCAAGTTGTTGAGGTCGAAAGGGATCGCGTTGAGGTCTCTCTCAATTTTCAGGACTTTTTTGCCCTCAAAGCGCAAAATTTCCCCAGTTACGTTATGTAGTTCGAAGGTTTGCTTTTTAAGGCGGAGTGTGCTCTGCCCGAAAACGCCAAGAGACAAAACCAATAAAAATAGGATATAGTACCATTTTATGGGCAACTGAGCGCCGGTGTGGAGAACGGTTACTAGGAAAGAAGGTAAGAATGTTTTCATACGGCACTTTGGACTAGAAGGCGAAAATTTTGGTGTGGCAAAGGTCAGGTATTTGCATGCCAATGAAGCTTAAGGTAGATTAATAAATCTATAGGACTATCCCTTGTTGCTGGCTAGCCTCTTACGGACAACACTGAGGAACTCGGGCGTTATGCCAAGGTAGGAAGCTACGTGTAAGTTGGAAATTCGGCCGAAGAGCAGTGGGTAGCGTTCGATGAAATCGAGATAGCGTTCTTCGGTACTGGAGCCTAGATTTTGCAACACTCTTCGTTGACTTGCAATGAGGGCATTTTCGCTCAGGACTCTAAAGATACGGTTGAATCTAGGATAGCTGGTGTACAGTTTAATCTGGTTTTCCCTCTTGATTTGGTATACTGTAGATTCTTCAAGTGCTTCGATATTCAGAACACTTGGTTGCTGGGAGTAGAAGCTGTCCATGTCTAAAATCCACCAGTTCTCTGTGGCAAATTGAAGGTTGTGGTCTTTTCCATTTTCATCAGTTTTGTACATTCTGAAGCAGCCATGTACTACGAATGAATTGTGCTGGCAAACGTCTCCTTCCCTTAAAATCAGTTGTCCTTTCTTGATTTTTTTTCCTCCAAGGCCGCCCGTAGAAAGGCCAACTCCTCGTCCGATAGCTGGAAGAAGAAGGAAAAGTAGGAAATGATGCGTTCAGGATTCATACTTGTAGGATTGGGTTTAAACGGGCTGCTACTATTTTTTAGGAAGCCGTAGAGCATAAGGCTTACGGGTAAGTATAATGGCTTTCCCACTTTTCAGGTACGTCATGTTGGCAAGTATAGGCTTTCTCTCCCGAAATCAGCACCTGTGGGTATGTGTTCTAAAAAGTCTCGTCCGAGTAGCCAATCACCTATCTGGCTGGGCAGTCAGCGAGCCAGAGAGGATTGAAAGGGGATTCCATCTTTGGGGTTGCCATAGAAGTGGGCCCTTACGGTAAGAGGGTACTTCAATCCGTTATTGGGGTAAGGCCACACACCAGACTCTTCCGACCTTTACAACCTCAAGCAACTGCTTATGACCACCAATAACGCTCTCCGCACGCAACCCCTGCATCTTTGGATGCGGGTCGGCTTTTACTTGATGCTAATAACGATGTTCACTGACTGTAAAGATGCCACCAGCTCAGCCCCTTCCGATGCTACTGAGGGCCTTTTGGCCATCAAAGAACAAGGCAGCTTTTTCGTCGGTGGCAGCGTAAAAACTGCCCCAGGCGTCTTCGATCCCATTGCGCATGGCTTTTTCAATCCCTCCAGCCAGGCTTCGGAAGGCCAGACCCTTCACGGCGACCACGCCTACGTGTTCTATCAAGTACCTGCCGACGCACGTGAGCATCCTATTGTCATGTGGCACGGCTACGGGCAGTTCTCCAAAACCTGGGAAACTACCCCGGACGGTCGGGAAGGCTTTCAAAACATCTTTCTTCGTCGCAACTGGCCAGTGTATGTGTTGGACCAACCCCGCCGGGGCCGCGCAGGCCGAAGCAGTGAGCCGGTGACCATTGATGCACGCCCCAGCGATCAACTGTGGTTTGGCATTTTTCGCCTTGGTGTATACCCGGATTTTTATCCCGGAGTTCAGTTCAAGCAAGATGCGGAAACGGTGGACCAGTATTTTCGGCAGATTACGCCCGATATTGGGCCCTTGGACATTGACTTGAATGTTGCTGCCGTAATTGAACTCTTGGAACGCACAGGGCCAAGTATCCTGATGACCCATTCCCACAGTGGTGGTATGGGGTGGTTAACGGCCCTGCGCAGCGATAAAGTAGCGGGCATAGTTTGTTTCGAGCCTGGCAGCAACTTCCCCTTTCCAGAGGATAAGGTACCAGAACCCATCAACTACCTCGGTGGGGTGCTAAGCGCAAGGGGCGTACCTGATGCCGACTTTACCCGCCTTACCAAGATCCCTATTGTGATTTACTACGGAGACAATATCCCCCGGGAACCATCGGGTAAACCCGGCGAGGAGCAGTGGACGGCCGCTTTGGCGATGGCGGAAAAATGGCGCGATGCCGTCAATGACCGTGGTGGAGACGTCTCCCTCGTATACCTGCCAGATGTTGGCATTACGGGCAATACGCATTTTCCATTTTCTGATCTGAATAACCTGGAAATTGCTGATTTGGTATCCAACTGGTTAGCAGAAAAAAAATTATAACTCAAGCATTATGAAATATTTTTTATTCGCCAGCATCATTCTTTCCGTTTTCTTCGGATGCCAAGCTGCACCGAGAACGAAAAAAACACCCACGCTGCCGGTAGTTGAGCTCGTTCAAACGAGTGCTGGTCCTGTTCGGGGCGCCGAATCAGAGGGCGTACTCTCCTTTAAAGGTATTCCTTTTGCGGCTCCGCCAGTAGGCTCCCTGCGCTGGCGTGCCCCGCAGCCAGTGGCTACATGGACCGAAGAATACCGAGCATTAGAATTTGCGGCAGATTGCGCCCAAGCTGGCCGAGGAACACCCGGAACACTAGCAAATGGCTCTTCTGAAGACTGCCTCTACCTTAATTTATGGGTCCCCTCCGCTACAAACCAAGACGCAAAATTGCCTGTGATGGTTTGGATCCACGGCGGAGCCTTTGTATTTGGGAGCGGAAGCTCTCCCGCTTTCGCCGGGGAGGTGTTCGCGCGACAAAATGTGATTTTGGTAACGCATAATTACCGACTTGGCCGCTTGGGGCATTTTGCTTTCCCTGCTTTAAGTGAGGAGCATGCGGAAGAGGGGACGGGCAGTTATGCTTATATGGACCAAATCGCTGCCTTGCAGTGGGTGAAAGAGAACATCGCTGCTTTTGGTGGAGACCCGGGTAATGTTACCATTTTTGGCGAGTCGGCCGGAGGCGTCTCCGTACATTCCCTACTCACTATTCCCGCAGCAAAAGGCTTATTTCATAAGGCCATCAGCCAATCAGGCGGAGGACGCGATGGCGTGCTTACCGGCCGGCCATTACGGGAGAATGACGCAGATCGCTATTACCCCGTTTCCGCCGAAACCATCGGGATAAACTTTGCCCGCAAGCACGGTATCAACGGCACCGATGCCGTAGCGCTCGGCCAACTTCGGGCGCTTGACGCGGCAGAAATCATCGACAGCGGAATGGAATTCTACGGAGAAGAAAACATCCCTATTTATACTGGCCCTGTCCTCGATGGTAAGCTGGTTGTAGAAACGGCTGAAAGCGCCTACCTGGGAGGGCGGCAAGCTCGGGTCCCCCTCATCATCGGCTCCAATAGCGCGGAAGTGCCCGGAGGTTTTGTCAATGCCTCCTCAAAAGAAGAACTTTGGAAGCTGTTTGGGGCAATGGGCGCTGAGGCCCAAGCGGTGTATGATCCTGCAGGAACCAAGGAACTGGGCGAAGTCCTCACTAAAGTGAATACCGATAAAGTTTGGGCAGAACCCTCCCACTTTACGGCTGAAGCATGGGCTAAAGCTAAGCAAGCTGCTTTCGTCTACCGCTTTGGCTACGTGCCGCAAGTCCTTGATCAACGGCTCGTTTATGGGGCTCCCCATGCTTCCGAAATCGCCTATGTGTTTGGAAACCTTAATGCCCGGTGGGGTGTAGATACGGTGACGAACGAAGACCAAGAAGTAGCAAAAATAATGAATACCTACTGGGCCAATTTTGCCAAAACCGGTAATCCCAATGGCGCAGGAGTCCCTCTTTGGCCAGCATACGCCCCTCGCCAGCGCCAAATCATTGAATTTGAAAGGGGAGGCGCAGCAGTGGGAAAAACAGATACCACCACCACTCGCCTGGATCTGATCCGGCGGGCAGTGGAAAGCAAAGAACTACACTAGACCAAAATCCAGCGACCATGGAGAGCATTACCACCTTCAATACCATCAAGCAATACTGCGCATTCAATAACCAGGGTGTTCAGCACCCTCAGATCAGCGTGGTCGACCTCTCCCTGGCCCATCCGCGCACCCTGCGGCGGATGCAGTTCAATTTCTACGTCGTCTTCCTGAAGGAGGTGCGCTGCGGCGACCTGCGCTACGGTTGTGGCACATACGACTACGAAGAAGGCACCCTGGTGTTTATCGCCCCCGGGCAAGTGATTGGCCAAGCGGGGGAGGAGGTATACCAACCCGTGGGCCAAGCCCTGGTCTTCCATCCAGACTTCCTCCTGGGAACTCCCCTGGCGGGCAATATGGAGGAGTATTCCTTTTTCGCTTACGAAGCCAACGAAGCCCTGCACCTCTCGGAAAAAGAGCGGGCGCTGATTGACGATGGCCTGGGGAAAATCCGCAACGAGTTGGAGCGATTGATCGATAAGCATACGAAGCGGCTACTGATCAGCAACCTCCAGTTGTTTCTCAATTACTGCGTCCGGTTTTACGACCGGCAGTTCATCACCCGCAGCAACGTCAACCAAGGCGTACTGGCCAAATTCGAGGCCTTACTTAATGGGTACTTTCGCTCCGGCCTGGCCGAAGAGACGGGTTTGCCCGCGGTGAGTTATTTCGCCGACCAACTCCACCTTTCCGCCAATTACTTCGGCGACCTGGTGAAGAAAGAAACCGGAAAATCCCCGCAGGATCACCTCCAACTCAAACTGATCACCGTGGCCAAAGAGCAACTCTTTGACCCCAACAAGAGCATCGCTGAAGTCGCTTACGGACTGGGGTTTAAGTATCCGCAGCACTTTACGCGGTTGTTCAAAAAAATTGTGGGCGTCACCCCCGGGGAGTTCCGGGCGGTGGGGTGAAGTGTTTTCCTTCGTCGCGGCGGTGGTCGGTAGGTGCTTTGCTCCTCCTTCATTACCCTGGCACCTGCGTGCGCGCCCAATTTTTTACCATTCCAAAAATATCCTCTATGTTATACAGAATAATCATTTTTTCTGCTGCCCTCTGGGCCATCAGCGGCATTTCGGCCTGTCACCCGGCGCAGGTACAACAGGCTACCGCACAAGGCCCTCAGGCTTCTGCTGCCACCGAGGAAATAATTCGCCAGATATCCTCCGATAAATGGGAGTGGATGGCGAATAAAGAGGTCGATAAACTGGCGGCGCTTTTTGATGATTCCGCCAAATTCGTACACATGAGCGGCAGCTGGAAAAAAGAGCGGGAACTGGAAATTATCAAGACCGGCAGCATTTGGTACAAAAAGGCCACCGTCCACGATGTAGCCGTAGAAATTACGGGAGATCTGGCGATCGTCTGGAACCGGATTACACTAGATGCCGTAGTGCGGGAGAGCGAAGTGTCCACTGAATTTACCGTTACCGAAGTCTACCAGCGCCAAGGCAAAGATTGGAAAATGATGGCCCTGACCTTCAGCAGTGTACGGGATACCCACGCTATTGAACATTGAAAATAGTGGCCGCCAAAACTCCAATTAACTCCATGCTTAACTCCATGCAACTCCCTGGGCTAAAAACTTTCTTCCGGACCGGAGGTCCGGATCCACTCTGCTGCGACGTGAAACGTCTTGACCTCGTCTTGATCTCACGGAAAACAGTAATTTGGGTAGGAAATAGCGTAGTCCAGGTTAGGGGCACCTGATTGGTGAGTACTACCTTTACCAAGTGATTATCTGGTCAACTTCTCGATATTATGGCAAGCTATACCCTCCGGATCAATGGACAGCGCAAACAGGTGGATGTCGATCCCGATACGCCCCTGCTCTGGGTGCTCCGCGATGAACTCCAACTCCTCGGCACCAAGTACGGCTGCGGAGTAGGGGCCTGCGGAGCGTGTACGGTACACGTAGACGGCGTGGCGATGCGCTCTTGCCAACTCCCGGTTTCCCAGGCAGAATCCCCGCCTATCACCACCATCGAAGGGCTCTCCGAAAATGGCGATCACCCCGTGCAGCTGGCTTGGCTGGCTTTGGACGTTCCCCAGTGCGGATATTGCCAAGTCGGGCAGATCATGAGCGCGTCCGCCTTGCTGGACCATACGCCCAACCCCACGGATGCGGATATTGACGCGGCGATGAATGGCAATATTTGTCGCTGCGGTACCTACACCCGCATCAAAGCGGCCATTAAGTCGGTCCACGCTGCGGGCTAGCACCGCTTTTATCCCCGCCCTGCTCTCCCCCGTTGGGGGTTGGGGGGGCGTCCTTCTCCTCGCACCTGCGTCCGCGCCCCCATCCGTAGCGCCTCAATCATTTTCCATTATGCCCATTCAGAAAACCGCCTTTGGCCGCCGTTCCTTCCTCAAATCCGCCGCCCTCACTGGGGGCGGACTGGTGCTTGGCTTCAACTGGCTGACGTCCTGCACGGACAAGACCGAGGCGGAAATCCTGGCGATGCCCGACCAATGGTTTGAGATCAATGCCTACCTGAAAATTGGCGACAACGGAGTGGTAACCATCTACACCCCAAACCCGGAATTTGGCCAGAACATCAAAACTTCGATGCCCATGATTGTGGCCGAAGAACTGGACGCGGACTGGACGAAGGTGATCTCGGAAGTGGCCCCGTACAATTCAGAGATTTACGGTTTCCAGTTCACGGGTGGTAGCCGGGGTATTGCCTCGCGCTGGGATGGACTCCGCATGGCCGGAGCCACCGCGCGGCACATGTTGCGGGACGCTGCTGCCCAGGCGTGGCAGGTGCCCGTGGCTGAGGTAAGCACTGCCGCCGGCTTGCTGAACCACACGGCATCAGGCCGCTCGGCCAGCTACGGCGAGATGGCCGCTGCCGCATCCGCACTGCCCATTCCAGAGGAGGTCGAACTGAAAGAAATCAAGGATTTCCGCATCATCGGCCACGACCAAAAGAACTTGGACGGCAAAAAAATCGTCAGTGGCCAGCCCCTGTTTGGCCACGACCACCGGGAGAAAGGGCAACTGACCGCGATGGTCGTTCAGCCCCCCGCTTTCGGGATGCGCTTTCAGGCCATCCAAAACCTCGCCGATGTGAAGGCCATGCCGGGCATCCGCGACGTTTTTACCATTCAAACCTACAAGGACGGCTTCGAAAAAGGGGGCTTTGATACCAATGCCTTCCCGGAGCTGGTCGCCATTGTCGGGGAATCCACCTGGCAAGTAATGAAGGCTAAAAAAGCCATCCAGGTGGAATGGCAGACTTTCGAGGCCTTTGAAGAAAGCGTCAATGGCTTTGGCGGCAAGTCCATCCGGAAAGTACCCGCAGGATTGGAAAACAGCACCGACCACCTCGCCCGGATGGAGGAGATGGCCGCCCGGCCCGGTCGGCAAGTCCGCAAAGACGGCAACCCGGAGGCCGCTTTCCAGCGGGCTGACCGGGTGATTGAGCGCAGTTACTCCGCACCCTTCCTGGCCCACAACTGCATGGAGCCCATCAACTGCTTCGCCCAAGTGGAGGAAGATCGCGTCCGCATCGTCGGGCCAACCCAAGCGCCGGGAATGATTGAGCCCACCATTGCGGCGCGGATGGGCCTCCCAGTCGAGAACATCGAGATCGCAATGTCGCGCATGGGCGGCGGTTTCGGACGGCGGGCTTACTCCCACTACATGCTTGAGGCAGCCCTGATCGCGCAGCAAGCCAAAGCACCGATCCACCTCATCTACACCCGGGAGGATGACATGGCCAACGGCATTTACCGCCCGGCCTACCACGCTACCTACCGCGCAGCCCTCGACGCCACCGGCACGCTGACGGCCCTGCACGTGAAAGCGGGCGGTATTCCCGAGAGCCCCCTGTTCGCCAATCGCTTCCCCGCCGGGGCGGTAGACAACTACCTCGCGGAGGATTGGACCATCGATTCCAACATCACCATCGGGGCATTCCGTGCCCCGCGCTCGAATTTCATGGCCGGGGCGGAGCAGGCTTTCCTCGACGAAGTAGCGGAGGCCGCCGGAAAAGATCCCATCCAGTTTCGCCTGAACTTACTCGCGCGGGCCCAGCAAGACCCCGTCGGAGAAAACAATGATTACGACCCCGCGCGCTACGCCGGGGTGCTCGAACTGGTGCGCGAAATGAGCAACTGGGACGAGACGCCGGAGGGCGTGCACCGGGGGGTATCCGCTTATTTTTGCCACAACTCTTACGCCGCCCACGTCTTGGACCTGACAATTGAAAAAGGCAAACCTATAGTGGAAAAAGTCTGCTGCGCCATCGACTGCGGCATTGTCGTCAATCCCGACGCGGCCCGGAACATGGCCGAAGGAGCCATCGTGGACGGAGTGGGGAACGCCCTGTTCGGGGAATTGACCTTCGCAGCGGGCGTACCCGAAAAGCAAAATTTCGATGCCTACCGCATGATTCGGATGAGTGAGACCCCGAAGAAGATCGAGGTCCATTTCGTGCAAAACGACATCAAGCCCACCGGCATGGGCGAGCCCCCCTTCCCGCCCGTTTTCGGTGCGGTGGCCAATGCCATCTACAAAGCGACCGGAGAGCGGCGCTACCGGCAGCCCTTCCTGGGGGATGAACGCCTGTTGGGTTGATGAAACAATGACCAAAAAAACGCATTCGGCCGAGAAGATTTTGGGCGCTGACGCAGGTGCCGGGCAAGTTGTGAAGGCCAGGGCGTGATCCAGCTGTGAGGTGGAGACGTTTTACGTAGACTGTCCACCCTGATGGAGGTACTTTCCCCAGAGGTAAAGATTATCCCCTTTGCCGTAAATCCTCTCAACTGCTGCTGCGACGTAGAACGGCTGGACCTCAAGCTGCGATGTGAAACGTCTGGACCTCACGTAAAAAAGAAAGCCCCTCGCTCCCCGGTCCCGACTTGGTAGTCTGGGAAAGGGGAGCAAGGGGCTAAGTGGGTTAAGTCAGAGGGAAATTACCTCTTTCCTTGCTCAGGTTCAGCTTACGCTGAGAACGCTTAGTAGCCGGGGTTCTGGGGAAGAACATCGGGGCCTTGGATGTCAATCTGCCGCTGTGGGATGGGGTAGAAGAGATCCTGGGGGACGGTGAAGACTGCACCGGCGTAGGAAGCGGGCAAGAATTGCTGCTCGTGGGCGATGATGCGGTCGAGCTCGGTCTTAGCAATGCCCCAACGGCGGAGGTCAAAGAAGCGGTGTCCTTCGCCGCTGAGTTCGAGTTTGCGCTCGAAGTACAGTGCGGTGAGGGCAGCATCTTTGTTGGCGAAGGGCATATCGTAGGTAGCGATCACGTAGTTGGCGGCATTGCTGCCATCTTCATTCTTGATCCAACCGTCGGGATTAGCGGCGCGGGCGCGGACCTGGTTGATGAGGGTACGACCGGCGTCCAGATTGTCCGTTTCGATTTCCGCTTCGGCCAGCATCAGGAGGACGTCAGCAAAGCGGATGATGTTGTAGTTCATGGATGCGTAGCCGCGGGTCCAGGAGGTTCCATCGGAGAGCGATCCTTCCTGGCTGGCGTAGTAAACGAACTTCTTGGGCGAGTAAGGGCCAGCGTAGGGTTGATCGCGGATGAAAGGGAATCCTGGGTGGGGTCCCCAACCGAGGTAAGGGATACCCCGACGGCCAACGCTGTGGTCCAGGCGGGGGTCAACGGGGCCAGCATCGGGAGTGAAGGGGTCGTTACCCTCCAGGCCTTGGTCATTGGCCAGGCGGTTGGCGGGGCTGTTGTAGGAATTATCCAGCAGGGGGAGACCGTTGCTCGTCCGGAAGGAGTTTGCCAGGTCAAACGAAGGCTGGAAGAATCCACAGCAGTTACCTGGGCCGTCGGCACCGGTGTTGTGGGGGAAGTTCAGTACGAAGTCGGGGTTGGCAATGTTGGTCGTGCCGGAGTTGGCAGCAGCTTGTACGGCAAAAACGGATTCTCTGCTGTTGTCAAACTCGGCGTTGAAGGCATCGGCGTAGTTGTCGAGCAAACCGTAAGGCTGGCCATTGGTCGTTTGACCGTTGGTGACTACATCACGCAATACCGTCCGGGCTTCGGCCCACTTTTCCTGGTAAAGGAGGGTTTTGCCGAGGTAGGCACCGGCAGCCCACTTGTTGGCGCGGCCTGCTTCGGGAAGCGTTTCGGGGAGGTTCTCGTAACCAAAGCGGAAGTCGGCCTCGATTTCGTCCCAGATATCTGCACTGGATACGACCACCTGTTGTTCTTCTACCGACAGTTCAGGGGTAAGGAAGGGCGCCTGGTTGAAGGAAATCTTCAACTGGAAGTAGTAGTGTCCACGGAGGAAGCGGGCTTCACCTTCCAAGCGGGCCTTATCAGCGTCCGTAAGGAGAGGGTCGGTGGAGAGGGACAGCAGGCGGAGGGCAGCGTTGGAACGGGCAACGCCTTCGAAGAGGCCATTCCAACGGTCGCTGGGAACGCGGGAAGTGGACTCAAGCAGGTAGCGAACTACTTCGTTGATGTCCGTAAAGTCACCGTCATTGGTGCCTTTGTTGGCCTCGCCGCCCTGGATAGAGCCGTTGGCCCAGTTGGAAGCACCGGAGAAATAGTTGCCACGGCCGCCGAGTTGGGCGTAGGCACCCAGGAGCGCACCCTCAATGCCCGCTTCGGAGCTGAGGATGGCTTCGCCGAGCGCTCCACGGGGTTCGACTTCGAGGAAGTCTTCGCTACACGTCCAGAGCAAACCCGCCATGAAGAGGGTCGCCAGGGGCAGCAGGAAAAAGCGATTTAATGCTTTCATGTTGTTGTTGTTTTTGGATAGTTGCACTGGTTAGAAATCGAAGCTAAGGTTGAAGTTGAAACCGCGGGTTACGGGGTAGTTGCCTACGTCCACACCGAAGTTCGTGTCTGCGGCTCCACCTACTGCGGGGTCAAGACCATCGTAGCCGGTGATGGTGAACAGGTTGGTCGCAGAGACGGCAAGGCGGAGATTGGTAAACACCGAGTTCAACGTACTGTTGCGGAGGGTGTACCCGAGGGTCAGGTTCTGCATGCGGAGGAAAGATCCGTCCTCCACGTAGTAGCTGGTAGATTCCTGAGAAGTACTGAAGTTAGAAGCAGACTCGTAAATCGGAATATCGGTGTCGGTGTTCTGGGGCGTCCAGCTGTCGAGTACACGGCTAGACACGGAAGCACCTTTGAACGTACCGTAGAAGTCGGTAAACCACTTGGAGTTGTTGTAAATCTCGTTGCCCAGGCTCGTGTAGAGGAAGGTCGTGAGGTCGAAGTTCTTGTACGTCAGCACCAGGTTGAGGCCACCCGTGAAATCGGGAACGGCGCTGCCCAGGAAGGTACGGTCGGCTTCGGTGATGCGTCCGTCGGGTACACCGGTGAGCTCACCGGCGTCGTTACGGCCGTTATTGTCCACGAAACGGAAACGGCCGGGAGCTGCGCCAGCCTGGGTGGGCGCGCTGGCTACTTCGGCATCGCTTTGGAAGAGACCAGCTACCTGGTAGCCCCAGAAAGTGGAAAGCGACTGACCCACCTGGTTGCGGATGATGGAGCCGGTGATGCGGGTACCGAAGTTTTCGAAGAATTCAACGTCATCGGTGAACTTGGTGATGCGGTTTTCGAGGAAAGCGGCGTTCAGCGTCACTTCAAAGCCAAAATCTTTACCCACTTTATCGCGGTAGATGAAGGACATGTCGATACCCTGGTTCAACATGCTACCGATGTTGGTAGAAGGAGCCGCGGCGGCA
Organism: Neolewinella lacunae; assembly: GCF_014349155.1. GTDB lineage: Bacteria > Bacteroidota > Bacteroidia > Chitinophagales > Saprospiraceae > Neolewinella > Neolewinella lacunae. The sequence goes on from NZ_JACSIT010000076.1 coordinate 16,191, forward strand.
CCATTAACGGCGGGAAGGGGCAGCTGTACCAGCAGGTCGTTGGTCTCTTTGCGCCACAGGTCCATGATGATGTCCACTTTACCTTTCAGGATGGTAGCGTCAAAACCAATGTTGGAGGTAACGGAAGTTTCCCAGCGGGCGTTCTCAGAGCCGATCCGGTTTTGGAAGAAGCCGATGTCTGCGGAGGTATTGCTGCCATCAATGGGGTAGCTACCGCCACCGAGGTTTTGTGCGAAAAGAGAGAAACGGTTGTTGGCGTTGACGTTATTGGAGTTACCCATCTCGCCGTATCCACCGCGGATTTTGAGGTCCGTAAAGAACGACTGGCCAGCCATGAAGGGCTCGGCCGTTACACGCCAAGCTGCGGAGAAGGCAGGGAAGGTACCACTGCGTTGGTTGGCACCGAAACGGCTGGACTCATCCCGCCGCAGTACACCCGTCAGGTAGTACTTGTCGTTCCAGTTGTAGTTCAACTGCCCGAAGGTAGAGACAAATTTTACGGGAACGCTGTAGTTGCTGAAAGGTGGGTTGGGAGCTACCGTAGAAAGGTTGATGAAGTTGAGGTCGCGGCTGAAGGGGTTGATACCGCTGGCGCCACTCGTGCGGCCGTTGCCGGATTCGATGGCTTCGTAGCCCAAGAGCACGTCAAAGTTGTTAGAGCCGAAAGACTTCTTGTACTTCACGGTGTTGGTCCAGGTCCAGTCATTGAAGTAGCCCTGGTTTTCACCGTAGCCGAAGCTACCGTTGTTTTCGGAGTTCTCGTAAGTCTGGCGGCTGTAGAAATTGCTGTGGAAGCCGATGAAGCCGCCACCGAAGCTGGAGCGGAAGATGAGGTCCTGTACGGGCTCTACTTCAACGTAAACGTTGCCAAAAATACGGTTACTGAAACCGCGGTTGTTGGCAACACCATCGCGTTCAGCAACGGGGTTACGGGGGTTGTTGAAGCCAGGGGCGCGCGTACCGGCGTAGCCACCGAACTCGTCGTAGACGGGGATGATGGGGTTCATCCGGAAGGCACCCAGGATGCTGTTTTCGTCGTCGGCACTACCCGCACCGCCCGCGTCGCCAATCTGGCCATCGGTTCTGCGGTGGGTAATCTGCAGGTTCTCACCCACGCGGACGTACTTACCGAGATCAAACTCCGTATTGACGCGGAAGGAGTAACGCTCAAAGTCGTTAAAAAGCAGGATACCTTCCTGCACCTGGGCACCCAGGCCTACGTAGTAGCGGGCGGATTCCGTAGAGCCGGAAAAGCCCAAGGTGTGGCGATTGAGAATGCCGGTGCGGGTGATGGCGTCGTACCAGTCAGTACCTTCTTTGTTGGCGCGCATCACCTGGTAGAGGGAACCGGCGCGGGTATCGATGTTGTACAGGGGGCGTTGCTGCTCCAGATCGATGGTTCCGACGACGCCGAAGTTGTTGCCAACCATGAGGTAATCCGGGAGTACGGGGTTTGCACCATTGCCGTACTGGGGGTGGCCCCATCCGGTATCACCGGGGGAAAGACCGTCGTTGCGGAGGGCTTCCCAGGCCTTGTCGGCGTCTTGCTGGGGGGTGAGGAAGCTTGGACCATTACCGGGGTCGGTAAAACCTACCAGGCCATTGTAGGAGACCTTCATGGGTTGTGGGGTCTTCTTGCCCCGCTTGGTCTGGATAACCACCACCCCGTTGGCTGCGCGTGAACCGTAGATAGAGGCCGAAGCGGCGTCTTTGAGGATGGAGGTAGCCTCAATGTCATCGGGGTTCAGGAACTCAATATTGTCCACGGGAACACCGTCCACGACGTACAACGGCTGGTTGCCACCGAAAGAGCCGAAGCCCCGGATGCGGATGATCGAGGTCGTACCCGGCTGGCCGTTGGTGATGACCGTTACCCCGGGCGCGCGACCCTGGAACTGCTGCTCAACGTTACCGCTGGGGATCGCCGTAAGCTCCGCCGCAGAAATGGTTGAGATGGCTCCAGTAGCCTGGCGCTTACTGGTAACGGAGTAGCCCGTTACGACGATCTCATCGAGTGCGACACCTTCGGAAAGGACGATCTCGAATGAAGTCTCGCCATTCAAGGCGATTTCCTGGGTTTCGTAACCCGTGTAGGAAACGACCAGGGTCGTTACGCCCTCCGGGACGGTAAAGCTGAAGTTACCGTCCAGGTCCACAACGGTACCCGAAGTGGTCCCCTTGGCCAGCACGGTCGCCCCCGGGAGGGGGAAGCCGTCCGTGTCCAGGATCGTACCGGAGACAGTTGTTTGGGCGCTAACCGCAGCCGTCCCTAAGACGAAAAGCAGTAGGCAAAGAAGTTGTTTCATAATAAAAGTGAGTTGAATTATGTATGATCGATAAAATTGTTTGGTTCGTTGGGGCGCTCCCTAGTGCAGAGGCCACCTGACGAAATTGGGCTGCCAACTCGGCAAACCTTATCTTAAGTACGCAGAAACAGTGCAGTCTTTTTGTTAACCCAGGCGTTGAAAACAGGCGAAAGTTTGCAACGGCCCCACAATAATAGAATATAAATCTGTAAACCCACACGCAAAAGTGATTTTTTTCGCCTTAGTGTCGAAAAAACACTTAGTGGGGTGGGTGAAAAGGCGCTGGAACGAAAAAAACGGCGTCTGACCAACATTTTTGCGCCGGCCCGGGCCTTTGCGAAGATTTGTTTTTGCCTGGTGCCGCCGTTTTAACACGCTTTGTTTGAGGGCTGGTGTCCGCTCTTGCAAGAGGTGATCAGAGGAGCAAAGTTGCCCTGGTTTTGCCTGAAGCAGAATCACGGAAGCAGGCACGGTAGCCGGGAAGCGCTTAGCTTTGCAACGCGGGAGGCTGAACAAATCCTTAAAGTCAATCTTACCTTCATGTCGATGTCAACACTGCGCTGGTTTCTGTCCTTGCTCTTAATAGGCATTCTTTGCACCTGCGCTCCGGCGCCCCCTGCCCCTTTGTTTGAACTGACCGACGGCGAGGCCACCGGCCTGCTGTTTGCCAACCACGTGGCCGAAGACGATACGTTTAACATCCTCGACTTCGAGTACGTCTACAACGGCGGCGGTGTAGCGGTGGCCGATTTTAACGGAGACGGGCTCCCTGACCTCTATTTCACCGGCAATACCACCCCGAACGCCATGTACCTGAACCAGGGTGATCTCAGGTTTCAGGACGTCACCGCGCAGACCAACACCGCCGCCGCCAACCGTTGGTGCAGCGGGGTCACGGTGGTAGACATCAACGCCGACGGCCGCCCCGATCTCTACGTTTCCGCCACGGTCTACACCCCGGGAAGCAGGCGCAAAAACCTCCTCTACATCAACCAGGGGAACGACCCGGCCGGCATCCCCCAGTTCAGCGAAGAAGCCGATGCCTACGGCCTGGCCGACACCACCAACACCACCCAGGCGGCTTTCCTGGACTACGACCGTGACGGCGATCTGGACCTCTACCTCGTGGTCAATGAAATGGACAATCGCCTCATCCCAAACCGCTACGTCCCCAAACGCCGCGACGGCCAGGGACGCCGCAACGATCGCCTCTACCGCAACGAGGGCGACCAGGGCGCTGGCCACCCAGTGTTTACCAACGTCACCCTCGAGGCCGGTATTAATATGGATGGCTACGGACTGGGCCTGAGCATCTGTGACCTCAATCACGACGGCTGGCCCGACATCTACGTTACCAACGACTACGTGACCAACGACCTGCTCTGGATCAATAACCAGGACGGTACCTTCACCGACCGGGCCGACGAATACTTCAAGCACAGCGCCTACTCGGCCATGGGCAACGACGTGGCCGACCTGAACAACGACGGACTTGACGACGTGATCGCCCTCGATATGTTCCCCGAGGACAACTCCCGCCGCAAGTCGATGATGCCGGCCAACAACTATTTTTCCTACATCAACAACGACCGCTACGGCTACCAGTACCAGTACACCCGCAACGTCTTGCAGCTGGCCCAGGGCCCCCGGCCGGGCGAGAATACCACCCCCATTTTTGCGGAGATCGGCCGCTTTGCCGGCATTGCGGCCACCGACTGGAGCTGGGCGCCACTGGCGGCGGATTTTGACCACGACGGCGACCGCGACCTGCTGATCTCCAACGGATTCCCCAAGGACGTAACCGACCACGACTTTATGGACTACAACGTGGCCGTGGGCAACATCGCCAGCCGCGCCACGCTGCTGCCCAAAATTCCCTTCGTCAAAATTGCCAATTACGCCTACGCCAACGACGGTGGTGAAGTACCCACCTTTCGCAAAGTGACTGAAGAATGGGGGCTGGGCGCACCTTCGTACAGCAACGGGGCGGTCTACGCCGACCTGGACGGCGACGGCGACCTGGATTACGTGGTCAACAACATCAACGACCGCTGTTTCCTGTTCCGCAATACGCTGATGGACCGCAAAGAGAAGCCGGGCAATTACCTGGCCGTGCGCCTGCGGCAAAAGGATGGCAACACCGCTGCGATCGGGGCCCGGGTGGAGCTGACCGACGCCCAGGGGCGTTTGCTTGGCTCCGCTTTCCAGAGTCCGGTGCGGGGCTACCTTTCCAGCGTCAGCCAGGACCTTCACTTTGGTTTAGATACCATCGCTGCGGTGCAGCTTACGGTGACCTGGCCCGATGGCCGCCAGTCCCGCCACCCCGTTCCGGCCGTCAATCAGCTCATTACCATTGATGGGCCCACCGGCGCCTTGCCGGCCGGAGAGGTGGCCAACCGCCCGAACCGCACTTACCTGCAGGCGATGCCCGATTTGCTGGCCGCTTTTGGCCCGCACCGCGATAGTCTTTTCATCGACTTCAACGTTCAGCCGCTGCTGCCGCACAAACTTTCGGAGTACGGTCCGGGGCTGGCCGTTGCCGACGTCAACGGCGACGGGCTGGACGATCTCTACCGGAGTGGCTCTCACTTTTACGCGGGCGAATTGTTGCTACAGCAGGCCGATGGCAGCTTCCGCGCTGACCCGGCGGCGTTCGACGTCCCTAAGGGGCCCGAAGAGATGGGCAGTCTCTTTTTTGACGCCGACGGGGATGGCGACGTTGACCTTTACCTCGCTTCGGGCGGCAGCGAACTGAGCATCAGCAGCGAGGATTACCTGGATCGCCTGCTGATCAACGACGGGACGGGCAAATTTACCCTGGCGGCCTCCGCACTGCCGTCCGTCAAAAGCTCTTCATCCTGCGTACGCGCCGCTGACGTGGACCGCGACGGCGACCTGGACCTCTTCGTCGGTGGCCGCCTCCAGCCCGCCCGTTATCCTGAACCCGTAGACAGCTACCTGCTGCTCAACGACGGCAAGGGGGCCTTCAGCTTGGCCGCTAACGACGTGTTCAAGCAACTTGGCCTCGTGACGGATGCGCTCTTTACCGACTACGACAACGACGGCTGGGTAGATCTGCTGGTCGGCGGCCAAGGCATGCCCCTGCGGCTGTTCCGGAATACCGATGGCACTTTTGCCGACGCTACTCCCGGCGTATTTACCGAGCACAGTGGCTGGTGGAACGGGCTGACGGGCGTTGACTTCGACCAAGACGGCGACGTAGACTACGTGGCCACCAACTTCGGCGGCAACCACCTGTACCACCAGAATGGCGAAGACTTCGTTTCGCTCTACGGTGCCGACTTCGACCGCAACGGCGGCTTTGATTTGCTGGTGGGCGACCGCGCGCTGGGCCCCGACGGGCAATTTACTGAATACCCCCACTACCAACGCAAGGACACCGAAAAGCAGCTCGTCGCCGTCAAAGACCGCTATCCCCTGCACCAGGACTTTGGCCGCGTGACGATGGCGCAACTCCTCATCGACTTCCCCACCCCCAAGCTCGTTACGGCCCACGCCAATTACCTCCGCTCCGCCTGGATAGAAAACCTGGGCAACGGGCAGTTTACTTTCCATCAACTGCCCGCAGCGGCCCAGCTCGCCCCGCTCTTCGCGGCGGTGCCCGTGGACATCAACCAGGACGGCTACGCGGATCTGGTGGCGATTGGCAACGACTACGGCGCCGAAACGGGCGGGGGCCGGATCGATGCGCTCAACGGCATCTGCCTCCTGTTCGAACCTGCTGCGAAGACGTTTCGGCCGCTGCCCCTGCGGGAGAGCGGCTTGTACGTGCCGGGCAACGGCCGCAGCCTCGTACGGATGCGGGCGGGCGAGCAGCAACTGCTGGTGGCCGCCGAAAACCAGGGGCCTACCAGGGCTTACGCAGTGCCCGGCGCGCCGGGGCGTTGGCTCCGCATCGGGGCAAATACCGCCCGGCTGAACTTGGTACACGCGGATGGGCACCGTAGTGTCCAGGAGTGCTACTACGGCAGCGGATTCCTGAGCCAGAGCAGCCGGCAGGTGTGGATTCCCGCGACGGTGCGGGAGGTAACGGAAATGCCTTTTTAAATGGACATGAGGTTGAGCCCTTGCAATAACCACCACTAATTGGTCTTCAGAAGGCAGTTCTGTAGTATTGTAGTTCGGTAGTTCGGTAGTGGACAATGCCCCTCTACCGAACTACAAAACTACCGAACTAAAAAACAATTGCGATCTAACCACCTGAAAATCAGTGAATATCTAAGCTGCATTCCCCAAGCCTGACGTTAAACGAAGGGATTTTTCCCAACCATATTGCCTGTCATTTGTCATAGCCACTGACCAAAACCGCTCATCATCGCTGCTTCGTCCACTGGGTTCACCGCTTTCGAGCGCTACCTCGCCTACTTCCTGGTCTTCGCCTTCGCCAGCGGTGCCCTGGCGCACTATTTGCCGGCCGTCTTGCCCATCACGCGGGTTACTACCGATGGGCTTCTGCTGGTCATCAATGGCTTGCTGATTTATGCCGTGTACCGGCGCAACCGGGGCAGCGGGCTGTTCCTTTGGCTGCTGGTGGCGTACTGGTTTACCTTCGCGATGGAGGCCATCGGCGTGGCCACGGGGGCGGTTTTTGGGAATTATACCTACGGCCCGACCATGTGGTGGCAGTGGCTGGGGGTACCTTTCGTCATTGCCCTGAACTGGTGTGTGCTCACGCTGGCCTGTAATGAGCTGGCGCTGCGGATGCTGCCCCCTCCGGCGAAAGGAGAGGGGACGCTCGGGCGCAAAGTAGCGGTAGCTGCGTTGGCGGGGGGCATTACCGCCTTTTACGACGTGGTGATTGAGCCGGTGGCCATCCAGCTGGATTACTGGCAGTGGGGTGGGGGAGAGATTCCTTTGCAGAATTACCTGGCCTGGGCTCTGATTGCCTTCGTGATTTCGTTGCCCTTGCACCTTTTTGGAGTTCGCTTTCGGAGCCCGGTTTTGCTGGTGTACTTTTTTGCGCAACTCTTCTTTTTTGGGGTGTTGAATTTGGCGCTTTAAAAATTGGGGGGCGCGGCCGCAGGTGCAATGTAGGTTTACAAGGAGCGGTGGATGTTGAAGGCAGGCCGGACCTTGCTCTTTTATTGAGGACATGGCACCTGCGGCCGCGCCCGAAAAAATACAGCCCGGCTTCCTGATTGGGAAGGCCGGGCTGATGAAATGCGGCAGGCTGAAAGCGCGCCTTTGACCTTACTGCTGGTCAAGGGCATCCGCAATGGAAGCGAGCGTGCGGGCAGCAGCGCCACAGGTTTCGGCCGTAACGCTGACGTTGACGGTGGTGCCGCCAGTGGAAAAACTTCCCGTGAGCGTACAGGCTACGGTAGTCGTGATGGCAACAGGCTGGGGAGCTACTTCCACCTCATGGCCAGCGAAAGATACGGCAGAGGCCATGACGAAAGTGAGGGAGAGGAAAATGGACTTGAAAGACATGGTAATTAAATTTAAATGGTTGATATGATATGGAGAATGGTCAGAATGACCAGGAAATGCCGAAGATGAGGGTGCGGGGGCGGAGCAGGAAACTGCGTTGGGAGACCTGGTAGCTGTTTACGTAGTTCTGGTAAAAGGTGCCTTGGTTGAGCAGATTGGTCCCTTCGATGTGCAGTTTTATGCCCGATGGCAGGGTATGGTCGGCGGAAAAAGTAGCCAGCAGGGTGTGGGTCTGTTGGCCATTTTGCTTCCAGATATAGCCATCGGCTTTTGCACTGAGTTGCGTTTTCGGTTTAAAGCTGGCCGTTATGCCACCGCCATAGTTATAGGCATAATCGGCATTAACGGGCTGTTCTACGGTGCCGCGGTTGACGTTGACCGATTCTTTGTAGCCCGCCTGCAATGAAAGTTTGAGCCATTCCCTGATCGTAGAAAGATAGGTGAAGCGGGTATCGAGTATCTGGTATCGGTTGAGGTCAAAACGGCCATTTACTTCCAGTTGATTATTGAATTGCATGATGTTTACCTTCAGGTCGAGGTTGCCATTGAGCCAGGCGACGAACTTGCTGATGCCGCTGCGTAACTGAACGGAGTTAGACGGAAATCCTGCGGTGAGTCGTTGCTCGGTGAAGAGGGAGGCGACGCCCAAAGAGCGTTGGAGGCCGTTGGGGATATTTGTCCGTTGGATTCCGACGTAGTAGCTCAGCTGGCGGAAGGAATTGGTATAGTTATACCGCAGGCCGATGTTGTCGCTTTGCTGCAGGTAGAGGGTGTCGAGGCCCGTCATTAAAGTTTGGTGATCACTAAAATAGGGCACGGAGATCAACTGGTTGGGGGCGGGCAATTCCTGGCGGTGGCCCGCATTGAAGTTAAGGAGTGCGCGGGAGGAGAAGCGGTATTCGAGGGCCACATTCGGTTGGACGATCAAGTTGCGGAACGCGCCGTTTTGCGCTACAGACTGGTTGCGGTAGTTCAGTTGGATGGCGGCGAAATTGGCTCCGCCACTGAATTTGAGTTTGCCGAAAGTGCGGGAAAGGTTTTGTTCGAGGTACACTTCCCCGAAGTCGTAACGGAGGCTGGTTTGGCGGTCGGGGAATGCATTGATGCCATTGGCTTGATCGATGCCGTAGGCTTGAGCGTCGACTTGCCCGCTGGTTTTACGGTAGCCGGCGCGGGAGTCAAAAAACCACTTGCCGGGGCTGTAGAGTACGCTGATGTGGGGATCTAATTGGGTAGTTTTTTCTCTGGCGCTCTGACGGATTCCGTTCAGGGGGTTCTGAAAGAGCTGGGTGTAGCGATCCGAGAGGTGGTTGGCGAGTTGGTCATTGGACTCGTGAGAGGCAATGACTACCAGACGCAGGGCCAGCTGGTCGTTGATGCGGCGGGTAAAGCGCAGTCGCCCGTTGTATTGTTGAGGACTGCCTTCGAGGCGGGAGATCAGGTCGCTATCCAGTGCATCGGTGGTGGAGGTGAGGTCGGCTACCATGTCCTGTTGGGTAATGGTGGCTTTTATGTTCAGGTCGAGCCGACTGTTCTTAGCAACGTTAAGGCTGTTTTCACTGTCTAGCCACGCCATGCGTTCAGACTCCCGGTATAGCTTGAAGTGGTCTACGGTAACGGGCAGGTCTTCGCTGAAAAAATTAAGCCGCTCCTGGTTGTTGAGCCGGAAAAGGTTGTTGTGCAGCGAATAAATGGTGCGGCTGCGGAGGTTTTTGCTGGGATTTAGGATAAGGGAACCGGCCGTGGCGTAAACTTCATTGCGCAGGTATTCGCGGGGGCTGATGGATTTGGGCCGGTAGCCGGTGGTCGTGGAGAGCAAGTCCGGGCGCTGGCTGGCAATAACGCCGCTGTTGCCATTTACCTGGTAGCTCATGTCGATGCCACTGCTGGGGTCTTGCCCCAGGGTATTGTTTTGGGCAAAGAGGACGGCTTTGGTCTTTCCAGAAAGCATAAAAACGTTGGCATCGTTGTCCATACCTCCGGGTAACCCGGCGGCCAGCTCTACTTCGCCGAAGATGATTTTTTTGCGGCTGTCTTCGAGTTTAAGGTCTAAGACGAGTTCTTTGTTCTGGTCGAGATCACCGGTGAGTTGGTCTTCGGTAAAGTTGCTGATTACGTCTACCCGGTTTACGAAACCGGCGTTAATGTTTTGGGTCGCCAAGCGATAATTGCGCCCGAAGGCATCTTCCCCGTCAATTAGTACCCGGTCGATGGCTTTCCCCTGGACACTGATGGTTCCCTGCTCATCGACCTCCACCCCGGGGAGTTTCTTGAGCATATCCTCTACCTTTTCTTCCGTTCCATCGGTGTAGCTCCCGGTATTGAACATCAGGGTGTCTTCGCGCTGGGAGATGGGTAGGGCATCGGCCGTTACTTCAACGGTGGCAAATTCGATGGGTACTGGTACCAGACGAAAGTTTACGGGGGATTTTAGCTCGGCCAGGGGGCGGGAGAAGGTGGCGTAGCCAAACATTCTTACTTCGAGGGTGAGGGCACCGGCGGGAGTATCTCCCAGCGCCAGTTCAAACTTGCCGTCCACATCGGTCAAAGTATAGCCCTTGATCGTACTGCCTTCGAGGAGAACCAGTTGCGCAGAGGCTAAAACTGCACCTTCCGAATCCAGCACTTGCCCCGTGAGCAGTTTGTTGTTTTGCGCCAAGACCAGACCGCTGAAGAGCAAGCCCAGCCCGAATAGGTAAATGCGTTGCAGGTACCGCTTTGGTAATAGAAAATGCATAAGGTCAGTGGTTTGGATGGGAGAATGGAGAAAGAGAGCAACAATGATGGCCTCGCTCAGCCCGGGCTGGTTCTGGGATTAATGAGACACCTCGAAGTAGCCCTTGTGCTTGTTGGGGGTAATGGTTACACCTGGGTAGGAGGCGATCTTTTGGAAAAATTCTTCGTCTTTCCGTTCGCGGGTCTCGTAGAATTCTTCAAAACCGATGCTGATGCCTTGGCGGGGCGGCTTATTCCAATCTATTTCTTCGTCAGAAACCAGGCGGATACCTGCGAAAATGAACTGAATGATGCCCTGGCGGTCTTTTGCCTCGAGGATCAGGCCAGGCAAGCCAGCGAGTTTCCACGGACCCGCATCGAGGGGTAGGGCTGTGGTAAACCAGGCTTCGTAGACGCGGCCCCGGAACTCCGTTACGGCCATCTGGCAATGGTAACCCCCTATTTCCCGCACCCCGTCGGCCTGGATTTCCCACTTAAGTTCCGCCAGGTCTTCAGTGATGATGAAAGGTTGGTCTTTGATCAAATCACGGGAGATGAATTTGCGCTTGCCTTTATCCCGGTGAAACACAAAGCCGTAGGCATCGCTGTAGGTGATTTTTATATTGTTGTTGTCGTCCTTTTCGACTTTTTTGCCTTCCCCTCCTTGGCCATAGCGGTAAGTGGAAATGTCGCCATTGCTTACCAGGGTGGCAAAGTCGTCATTGCTGAAGAATTCGCCGCCTGGGTCATTTACCCGTGGGTTCTTTTTTTGTAGGTATTTTACTTCGACCGATGCCTGGCCAAAGGCTGCCACCGAGACAAGTAAAAGGATTAAGGATTGCAGAAAAATTTTCATGATTTCTGGATTTAAAGGATAAAATTATGAGCTATTTATTGGTGGCTGCGGCAATTACCTGATTGAGTTGTTCGGTTGCTTCCACGTAGCTGTGCGAGGCCGAAGTGACGGAGAGGATGGACTCGTCAACCTGAAGGTGAACAGTGATGTATACCTCGCTTCCTTTTTTGGTGTATTCGAGGTGCATTACCGTCACCCCGTCGGGCGTATGGAAGGAGCTTGTGCTGGGAGGAAGATCAGTACTCGGGGAGGTGATACCAAAAGCACTGAAAGTAAGAAGGGTGGATACGAAAAGACTATACATGACTTGATGATTTTTAAAATGAAAAAGGATGGTTTACCCGAAATTCAGTCGGTTGGGTTGCGCTGGTTTAGGGCGCGGGGGTTAACAGCAGAGATGGGTTGGCTAGATAATGGCCAGCACCATGTTGAGGGCCTCGCGGCAAGTTGCAGCCGTGGCAGAAACGGAACCTCCGGTGCCACCGGGGATGCTGATCTGAACGGTGACGGTGCAAGAGGCATCATCTTCGAGAATGCTGGTAGCGGCTACGAGCTTAACGGGGGCGTCAGCCGGCAGTTTGGCCATGGCTTCGTAGATGAGCTTGTTGGCGGCTTTGATCGTCAGGGGCTCGTCACCGGTCAGGGTGTTGTCGGGCAGGTTGGCGAAGACAGAAGTGCCAATGAAAAGAAGACAGAGGGAGAAGAAAAGTGACTTGAATTTCATGGTTGGAAATTTTAAAAAGAGGATTAAATAAAAATGGGTTAATGACCTCTTCTCGGGCAAACCATCCAGTTTTTGTTAATCAGCTACGCAGCGGATTAATTCGGCCAGGAAGGGCGCGGAAATCCCGGTAAATTCCAGGGGAAACCTGGGTCTGGATTATCGGGGTCGGGCCAGCAGTTGATCGGGTCACCGTCGCCTCCGACGATGTTCCGGGCCTGCCCGGGGAGAAGATTGTCGATCTTCATGATTAAAAAATTTAGAGGTGAAGAAATATGTTTGTCATTCACGTCCACTGGTTACGCTTCCGTTGCTGACAAGGCAAAGATGAGGGGAGCAGCAGGGGGCGGTAAAGGACAGTTAAGGCCGCAGCGTTCCAAAGGGTTGCGGTGAGTTGGTCTGAAGGTTTTAGTTTCAAGTTGTTGATTTCCAGTGTTTTGAGCCGTTGTTATTTTGGGGTCGTCCCGCTTGAAAGTTGGTCGGGTCAGGCCCGAAATTTTCGGAATAATGCCGAGGATGAAAGGAAAAACATATTCAGGACAGGGCGTAAAATGCGTGGGGGCGTCAAAAAACCGGGGCGAGGATGGTGTGGGATGACCCTATACCATAATGGTATAAATACACCGTACCTGTCGGAGGGTAAAAAGGCAGTCGCGTCGGTCCGCTGCTGGGAACTGGTTATGCTCCCGTGCCCCTTTTTTATTTCCTGCCAGGGTTGTTTCAGGTTTATTACCTGAAATAACCACTGCTCGGGGCAAAGAAGCAGAAAATTTACAACCAGTAGTAAGTTGTTGATTTTCAGTCACTAAGATGATTGTAAAAATTAAAACCGAGGCTTTTCAAAAGAACGATTGAGCCTTTGCGGTCCTTTTTAAGCCGCTGTAATGGGAGGAACTTTGGAACATCAAATCACACACACTTACTCACTTATCTAAATTTCTTCGTCATGAAAACCTTTACTTCTCCCAACACCCTCACCCCCCTTACTGACAGCGAACTGGCCAACATCTTTGGCGGCAGTGACGTGGTGATTGACCCCGCTACGATTTTGGATTCCGCTGCTTTGATTACAGAAGATACTCCTGATCTCTAGCCATTAATAAATGGATGCTTTCGCTGTACTGACATCGTGTGCTACAGCCTAACAATGAGTTGGAAAGGAGGCTCCGCGAAACAGCCTGGTCAGCAATTCTCAGTTTAGCCTTTGATCCCTCTCCCTCGGCTTATTTCTGGGGCCCCTACCCCAGAAAACGCGTCCAAGGGAGAGGGATGACCTTTCGAGCTGAATTTTGGCAAAGAGCAAAATTTTATCTCTCCAGGATAGCTTTTACAACTAGTAGAGGAGGGTTTTCTTTTGGTTGTAGCAAGGTGGTAGACTCGAAATGACTAAACTGAGAATTACTGCAGCCTGGTTACTTTTTCATTAAAAAAGACCATAAGGCCTCGTAACCTACAATCTCAGTGTAGGGGTGCTCAAAATGCTTACCCATCGGGTTGTCCCGCAGTCTTTGCAAGTACTTTTCTGCGGACTGCATCACAAGCGGCTTGTGGTAGCCGTTCTCGGGGAACTGGATCAGGGCAAGCAAAAAGCTTTTCGCTCTCAGGTGTTGGGGTTCGCCCAGGTGCCGATGGATGTACTTACGGATGGCGTCGGCCTGGTCGAATTCCTTATCCCGTTTAAAAAGGATGTGTTCCATTACCTTGATGATGATCACGTGGATGTTGCGAAGCCCTTTCTCCTGCTGGGAGGTTTCGGTCTCGTTCAGAAACTTGCCAATGCGCAGAGGGTTAAGGCTTGTTTCTCCCGCTTGCGTTGTAACCAGGCCTATCCTGGTCAAAAGGTAGAGGTAGGCTTCGAGGATGGCCTGGGTTTCTTGATAGTTGCTGGCTAGCCCCGTTCCTAACTTGTTTTGGAGTACGTCGAGGAAATGCCCGTAAGCCAACTGGTATTGGCCACCGCGCATGGCCATTACAATCAACAGTTCTTTCGTCGAGTAGTAGTCGAAGGGATCACGGTGGTCCATTTGACTTAGTGTCTCGAGTGCAAAGTCCAGCCCTTCCTCGTGGAGCGCTGCGTTTAAGTACAAGCGGACTAGGTTATTCTTAAATATATTAATGCTTTTTGCATGTATGGGATTGTCCTGATTAAAACTAGCAATAGCGGCTTTACTTATTGCAATACCTTCTTCATATTCTCCCCGGGTCACACTAAGTTTGAGGCCAAGCGTTGCGCGTGTCAAGCGCACTCTGTTTCGGTCAACGGCCACAATCGCGTCGATCTCTTTCAAAGCCTCGGAAAGGTAGATGGTCTTTGCCTCATTACTTTCACGCATGACGTTCATAAAAGTAAGATGCTGGGAATGTTTGAAGCTTACCTGCAGCTTATAGTCGTAGGCAAGTTCCACGCGGGCCATATCCAGCAGTGCGAGGTAATCGTTTTTTCTGGAGGAGGTTGCGGGCGGGTTTTTGGCCACAGCAAGGGCTCCGATCAGTAAAGGCTCCTGTAGGTCAAAAGTTCTGGCGTTTTCTATACCCTGTTCACGCATGGCTTCCAGAAAAACTGCGCGGGCCGCTGAGCTGGAGCACTGGGTCCCTTGTACGTAGTTCCATAACTTGTCATTGGCGCTGAAGCGATTTTCGGGAGGGCTTTTGTCGGTAATGTCTATCGCCAGTATTCCATTAATCAGGGCCAGTTTGAGGTGGTGCTTTACCTTTCGGTAGGCACTACTCCCCGCTGGTAAGCCTAGCGTGGTGGCGGCCTGTTCGTCCGTAGGCGCGGGGGCTTCTTTAAGGTAGAGAAATAAACGTTTGACGCGCTGATCTCTCTTACCCTCACCAACGGGCAAGAAACCGTCGCCTAACATATTGGCCAACTCCTGCAAGTAGATCATAGTAGGGGGCGTTAGCGGAGATTAGTCCTTTTGTTACGCAGCTGTTGCAAGAGTAACGCCCACAGGCTTTCAAACGGGATGATCTCCTCCACGTTGCTTGCAAGGAATCCTTCCCCCAAGGCTTTGGCTTGGAGTTTGATCAAATACTTCGCACCATGTCGCTCCACCGCTACCCGGTGAAAACCTTGCTCAAAAACGGTGGAGAGCAGGGCGTGGAAGTACTTGTATCGGGGATTGGTAACCTGGTTAGAAGGAAGCATCGCTTGCCAGTGCTTAAGGGCCACCCGGTACCTCCGCCGCGCCAATTGCTCCATTAAGTTGATGAGGTGGTAGTGGTTGACGCAGTTAGGATCGTTGAATAGCAGTAGGTGGCTCAAGTTTGCCTTTATTTTGCGCAATATTCCTCCTTCTTCGTTAAGGGGCGGGACCACAACTGCAAGTTCCCGCAGTAGGTGCAGGTAGGCTCCAAAAAGTGCCAGGTTCTGACCAAAGATTTGGGCGTCACCGTAGGTATTTACCCAATGGTCGAGAGCTTCCAGCGCTGCGGTGGCCTCGTCGTAGTGACCCGTGCGGAACGACAGCAAGACCCGGATTTCCAATATTTTCCCATAGTTGTGGCTGCCGGGGGCTATTTCTTCCAAAAGCTGGTCGGTAAGCTCGATGCCGCGCTCGTAGTTGTTGGATAATAAATATGCATGCCCAAGATAAAGATGGTAGGTCAGCCGCCTTTCCGGAAACGCATTGCCCATCTCCGTGAGAAAGGCTAAGGCACCATTGGCGCTCGCAATGATATCTTCCGGCTTACGTTGGATGGTGGCCCGCAGAATTTTCACTTGGAAGGTCAATAAATCCAAAGTAAAATGCTGGGCAGCTACTGGAACGTTTTTGAGGCGGTCTAAGGCCGCAGTAGCCCGCTCCACCAGTGTAGCCGCCTCTTCACCCGTGGTGTGCCGGTAGTGGATTTCCTGAAAATCAAGTATCCCTTGTTGCAACAATAAATTTACCTGTCGGTAATAATTCGCCCGTTCCCGGTAGAAGAGGTAGGCTTTTTCGTCAAAATTGAGGTGGGCCGTGAAAACAGCAATGGTCTCACTGGCGATCTTGGCGGCTAATACCAACCCCGCTTCCTCCGCCATCTGGAAAGCCTCCTTCAGTAGATGGATACCCAAGGAAGAACTGGCGTCCAAATGGATCACCCGCCGCCGCGCAATCGCAATCAGCTTCCACACGTACTTGCGCACGTCAGCTAATTTACCCGAGGTCATTTCGCCCGGCTGAAGGGCGGAGAGATTATTAGCCAGCACCCCCTCCAAATAACGCAGGGTTCGCCGGTGTACTGTGCCACCAACGGGGCAACCCAGTACCGCAGCCTCCGCCTCTGGAGCGTGGTGATCAGCCTGCTGCAAATACTGATAGAGCCGAAAAGCACGCTTCCCGTTGGGTGTTTTTAGATCAATGCTTAGTCTTCTCGATCCCATTTGGCCTACGAGGTCATACACGTAATCCATAAATCGGTTGGTTTATCTTCAGTTCCAGTCTTCAGTCGTAGGGGTAAACATAATGCTATTTTCGCTAGTAAATCCTATGCTAAGCCAAGTTTTTTACCCCGTTCATCGAGCTTAGGCTTATTGCTGTTGCGGAATTCTTTTGGGGTGGAGGTCGGTTGGAGCGAAGCGTCTGGCGAATCAAAAGACCTGTCTTTAAAGAGTTGTATAAAAGGTGTAAAGGGATGTATATCAGTTGTTTGCAAATTATTTTAGCGCAAACCAGGCCTGTTTCTACGGAACAATCTGTGTGCGCCTGTCTTTTCGTGAACTTTTCCTTTCCGGCATATTTGTGGCGTACCGATTTTAAAACAGTTACCACAAATTATGCAGCCACCCTCTCCCCACTTCCAACAATTTTGGCGCAGTTGCCAAAGCGGTATTCTCGCCGACGTAATTCTGGGTTCTCCCAAAAGCCAGAACTGCAAAGATTTTGGCATCTGTCGGATTACCCTGGAGTTGGGCGAGCCGCAGCATGCTTGCCACAACCGCGTCCTTGCTTATTTTCGTATGGACCCGCCCACCAGCCGCCTCTTGGTGCACTTCCTTTCTTGTACCATCAATACGGATTGCGCCGCTTATTTCTTCAGCAAGGATACCTTTCGGATCGACGAGGATTATGAACTTCCCCCCAGCGTGGCCAAAGCCTTGGGCATAGAAAATAGCGGCCCCAATTTCCGAATTGAAAAAGGCAATTATCCTGCCTTGATCGATGACCATTTCCATACGGTCTCTTTACGCCTGGCCCAGGCAGCAGGGGCCGCGGCAATGGCCCGGCGTGCCGCATAGGCTGAAATGGAATGGCGCCTGGTTTAAGATGTTTATTTTTTACCTGAAAATATATTCAGATGGCACAAGTACTTAATAGCTCCCGGCACGATCCTGCGTATACCGTAGAGGGATTGTACGCCCGCCACCACCAACGCACCTATCCTGTTTATCTGGCTGTTGTCTTTTCGGTAGTGCTCATTGCATTGGCCCTGCCGTTTATTACCGTGGCCGTAGGCAGTGAAGGCCGCGCCATCCTCCAGACCACCGAGCGGCCAACCAGTCTACTGGCCCCCACCGCCGGCCGGGTCCTCTTCGCCCGCCTGCGCGATAACCTCTCCGTAGCCGCCGGCGATACGGTGCTCATCCTGGATCCCTCTGAGTTGCACGCCGAATCCAGCCACCACCACACGCAGGCCGAAGAACGCCGGGCGGCCATCAAAGACCTCCAGGAACTCATTCGCGTATTGCCAGCCGACGGCTTCCCCCAGCTCTCTACCGCCCTCTACCAACGGGATTACCAAGACTTCCGCCACCAGTGGGATGAGGCCTCCCTCAAAGCGGCACACACCGCCCGCCAACTGGAGCGCCAGGAAAAACTATTCGCCTCCGGCACCATCGCTCCCATGGAAATCGAACGCTTTCGCTTTGAGCACGAACTGGCCAGCAACGAACAAACCCAACTCAAAGAACGCCGTCGCCACCTCTGGGCCCAGGAACTCGTTCGCAACGAACAAGAACACGCCGAACTACAGCAAAGCATCACCAAACTCCAACAACAATCCCGCCACCTCGTCATCACCGCTCCCGTCGGTGGGCACCTGGTCCAAACGACCGCCCTCCCGCCTGGCTCTTTCGTCGGGCCAGCCCAGGAAATTGCCGTCATCTCTCCCGCCGGCGAGCTGGAGGTCGCCATTCAGGTCGCTCCGCAGGATATTGGCCTCCTCCGTACCGGTACGCCCGTAAGCCTGCAAATGGATGCTTTTACCCACACCCGTTGGGGCCTGGCACGGGCTACAGTGCGCGAAATAGACAATGACGTAAGTACCGACCAATTCGGCCACCCCCATTTTGTGGTGCGCTGCACCCTGGCCGATGCCGAACTACGCCTCGCCAGCGGCCACCGGGGGCAACTCGCCAAAGGCATGACCGCCACCGCACACTTCACCCTGGCCCGCCGAACCCTCGCCCAACTCCTGCGGGATCGCCTGGAAGACTGGCTGCCCACCCCCCAAATCGTCGAGTAATGAAAAAGAACATCAAGCAACACGATCGCTCCGATTGCGGAGCCGCCTGCCTGGCCTCCATTGCCGCACACTACCGCCTGGGGCTACCTCTGGCCAGGATACGCCAATTGGCCGATACCAACGCCAAAGGCACTACCCTGCTAGGACTGATCAACGCCGCCACCCGCAATGGCTTCACCGCCCGGGGAGTACGCGCCGACGCCGCAGCCCTGACCTCCGTAGAAATGCCCGCAATCGCTCACCTTTTTCTGGAGGGGAAAAGCCACCATTTTGTGGTGCTTTACCGCGTTGGCAAACGGTCGGTGAAGATCATGGACCCTGCCACGGGCCGGATGGAAAGCCGACCCGTGGCCGAGTTCCTGACCCAGTGGACGGGCGTCCTGCTCCTCATCGCCCCGGGCGAAGCCTTCACCCCGGGCGAACAACGCACCAGCCTCGGCCGCCGCTTCAGCCACCTGCTGCGCCCCCACCGCGGCGTGCTGTTGCAAGCCCTGCTGGGTGCTGCCATCTATACCGTGCTGGGCCTTTCCACCGCCATCTACCTGCAAAAGATCACCGACTTCGTACTCACCAGCGGCAATACGGGGCTGCTCAACTTGCTCAGCGTCGGGATGCTGGCCGTGTTGGCCATCTCCATTTTTCTGGGGACCATGAAATCCGTCATGGTGCTGCGGACGGGGCAACTCATCGATGCCAAACTCATCCTCGGCTATTACCAACACCTGATGCGACTGCCGCAACGCTTCTTTGATACCATGCGCACGGGCGAAATCATCTCCCGCGTCAACGACGCCGTCAAAATCCGGGCTTTCATCAATGACGTTGCCATTAACCTGCTCGTCAACGTCTTCATCGTTGTTTTCTCCTTCGCCCTCATGTTTACCTACTACTGGAAACTGGCCGTGGCCATGCTGCTCGTCATTCCGCTCTACACCCTGGTGTACTGGCTGACCAACCGGCTCAACCGCCGCCGCGAGCGGGAGCTGATGGAAAGGGCCGCCGAATTGGAAAGCCAACTGGTGGAAAGCGTCAACGCCGCCCGTACCATCAAACAACTTCGGCTCGAAGATTACGCCAACCTGGAAACAGAAACCCACTTCGTCCGCCTCTTGGGCACCAGCTACCGTTCTGGTCTCAACGGACTCTTCTCCAGCACCAGCGCTGAAGCGATCGGACGGGTTTTCACCGTCTTTTTACTATGGTTTGGCGCGGGCCTCGTCATCAAAGGGGCCATCAGCCCGGGCGAATTGTTAGGCTTCTACGCACTGATTGGTTACTTCACCGGCCCCGCCCAGAGCCTCATCGGGATGAATAAAAAAATTCAGAACGCCCTCATCGCCGCCGACCGTCTCTTCGAAATCGTCGATCTCGTTCCCGAACCCAACACCGCTGATGCCATCGTATTGACCCCCGAACTGCTCGGTGAGGTGAGGTTCCAGGACGTACGCTTCAGCTACGGCGCCGGACGTGAAGTATTTCAGGGCCTGAACCTCACGCTGCCCGCCGGGAAAATCACGGCCATTGTGGGCGAGAGCGGCTCCGGCAAGTCAAGCATCGCCCATTTGGTCCAAAAGCTTTATCCGCTTGAAGGCGGGCAGATCTCCATCGGTGGGCTGGACCTCAATTACCTCGCTACCGATAGCCTCCGGCGCTACGTCGGTGTGGTGCCGCAGCAAGTCGATCTCTTTTCCGGAACCCTGCTCGAAAACATCACCATCGGTACGGGGAAGCCCGATATGAAGAAGGTCCTCGACCTGTGCCGCGAACTGGGTATGCTCTCCTTTATAGAGCAATTGCCCAACGGCTTCCATACGCCCATCGGAGAAAACGGCGTCAACCTGAGTGGTGGCCAGCGGCAACGCATCGCCCTGGCCCGGGCGATCTACCGGGAGCCCAGAATTTTGCTCCTCGACGAAGCCACTGCCGCCCTCGATTCCGTGAGCGAAGCCTTCATCCAGCGGGCCATCCACCGGCTGCGCGCCTCCGGCACCACCATTCTCGTGATCGCCCACCGCCTGAGTACCGTGGTGGAGGCCGACCAGATCATCGTCCTGGCCGATGGCGCAGTGCTGGAGAGTGGTACCCACCACGAACTGCTCGATGCGCAGGGCCACTACCAGGAACTCTGGCACCAGCAATTCCCGGCGGCCCCCGCCCGCCGGATGGTAGGGTAGGGACTGCAACATTTTCCCACCCCTCCCGTTGCATTCGGTGCACGCCGGGGCAAGGCTAGCGCCGGCCAGCACGAACTGCCGTATGACCAACCACTACTCCCTGGCCATCCTGGGCGGCGGCCTGGCGGGCCTCAGCCTCCTCTACCACCTCCAGCGGGCGGGTAAACTGGCCGGGCAGCGCGTCTTACTCGTCGATCCCGCCGGAACCAAAACCGGCCACGACCGCAGCTGGTCCTTCTGGGAAAAGGAACCAGGACCCTTCGAAAGCCTCGTCTATCAGTACTGGGACGAAGTGACCGTCCACAACGCAGGCCAAAACCTGGTATGCGACATCCGCCCCTACCGCTACAAACTCATCCGCAGTACCGAGTTTTACGCCCACGTCAATGCCGTCATCGATACCATCCCGGGCTTGGAGCGTCTGGCCGCACCCGCGACCGACATTCGCGTCGAGGGCAAGCTCGTTCACTTTAAGGTAGAGGGACGGGAGCTGGTGGCGGACCTTGCTTTCTCGTCCCTCCCCCTGCACCTGCGGCCGCGCCACATTAAAGCACCCTACCTCGACCAGCACTTCCGCGGCTGGTTCGTTCGCACGGCCGAACCCACCTTCGACCCCGCTCGGGCCGCCCTCATGGAT
>NZ_JACSIT010000077.1 GCF_014349155.1 Neolewinella lacunae
AAAATAACCGACTCCAGCAGTATGCTTGCCACTCTTACTCAGGTATGAGGGGTCGAGAGCAATGATACGGTTGGGGCCTAAAAACGGCTCGCTCAACTCTCTGTTGAAGCCCAGCCAATCCATGCGTTTACCAAAGTGCTTACGGTAAGTGAACTCAGAATATTCGCCTTGACGACCTAGGTTGACAAAGTTCCGTCGGCCAATCATTGAGGGCCACAAAACGAAAAGATGGAGCAAAAAGCGGTAGCGCCATGCGGAAATACCAGGAAGTTTTTGCAAAATTGAGGCGACGAGGATTTCGATCTTCGTTGGGCAAGTCATATCTGTACGGTGTAAGGAACCAACAAGATAGGGCTTGCCCTCTTTATATGCATACTTTGCTAAAGTGTTGCCTCAAACCGTAGCGGACCATTGTTAAGTCAATCGAGGTGATATTGCCATATTCCGAAGAGACGACACCGGAAAATTTAGCCAATTTAGGAAAATTAAATCCTTATATTTTTTCATTCACCGTATTTTCTTCTCCTGAAAATAAATTTATTAATACTCGGAAAGACGTTTTTGGTCTAATTTTTTATTCAAAGGAAGCTGTATATTCAGAAAAGTGCTGTGGGAAAATATCGCCTTCTTTTTTTACAATAAATACAAAAACTTTTACCGAATCAGTGAATTTTAATTCCTGCCTAAATAGGAAAATAGCCATTGATGTTGAGGGGCGTATAAAGAATTGTCCTTCAATGAGTGATTCCTTTGGTATTGCTGGAAATATAACATTCGAGGAAATCCTTAAAAAGCCTTCCTTTAAAGACAAGTGGAATATTAATAAAAATTTGATAAATGTCTGTAAAGATTGCGAGTTTCGATATGTTTGTACAGATTGTAGGGCTTATATTGAGAACCCGGAAGAATCCCTAAGCAAACCCCTGAAATGTGGATATGATCCATACACGGGAGAATGGCAGGAATGGACTTTCGATAGTAGTAAAAAAAGTGTAATTGAACACTATTCTTTATTCGATTGGAGAAATAACCCCCTCCGGTAATTGACAAACCACTTAAAAATCAAAATTAGGTATGAAATCAACTATTTGTGTCGCTTTATTTGCACTGCTTCCTTTGTCGATATTTAACTGCAACAACAATAAGCTGTATGTGCCAGCGCAACACGAGGCGCTTTCCAACCAAAATTATGAAATTTTTAAAACCAATCTGGTAAAAGCTTACGAAAGTAGAGATCATTTTGAGATTTCTTTCCAGTTGGCCAACTTGAAAGCCCCCAAAGAAATCATTTATGATCATCTTCGGCAATATATCAGTGAAGATATCAAGCGCTGTGAAAATATATATGAGATCAGCTACTTAGCCGAACAGGGTTTTATTCGACATTTGTACGCGATGGATACCATAGCATACCAGGAAATTTTTGCACTATGTGAGTTGAAAGACTCCACAAGTTCCTACGCCATTTACAAAGCACGGGAGGAAGAAAGGACGCGCAAGTTTCTTGCTAATCGACCTGTTCTGGATTCCCTTAAATTTGACTTAGCGCTCATCGAAAAACTCAAAGCGCTAGACGAGAACGACCAAAAATACCGGCGCCAAATAGGCCGTTCCTATTACATGCCTCAAGCAACGAAAGATTCTTTATGGAAGCTTCAAGAGGAACTTGACGCGATAAATCTTTTGGCAATGGATAGCATCTTTACGGCTGTTGGCTATCCAGTGCCAAGTAAGGTTGGCTACGAGTACTCGTCAACATTTGTTTATATCCTACACCACCAAACGGATGGAGCCATAAGAGAAAAATTTACCAATAAATTCAGAAGTCATCTGAGCCTAGAAGAAATGGAACTACTCGAAGAACGCACCGCATCCCTCAAAGCAACCCCCCAATGACCGAAAATCCCAACCATCCAGCAAACGCCCGTCCACTTGACCGCACACGATCTGCCAAGAACGTTTCCCGTGCGCTCCTGGCCCCGCTGTTCCTCATCGCTTTTCTACTGTCCGGCTGCCAGGTAGAGCCAGATGCTTATGAGGCCAGATACCTCCGGTGTATGGAGAATGTGGAGGTTTCCACGTTTTCCGTTGAAGGGAGTGACAAAATTGGGTATGTCTACGATGGGTTCGATGAGCAGTGCCTCATAGGGGCCATCCTACCCAGCTTCCAATCGACCACGTTACAGGATCTTGCAGTGGATGATTCCCATTTAGAGGGGAAGATAAATGTGATCAATACGTGGTTCATGGAGTGCAAACCATGCCTAGCCGAAATCCCTGACTTGAATGCGCTCGTCGACAAATACGGCGTAGCGGAAATAAATTACTGGGCCGTTACGCCGGATCCTCGATCGGAGGTGGAAGGATTCTTGGAAGACCATCCGTTTGCATTTACCATCATTGCCGACGGGCAAGACCTGATAAACAGCCGACTCCGACTGACGACAGGCTACCCCACCACAATCGTTACGGATGAAGAGAACCGAATCTTGGCTATTTTCAAGGGACAATCTTCCAATGGCGTCTCTACCGCAAGCAAACTAGACACTTTACTCAGCACATTGGTGACGAAGTAGAGGCAGCGAATACCCCCGTTTTCCGGCCAAACCCAGGGCTGGAGGTGACAAATACCTCACCTTGCCTTCGCGCTGCGCACAATGCACCCGGCGATACCTCTTCAAGAATCGCAACGCGCTTAGATCTGCGAAATCCGCTCCCGGTATTTCCTCGAAAATGCCAAGCGCCCTAAGCCAAAAGCCACCAGGATCATGAAAAACAGGATGGGGAAGCCACCGATGGTAGACAGCATTTTTATCCCATCAATACCCGAATAGGAAATCATAATGAAGGCAACGAAGCCAATGATGAGTCCCCACAGTATTTTGGTGATGCTCGCTCCTTCCGCATTTTCCTGGCTGACATTATAAGAACTGATGCTGCTCAAGGCGGAGGTGTTGGAATCTGCGGCGGTTACAAAAGAGATGAAGACAATAAACAGGAAAAAGATGCTGATGACGCCCGTCCAGGGCAGTTTGTCAAAAATGGCGTAAATGACACTTTGAGCCCCTTCGTTTTGTAAGACTTCCTGCAGTAGGCCCGGGAACATGTTTTGGTCAAAGGCAATGGCGGTTCCACTAAAAATGACCATCCAGAGTGCGCTGAATAGCGCGGGGAAGAATAAGTTGAAATGAATGAATTGCCGCACGGTGTAACCCAATGATATCCGCCCGAGGAATAGGGCGGTAACGGGCGTCCAGGCCAGCCAATTTGCCCAGTAAAATACGGTCCAGCTCCGTTGCCAATCGGTATCGATATTGGATTGTACATCCGTACTGCGTTCGAAAAACCGGGTAAAATATTCGCCCAGGCCTTCGATGCCCAAGGAGAAAGATTGGGCAATGGGCCCAAAAATCAGCACAAAAAAAGCGATGCCAATAAAGGCTTTGATGTTGTAATCGGATAAAAGTTGGATGCCTTTTAGCAATCCCGATGAAGCGGAGATCGTGAATGCCACTACAATACACGCCATGATGCCAAAATTCAATCCAACTGATTGACGAAAGTCAAACAAGGCATTCAAGCCGCCCGAAATAGTGAGAATGCCCGTTCCTAAGGAGGCGGCCATGCCTGCCACTAAGGCGAATAAGCTGATGACATTGATGAGTCCCAGCGCATTGCGATGAATAGGTTTGCCGAAAGCAGGGGAAATCAATGCGCCGAGGTTAAAATTGTTTTTGAGGTTGTAAAATGAAAACGCAAAGAGCAATGAGGCTACCGTGTAAATACTGTACGGCGTGAGCGTCCAGTGCATAAACATGGTACTCATCGAGAATTGTGCGGCTTCGGAGCTGCCATTTTCAATGCCCAGGCCCGTAGGGACGCTGTTGAGGTGATAAATGGGTTCTGCCGTTCCCCAGAAAAGAATACCCGTTGCGATGGTTGTACACAAGGAAATGCTGAACCATTTCCAGCGGCTAAGGATGGGTTTGGCGTCTTTTCCCCCTATTTTTATGTTGGCAAAAGGCGTGAAATAGATGATCAGTATTAAAATTAAAAAGGAGAACGTCGCCCAGGAAAACAACCAGTCGAAGTGCTGGAGAATCCAGGCGTTTAAGTGGTTCACCTGGGTTAAAAACGAAGCTTCGTAGGCCATGCTCAACACTGAACTTACCAGGAGCAATAAAAAGGGTGGTAAGAACACGCGTAAGTTCAAGGATTTGAACATGGGAAATGATTTTACTTTGCTAAGTCAAAAGTTCGCTTTTTGAGGTACTCGATGAGTGCCTGCCGGTCGGTATACTGTTCCATTTCCCGGTAGGCAATGGGGTCGCCTATTTCGATGCGAATGGTTTTTCCTCGTTTATTCCTCACTTCGTGCAGGAGCAAACCCAGGCGAAGGTTCATGCTGAACTTGCTTACCCAATGAAACCAATTGCTGTTTTCACCGTGAAAATAAAGGGGCACCACCGTACACTTTGTTTCGTGAATGCGGGTGCAAATAAAGCGGCGCCAGGGCCATTCTTCCGCCTTTCCGTTCCAAGACCACCGGGGGCGAGTAGCTACTGCCCCGGAAGGAAAAATGATGAGGGCTTCCCCGTTATTGAGCCGCCGGGTCGTTTCTGCTTTGGTGTTTAAATTGCATTGCAAAGCGGCTTCGTCCCCTCGGAAATCAACGGGCAATAAATGCCCCTTTAAAATCGGTTCTCTGGAGAGTACCTCGTTGATCAGCAAGAAATAGTCTTTGCGGATCCTGGAAACCAAATGAAGGAAAATGGCGCCATCTACTACGCCGTAAGGGTGGTTGGCGACAAAAATAACCGGGCCATCGGTAGGGATTTTTTTGAGTTGTTCCTCAGCAAAATCCAAAGTAATGTTGAGCTTGTCTAGTATCTCCTGCCAAATCTTGTAGGGGTCAGGATTATTGGCGTGCAGCTCATTATAAATGCGTTGTAATTCAGGTTTTCCCGTGCGATGTTCGATGGTGGTAATGACGAGGCGTTTAAGCCAGCCGTCTTCCGGGCTAGCGTAGCTGAAATTGTAGCCGCTGTACGCGAGGTCTTCGCCAGTATTTGCGGAGCTCATGTGGTTCTCATGGTATTAACAGCAAAAGTGAATAGAAAGCGTAAGCGTGTGTATGAATTAAAAAATCGCCCTCAGTTTAGTTGTGTCAACTAACTACAGAGCGATGAGGGATAAAGTGTTGGTCCACACAAATGTAAACAAAGTCTTGGGGAAACTGCTAGGGTAGCGGCTGGCAATAGAGGGAAGTCCGCCCCGCCGCTCAAATCCCCTTAATCCGTTTCCAGAGGCGACTGAAGAGGTCGTTCATATCGACGTTGTCTCCCGGCGGCGCTTGCCAGGCCCGGACGGGGTGGACGGTGGTATCCACCTGCCAGCTGAAGATGTAAGAGCTGGGCGAAGTGGGGTCTTCGTCGAGGAGGCCGTAGCGGAGGTCATTGACCTGCACCTGTCCTTCGCTGCCGCCGCTGCCGGGCATTACCCCGTAGTAGCCCTTGGTGAACCACTGCAGGATGCGCAGGTCGCGGTCGTTGGCGTAGGGCGCCAGCCAAGCGTGGTTACCCTCGATGCGGGTGTAGGGCGCAAAGCTGCGCTCACGGTCAAACAGGCTGTATTGGCTGAAGTAGAACACGTCTTTGCCCTCGCGCGCGGTGCCCGACCAGAGTACATTGTTGAAGATGCTGGGGGATACGACCAGGGATTCCGCTTCGATGCCCTCCTCGGCCAGGCTGTCTTCCATGATGCCCTCCACGTTGAAGTAATTAACGACGGTGAGGAGAAGGTAAACCGAGGAAAGGACGAGGCCGGCCCGGTTCAGCCATTGCCTTTTAGCCGTTCCCTGCACCTGCGTCCGCGCCCAAACCAGCAAGGCCAAAAAGGGCAGGGTGTAGAGCGGATCGACGACGGAGATGGTGTTCCAGGTGATGCGCGTACTGGCCAGCGGCTGTAAGAACTGGGTGCCGTAGGCCGTAAAGCAATCGAGCAAGGGGTGGGTGACGATGGCCCCGAAGGCCAGCAGCGTCCAGCCCCCCCAGCTCGTGTTGGGGATCTTCTGCGGAAAACCCCGCAGCCAGCGCAGCGCCGCCACCACCAGAAAAATGCCCCCGAAGGCCAGGGTAATGGCCAGCGTAATGCCCGGGATGTGGTAGATCTCGATGGGCATCGCGTAGCTGCCCGCCGTGAGCATCGCGTAAAAAAGCATCAGCAAGGCGGGGTAGGCCCAGGGACCCGGCAAAGGGCCGTCTTTGCCCCCGTACAGCCGGTGGATGGCCAGCCCCAGCAACGGCGCGGCGAGAACGGCAAAGAGCAAGCTGTGGGTGAAGGCGCGGTGGTAAGCCAGGGCACTCATGGGGTCACTTACGGCGTTGGCCAGAACGTCGAGATCGGGCAGGGTGCCCGCGATGCCGCCCCAGAGCATGGCGCGGTTGCCGACCTTGCGGCCGAGGGTCGCTTCGCCTACCGCGGCCCCGAGAATAATCTGCGTGAGTGAATCCATGGACCGGGAACTTTACCAGCCCCGATTTGGTTCGCCCGCCACTTCCTTCACCGGGTACTGCATGGCCCCCCTGCGCAGTGGCAAAAAAAAGAGGGCACCCTGCGGGCGCCCTCGAAAACGGTCTTTCCAAAAAGCAAACACTTGAACAATTTTTGCGTAATGAATAGGGCAAATGACCATACCCGCGTACTTTCGGGGCACAAATGGCCGACCTGCCCGGCATCACGACGTGGCAAAAATGCGTTTTGGCGCAGAAGTATTGCCCTTTGACCCCAAAAAAAAGTGATTTTAACAACTGCATACCATGAAAAACACATCCATCCTTCTGCCCATTATCCTGATCGGTTGCATCGCCGCAGTGCTTTATCTTTTTTACGCCGCCCTCCAGGCTACGGATGATCAGCCCGGCAATACTGCCCCCCCGATTGTTTTGGATCCCACGGATTACGCGGAGGAACGCGCCCCGGCCGACCTGGGCGCCAACACGAACCTCGACCCCTACTTCCAACCCGTTTCCGCCGAGGAGGCGGCCGCTGACTCCATCGCCGCCGCTAATTTTGCCGCTCAAGAAGCGGATCCACGACCAGAAAATAGTCCATCCAACGAGGGTGTCCCTGCCAACGACGATAGCCCCTCCTACGAAAGTACGACCTCCGTCCGGACCCCGCCCGTGCGCCCCGATCCCGCCCCCAACTACCCGACTACGCCGGTAGAAACTTCGGAGGGGCGTTATCTGGTCATCGCCGGCAGCTTCCGGCAGATGGTAAACGCGGATGAGCGGGTGCGCGCCCTGCGCAAGGCGGGCTTTGCAGAAACGCGGCTGGAGAAATTCAACCGCAGCACTTACGCCGTGGCGCTGGCCGGGCAATCCGATAGCTACAGCGAGGCCAATCGCCTGGCGCAAAGCGTACGCGCTAAGGGCTTTGAGGCGGAAGTGATGCGGAGGAGGGAGTGATGGGGGGACCCCGGATTCCGGATGCTGTGCATGATTTTGCGGGAGTACCCCGGATTCTGGATGCTGTGCATGATTTTGCGGGAGTACCCCGGATTCTGGATGCTGCGCATGATTTTGCGGGAGTACCCCGGATTCCGGATGCTACGCATGATTTTGCGGGAGTACCCCGGATTCCGGATGCTGCGCATGATTTTGCGGGAGTACCCCGGATTCCGGATGCTACGCATGATTTTGCGGGAGTACCCCGGATTCCGGATGCTACGCATCCTGCATCCGGGGTTATTAAGGTTGGACCCCATCCGGGGTCAGGCGGGGCAGCTCAACTTCAGGGGGGACCCCTCCGGGGTCAGGCGGTGCATATTCTTAGTGCCTCTTAGTGTCCTTAGTGGTGAAAAAAGGAGCTGCGCAGCAGCCCAAGCAAAAAGTACCTGAACTTAAGCTTTCCCGGCTAAGAACTTCTCCCGGTTCAGCCAGCGCGTCAGCACCGTCTCGTAGCGGGCGGGCAGCAGGCGCGTGACCCGATCAATGAAGGTAGCGTCGGAGCCGATGGTGATGCGGCTGTGGCCCTTATCCAGTCCGCGGAGAATAGTAGCAGCGGCCTGGGCGGAAGTGGTTTTGGCCTGGTTTTCGAAGTTGCGGGCGAAGCGTTGCCGCTCCCGGTCGTCCGCAAATTCAATGTTGTTGGCGATGTTGGTTTTGATGCCGCCGGGGTGGACGCAAACGACGTTGAGCCCGGTGCCCAGCATTTCTACGCGCAGGGTTTCGGTGAAGCCGCGCACGCCGAACTTGCTGACGTTGTAGGGGGCGGAGCCGGGGTAGCCCATCAAGCCAAAGACACTGCTGATGTTGACCAGCGTGCCGCCCGGCCGCTCGCGCAGGGCAGGGAGGAAGGCCAGCGAGCCGTAGATGACGCCCCAGAGGTTGACCCGCAGCACCTTTTCGTAGTCTTCCACCACCGTATGGATGATGGCTTTGGGCGGAAGGCTCATGCCCGCGTTGTTGATCACGACGTCGACCCGGCCGAGGGTATTGCGCACTTTTTCGGCGAAGGCTTCTACGGCGGCGCGGTCGCCCACGTCAAACACCTCGCGGTAGCCGCGGCTGGCTGGCGGGAGGGTCTCCCAGGTTTGGTCGAGGGCCTCGGCTTTCCAGTCATTGAGGGCCAGGATGGCACCGCGGGCGGAGAGCTGCCAGGCGAGTTCCTGGCCGATGCCGGAGCCAGCGCCGGTGATGACCACTACTTTTTGCTGAAAATCGGGCATGATCTGGAAGGGCTTAAAACACGTAAAAAAGCGGGGCGGGCGGGGCGGACTATCCGTTCGCCCTATTCCTGGATGACGATGGCGGCGGCCGTTTCGTACTTGCTGAAGTTATCGTAGCCAAAGAGGTATTTGGCGTCCTCGCGGCTGAGCTGAATATCGGGAAATTCGTAATTCTGGGGGCAGGCGTAACGGCCGGTGGCGTTGAGGACGACCTTATGGTCGGGGCGGCTGGGCAGGAAAACCTCGATCTTTTGTCGGTAAAAGATGCCCGATTCGCAGACGTTGGCATTGCCCGCAGCGGGCTGGAAGTCGCGGGAAGGGATGCCCACGCGCACCTCCTGGGTCTGGTAGGCCCAGGGACCGATCCGGCGGTCTTTCAGGCTGCGGAATTCGCGGGCGGCGGGGGCGTCGTAGTCCAGACCGCCGACGAGGGTGGCCAGGGCGGGATCGTCGTAGCGGTACAGCTTGCGCTGGGCCTTGAGCCAGGCTTCCGCGCCGGAGGCGGAGAAGTCGGTACTGAAGATTTTGCCCAGCAGGGTTTCATCGTCGGCCATGTCTTTTTCCAGATCAATGACCAGTTCGGAGTTACCGTACTTCCAGCGGATGTCAGTGGTCCGCGCGTCTCCTTCGCTGAGGTTGAAGCCAATGGCCAGCCCCGCCAGCAGGCAAACAACGGCTAAGATGATGGATTTGGTGGTGGACATGGGCCCGAATGTACGGTTTTCAGACAAATGCCCGGCGCTTCTCACCCCATTCTATGGTGTACGGTAGTTGCGGACTTAAGCCGCTATTTTTGGCAGCTGCTCCAAAGTATGCCCCACCGGACGGCGGCCGAGGGACGCGAAAGCGTGGTACGCCGCCAGGTTCCAGACGATCATCATCGCACTGAAGTAGTAAAGGTTCAGCACAATGGCAATGCCGAAGTGCATCCCTACAGTCGCCAGCAACCAGAAGGCCCGGGACTTCTTCCAGCCGATGAAAAGCGGGTGAAAGAGCTCAATGACGATGGTCGCCCAGCCGATGGCGACAAATACCCAGGGATAATCCGCCAGCCAGGTGAAATCGAAGGCGAAGTCGCGATTGACGTAGGGCAGGTTGATGGCCTTCCAGATGGATTCTCCGTTCCACCAGTTGAATCCCAGCAGTTTCACCAGGCCCGAGAAAAAGTAGGCAATACCCAAGTGCAGTTGGAGGGTACGGCGGACGGGAAGAGGATTGCCCCCTTTCCCGGTATTGGCCAGAACAAGGTAGAAAAGGGCCATGCTGGTGAAGAAGTCCACCCCGTAAGCCAAAAAGCCAATACCCGACACGACGGACACCTGCAAAAGCAGCAGCACCAAAGCTGAAACGCGGGGCCAGATCCCGAGCACTAGGCTGATGCCAGCGGCGTAAAAGGCGGCCTGGAAACAGACCAGGGTGGTAGGGGCCGCGATTCCAAAGGTCTCCAGAAAGACAATGATGCGGGGCAGGGTGAGTTGAAAATCGGCTACGTAGAGATTCGCCACATCCCAGGGAATTATCCCGTTGGTACCGAAAAGGTCGGCAAAATCACGGCGAATGGCGAAGAAGTGAAGCAAGACGATGGCCCCTACGGCCCTGCGGAAGAAGCGCAGGGCCCGGAGGCTTTCCGAGCGACTGCCCGCATCGTCGGCAAAGAAGAAGCGTACGAGGGCCGCGTATTTTTCCTGGACGAATTTCATGGTTGGGTACTGGTTTGGGAGTCGACGTAGAAAAGGTTTTCCAACTGCTCCGCCCGGGGCGCTGCGGCCAGGGTAGCGTAGTCGTAGAGGTACAAGTCCAGGGTAACCGAAGCGGCGTGCGTATCCTGGCGGCGGACGTAGTCGGCCATCTGCCGCTGCACGACGTCAAGAAAGTCTTTTTGTAAACCCAGCTCGACGGAATCCTTGGTGATCTTGTCCAGAAACATCCCCGTGGCGGAGAGGTAGCGGATGACGCTTTCCTTGTGGTGAAAGGGCGGCAGGTTCGTTTGGCGCAGGCTTTCCCCGCAAGCGTCCTTCACCTCGTAGAGCGTAATAAAATCACTGGCGACGTTGGGCGCGAAAAAACCGTAGCCGGTGCCAAACCCCGTGTAGCCACAGAACATGCGCACGGGCTTGGCCTGGGCCACTGCGGCGGCCAAACGGCTGGCCGGGTTGGCCGCCAGCAATTCCGCAGTATTGCTGTCTTCGTAGTAAAAGCCGTAATAGCTGTCAAATGCCGTATGGGCAGCGTTGGCGCAGATGATGAGGAGCAGCGCGCCGATCCCCAGTAATTTAGCGAGGGTGTACATGATGCTGGCGTTGAGAAAAGCAAAGGAAAAATGTGCTCCGGTACCACGTCCTTAGCAGGTACCGGAGCACACAAGGTTTAGCGTTCGTATTTGCTCATTACGCGGGCATACTCGGCCCGGAGTTCCGGACCACCATCCTTCACGCCAGTAGAATAGAGGGACTCGTCGACAAAATCTTCGTACACCTTCTTGTTGATGAATGTGCTGGCCTGCTTGTTCTCCACGGAGATGGCCCGCAGCTTTTTGGCGTCTTCGCCACTGAGGGGCCGACTGGCTTGCACGACCTGGTTATTGACGACCAGGAAGCCCACGGGCGTTTCCTGCGGCTGGTACTTGGCCAGAATGCTCAGGATTTCCCGGCCGGCGGGGCTAGCCTTCAGGTCCGTTTTGTGCTTCATGACCGTTTGATTGACGGCGGTGGTATGTACCGTGGTGTTGACAACGTCCGTCTCGTTAAAGCCCTGGGCCGCCTTGGCAAGCCGCGTAGCGTCTTCCCGGCTGAGTGCCTTAGTGGTGCGGACTACCTGGTTTTTGACGATCAGCCAGTTGCCGTTGTCGTCCAGTAATAGCGATTTTACGGGAGCCTTGGCCGCAGCGACGCAAAGCACGGCCGCGAGAAGAATAAAGAGGAGGGATGAGAATCGTTTCATGATGGGAATTGAGTTAAAGAAGTCCGGCGGGCAGGCCACCGAAATGGTAACCCTGGTTCCGGGAAAGTGAACCCACGGTACGGACGTAAACCCATCCGGGATTCCATAAAGCAAGCCAGGATTTCCTGTAGTGGAGCTCCATCCGGTGGGGATAGATGGGACAGCGCAAGGGCCTAACGCAGGTACTTTTTCATTACTGCCGCGTAGCGGTCGAGTACGGCGGGACTAACCTTCGCGTCCTTTTCGTCCAGTTTGACGATGGTTTGGTCAACGTAATCCACCATGAATACGCCGTGGCTGATGGTACCGCCCGCGTCGGCCCGGCTGGCAATCTCTTGCAGCGCCTGGAAGTCTTCGAAGGCCAGTGGACGACATTTTTGCACCACCCGGTTATCGGCGATGAAGTAGCCGTCGCCAACGTCCTGCGGCTGGTACTTGGCCAGCAGGGTTTCGATCTCCGTAGGGATGGCTTGCTTTTTGGAAGTGGTGTGCTTGGTGACGGTGTGGTTGATCGCTTTTTTGAAGACTTTCCGCTTGATGAATTTGTACTGTTTGAAGCCGCTTACCGCTAAGTCCGCCAGGGTGGCGGCATCCTCCGGGCTCAGCAATTGGCTGGCCTGGACGACCTGGTTTTCGAGGATGACGTAATTGCCGTTGGACGTTTGCAGCAGACTTTTAACGGGGGCCTTATGGGCGGCCAACAGCAAGCAGATGCCCACCAGGCCGTAAGCGAGGTAAAAAAGACGGGTCATAAAAAAAGAAGATTTAGCGGTGGCCAGGCAAAAACGCCCGGTACGGTAAGGACGTGCCACTGGCTAAAATCCACAAATCAGCAGTAAGCAGACCAGGCAGTTGTACGGGCATTGCTTTGCAACGTTCCTTGCATCCTGCGGCCGCGCCCACTACTTAGGCTTTCTCCTGTTCTAATCCACAATCATCGCCTCCCTATCCAACTGCTGCTGCAAAGTATGCGCCGGCAACTCCCGGTATTCATACTGCTGCGTCCGCAACTGCGGGCGGAAACCCGCCTCCCGGATCGCCTCCTGGATGCCATCGGCCGTGAAGCGCCAGCGTGCACCAGCGGCGGAAACGACGTTTTCCTCAATCATGATGGACCCAAAATCGTTGGCCCCGGCGTGGAGACAAATTTGGGCGACTTGCTTACCGACCGTCAGCCAGCTGGCCTGGATGTTGACCACGTTGGGCAGCATGATCCGGCTCAGGGCGATCATCCGCACGTATTCGTCGCCCGTGACGGTATTGCGCGCCCGCTTGATCTTTTTGAGGATGGTGTCTTCGTCCTGGAAAGGCCAGGGGATGAAGGCCAAAAAACCTTTCGCATGGGCGGGTTTCTCGCTCTGCACCTGGCGGATGCGGACGAGGTGGTCCATCCGCTCCCAGTTGGTTTCGATGTGGCCAAACATCATCGTGGCCGAAGTGGTGATGTTGAGCTGGTGGGCCGCCCGCATCACGTCCAGCCACTCTTCGCCGCCGCACTTGCCCTTGCTGATGAGCCGCCGCACGCGGTCGCTCAGGATCTCCGCCCCCGCGCCCGGCAGGCTATCGAGGCCCGCTTCCTGAAGGGCTTTGAGGACGTCGTAGTGCGACATCCCCTCCAGCTTGCTCACGTGAGCAATTTCCGGCGGACCCAGCGCGTGGAGCTTCAGCGTGGGGTAAAGGCTCTTGAGTTCCCGGAAGAGGTCGCAGTAAAAGCGCAGTCCCAGATCGGGGTGGTGGCCTCCCTGGAGCAGCAGTTGCTCGCCGCCAAAGGCAAAAGTCTCTTCGATCTTTTGCTTGTATTCCTCGATGGTGGTGATGTAAGCTTCGTCGTGGCCGGGCCGGCGGTAAAAATTGCAGAACTTACAGTTGGCGATACAGACGTTGGTCGTGTTCGAGTTCCGGTCAATGATCCAGGTCACCGTCCGCTCCGGAACGGCTTGGAAGCGCAGCTGGTTGGCCACGTAGGTCAGGTCCGCCGTACCGGCGTTTTCCAGCAGGAAGACCCCTTCTTCGGCCGTAAGCCATTCTTTATTGAGTCCTTTTTCCAGGAGGTCGGCGGCGTGCATAGGTACAAACTTAAGGAAACAGAACACCCGGGCGGGGGCCTGGTTGTGAAGTTTCAATAAAAAATGAAAGTTCTGCGGCGTCTGCCTTCCTGCGGGCTCCTTGCCAGGGTTTTGTTGCCTAACGAACGGCCCGCTCCTCGGGGCACAGCGAGCGGAAGGGTACTTAAGGCCGTTTAGGGCGCGGCCGCAGGTGCAAGGTGGCGGATACGGGAAAATGATCGGACGGGTACCGGCCGTCTACCGCATCGGAGAGGGTAGCGAAGGCCCTGACCGCGGTCTTTGGCAGATTGCCGATGAAAATGTAGTCGATGCGGCGGCTGGCGGGCCGGGTGTAGTCGAAACCCGTAAACGTCCCCGTCGGTCCCAGGCGGAGGGGAGCGGCGGTGAAAGCATCGGTCAGCCGCTCGTTCAGGTGTTGGATGGGGGCGGAGTGGGGCTCCAGGTTGAGGTCGCCCATCAGCACAAAGGCCAGGTCTTTGGGGTTGAGGGAATCGATGGCGGCGAGCAGCAACTCCGCGCTCTCCTGCCGGGCGACCTCACCAACGTGGTCGAAGTGGGTATTGAATACCATGAAGCGGTGCCCCCCCACCCGGTCTTTAAACTCGGCCCAGGTGCAGATGCGGTTCAGCGCCGCATCCCAGCCCTTGGAAGGTACCTCCGGCGTAGGCGATAACCAGAAGGTGCCGGAGCGGACGGGCACGAGGCGTTGGCGTTGGTAGAACAGGGCGGAGTATTCTCCCCGGTCTCCGCCGTCGCGGCCTTCCCCCACGTAGCTGTAGTCCTTCAGGTGTTCATTAAGCCAGGCGACTTGCTGCGGCAGGCCTTCCTGGATGCCCACAACGACGGGCGCGTGGTACCGGACCTGGCTGGCCAGAAAGTCCCGCCGCTCGGGCCAGGCGTTCGGGCCGTCGCTGGCTACATCCAGGCGGATGTTGTAGGACATGACCTTGACGACGTCCCCCGCTTTTTGTCCGCTGCCCGGCACTCCGAACGCTTCCGGGACTATCGCCTGCGCCCGCGCCCCCAGCGGGAGCAGCAGCAGCAAGGCGAGGAGAAAAATGTTGTGCTTAAACATGGTATTGCATTGCGGCCGTGGAACCTATTGCACCAGCGGCTTGGGCAAATATGGGTTTTCTTTATGGTTTGGGAGGCTGTTGCCCAACTTTAGTTCCCTGTTGAAATCGACTTCAGCCCTATAGTACGCTGGAATGGCTAAACTTTGGTTCATGTAAAAAAATGCCTTCCAATTTCAGTTGAGGGTGGATGGCCAGATCGGACGCCCGCAGGTCCTGCCAGGCCCTTCCGCTCCGCTCCATGGCCTGGCAGGACGCTACGGGATCCTAGATAAAACACTGAAAATGATGTAGTTATAAATGGATTAGTGGGCGAGGTCCCCGTAGGTGCTATGTTAAAAACCAAGCTTTTTTGAAAGTTTTTGCTAGTTTTGAGGTTCAAGGACGGGCTGTTTTCTCGGCTCAGTCACCGTAGGCGAGCTCGATGGCTCGCCTACCCTTTTACCCGCCCGGTTCCGGTGGGTATCCTCGCAGTATGGCTGCCCTGACTTCACCACTCCAAACGCTACCTTAAGTACCTGACGTACTGTTGCGGTGCGTGCCTGTTTTTTGGCCATTCCCTTGTCGATTGCCCTGCGGTAGGTCTCTCCGAACACGCTATCGTGATTACCGACCGCCGCCAGGCCCATGTAAGGTGCCGAACGGATTCTAGCGTTGCCTCGGCCCGAGATCCTCGTCTTGCCCCGAACCGAACTCCCAGACTGGTTTTCGATGATATCTAGACCGGCATACTTAATGAGTTGTTCGCGGTTCTCAAAGAGCGCGAATCCGTCCGTTTCGGCCAAGAGCGTATAGGCCGTGACGGAACCCACAAAGGGGATGGAGCACAGTAGCGCGTGGTTGATTTGCAGCGCTTCGTCCCCATCCCGCAACTCGTCCATTTCTCCTTCGATTTGGTCGATCTGGCGGGTGAAAAATTTGATCTGTTCTTTGAGTCGCTTGACCGTGTCCAGGCGCGGGCATTTGCTACTGGTCAGTGCGTGTAGGCGATTTCTAGCCTGGGTAAGGATACCCATAAGTGACTGACGCTCACGGGATAGCTCGCGCAATTCGCGCATCAACGGACTCATTGGTTGCCACGCCTTGGGATTGTACATGGCCCCGTAAGTGGCGATAATGCGCGCATCCAAGGGGTCATTCTTGGAGTATTCGTTAAGGCTACGGGCGAAGTTCTTGATCTTGTTGGGCAGCACCACACTCAGGCGGTATTGAGCATTGAACAGAACGTAAGCCAGGTCCTCGTAGTAGCGTCCAGTGGCTTCCATCACCACGTGCACTAAGGACCGATCAGGGGCGTTTTTACCCACCCATTTGACGAACTGGGTGTGCCCCCCACGAGTGTTATTGAAGCTCCGTTTAGTGACGATTTCCGAAGTGCGGTTAGCGTACACTTTCTGGATTACGGCCTCGAAAGTCTCGCAGGCGATGTCAGCTCCAATACTGTAGGCTATGAGTTGCATAAAAGAAGATTGAGGAAGTGAAAAAATGATCGAAGAACTTCCGTCGTCCAGCCTTGTAATCTTTACAGTTCCTAGTGGCAAAAGCAGCTACTGGATTAAGTGCTATCGTGACTCTAAAAGCCTTCTAACCGAAGCGTACAACCTACGGGAGTAACTGATCTGTAAAGACCGTCTTAGCGTCCGATGAACTGCATTCGGCTAGAAGTAAAGTAGTTATTTTTGCTTAGAGCGACCAAGCGATAACGACCCTACTGCAAACGTACAAGCGTCC
>NZ_JACSIT010000078.1 GCF_014349155.1 Neolewinella lacunae
TAGCGAAAGGGTAAGCTTACGTGGAATTTGTCGTTCCATGGAAGTGAGCATGACTTGGCTGATGAACTTTGCGGCTTCAATCTGGGAGCAAACGCCGGACAATTTGGGAGTAGATTACGAGCTCCTAGAGAATCTGAGTGATGAAGAGCTACAATCCGTTGAAATTCAATTAGATGAGATGTGGTCTTTCGTCGGCTGCAAGAAAAACAAGCGTTGGATTTGGGTAGTCTATTGCCCAGCGATCAAGCAGGTTTTGGCCTTTCATGTTGGAGGTCGAGGCAAAGCGGACGCCGAAAAAATGCTAGATAAGCTCCCGCAACGGTTAAGAGATCACTGCCAGTTTGCTACCGATTACTGGGAGGCATACTACCAGACGATACCAAGTGACCAGCATCATCCGAGTAAGGCGCTTACTTTTTTCATTGAAGGTTATTTTACGGGCGTCAGAGCAAGGGTAAGTAGATTGGTTCGGCGCAGTGTCGCTTTCTCGAAGAAGCTAGAGAACCATGTGGCGGCCATTGGCTACTTCCTCTGGCAGCGAAACTTGATGGCTCACCATTACTATTGATACACCGCAATATTTTTTAATGTTTTTAAAACCCAAATAGATTCTTCAAATACATATATTCTTCGGGAGCAGTATTAGGAATAAACAAGCCTTCTGCTCTTAAAATTACATCCCCGAAGGCTTTTCCGGCGATGGGGGAAGCGTCGGTTACGCTGGCGAGGCGAGTTCCGGTGGTCCCAAGCGCATTCATTCCAGCGATGTGGGTAGTTGCGGTCATGCGGCTAAGATAATGGTTTTTGCGGGGCGGATGGAGGGCTTGGTTTTGGCGCAGTCCAAACCAGCGAATCCGCAGAACTGAACCTCCCTAGAAAAGGCCAGACCACTTGGCTGGTAGTTCTTCCAACTTCAAATCTTAACAAAACAGGCCAGACGGCTGGTTGCCGCTGCTATCTTGTCTGAATTAGGATTTATTGGATTTGAAGATTGGCTAGATGTGCTGGGGAAGCAATGCATTTGGCCTTCGGTGAAGGGGCTGGGATTGGTCGATAGCTATGGTTACGGTTTGATGGCACTGAACAAGAAATATAGTCTAGCTACCCGCTTTTGCCCATGTCTGATGGTTAAACGATACTTGTCACGAAACTTACATATCTAAGAGCTTGTCTAAAATTTTTAAGAACTGATAATCAATGACTTACGGTTCTGGCTAGACAAAAAATTGCGCGCATAGTGAATTACGTAAGCCATTTTTTGTGACGCTAGGTTCGTAAGTGCTTGGTTATCAAGAAGTAAAAATTTGGACAAGCTCTAAATGAAGGAGAATTATAATTTTGGACAGCTTCCCGGGAGACCGGGCTGTATCAATTTATTAGTAAAGGGGTCAAATTCAAATTTATAGTATAGCTCTTTCCCCATAAGTGGAGGGTAATGAATGTAGTGATGATACGAAGAGTCGCTTCTGCTGAGTTCAATTTTTACCGTCGGCTTAACGTAATTACCTGTCACTTCGTAAAAATCGATTAGCCTCATACCGGTATAGAAATCAGGGCACTTTTTATAAATTTTTTTTAGCTCTATTTCAAAAGCTATACGCCTATAAACTTCCACCCCGTAGGGAGCTAAAAGAATCAAAACCGTCAAAAAATAAAACCACAAAGAAATTTTTTTTTGGAACATACTAGCTTATTTTCCGCGTGGAAACCCAACGGGTAGTGGAGAAAAATTTGGTACTTGCCTTTTGTATTGCCCTGCCAATTCACTGTATCTAGGAGCAAATATTGGTATATAGCCGCGCACTGTAGGTACCCCTTTACCTGAATTGCCGCCATTTCCATTGTCTCCATAACCGTCATATCCAGCCACTTCGGTAGGAGGAACGTTGCTCCAATTTGGGGCATTATCAGGGGTAGTAGCATATAAGCCGGTAAACCAGTCTTTCAAAGCAGCAAGAAATTCCGCACCTTCTAGATGGCCAAATTTCTTGGCAAAAAGCTCGCCTTGAAGATTTGATTGGAGATCTTCGTAGCTATAGGTACTCGGGTTTCCCACCAATGCCTGATAGCCTTCCACAACTTCTCCCAAAAACGTTCCAGGGTATATAGAACTTAAACCAGAGTTAATAAAATGCGAGATATCGATCCAGCCTGCTCCTTCTGTATATATGTAAAGCCAGCTAGCACCAGTACCATCTCGTCGGTCACTATTAGTCGCAAACTTCCTCTGAAAGGTCGAAAGCTTGAAATAATCTTGCATCCCTTTAAGGCTAGTTACCCCATTCCCTTCAAGATCGGATATTAGATTGTCAATTGTAGTTGCTCCACTTTTGACAGGTTGCTCTTCATTCATACTATTCTGAAGATTAGCAAAGAAGTCCTGTGCAGCTTGGCCTGTCAGTGTTATTGAATATGCTCCATCAGGATCAATAACGTTGATTGGGTTATTAAGACCATAATTATATGGGGAAACAGAGTTGAAACTTGCGGCTGCTGGATCCACCTGCCCCCATCTCCCCACCGTCGGATCATACCACCTCGCCCCATAATCCATCAACCCCAACTCCTCATTCAATTCCTTCCCATTAAACTTATACCGCACATCCTCCGCCCCAGCAGCATTCATCCAACTGTAGTTTTG
Organism: Neolewinella lacunae; assembly: GCF_014349155.1. GTDB lineage: Bacteria > Bacteroidota > Bacteroidia > Chitinophagales > Saprospiraceae > Neolewinella > Neolewinella lacunae. Next base: position 2,642 of record NZ_JACSIT010000078.1, read on the forward strand.
CGCCAGGCCGAAGGGGTAATAATGGTTCTCCTGTAGCACCTCGTTGCTGCTCGTGTTCGTCACGTCTATTTTGTTGTCGCCGTTCAGGTCGGCGAAGGTGAGTCGGGTATTCCCCAGGTGGTCGCGAATGGCGTATTCGTACTGCCATCCGCCGCCGGATTTTGGGGTCACGCGCCCTTCTTCGTGGTAAATCGCTTCCAGCAATCCTTTGCGGTATTCGATGCCGCCTTCGTAGTCGTGGACATAATTATCCGCTGGCAATGGCCCGGCAGCGGTGGTCCGCAGTTTAGTGCCCGTCGCGTCGTAAACCATCGTCAGCGACTTTCCGCCGCTGTAGTTGATCGTTTGCGGCAGGTTCAAATAGTTGTAAGTGATCGGGGTCGTGATGCCTTTGTAGGGATCGGTGCTCAAATTCCCGTTGGCGTCGTAGCCGAAGGTGCCCGTGCCTGGTTGGAAGCCGAAGGCTTTGCCGGCGGCGGGGGAAGCGTCGGTTACGCTGTTGAGCGGGGTTCCGGTAGAACAACGCTTGATTATTCCAGCGAAGTGGGCAGCTGCTGTCATGCGGCTAAGATAACAGTTATTGCCGGGCGGGAGGAGGGCTTTTTGCGTGGCGGCGGGGGTTAGTCCTTCAAAATTCGCCAGATATCGGCAGGGGTATTACACATGGCGCCTTCGCATTGGTTCCTGCGAAGTTCCGGCGGGCGCTGAAAGCTGGCAAGATGGGGTTGGCCGGACGGTTACCCAAGACGAATACCGCGTGTAACTACTCATTGGGGCAAGGGGGGGCAGGGTGGCAATGCTATTTTAAATGACCCAGAAGAAATCATCTCCGCTAAAGAAACTGGCCATATTATTGTCTCACAGATACCAGTTTCTACCCGTGTGAGTCCCGATTCTTTTAAAAAAAACTCAACCGTTGCATGTGGGTAGTCATTCATTGCCCCAGGGTACAAATCATCCTTTTTTTCTTGTGCTAATCTTAATGAGGACTCCCATATTGTATTATAATCTTCAAAATCCACGGCTCTGCAATTTTCGGTAAAATCCTTCTTCAAGGGGCCACCACTAATTTCCTTTTGACAAACCAGAAAATGAGTTGAAAACTTTGATATGGTAAATATATTACCATTAAGACCTAGTGGTCTACTTATAGATAGTCGAATCTTGTCCACTGGGCTGTTTTCAAGCATGTCTTCACCATTTAATGACCAGCCATAAATTTCTCTCGCTCGTGCGAGCTCGGCCTCTGATGGTTCTTCATCTTTTGATTCATTACTCGGGCACCCTAACGATATTAGAGTAATAATGAAGTAAAAAATATATTGTTTTCTCATTTTGTTATCTAGGTATTCTATGGCCAAGCCAGTTTATAACTTGCCCAACTCCGTTAGGTATTTCGGTTGCTAAAGTTTTTGGATTCATTCTAGTACTTGAGTAAATACTGTAACCATGTACAGAACCTATCAACAACGGCTGACTACGATCAAAACCCTTACTGTGTAAAGTTTTATCATAGTCTACACCATATCCTCCTAAAAGCGATGACGGTTGATGGATTCTGTATACATTATCTCTAGAAATACTAAGGTTATCTGCTCCTTTCATTGGATGCACGTGGCCAGTCATAACGATTCCTGGGAAACTCTGTTTCAAAGAATACGCAGCTGGCATATCAAAACTATTTGCTGACCGATTTCTGTCGCCTATGTCAACTGCTTGGAGTTGTTTCGACCCTTCGCCAAGCACCAATGCAAATGCCCTTTCTTTATTTTCAGATTCTGCTGTATTTACGACTTCGCCCATCTGTCTTCTTGTTTGAGTACCAATAAAATAAGATGATGATGCTCGATATAAACTTCCCATACTATTCGCATCATCTGCGTCAATTCCAATTGCACTTGCTAAATAAGCTACAAAATCGGAAGTGCCATCTTCTATAAAATGATCTTCATTTACGTGGGAATCATTTATCACATTGACTAAAACACCTTGAGTGTCGTATACTCGAGTTGTATCTCCCAAAGGATCAACATTAGTGATTGGATTATTTAACATTGAATTATATGGCGAAGCCCATGTGAATGCCTCAGCCTTTGGATCCACCTGCATCCACCGCCCCAAAGCCCCATCATAACTCCGAAACGGAGCCATCTCCCAGCCCAATTCCTCCACCCGCTCAATCCCATTAAACTTATACCGCACATCCTCCGCCCCAGCAGCATTCATCCAGCTGTAGTGCTGCGCTAAGCCGAAGGGGTAATAATGGTTCTCCTGCAGCACCTCGTTAGTGCTGGTATTCGTCACGTCTATTTTGCTGTCGCCGTTCAGGTCGGCGAAAGTCAGTCGGGTATTTCCCAGGTGGTCACGGATCGAGTACTCATACTGCCATCCGCCGCCGGATTTTGGGGTCACGCGCCCTTCTTCGTGGTAAATCGCTTCCAGCAATCCTTTACGGTACTCGATGCCACCTGCGTAGTCGTGGATATAATTATCCGCTGGCAATGGCCCGGCAGCGGTGGTCCGCAGTTTAGTGCCCGTCGCGTCATAAACCATTGTCAGCGACTTTCCTCCGCCGTAGTTGATGGTTTGCGGCAGGTTCAAATAGTTGTAAGTGATCGGGGTTGTGATGCCTTTGTAGGGATCGGTGCGCAAATTCCCGTTGGCGTCGTAGCCAAAGGTGCCCGTGCCTGGTTGGAAGCCGAAGGCTTTGCCGGCGGCGGGGGAAGCGTCGGTTACGCTGTTGAGCGGGGTTCCGGTGGTCCCGCGCCGATTCATTCCAGCGTAGTGAGCAGCTGCTGTCATGCGGCTAAGATAACAGTTATTGCCGGGCGAGAGGAGGGCTTTTTGCGTGGCGGCATACCCTGTTCTTTGAACATTCGCCTGACGTTGCCGAGACATTCCGCGTAGCGTCTTTGTATTGTTTCCTGCAAGGTCCCTGCGGCTAATCAGTAAGGCAAATCAGCTCCAAGCCCCTCGCTGCCAACGCTTTGCTACACCTTCTTCACAAATTCAGATTTAAGCGCCATCGCTCCGTAGCCCTCGATTTTGCAATCGATGTTGTGGTCGCCGTCCGTCAGGCGGATGTTTTTCACCTTGGTGCCCACCTTGATGGGTTTAGGGTGGCCTTTTACGGGAAGGTTTTTGATCACCAGCACCGTATCGCCGTTTTGCAGCACGTTGTCGTAGGCGTCTTTGACAACCAAGCCGGTCGGCACGTCCGCTGCTTCTTCTTGCGGGGCCGACCACACCAGGTCACATTCCGGGCAGGCGAACGTGTCGTTTTCCAGGGCGTAGGCGTAGGGGGAGCCGCAACCGGGGCAAGTTTTCAAGGTATCTGGCATAGGAACGGATTTTTAAGCGCATCGGCAACCAACGCAGTTGCCGAAGGACAAAGGTAGGGGAAGGAGCCTTAGGGTCCTTGCTTTTGTATTTTTTGGGCGCGGCCGCAGGTGCGAGGTACGCCACGCTGAAAGCAAGGGAAGCCCTAATCTTATTCCAACATCACCTTACCCATTAGGGTCCTTCCGCCGTCGCGCACCACATTAGGGGGATAACTACAGTCCTTCCGTATGCTCCCCTTCGAACCCAGTCAGGCTAATCTCAATGCCGAAAATATGATACCAAATCCTCATTCCTGTATTTCACCTCCGTCATTCTATGATCACCAAGTTGTCCGTTGTCTCGAAATAAGCGTAAAATTGTTGGCTGCCACTGGGGAAAGCTCCGAATTGTAAATGGTGAGGCAGGCTACGCAGAAAGGTAAAATCAGTAGCGTTAAAAATAGACGTGGAACCAGCCGCCAATTGGCCGTCGTCAGAGATGGCAAGGAGGTAGTCATTGAAAGAACCCGCTAAGCTGTTGAGGGACGATGTTAGTCGTTTCTGTCTTCCGTGAAAAAGGCATGCACCGTCCGCAGAAATAAGGATACGGTAATAAAAGGCGTGGAAGAGATTCGTAATGCTGGTCTCCATGGTAAGTAGTCCATCCGCTGCAAAGTAGCGCTGTAGTGTGCCGCCAAAAGGCTCATCGCTCCCTACGTAAAGCAAGCCACTGGCCGCGTGATAGGTAGCCGTGGGATATCGACCAATGGGTATTTCACTCAATAACTCACCAGAAGTTCCACTGTATAACCGCAGCATACCTGGAAAATCATCAGTAAAATATACCAGATTGCCCATACCGACCTCCACCAGACCTGAAGAATGATTATGTGAATCGTCAGAAGGCAATTCAATCTCAATAGTACGCAGAGCCATCTGACGCTCTAGGTCAAATACTTCTACTACTTGTTGTCCTTCGATAAGCACATAAAGCCGGTCAGCCGAAGTATTCAGATGGAAGGACACCGGTTTGCCATTAAGGGGCAGGCTATGCGTTACCGCTCCTGCATCCACATCGATAAAAAGTAAGCGCTCATTCTGCTGATCAAGCGCATATAGAAAAGAACGCGTAGGGTCGGCTATAAGGCCCCCTAGCTTACCGCCAACATTAACTGTGGGATACTGAAATTCTGCAACCAAATCATCTGACACCAAGTTTCGGGATTCTAGTTGTTTTGTAATCCGGTATTTCGCCTCCCTACCAACTATAGCCTCAGTATCGGTAAAAGTACGCTCCGAAAAAGGCAAGAAAGCAATGTCCATCTCCTCTCCCGTATCCTCATAAATACGGGTAACTACGTAACGAATGAATTGGGTGCTGTCCCTGCTTTCCCATTCGATTACTGTGCCTGTCAAGCTCGCTTGAGCAAGTATCAGTACCGGGGTATCGGGCACAGGCACTACATCGACTAAGCCCCTGTCACTATCAGAGAGATCCGTATCATCTGTAATTTTGAAGGTAAGCTCGTGCCTGCCCAGCGAAGTAAGTGCAAATCTTAAATCACTGGCAAAAAAACCTGTCGGCCCTTGAAAAACTACCCCATCAAGACTACTGGTGATTGTTAGACTCCAAGGTATGCCCATCGGCTGGTCCTCATCTCTGATTAAAAACCCTACTGTTATTGAGTCTCCCAGCAAAAATATAGAAGCAAAGTTCTCATTAAATGAATTAATTTCCAGATCGGGCGGGTTATTCCCCTCTCTAAATTTGATCTCTCCGCGAAATACTGGGTGATCGTTTATGGTGAACGCTACAGACATTGTTCCAAAGACAGTATCTTTAGCAACAAATAAATAATCTCCAGTCGGGATATCGCGAAATCGAACAATCCCGTTTGCATCGGTAACCTGAGCCCCTACACCTTCCACAGCAGGAGTAATGGTAACAACAACACCCGTAAGCGGACCATTGGGATTGGTCACCGTTATCTCTGCTGAACCAGTAAGTATCATCTCTACTTTTTCGCAAGTGGAGCCTAACAATATCACCAGCAGCACTGGCAAGCCATAATAAAGAGATATTTTCATAGCAGAACGATTAAAAAGGGCTAACCAGGATAAGGTTGGAAAACATTTCGTGCGAAAAGAGGCGATTGTTGGCTGCATCGTATGCAGTAAAGTCCACACCGATACGAGAAGGCCCAAGAGGGATAAAGTTTTCCATATCCCAAATCCATTCGGCTCCGAGTGCCCGACTACCATCGCGGTTAGTTGCGTGAAGTTGTTCGCTGGCTCGCCCTAACAACGTCAAATCCGTAGCTCGGTATTTAGCCGTATGGTACATCACTACCCTTCCATCGGTACTTAGCGAAAGCCGTTTACTGCCAAAGTCTTCGGCAATTTGCCTGGCGGTAATTTGCCACTGCTGGTTGGGGCTAATGACAAAACGTACCAATTCGCTAGCTGAACTATTAGTTTGGTACGTAAAAAGCGCGTTGCGCTCCAAATTGGCATGTAGGCCAAAGTAGTTGACTTGAGTAACATCCAATAAAAGGCCATCCGAAGCCCTTAATAGAAAGAGATCAGAGACAACAAAAGGCGCTGCACCCACGGCCAGATAACCGCCAGCCAAGTACTCAATTCGCCCGCCACTAGTAATTGCCTGCGGCAAGGGTAAATAATGGCTAATTTGCCGATTGATAAGATCGACTACCGCAATCTGGTTACTTCCCTCGGCAACTGCATAAAGCGTATCTCCCGTCAAATCAAGACTGAGGTCTTGCGGGTTAGCCCCAACGAATAAGGCACTTTCTACCGCCAGGGAATTTGTGTTGATAAAAAGTAATTGATTGCTGGTTTGGTCCAATGCATATAGGTAGGGCCGTCGTGCATCAGCGGTGAGGGCTACAACTGTGTTTTGAAGGGTGATCGCTGGCAAATCCACTCTCCCGGAGACTAATTCACTTATTTCACTGGCATGAGAGGGGAAATTGACAACCAAAAAATAACGCATCTCTTTATTAAAAGGAAAGTCACTGTCTATGTACGTGTTAGCAGACCGTTCAGAAGAAGAAAAAAGCAAATCTTCTAGGGTCTCCCCCTCTCGGTACCTCCAGAGCTGGTATTCGAAGTCACCCGGCCGCTCCCACTCTTCCCAAGTGATCTTCAGGTCAGTGCCGATTTGCTCAACCGAAACAATGGTAGGAAACTGGAGCATCGGTACTACCTGAATAGTCACACTATCCGTAGCAACACGACCCTCAGTATCTGTTACCTCAAACCGGATCAAATGCTCGCCTACGGTAAGATCATCTCGCAGAAAAGTAGAAGTACCATCAGGCTCTGCCCGTTCTGTTGAAAGCTCCCCGTCTAAGCTACTTGTCCAGCGTACCGACAAGGCGGAAGCCTCATCCCGATCATCTTGGACATTACCGAAGAAGTATACATCTTCACCATTGCGAAATATCGCGTTATCGATATTAGTAGGATGCACCAATTCGATTTCCGGAGGGCGGTTTACCCTCCCCTCCAGAAAAAAATAAAAATCGGATGTCTCCTCATCTTTGACGGAAACCAAACCCGTTGCCATGCCAAATTCAGGGTGGCTGGCTTCGACGAGGTAATCGAGAGGGCTAATATCGACGAATTCAACCATTCCAGTGGTATCCGTTAGCATCGATTGCCCACCAGGGTCCAGCGAAATCATTACACCTTCTACCCGTCCGTCTGGATTGGTAACCGTCACCCGCAAGGTCCCCGCCTCTTCCTTCTGGCAACCTAAAACACTAAGTAGTAGGAAACAGCCATAAACCATCGGGGTCAACAGTCGAATCATAAGGCACTGACTTTAGAAAGGTGAAAATGGGTCTAACGTGGCGGTTGACTCTAAGTATAGTTGATCCTCCTGAGTCAAAACGAAAACCATCATTCACCTGTATAGTTTGACTATTAAATGTTAATCTTTTATCCTACTACGCCTCCATCAAACAGGGCATTCACCCCGCTAAAACCAGTATGCTCAAACGTGCCCGTGCCTGCCTTAAACCCAAAGGCCTTTCCTGCGGCGGGTACTGCGTCGCTTATGCTGTTTAACTTGTTCGTCCCGGCTTGGACGCTGTAAGTCAAATTACCAATCAGCCCCCTCCCTCCAAAACCACCTTCCCCATCATTACCCGACCAGCATCCCGCACGGAAATGAGGTACATTCCTCTAGGAAGTTGGGCTAAAGACAAAGTAGATCCTGAATTGGCGTAGCTGGCCACTAAATTACCCAGTACGGAATAAATTTCAACCGTCGGGGCAGTAAAATCAACGGGCAAATCCAATCGAACCACGTCAGTGGCCGGATTAGGGTAAACCTTCAACTGCTCGGCCACCCGAGACACCGAGGCGAGGTTGCTGATGTAACTGGCCTCCACCTTATCCAGTAGAAAAACGGAATAAGCCATCATCTCCGGCACTAAGGCAAATACGTAGCCAAAAGCCTCAAACTCTACCCTAAACTCCGGATACCGCTCCCGCCACTCCGGCAAGATGGTAATGCTGCGCTGCTGAAATTCTTGGTCGGTAGTCCGAATAGTATCCGAAAAAAGCACCTCGTCTTCGATCCCCGCCCGGATTTCCACCAGGCAGTAGCCCAACCCCGCCAGACTATCGCAGCGGGAGCGGTAATCAATTCGGTCCAAATCCCGCGTGGCAATCGTCTGCGCTATCCATCCCTCAATACTCGCATCATAAGCCCGCTGCTTGCTTTCTATTTTGGCGTAGTATTGCTCGCCTTCAATCAGTCTTTCTACCGAGACGTTATTAAAGCCGAAGAAGTCATTGTGGTTGGAAGTCTCCCACATCACGAGACCAAGGTAGGGTTGAGCCGTATCGATCAGCACCCAATCCCGAAACTCGGGATTCGCGAACTGCGCATTGCCCGTAGCCGGAAACAAACAACTCAAAGCAAAAAGGGCAAAGAAAGTGAAGGCGCAAATAGGTCGCTTTAACATGAGCAGGGTGTTTTCTTAAAGTAAATATAGGGCGTACCTCCCTATTCTGGGCTATTCCGTGAATTTGGCAAGCCAAGCGACAATTTATGGCGTTAAAACACGCAGCATGGGCTCGCACCTCCTGGTTGTTCTCTTCGAAAGCGCCAAAACCCGCTCCGACAATTTACCTCCCTAATGCAAAACCTTCCACCCAGACCCAAAGATCCGCCCAGCGCAGCGAGGGGATTCCTCCCCTCGTTTTCGTTACATCAGGACTGCGCAAAGACGATCACCCCCTACCCCTCCAACATCCTCCGCAATTCATTCAGCTTCATCATACACTCAATCGGCGTCATATTGTTGAGGTTCAATTCCTCCAGCGCCGCTTTGATGCGGCCCGCCGTAGGGTCCACCGTTTCGAAAATGGACAGCTGGGGTGCGGGCTGGGAAAATTGCCGGGCCGCAACGGGTTTCGCCTGAGGGCCCGCCTGGCCTTGCTCCTTATCCCGCAACTCCGCACCTGCGGCCGCGCGCCCATCGGCATCAATGTGCTGTGATTCCAACTGCGCCAGAATATCCGTGGCCCGGGTAATGATCTCCGGCGGCATACCCGCCATACGCGCTACGTGGATGCCGAAACTGTGCTGACTGCCGCCGGGAACGAGCCGCCGCAAAAAGATGATCCGGTTGCCGTGCTCCTTGATGGCTATCGAATAATTGCGGATGCGCGGATGGCGGTCCGCCAACTCATTGAGTTCGTGGTAGTGGGTGGCAAACAACGTCTTGGGCCGCGCCTGCCCGTTGCTGTGCAGGTATTCCGCAATGGCCCAGGCGATGCTGATGCCATCAAACGTACTCGTGCCGCGGCCAATTTCGTCGAGCAAGACCAGGCTGCGGTCGGTCACGTTGTTCATGATCGAGGCCGTCTCGTTCATCTCCACCATGAAGGTCGATTCGCCGCTGCTGATGTTGTCGCTGGCCCCCACGCGGGTGAACACCCGGTCAATGAGCCCCAGCCGCGCCCGCTCCGCCGGCACAAAACTCCCCATCTGCGCCATCAGGCATATCAGGGCCGTCTGCCGCAGCAGCGCCGATTTACCCGCCATGTTCGGACCGGTAATCATGATGATTTGCTGGTCTTCGGGGTCCAGGTGCACGTCGTTGGGCACGTACTGCTCCCCTACCGCCAGCTGCCGTTCAATGACCGGGTGGCGGCCCTGGATGATTTCAATGTCCTTGGAATCGTCCAGCTCCGGCATCACGTAGCGGTTGCGGTTGGCGATCTTGGCGAAGGAAAGCAGACAGTCCAGCTTGCCGATCAAGGCCGCGTTCTGCTGCACCGGCGAAATGTAGTCTTGCAACCACACGATGAGGTCTTCGTAAAGCGCTTCCTCGCGCTGGAGGATTTTGTCTTCGGCGTTGAGGATTTTGTCCTCCAGGATTTTGAGTTCCTCGGTGATGTAGCGCTCGCCGTTGGTGAGGGTTTGCTTGCGCGTCCAGTCGGCCGGAGCCTGGTCTTTGTATTTGTTGGTCACCTCCAGGTAGTAGCCAAAGACGTTATTGAAGCCAATCTTGAGGCTGCTGATGCCCGTCCGCTCGGCTTCGCGGCGCTGGATATCGGCCAGACGGCCCTTGCCGTTGCGGGTGATGTCGCGCAGGTCGTCCAACTCAGCGTCGAAGCCATCGGCGATGACGCCCCCCTTGTTGAGGTTGACGGCCGGCGATTCCTGCAGGCGGCGGTCAATTTCCGCCCCCACGGCCGGCAAGTCATCCAGGCGCTCCGCCATGTCGGCCAGCACGGGGTTAGCCGACTCGGCCAGCAGCCGCCGGATGGGGCCCAGCGCGCTGAGGGCAGCGCGGAGCGACCTTACTTCCCGGGGATTGACCTTGCCCAGCGGGACTTTGGAAATCAGGCGCTCCAGATCGCCAATGACGCGGAGCCTTTCGTCGAGGTCCTGCAACAGCGCCGGCCGCTCCACCAGGGCCCGCACCACCGTATGCCGGGCGCGGATGGCTTCAGCGTCGAGCAAGGGCAACACCACCCATTTGCGCAGCAGACGGCCACCCATGGGGGTGACGGTGTGGTCCAGCACCTCCACCAGCGGCACGCCGTTGTCGTGCGGACTGTACAGCAGCTCCAGGTTGCGGATCGTGAAGCGGTCGAGCCAGACGTAACGGTCGTTGGCCAGGCGATTGATGCGCGTGATGTGCTGGAGGTTGCGGTTTTCCGTAGTTTCCAGGTAGTGCAGTATGGCTCCGGCGGCAATCTGTCCCAGCAGCAATTTTTCAATGCCAAAGCCCTTCAGGCTGATGGCCTGGAATTGCCGCAGGAGCTTTTCCTGCGTGTAATCTTCGGTAAAAATCCACTCGTCACGCGGGGTGAGGTAAAAGCGGTCGCCGAAGCGCTCGAGAAAGTCTTTTTTGCGGTCTTTGCTCAGCAGCACTTCCTTGGGCTGGAAGCTTTGCAGGAGCTTATCGGTGTAGTCCGCCGGGCCTTCGGCTACCAGAAATTCCCCCGTACTGATGTCCAGCAGACTCAGGCCATACTGGTCGCGCTTGCCGCCCGCGTAAGTGACGCAGGCCAGGAAGTTGTTCGTCTTGTGCTCCAGCAGTTTATCGTCCACCGCCAGGCCCGGCGTGACGATTTCGGTGACGCCCCGGCGGACGATCTTTTTCTCCTTCGAGGGTTTCTCCAGCTGTTCACAGATGGCCACGCGGTAGCCCGCCTTCACCAGCCGGGGCAGGTAGGTGTCCAGACTGTGGTAGGGGAAACCCGCCAGCTCTACGTCGCTGCCGCCGTTGTTGCGGCTCGTCTGGATAATCCCCAGGGTCTGGGCCGTCTTGATGGCGTCTTCGCCGAAGGTCTCGTAGAAATCCCCCACGCGGAAAAGCAGCAGGCTATCCGGGTGCTTGGCCTTCACCTGCTGGTACTGTTTCATCAGCGGCGTTACCTTGCCGTCGCCCTTGTCCTTGGATTTTGCCATGTGCGCGAAGATAGGCGGTACGCCGCAATGCAGCCACGGCCCATCCCGAAATGTTTGCCCCAGCCACCCAGCGCCAGTTTTGCGGTGCCGTATTTCCTGCCGGGCGCGGCCGCAGGTGCCAGGGGAAGTCTTGAAGAGCAATGCCCGTCCGCCTCCCGCCAACCCAACCCAGGACGAGTCACTTTTACTTACTCATACCTCTCCTTCTTCTCCCGGGTAATCAGATTATGCACCAAACGGTAAACGGTGGTAATGGAAGGCTGATCTTTATATGGATAGTCCTGGTATTCATCATGTAGGCTTTTGGCACGGTTTATGGCCTCTTCACGGCTGGCGCTAGGGTCTTCTTCCAATCGGTTGGCGATATCCAGTGCGGAAGCCGCTTCTTTGCCAAATTGCTCGTAATCCGTTTCCCAGCGTTGGGACAGATCAGCATACAGTTGTTGACGGGCAATTCGAGTGGTTACGTTTTCGTAGTGGAGGCGAAACCAAATCTCGAAAGAATCAATGGAATAGGCCACTTTGACACCATGCTTTTTGGCGTACTGAATCGCGTCAGCGAATTCGGCGTACTGCTCATCACCACGGGCGGGGTTATAGTCAAGATCGAAAACTACCCAGACCTCAGTGTAACTTTTCCCTTCGGAATTAGCAATGGCTTTTTCCACCAACTGTCGGGTAGAAAGTTTGTAGTGCTTGTAATCAACCTTCAGCACGCCTGGAACACTAAAGGATTCGAAGTAAAACTTCTCGGTATTCTCTCCTTCTCCCACCAAGTAAAACACCTCCGGGCTGTTTCTTTGCGGCGGGTTGAGTCGGGTCGCTCGGGATTTTCCGGAAGGTTTTCTACTCCGCGCCATTATTCCGAAACAATTAAACGCTCAATGTTTGGCACCGCTTCATAAAGCCCGCTCAGGTAATCCTTCTCGTGGCTGGCATCATTGCGTACGTACTTAATGTCCGAAAGGCTGAAAATTTCAGACGCGCCCTCTTCATTTCTCTGTACAAAGGCTACCTGATCCCTCCTCAAGAGATTAGAAGAAAGCAGGTTGGTATCATGCGTGGCAACAATCAACTGGGCGTGATTAGGATTACTGTCCGGCTCAATGAACATTTCAATAATTGCGCGCGATAGTGTAGTGTGTAAACGCGCTTCAAACTCATCAATCACCAATACCTCTCCTTTAAGTATTGCGGAGATGATAAACGGCGCCAGTAAAACCAACCGTTGGGTTCCGGCGGATTCCATTTCTTTCACGGGCCAACCATAGAATTCTTTCTGCTTACTTTTTTTGTTAAAATAAGCGTGCGCAAAAATGATTTTACTTTCTCCCAGTTCTCCAATATCTGCCTTAGCTTCCTTCAGCAGTTCCTGATCATCTTCATGTTCAGGATGAATAATGGAATCTACCTTAATTCCGATTTGGCGAAGAAATTTAAGGGTTAATTTTCTTGCTTGCGGGTCTTTGAGAGCATCCTGGGCCAGATCGCGAATGTGTTCATCGATCACCCCACCAACGACGGTAATTTTACTTATGCCAGCCATAACAGAGGTCAGCACATTGCTTTTACGTATAACGCCTAAGCTAAGAAACAAATCATCCTTGTCCAAGGCATCTATTTTAGGATTCAAGCTTTGGTTGATTTTCTCGCCTTCCGGAAAAACTTCGTCATTGAAAATCACGTCATTTCCTTCTCGCTCAAAATACATATTCTCTTCAGCGCCGGAACGGGCGAATAGCCACTCGGAATGAAATTTTTCTTGATCGACTTCGAAACCGTAGCGGTAAACAACCTCTTCGTGATCAAATTCCAATTCGAAGAAAGTTGGTTTATCCTGTGATTCACCATCCAATAGAAAGGGAACTACTTTTTTAAGAATTTTTTTCTCGGAAATTGATTTTTTGCATATCGTCACAAAAGTGGCGAGACCCATTAGCAAGTTGCTTTTGCCACTACCGTTTGCCCCGTAGGCTACTTTCACTTTTAGTCCGGAGATTCCCCCAACGATCGGTACTACACTATCGTTTTGAAAAGAGTACCTCGGCTTCTTGTTTGTAGCGGCGAGGTTAAAAGTCTGCACCTCCCGGAAAGACCTGAAATTACCGATGCTGAAGCTGATGATCATTGTTGTGAAATTTTCACAAATGTAACAAGCCAAAGCCAGAAGTAGTTGCTGCGGATCCCTCCAATCACTGCTTCTCCCCCACTTCCAACCAAACCAACCAGGAAAAACTTCCTCCCCCCAGCTCCTTTTATTCCACCTCCGCACCTGCGGCCGCGCCCCTTTCCCCCTTTAATCCCTTGCCCCTTTACTCCCTTCCCCCTTTAATCCTTTACTCCTTACCCTCCCATCATGCAGCTATAAACAAAAGCCGGCGGCAAATTTGCCAGGGTGTAACTCACCGAAACCCGGTGGAAGTAGTCTTTCAACAGGCTATAATCCTGGAGGGCGTACTGGTACTGCCGGAATTGCCCGGTAGCGCCCAGGACGATGCGCGTTTGGCGGAGAATCTCTTCTTTCACCTCCTGGGGGATCATTGAAAGCGGCAGGCTGGAAATGACGAAGTCAACGCTGCCGGGCGCGAAGTACTCCGTCAGCCGCTCCGCCCCGACGGCCAACACTTCGAGCCGGTCATCACCAATGTTGGCCAGCTCCGCTACGAAGGATGGGTTAATTTCAAACGCAGTCACTTTACTGCCGGGGTGAATCCGTTCCAGTATGGCGTGAGTGATGCTGCCGTCTCCCGGTCCTAACTCAACAATGTTAACCGGTCGGTCAGCCGGGAGTGCCGCCACCAGCCGCTTCGCCAGCGCTGGCGACGAACTGGCAATTGCCCCGGTAGTGCGGATGTTCTTCACCGCCTCTTTAAAAAAGGACCACTTCTTGCCCATGCGATAAGTCAAATTAAAGGACCAAGGTAGTCTTTTTTCAACAGGTATTGTCGGGGCTTTAGCCCAACTATCCCACCTTCTCGACCAAAGGTCGCCCAAGGTATTGTCGCGGCTTCAGCCCGACCACCCCACCTTTCGGGCGTCGGCCCGACTACCCCTTCCTCCCGATCAAAGGTCGCCCAAGGTATTGTCGCGGCTTCAGCCCGACCACCCCACCTTTCGGGCGTCAGCCCGACTACCCCTTCCTCCCGACCAAAGGTCGCCCAAGGTATTGTCGCGGCTTCAGCCCGACCACCCCAAGACCGCAGACCCCAGGTTAATCCAAAAAATACTCCAACAAAGCCTCCAACTCCTGCCCAATGGTCTGGTCCGGGCGGCTCCGGCCAGCCCTGGCGTACCAGTAATCCGCGTTCGGCTTATCCCCTTCCATGCGGTGCAGTAGTGCGTGTATCCAGGCCGCGTCGCGCCCTGGCGTAGCGTCAATGAGGTCGTGGGCCTCCTGCCAGTGCCGCTTACTGATCAACCAGAGGGCGATGATTTCTGGCCCACAGTCTACCGGGGGGGCATCCCCCTCAAGCGATTGCTGAAATTCGTTGCGTAGCAAGGGAAATGGGGAGTTTTATCGAAAGGAAAATGTTCGTTTCAAAAAGTGAAGGTAGCGCGGGTTCCGCTACGGTAGGCTATCCTCGGCCAGTAATTGCTCCAGGCGGTTCCCCCGGCTTCCTTTTACGAACACTGTTTTGCCAGACCAATCCTGCGCCCAAAACCACTTGGCCAGTTCCGTGCTGTTGGCAAACCACGGGCGCTCAAATTCTCTGGCGGCTTCCCGCGTTCCTTCCCCCACCAAAATCACCGTTTGTGCCGCCTGGCCGGCCCGCAGTGCAATGCGTCGGTGGGCAGCCGCCGCCGCCTCCCCCAACTCCAGCATTTCGCCGAGAATGGCCACGGCGGCCTCCGGACGGTAATCGGCCGCAAAACCCGCTAAGGCCGCTTCCATGCTGCTGGGGTTGGCGTTGTAAGCGTCCCAGTAAAAGTTCACATTCCGGTGTTGCAAAGCCTGGCTGCGGTGGTTGGCCGAACGGTAGGCCTCCAGCGCCGCAACAATCTCCCGCCCCGGTACCTTGAAGTATTTCCCCACCGCAATGGCCGTCTTCACATTCTGCAAATTGTGCTGCCCGCTCAGGTGGACCCGGCAGCGCAGCAACGCTCCGCCCCCGCTCAAAAAACCTACCTCAATTTCCGGATGGAGGGCAAAGACCTGGATTTCCATCTCCGGCACCTCCGCCGTTGGCGCCTCGCTGACCTGGTAGCCAATGATCCGCGTACATGCGGCGGCCATTTGGCTCAGGTGAGATTCATCCCGGTTTACGAAGGCCACTCCGTTGGTAGCGGCCAGGTAATCGTACAGTTCTCCCTTGCCCGCAATTACGCCAGCCTTGCCGCCAAAGCCCTCCAGGTGGGCCTCCCCCACGTTGGTCACCAAACCGTGCGTGGGAAGGCCCAGGGTACACAACTCGGCAATATCTCCCCGCCGGTTGGCCCCCATCTCCAGAATGGTCATCTCCGTATCCTCCGGCGTGGCCAGTACCGTCAGAGGCAACCCAAGGTGGTTATTGTAATTGCCCGGCGTAGCGTGGACGCGGTACTGCCGCGACATCACCGCCCGCACCAGTTCCTTAGTGGTGGTCTTCCCGTTGCTGCCCGTGATGGCCAAGACGGGCATCCGGTGCCTTCGCCGGTGTTCAATGGCCAGCTGCTGCAACGCCACCAGGCTATCTTCCACCAGCAAGTAGCGCTTGTCCTGCGTCACCACGGCCGCAGGGTCATCCACTACCGCGTAGGCCGCCCCTGCCGCCAGGGCCTGGGCTGCGTAGTCGCTCCCCTTCACCTGCGTCCCCGTCAGGCCCACAAACAAATCACCCGGCCCCACCTGCCGGCTGTCAATCCGCACCCGGGGGTGGGCCTGGTAAATGGCGTAAAGCGCAGCGTCGCTAGTGTAAGTCATGGGGCAAATATAGGAAGTCCCCGTTGGCAGTGCCAACGGGGACTTTCAGTCATCTTACCCGCCGGTTGCGGGGCAGCAAAGCTTAGCGGCGGGTACGGCGGCTCTTCTTAGGATCCGCACCGAAGCGGTTGCCACTGCGGCCCGTTCCGGATACGGAGGAGTCTCCACCCACGGAAATCATCGCACAACGGAAGCCAACCGTACGGCTGGATTTGTCTTCGTCCATGAAGCGGCGGGTACCGGGGCTCAGCCAGTAGGCACGGTCGGCCCAGCTGCCGCCCTTGTACACGCGGGCTTTGTCACTGATCAGCGTGTGTTCGTTGGTGGCGTATTCTGCTTCACTCTGGTCGTCACCGTCCAGGTAATTGAATACCCGGCCTTTCTTATAGTTGTCGCGCTCGGCGGCATCAGCGTCGTCCACGTATTCGTACTGGAGGCGACCGAGGCTGTCTTTGGGCAGCGGACGTCCATCAACGGGGTCACGCTTCAGTTGGCGGAAATCGTTACCGCGGAAGGAGTTAAGGTCGTGGTTTTCAAAGTCGTTAAGCGTCTGGGAAGTCAGCGGACGGTAAAGGTCTTCCACCCATTCGTTGACGTTACCGGCCATGTTGTAGAGGCCGAAATCGTTCGGGAAGTTTTCCGTGACGGCGGTCGTTACGGAAGAACCGTCGTTGGGCTTGCCGGCAATACCCATGTAGTCACCACCCCGGCGCTTGAAGTTGGCGTACATCTGTCCCTGGTAGCGGTCGTGGCGCTGGTAACGCATGCTGTTGCCAGACCAGGGGTAAATGCGGCGGTCGGTGTAGTTTTCGTCTTTTTCGTTGGCTTGCAGACCGGGCAGTGCCAAAGCAGCGTATTCCCATTCTGCTTCCGTGGGGAGGCGGAACTCCGGCTGGAGCATACCGTCTTCCTTACGTACCTGGCGGTCACCGCCCGTACGCAAGTCTTTAACTCCTTTGCGCACGTCTCCGGTGTACTGGCCAGCGAAGTAAGAGTCGGTAACGAATACCTGGTCGTCCTTCGGAGCGGGGTTGGGGTTGAGGATGCCTTTGTCAATCAGGATGGCCTCGTTTACCCGGTCGGTCCGCCAACGGGCGTACTCGCGGGCCTGCCGCCAGCTGACGCCCACCACGGGGTGGTCTTTGGTAGCGGGGTGACGCAGGTAGTTTTCTACGTAAGGCTCATTGTAGGAAAGTTCGTCCCGCCATACGAGGGTATCGGGCAGGGCCCCCAGGTACACCTCGGGGTAAGACTCACCGTAGGCCAGGTTGGTCCAATCCAGGTACAACAGGTAGTCAGCATTGCTGATCTCGGTCCGGTCCATGAAAAAGGTAGAGACCGTTACACGGCGGGGAATGTTGTCCCAGTCGTAAGGAACGTCCTCTTCGGTGAAACCCATCACAAAGTTTCCGCCGGGGATGAGCACCATGTTGGGGGGCGTTTCCTGACCAGCGTAGTCTTGCTTAGTTTCGAAACCTCCCCACTTGGTGTCGTTCATTTTCCAATTGGTGGTCGCCGAGCGGTCGTTCCGCCCGCAGGAGGAAAGGATAACCGCCAGGCCGAGGAAGGGAAGTGCTTTGAGCAAATATTTCATAAAGCTGAGGTAAACCGGATTGTTGCCAAAATGAGGGCGCAAAGATACAACGCAGTAATATTCTGCGCAGGGATGACGGCGCCTGTGGGAGTTAAACCGTCAAGGCCTCCCCTCTATTGTGTTGGGATTCTTAATTTTTTCAAGCCGGAGCCGCTTTCGGCCGGGCTGCCACTGTGGCGCCGGATCAGTTTCCGGCGGACTTCCGGCGGTTGATCTCGTCTTGCAGTTCGCGCCGCAATTTTTGCTCTACCTCGAGGCGCTGTTTCTTGCTTTTGTCTAGCTCATCGCTCAGTTTTACGTTGTGGCTGCGGGCTTCCTGACTGCTGGCCACGGCCAGGCGCATCCGCGCCAGCGCAAACAGGGCCACTACCAGAAGCAGGATAATGGCCGTCCACATGATGACACTGTACGTTGCCTTAGGTACCCCCACCCCAAGTAGGTTCATGTTGTCCTGTTCATCGGCCAGGATGCGGATCTTTTCTTCCCGCTCGGTGATGTTGTTGGATTGTTCCAGAATCAGGCGCTCGTTGTCCGCAATCTCCTGTTTCAGCGCAGCAATCGTATCGGTGTAGCCGGAGAGCGAGTCCTGCACGTTGTTGATAAAGGCAGCCAGGTAGGCCTCCCGGATGACCCGGAAATCCTGGTAACGGTTGGAACCCTTCACCATATTCTGAAACTGAATCGTCAGAGAGGAAGAATCGGCACGGGCGGGGTTACCCACTTGAGCAAAAGCCAAGGGGGAGCAGCAAAACAGCAAAAAGCAGGAGAAAATAAGGGATCGCAACATCAGTCGTTGAGGTTTTGGGGCAAGTATACGGCGGTAAAGATAGCCCTACCCGACACGGAAGCACAGAATTTTAACGTTATCCTTCCCACCTTTGGCTATTCCCACAGCCGACGCGGCACTTGTTGCGGAAGCCGTGCCGCAGAAGTGGGCCCTAGCGCGTATTTTCGCTCGTCGCCACCGCCGCCGTCCGTTTTGTCTTCCCAATCCCGCGCTATGAAGTATTACCAACTCCTCCTTGCTTCCTTCCTTCTGGGAGCCTGGCTTTTGATCGGCAGCTACCCCGGGCTTGGGGGCTTACCCGTGCCGGCACTGGGGGAATTTTTCAACCCTGCCACCGGTTTCTGGCGCAATACGCAGCCCGCCCTTTCCCTCCGCCGTGGGCAACGCAGCATCGCCAGCGCACACCCGCTGGCCGCTGGCGACATCTTCTTTGACGACCGCGGCGTCCCCCACATTTTCGCCCCAACCCTGGAGAACGCCTGCTTCCTCCAAGGCTACAGCCACGCCGCCGACCGCCTCTGGCAGATGGATATTTCCACCCGTGCAACCGAAGGCACCCTGAGCGAGGTCCTCGGCCAGCGCACCCTGGAGCGCGACCGCGACCAAGTCCGCCGTGGTTTCCGCTCCGCCGCCCAGCGGGAAATTGATACCATGCGCGTCCATTTCCCCGACGATTACCGCTACCTGGAAGCCTACGCCGCAGGTATCAATGCCTGGATCGATCAACTCCAACCCAGGGATTACCCCGTAGAGTACAAACTTCTCGGCCACCAGCCGCTGCACTGGAGCCCCTACCGTACCGCCCTGCTGATGAAGGGCATGTCCCAATCCCTGAGCGGCTACAACGTCGATGCCAAAACCGTAAAAACCCGCGAGCGCCTGGGGGCGGAACGCTACGCAGAGCTGTTCCCCGAGCGCTTCCCCGGCGCCAGCCCGATCGTCCCCGACGCCAGCGGAGCGAGACCCTCGGCCGTTCCCACACTGCCCGTGCTGCCCATTCCTGAGGTTGGCGATGCCAGCGCCCCCGGCCCCACACTTCCGCAGCGGGACTTTGCTGGCCAGCCTTCCCCCGCACCTGCGGCCGCGCCCACTACTACCAGCCGCTCCGCCTACCACGCAGGCTCCCCCCAACTGAATACGCTGACCGACCCACACGCGGTGCCCGAGGCCCTGCCCTACACCCTTCTCCCCCCTCACCCAAGCAACGGCTCCAACAACTGGGCGGTGAGCAGCGAGCATTCCAACACGGGCTACCCCCTGCTGGCCAGCGACCCCCACCTTAACCTTACCCTGCCCAGCATCTGGTGTGAAGTCCAGATTCACCTGCCCGGCGTAAACGCCCGCGGCGTCGGCCTCCCCGGTGCCCCCGGCATCATGATTGGCTTCAACGACCACGTCGCCTACGGCGAAACCAACGTTGGCCACGACGTGACCGACTGGTTCAAGATCACCTGGACGGACTCTTCCCGCACCCACTATCTGCTGGACGGGGCACCGACTCCCGCCACGCTCGTCCGCGATACGCTGCGGGTGAAGGGGCAGGCCGCTGAGGTCATCGTCACCCCCTACACCATTTTCGGGCCGGTGCCTTATACGGAAGGCCCCTACGCCGACCACGCCATGCGCTACCTGGCCCAGGACGCGCCCGGGGCGGGGCAGCGCCCCCACACCATCGTGGGAACCTTTCTGGGCCTGATGCGGGCCACCAACTACGGCGACTACGAGCAGGCGCTGCGGGGTTACGTAGACCCCGCCCAGAATTTCCTCTTCGCCGCCAAGGATGGTGACATTGCCATCCGCCCCAATGGCTTTTTCCCTCTGCGCGGAACGGGCAACGGCACCACCCCCGCTGCCGGAGACACCCGGGCCAACAACTGGCGGGGCTATATCCCCTTCGAGGAGCGCCCCGTACACCGCAACCCCACCCGCGGCTTCGTCTCTTCGGCCAATCAGGTGACTACCGGCCCCTACTACCCTTACCCCTACACGGGAAATTTTGATGAATACCGTGGCCGTTACATCAACCGAAGACTCAGCGACGAGCCCATCTTCAACCAGCGCACGATGAAGGAACTGCAACTGAGCAGCTACTCCCTGCTGGCCGAAGAACTTACCCCCATCCTCATCGCCCGCATCAACCGCAAATCCCTCACCCCCGAAGGCCAGGCCCTGCTGCGCGTCATCTCCGAATGGGACTACCACTACGAAGGCAATAGCCGCGCCCCTACGCTGTTCGAGGCCTGGCGTACCAAAGTATACGACCTGACTTTCGACGAGATCCCCCAGGATTCCGGCTACGTCACCCCCGAACTCTGGAAATGGAATGCTTTGCTTCGTACCCAGCCCGATCATCCCATCTTCGACGTTCAGGCCAGCGACAATTTCGTCGAAACCGGCGCAACCCTCACCCAGCGGGCCTTCGATGAAATTCTGGAATCCCTGGGCGGCGAACTGCCCGCCACCTGGGCTGAAACCCGCGCTTCCTACGTACGTCACCTCGGGGCCATTCCCGGCTTCGGTTCCGGCCTCATCACCACCGGCGGCGGCCGCCACAGCCCCCGCGCCCTCAACGGCGGCAACGGTGCCAGCTGGCGAATGGTCGTGGAGCTCGGCCCCCGCCCCCGCGCCTGGGGAGCCCTGCCAGGAGGAGCCTCCGGCGACCCCGCCAGCATCTACTACGACTTCGAACTAGACAACTGGGAACACGGTCGCTACCACGAACTCGTACGCTGGGAAGACGTCACCGACGCCAAAAACAAAGCAAACGGACACTGGGCGTTCGGGGGGGATTAGCGCAGGATATTCATAGCAAAAATCCAAAACCAATGAATTGGCTCACAAAAATTATCGTCTACCTGAAGTGGAAGAAAGTTGATGTAGCCACTATCAATCGTTGGATCGAGGAAGGAAACGTGGAATTGCTATCCTTCACTTTAGACCACGGATTTTATAAGGAAAGAATCGGAGCCATCCGGGCGCTTACTAAGCTGAGGGCTAAAGCGTTACTCCCCAAACTCCTGACGGTCGCTAAGAAGGACATTGAAGTCGTGGCCAAAGAAGCCATAGAAGCGATCAAAATAATTGATAGCTCATCCGCCTTTCAGGATCAACTCAACGCCCTAGAAAAATACTGGGCCATAAGAAACAGTCCGTCCTCTAGCGACCCATCAAAACGGAAAGTGGAATGGCTGAACAAGAAAGAGAAGATGAAAATGTTGGAACGGGTGCGCGAACAGCTGAAAACAAGGATGCGGTAGCTAGAACCTTCTCCCAAAGCGTTGGCAAATAGGTCTTGCCGGCCCAACTTTCTCTCAACCTTTCCGCTACAGGAACGGGATCTTCACCACCGTCGCCTCAGCAAATTTGCGGCCCAGGTCAATCTGAATGCGCGTTCCGGGCTGGTGAAAGCCACTTTTGACGTAGCCCAGGCCGATGGGCAGATCGAGGGTCGGGGAATGGGTTCCGCTGGTCACTTCACCAATCACGTTACCGTCTTCGTCCGTCAGCGGGTGGCCTTGCCGGGGCGCCCGCCGTCCATCGACTGTGAAGCCGACCAGTCGCCGCGCTAAGCCCGCTTCCTTTTGGGCCAGCAGGTGGTCGCGGCCGAGAAAGTCGCCCGCCGCCAGTTTAGTAATCCAACCCAGCCCGGCCTCCAGCGGCGTCGTTTCGTCGTTGATGTCGTTGCCGTACAGGCAAAATCCCTTTTCCAGGCGCAGTGTATCGCGGGCTCCCAGCCCACAGGGCAAAATTCCGGCGTCCTGACCGGCGGCCATGATCGCATTCCACACCGCCTCAGCGTCTTTGGCGTCAAAATACAGCTCAAAGCCCCCCGCTCCCGTGTAGCCCGTAGCGGAAAGAATGACGTTATCGAGCCCCGCAAAATCCCCCCGCACGAAGTGGTAGTACGGAATATCGGCCAGCTTTTGCGTGGTTAGTTTTTGCAGCACGTCCGTTGCCTTAGGTCCCTGCACGGCCAAAAGTGCGGTGGTGGACGAGATGTCGATCATTTCCGCCCCGAAGCGGTTGTGGGCGCTTATCCAATCCCAGTCTTTACGGATGTTTCCCGCGTTCACCACCAGCAGGTAGGATGGGTGGCCATCGCCCGCGCCCATGGCCGGGTTGGCGGGCAGGCGGTACACGAGGAGGTCATCGACGATCCCGCCGGCCGGCCGGGGCAGGCAGCTGTACTGGGCTTGTCCCTCCGCCAGGCGGTCCACGTCGTTGCTCGTCACGTACTGCACCAGGTCGCGCGCGCCAGGCCCCCGGACGATGAATTCGCCCATGTGCGACACGTCAAACATGCCCACGCCATTGCGCACCGCCGCGTGCTCCTCCTTCAGGCCAGAGTAGGTCAGCGGCATTTCAAAGCCGGCAAAATCAACGAGTTTGGCACCCAGGGCGCGGTGGGTTTCGGTCAGGGGGGTAGTCTGCATGGTATATTTTTGGGCGGTTTTTGCTTGGGCGCTTACGCAGGTGCAAAGAAAAGACTTTAAGCGCGAAGTTGGTCAGAAGGGACGCTCCTCCGGCCACCCACTTAGGTCCTTACTTGGTGGGGAGGTAGATCCGGAAGCGGGTGCCCTTAGGCAAATTGTCCAGCAACTCCAGTTGTCCGCCGTGCTTAGTCACCAGTTCCTTAACGATGAAGAGACCGAGGCCCGTCCCCTTCGTCGTGCGGGTATCTTCGTTGCCCACCCGGTAAAACTTGGTAAACACCCGCTTTTTTTCCCGGTCGGGGATGCCCATGCCGTTGTCGGCTACCTCCCATACCAGTTCCTTGCTGCCGCCGCGTTGGAGAGAGGTATGGATTACGGGCTCAGGCTGACTGTACTTGGCCGCATTTTCGAGCAGATTGACCGCTACGCTGGTGAGACCCAGGCGATCCCCCACCACCAGCCCGACGTCCGGCTCAATGTCCACGTGGATGTTCGCATTCTTGTACTTCATCGCTACCTGGTCTACGGCGTCCTGGATGAGTCCGCCCAGATCAATGTCTTCAGCGTTGATCTGGTAGTAAACGTTCTCCAGTTTGGCACTTAAGAGTAGGTCATTGACGAGGGCGGTTAGCCGGTCGGTCTCCGCCAGCGCATTGGTGCTCAGCTTTTGCTGGATTTCCGGCTGGAGCTCCCGCCGCTTCTGGAAGGTTTCCAAAATCAGGCGTATGCCCGAGAGCGGAGATTTGAGTTCGTGCGTGATGCTCAACAGGAAGTTCCGTTGCTGTTCGGCAGCACTGATCTCTTTGTTCAAGTTGCGGTAAAGCAAAAACAAGCCCCCGGCCAAGCTGAACACCAGCAACAGGGCTTCCCCCATGATCATGAGTTGCTGCCGCTTAAAGTCTGCGGTGAGCTGGGCGTACTGCTCCGTCTCCCGGAAGTCCGCCGGCGCGTTGATTTGCCGTTGGACCGCCAACCGGTAGGCCAGTTCATTGACCTGCGCCACGTGGGCTTCCTTCGTTTTACGCAACAGCAGTACCGACCACCAGGCGAAGGCCAGCAGCATGTAGGCAATGATGGCGTAACTGATCAGGGGCAGACGGCGCATGGGGCAAAGGTACGTTTAGGCCCCACCTGAGACGGCTGGGGAACTTTTCTGCACTTCCGTTTTCCAGCCCGGGCCCCCCCTTCGTGAGGAGGGTTTACCTACACCGGATGACGAGGCACACGGAACTACCAACCGCACGCTGCGTTGGTACGCTTACTCGAAGAAGGAGTCGTACTGGTTCTTGCTGCCCGTCTGCCGGGCCCGTTCGGGCACGGGAGCATCCAGGTCCAGCACATCCGAGTCATTCTCGGCTTGCAGGAGCAGCTGAGATTTCTCTTCGCCCAACAGCAAGCTGGTGGATTCTTTCTCCCACTGCTCAAGCATCTGCATGCCTTCTTCTTCGAAGACGCCGTTTTGCAGGTCTACGGAGTCCATAAAGTTGGCCGACATTTCCATGAAGCGCTCCATTTCTCCCACCTTGCTCGCCACGTCCTCCGTGATGTTCTCCATGGCCATATCGAACATAGCGCGCTGGTCTGGATCTCCGTTGATGACGGACATGGCCGACTTCATCGCGCCGTGGCTGGCGTGGATGGCTTTACGCTCCTGCTCTTTGACCTTGACCTGATCGTCAATGTCTTCGGCCAGGATCTGGCTGTTCTCGTACATTTTGGTAAGCACCCGGTAGAGGACTTCCATTTTCTTGTACAAGGTCTCCAGGCGGATGTTACTGTCCTTCAAGCGGCCGGCACGGCGGCTCTTCAGAATCATTACGTTGCGCTTGTCGGTCTCCTTGGCTTTGCCCGCCAGCTGGAGGTTGCTCTTGATCTCCCGTTCGTTGTTCACGATCAGTTCTTTGAGCTTATGCATCTGGGCCCGCAGTTGAGAAATCTGCTTGTTCATCTTGCGGAGGTTGTTGTGCAACTCCTCCACGTAGGTCTTCAGAATCCCAATGGGGTCAATCTGAACAAACATCCCAGTGATGCTGCGCATCACGCTTTTATACATATAAAAGATGAGGTTGCGCATCTTGGGATCCAGCACCATGTACACCAGAACACCCAGCACGGCAATCACCCCCGCCATGTAGAGCGTATTGGCCAGGATGGTTCCCCAGGGCAACGCGGCGGCCAGGAAGCCAACCGCTCCCAGGATGGCCACGAGAAAGAGGAGGCCGGTGATGCCTTCCGGTCTTTGCCAGAAGGACTTTTGTTTCATTTGTGGTGCTTCCATAATTTTTTTCGCTTGCAGTATTTACATGGCGGCGGTCAAAGATAATCAACGCGCCGTTCCCTTTCAAAATGTCTGGCGGGTCCAGAAGTTTTTCGCCCTCGACCAGTGCGAGGAAAACTTCGACTATTTGAGGTATTCCTGCATCTTTTCGATGTCTTTTTTAATTCCTCCGGCAATCAGCGTGTAGGTGTACTCAAAGTCGGCCTTGGTTTTGGCCAGCTTATCTGCGTTGGCCAGGATGGCGTCTTGCAACTCCTTCTGCTCAGCTTCCACTTTCTGAATTTGCTCCTGCAAAGCTTTGATCTGGGCCTGGTGCTGCTGGATGGTGGCTCCCAACGATTTGAGGCGAGTCTCCTTGTCCTGGATCTGTTGCGATTCCTGTCCCTTCAGTGCCTGACCAAACTTGGCTTCTTCTTTGCCCAGAGCACCCAAATAATGCTGGGCGGAAGCGACCAGATCCTGCGAAGTCACCCCCATACTTTGGGCTGCGGCGTACGCGGTACGGTAGAGTACATCATCGTTGAAGTTCATCTTCTTCAGGTTCTGTAGCGATTTTTTGTACTCCAGGTAATCGAAGCCGGGCAGGTTCACGCCCTCCATGGCCTCCATCAAGACTTGCACAAACCGATCGTTTACCGCTCCGGCAGTGGTGCCTTCCCCCTGCTTTCCCTGCTCCACGCGGATGGCTTCCGCGTTTTTCTTTACCCCCGCAGGCAACTTGGGGGAAGGACCTGGTTTGGCGAGATCGGGGGCGGCAGGCTGGTTAGCACCTTCTTCCTCGATGATGAAGTAAGATTTAAGATTCTTCCACATAGTTTATCGCGGCATTACTCCGGCGGGCCAAATTAATAAAGTTTAAGTCAGATCAGACGTTTTTCCCCGCAGTCCAGGTCAGATTAGCGCGCACGAGGGGAGAAAATTAAATTCTCCTTCCGAACGGGGCGGGCAGCAAAGCGCTGGGTTCAGCCCTGGCACGTGTCAGTACGCAAGCTACAACAATTTGGCGGCCCACAAAAAACGAAAGCGGCCCCGCCGGATTTCTCCGACGGGGCCGCCTTGCATTACCCCGGAGGGTAGACTGAAGGATCAGCTATGCTTAGCGCACAACAACCATCTTCTTGGTAGCGGAGAAGTTCTCAGCCGTCAGCGTGTAGCTGAGTACACCGCTAGCGGCACCCAGTTCGTTCACGTTGAGGGTGATGACGTTGCGGCCAGCAGCACCTTCCAGTTCGCGTACCATAACCGTGCGGCCCTGTACATCCTGAACGCTCAGGGTGACTTTGCCAGCAGCAGCCAGGGTGTAACCGATGGTGGTTACTTCGGCGACGGGGTTAGGAGCGTTCTGCTCGAGGCTGTTTACCAGCTCAGCAGCAGCAACACCAGAGAAGTTCAGCGTCAGGGCACCACCGGCACCGTTCAGGCTTACACCTTCACGAACCGTCATGGCATCCGTCAGGCTTACCAGGTTGCTGAGCGTGCCAGCTTCGGTAGCCAGTACTTCCAGAGAAAGGACAGCGTCACCACGGAGGGCTACAGCGATCATACCGTCACCAGCGCGGTTCAGGTTGATGGCACCTTCGCCTTCGTAGCTGGCAGCAACCAGTTCCAGACCAGCGGCCAGTTCGATCGTACCCTGGAAGCCAGCGAGATCAGCACCGCTGATTACGATGGTGTGGGTCTGACCAGCTTCCAACTTAGCGTCAGCAGCGTTGATGGCAGCAGTAGAACGGCCGTCACCTACTACATCACCGTATGCGAAGGCTACGAAGTCAGCGTCGAGGATGTTGCCAGCCAGGTCGTTAACGTTGTATACACCGGGGAAGGTAGAAGCGTAAGGGTTGCTTACGTTGACATCAGCGGGTACGAAGCCCCAGCTTTCGCCGGTAGCGAAGTTGGCGTCGAGGCCCAGGATTACGCGCTGGATAGCAACGAGGTCAAGTACGTTCAGGCTGCGGTTCTGGTCAGCGTCAGCAGCGAGGTAGTCGTAGGGAGAGTCGAAGTCCTCAGAACCCAGGATCACTTTCGCGATCTTGACGATGTCAGAGGTCTTAACTTCCTGTACGTTTACACCTACGCGGTAGTCAGGCTGTACGGTGTAGTCACCACCTGCAGCGAGGTTGGTGAAGCTGAACTGGCCAGCAGCGTTGGTGAGAACCGTCTGGTCCATGTCGTTAGAACCAGTGATGGTTACTTCAACATTTTCCATGGCACGGTTGGTACGGGTAGCGATGGCACCGGTCAGGTTAGGACCGCCGTCACCACAAACACCTTCCTGGAAGGCCTGAACCTGTACGATTACGGAACAGTAGTCAGCACTGCCGTTGTCAGCAATAGCGTAGACGCGGACGGGTACGTCCTGGTTTACTACGTCGCAGTCCAGGTCGATGCCCAGGCGGCCAGCTACGGGAGCGAAACCAGCAACACCAGCTTCTTCTTCCGTGTAGATGCTGTACTTGTCGATCAGGTTACCGAAGCAATCGAATACATCGCTGGCGATGAAGTCCGTAGCCCAGATGGCAGCCATACCACCGCCTTGGCCGTTAGGCATCAGCGTTACGGTCAGCGTTTGGATACAGATGGGGGTAGGAGCTTTGTCGGGAGTTACACAGAACTCGAGGATCTCCACGTCGAAGTTGCCACAACCGTCAGCCGCACGGATGCGGATAGCGTGCTCGCCTACGGGTACGTTCGTAGCGCGGATAGAGTAGCTACCGTCGCCGTTGTTGGTCAGCGTGATGCCTACACCAAGTGCAGCAGCGTTGTCAGGACGGAAACCTTGGGCTACGTCGTAGTTAGCGTCCAGTTGCAGCGTGATGGCTACATCAGAGCACTCGTCTACTGCCGTGAAGGTCAGCGTCAGGTCAGCCGTGCAAGTTACGCTCGTACCACCGAAGCATTCTTCGGGCTCGTCCGCCTCGATGACCGGAGCCACCTCGTCGTAGATTTTTACGAACTGGATGTAGCGGAAAGCACCGCGGCTGTCGTCAGTAGCGTAAACGTCGGTGTCGTTGTTGTCAGCACCGTTGTCGTCATCGGTACCGTCGTTGTCGTTGCCGTCGTCAAGCGTACGGTCGAACTGAGGAGCGGTTGGGTTGTAAACGCGGTCGGTGAAGCGGCTCAGGAACGCGAAGTCGTCGTTCAGGGTCGTCGTTACACGGGGGATCACGTTCAGGTAGAGCAGTTGCGTCTCGGGGTTGCGGATGCCGTCGCCGTCCCGTGGGATCAGGTAGGGCTGGCCCAGCGTGTTGTACTCACACCAGTTAACAACGTCGTAAGTGATGCGCAGCTTGAAGCACTCTTCACCGGCGGCAATGGTGCGCAGCGTGTCGATGTGGCTGGTGATCGTGATCAGGTCACAGGCCAGTTCTTCGGCTACGATACCGTCGTAGTCAGGAACAGTGGCACAGATGCCCTCTTCGTCCGTTGGGAAGGTGATCCGGTAGTCGTGGATACCGTAAACGGTGATCCGCTGCTGGCAAACCTGTACGTTGGTCAGGCCCTGGCCGTCGGTGGCACGGAAGGTACGCGTGAAGCTACCTACGCCACAGCTGTTGACGCTGCCAGTGATCGTTTCCGTGATTTCAACTTCACAGTTGTCAACACCAGCGGCAGCACCGAACACGGCGTTGCGCTCTTCGATGGTCGTTTCGGTGATGTCAGCAGGCAGTGATGCATTGTACTCGATGCAGCTCAGGGTTACGGGGCTGGGGGGAATACATACGGGTGCGTTCTTGTCCTCAACCAGTACGTCCAACCAGCAGAAGTTTACGTTACCGGCGGCGTCCTCTACGCGAAGACCTACGCGTACCGTGCCGAGGTCAGCACAGGTCAGGATCAGTTCCTGGTCGTATACTTCGAGGGCGATGTTGGCAGCGTTAACGCGGGCGATAGACAGGGTTACACCGGAGCAGTCGTCGTAAGAACCGTTGTCGATGTTAGCAGGGGTCAGTACGGCGAAGCCAGTAGAAAGGCCGGTCGTAGAAGAAGAACCGGAAGAGATACCGATGTTCAGGCCGTCTTCGCAGATCGCAACGGGAGCGGTGCGGTCTTCAACGGTGAAGATGTAGTCAGAGAAACCGGTGTTGCCACACTGGTCAGTGTAGGTGTAGCGCAGCAGGTGCGTACCTACGGGGATGGCGCTGGTGATTTCGGGGGTAGCGTTGTTGGGGTTAACCACGAAAGAGCCGATCGGCGTAGCGTTCAGGTTGGCACCGGGGTAGATGTTGGCCGTGATCGTTACGTTAGTGCCAGAGCAGTTGTCTACCGCGCGGACACCAGCGGCGTCGAGGCGGATGAAAGCTGCACATACGTTGCCAGCGTTGGTAGAGTATACCAGGTCTTCGTCAGCGATGCCGTCGAAGTTACGGTCCTGCGTTGGGCCAGTGAATACTGGAGCAGTCGTGTCACCCACTTTCACCACCTGGGTGAAGGTACGAACTACGCTAGGCTCACACCAGTCGATGACGGTGTAGGTACGTACGAACTTGTAAGTGAAGGGGCAAGTAACGATGGGGTCACCGTCAGCGTAAGTAACACCAATGTTGCAGATGGCTTCGCCAGAGCGGAGACCGAAGATGCGGCCGTCGATGTTCAGTACGGGGAAGTCACCACGGAAAGTGGGGGTCATTACCCGGGGAGCGGGGTAGTTGGCACGGGTTGGGTTGGCAGTACCACACTGCTCGTAGTATACTACGTCTTCGATGGCAGAACCGTCCAGGTTATCCAGGGTAGGACGACGGAAGATGATCTGGTAAGAAGAAGTGGTAGGAGCGTTGCCTTCACCAGCGGCGGGCTGGCAAGAAGCGCTGCGGATTTCCGTAGCCGTGAAGGTACGGGTCAGGACTACGTCCTCACACAGGGGATCCTGAGCATCGTAGGTAAGTACGTCGTTAACACAAACGCGGAGTTCCTGAGAACAAGCGTCGGTGAACAGGGGAACGAGGGGGGTAAGACCACCAGCCAGCAGGCGGGCCCGCAGCTGGGGAGCCATCGTAGATACACCGTTTACCACAACGGTAGCACCGTTGCTGGCAAAAACACGGTAACACTTGCTTACGGAAGTAGGCAGCGTGGTCAGGGTGTTGTTGTCGATGTCAACGCAAAGCAGGTTGACGTCTTCGATTTCCTGAGCAACGGCGGGAGAAGTCTTATCCTCGGCGTTAACGGTACCCCAAGTGGTAACGAAGTTGCCAACGCGGTAGCCATCCAGCTGAGCGGGGAAGAATACGAAGTCGGTGATAGAGATTTCTGAGTCTGGGTCGCTGTTAGCGGGGGTAGACTGCTCGTCATCACCATCCAGCAGGATGGTCAGTACGTTACCTGGGGCAACGGGGAGCTCGGTGAAACGGGCAGAGAAAGGCGTAGCACCGTTGGGGTCACCGTTGACGGGGTCAGAGAAAGAAGGCTCGAAGATCAGGGTACCTTCAAAGTCAACGATGATGACGTCGAGGAAAGCACCAGCTTCTTCGCGCTGTCCTTCAATCATGAAGCTAACGAAACCATCTTCGGGGAAAGTGATTTCCACCAGTGCGTCGTCAACGGGAGTGAAGGCAACGGGGTTGTCAACGGCAACGTTAGAAATGATGCTGATCTCTTCGGTAGAAGTAGTAAGTTGAACTTCCTCACCGACCTCAATGCTGACGTTGGGACCGCCGATGGCGAAATCTTCCGTAAAGCCGAAGGTAGGAGCCTCAAAAGTGCTGTTGTTAACGGTTACGCGGTACTGGAAGGTACCACACTCATCAACGATAGGACCGTTAGAGGGGTCGCTGTCCATTACTACAACGTCAAAAGCGCTGGATGGAACGGAGAAACCGTTGTCATCAGCGTCAAAGTCACCAGTCAGTACCATTTCGGGGATTACCAGACCACCGCACTCGTCGTTCAGCGTCAGGTTGATCGTCCGGATACCGGCCAGGTTTACTTCTTCCGTAGGAACGAATACAGCAGAGTTGAATGGCGTGAACACCAGTGAGCTGGAGAGCATCGTGCCAGAGTCACCGCCAGCGGTGTCGTAGATGCGCATACGCCAGGTACCGTTGATGTTGGAACCACCGAAAGCAGCGTTGAGGTAGCCACTTTCCGCGCGGAAAGAGGTGTTGGCGAAAGGACCAACTGCACCTTCAATGCTGTTAGCAGCGCCGTCAGTGAAAACGATGTTACGGAGGTTATCCGTAGAACCGCCTTCGCCCCGCATGATTTGCAGGGTCTTGCCATCAGGAGAGGTGAGGTCAATGTACAAATCGCTTACCCAGGTGTGGTTAAGGTCGATGTTCAGAGACTGGAGCGTACGGGATTGGCCGATAACACCGGAAGCGGTAACGTTAAAGGTAATAACCGTAGGGGTGAAAGGAGCGCCACCGGTTCCCGTCGGGGGGATGGCTGAACCTGCGCCGGAACCAGCGAAGGTTTGGGCTGCCAGCGCAAAACTGCCAAGGCAGCAGATCGCCAACATAAGCAATTGTCTTGCTTGCTTCATAAGATTACGATTTAAAAGATGAAAATGAAGGTCGCCTTAAGAGGCATAATTATGGTTATTCGTCTTCTACCACCGGATACCGGGGTAGATGTAGGTCTCTTTTACCGCGTAAAGCTACTAAGAGATTCTATTTGAGCAAAGCTCCGGGTCAACTTTATGAAAATTTCCTCTCCGGAAGGGCGATTTTAACACTCCTGGCTCCTTGTTGGTCGCCCAGCACCTGCGGCCGCGCCCGTTTATTAGAGACGGCACACCGGGTTACTAAAAAGACGGGAGGCCCGCCCTTACTAGTGGACGAGCCTCCCGAGCCGCTGCTTGGCGCGGTAAAATTAGAAGCGGAGCACGACGGTTTCCCCGATGCCGCAACCTACTTCGATGCGGTCGCCTTCGTTGTGTCCCCGGCTGAAGGACTCACTACGGATGGGCATGGAACCGCTGTAGTTGCTGATGCGCTTGTTGGCGTCGTCAGCCACTTCGGCGTCGATGCTTTTGGCCTGGCGGTACTTATCGATGGCAGCCAGTACGGCGAGGCGCTGCTGGTAAGAGTCTCCACAGCTGCTGCCCAGGCGGGCGTAGATGTCGCCGATCAGCATATAAGGCTTGCCCCAGTTGGGGTTGAGGGATGCGGCCTTGTTAGCGTTCTGGCGCGCCACGCCGTACTGCCGGAGTTTGCCAGACTGGATGGAGGCCATCTGGTAGTAGTACTGCGATTTTTTCTCGTTGTCTTCGGCCGAGTCGATGGCTTCCTGGTAGCGGCGTACGGCACCGTCGAAGTCTTCTTCTTCCACCAACAGACTCGCGTCGTAGGCAGGGTTCAGGCGACGTCGCTCGGCCTCGTATTCGGCGGCTTTGACGGCGTACACCGCGTCGTACTGGGCCTGAACTTTCACCACGGCTTCGTCGGTCTCGGGGCAGCCCTGGGCCTTGAGTTTGGCCACAATGAATTTCAGCACCTCGAGGTCTTCCTTGTTTTCCTCAAACTTGGGCATGAGGGTTTCTTTGAAGTAGGCACAGTCAAAGATCTGGTCTTCGTACTCCAGTACGCTGGCCTCCAGGTTGGCACGCGCATCCTTATAGTATTGTGCGTACGTGCCGTTCTTCTCGATGTTGTGATCGGCAATAGCGATTCCTTTCTCGTAAAGGTCGCGCACGCGGGCATTGTCGATTTGTTCCGTCTTAAAGTAGTAGTTCAGCAACTGACCCAGTGGGGGCAGTACGATGTACTCCGTAGCGTTTCCGCCGGCGGCCATGGCCTGCTCCAGCGTCTTGAGCGCGTCCATGCTGTAACCGGTCAGGTAGAACTGGTCGTAGCCCTTGCGGCCCAACAGGTAAGCTTTGGCATCGGGGTAGCACTTCAGCTCTTCGTCGTAGAAGGCGAGGAGCTTGGCGTAGTGCTCGGCCTTTACCGCTTCATCGGTGGCTTTGGCGGCCAGGGCGCGGTAAAACATCCGTCCGTCGCGGTAGTGGAAAGGGCGCTGCCCGTCGGCCGCCGGAGCGATGTCGTAGGCGATCTTCCAGTTTTTAAACGCGGTCTCGAACTCTTCGGCGGGCATTTCCGTGAAGTCCGTATAGTTCTTAACAAAGTTGCGGTACGCCACGTGGGCATTCTCGGCTTCTTCCTTCTTCGGGGAATTTACCCAGTTGTCGCACTGGGCAGGAAGCGTTGCTGCGGCGACGCAAAAGACCAGCACCAGGGCAATGGAGCGAATGATGGTTTGCATGTTGGTTTAATTGAGTTTACGTTTGAAGAACCACGAGTTGTCGTTGAGGGAAAAACCCGCGGTGAATTGAACATAGTTTTCGTCAAGGATATCCGGAACCCCAAACTTACCAATTTCTACGGCAAGATCAAGGAAAGAAACCTGTTGGCGGGGTAAACGGAGCGGAAACCCGGCTCCCAGCGTCACGGCATTGCGCCGTGCCTGTACCCCATCTACCAGCCGTCCATCCCCTTCCAGGCGCAGTCCGGCCCGGTAACGGACCCTTTTCCAGGCCTGGTTGTAGGATCCCGCGTCGGGGATGTATTGCAGGCCAAAAGCAAAGCGGTTGGCGTCGGCCAACACATCCGGCTGGGCGTCATTGCGGTAATTGCCAAAAAGACGGCGGCCGTATTCCACCCCAACGAAGAGGCGGTTGATGTCCTCAAAGGCAATACCCGCTGAATAGGAGGCGGGCAAACTGAGGGTGCCGCGCTGCCCCGCTTCCGAGCGCAGGGTATCGGAGACAAAGAGTTGACCATTGGGGCTGAAACGGCGGAACAGAAAGCTGGACTCCGTGCGGATGTCGCGACCAATCTGACCGTTGAGCCCGAAGATGACCCGCTTGCCGGTGGGTATTTTTTCCCCTTCCTCGTTGGGTTTGGTGAAGTTGTGAACGTACTGCAATCCGTAGCCTACGTTGAAGCCATTAATGGAGTACTCTTCCAGAAATTCCGTCGCCAGGGACTCCGTAATATCGTCAAAAGACACGATGCGGCTGTTCGTGATTTTTCCGAAGTTGTAATTCGCATTTAATCCCAGCGAAAGGGCGCGGTAGCGGAAAGCCGTAGACCAGGTAAAGCGGTAGGCCCCACCATTACCCTTCAAAATGTTGGAGGTAGCACCAAAGTCGGGGTCCGTATCCCCCACCAGCAGGTCGTAGCCTACCTGCGTGGTTGGGGCCAGGGAAAAGGCCATCCCGGCGTTCCAGGTGTTCTGGATCCGGTCGAGGCTGAGGTTGATGGGGTTGCGCAAGGGGAAGCCGAGGGCGAGGTAATTGAGGTTGCCCTGCCAGGTATTGGCCGTAGTGGTGCGGTCGCTCAAAGCAGCATTACGGGCGTAAATGCCCACCTCAAAACTGGTCGTTTGCAAACTGGCGAGGCTGGCGGGGTTCTGGATGTTCAGGTGCCAGGGGTTTTGGTAGGTGGTTTCCAGCGCACCCATGCCGGCTGCGGCGGCGTGGATTTGATCGAGGGGATTGCCGAGGCCAAAGCGGCTCAGTGGACTGTTCAACTTCGGCTGAATGTCAACGAAGTCTGAGGCCAGGTTTTGGGCCTTCAGGGCAGCTCCCACTCCGAGTAGCAGCAGGAACAACGCGAGCAGACTTGGTTTACAATTCGTTTTCAACATAATAAGACAGTATTTGATGGAGGCCGAACAAGACCAGGTTGGGGTGAAGGGAACAGGGAATGGATAATTGGCCGGCCAGCCATTCGGCGTCGCCTCCGGTGAGCAGGAGTTCGAGCCCGGGGAAGTCTTCCACCAGGCGGTGAAACATTCCTTCCGTCTCGTACACCAGTCCCATTTGCCCACCGTGCTGCAGTGCTTCTACCGTACTGCGCCCTACGGCATCCGGGAGTTCCGGAGCGGATTCCACCAGGGGCAGGCGCGCCGTGAACTCGTGCATTGCCCGCAGGCGCATGCGCAGGCCCGGGCCGATGTTACCGCCCAGGTGGACGCCGGCGGCAGTGACCAGATCATAAGTCACGCAGGTGCCCGCGTCGACAATCAGTTTGGGCGCGGCCGCAGGTGCGGTGGAAGGTGAAAGAGCCAGGCTTCCCGCCACCACCGCAATACGATCCTGGCCCAGTGTTGAGCGCGTAGCGTATTCCGTTGCGAAGGGCAGAGGCAGCGCCGGACTGAGTGCCAAAACGAGACAATCGTCTTTTTCCCATTTATCTATCCACTGGGATGGAGGCACGTTTGCCACCGTGGAATAGATGATTTTTTTCACCCCATGGTTGGTTACCATCCGGTCGGCCACCTCCCACTCAGTGTGGGTAAAGCGTTGGACCGGCCCGATCATGGCCTCGCCCCGGAACACGGCCGCTTTCGCTCCGGAATTTCCGATGTCAATGGCGAGGTGGCTGAACATGGTCTTGGTAGCCATCAATTAGAGTCGCAGGTAAGACGCTAAGCCGGGGGCCAGCGGTTCTTAAGCACGCGTTAAAATTTGGATTAATGTTTAAAATGCCGAACGCCCGTGGTGACCATGGCCATCCCGCGGGCATTACATGCGGCGATGGAGTCTTCGTCCCGAATGGAGCCTCCTGGCTGTACAACTGCCGTTACGCCCGCCTCGTGGGCCAGCTCAATACAGTCGCTGAATGGGAAAAAGGCATCGGAAGCCATCACGGAGCCCGCCGTGGCGAACCCAAAGGCTTTGGCCTTTACAATGGCCTGCTTGAGGGCGTCCACCCGGCTGGTTTGCCCGCAGCCCATGGCAATCATCTGGTTGTCTTTGACCAGTGCGATGGTGTTCGACTTGAGGTGCTTGGCACACTTGTTGGCAAAGACCAGGTCGGCCACCTCTTCGGCCGTCGGGCTGCGCTCCGTAACGGTGGTGAAGTCCGCAGGCGTTTCCGTACTGAAGTCCGTATCCTGGGCCACGTAACCATTTAATAAGGTCTTCACGCTCCTGCTCTGCTGGGTGAGGTGGTGGTACTGCAACAATACCCTACCCTTCTTTTTGCTGAGCAGTTCCAGTGCCGAATCGGTAAAATCGGGTGCCAGGAGTACTTCGTAAAAGAGTTTATCAATTTCCTGGGCCGTGCTGAGCTCTACCTGGCGATTGGTAATCAAAATTCCTCCGAAGGCAGAGACGGTATCGGCAGCAAGCGCAGCTTTCCACGCTTCCAACTGCGTGGGCCGTACCGCTACACCACAGGCATTGGTGTGCTTAAGGATGACAAAGGCGGGTTTGCCGTCCTTAAACTCTCCCATAATGCCCACCGCTGCGTCAATGTCTACCAGGTTATTGTAGCTCAGCTCTTTGCCATTCAGTTTGGTGAACATACCCTCGAGCCGACCGTAGAAAGAGGCTTTCTGGTGAGGGTTTTCCCCGTAGCGCAGTTCCGTAGCCCGGGTTTCGCTGAGTTTGAGTGCGTCCATGCCCCCGTCTTCGTTAAAGTAGCTGAAAATCGCCGTGTCGTAGTGGCTGCTGACGGCAAAGGCGCGCCTTGCCAGATCCCGTCGGTCCTCCAGGGTGGTAACCCCGTCGTTGGTGTCAAGGATTTTCTGGAGCGTGGCGTAGTCGTCGCGGCTGGGGACGATGACGACGTCGCGGTAGTTTTTCGCGGCGGCGCGGATCAGGGCAATCCCTCCGATGTCGATTTTTTCAATGATCAGTTCCTCTTCCTCCGTATTGGCCACCGTCTCTTCAAAGGGGTAGAGATCCACGATAACGAGGTCGATTTCGGGAATCTCGTACTGGTTGAGCTGGCCGAGGTGGTCGGGCTCCCGGCGGGCCAGGATGCCGCCGTGGACTTTGGGGTGCAGCGTTTTTACACGACCGTCCAGAATAGAAGGGTAACCCGTAAGTTCTTCGACGGGGATCACCTCAATGCCCCGCTCGCGGATGAAGGTTTCGGTGCCTCCCGTACTGTAAAGGGTTGCCCCCAAACGGTGTAGCGCGTCAATGATGGGTCCTAGGCCATCCTTGTGGTACACGGACACTATTGCCGATTTGATTTTCCTCTCGGTCATGCTTGCCTGGGGTTTTGCGGGCACAAAGATAGACATTGACACTTTCCCGGCGGTAGTTGATTGTTGGGAAGCATTGCTCACGCTCAGGCAACGCCCAGCACCCAACCTTCGTGGTCGAGTACCGACTGTCTTTCGTTTTCGCAAAGGTCAGTGGGTCCCGCCAGCCAGTGCGCCAGGGTTTGGGCGGCTTGCTGCCCCCGCAACCAGGCCAGGTAAGTAAGCACCTGCTCCCGGTCGGCAATCTCATCCCTGCGGGGGCGGGGCAACAAACTGGGGTAAATCTCCGCGTGTAAAACTAAGCCTCCCCGCTCCGGAAGGTGGCGGGTAAAAGCCGTAGTAAACGGCCACACCTGGCTCACCGCCCGCAGGTCCGCATCAGTAAAAGCCAGGTCCAGAAGCCGGCGAATACCCAGCAAACTTTGCCCTCCTACACTACCGGCGTAGGCCAGCTTCCAGGGCGCTTGCATGCCCGGGCTGCGCCGTTCTACGCGCCGACGTTCAGGCAGGGCAATGCCGCCGGAAACCTGAACGGGGTACTCGAAATCTTTTTTCATTTTCAGAAAAGCACTGGCGCTGGCGGCGGGAGTTCCCCAGAATGGACCCGCCGCGGCCCCAATCCGGCGGTTGAGTGCGGCCCCCACGGCAAAGCGGTTGTTTTGGTTGTCAGGCCCATCCTCTACCCTGGCGGCAATCTCCCGCCACACGGCCAACCACGCCGGCGTGTCAACGAGGCCGAGGGCGGAGGCCAGACCTTCGGGGTACCCAAAGGCAAAATCCCAACCCACCAGTATTCTTTGGCCTTCCCCAACGAGTACCCGCAGACGGCCCGCCAAATAATCCGTCGTAGCGGCCCGGGTTGGGAAGTAGTGTAGCTGGACAGCCCCCGTTGCGGCCCCTTCGGCGAGCCATATGGCGTTGGCCGTTGGCCGGGCCGGACTGGGCACCGCTCGTGCACTCCAATCAATAACCACAAAATAATCGAAGGGAGCCAAGCAAGATTTTATTGTACCGCTTTAAACCGCTGCTCCGTACAGGGCCAGTTTACGGGCCTCAATGTCTTTTGAGGTCAGGTAATCATCGTAGTTCAACAGGCTATCAATCATTCCTCCGGGCGCAATCTCGATGATGCGGTTGGTGGAGGTTTCCACGAGTTTGTGGTCGTGACTGCTCAGAATGAAGTTGCCTTTGAATTCTACCAAAGCGTTGTTCAGTGCGGTAATGGCCTCCAGATCCAGGTGGTTGGTGGGCTCATCCAGCAACAGAAAATTGGGGGAGTTGAGCATCATTTTACTCAACATACAACGCACTTTTTCGCCACCGGAAAGCACGCTGGAATCTTTGTGCACTTCCTCCCCGGTGAAGAGCATCCGCCCCAGGAAGCCCCGGATAAACTGCTCGTCTTTGTTGATGGAATACTGCCGCAGCCATTCCACCAGGTCAAGACCGTTGCTCTTTTGGAAGTACTCCGCGTTTTCGTTGGGCAGGTGCTGGGTAGTGATGGTTTGGCCCCACTCAATGGTGCCCGAGTCAGCGGGCAGCAAGCCGGCGAGGATTTCGTAAAATGCGGTCAGGGCCGTCGCTTCCTGGGCCAGCAGCGCAATCTTTTCCCCACCGTTGACGGTAAAGGAAATGTTGCTGAAGAGCAGAGTGCCATCGGGCGATTTTTTGCTCAGGTTGCTTACCTTCAGAATCTGGTCTCCGGGTTCCCGCTCGGGCTGGAAGGCAATGAAGGGGTACTTGCGGGAGCTGGGCTTGATCTCTTCGATGTTGAGCTTTTCCAGGGCTTTCTTGCGGCTGGTAGCCTGTTTGGACTTGGAGGCGTTGGCGGAAAAGCGCTGGATGAATTCCATCATCTCTGCCCGCTTTTGCTCCATTTTCTTGTTTTTGTTGGCCTGTTGGATGAGGGCCAACTGGCTGGACTCGTACCAGAAACTGTAGTTGCCGGTATAGATGTGGGCCTGCTGCCGGTCAATATCCACGATGTGGGTACAGACCATGTCCAGGAAGTAGCGGTCGTGGCTGACGATGATGATGGTATTGGGGAAGTCGGCCAAAAAGTCGGCTAACCAGTGAACGGTGGGCGCATCCAGGTCGTTGG
The DNA here is from genome assembly GCF_014349155.1 of Neolewinella lacunae. Taxonomy (GTDB): domain Bacteria; phylum Bacteroidota; class Bacteroidia; order Chitinophagales; family Saprospiraceae; genus Neolewinella; species Neolewinella lacunae. The sequence goes on from NZ_JACSIT010000078.1 coordinate 41,952, forward strand.
TCGGCTCATCCAGCAGCAGAATATCGGGGTTACCGAAGAGGGCCTGGGCCAGCAAGACTTTCACCTTTTCCGGCCCGCTCAATTCAGCCATGGCCTTGTAGTGCAGGTCCTCCTGGATGCCCATGTTAGAGAGCAATTCGGCGGCGTCGGAGTCGGCCGTCCAGCCGCCCATTTCGCCGTACTGGTTTTCCAGGTCGGCGGCGCGCATACCGTCGGCATCCGTCGCATCGGGGTTGGAGTAGATGGCGTTCTTTTCCTGCTCGATGGCGTAGAGCCGCTCGTAGCCCATCTTCACCGTGTCCAGTACGGTATGCTCCTCAAAGCCAAAGTGGTTTTGGCTCAACACCGCCATCCGGTTGCCGGGCTCCAGGCTGACGCTGCCCCGGGTAGGGTCCAGATCGCCGGAAATGACTTTGAGGAAAGTGGATTTGCCGGCACCGTTGGCACCAATGATGCCGTAGCAATTTCCGTGGGTAAAGCGCAGATTGACCTCATTGAAGAGGATCCGCTTACCAAACTGTACCGTTAAATCATTTACCGTCAACATGCTGCGAGGGGGTTAAGAGCGCGCAAAATTAGGCATTTTTTCCCTAACCCGCTGCAGCCGGGGCGGCCAAAGCAGCAATAAGGCGCGGCCGCAGGTGCTCCCCCCCGCCCCCCCGATGGGGGGAGTCAGGACAAGGAGCGAGGGACGGGAAGCCGGGAGACGGACGCGATCATCCTCCCAGGCTTCCCTTGCTTCTTCCCCAACCTTGCACCTGCGACCGCGCCAAAAAAATGTCGCCCCGCCAGAAGAAAATCCGACGGGGCGACACCCTAAAAGGTCCTGCGCATCAGGCCGGTTACTCGAGAATAACCCGGTGCGTCTCCGTACGATCACCTACCGTGAGGCGGAGGAAGTACACGCCCGCCGCCTGGGCGGAGGTGTTGAGGTTGATCACGCCGGTACCCGGTGCGAGGAATTGCCGCGGGCCCACCGCATTGCCCCGCACGTCGTAAAGTTGGACGCTGGGGGCGAGCTCGGCGGTGGCTTCAGCGCTCATTTCGACGTGGAGGTTGTTGTTCGTGGCCGGGTTAGGGAACACCCGACCGAGCGCGGTGGTCGCGCCTCCCAATTGCAGTTCCACTACGTTGGAGAGCATATCGCCGTGCACATCGTCCAGCATCCGGACCCGGTAGAAGGTGCGGCCCGCCAGCGGACTTACGTCGTCGTAACGGAACATGGCCATATCTCCACTGGTCACAAAAGCTGGTGCCGTCACATCCGCAATGGCGCGGAAAGTCTGGCCATCGGTGGAGCGTTCGAGCGCGAAGGTGTAGTCCGTGCCATCCGCAGGGACCATCCATTCCACGCTTACTTCCCGCGCCTGGAGGTTGTTGACCGAGCCGGATGCCGTCAGGTTTCCGCCGCAGCGCGTAGGATTGTTGAGCACGGAGACGTGGAAGACCTGGGTACTCGTACAACCATTGGCCGTTACGCTCAGGGTGGCGGAGAACGAACCGAAAGTTGACCAGGTAGTGGTGACGATCGGGGAGTTGCTCGTTTGGACGGAAGAGTTGCCGGTAAAGGTCCAGCTGATCTGGGCGCCCGCTCCGGGGTTGGAAGCCTGGAAAGTCGCACTTTCGCCTACGCAAACGGAGCTGGGACCACTAACCTGGGCTACCGCATCGTCGCCTACCTCAATGGTCAGCACGTTGCCTTCAATGAAGGGGCAGTTATTGCGACGTACACAGCGCACGAAGTAGGTGGTTTGATAAATTGGTCCTGGCGCGTAATTGGGAGTGTTCGAGTTGGGAACGGTTTGCCAGTAGGCAATGTCCTGCCCGGCACTCACGGTATTGAACATCCACAGGTACTCAATTTCGCCGATGCCGCCGGAGGCTGGGACGATTTCCACCAACGGCTGGGGGACATTGCCCGGGCCGCAGAGTTCCTGGCTGGCGGCGATGGTGCCGGGGTTGGAAACATTCTGGATACAGGGGCTGACGAAACCAGCGTCGATGGTGAAGTTCATCTCATCTGGCCCAACGGTGTAGAAGGGCGTCATGAGCGTCGTCGGGTTCATGTCACTATCCAGGGCATCGTTGCCGGCGTTTGGAGTGGTTGGGGAAAAATCAGCCGGTTGCTCGAAGGTGATCTTGTAGGTGCCGGGAGGAACGGAGAACATGTACATGCCCGCACCGTCGGTGGTGGTCATATCCATATAGGTTCCATCCTGGCTGGTTACGGTTACCTTCACACCGGAGATACCTGGTTCGCCGGGGTCCTGGACGCCGTTGGTGTTGTTGTCTTGCCAGACGAAGTCACCCAGCTTGGCATTACAGTCGTCAAAGATGACAATTTGGGTTTCCAGGATGGGAATACACTCTTCTGGGTCGTCGGGGGTAAATTCGGCGGTGAGGATGTTCGTACCCAGCGGCAGGTCGGCGGGGTTAATCTCCGTTACTTCCATGCCGTTGACGGTAAACACCACGGTGCCCGGCAGGGGCTGGCCATTGAGCAAGCCGAAGCCATCCAGCACTACAGGTTCGTCGAAGCGGCATAGCTCTTCCGGTGGCGCTTCCACGTAGCGGACGATGGGGTAGAAACACTGGTTGGCGATGGTGAGCTCGTAAACGCCGTTGGTGATGACGGAGAAATAGTTGAAACTATCAACCAGGCGGAAGGAGATGCCGTAAACCGCCTTGGTGGAATCTCCTTCTACGAAGCGGAGGAAATCCAGCGTGGTACCAATGGGAACGGGAATCGGAGCAAGCGGCGGTTCGGGGCTATCGAGGGTAAACATATTGGCCCGTTCGATGATGGTCCAGGTTTGCCCGACGTTGGCCGTCACTTCGATGGCCTCGGAGAATTGCCCGTCGATATCGTTGGTATTGTTGTTCAGGCAGTTACAAGGGTCAGCGATGACTCCGCCGGGCTCGGCGAAGAAGCCGGCGTCTACCGTCATGTTGAATTCGCCGGGAGCCAGGGTGTAGTTCTGGGTCATGCCGCCCATCGCCGGGTCGCCGTCGCTGTCGGTGGCGTCATTGCCCGTGTTGGCCAGGGTTCGGATGCCACCCGGCGGTTCGGGGAAAAGCACGGAGTAGGTGCCGGGGTTAAGCCCCATGAAGGCATAAAAGCCGCTGCTGTCCGTCCGCGTGGAATCAATGATGATGCCCGCCGCATTTTTAAGGTAAACGGGGTAGTCGAAGATGCCCGGTTCATTGGGGTCTTGTTGGCCGTTCACGTTGAAGTCTTCCCAAACGAAATCGCCGAGGCCGGAGAGGGCGCGAAGCGTTGCGGAACAGGTTGTGGTACAGCCATTAGCATCGGTTACCGTGGCGGTGTACACCCCGGCGGCGAGGCCGGAGATGGTCTGGGTAGTCGCGCCATTGCTCCAGGCATAAGTGTACGGGATGGTGCCGCCGCTGGGGTCCACCCGCAGGCTGCCGTTGTTGCCTTCGGTGGCCTCCTGGAGGATAGTCACTGCACATTCCAACGCGGGCAGTTCGGTCAGGGTGATGCCAGAAGTCACGTCCTGGCAGCCATTGGCGTCAGTGACGGTCACGGAGTAACTACCCGCAGCGAGGCCGCTGACCATTGCGGTGGTCGCCCCGTTGCTCCAGAGATAAGTGTAGGGTGGCGTACCTCCGGTGACTAAAACGGTGATTGTTCCGGTGGGGGTGCCTCCACAGGTAATGGTGGGGGCAGTTACGGAAACGCCAATATCGGTGGGTTCCGTCACCGTGAAGGAGGCCACAGCATCACACGCGTTGCCGTCACTGACGGTAAGGGTGTAGTTGCCAGCCGCCAGTCCGGTCAGGTCCTGGGTCGTTGCGCCAGTACTCCACACGTAAGCGTAAGTTCCGGAACCACCGGCCACCGTAACGTCAATCGCACCGGTGTTGCCGCCGGCACAGCGCACGGGGGAGACGGTTCCGGTAATGGCAATACCCGGGTTGGAGGTCACGGTGAACGACTGGGTCAGAAGACAAGCATTGGCATCGGTAATGGTCACAGTGTAGGTACCGTCCGTAAGGCCCGTCACATCCTGGGTCGTTGCCCCGGTGCTCCAGAGGTAGGTGTAGGGAGAGGTACCGCCAGTGACGGTGAGGTCAATCGATCCGGTAGCATCACCGGGGCAGGCCACGGAGGTGACTTGCCCGGTAGCCGCAAGCGGGGTGGGTTCCTGAACACTGACGCTCAGAGAGGCCCGGCAGCCGTTGGCATCGGTTACGGCAACGGTGTAAACGCCCGTGGTCAGGCCCGTTAAATCTTCGCCGGTGGCGCCGTTGCTCCATAGGTATGTGTAAGGTGCGGTCCCTCCGGTGACGCTGAGGTTGATGCCTCCATCGCTGCCCCCTGCGCAATTTACGTTATCGGGGGTGGCGGTCAGGGCCAGGGCATTTGGCGATCGCACGACGAAACTGCGCGTAGCCTCACACTCATTGGCGTCGGTTACGGTTACGGTGTACGTTCCCGCCGCAAGGTTCATCAGGTCTTCAGTGGTAGCACCGTTGCTCCACGCGAATGATAGCGGAGCGGTTCCACCAGCTGCGGTGATGTCGATGCTGCCCGTATTGTCTCCGAAGCAACGTGTGCTGTCGGCAAGACCAACGAGGGACAGGGCGGGGGGTTGGGTGACAGTGTAGGTTGCCACCAGCTGGCAGCCCCGCGCGTCGGTAACGGTAACGGTGTAGCTGCCCGCTACCAGGCCCTGGATGTTGCGGGTGGTGGCACCGTTTGTCCAGGCGTAGGTGTAGGCAGGGGTGCCTCCGGTAACGGTCAGGCTAATGGCTCCGGTAGCATCTCCCGCACAGGCTACGTTGGTAATTTGCGGGGTGATGGCCAGGGGAGTCGGTTGGGTAACCACTACCGAGGTATTGGCCGTACAACCGTTGGCATCCGTAACGGTCACGCCGTAGGTTCCTGCCGTGAGGTTGCTCAGGTCTTGGGTCGTGGCGCCGTTGCTCCACAGGTAGGTATAGGCTGGGGTGCCGCCCGAAACGGAAACGTCAATGGAACCATTGTTTTCACCGGCGCAAACCACGTTGGTGGGCGTGGCGCTGATGATCAGGCGGGAAGGTGCCGTAACCTGCACGCTGCCGCTGGCCTTACAGCCGTCTGCTTCGGTAACCGTCACGGAGTAAGTACCAACGGTAAGACCAGTAATGGTGGCAGTGGTGGCACCATTGCTCCATACGTAGGTGTAAGGCTCCGTGCCGCCGCTGGCCGTGGCCGTCGCAGTGCCATCGTTGCCGCCAAAACAAGAGACGGGCGTACTGGACAGAGAAACGGAGACGTCGACCACTTCCACAGTGGCCGTTGCTGTCCCCGTACATCCATTAACATCGGTGGCGGTTACGGTGTAGGTGCCCGCTCCCACGTTGGTAATGGTAGGAGTGGTCGCCCCGGTACTCCACTGGTAAGTGTATTGATTGACGGGACCACTCACCGGTGCTGCGCTCAACGTGCCCCGGGTGTTCAATCCACAGAGCAGCTCGTCTCCGGTGATGGCTACCGCTACTTCGGGCGACTCCGTAACGAGGAAAGTACTGGTGCGGGTACAGCCATTGGCATCCGTCACGACGACGGAGTAAGTACCTGCGGGGAGTGGCCCAACGCCTTGGCCAGTAAATCCGCCGGGGCTCCACACGTAGGAATAAGGAGGCGTCCCTCCCATGGGGTTGATCCTCAGAAAAGCATCAGCCACGCCCGGGCAGACGCTGTTGTCCCCAAAAATATTACCGGTAATGGCTGGTGGCTCGCTGATGGATGTAGAGGCCGTGGCCGTACAGCCGCGCGCATCCGTCAGGGTAACCTGGTAGCCACCCGGAGCCAGTCCGGTAATGGTTTGGCCGGTTCGGCCATTGGACCAGGCGTAGGTGTAAGGGGCGGTGCCTCCTACTGGGGTAGCGGTGATGGAGCCGTTGTCGGCGTCAAAACAGGTAGCGTTTACGCCTACCAAGGTCACCGTCGGTGGGTCCTCTTCGAGCGTAGTACAAGCTACGAAACCACACTGGTTGGCGTCAACTACCGTAACGCAGTAGGCCCCGGCGGGTACCAGTACGGCGCGGGTATCTGCTCCGGTAGACCAGTTGTAGCGGTAGGGTACTACGCCTCCTTCGGGTTCGGCAGCAATCATGAAGGGCCCTTCACACTGGTTGGGAACCGAAATGGTGGCCGTCACCCGGGTGGGCTGGGTCAGGGTGATGCTGCCCGTACCCGTCATGCCGCCGGCATCGGTAACGGTAACGTTATAAGTACCTGCGTTAAGGTTGCGAATCGTTGCGGTGCTGCCGCCATTGCTCCATGCGTAGGTGTAAGGCGCAGTGCCATTGTCCACCTCGGCCGTGGCCGTGCCACTGGAAAGACCGAAGCAAGCGATGTTCTCTCCAGTAACCTCTACACTCAATTGAGCGAAGACAGCCATGGAAAGTAAGGAGAGAAAAACAGTAAGATAACCACGGGGATATCTGGTAGTGCGTAGAGATTTTGCCATAGTGGAATTATGATTAGAATAGCTGGATTGGGATAATGACACCCCAAAGACTGGGGAGTAAACTTAAATCGGTCTAACAGTAGTCCTGCAAGACCATACCGCGCAAGGGCCGCTACTGGCCACCACCTCGGTCAATTCGTTTTTTCGTCAATAACCTCTTAAAGCTCTTCTTTCGACGTCACTAAGACGCTCTACCACTGCAAGGTAACACATTTTACATCTTCCACACAAATCGAAAATTTACTCCTATGTTCACCTGCTTACCTAAAAAAGAAAGGGCCACATCTGGCTGCTTTAGCCTGATGTGACCCGTTCGACAAATCGTAATCTCATGAAAATATTGCGAAAGGTGGGGTTGAAGCCCCTATAATCTCTGCGTTTGTGGTCAAAACGAGGGGAGAAAACTTAGGTAGTAAGTTGGACTTTCTTGTATCCAGGCCAACTTACTACCTTAGGCGAATCTCTGTGTAATTTTCCAATGACCACCGCGTTCGGCGGTCGTTGCTTTCGTTTGACAGTACAATAATCGCACCTCATCACCCCAGGCACAAAGACATATTTGCCCAATTGTGAATCCGAAAACAAAGCAAAAACATTCAAAACCCCTGAATTACAGGCATTTGCAAAACGCAAAGTGAAAAAAAATTAGCCTTCCCCCCTGCCTTCGGCGGCCAAATAATTTGCATTTTTTTTCGATCTGCCCCCAATTTTTCTGCTTTCCGTGCGCGCAGGTTCTGAATGGTGCGAAATTTGGGACGCCTAAAAAGGGCTGGAAAAACGGGGATCAGTAGGCAAACTTTCGTCCGTCAAACTGCGCAGGAAGGCGAGCAGCGCCGTCTTCTGCCGCTCGCTCAGCGGAAAGCCGGTGATGTTGGGGTCCTCGTTCTCCACCCCGTGGCCTCCACTGGCGTAATGGTCCAGGACTTCTTCCAGGGTATTGAAGCGCCCGTCGTGCATGTACGGTGCCGTCAGGGCAATGTTGCGCAGGGTGGGGGTACGAAACTTCCCATTGTCGAAGCGGCTTCCGCTCACGGCACCGAAGCCGATGTCCTCAAAGTCTTCTAAGCTGCTCACGTTGTCCAGCCCGTTGTTCCGAAAGCGGTTGTCCCCAAAAGTCGGGGCGTTGTGACAATGACCACAGCCGGGGTGCAAGGCACCTACCGGCACGTCCTCAATAAAAAACAGGCTATCCGCCCCCAACTGCTCTTCTTCCGTAAAAAACTCGGTGTTGCGGTACACCACCCGGTCGAAATGGCTGTCGGCGGCAATGATCGTCATCTCAAACTGCGCAATGGCCTTCACGGCCAACTCCTGGGTGATCTCGCTCGTCCGGCCAATCCCAAAAGCGGCCCGGAAACGCTGGGGGTAATCCCGGCTGCGGCGGAGACGGATCAGTACGGCTTCCCAGTCCTCGTCCATTTCCAGCATGTCTTCCACGGGGTGCACGGCCTGTTCCCACAGTTTTCCATCGCGGCCATCCCAGTTGAATCCATTGGGGTTAAAGGCCATGTTGACAATTGACATGGCGCTACGCCGCCCGGTCCGTCCACTAACCCCTACCGCCTTGGGCAATCCATCGGTGAAGGCCAGTTCCTGCTTGTGGCAATCGGCACAGGAGAAAGCGCTGTCTCGCCCCATGATCCGGTCGTAGAAAAGCCGCCGCCCCAGTTCGATGCCTTCCACCGTCAATGGGTTGGTTTCGTCCACGATGGGCCGGGGCAGGTAGCTGGGAACCTCCAGGGTGTAGGCCGTAGGATTCGCCGGCCCGGTGATGGGTGCGTCGGTTTCTTCCTCCGGGCAATTTTCGCAAATAGGAGCATCCGGCTCACAACTGGCGGCCAGAAACAGGGTAAAAAGACCACAAAGCAGCAAAAAACGGGGCATAGCAGAGATTTAACGCAGCAGCATTATTGATTGGGTAACAAACGAGCTATCCGTAAGGGTTTGCAAAAAGGCTACCAAAGCTGTCGCCTGCACGCTGTCCAGCCCCAGTGGGAAAACGTTGGCACTTTTGTTTTCCGCGTATTCCCCTCCTCCGTTGTAATGAGCCACCACTTCTTCCAGCGTAGCCATGCGGCCGTCGTGCATGTAAGGAGCCGTCAGCGCTACGTTGCGCAATCCAGGTGCCCGAAAAAGCCCCAGTTCCGCCTTGCTACCCGTAATGCCTCCCCTCCCCGGGTCCCCAAAGTCTTCCAGGTGGGCGGCGGCATCCAGGCCATTATTGAAAAAACGTTGGTTCGTAAAGTGCGGCGGGGTGTGGCAGTGGGCGCACTCCCCCGTCGGCAGGCCCGCGTAGGGTCCCTCCGGGTCATCGGCAAAGTCGAAGAAAATGGCTTCCCCCAGCGCCTCGGCGGTGCTGAAGACCGCCTCCCCCCGCTGCACCCGGTCGTATTTACTATCGGAAGAAACCAAGGTGCGCTGAAACTGCGCCAAGGCTTTGCCGACGTGGCTGGCCTCCAATTGATCGGGGGAACCAAGTCCAAATGCGCTGCGAAAACGAGGCCAGTAATCGGGGTGGCGCCGCAATTTTCCGAGCACCGTGGCCCAGTCGCCGCCCATTTCGTGCGGCTCCGCAATGGGGTGGAGCGCCTGGGCTTCCAGGCCCACCGCCCGGCCATCCCAAAAAAGGTGCTGGTGCAGGTAGCCGACGTTGGCCAGGCCCGGCGTATTGCGCCGGCCCAGCCGGCCGCCAATACCGCGGCTCAGCGGAAGGCCGTCGCTGAAGGCCAGTTCCGGGCGGTGGCAGGTGCCGCAACTGATGGTGGAATCAGCAGAAAGCAATGGATCGAAAAAGAGGTCGCGGCCCAGGGCCACCCCCTCCAGGGTCGCAGGGTTATCGGCGGGCACCAACATATCCGCAAAGGCCTCCAGGTGCTCCCGTTTGGCCGTCAGCGCCACCTCTCCCCCGTCGCACGCAAGGGTGCCTAGCAGGAGGAATGCGCCGGCCAGTCCGCTGATCATTCTCCGCAGCGCTTGCAAGCTAGCGGGTTTCGAGACTGAATTGGTCCGCCAGACGATTCCAAAGGTCGGTCGCAATCGCTTGGTTGCCCCCGTGGATGCGTTGTTGGTCGGGGTTAGCAATGTCGAAACTATCCGTATCATCGGCCAGGGCCTTCAGAACGTCCGCCACGATGGTAAAATCAGGATCCTGGGTACCGTCGAGGGTGAAGGTCCGGTTAAACGTCACCGTTGTGTAGAGCGCGTCACTGCCCAGGTGGTAGGTCAGGGGGGTATCGAAGGTTCCGTCGTTTTCCAAGTCGGCGTTGGCCTCGATTTTGGCAAAGACGTAGCGCGTGCTGGGCCCCCAAAACTCGTTTTCGTTCAAGACAAAATCGGCCGCAAAGTTGCTGGGGTCCTGGGCGTTCAGGTCGGGGCTTACGCCTACCCCAAAACGCAGCCCTACGTAGTCACCGATGGGAGCCTGGAAGGTCCGCGTGGTCGTCGCCGCTTCGGTGGCCGACATCCAGCGGATCAGCTCAATGTCCGAAAGCTGGACGGGGTCGCCGCCGCCAGCGGGCAGCAACTCCAGGTCAGAAACGTAGTACTGGAAGAGTTGAATTTTCAGGTCCGCTCCCGTCGGATAAGCATAATCCGCACTTTGGATGGCCAGCGGAGTCCCCCCGAATTCCGCCCGGAAGGAGATGGGGAAGTCTACTTCCTGGGTGCTCAGGACGTCGTCATCGTCGCAGCCGAGGGCAAAGAGCAAAATAAAAAGGGGGAGGTAAAGCGCGTACTTCATAAGGCATTTAATTTGGGCGCGGAGCGCAGGTGCCGGGAACGGGACAAGAGGCAGTGGCCGTCAAGCTCGCCAGCAATTCTTGTATAAAAGTAACGCCGACCCGTAAACTAAAGATGCATAAACACCCGAGTAAGCTGGCTTCCCGACAAATTTTCCATGCCCCAGTTCCTCTACTGCCTTAGCCGCACCACCTGCCCCGCCGAGCCTGCTTCTACGCGAAAGGCCACCTCCTGAAATCGCGGCAAACGGAACAAACTGCGCAGCCGACCGGAAAAGCCCCAGGGTTCAGCGGGCAGGCCCAGCCAATTGGTGTCAAACTCTCCATTGTCGTTCACATCGTGGAAGAGGCCCAGAGCGTACTCTTTGCCCACCACCATTCCGCTGATGTCAATCATCGCACTCCCCGTCGTATTGACCCGCAGTGCCACCAGCCGGGCTTTCTCCCGGTCCAGGAAATCATCGGGAGATTCATATACCCCTACCCAGATCGTACCACGGGCCGACGTCACGTTATCGACTTTCACCCGGACGGTCCTGGTCATTGCAGCAGCCCCGGTCCACTCCGGCGGGAGGGCCTGGGCACTGCCAAACACCAAATAAACGAGGAGGAGAAGAAGGAGCCGTTGCATGATCAGGGAGGATTTAAGGATTACATAGAGAATACGTTCCGTGCGGGTACATCCCGCTCTACTTGGGGTGGTGCTTGTTATACGCTAAAACCAAGCGTTTAGGTTTGTGGCGCACGCTTTGAAAATGTCCGTTGCCGACTTTCCACTTGCGTGCGCTAAAATGCGATGGCCGCCAGCGGAGGATTCCGGGCGGCCATCGGTGGTTTTAAGTCTTTATTGGCGGGGGATACTACTGCTCAGCCTGCTTGACGATGCCGTAGGCAACCGTCCGCTTAGGATCGTCGGGGTAAACGCCTTCCAGGGCAACGGTGCCCGCAGCGCGGCTGATGACCCTCTCAAAGTCGGTGATGCTGCCCACCTTGCGGCCATCTACCCTGGTGATGATGAAGCCGGGCCGGATGCGGGTTTGGTCCGCGAGAATACCGGAGCGGATTTTGGCCACAATCACACCACCAGCTAATTCCAGTTCCTTAGCGGTGGACGCTTCCAGTTCCACAAAGTCGGCACCCAGTTCGGTCACTTTTTCGGGGGCGGGCTTGGGGCGGATGGCTTCGGTTTTGCCATCGGCGTTTTTCAGGCGTGCGGTCGCATTGCGCTCTTGCCCGTCCCGCTCGAAAGTCAGGACTACGGCATCGCCCGGCCGGCGGCGGCCCAGTTGTTCGAGCAGCTCGCTGTTGCGCAAGGTGGGGACACCATCTACCGCCAGGATGACGTCGCCTTTCTGGAGGCCAGCTTCTTCGGCGGCACTGCCGGCAGTTACTTCAGCTACGTAGACGCCGTTGTCGCGCTTCAGGCCAATTTCTTCGGCGTAGCGGGTGTTGAGCTCCGTGATCCGTGCGCCCAGCAGGCCGCGTTGGACGATGCCGAACTCGCGCAGGTCCTGCACGACCTTACGGACGATGGCCGAAGGGACGGCAAAGCTGTAGCCGGCAAATACGCCCGTGGGGCTGCTGATGGCGGTGTTGATGCCAACGAGGTCGCCGTTGATGTCGACCAAAGCCCCCCCGGAGTTCCCCGGGTTAACGACCGCATCCGTCTGGATAAAGGATTCAATGGCCAAATCGCCGCCCGTCCGCCGCACGATGTCAATGCTGCGTCCCTTGGCAGAGACGATGCCGGCAGTGACGGTGCTGGTGAGGCTGAAGGGGTTGCCTACGGCCACCACCCACTCCCCGATGCGGAGCTTATCGCTGTCGGCAAACTGCACGGTGGGCAGGTTTTCTGCTTTGATTTTGATGAGGGCAATGTCGGTGGTGGGGTCCGTACCGATGATTTCGGCCTCGTAGGTCCGCTGGTCGTTAAGGACGACCTCCAGGCTTTCGGCACCATCCACCACGTGATTGTTCGTTGCGATGTAACCATCGTCGCTGATGATCACGCCCGAGCCGGAGCCTTGCTGGAGGGGAGCCTCCCCGCGCTGCCGCTGTCCGGGGTTACCAAAGAGATCACGGAAACTTTCGGGGAGCTGATCGGGCTCAATACCGAAGGGCAAGCCGCTTTGTCCGCCAGGTTTGCTGGCTTTGATGTGTACCACGGCAGGAAGGGCTTTTTCAGCGGCCGTGGCGAAGCCCGTGGTAGGAACGGGAGGAGCCGTGGAAGGGTCCGCGAAATTGGCAAAATTGCTGGCCGGAGGAGCGCTTACCTGGACGTACTTAACTTGTTGGTTCAGGCCCAGAAAGTGAGCGCCACCCAAGGCGGCAAGACCACCCACTACGGCGGCCAGGACGATAAACAAAAGTTTTTTCATGTTTTTGCGCACTTTGTTTGGGGTTAGAAATTGCAAAGGTTACAAGGCTTAAGACCGTTGAAACAGTATTTTGGTTGGTACTATTAACTTTCCTTAACACTTCTTAACGCTTGAAGGATTTTCCTGCCCCGGCTTACGAAGCCCGGGGTGGTGCCCTCGGCCAGCGTCAGTTCGATGATGCCCGCCAGCTCGTCTTTGAGCTCGGGGAACTCCGGACAGAAATTGGCGACCACCTGCATGGCAAACACCCGGATGGCCACCGCCTCGGTGGGTGATTCCAGCAGGCGAAAGGCCAGATCCAGCAAGTTCCCCCGGTCGGGTTCGGCTACTGCCTCCAGGGGGAATTCTGAGAAATAGCGCATGACGTTGCGCTTGACGGCATCGCGGCCGGGGGTATCGGCGGCGGCCAGCAGTGCCCCGTGGTAGGGCTGCAGCCAGTAGGGTTCCACCCGGCCCAGGTCACCCACCACCATCGCGGCCCGCTGCACAATTTGGTACTCCTCGTGCAGAAATACTTCCAGCAGTTGGGGGAGTCGCCGCTGGTCTGCCAAAACGTAATTCAGGACCAGATCGGCGTTGGAACGGGAATGTGCGACGAGCAATTGCTGACGGATGTTCATACTGACGGTGGGGCTGGGTGGTTTTCTCCATTGATTTACAAGCAAGGCACGCTTTGGGTTGAAGTCCTGGCAGCCCGCGTCCTTACCTTGCTGCTCCCCCCTTGGGGGTTGGGGGGCAAGACCTTACCTTGCACCTGCGACCGCGCAACTACCTGAACTGCACCAGCGGCAAAATGCCCTGGCTTCGCTCCGGCACTGCGCGGCGTCTTACCCCTTCGCCCAGCCCTCCTCACCATGCTGATCAAAACCCGCGGCCTCATTTTTCGCGCTACCAAATACGGAGATTCCAGCCTGATCCTGGAGGTCTACACCGAGGCGCGGGGCATCCGTAAATACATCGTCAGTGGCGTACGCAAGGCCCGCAGCACCACGCCGGCCAGCGCCGTACAACCGATGAACCTGGTGGAGCTGGTCGCTTATGAACGGGAGGGCAAAGACCTCACCAGGATCAAGGAAGTGCACCCGGGCTACGTCTACTCCCGCATCCCTTTTGATGTTTACCGCGGCACCCTTGGCCTGTTCATGCTGGAAATGGCCCGGCTGGCAATCCGGGAAGCCGAAGAAAATCCCGCCCTGTTCGATTTTCTCTTTACGTCTTTTGTCTTTCTCGACGCCACCGAAGGCCCCATCGGCCACCTCCACCTGCACTATTTGCTGGAACTGACGGCCTACCTGGGCTTTGCCCCGGCGGGAGACTACTCGGCCAACACCCCGCTCTTTGACCTCAAAGAAGGGCAGTTCATCGCGGGTTTTCCCGGCCACCCCGAATACCTGGAGGAAAAGCGGGCGGAATTGCTCTTCCAGCTCCTGCAAACCAGCCGCGAAGGCCTGGCGGACATCCACTCCACCCGCGAAGAGCGCCTGGGGCTGCTCACCGACCTCATCCGCTACTACCACCACCACATTGAGGGGATGCGGGAAGTCAATAGCCTGAAAATTCTGCGGGCGGTTATGGGGAGATGATGTTTGATGTGAGATGTTTGATGTGAGATGTTTGATGTCAGATATCGGATGTTGGAGGTCGGATGTTGGGTATCGGAGGTCAGATGTTGTGCCTTGCTGCTGTGTGCATTGCGCGAAGGCCATATCTTCGCGCCATGTCGCATCAGCTCCGCCGCCTGCTGGCCTTTCCCTTATTAGCCATTGCCGGGTTCATCGGCCTGAATATGTACTGGCGTTACCAGCGGGATGAGCTGTGGGGCCACGCTCCGCTGTTCCTGTATTTGTTCGTGTACGCGGCGGTCTTGCTGTTACTGACGTTGCGGCCTGACGGCAGCGTGCGGCCCAACAACTTGCTGAGTGTGCTGAGTGGGGTGCTGCTGGGCCTGGGTTTTCCGGGCTATCTGCCCTTTCCTTTTGCCTTATTGATCGCTTTTGTGCCCTTGCTGGTTTTGCACACGCGTTTGCGGGACACTGGGGCGGGCTACGGCCGGATGTTCTGGCACGGGTTCAGTGCTTTTCTGTTGTATAACGTCCTGGCGACGTACTGGGTGACGAATACTTCGCTGGCCGCCGGGCTTTTTGCCATCCTCGTCAACAGCTTGTTGATGACGCTGCCCTGGCTGGCTTTTCACTGGACGAGCCGCAAATCCCCCCGCGTAGCCTACCTGGCCCTGGGGGCCTTCTGGATTTCCTTCGAGCACCTGCATTATAATTGGTCGCTCAACTGGCCCTGGCTGACCTTAGGCAACGGTTTTGCCCAGTTCCCTGCCCTCATTCAGTGGTACGAACTTACGGGCGCCTTAGGCGGTACCGTCTGGATTCTGGGTGCCAACTACCTGGCTTTTCGCTGGTACCAGAGCACCGAGCGCAGGGGCCGACCGCTGCTGGCCCTGGGGCTGGTGGTGCTGCTGCCGATGGCTTTCTCGCTGCTGCGGTACGCAACTTACCGTCCGGCGGGGGATGCCGGGACGATCTCCGTGGCGGCCATCCAGCCCAATTTCGAACCCCACTACGAGAAGTTTGCCGACGACGACAGTGCCCAGCTGGACACCTTCCTCAACCTCAGCCGTGCGGCCCTGGCCGTGGGTCCGGTCGATTACCTCCTCTACCCCGAAACGAGTTTTGCCCGCGTCGAAGAAAACCGGCCCCTCTCCAACCCCAGCATCCGGGGCTTATTCGAGGCCCTTTCCGGCCAACCGGCCCGCTACCTGGTTACGGGATTCGATGGCTACTACATTTTTGCCGCTGGCGAGCCCGTCACCGAAGCGGTGCGTTACTTCGACCGGGCTGACGGCAGCATTCTGGCCCTGGAGGCGCTGAACGCCACCTTACAAATTGACCTGGCCACCGGCGAATACCAAACCTACCGCAAGGGCGTCTTCGTGCCCGGGGCGGAGAGCTTCCCCTTCAAATCGGTCTTTTTCTTCCTCGAAGACTGGGTCAACTCGCTCGGCGGCACCGTGGCGGGCCGCGGCACCCAGTCCCGTCGGTTACCGCTGGTGGGCGAAAAAGCCAAGGTAGCGCCCGTCATCTGCTATGAGTCGGTCTTCGGAGACTATTTCACGGACTACATTCGCGAAGGAGCCCAGGCCATTTTCGTGATGACCAACGATGGCTGGTGGGATAAGACGGCGGGCCACCGCCAACACCTCTGGTTCAGCAGCCTGCGGGCCATTGAGACCCGCCGCGCGGTCGTCCGTTCCGCCAATACCGGCATCAGTTCGTTTACCGACCAGCGTGGGCACATCAGCAGCCAGACCCGCTACGACGAGGCCACCTTCCTGCGGGGCGAAATGGCGCTCAACAACGCCATTACCCTTTACGTACGCTTTGGCGACGTGGTAGCGCGCATCGCCCTCCTCCTGGCCGCCATGCTGCTGCTGGGCAACCTGACGCGCAGCATCAGTCCCGACGCTTTTTCCCGCAAAAAGGCATGAAAAAGTCCTGCGCGGTGGTTATTAAGGCAGCGGACCCCATTCGTCCGCGCCCACCCCTCGGCTTATGACGCGATTCCTGCGCTTGATTTTGCTGCACGGTATTTTCTGTTGGGCGCTGACGCAGGTGCCGGGAACGTTGGAGGCGCAAAGCCCCCTCCGCCTCCAGGTGCGGGGCACTGACCTGGAGTGGACGGACGATCCCCCCACCCTGTCCGACAGTGCGGAGGTCTTGCGCTATCTGGCCGAGTGGCAAGCGGAGCAACAAGCCATGGCCTACTGGGAAGCTTCCGTCGATAGCCTCTACCGGACGGGAGCAAGCGCTCTCCAGGCCGTCGTTCACCGCGGTCCCCGCTACACGTGGGGCCAGCTTCGCCCCCCCACCAATCCCGAGTTTTTGGCCTGGGCGCGGCAGGCGGGGTACCGACCGCAGCGCTTCCGGCCCGGGCGGCGCTTTACGCCGGGGCAGTGGACGGCCCTGCGCGACAGCCTGGTGGTGGGTGCTGCCGACCGCGGTTACCCTTTCGCGGCGGTGGGCCTGGACAGCATCAGTTGGGAAGCACCGGGGGAACTCTCGGGTGTCATTGCCGTGCAGCCGGGTCCGCTGGTGCGCTACGGCGAAGTGCGACCACCCGCCGGCCTGCGCGTCCGCACCGCCTTTCTCGAGCGCTACCTCGGCATCCGCCCCGGGGAGGTGTACCGCGAAAGCCGCGTCCGCCGCATGGGCAATTACCTGGCTCAACTGCCTTACCTTACCGTTAAGGGCCCGCCGACCATCACTTTCGTGGATAGCCTGGCCTTTTTCGATCTGGCCATCGAGCGCCGCGCCGCCAGCCGCTTCGATTTCGTCATCGGCGTCTTGCCCAATAGTGGTACTGACGGCCGACTGCTGCTGACGGGCGACCTCAACGGAGAGTTGTTCAATGGCTTTGGGCAGGGCGAGCGCATCGCCGTGCGTTTTGAGCAGCTCCGCCCCCAAACCCAGGAATTGGCCCTGGCATTGGAATACCCTTTCTTGTTCAACCTGCCCTTCGGCTTCGAAGGGGAGCTGGATTTTTACCGGCGGGACTCCTCCTTCCTCAACCTCAACTGGCGCCTGGCGGCCACCTACCTACGGGAGGGCAACGACCGGCTGGCGGTGTTCTGGGAAAACCGCCGGACGATCATCCCCGGCGGAGCAGCGCTTTCTTCCGGTGAATTGCCCGATACCCTGGGCGTGAGCAGGTCTTTTTTCGGTTTGCAATTGCGCCGGGTGCGGACGGACCGCCGCTTTAGTCCCCGCAATGGCTACGCGCTGGACCTCAACGCCGCCGCTGGCCTCCGCAAATTGCTGGACGTGGCGGCCAGCGACAGCTTGAACCTGGCCAGCAACCAACTCAAGTTGGAAGGGCGTTTCGATGCCTACTTCGATCCTTGGGCGGGAACGGTGCTCTACTTTGGCCTGCGGGGGGGAGGCCTCTTCGGTGACGGGGAAGTGCTGGCCAATGAGCAGTACCGGCTGGGCGGCGCGAAATTACTGCGTGGCTTTGATGAGCAATCGGTCTTCGCCAGAGACTACCTCCTGGCTACCGCCGAGTTTCGTCTGCTGCTGGGCGGCAATGCCTACCTCTACAGTTTTGTGGATGCGGCCCGCCTGAATCCCCGCAGCCAGGCCAAGCCGGAGCTGGCCATTGACTACCCGCTCGGCTTCGGGGCGGGCGTTAATTTTGAAACCCGGGCGGGCGTCTTTGCCCTGAGCCTGGCCCTGGGACGGAGGAATGGCTTGCCGCTGGATCTGGGCGCGCCGAAGGTTCACCTGGGTTACCTCAGCGTTTTCTGAGTGCTGGCCTTGGTGGGATCCAGGGTTTCGGTGGGCGGCCGGGAGGCGGCGCGCACGGCAGCGGCGAGGCTGGGTAGCCAACTGCTGTCCTGTTCCAGCCCGTTGCCTACTACGATGACGTCGGCCCCCGCTTCGAGGGCCTGCGCGGCGCGCTCGGGCGTCCGGATGCCACCGCCTACGATGATGGGCAGAGACACCTCGTGCCGGACGCAGGCGATCATGGTGGCGGAAATGGGGTTTTGCGCGCCACTGCCCGCATCAAGGTAGATCAGTTTCATCCCCAGTTGCTCCCCGGCTAAGGCCGTGGCGGTGGTGATTTGCGGCTTGTCGGCGGGAATGGGCGTGGTATTGCTCATGTAGGACACCGAGGTGGGCTTGCCACCGTCGATGAGCAGGTAGGCGGTGGGGATGGCCTCCAGTTTCATCCTTTTAATGTGGGCGGCAACCTGTACGTGCTGGCCGATCAGCAAGTCGGGGTTGCGGCCAGAAAGGAGGGAGAGCAGCAAGAGCGCATCGGCCTGGGCGTCCAACTGGTAGCTGGAGCCGGGGAAGAGGACCACGGGGGCAGCATCGAGGCTGCTGCGAAGCAGTTTGAGGTAGTACTCCGACTGGGGGGCATTGACCAGGCTGCCGCCCCAGAGGAAGAGGTCGATCAGGCCTGCGTTGGCGAAGCTTGCCAACTCCCCCAGGTTATCCCGCCGGGCCTTATCCGGGTCGATGAGAACGGCCAGCAGTTTTTTGCCGCTATTGCGAGCGGCGGACAGCAGGGGGTATACCATGTAAAATAGCGGTGGTTATGGCGTGGGGCCAAGGTACGGACAAATCGTGGGATGGTGCCTGGTACCGAACGGGCACCGTCCGCTGCCTCCCTAAAGCCCCGTGCGATACCTACGGCATTCCTGGCACAGTAGGTTTCTCCCCAAAAGGTTTCCCCATCCACATCCCCAAAAACGAGGAAGACCCCGCTCCGGGGGTGGAGCGGGGTCTTCGGTAAAGTGCCCAGGACAGGAGTCGAACCTGCACGTCCGTAATGGACACCAGCCCCTCAAGCTGGCGTGTCTACCAATTTCACCACCTGGGCGTGGATGCCTGAGGCCCAACGGATGGGCTCAAGCGGACGCAAAAGTAATGCGCCCACCCGGATCGAACAATAGTTGGGCAAAAAATAGTTCCCAAGGCACTTCATCCCGTGGACCGCACCGCCCAACAACCGACCGAAAAGTGGCACCCCCCAGAAAATCTCTTGCCTCCCCCCATAAAGTGACACGAGCTTAAACTTTTTATCGTCTCAACAATTAATGTAGATACATCAAATATCGCAAACCATGCAAACCATCTTCCATCCCGCCAGCAGCCGGGGTTTTGCCGACCACGGTTGGCTCCAATCTGCCCACACGTTCAGTTTTGCCAACTACTACGACCCTGAGCGGATCCACTTCGGTGCTTTGCGGGTATTGAACGACGACAAGGTGGCCGCCGGTCGGGGCTTTGGCAAACATCCCCACGATAACATGGAGATCATTTCCATTCCGCTAGCGGGTGACCTGCGCCACGAAGACTCTTTGGGCAACACCACCATCATCCGGCAGGGCGACGTGCAGGCGATGAGCGCAGGCACCGGCGTTGCCCACAGTGAAATGAACGCCAACACCGACCAGGCCGTCGAATTCCTCCAGATCTGGGTTTTCCCCCGCGAGCGGGACGTAACCCCCAGCTACTCTCAAATTACCCTTGACGCCACACGCCTGGAAAACCGGCTGGAGCAGATCGTCTCTCCCGATGCTGCTGGCCCCGGGGTTACGGTGCAGCAGGATGCCTGGTTCCACCTCGGCAAACTCGCGGCGGGTACGGAACACAGCTACCAGGTTAAGAAGCCGGGCAACGGCGTGTACGCTTTTCTCCTCTCCGGCGAAGCAAGCGTTGCTGGCCAAACGATGGGCAAGCGCGACGGGCTCGGCGTCTGGGAAACCGACCAAATGACCATTGAGGTGAACGCCGACGCAGAATTGCTGCTGATGGAAGTCCCCATGTCTTTCTAATCTAACCAAAAAAACTGAACAATAAGGCCAGGTATTTTCTTTGGTGGGCAAGTTGGCTAAAGGGCCACTTTCCGCAATGAGTGTACCAAACCTGTAAAACAAGCTCAAAATGACTACGACTTCTTCTTCCCTCTTGACCGACCTCAACTGGCGCTACGCCACCAAGAAGTTCGACACCAGCAAAAAAGTGAGTGCCGAAGACTTGGAAACCATCATGTCGGCCGTCAACCTTGCGGCCACTTCCTACGGCCTACAGCCCTTCCGCGTGATGCACGTGCAAGACCCTGCCGTGCGGGAAAAACTCAAGGCGGCTGCCTACGGACAACCGCAGATCACGGACGCCGACCACCTTTTCGTCTTCTGCCACCTGCTGGAGGTGTCGGACGAGTACGTTGACGACTACATCGCCCGCATTGCTGCCGAGCGTAACACGGACGTAGCCAACCTCAAAGGTTTTGGGGATACGATCAAGGGTAGCCTGGGCAACAAAACTTCGCAAGAGGTGGCCGACTGGACCCGCCGCCAAGCCTACATTGCTCTGGGCCACTTATTGGTCACTGCCGCGACCCTGCGCGTGGATAGTTGCCCGATGGAAGGCTTCGATGCCGCCGCCTTTGGGGAGATCCTGGGTCTGAAAGACCAGGGCCTGGGGGCGGCCGTAGTCGCCACGGTAGGCTACCGTTCCGAAGAAGATCAGCTCCAGCACGCGGCCAAGGTTCGCCTGCCCCTCACCGAACTGTTCCACACCGTTTAAAAACTCGTGCGCGCGGCGGGGCTTGGGGCAGTTCCGCCGCAGCCCCGCCGCGCGCCACTTTTCTCCCATGGTCCACATCCTCAGTATTTCCACCAACCGGGAGACCCTGCGCATCCTCGATCGCCTGGTCAACCAGAACGAAGCCTGGACGGGTTTGCCCGCGCCCGACTTCGCCAGCGCCAAGGCATTGTTGGTAGAGCACGACTTCGACCTCGCCCTGATCGGCAGTGGCATCAGCGCCTGGGAACAAGAGGCGTTGGCAGAACTGGTGGTAGAAACCGGAAAAAAGACGAAGTTGGTACCCCACTTTGGCGGGGGCAGTGGACTGCTCTACGCGGAGATTGCCCAAGCGCTGGATTGACCTACTGTCTCCTCCGTTCTGGCCGTTGCACCTGCGGCCGCGCCCCATTAAGCAAAGGAATAGGAATAAGGGGGGAAAGGAATAAAGGGGCGGGCTTCTATTACTCTTCCAGGTCGAACAGTGAATCGCTCTCGCCCTGGTCCACATTGTCGCGCAGGCGGTCCATGGCATCCACGGCGCGGTCGTAGAAGTCGCGGAAGATGGGATAGAGGTCTTTGCCGCGCTCCCACACGGCGTTGCGAATGGCCGTAAGTGGCTTGTAGGTGATGCTGGCTTCCCGCAGTTCGGGGGAGATGATGCGGCTTTGGTCGCCAAAAAACACCAGCCCCGAGAAGATGAAGGTGAAGAAAAGGCCGGAGAGAATGCCGCCCATGATCTGGTTGATGAAGTTGATGTTCACCGTTTCGAGGAAGCCCGTGAGGCCTTTGGCGAGCAATTTAAAGAGCACCAGCGTGAGGAAAAACACCAGGATGGCCCCGAGTACAAAGGCTCCGCCGGTGGTGATGGCGGGGGCCCAGTTGTACAGCATATCTCCCATGATGGGCCCAAATTTCATGGCGGCGAGGATGCCGATGACGTAACTGGCCAGGGTGAGAACCGTAGCGATGATGCCTTTACTGTAGCCTACCCAAAAGCCGTAGGCTAAGAAAATGAGGCAGATGATGTCAATTACCATAACGTAAAATTAGTGCCTAAGCCGCCCGGAAAACGGAGCGTTAGCCATAAACAACACCCGAAAGTAAGGATAAAGATGAGGAAGGCCGGTTTTTTGGCGGTCGTTTATACCAAGTAATCGGGATTCTCGACGAACGACGCCAACGTCGCGTGGGCCGGCAATTTTCCGTTTCTTTGCGCCATATTCATCAATACCCCCTCCCAAATGATTCGCATTCTCGCCAACGATGGCATTGCCCCCAACGGCCTGGCCGACCTGGAAGCCGCCGGTTTTGAGGTCAGCACCGAAAAAATTGCCCAGGACGCCCTGCTGACGGAGCTCAACAATTTCGACGTCATCATCGTCCGCAGTGCCACCAAAGTCCGCAAAGACCTCATCGACGCCAGCCCGAACCTGAAGGCCATCTGCCGGGGTGGGGTGGGCATTGACAACATCGACCACGAGTACGCCAAGTCCAAAGGCATCCCCACCTACAATACGCCGGCCGCTTCGAGTGTGAGTGTAGCGGAACTGGTTTTTGCCCACTTTTTTGGGCTGGGCCGCTTCCTGCAGCGGTCCAACTTTGAGCTCCGGGCGGCCGACAGCAGCTTTGACAAGCTGAAAAAAGCCTACGGCGAAGGCCGGGAGATGCGGGGCAAAACCCTCGGCATCATCGGCTTTGGGCGCATTGGTATCGAGGCGGCGCGCATTGGCCTGGGCCTGGGCATGAAGGTGCTGCCGGTGGATCCTTACAAAGACAGCGAGACGATTGAGCTGCAGTTTATGGACGAGCAGCGGGTAAGCGTCCGCGTACCCACCGTACCGATGGATACGATGCTGGCGGAGGCCGATTACATCACGGTGCACGTCCCGGGCGGCAACCTGATCAACGCCGAGGAGTTTGCGAAGATGAAAGACGGGGTTATCCTGGCCAACACGAGCCGGGGCGGGGTCATCAACGAAGATGCGCTGCTGGCCGCCCTCGCAACGGGCAAAGTTGCGGGTGCGGCGCTGGACGTTTTTGTCGGCGAACCCAACCCACGGCGGGAACTCCTGGAGCACCCCAAAATCAGCATCACGCCCCACATCGGCGCGGCCACCGAAGAGGCCCAGTACAAAATCGGCACGGAACTGGCCGATCAACTCAAGGCGCACTTCGGGTTATAAGTATGGGCGCGGCCGCAGGTGCTCCCCCCCAACCCCCCGAAGGGGGGAGTAGGGATAAGACAGCAAGGGCTGGCCGGAGCGCAGGTGTTCCGGGCCAGCCCTTTTCATTAATGGCATGGTGCAGCCCTCTCCCTGCGTCAGGAAATGGCGTCGGGGCGCAGCGGAGGCATCTCCCCGATAAAAAAACCGCGCTGACCCCTTACTTTTGCGGCACAAACTGTACCCCCCCGATGCAAAGATTCATTTTACTTCTGCTGCTGGCTTCCCTGGCTTTCTCTTGTGGCTCCCAGGAAGGGGAAGCTGCCGACGAAGCAACTGCTGCTGACACTACCGCTACCGCCGGGGCTCCCGCTGAAGACCCCATGGCCAACATTGCTCCGCCGCCGCCCCAGTGTGTTTACCTGACGGAGGCGGAAGTGCTCAGCCTCTTCCCCGCCGGTGTACAGATCCCCATGCCCGCCCAACGCGCGGCGTCCAGCTACAACAGCTGCCAGTATACCCTGGACGCTACGGAGTGGAGTGCCGGCCTGGTGCTGGAAATGCCCGAAGAGGATAACGAAATCCAGGCCATCCGCGACGAAGTAGCCGGGGCCAAGGGCAAAGACGCGGTAAAGCTGATGGACTTCCCGGCCCGCATCCTCAACGACGGCCGCATCATCGCCGTGGAGGCCAGTAAGCCCTTCCGGGTGAAATTTTCGGCCCTGCCCAAAGAAGGTTTCCCCGAAGCATTTGATGCCGCCGCCCGCCGGGCGATGATCATCAAGTTGGCCGAAGCCACCCTGCAGTAACCGGCCCTGCCCCACCCCGGCAGGCACCAGCACCGGGCCGGGAGCTTCACCCTACTTTGCCCAACAGATTCCCTTTCTCCATGGACCAACTCATCGTACACCACCTCATCGTCCACGAGCTGAAAAAACAGCCCGAAATGGCGGAAACGGAACTGCTGCTGAGCAAAGAGACCCTGCCCATCACGGAGCAATCGACCGAACTGGTGGGCCGCCTTGACCAAATCTTCGAGCGCAAAAACGACCTCCTGCAGGGTTTCCTGGCCGCGCCCGATGAGTCCCTATTCCCCGCCTACTACCAGAACTGGCTGCAGGAGGGACGCGACCGCTCCAACTTCATTGTTTTCAGCCACGACACCATGGCGGTGCTCGAACAACAGCTGACGGGTGTGATCGGGGCCAAGGGCGGGTACCTGTTGTATGCCGACTACACGATGGAGGAACAGCGGATGCTCGGCATCTACTTCATCCGCGAAACCCCCGGGCTGGTGTTCGTCCCCGACGCCGAAGCGATTAAGTTGGATACCATCCAGTACCTTGACGTAGACCACATGGCCATGGCCGTCCGCCTGCTGGCCGGTAAGGGACGCAACGTGCAGATGATTCGCCACGCCCGTACCCAAAGCAGCATCAGCCAGTACTTTACCGACTGGGTGGGCCTGGACCGGCCGGAGACGAGCGCCGAACTGACCTACAACTTCCTCGAAAAGGTAGAAGAACTGCCGGTGCCCAAAGACAAGGAAACGGGCTTTGCCATGAACGAAGGGGAATTTGAAAAAGCCCTGCTGAAGTACGCCGCCAAACAGCCCCAGCAAACCATCCGCGTCAAAGAATTCGACGAATTTTTCTACGGCAACGAAAAACCCCTCCAGGAAATGCTGGCCGACGGCGACGGGGCCCTGGACGACGGCTTCCGCGTGGACAAACGCAGCCTGCGCAAGCAGTTTTACCTCCGCGCAGGCTTCGGTGGCCTCAGCATCACCTGTACCAAAGACCACTTCCGGACGGGACAGATTGAAATAGACGAAGCCGCTGGCACCATCACCATCCGCAGCGACGAACTGGCCAACCTCTTGCTGGATCAGAAAGGGGATTAGTCCGGGTTCTCCCAGCAGGGTTAAACCAGGCACGGGTAATGAACATCCTTTACCTTGGGCTGCGTTGTAAATGACGAACCAAGATCGCACGACTATGTCCAATCCCAAAAACCGCGCCGAAGCGGAACTCAGCACCGCCGCCGCTGGCCAAGCCCTTACCACTGCCGACCAAAATGCCAAACGCGAAGAAGCCGAAGGCGTCATCCGCCGCTACGCACTGTTCGGAACGGCCAGTGGCCTGATCCCTACCTTTGGCCTCGACGTGGCCGTGGCGACCGCCATCCAAACGCGGATGATTAAAGAGTTGGCCGACATCTACGAATTCGACATTGATGACCAGATCGTGCGCACGGCGATGACGACCGGGATAACGGCGCTGGCCGGGCGGCTCCTATCCGGCATTGCGGCCTCGGTGGCCGAAAGTTTTTCTCCCCTGAAATTTCTCGTGGGCGGAGCCACCAGCGCTGCCGTCTCCGGCTTCCTGACCCTGGAAATCGGCTACCTCTACCAAACTCGCATGGAAGAGGGCCAAAACCCCGCCGACATCGGGGTCATGGAAATCGTCAACCACGTAGTCGCCCAAATCCAGCAAGGTAAATGGGACCCCACCCGCATCAGCCTGACGAGCCAACTTGGTGACATGCTCAGAAGCAAGGAATAAAGGGGGAAAGGAGGAAGGGATTAAAGGGGCCAAAGAGCTTTGTTACTTCAGCTAGCGGGATGACACCAGCCCGATTGAGCGATGCCTACCAGCCCGGGAGGGACTAAGCGTAGGGTTGGATGAAGCCAGGCGTTTTCGTTGGATTTTGTTCGTTTCCGTCCAGTAATTCTCAGTTTAGCCTTTGATCGCTCTCCCTCGGTCCCTTTTGCTTCGCAGTACTACGTGCTCGCTACGCAGCTACTGCGTGGTCCAAGGGAGAGGGATGACCTTTCGAACTAAATTTTGGCAAATAGCAAAATTTTGTTTCACCAGGGTAGCTTTTACAACCATTAGAGGCCGGCTGTCTAATTAGCTAGGCCGCAGCCGTACTCACTTTGGCCCATTCGTTGGGGGCTCAACCCCAGATCAACCGGGGGAGGCTCAAGCGCTTACCAGGTCGAGACCCTCTGGGTCGTAGGAGAATACGCCACTGTGCCCAGCTCGATCGACCCAGAGGGTCTCAACCTAGGCAGTCTAACGCGCGTACGGGCTCACCCCAATTAATTAGACAGCCTACCATTAGAGGAGGGTTTTCTCTTGGTTTAGCAAGGGAGTACACTCGAAATGACTAAACTGAGAATTGCTGGTTTCCGTCCGATTCCGATTTCGTTCGTTTTGCGATTTCGTCCGTCCCCCTCTCCTATGCCTGGCCTTTGACTTCCCGCATGAGGCCCTCCTGTACAACGGATGCAACGAGTTTTCCCTCCGCGTCAAAGATATTGCCGCGGGTGAAGCCACGGGCTCCGCTGGCGGAAGGGCTATCGATACTGTAGAGCAACCACTCATCGGCCCGGAAGCGGCGGTGGAACCACATGGCGTGGTCGAGGCTGGCAATCTGGAGGTTGCGGTGGTCGATGGCCTTGCCGTGGGGAAAGAGGGCGGTCGTGAGCAGGTTATAATCGCTGGCGTAGGCCAGCACCAGTTCGTGCTGTTGCCGTACATCGCCCATGGGACCTTTGGCTTTCAGCCAGATGTTGCGGACGGGCTTGTAGACTTCGCTGGCGAAGGGGTTGAGAAATTCTACGGGCCGGAACTCGATGGGCCGCTCTACTTTGAGGATGCGCAGGATGTTTTCGGGCAATTGATCGCCAAACTGCTTGGCCATCCCGTCGTAACTCACCAGTTCGTCGTAAGACAATACCTGGGGCATCTCCGTCTGGTGGTCGAAGCCTTCCTGATCCAGCTGAAAACTGGCGGTGAGGTGAAAAATGGCGTTGCCCTTCTGCACGGCTTTCACCGCCCGGGTGGTGAAGGAACCCCCGTCGCGGATGCGATCCACTTCAAAGACGATGGGAATATCCAGGTCTCCCGGCAACACGAAGTAGCCATGGAAACTGTGGACAAAGCGGTCATCCGGAACCGTACGCATCGCGGCGCTCAGGGCCTGGGCCATTACCTGGCCGCCAAAAACACGGGCACTGCCCACCGTCTTAGAGTCTCCGCGAAATAAATTTACCTCGAGTCGTTCCAGCTCCAGGAGGCTTAGCAATTCAGCTACTTGTTTCATCATTCTTTCTTTCCCCCGGAGTAACCCCGTTGGGTGGGGATTTGGTTCAATAGTTCATAGTTCATAGTTCATAGTTCAATAGTCTCACGTGGCCACTACTAGACTATGAACTACTAGACTATGAACTAAATCCCTACCTTTGTTGCTCTGACAACTAAAATTTTACCGATCATGCCCCAACCTGCCGTTTACATCTGTTCAGCCGTCCGTACCCCCATTGGCTCTTTCGGAGGCGTATTTGCTTCACTCAGCGCTACCCAACTGGGGGCTGCGGCCATCAAAGGGGCCCTGGAGAAAGCGGGTGTTGCGGCTACGGAAGTCAACGAAGTGTTGATGGGCAACGTCGTCTCGGCCAACCTCGGCCAGGCTCCGGCACGGCAGGCGGCCCTCGGGGCGGGACTGCCCCATTCCGTACCCTGCACTACGGTGAATAAGGTTTGCAGCAGTGGGATGAAGTCGGTCATGTTCGGTGCCCAGAGCATTATGCTGGGCCACAATGACCTGGTCGTGGCGGGCGGCATGGAAAGCATGAGCAACATCCCCTACTACGTGCCCGATGCCCGCTGGGGCGCTAAGTTTGGTGACCGCCAACTGATCGACGGACTGAGCCGGGATGGCCTGACCGACGCCTACGACCAAAACGCCATGGGAGTGTGCGCCGACGCAACGGCGACGAAATACGGCATCTCCCGCGAAGCCCAGGATACCTACGCCATCAACAGCTACCAGCGCGCCGCCGCCGCTACCGAAGACGGCACTTTCGCCCGCGAGATCGTTGGTGTCGCCGTCCCCCAGCGCCGGGGCGATGACCTGGTGATTACTGAAGACGAAGAGTTCAAGAAGGTGATGTTCGATAAAATCCCTTCCCTGCGCCCCGCATTCAGTAAAGACGGTACGGTTACAGCTGCCAACGCCAGTACGATCAACGACGGGGCCGCCGCCCTCGTCCTGGTCTCCGAAGCGAAGATGAAGGCCCTCGGCCTGACGCCCCTGGCCCGCATCGTCTCCTTTGCCGACGCCGCCCAGGCCCCGCAGTGGTTCACCACCGCCCCTACCCTGGCCGCCCCCCTGGCCCTGCAACGCGCGGGCCTGAAAATGTCGGACATCGATTTCCTGGAAGTCAACGAGGCCTTCGCCGTAGTGCCCATGGCTTTTGTGCAAGAGCTCGGCATTGATGGGGGTAATATGAACGTCACCGGCGGCGGCGTCTCCCTCGGCCACCCCCTGGGCACCTCGGGCGCCCGCATCATCGTTACCCTCCTCAACGTACTCCGCAGCCAAGGTGGCAAATACGGCCTGGCCACGCTCTGCAACGGAGGCGGCGGTGCCTCGGCCATCGTCATTGAGGCCCTCGCCTAAAGTAAAACCTTCCGATCGAAGCTTTTACTTGCGGAACTTCATCCGGTAGGCAGCGTCAACTTCGCCCTTGCTGATCTTTTCCAGTTTGCGCTTGATGAGCCGCATTTTGAGTGGCTTGAGGTATTCGATAAAAAGAATCCCCTCAATGTGGTCGTACTCGTGCTGGATAACGCGGGCGTTCAGGCCTTTAAAGGTCTCGGTGTGCTCCACGAAGTTTTCGTCTTGCCAGCGGATGGTGATTTCTTCCGGCCGCTCTACCTCCCCGTTGATGTCGGGGATGGAAAGGCAACCTTCGGTGTAAAAACAGTCGTCGCCCGCCTCTTCCAGAATTTCGGCGTTGATGAAGACTTTCCGGACGCCGAGGTGCTCCTCCCCTTCTTCGTGCATCGGCCCACTGTCGACGACAAAAAGACGGATGGAACGGCCAATCTGCGGCGCGGCCAGGCCAACGCCATTGGCGTGCTCCATGGTCTCCCACATATCGGCGATCAGTTGCTCAAGGCCCTCATAATCGGGGCCGATGTCTTGGGCCACTTTTTTCAGTACGGGCTGCCCGTAGGCGTAAATGGGGAGAATCATGTTGCTGCTTGGTAGCTATTTGTGTAAAAAGTGTCAAAGGGCTTAGAGCGTGTCTAAAATTTTTAAGAACTGATAATCAATGACTTATGGTTCTGGCTAGACAAAAAAATTGCGCGCATAGTGGACTACGTAAGCCATTTTTGTGACGCCAGGTTCATAAGTGCTTGGTTATCAGGAAGTAAAAATTTAGACACGCTCTTAGTCCAGTGCTTCCATAAAATCCTGCAAAATAAGGGTGGCGGCCATTTGGTCCACCCGCTCTTTTTCGCGGCGTTTCATCCGGGGCACGCCCATTTCGATCATGGCTTCCATAGCACGGCGGGAGGTACGGAACTCATCCTGCCGGTGGAGGCGAATGGCGGGGTAAAGCCTGGCAAATTTGCGTTCAAAACCCACCACCTCGGCGTTGATCGCGTTTGGGGTGCCGTCTTTGTGGAGGCTTTCGCCAATCACCAAATCCCCCACTTCCTCGGCCAGAAGGTAGTTTTTCAGCCAATCCATGAGCTGCCAGGTGGGGATCGTCGTCAGCCCGTTGGCAATGAGGCGCAGGGGGTCGCTGGCGGCAATGCCACAGCGTTTGGAACCGTAATCGATGGCGAGAATGCGGGAGATTGGAAGTAGATTTTAATGGAATAATGAGGAACACAACCCAAAGAGTGATGGTTGGAAGCTACCACCTATTGGCAGTGGGCGCGGCCGCAGGTGCAAAGTTAAGGGACGGAGAGCAGTGCGCGGCCTCTGCTTTGTCCAACTTTCCCCCGCACCTGCGTCCGCGCCCAGCACGAAATACTGCAAAACGAAGACCGCCATTCCACCAGGCGTGAAATGGCGGTCTTGGGTAGCGGACCGAGGAAGCAGATGCTGCCTAGGTGGTCGTTACCAGATAGTCGCTGCCATCGTCGTCGGTCTCGTCTGAGAGCAGGCGTTCCGGCTCATCTTCTACTGGCCGGTTGACGCGACGGATCAAGCGCTTGGTCGCCCGCCGGGTGCGGTACACCAGCCAGAGCATTACCGGTACTACCACCAGGGTGAGGAAGGTGGCGAAGACGAGACCGTAGATGACCGTCCAGGCCATGGGCCCCCAGATCGCCGTGTTGTCGCCCCCCAGGAAGTAGCGCCCGTCCCAGCTGGCCACAAAGCTGAAGAAATCGAAGTTAAAGCCAATGGCCAGGGGAATGAGGCCCAAAACCGTCGTAATGGCCGTCAGCAACACCGGCCGCAGGCGCGTCGCTCCACCTTCCACGATGCAGTCCCGGATCTCTGACAATTCTAATTCCGAAATTTTCTTTAGCCCCCGTTCGCGGAGTTTTTCCTTCATCAACAGCGTCGTGTAGTCAATCAATACGATGGCGTTGTTCACTACTACGCCGGCCAGCGAGATGATGCCCACCCCGGTAAAGACCACCGAGAAGGTACCGCCGAAGAAGAAGTAGCCCAGCAGTACGCCAATGGTGGAAAGGATGACCGAACTGAGGATGATGAACGGCGAACTGATGCTGTTGAACTGGGCAACAATGATGATGAAGATCAGGAAAAGCGCGAAAACGAAAGCCCCGAGCAGGAAGCCAACGTCTTCCTGCTGCTGTTGCTGCTCGCCGGTAAACTCGTAGGTGAAGCCCTGGGGCAGGTCATAGTTCTGCATCGCCGCATCGATCTGGGGGATGATGTCGTTGCCGACGTAGCCGTCCAGGACGTTGGAGCTGATGGTGATGACCCGGTCCAGGTCTTTGCGCTTGATGGAAGAGTAGGTAGAGGTGTACTCCACGCTGGCTACGGTGCTGATGGGCACCTGGCTGATGCGGCCCGTGGCGGGGTCGCGGAAGGTGATCCGCTGGTCGAGCAAGCTGGCCACCCGGTTGCGGTCTTCTTCTTTGAGGCGCAGGAAGATGGGATACTCTTCTTCACCGAGCTTGTATTTGCTGATTTCCTTACCGTACACCGAGGTGCGCAGGGCACTGGCAATCTGGAAGGTCGAGAGCCCGAAGCGCCGTGCGGCTTCGCGATCAATTTTCACCAGCAGTTCGGGTACGCCCAACTTGACGTCGGCCGCCAATTCTTCAATCCCGGGGATGCCCTGGGCATTGATGTAGCTGATGACTTCATCGCCCAGGGGAATGAGCTTATCGATGTCTTCCCCGGCGATTTCCAGGTTGATGGGTTTACCCGTGGCCGGGCCGTCGGCGTTTTTGTCTACCGTCACCCGCACCCCGGGAACGCCTTTTACCGTTTGCCGGATTTCGTCCATCACCTGCGTCGTACTGATGCCGCCCCGCTCGCGGAAGGGGACGAAGCTGACCGTAATCCGCGCCTTGTTGGGCGTAAATCCTGGCTCCGGTGGCGCGTTCGGGTCGGAGGTATTCTCCCCGATCTGGGTGAGGACGGACTCCACGATGTGCTGGTAAGGCTCCAACTCGGCAATGATTTTGCTCTCCAGCACTTTGGTCGCTTCGTTCGTCGCTTCAATGTCTGAGCCCAGCGGCAGTTCCACGAAAGCGTTGATGTAGAGCGGGTCGGCGCTCGGGAAAAACTCTACGGCCGGGGGCTTGATGGCCGTCAGGACCAACGAAAGCACCATCAGGCCCAGGGTGCCAGCCATCACCAGCCCGCCCCAGCGCAGGGAGCGCTCAATGGTACCACGGTACTGGTTTTCCAGCCAGGGCAAGAAACGGTCTTGAAAAACCAGGGCCGCCGGGCGCATCAGGAAGAAATACAGCAGGGTGACGATCGTAAAGATCACCATCAGGTTGAACAACCACTGCGCACCCGCCAGCAGACCCAGTACACCCAGGATCATCATGGCGGCGGCACTGATCAGGGTGCGCTGCACTTTGCGTTTGCGGCCCCGCTGCGTTTCCGCGCGGCGGTCTACCACCATGAAGCGGCTGGCCAGCACGGGGTTGATCACCAAGGCTACGATCAACGACGATACCAAGACCAGGATCAGCGTAATCGGGAAGTATTTCATGAACTCCCCCACGATGCCCGGCCAAACGGCCAAGGGACTAAACGCCGCCAGCGTAGTCGCCGTAGAGGCAATGATCGGCCAGGCCACTTCCCCCGCGCCGTATTTGGCGGCATTTTCGGCATCCTCCCCATTCTGCATGTAGCGGAAAATGTTTTCCACGATCACGATCCCGTTATCCACCAAAAGCCCCAGGGCCAGAATGAGGGCAAAAAGAACTACGATGTTCAAGGTCACCCCGGAAAGGTAGATCCAGAGAATACCCATCAGCATCGAAAGCGGAATGGCAATCCCCACGAAGAGCGCGTTGCGGAGACCCAGGAAGAACAGCAAGACCAAAACCACCAGGATGACCCCGGAAATGATGCTGTTTTCGAGGTTATCCACCTGGTCGCGGGTGTTGTAAGACTGGTCGTTGAAGAAGGTGATTTCCAGGTCTTCGGGCAGGCTTTTGGCCACTTCCTTTACCGTCGCCTGCACCCCGTCGGAGGTAGTCAGCAGGTTTTCCCCGGATTTCTTGATGACGTCCAGGCTGATTACCGGCAGGGCATTCGCGCGGGCGATACTCTTGGGCTCCTCGTAGCCAAAAGTCACATCGGCAATGTCCCGCAGGTACACCAGGCGCTGCTTTTCATTCTTCACGATGGTGTTGGCCAGTTCTTCGGCGTCCTCGAACTCCCCGACTACCCGGATGGCCCGGCGCATGCCGTTGTTCTTGATCTCGCCGCCGGAAAGGGTCAGGTTCTCCGCCGAAACGGCATTCTCCACGTCCTGGAAGCTGATTTCCAGGCTTTCCATTTTTCGCACGTCTACGGCGATCTCAATCTCCCGTTCCTGGATGCCTTTCAGGTTGACGGCGGAGACGCCATCGACGTTTTCCAGCTCATCCTCCATCAATTCTGCGTAGCGCCGCAACTCTTCGGGCGGGAAATCTCCGCTCATGTTGACCGTCACGATCGGGAGTTGGGAGAGGTTAATCTCCAGTACGGTCGGTTCCGTGTCAAGGTCCGAGGGCAATTCCGGTTTGGCCTGATCGACGGCGTCTTTCGTCCGCCGCACCGCGTCGTCGAAATCTTCGTCCGAGTTGAACTCTACGGTGATGACGGAAAAATCCTGGATGCTCGTGGAGCGGATGATCTTCACCCCGTCCACACTCTGCAACTCCTTTTCCAGGGGGCGGGTGATGAGGTTCTCAATGTCCGCCGCCGAGTTACCGAAGTAGGGTGTGTTGATGTACACCTGGGGAAACTCCACCTCTGGAAACTGCTCCTTCGGCACCTGGTCGTAGGCAAAGAGGCCGAAGATCAGGATCATGATGGCGAGCAGAAATACGCTCGTTCCATTATCGACGGAGAGGTTGGTTAAAGAAAAAGTTCTTTTTTGCGATTCCATAAAGTATGGTCCGTTGTACGCTGGGCAAATGACCGGCAGGGGGCGGCACCGGGTTTACGGGTGCCGCCTGCGGCCTTCTGCGGCGGTATTTTTTATTGAATGGGGTTCTGGCTGATGGAAACGCGTTGGCCGTCGGTCAGGCCCCGGGCACCGTCGGTGATCACGCGGTCGCCCGCCTTCAGCCCACTGGTGATGATGGCGCGGTTGTCGTAGCTTTCACCGGTTTCGATGAAGGTCTTGCGGGCCACCTGCCCGTCGTCGCCCTCCGCGACGGTGAAGACGTAGCGCCGGCCGTCAATTTCCTGCTGGATGTGGTCTTGGCTGACGACAATGAGTTGGTCGGCAGTAAAGTTGAGCACTTCCACTTCGGCCAGCAAGTTGGCCTTGAGTTGGCCGAGGTATTTCGACGGGACGTCCACTTCCACTTCAAAAGTCCGGTTAGCCGGGTCCACCGTCTTCCCGATCCGGGAGATCGGGGCCTCAAATTCGAGGTTGAGTGCCGGTACCGTCACTTTTACTTTCTGGCGGAGTTTCACCTTGGAAAGCAGGTCTTCGGAAGCGTCGGCCACCACGTCCAGGTCGTTCGTGCTCAGAATGGAAAGGATCGGTGCGCCGGGCATGGCACTTTCGCCCGTGCGCAGCATCACCTGGCTTACCGTCCCGCTCAAGGGGGCGTACACGTTGCGCTTGCTGGTCTGCACGTCAAAAGATTTGAGTTGCTGCTGCACCCGCTCGTAGTTGTTCTTCGCCTGGAGGTACTGGATTTCGGAGCCGAGGTTTTGCTCCCACAGCCGCTGCTGCCGCTCGAAAACGGTTTTGGCCAAATCCGCCGCCGTTTCCAGTTCCGCCCGCTGGGTGGTGATGCTTTCTACGTCGAGGACGGCCACGAGTTGCCCCTTGCGGATGGCGTCGCCTTCCGCAAAATTCATCCGCAAAATCCGGCCCGCAATCTCCGGCGTGGCCATGGCCGTTTCGGCCGCAGTCACCGTCGCTTGCACGCGGGCAAAGCCTTGGAAAGACGCGGGCTCGAGGGTTTCGTAAGCCACCAGCGCCGCCTTCGGAGCGAGGCTCGGGTCGAGGGCGTAAATGGTGTCTTCCAGCGCCTCGATTTCCTGGGCCAGGGCCCGCAGTTCAGCTTTTTTGGTGCGCAGGAGTTCTTGCTTGCCCGCCAGGTCAGCCGGCATTTCGTCGCCTTGAGTGGCGCTGCCGCAGGATGCCAGGAAGGTCATCAGGAGCAAGGGGAGGGAAAAGAATATATTTTTCATCGGAAAGGAGGGGAGTAAAGGAGTGTGATGTTTTGGATGGGTGGGATTAGCGCCCGAGCGCCAGGAAGAGGTCTTCTTTGGCCAAGAGGGTTTCGTACAGGGCATTGAGGTAGTTGGCCTGCGATTCGTAGAGCGCCTGCTCGGCCTGCACGGTCTCGATGCTGGAGCCTACCCCTTCGCGGTACTTCACCTGCGTGGCGTCGTAGATGCGCTGGGCCAGGGCCAGGTTTTCTCTCAGCACCGCCAGGCGATCATTGGCCGCTTTGAAGGTGGCGCGGGCGTTGAGGACTTCCAGTTGGATGCTGCGCTGCACATCGTCGCGCTGGTTGATCACTTTCTGGGTCGCCAGCTTGGCCCTTTCCACGCGCGCCGAGCGGCCGCCGAAGTCGTAAATCGGGATATTGGCAGAAAGACCAATCAACACCGTTGGGGCCCAGAAGCCGTCCTTGAGGTTGTCCCCCTGGTACTGGTACTGCCCCGCCAGGTTGGCGTACACCGTTGGCAGGTAAGCCGCCCGCTGCAACTCTTCGTTGAGGCCCTGCAATTCGATGGTTTTGTTGAGCAGGCGCAGTTCGGGGCGTTGGAGGTAGGGGATATCGGCCGTCAGCAAAGTCGTTTCAATCTCCGTTTCCAGGCGGTCCAGGTCGTCTTCGACGCGCAGGGCCTCGTCCACCGGATAGTTGATGGTGAATTTCAGGGCCCGCAGGGCGTTTTCGGCCTGCTGGTCCACCTGGTCGCGCTGGCTGCGCAGGTTGTTCAGGCTCAGTACCAGGCGGTCCACATCGAGTTGCTCCACGAAGCCAGCGTCGTACTGCGCCCGGGTTTCCCCCAGCAGTTTTTCCAGGTTGGCGATGTTGTTATCGAGAATGCCGAGGTTGGTCTTGAGGAGCAGGACGGGAAAATAGGCCCGGGTCACCTGGCTACGCACCGTGCGTTGGGTGTTTTCCAACTGCAGGTTGTAGTAATCACCGCTGGCCTTCGCCGCCCGCAGGCCCACGAAGAAGCTGCCGTCAAAAAGCATCGTCCGCGCGCTCAGCCCACCTATAAAGCTGTTCTTCAGCTGGAAGGCGATCGAGGTCGGCGCGTTCGGGTCTCCCATCGCAAAAGCTTCGGGAAGGGGCAGTACCGGTACCTTCAGGTAGTGGGTAAAGTCCAACGAGCCATTGATCTGCGGAAGACCCGTGCTGAGGCGCTCCTTCACGTTTTGTTCGGCGTCGAGGATGTCGACTTGGGCATTGCGGATGGTGTTGCTGTTGCTCATCGCGTAGTCCACGGCCTTGGCCAGGCTAAAGACCTCGGCGGTGTCCGCTTGGGCCCGCAGCCCCGGCAGCCCGCCGGCCACCGCCAGGACGAGGAGCAAGAAGAAATGTTTAGATATTGGCTTCATATCGGTCAATTGTAAAGTACGGGGAGTGTGTAGTACGTCATTTTGGGGGTGTGGCCGCTATCCGGGCCCAAAAGCCTATTCGAGGGCTTCTTTTTTTAAGTAGGCCTCCAGCCGGTCGCGCCCGAACTGGTTGAGGATGCCGTTGAGGTGGTAGGTACTTTGTTCACGGATGATGTCGGAAATGGACCGCTCCTGGGCCGGAAAAACCTGGGTATCGACGATCAGCCCGACGATGCCCACGTACAAGCGGGCGATGATGCTGGGGTCGAGATCGGCCCGGTAAAGCCCTTCCTCCATTCCCCGGTTGATGTTTTCCTCGATCTGCCGCTGGAAGAACTGCTGGTGCTCCATAATCTGCCCCCGCCAGAGGTCGGGGTAGTACTTCTGCAGGTCATACATCGTCGTAGGGGAAATGGCCCGCATCTGCCGGATGAAGTAGCGGCTGTTGCGCAGAAACTCATCGATCGCGTCCAAAGATTCGTGCTGGTTGGCCCCCAGCTGCTCCACGTCCCGGCACTGGTCGGCCTGCATCACCATCTCAATGAGGTCGCGCTTGTTGTCCACAATCTGGTAGATGGTTTTCTTAGAGGCCCCCATCTGCCGGGCGATGTCGTCCATGCTGACGCTCTTCAGCCCCAGGCGCATAAAGAGCTCGTCGGCCGTAGCCACCAGCTTTTCACGTAGTTTATCGGTTTCATTCACGGAGGGGTAAACGAGGGAAACTTTGGATGGTTTGAAAGTTTCCAAAGTTTTTTCGGTTTTCTGCAAAAAAAATCGCCCGCCGGTCCTGAAGACTGCCGGGCGGTGTAGTGGGCGTGGGCGCATGGCCAGTTTTGTGATGCTTTTGCCCTTCGGGAGTGTGGCTTGGCTTCGGGCTAACGCATCAGAACTCATCACAACGGGTGCTCCATTTGCTCTTCGCATGGATTTTGGTGCACATTAAGACCTGGTTGAGGGTGTCCCCACCCGAATGTCCACGTTTCGGGTGGGGACAGCCTCAGCCGAAGTTTTGCTTCGCAGTATTTCATGCTCTGGGAGGGGATCCATATTCGATGTCCGTGTAAGCATCCCAGGAAACCGATTGCAAATAAGACTGAGGGAGAGAAAAGGCTAAAGTTTGTTCAAGCGAGGCAACCTCACGTTTATTACGGTCTACCATGGCGTTGTTGCATGAATCGGCCGACTGAGACCTGATAGCCAGGGGGGTGAAAGTTGGGCTGGAGCCCGTATCTTTGGATCTACTACAAAACAAGAACAAAGCGTCCAGCCCATGGCAAAGATAAAGAAAGACGAGCGATTCGAGGCCACAACTAAGGAGAAATATACTGTTGTCAACTGGTCGGAGTATAACAAAGCGCTAGAGAATCGGGGGAACATCACCTTTCTTATTAACGAGGACGTCATCCAGAACTGGTACAGTGAGGAGCCTGCGCAACGAGGCGCACAGTTTCGGTACAGTGACACTTGCATCGAGACAATGATGATGTTTAAAACTGTTTTTAGATTGCCATATCGACAGGCCCGTGGATTTGCTGTGGGCATCCTCAATCGGCGGTGTATCATTAGTAATGGCACTCTGTAAAGGAAGATGGCAGCTGGGCAAGTTCACTATCTTAGTGGCGACAAAACTCAGTAAGAATGCTTACCTGCCCAAGCTGCACGAGCTGCAAGATAATCATGTACGGCAAAACTCACCACCAAAAGCAACGTTTTCGTTGTAAGGATTGTAACAGACAGTTTGTCGTAGATAATGGCCACTTGATCAGCAAAGAGAAACGTGGATACATTGAGCGACTGCTTAGCGAAAGGGTAAGCTTACGTGGAATTTGTCGTTCCATGGAAGTGAGCATGACTTGGCTGATGAACTTTGCGGCTTCAATCTGGGAGCAAACGCCGGACAATTTGGGAGTAGATTACGAGCTCCTAGAGAATCTGAGTGATGAAGAGCTACAATCCGTTGAAATTCAATTAGATGAGATGTGGTCTTTCGTCGGCTGCAAGAAAAACAAGCGTTGGATTTGGGTAGTCTATTGCCCAGCGATCAAGCAGGTTTTGGCCTTTCATGTTGGAGGTCGAGGCAAAGCGGACGCCGAAAAAATGCTAGATAAGCTCCCGCAACGGTTAAGAGATCACTGCCAGTTTGCTACCGATTACTGGGAGGCATACTACCAGACGATACCAAGTGACCAGCATCATCCGAGTAAGGCGCTTACTTTTTTCATTGAAGGTTATTTTACGGGCGTCAGAGCAAGGGTAAGTAGATTGGTTCGGCGCAGTGTCGCTTTCTCGAAGAAGCTAGAGAACCATGTGGCGGCCATTGGCTACTTCCTCTGGCAGCGAAACTTGATGGCTCACCATTACTATTGATACACCGC
>NZ_JACSIT010000079.1 GCF_014349155.1 Neolewinella lacunae
TAGCGAAAGGGTAAGCTTACGTGGAATTTGTCGTTCCATGGAAGTGAGCATGACTTGGCTGATGAACTTTGCGGCTTCAATCTGGGAGCAAACGCCGGACAATTTGGGAGTAGATTACGAGCTCCTAGAGAATCTGAGTGATGAAGAGCTACAATCCGTTGAAATTCAATTAGATGAGATGTGGTCTTTCGTCGGCTGCAAGAAAAACAAGCGTTGGATTTGGGTAGTCTATTGCCCAGCGATCAAGCAGGTTTTGGCCTTTCATGTTGGAGGTCGAGGCAAAGCGGACGCCGAAAAAATGCTAGATAAGCTCCCGCAACGGTTAAGAGATCACTGCCAGTTTGCTACCGATTACTGGGAGGCATACTACCAGACGATACCAAGTGACCAGCATCATCCGAGTAAGGCGCTTACTTTTTTCATTGAAGGTTATTTTACGGGCGTCAGAGCAAGGGTAAGTAGATTGGTTCGGCGCAGTGTCGCTTTCTCGAAGAAGCTAGAGAACCATGTGGCGGCCATTGGCTACTTCCTCTGGCAGCGAAACTTGATGGCTCACCATTACTATTGATACACCGCCGCCCTACGATGGCCATTAGTAAGTTGCTTTTCCCAAGGGGTTTGAAATTGATCGCTTCTAGGTCAAAACCATTGGATTTGAGATGGCGGAATAAGCACTCAATGCGCCAACGCTTTATGTATTGGTCAACAGTCTTCTTGACCGGTCGGAGGCGCGTCAGAAAAATGATCACCTCATCACCAGCGGTCCCTTTAGGATTAGGACGCATCGATATAAAATAGAACTGTCCACCCAACTTTATACGTTTGCGGCAGAACTTACCGTGACTCCGGCACTGGTCATACATCTGCTGATAAGTCTTACCGGGAGCTTCGTCTACAGCTTGGTAGAAGTCGCCGAACCTCAGTCGGATGACAAACTCTATTTTGTTGTCAATCAGGAACTTAAACCATTCTTGGCCGACATATTCTCGGTCAGCAAGCAGCGTCATGCCCTTCAGGTCGAGATGTTTCATCGCTTCAGTAAACAGAGCTTTGCGCTCTGCTTGGGAGGAAGCACCAATTTTACCTAGTTGTTTCCAATAGATGGGGATGGCCACGGAGCCGACTAGAACGCTCAACACCATGTAGTGATACTTTTGCTGACCTCGCTTCCAACTGGTACCATCCAAGAGTAAGTGAGTAAAACGAAAGCGACGAAGTAGGCTCAGCGTTCGTCGCTGAACGTCAAGAATAAAGCCAGCGTTGTCTTGCCAGGCATCGAAAAATCGAATCAATCGCTGATAGTGACTGGCGGGCTGAACAAGCGGTTTGTCGAGGGCCAAGCCGACATAATCCTTGAGTTTCCATAGGCTGCAAGTTCTTCCCAAAATGAGAAGTTGGCAGATCAAGTGAAGGTTTTTTGTAGCACCAAGACCGTATTTTCCGTACAAGTCAGTAAATTTACGCAGTTGCGGAGTGAGCATGAGTTGGAGTTGTGGTTAACCCCTAAGGTAGTGCTCGCTTCGCACTTTCTAAAAATGTAGAGTAGTGTG
>NZ_JACSIT010000080.1 GCF_014349155.1 Neolewinella lacunae
GCGGTGTATCAATAGTAATGGTGAGCCATCAAGTTTCGCTGCCAGAGGAAGTAGCCAATGGCCGCCACATGGTTCTCTAGCTTCTTCGAGAAAGCGACACTGCGCCGAACCAATCTACTTACCCTTGCTCTGACGCCCGTAAAATAACCTTCAATGAAAAAAGTAAGCGCCTTACTCGGATGATGCTGGTCACTTGGTATCGTCTGGTAGTATGCCTCCCAGTAATCGGTAGCAAACTGGCAGTGATCTCTTAACCGTTGCGGGAGCTTATCTAGCATTTTTTCGGCGTCCGCTTTGCCTCGACCTCCAACATGAAAGGCCAAAACCTGCTTGATCGCTGGGCAATAGACTACCCAAATCCAACGCTTGTTTTTCTTGCAGCCGACGAAAGACCACATCTCATCTAATTGAATTTCAACGGATTGTAGCTCTTCATCACTCAGATTCTCTAGGAGCTCGTAATCTACTCCCAAATTGTCCGGCGTTTGCTCCCAGATTGAAGCCGCAAAGTTCATCAGCCAAGTCATGCTCACTTCCATGGAACGACAAATTCCACGTAAGCTTACCCTTTCGCTAAGCAGTCGCTCAATGTATCCACGTTTCTCTTTGCTGATCAAGTGGCCATTATCTACGACAAACTGTCTGTTACAATCCTTACAACGAAAACGTTGCTTTTGGTGGTGAGTTTTGCCGTACATGATTATCTTGCAGCTCGTGCAGCTTGGGCAGGTAAGCATTCTTTCTGAGTTTTGTCGCCACTAAGATAGTGAACTTGCCCAGCTGCCATCTTCCTTTACAGAGTGCCATTACTAATGATACACCGCCAAAAATATGGCTAAAATAATTTGTGACAAGCATGGCCCTAATATGGTTATATTTGTTACTCCAGAAGTAAAATCCTTGATTTACGATGATGCTAACGGAAATGAAAAAATAATTAGGCTTGAAGGAGAAATTTCCCCTGATGCGCCATTCGTGTTTTTTGATTTACCTAGTGAGTATGTAGGCATGGGGGAACATGAAAAGGAAGAGCATGTTAGCTATAGAATGGAACGAGCATCGCCTGTGTGCGAGATTTGTTTCTATGAGTATGTTGATAAAATCGGAGGGTATGTGGAGTAATTTGTATGAAGTCGAACCATTGGAGTACAATTCAGATAATCGCACCAAAATCAAGCCGGAGCTTATGGTTACTCTGGATATTCCAGCAAGTGTTGTGAATTGAGTTGGTACAGCTTTAATTTTTTGTAGGTACGGCCCCCAACCTGAATAACCCCGGATGTAGGATGCACCGCATCCGTAATCCGGGGGTATTCCCGCTAGCGTAAAGTGGTGAAAGGGGGGAAATGCTTTACGTCAACCCACACCGTCTCACCCCTCAGCCCAACCTTCCCTGCATCCCGAAATCCTCCGGGACCATCGCCTGCGGCCGCGCCCAAAAAACTGCATCACCCCGCTAAAGCACCCCCCTGCCGCAAAACCATCCCATCCCAGCCCGCCCGCACGTTGGGCGGCAGTTCCCGGCTGAGCTCCGCGCTGCGGCCCATGCCGTGGCTGAAGTGGGTGAGGACGCCCTGGCCAACGTTGAGCTCGCGCAAATAACGGAGTGCTTCGTCCAGTGAGAGGTGGGAGTGGGTGCCCGTTCGGTTCAGCGCCGAGAGGACCAGCGCAGACAAACCCGTGCAGCGCGCCAGGGTAGTGCTGGGCAGCGACTTAACGTCCGTCAGGTAGCCAATATCTCCCCAGCGGATCCCGAAGATGGGCAAAGGGCCGTGGCTGACCTCCAGCAATTCAATATCGTGCCGACCAAATGAAATCCTCTCGCCGAAATTGACCTCCCGAATGTCCAGCCGCGGCACTCCGGGATAACCCGAAAAGGCGTAGGCAAAGCGCTCGCGCAATTCTTTGGCCACGCGCGGAAGGCAGTATACGGGCATCTCAATGCCCTGGGCAAAGCAGTAGGGCCGCAGGTCGTCAAGCCCGGCCGTATGGTCATTGTGTTCGTGGGTAATCAGTACGCCATCCAGAGTTTTCACCCGGGCGCGGAGCATCTGCTGGCGGAAATCTGGGCCAACGTCAATCGCAAAATTTTGGACGCCCGACCGCAGCAGGGCGCTGGCCCGCAGGCGATTGTCGCGGGGGGCGGTCGAGCGGCAAACCGGGCAAGAACAAGTCAGCACGGGCACGCCCTGCGACGTTGCCGTGCCCAATAAGACCAACTCTTCGCGTTCTAGGTCCATCACTTGCCTGACTCTCCCAGTTTTTGCTCCCAGGCCCAGGCGCTTTGCATGATTTCCTCTACGCCCCGGCGGGGTTCCCAGCCCAGTTCCAGGGCGGCGCGGGTGCGGTCGGCGTACACCGCTACGACGTCACCCGGCCGGCGGGGCCCCAGTTGGTAGTTCAGTTTTACGCCGCTCACTTCCTCGAAGGCCCGGATGGCTTCCAGCACCGTGAGCCCTTCGCCAATGCCCAGGTTAAACAACTCGGGGTTTTTAGTGGCCTTGTCTTTCAGCAGGTATTTCAGGGCCAGGGTATGGGCGTGGGCCAGGTCCATCACGTGGATGTAATCCCGCACACAGCTGCCGTCCCGCGTCGGGTAGTCCGTTCCGAACACCGTCATGCTGGCCCGTTTTCCGGCGGCCACGGCGGTGATGACGGGGACGAGGTTGGAAGGGGAGTCCGAAGGGTCTTCGCCCAGCAGGGTGCTTTCGTGGGCTCCGGCGGGGTTGAAATAGCGGAGGATGACCGACTGAAAGTAGGGGTTGGCGCGGCAGAAATCGGTGATGATGTCTTCGCCCATCTGCTTGGTGCGGGCATAGGGGCTTTCGGCTTCCTTGCGCGGCGTTTTTTCCGTCACGGGCAGGGCATCGGCGTTGCCGTAGACGGAGCAGGAGCTGGAAAAAACCAGGTTGCTGCTGCCTTGCCGCTGCAAACCTTCCAGCACATTCATCAGGCTGTTGAGGTTGTTGCGGTAGTATTCCAGCGGCTTTTGGACGCTTTCCCCCACCAGTTTATAGGCCGCGAAGTGGATGGCCCCCGTAAGTTGTTCGCTTTCAAAAAGCTTACGGGCGGCGGCGGCATCGGCCAGATCGAGCTCGTAGTTCTTCACTTTTACGCCGGTGATGGCCTCAATGCCCTCCAGTGCTCCGGGGCGGGAATTGTGGAAATTATCGACACTCACTACCTCGAATCCGTGCTGGATCAAATCAACAATGGTGTGGCTGCCAATATAACCGGTGCCACCGGTAACCAGGATTTTCATAAGTTGGGGTTGATGGGGTGAAAATGCGAAAAATGTGGGGAAGGTGTCCGGGAATTTGCCTTCGCCGGTCTCAATTGTGACGAATTTCGTCGGGCGGAATCGCAATGCCCATCCGCGCCATCAGGGTGGTGGCATTAAAGCTTTGGCTCACGCCCCGGTGCAGGCGGTAGTCAAAAATGAGTTCGTCGCCCTGGGTTTTGACCT
The DNA here is from genome assembly GCF_014349155.1 of Neolewinella lacunae. GTDB lineage: Bacteria > Bacteroidota > Bacteroidia > Chitinophagales > Saprospiraceae > Neolewinella > Neolewinella lacunae. The sequence goes on from NZ_JACSIT010000080.1 coordinate 3,467, forward strand.
CCATCGCGTAGTTTTCGACGTGGCTGCCGGGTTCTTTTTCGAGGTCGGCCAGTTCCAGATCGTGGGTAGCGATGATGCCCGCTCCTTTGTCGCGGATGAGCTGGCGGATGAGCGCCCGCGAGCCCGTGTGGCGGTCGCGGGAATTGGTGCCTTTCAGAATCTCATCCAGCAGGAAAAACACGGCATTATCCGGTGCGCTGACGGCTTCGATGATGACTTTAAGGCGCTTCAGTTCGGCGTAAAAGCTGGAGGTGGCCGCGCTCAGGTCGTCGTGGGTGCGCATGCTCGTCCACACTTGCAGGGGGCGCGTACGCAGGTGCAGGGCACAGACGGGGGAGCCGGCCTGGGCCAGGACGAGGTTGATCCCCACCGTGCGCAGCCACGTTGATTTGCCGGCCATGTTGGACCCCGTCACCAGCTGAATGTGCCCGTCGGTGCGCATCTCCACGTCGTTGGTCACCCGGCGGGCGGGGTGGAGGAGGGGATGGCCGAGGCCGGTTGCGTGGAGGATGGGCTCGGTGGTGAATGCGGGCTCGGTCCATTCCGGCTGGTTGAAGCGGAGGGTGGCCCAGCTGACGTAGGCGTCGGTCTCGGCCAGGGCCTCCAGCCAGCCGGGCAGGGCCGTCCGGTGAGCTTCCCGCCAGGCGTCGAGCTTACGCAACCACTGCAGGCTCCAGAGGCCGCTGATTTCCAGCAGCAACACGAAAGGATTGTAGCGTACGTCAAGTTGGCTGCTCAGGTAGCTCAGGCGGCGCAGGGCGGGGACGGCCGCGCGGAGGTCAGCACCCCCGGGGCCCGTGCTGGCGTGCTCCAGCAGGGCGGCGTAGCCCAGGAGCAATTTGCCCATGGCGGCCGTGTAGGCGTGTTCGCGGGGGATGATCTCGGCGTACTTGCGCAGTAGCAGGGCGGCGGGAACGAAGGCCAGCGCCGCCACGAACCAGGGGACGAATAAAAGGCCGGTCACCACGCCCAGCACACTCAGCACCGGACTGAGCAGCAACAAGGTCCTTTCCCAGCGCCCCGTCACCACGGCCGGGCGTTGCAACCACGCTGCGAGCCGTTGGAAATGACCGATTTCATCATGGAGGCCGTGGCCCAGGGTGCGAAAGTCGAGGCACCATTCGGGCATTGCTCCGAGGGACTGGCCCTGCACCTGCGTCCGCGCCCGCTCCATCTCGCTGCTGGGCTGTAATAATTGCTTGGCCAGCAGTTCCCGGCCCGGTGCCGTGACCGTACGGTTGAGGAACTGGAAGAGGCTGTGCGGACCAAAAATATCGAGGTCGAGCGCGTAGGGATGGGCGGGATCGAGCAGGTCTTGGCCGCCGTCGAAGTGCCCGAAGTCGTGGTCCAAGGCCCGCAATTCTCCCGCAGCGAGCTGGCTGCGTACCTCCGCCGCCGCTGCCCGCTGCCCGATCCTGCGGTGTTGCCGGACGCCCCAAACCAGGGGCGGAAGCGTGAGCCCCAGCGCCAGCAAACCCCACCAACCGCCCGCGCTGAAGGCCAGAATCAGGCCCACCACCCAGATCAGGAAAACGAAGAGGCGCACCAGGGCCAGGCGTTCGTAGCGCCGGCGGAGTTCTGCCGCCTCCGCCGTTTGACTGGCCAGTAAAGCGGTGTAAAATGGCTTTGGTGCCGTCATGTGCTGCATGGCAAAGGATAAAGGAAACCCAACCGCTCCCGAAAGCACAAAGCTATAAACTACGCAACTACCGAACCATGAACTATGAACTATGAACTATGAACTATGAACTATGAACTATGAACTATCTTCGCCAAAGACCCATCCCTCCCACGCCCATGCTTTCCGCTTACGTATTCCAGGTGGCCACGCCCTTCAGCACCGGCACCGGCGTTTACCTGCCCGACTATAATCTGGTAGTGACCAACGAGCACGTGGTGCGCGACAACGCCACCGTAGTGATCGGTAGCGAAGCCGAAGGGGAGCAACTGGCCAAGGTGATTTATCTGGATGCGTATTACGACCTGGCGTTTTTGCGTCCGCCCACCCCCTTCGCCCTGCCCGCCCTGCCGCTGGCCGAAACTCCGCTGGCGGTGGGAGACCGGATCCTGACCATGGGCCAGCACTTTGGCCACCCCCTGCGCACCAGCGAAGGGGTGGTGCTGGAAACGGACCGGCAGCGCCACGGCATTGCCTTCATCCTGCACGACGCCTGGCAGGAAGCGGCGCACAGCGGAGGACCTGTTTTTACCCCCGAAGGCGAATTGGCGGGCATTAACATGTACGACCTGCAGGAGGGCCGGGGCCGCGCCCTGAGTTTGCCGGTTGCGACCGTACGGGCCTCCTTGGAAGGCTTCGCGCAAGGGGATGGCCTGGAGGCCGCCCGCTGTTTTCACTGCCGGGAGGTCATCTTTGCCGTGGCGGTCAACCCCAAAGGCCACTGCCCCCACTGCGGTGCGGAAATCACCCTGCCGAATATGGTGGAAGATTACGCGCCCACCGGCGTGGCGGCCACCGTGGAAGACATCATCACGACCGCCGGCCACGACGCCCGCCTCGCCCGCCGGGGGCCCAACCTGTGGAGCATCCGCCAGGGCAGCGCCATCATCCAGCTGGCCTACCACGAAGACAGCGGGCTGGTAACGGGTGATGCCCACCTCTGTGCGCTGCCCGACTTCCCCGACCCCGACCTCTTCGCTTTCCTGCTCCGCGAAAACTACGAACTCTCCCAACTCAGCTTCAGCACCTACGGCAACGACGTCATCCTCTCCCTGCTGATCTACGATCGGTACCTGACCGTAGAAACGGCCCTGCCCCGCTTCCAACACCTTTTCCAGAAAGCCGACGGCTACGACAACGTGTTGGTGGAGCGCTACAACGCGAAGTGGTTGGTGCATTAATCCCCCGCCAAAAACGCCACAACTTTGTCCTGCGCCAGCCCGCCAAACATCCAGCGGCCGCTGTCGAGGTGGTCGCCCCCCGGCAACACTTCCAGCCCGGCGGGGTAGCCCAAGCTGCGGAGCCTGGCCAGGAATTCTCGTGAATGGGTGATGGGCACTACCCGGTCGGCCGTGCCGTGGATGAGGAGCCAGCGTTGGTGCTGCTCCGCGCGGGCGGGTTCCAGGACGTTGATCGGGTCAAGATCAGTATAGCGGGGCAAGAACAGGCGGCGGCCCGTCAGGTGCTGAAAGGACAGGGGGCCGGCGCAGCACAGCACCGCCGACGGCCGCACTTCCCATCCCGCCGCTTCCCACCAGGATCCCTGGCTACCGAGCAAGGCGGCCAGGTGGGCGCCGGCACTCATCCCCGCTACGTGCAGTTCCGCCACCGGAGCAGCTGGGCGGCAGTGGGCGATGGCCGTCCGGCAATCGCCCACAATCCGGTGCAGGCCCACGCGGGGCGGGCGGCGGTAACTGGGCAGCACCACCGTGAAGCCCCGCTCCAACCAGGGGATGGCCGCCGGAACAAAGGTTTCGGGCCGCCCGAAAGTCCAGGCACCACCATGGAAGTAAAAAGCGTAGCGCAGCGGACCTTCTTCGGCGGCAGCATTCCGGTTGCGGACCACTACGACGTACTGCCGGGGGTGGGGACCGTAATACGCGCGCTCCGTTACAACGTCCATTTTAGCGCGGGCCCGGCGGCAGGCCAACCAGTAGGCGGGAAGCTTGAACATTGTACTGGTGTTTAGTGGGCTGCGGCGGCTGGACGCAGGTAAAAGGTGAACCCGCCCCGGGAGTACAACACCTGGGCATCCGGCACCTCCCGCAGCACCTGCTCGGTTTTGCGGAGCGGACTGGCAAAATAAAGCGGCAGCGTAGTGGGGCCGTGGAACTGGCACTGCCGGTCTTGGCAACCCGCAGCGTAGCGTTCCGGCGGAATTTTGGCGTAGAACCAGTGGGCATAAGATTTGTAGTAGGCCGTGCCGAGGTAGACTTCCTTCCCTTCCAGACTTTGGAAAAAGGCAACGGCTTCGCCCTGGCTGTAGGCTTGCAGGCGGGGGGCAAAGCTGGGCAGGGCGACTGAGACAAAGGCGAAGGAAATCAGCAAGTGAGCCAGCAGTACCCGGGGTGGCGGGGCGCTCTGCAGTTGCCACAACACCGCTAGTCCGCCCAGGAGGAGCAGTCCTGGCAAGAAAGTGTACCAGGGCCATTCTACGGGCAGCTGCAGGCGCGAGACCAGCTCCGCGTCCTGGATGCGGGGAAGCCATAGCTCGACGGTGCTTCCCGCAGCGGGGAGGGCCAGGGACAGCAGGGCGTAGAGGCCCCAGATTGCCGCTGTAGCGGTTTGCACGTGGCGCACGGACCCGGGGGCGGAGCTGCTCACCCACCGCGCCGCAAACCAGGCCAGGGGAAAGTAGCAGAGGCTGGAGTAATGGACGATCTTGGTATTGACGATGGAAAAGAGGATCAGAACGGTCCAGAACAACAGGCGCATGCCGCGGTCGGCCGGCGTAGCGTAAGCCCGGCGGTTCAATAGGGCGGGCAGGGCAAAGACGCCCGCCGGGAAACATCCGAGCAGCAAGACCACGACGTGGTAACCCGGGAAGCCACCGTGGCCCGCGTCTTCTTTGGAAAACAGTCGCCACTGGTAAGCCAGGAAATCCAGCACCAGGCCGCCCTGGTCTTGCCACCAAAGTGCGGCAAACCACAGGGCGGCGGGAACGAGCGCCAGCAAACCGATCAAGGCATACCTCACCGCCCGCCCCGGTCGCTCGCAGGGAACGAGCACGAGCAGGCCCAGCCAGCACAAGCCGCCGATGAGTCCCGCCGCCGGGCCTTTGGTGAGCACCGCCAAACCCAGCCAAGCGCCGGAAATCAGGACGGTTCTGCCGTTGAGCCGTTCGCCCGCCAGGCTGGGAAAGAGGCCCAGCAGGATGAACAGGTTGAACCAGGGGTCGATGATGCCCGAACGGAAGTACAACTGCGGCAGCACGCTCAAACCCAGCAGGGCCGCCCACCACAGGCCAAAAGGGTCGCCGTGGAGCCGCTTGCCCAGCCGCCAGAGCACCAACAAAGTGAGCACTCCGCAAACCACGTTCGGAAAGCGGGCCCCGAGCGGGTTTTGGCCCCAGATCGACATGGAAAGCACCTGAAACCAGGCAAAGAGCGGCGGCTTTTCGTGAAAGGGCTGGTAGTTGATGGTGGGCAGCAAAAAGTTGCCGCTCGCGAGCATCTCTCTAGCCGTTTCGGCAAAATTGAGCTCATCCCAGTCAAAAAGGGGGAGGTGGTTCAGCCCCAACAACCAACTGCCCACCAGGACGCTTGCGCCGATGAGCAACAGTTTTGCTGGCCGCGGGGAAGGTGCTGGGTGGGCCACCGGAGGCAGGTTTTGGGCAAGTTACGCGGCGGGCGGGTGATTTGTTGTATTGGGCGCGGCCGCAGGCGATGGTCCCGGAGGATTTCGGGATGCCGGGTAAAAGACAGGGAATGGGTTCGTCTGGGGCCGTGCAGTTAGACTTCCCTGGCTCTTCATCCCTACTCCCCCTTTCGGGGGGTCGGGGGGGAGCACCTGCGACCGCGCCCTGCTTCCGGACTAGCCGAAACGGAGGGTGAGGACGCCCTTGATGGCTTCTTTGACGATGGAGCCGTGCATTTTGCTGGCCCCCAGCACGCGGTCGGTGAAGGTGATGGGCACTTCCACGATGCGGAAGCCCAGCTTCCAGGCCGTGTGTTTCATCTCGATCTGGAAGGCGTAGCCGATGAAGCGGATGGCCGAAAAATCGATGGCTTCCAGCACCGGGCGGGTGTAGCACATGAAGCCTGCGGTGGGGTCTTTGACGGGCATCCAGGTGATGATGCGTACGTAAAGCGAGGCCCCGTAGGAGAGGATGCGGCGATCGGCCGGCCAGTTTTCCACGCCCCCACCCCGGGTGTAGCGGGAGCCCACGGCCACGTCGCCGCCTCCCGTGTGACAGGCTTCGCGCAGGCGCACGAGGTCCTGGGGGTTGTGGCTGAAGTCGGCGTCCATCTCAAAGAAATAGTGGTAGCCCTCGGGGCGCTTCAGCCCCCAGCGGAAGCCATCGAGGTAGGCCGTGCCGAGGCCGAGTTTGCCACTGCGCTCCAGCAGGTGCAGGCGGTCGGGGTGGCGTTGTTGCAGCTCGCGGATGATGTCGGCCGTGCCGTCGGGTGATCCGTCGTCGACAATCAGCAAGTGAAAAGGGTAGGGCAGGTTGAATACCGTATCCACCATCTTGGCGATGTTCTCCTTTTCGTTGTAGGTTGGGATGATGACCAGGCTATCGCTCAAGAGTTCGGATTTTGGTCTGCAAAGATAGGCTTTTGACGCTTTTTCCGGTGGGGAGAATGCCAGCCGCGTTGCCCCGCAGGACGGCTGTCGCTCAGAAACGGCTTGGTCGGGAAAAGACAGCCGACCGAACTTTGCCGAACCGCAAAAAACTTCCCCCCTATTTTTACCGTAATGGATCACATGTTTCGACCACTCCGCTTTCTCTTCCCCTTTTTCCTCGCGGGCGTGGCTTATGCCCAGGGGCCCATCAGTGGTTTTCCCGTCGCGAAGGGAGAGACGGCCATCGCCCTGGGCTACAGCCGGGAGGCTTTTGACGTTTACCTCCTGCCCGAAGACCAGCGGGAGAACCGGGAGGTGACGACGGTGGGCTACAGCTTGTTCCTGGAACGGGGGATGAGCGACAACACCTCGCTGGTTGCCACCCTGCCTTACCTGCGGGCCAATGACCGCCCCGGCAGCCTGCAGGATGCCTCCCTCTGGCTGAAGTATCTGAACCTGGAAAACCGGGCGGGCCGGGCCTGCCACCGCCTTTTCACCGCCGTCGGGCTCAGCTTTCCGGTGGGGAATTACGAAACGGCCGGCATTACTGCGCTCGGGCAGCGGGCCCTGGTTTTTCAGGGGCGGCTGGCCTACCAGTACCAGCACGATAGCGGTTGGTTCCTCCACGGGCAGACGGGCATCGACTTTCAGTTCTCTCCCGCCTCCCAAACGGCGTGGCCGGTTCTGCTGCGGACGGGCTACGGCGGCAAATACTTCTACGTGGAGGGCTGGGCGGAGTTTGTCACGGCCTTAGCCGGCGGCGCGGGGCCGATGACTGCGGCGGTGGGCACGGGCAGCAGCTGGCAACGGCTGGGGGCAACGCTGTATATCCCCCTGCAAGACTGGGTGGGCGTGGTAGCCGGCGGGGCTTGGGTGCTGGACGGTGAATTTATCGGGAAAAGCGAGCGGGTTAATCTGGGGGTGGTGTTTAAATTTTAAATAGGGGCTGCTGCGCAGCTTTTTTTGAACCACTGAGATTGTTTGCCTGCTTGCGCAGGTTTTTTTGAACCACTAAGAACACGAAGAGGTGCTAAGACGGGTGGTTGAGCCGCAGTGCGGCGAAGTGAGGTCAAGACGTTTTACGTCGCAGTTGTTCTAGATCGGATCCGGACCTCTGGTCCGGCACTGCATTTAGCCCATGGAGTCGCATGGAGGTAAAACATGGAGTTGCGTGGAGTGGTGAAGAGGACCAGACGTTTTACGTCGCAGGGGCAGGTGAGGTCAAGACGTTTTACGTCGCAGTGTCAGACGGGGTACAACCTTGGTAGACATTATCAGCAAAGGTTTACAGTCGACGTGAAACGTCTCCACCTCACATGAAACGTCTCCACTTAGGGTGTGTAATCTGATACAGAATGCCCTCACGGTAACTGTGCCGTGGGAAAAACTCATAACTACGTTTAAAACCAGTAGTTACGTTTTTACAAGGGAGCCAGAAAACGGCGAACAGATTTCCCGTCAGATTACACACCCTACGTCTCCACCTCACGTGAAACGTCTCCACCTCACGGCTCCACCATTTTGCGCACCAGGGGTGCTTAAGCCTCCCTTAACCCCCTTCGCCCAGGTAGCGTTTTTGGATCAGCTCATCGACGGTGGCGGGGCGGACGGCCAGGACGGCTCCGGCAAAAAAGAGGGTCATACCCGCCAGTGCGTGGTTGGCATCGAGGGTGACGGTTTCATCGTTCCAGCGTAAGATTTTGGCGTTGACGGCCTTGCCATCGGAGGCGGTGAGGGTGACGAACTGCCCGGCGACGAGGAGGCTGGGGTCGATCTGTTCCCGCTCGTTCTGGAAGTGCTGGATGGGGAGTTCCCAGATCTGGTCTTTGCTGGGCTGGCCGTAAGCCTCTTCGGGGGAGAGGAGGAAGGTGAAGCCCATGCCGGGCTTCAGGCCAAAAATGCGGCGTTCCCAGGCGGGGAGCATTTTGCCGACGCCGAACATGAAGTGGAAAGGGTGGGCTACGTCCATCCGCTCCAGCAACGCACCTTGGGGGCCGCCTTCCCGGACTTCGTAACTGAGGCTAACAATGGCGTGGTCATCAACGTGCATGGGAGTAGGATTTTCAGGGGTGTTAGTACTTACGGTCAATGAGGGGGCTATTGGTGCCCGGGCCAGTGTGGTGGCGGCGGACCTCGTCGAGGCGGTCGCGGCAACTGCTACAGCTGGCCAGGTGCTCGCTGATGCGGCGGCGGACGGCGGCGGGGGTCTGGCCCTTCCAGAAGTCAATCAGTTCCTGCTCCGAAAGGTGGCGGAAGGCCGCGAAGACTTCCTTGCCGATGTAGTAAATCAGGGCCGCAGCAACGGCGGCAACGAAGAGCAATTTCATGGGGCAAAGATAAGGCATCCCCGGCGGGCGACCCCTGCCGTTGAACGGAAGAGAGGGCGCTTTTGTCGAAATCTCCGGGCCATTCCCGCCAGCGTGCGTACTTTGGCATCATGTCGACGCTACTGCGAGATAAACCAAGCCAGGAGATCAGTGGCTTCCTAGATCGGTTGGGGCATACCCTGACGCGGCAGCCCTATTACCACGCCGGGGGCTGGCTGGCCTTCTTCGTATTACTGGTGGCCATGCAGTGGCGAACCGGGGAGTTTTCCTTCGGCATCTCCCTGGCCAACGAACTGATCAACGTCGCCTTTTACATCGTAGTCGTCTACATCAACCTGCTCTACCTCTTTCCGGCCTACCTGAAAAAAGGGCAGTACTGGACCTACCTGCTGCTGCTGCTGGCGATCTCCTTCGTCTTCACGCCCCTCAAGTTGGTCCTCAAATACGTCTTGTTCACCAAAGCCGGCGGCCTCCAGGAAGACATTTTGAATAACCTCTACGCCTATTTCTTCAGCACTTTTTTGGTGGCGGGCCTGAGCACGGTCGGCAAAATAATGGTCGACTGGATCGTCCTGAACCGCAAAAAAGTAAAGACGGAGAATGAGACGATGCAGTCCGAACTGCGCTTCCTCAAAAGCCAGATCAATCCCCACTTTCTCTTCAATACCCTCAACAGCTTGTACGCCCTGACGCTGAAAAAAGACGATAAGGCCCCCGACATCGTCATCAAGCTTTCCGAGATGATGCGCTACATGCTCTACGAGTGCAACGAACCCCGCGTCCCCCTGCGCAAAGAAATCAATTACCTGCGCAATTACCTCGACCTGGAGCGCCTGCGGCAGCGCAAAGGCATCGACATCCAACTTGAGGTGAGCGGTGCGGTGACCGACCAGATGGTGGCTCCGCTGATGTTTATTCCCTTCCTGGAAAACAGCTTTAAACACGGCGTCAATGCCGCCATTAACGATGGTTTTGTGAAAGCCAGCCTGCACGCCGAAGACCGTTCGGTGCGTTTCATCATCGAAAACAGCAAGGGCTCCATCATGCCCAGCCAAGTTCACGGCAACCGCCCCAGCGGCGGCATCGGACTGGTCAATGTACGCCGGCGCCTCGACTTGCTCTACCCCAACGCCTACGAGCTGGAGATCAAAGAGTCTCCCGCCACCTACGCCGTTCATCTTTCCTTAAAACTTTAGTTGCCCGGGGCCCAACCCCCGCCCCAAACTAGCCAAATAAACGCAATATGATCCACGCCATAATTGTCGACGACGAGCCCCTGGCCCAGGACATCCTGGAGACCTACCTCCAGAAGATCCCCCAGATCGAACTGGTGGCCAAGTGTGATAATGCCTTCCAGGCCAATGACGTACTCAACTCCCAGGACGTTGACCTGATGTTTCTCGACATCAGCATGCCCCAAATGACGGGCACCGATTTCCTGCGCAGCCTCAAAGACCCACCGGTAACCATCTTCACCACCGCCTACCCCAACTATGCCCTGGACGGTTTCGAGCTCAATGCCCTGGATTACCTCGTCAAGCCCATCAGTACCGAGCGCTTCCTCCAGGCCTGCAACCGGGCCATCGAGCAAGCCGAACTCAAGCAAAAAGCCAAAGCGGGTCAGGTAGAAGACGGGGGAAGCGATTTCTTCTTCGTTAAAGCCGACAAAAAATTGGTCCGCGTTAACCTGGCCGACATCGTTTACATCGAAGGACTCAAAGACTACGTCATCATCCGCATGCCCGATGACCGCGTGATTACCCTGCAGACCATGAAATCGCTCGAAGACCGCCTGCCCCCCAGCAGCTTCCAGCGCATCCACCGCAGTTTCATCGTCAACCTCGATCGCATCGAGGCCCTGCACGGAAATATGGTGGAAGTAAAGGAAAAAGGCAAAATCACGAACCTCCCCGTCGGCAAAAGCTACCGCGACGAACTGGCCGCCCGCATTGATGGGTTTAAGTTGTAGGGGAGGGCTGAAGTTGGGCGAAAAAACCAATAAGTGTCTTTACCAAATGACATCTTCATAATTTCCCGTTGCCCTACGCTTCGTTGTTGGGTAGAGTTATGTTATTGCCAAAGCGGCTCCTCTTTCCAGCGTATTGGCATGCCCATTGCCTTGATTCCAACAGTGGGGTAATCCTCCAACAGTTTTCCCATTCTCTGGGGAAAACGGTTGCCTGGGCTTATCGTTTGTAGCAAGTACTGGAGACAACAAAGGATGGCATAAGTGCTGGAGGAAGAATCTATGGTTTGGTTGTCGACCCAAGGGAGATGAGTTCTATGCGGGAGAATTGGCCGTATAGGCAATACCCGGTCATACAGTCGGCTGTGGTGAGCACAGATATTTCGAACTACAGTTATAGCTTGTAACCAGCTTTTGAGCAAGGTGTGCCGACCTAGGCCAAGATCACGAGCAATTCGGTCTTTCTCCGGGAGCTCATTTCGCAAAGATTCGTAGATCTTAGAAAGTGCCCCCATCGTGAGTACTTCAAAAGACTTCCACGCTGGCGGGCATCGATGGTCAAGGATATACTTACGCTGATGTTCAACAATGAAAATTTCCTTACTTCTACCGACCTCTTTCCGGATGGAGGAGATGATTCCTTCGTAGTCGGCTCTGCGGAAAAAATACTTCGGTTCCTCAAACCAATGAGCGCCGTAAGCGAGGGATAGTTCGTAAATTAATCGTGTTCGGATCCCCACTTCAATACGCTCAATCATGTTCATAATGATTAGGCGCAACTCGCGATCAAAATTGTATCGAAGAACAACTTGTTCCAAAGAAGTACCCAGCCGAAAGCGGTGAGTTAAGCGGTCCTCTTGATCTGACCACCAATATCCTGCCAACCGGTAATAGCTTACATTACGCAAGAAGTGCTGGGCCGTTTGCTCATCAGAAATAAGCATGCCTCGGCTACGCAACAAAGCAATCTGGTCGGCGATGCTAATAGGGCGTTTAGTGTCTAGCATGGCCTAAAATAAAATGACCCGCCTGGGTGCGCTGCCCCCGAAAGGGCAAGCGTGGCGGGTACTATTGGTGCAAAGTTAGGTTCGCTCTTGGTTTTCTGCAAATTTTTTGCTAGATTTCCTTGTGCCCATCCCAATAGAAGCTCGAATTTCTAAAGGAGGCGCGGACTTGGGCTACTAACTTTCTAAGGTAGTTAGATCTTCACTGCCTACAAAAGAAAAGACCCGTCGCAGTACGCTATCCTTATTAAAGGTAAGCGCACTGCAGCGGGTCTTTTTATGGGGCTCTAAGCCCGGGTTTCGTCCATTACTCCACCACAATCCGCGCGCCCGCCGTATTGGCCCCGAATTCCGGCGCGTACATGCACTGGACGCGGCCCAGGCCGTTGCTGAAGCTGCCTTTGTGGGTCGCAAAAAGGTCGTACTCCAGCGTGTAGGTGCCGCGGGGGAGGTGGTCGATGAAGAAATTGGTGGCCAGGTCGCCGGGGGCAAAGTAATAGCCCAGGCCGTTGCGGTACTGGTAGCCGGAGATTTGGGTGATGGGCTCGAAAGTAGCGGCGCGGCGGTCTTTGAGGTGGACGTAATCCAGGTCGCGGTCGCTGCGCAGGATGAGCCGGACGGTCACGCGGTCGCCGGGGGCCAGGGGTGCGTCGGCGGTAATGGGTTCCAGGCGGACACCATCGGCGGTGGCGATGCGGCGGAACAGCTCCCGGTCGAGCGTCAGGGGGCCGTCGTTGCTCCCCGCCACCTTCGTGGCCAGTTCCGTGTACTGCCAGTACACCCCGCCCCAAACCAGGCGATTTTCCTGATTTTTTACGCGTACGGTGGCCAGGCCACTGTTCACTTCGCTGCCGGGCAGGGCCAGGGAGAAGGCTCCCGTAGCCGCTTCGGGCGTGTTTTGGAGGGCGCGGACGCGGGTGCTGAGTAAGTCGCGAGCGGCAAAGTCCGGCCACTCTACCCGGATGGCTTCTCCCTCCGATTCGGTCCAGTTGGTTCCCCCGTTGAGCAAGGCAAAGACGGCGGCGGCGCTGGCCTTGGTGGTTTCCCAGCGGTTGGTCCGTTTGTTGGTCAGGAGCCACAGGCGCATTTCGTCGAGTTCTTCGGTGGTGCCTCCGGCCAACTGGAAGGCCTCCAGCAGGCGGCAGTGGGTCTCGATGGGGAGTTGCTGCCAGGTGTAGCCCTGGCCGTATTTCCAGAACATCCCGAACTCGTCTTTGTGCAGGGCCCGTTCGCGCAGGGAAGCAACGATGGTGGTGGCGGTGGCGCGGTCTCCGGTCTTGGTGGCGGTGGCTACCAGGAGGGCCTGTTCGTAGAGGCCATACTTCGTCCAGCTGCTCTTCGTACGGGTAGTGTAGAAGGCGAGGGCTTCCCGTGCCTGGTCGTCCTGGGGCGGTGCTGCGGCGTGCATTGCCCGGGCGTAGAGGTAGTGGACGACGGTGCTGGAGGGCTGGTAGTCTTTGCGCTGGTCCGGGGTTTTTTCCGTTTGGCGGAGGTATTCGACGTACTCTTTGCGCCAGGCCTCGTCGAGGAAGGCAATGGCACTTTTGCTGATACCCGATACGCGGGCTTTCTGGTCGGGCGAAACAACGTCGAGCTGCCGGAGCCGGCCGAGGGTTTCCACCACGTACTGGGTCATGTAGCGGTTTTCGCGTCCGCCGGGGAACCAGCTGAAGTAGCCGGAAGCATCCTGGCGCTGGGCCAGTTTTTCCAGGGCGGCGGTTTGCTCGTCGGCCAGTTTTTTGAGGTCGAAGAGGTCGCCGATGCGGGCGCGTTGGGCGGCTTCCGACTCAGCTTCGCGCAGCCAGGGCGTCTCGGTCAGCAGGGCGTTTTTGAGTTGGGGGTTGCGTTCCAGTTCACTCTTCAGGGCGTTGGAATCCCGTTGCCACTGGCGGAAGACTTGCTCCAGGATGGGTTTGCTGCTGACGGTGGTGTAGGCCAGCTGGTTGGCGAAGTAGCGGTTGGCGAGTTGCTCCGTGCAGTCGTAAGGGTACTCCATCAGGTAGGGCAGGGCCTTGAGGGCCAGCCAGGCCGGGTTGGTCGTGGCCTGGAAGGTATAGCCCACGTGTTGCAGGCTGTTGCTGCGGTTGCTGGCCAGCAGGGGCAGTTCGATGGTTTTCTTCTCCTTCCGTTTGAGGTAGAAGGGCTGGCTGACGGTGATCAGGGTGCGGTCCGATAAGACGGGGAAGACGTTCTCTTCGCCGTCGGAATAAGCACCACCCCGGGCGATGATGCGGTAGCCGACGGGGCCGACGGTGGAAAAGCCTTCGGGGATGCTGAGGTTAAAACAGAAGGTGCTTCCCGCTTGGGCGGACACGCTTTGCTCCGTTGGACAATCCCCTGCACCTGCGTTCAGCGCCCGCATGGTCTCCGCAGGGAACGCCTCGCCGGTGATGGGGTTGAACAGCTCCAGCTGCACGCGGGCCAGCAGCGCCGTATCCGTCAGGTTATTGACGCGGGCGGTGAGGGAAAGCGCGTCGCCTTCGCGGACGAAACGGGGCACGTTGGGCAGGACCATGAGCTCCTTCTGCGTCACGATCGTTTGCTGGGAAATGACCGAGGCCAGATTTTTGTCGTGGGCCAGCAGGCGGAACGTCCAGCTCGTCAGGGCTTCCGGACTGTTGAAACTCACCGTCAGGCGACCGGAGTCGTCGCTGGTCAGTTCCGGTAACCAAAAGGCTGTTTCCTGGAGGTTGGTCCGAATTTGCACGGGGGCGTCCTCGCCTCCTCCGCCTTCTCCCGGCGCGGGCGGCGGCGGTGGCGGCGGCACGGAATCTTCCGCGCTGTAGTTGGCGGGGGCAGAGGCCGCCATCGGGCTGGGGCTGGCCTTGGCGACACTTCTCTGAACACGCATCTCCGCCATGTCTCCTCTTCCGCGCGGAGCTTCACTTGTTAAGAATAGCTGGTCTTCATAACGACCGTAGTTGAGAAAATCGAGCGGCCCGAAGTCAAACACGGGTGGCATCAGTGCGTCGGGGAAACTGGGCTCGGGGATATTGTTGAAGCCGTAGCCGGAGTTGGTGCCCGCCTGCAGTTGCTCGGCAAAATCGCGGTAGCCGTAGTAGAAGGGGAAGGCGCTGAGGTTCCAGCGGCCGCCGGCGTAGATTTGGTCGAGGCTGGCGTCGTACATCGAAGCCAGGGCGGCAGCGGCGATGGGCGTGCTGTCGGCATTGCTGATCGTGAGGGTCCACCGCTCGGGTTGGCCGGGGCGCAGTTTGGCGCGGAAGGTGGCGTATTCTACCCGCAGCTTTTTGTTTTCCCAGTCGAGGGTGAAGCGTTCGCTGATGGTCGTCAGTTGGTTCAGGCGCAGGAAGGCGGCAAAAAACTGGATGCCACCCCGGTCTTCTTCCGTTGGCAAGTAGGTGATGGTGGTGCGGCGGTTGGCGCTGGTGGTAGCGTGTACGTAGCCACGGCGGCTGGCCCAGCCGTAGGTGATGCGCGGGATTTCTACCCCGCCTACGAAGGTGAGCGTGATGGGCTGCCCCACTTTCACTTCCTGGTCGAGGCCATCCAGGTAATAGCGTTGGCCCGGCGCGAGTTCGCCCTTCGCCAGGTCCATCACCTGGAAGGTCAGCGGTTCTCCCTTGGTGCCGTCGGGGTAGGTCCATTCCAGGCGGTAGTGGCCTACGGCGTATTTGGAGAGGTCAACGCTGGCGCTGCCTTTGCCGTCGGCCACCTGCATTTCGCCGGTGGGGACGGGGAGGTTTTTGGCGGGCCATTCCTCCAGGGGGAGGGTAGGGGTGCTGGGCAGCTCGGGGAAGCGCTGGAGATATTCTTTTGTGTCGAGGAGGGGCCGATCGGGGAAGGGCCACTGCCGGCTGCGCAGACCGATGCCGGGCTTGGTGACGGGC
Source organism: Neolewinella lacunae (assembly GCF_014349155.1). GTDB lineage: Bacteria > Bacteroidota > Bacteroidia > Chitinophagales > Saprospiraceae > Neolewinella > Neolewinella lacunae. Next base: position 18,856 of record NZ_JACSIT010000080.1, read on the forward strand.
ACGATGCGGTACAGCACCGTCAGGGCCTCGTCGGTGCCGTTGGCCAGGATGGTGAGGCTGTCGCTGATGTCGTAGCTTTCCGCGGGGATTTGCAGGCTGATCAGCGGTTTCTCGCCGCGCAGCCCAACGGTTGTGCTGGCTTCGTGGGTTTCGCCGGTGGCGTCGCTGACGTCGGCTTCAATCACGTACTGGTAGCGGGCGCGTTTTTGCTGCAAGCCTTCGGCGGGAGTGAAGGTGACGGTAAAGGCCCCGTCGCCGTCGGTCGTCGCGCTGCCGCTGGCCACCAGCTCACGGTCTCCGCCGCCGCCGCCGCGGGACCACCAGTACCAACGGACTTCCTCCACAAAGACGCGGTAATTCACTTTGGCGTCGTTCAGGCCCGGTCCGGCGAAGAGCGTCGCCTTGCCCTCAACGGTGGTTTCCTGGCCGGCCAGGGCGAAGTCGGGGCCGTCCAGTTTGACTACAAAACGGGGGCGCTTGTATTCTTCGACGCGGAAGGAGACGGAGCCCCCTTCGGTTTCGATGCGGAAATTGCCCGTCAGGCCACCCGCGGGAAGTTTGAAAGAGTGGTTGAAGCGGCTGTAGGCGTCGCTGGTCACTTCGGCCTTGCCAGCTTCCTGGTAGTTGGCGTCGCGCAGGGTGAGGGTGCGGGTCTCGCCCGTCAGCATGGTGGGCATTTCCCGTTGGTCTTTTATCCAGGTGATGCCGTAGACGTGGACCGTCTGTCCGGGGCGGTAGATGGCCCGGTCGGTGAACAGCGGCGTGAAGGGCGTTTTGCGGTTGCGGTCGGGGCGATCGTTGCGGTAGGCGTAGATCGGCTCGCTGGTGTAGCGGTCGTCGTTGGCCGCGTCTTTGAGGAAGAACTGGATTTGGGTCTGGTTGACGTCGGGGTTGGGGATGCGGCCGTCGGCACCCGTCTTGAAGGTGTTTACCGTGGTCCAGTCGCCGTTGCGCCGCTCGCTGAGGCGGCGGACGGTCACTTCCACGCCGGCGCGGGGGGCACCGGTGCTGCGGTCGACCACCTCGTAGTAGTACTTTTCGCCGTCGTTGAACTTGACGAGGGCGAGGTTGCTGACCTGGAAGAAGTTAACAACGACGGTTTCTTTAGCCAGGTCAAACTCCTGCCCCGTGCTGGTGAGCAGGCAGTAGCGGCCGGCGGCTTGGGCCTTGATCCAGCTTTCGGTGTTGTGCCCTTCGTAGTCGTCGTTGTCGGGCAGGCGGAAGTCGGCCCGGGCGGCCAGGGGGAGCTTGCGCAGGGCATCAATGCGCTTTTGTTCGGTGTCGTAACGGCCAGATTCTGTCCAGTCATCGGGCAATTTCACCAGGCGGTGGTAGACGCGCCCGACGTTGCGGTAGTTGAGGAAGAAGAGGAGGTTTTCGCCTTTGCCGTAGGTCTCCTGGACGGTCGCCTGAAGGTCTACCCAGGTAATTTCCCGGCGGAGGGTTTCGGCGGCGGCGGTGACGAAGGGCAGTTTTTCTTTGATTTGGGCGAGGATCTCCAGGGCTTTGGCTTTGGGACGGGGACCGAGTTGGTCGTCGCTGCGGTTGTAGCGCTGGGCTTTGCGGACAAGGATTAGGTCGCGGCCCGGCACGTTGGCGTAGGCGCGGTAGAGCGCATCGAGGGTCGCGAGGTAAAGGCTATCGGATACGCCGAGTCTGTCCAGGAATTCGATGCGTTGCAGGTCGGCACCCAGCAGGGGGGTACCGCCGCTGCCCAGGTGGTAGCGCAGGAGATCCTGGTGGAGGCGGAGCTGGCGGGCGTTGCCGCTGGTGGAATCGAGGTCGCTGAGGTCGAGTTCCACAAACTCGGCCGCCGGTACCCAGAAGCGCTCGGTATTGCTTGGGGTGGGGTTGCCGACGCTGAGCAGGGGGTTGCCCAGGATGCCCATGGCGGTTTGCACCATCAGGTCGTACAAGGTGGGGGTGAAGAGCATGCCCGCTTCCTCGCCCTTCACGATGGCGGGCACGGTGGTGAGGCGGGTGCGTTCTTTGGCGGCCAGCTCCAGGGCCGTAAGGAGGTGGTGGTTGGCGGCGTCGGCGAGTTGTTGGAGGTTCCAGTCGGCCAGCGGCGTGGTGGGGCTGGGGACGGAATCGCGCGTGGTGGCCGTGGCGTTGCGCAGGCGGTAGGCGTTTTGCTGAGCAAAATTGTAGTAGCCCTGGCCGAGGAGGAAGTGGAGGACGGCGGCTACGACGGGGCGGTTGGTATTTTCGGCCAGTTCGGTTTGGAGGAGGCGAAGGCTGGCGTCGTAGCCATCTTCTTCGAGTTGGAAGGTGTAGGCCGCCCGGTAGGCCAGGCTTTTGAGCATGTCGTCCTGGTCGCCTTCCCGCTCCGCGCGCTGGTAAAGCTGTTCGGCGGCTTCCAGGGCGCTGCGGTACTTGCCTTCCTGGCCGAGTTTATCGATGTTTTGGTAGGCGGTTTGGTAGTCTTGAGCCATCAGGATGGTGGTGGCGGCCAGCAGCAGGCCGAGCAGGAGATAACGCATAGAGTAAAATTTCATCCGAAAGATAACGGAAACTTTGGTGCGAATGGTTCGCAAGAGCTTAGATGCTGGTTTTGGGGGGAATGCACAAAACTAAGCAAGAGTGTTGCGGGCGCCAAAGGGGGAGTAGGTGGGCGCGGCCGCAGGTGCTCCCCCCCGACCCCCCGAAGGGGGGAGTTAGGACAAGGAGCAAGGGAAGAGGGCTGGCGCAGGTACTTTCCCGCCTCCAGTATACGCCCGGCTGAGGGTGTCCCCACCCTAAACCGGGGTTTATGGTGTGCCGGAGATCCTGGCCTTGGGGGCCGGTTTTCAAAGGAAGGGCCAAGGCATTGCTCGTTGGTGGGGCGGGAGGGATCGCTGCGCCCGTCGTAGCTTCTTCATGCCCAGTTTGGTGATCGTAAATATGAAATTGGTACATTTACAAATTAAAACGGCAGTTAAAATAGATGCGTTATGTGGTCAATACTTAAGAAGAAGCGAAGTGCAAAAATGGTTTCTATTAAGGCTTCATTTAGTTATCAAGAGTCTTTTGACTACATTTTTAATGATTTTATAATCATTTTGTTGTCAGCTGGTTTGAGGACAGAAGGAATGTTTTTTGACTACCGAAGGCTAAAGGTAATTCCAGATAGATTAAAGAAATCGTACTTAAGTACACCAGAGGTTATTGAGATGATGTCTTTTGTTTTCGAGGAAAAAGAGCCTGAGATTTATTTATCTGGCGATAAATATTTTAGTGAGGTCCTCCTCCCGGAAACGTTTACTTTTTCAAGGACAATATCTCCTGATAAAGCATTTTTGGGATTTTCATTTGCTGAAGGTAATTTAGATGTTGCTAATTTGGACAAATTCATTGGCGAGTTTTCAAACAAGCAGCTTGATTTTGTGTCGTTGGTAGATGTAGAGTATGGGTTGTCTGCTAAAGAAAATTGGCAAAAAGCTTACTACCCGTCCGAGCATAATGGTTTTGTAAAAGGGGATGAGTCAGTATGGGCCCAGTCTCCTATTGTCTACATTGATAGTATAGGTATAATCCCTTGGACCGCATCCACTTACTGGTTCGGTAGTGGATTTTTCGCGGCGATAGATAAAAGCAAGGTCATGTCTTTTGCGGAAGCCGAAGAAATTACGGAGCTCCCTAATGGGGTGGTTAAAATGGTATTGCATAAACAACTCATAGTAGATTCAGACAAGGAGAATACCCGAAAACGAGCAGCCTTTAAACGGCACCTAGGCATTGAATGGCCAAAGTAGGGCTAGTCTATTTTATTAGTCTATCTTTGCTTGTAAAAAAAAAACTAGTTGAATGAGAAATTTATTTGTCCTTCTTTTGTTCCTCTCCCTTTGCAGGTTGCCCGGCCAGGAGCTTCCAAGGATATCCGACCTGATTACATCTCTGGGCTGCGATGAAGTTGAATGTTTTACGCTTTTTGCCGAGCAGCATCAATGCCAGCTGGTCTCGCAAAGTGGAGATTTAGAAACACTCGAAGCTGCGTATCTGTCATCGGTAAGTTACCCGGCTTTTGGCAATCCAGATGTTTTAGTGGCGGACTCTTTATTCTTTCTTTATGCAGAGGATTCTTCAATGGTTGCTATGATAACGTCAAGTTTGGAAGAAATCCAAAAAATACTCCCAGAACTTGATCAAGAATTAAATTTCAAAGAGGTGGCCTCTGGGCCCCGGGGGAGTGCAGATCCACGTACTTACAGAAGCGAAAAATTTCCTGCAATAGTTCTGCGGCTCATTTTCTATTCTGCGATGCAGGAGGGTCAGAAATATGAGATACTCAAAGTTGAACTTACAGAAATTAAATAAATGGAAGCTGGCGCAGTTTTGGCAACTTAAGATTCAATCTGTCGCATCCGATTAAGGTTATTCTTGGGCCGTAAAATTGTTGATGTAGTTTAAACAAAAGGTGCTTCTTTGACAAGAGCGCCACGGCGCAAGTTTACCCAGCAAGGGGGCATTCCACCACTGGCACTGCAGCCACAAAGCATCTCTTGCCTACCCCAAGAGATTTCCTTTCCCCAGTATCATTGTTGACTATGAAAAAAACTGCGCGTCACGCTTTTTTTTTACTTTCTTTGTTACTGCTTCCCAGTTGCTCCCAACGCATCCAGAAAAACATGAACCAAAGCTTAAGGGTTGAACAATTCAGGGCTAGCGTGAGCGAGCTGCAAAGACTAATAGATGAAGGGGTGTTTGAGCGGAACCTCGAATATGAACGAATCTACGAACGGACACGGGAGGAGTATTTTAAAGTTTTTGTGTCCAAGGTAGATGGGACGGTAGCCCTAGTGCCGTCGCGTGGATTTGCCACGTTTAGTTTTGGGGGCGGGAAGTCTGAGCCTGCCGTTAAAGTTTATTCCTCTTGGGAGCGTTTACTGCAAGCGGTAAGTCCTCCCCCTTACTTGAAAAAGGGAAACGGAGCGACGATGGATTTGGAAGGACTGATCGATTCTGAGGAAGAGTTTTTGATCTATCAGCGGACCTATCGCCAGGAACTGGCCAAGTGGCTCGAGCTGGCGGAAGAAGATTTAGTGGTTAATGATTCGTTTCAATACGACTTGGTCCAGTTCGCGCTTACTGAAAAGATAAAGGACTCTTACGATGCCAGATTAGCGATTCACCTCGGATTGCTGCTGGCCGATTTGGTAGTTCACGAATACGGTGCCAAACTGGAGTACCGGGAGTTGCTCTTTTGGGAAGTAGTTACTTACTATCTTACGTTTGAAGATGGCACAATGATTATGCCTTGGGCGCATACTTTGGGGCACTTCAGGGCTGCTCCGCAAGACCGGAACTTGAACTTCAAGTACTACCTAAAACACGTTCGGGGCTGGGCACACCATCATCTTTACGATTTTCCACCTTATGAAAAAGGGGAGAAACCGTGAAACTGAGGTGGATAAATAAAGACCGTACAGCGTCAGCTTAAACCCTGGCAAAACGCAGAAAGGCTGGAGCTGTCCCCACCCGAAACATGGACGTTCGGGTGGGGACAGCCTCAACCGGGATTTAAAGCGTACCGAGGAACCTTAACCCTGTTTCATAGGAAGGCGCAAGATCTTCTAAAAACCAATCTTTCGGAAGCCCAAACTCCCTAATCCTCCCTCACCCCAAACTCTTCCTGCGCCACGCGGCGGACCTCATCGGCCACGCGCCACGCCACTTGCTCATCGAGGGTGGGGGGGATGACGTTGTCGACCGTAGGGTTGCGGAGGTGCTCGGCGATGGCGCGGGCGGCGGCCAGCTTCATGTTGGGCGTAATGCGTGGCGCGCGCGCGTCCAGCGCACCCCGGAAGATGCCGGGGAAGCCCAAAACGTTGTTGATCTGGTTCGGCAAATCACTGCGGCCCGTCCCCACGATGGCGGCACCACCGGCTTTGGCCTCTTCGGGCATGATCTCCGGGATGGGGTTGGCCATGGCGAAGATGATGCTGTCTTTGGCCATGGTCCGGATGTCGTGGCGGTCGAGCAAATTCGGCATGGAGACGCCGATGAAGACGTCGGCCCCCACCAGGGCGTCCTTCAGGGTGCCCGACTGGTTTTCGGCGTTGGTGAACTCCAGGATTTCCAGCTTGGCGTAGTTCAGGTCGTTGCGGCCGGCGTGGATGATGCCTTTGCTGTCGCACATCACAATGTCTTTCACGGGCGTGGCCAGCGGCGAATCGGGGTTATCAACGGCTTTGAGGAGGCGGGCGATGGCGATGCCGGCCGCACCGGCACCGTTGATGACTATCTTTAAGTCCTCCATTTTTTTGCCCACCAATTTTGAGCCGTTAAGGAGGCCCGCCAGGGTGACGATGGCCGTGCCGTGCTGGTCGTCGTGAAAAACGGGGATGCCAATGTCTTGCAGGCGGCGCTCGATCTCGAAGCTGCGGGGAGCCGAGATGTCTTCCAGGTTCACGCCGCCGAAGACGGGCGCAATGAGGCGGACGGTCTCGACGATCTTATCCGTATCCTGGGTATCGAGGCAGATGGGGAAGGCATCGATGTTGGCAAAGCGCTTGAAGAGCATGGCCTTGCCCTCCATCACGGGGATGGAAGCCAGGGCACCGATGTCGCCCAGGCCCAGTACCGCCGAGCCGTCGGTGACAATGGCCACGGTGTTGCTTTTGATGGTGTACTTGTAAACGTCGTCGGGGTTGGCGGCGATGGCCTGGCAGGGGGCCGCTACGCCGGGGCTGTAAACGAGGGAGAGGTCGTCTTTGCTCCGCACGTCCATCTTAGGGGAGATGCGGATTTTACCCTTTAACGAGCGGTGCAGGTTGAGGCTTTCTTCGAAGTAATTCATGATCTGGTTTGAGCGAGGGCAAAATTACGTAGCACGGCGGGAAGTGGTTAGCTCCCCCCTTTTGGGCTACGGAGCTGCAAGGTACGCCGTCCTGCGGGGACAATCGGGCGCGGCCGCAGGTGCAGGCAAAAAACCAGAGGGCCAAACTGTGACAGGACTTGCAGGTTGGCCCACTGGTGTGCAACGCTTGTCAAGTAGCATCGTCCTTTCCTACAACGCTTCGTCCGATTACTGCGGGGATTGGACGAAGAAGGTACGCCACCTGGCCCGGCCGCCATTTTTTTTGCCTTCGCCGGGCAACTGATTTTCCCGCCAGCCGACACTCCAACCAATGAAAAGACTTTACGCACACTTCCTCCTTTGCTCCTTCATCCTCCTCTTTGGCACCTGCGTCCGCGCCCAAAACAATGGCCCCGCCAGCAAAACACCGGCCCCAACTGGCAGTGTCAGTGGGCGCGTGATGGGTGACGGGGAGGCCGCCGCTTTCACCAATGTGCTGCTGCTCAAAGCCGCCGACAGCAGCGTCGTGAAACTGGAACTGGCCGACGAAACTGGCCACTTCACCTTCGCCGGGATCGTGGCCGCCGACTACTTCGTACGCACCAGCGGCATTGGGATCGGCGAACAAAACCACCCCGGTTTCAGCCTCGCGGCGGGCCAGGACCTTACCCTGCCCGACTACCTCTTGCAATCCAGCGGCACGACCCTGGACGCCGTCGAAGTGGTGGCCCGCAAACCCTTCCTGGAGCAAAAAGCGGGCATGCTGGTGGTCAACGTAGACCAAAGCATCACCGGCCAGGGTGGAACGCTGATCGACCTGCTCCGCAAAGTACCCGGCGTAGTCGTGGTCGGCGACCGCGTCTCCATGGCCGGTAAATCGGGACTGACCTTCCTCATCGACGGCCGCCCGACCAAGTACATGGACCTCCAGAGCCTGCTGCGCGATATGCCCGCCGACAACATCAAAAGCATCGAGGTGATCAGCCAGCCCGGTGCGGCTTTCGACGCCGAAGGCAGCGGCGGGGTGATCAACATCGTCCTGAAAAAGAACAGCCTGCTGGGCACGAACGGACAGGTCTACATCGGCGGCGGCTACGGCGAACTGGCCAAGTACCGCAGCGGCGTCGACCTGAGCCACCGCCAGGGGAAGGTCAATTTGACGGGCGGCGCCAGCTACAACCACCGCAGCTGGGTGGAGGGGCTCGACCTCGTGCGCCGCTTTTCCGACCGCACCTTCCTCCAATCCAATACCTCCACCGGCACGCCAACGAGCTACTCGGTGCGGGGTGGCATGGACTACGACTTCAACGACCGCAACCGCGCAGGCATCAACGCCCGCTACGGCTGGGGCAGCAGCCCGCGCAACGGAGACAACCGCACCGAGGTAGTGACCCCGGAAACCCACCAGCTGATGGAATCTTTCGTCACCAACCCCCGCGAAGAAAAAGAATGGTACAGCCTCAATACCGACGCTTTTTACCGCATCAAGCTCGATACCAGCGGGCAGGAACTCAACTTCGACGCCAGCTACAACCGCTTTGAGCGGGATACCCGCATCGAACTGAAAACGGTGGGCGCAGACTTTCCCGACCGCATCAACCTGGAGCCTTCCATGGCCAACATCATCAGCGGGCAAGTGGACTACAAAAAGCCCTTTGGCGAGCACTATGCTTTCTCCGCGGGCGTCAAGATGAGCCGCGCGGAACTCGACAACGAGTTGCTGGCCCGCGTCGCCGAAAACGGCGGTTTTGTGGTGGACGCCAACCTCAGCAACCGCTTCCTCTACGACGAAGACATCAAGGCGGCCTACACCAGCCTGCGCTGGGAGAAGGGCGAACTGGGGGCCAACATCGGCCTGCGCTACGAAGACACCCGCATGGAGGGCTACAACGTGACGGTCGATAGCTTCAACCGCCGCAACTTCGCCCAGCTTTTTCCCAGCCTGAGTTTCAGCGCGCCAGCTTTCGGGCCCGTGGGGGTATCCCTGGCCTACAGCTACCGCATCGAACGGCCAAGCTATTACGACCTCAACCCCTTCATCTCCTACCTGGACCCACTGACCTTCGAAAAGGGCAACCCTTTCCTGCGGCCCGAGCTGATCCACAGCGCCCAGTTTAGCCTCACCTACGAGAAGCAACCCTTCTTCAACCTCAGCTACGATTTTACCAGCGACGTTATTGCCGACGTCACGGAGCAAGACGCGGTCACCGGCATCGCCTTCCAGAATACGGTCAACCTCGACCGTTTCGTGCGCTACGGGGGCAGCCTGTTCTTTCCCCTCGATTTCATTGCCAAGCCCATCAGCGGCTACGGTGGTTTCCAGTTGTACTACAATGATTATACCTCCAACTTCCTGGGCGGCAACCTCGACCAGGACCAGTGGAGCCTCACCGCCTTCTTCCAGGTGAACGCCAAGCTGCCCATGGGCTGGAAGGGCGAAGTTTCGGGCTGGTACCAGGGCAAAGGCATTGATGGCATCATCCGCACTAATCCGCTTTACGGCGTATCCGCTGGCCTCGAAAAAGACTTCCTCGATGATCGCCTCAACCTGGTGCTTTCCGGCGACGGCATCATCCAGAAGTTCTTTACCGGCACCATCCGCTACCAGGAGCAAAACCTCGACGTGCTTTCCACCTGGGAAGCCCCCGTTTTCAGCGCCAAACTGACCTACAAGTTCGGCAACCGCTTCCTGAAACGCAACGAAGGCCGCAACAGCTCTGCCAGCGAAGAGCGGGGGCGGATTACGGAGTAGATGTTTTTTTGGGGGGCTACGGGGGGCGTCGTTCGTACTTCCGAACATGTTCGAATGTTCATGGGGTACCTACCCCGCCCGACCCCGGAGGGGTCGAACCTTAATAACCCCGGATGGAGGATGCGCAGCATCCGTAATCCGGGGCCTCCACCCCGCAGCATCCGTAATCCGGGGCCTCCACCCCGCAGCATCCGTAATCCGGGGCCTCCACCCCATAGCATCCGTAGTCCGCCCCTCTACCGCCGCTTACCCTCAAAAAAGCGGCTCATCAGCGCCCCACAAGACTCGTGGAGCACCCCGAATTCCAGCTTGGTCTTCGGGTGCAGCAGCTCGCGGCCAAAACGCATGAAGCCCCGCTTATCGTCGTTGGCACCGTAAACGACGCGGCTGACCTGCGCCCAGGCCAGCGCCCCGGCGCACATCACGCAGGGTTCGAGGGTCACGTAAAGCGTGCAGTCGTGCAGGTACTTATCGCCCAGGTAGTTGGCGGCGGCGGTCAGGGCAATGATCTCGGCGTGGGCCGTTACGTCGTTGAGCTGTTCGGTCTGGTTATGGCCCCGGGCGATGATGCGCTCGTTGCTCACCACAATGGCGCCCACCGGAATTTCTCCGGCCGCAGCGGCGAGCTCGGCCTGGGCAATGGCCTGCTGCATGAACCAGTCGTCGTCGTACACTTTAAGCATCGCCGAGAATGGTTTCCACGAGGTAATTGTTGCGGTCGGAGCCCGAGCGGGCCACCAGCTCCGCTAAAAAGCCCGTCACAAAGAGAATGGTACCCAGCAGCATGCTCGTCAGGCCAATGTAGAACCAGGGGTTATTCACCACCAGGATGGCGGGGATCTGGTTGGTCAGCGAGTAGATCTTCATACCGCCGATGTAGATGAGGCTGCCCAGGCCCACCAGGAACATGATGGTGCCCATCGTGCCAAACAGGTGCATGGGCCGCTTGCCGAATTTGCCGACGAAAAGGAGCGACATCAAGTCCAGAAAGCCCGTCACCAGCCGCGAAATGCCAAATTTGGAATAGCCGTACTTGCGCGGGCGGTGCTCTACCACTTTCTCACCGATTTTCCGGAATCCCGCCCACTTGGCCAGCAGGGGCATGTGGCGGTGCATATCGCCGTAGACCTCGATGGATTTGACGACGTTGCGGCGGTAGGCCTTCAGCCCGCAGTTGAAATCGTGGAGCTGGATGCCGCTGACGCGGCGGGTAACGGCGTTGAAAAACTTTGAAGGCAGGGTCTTGCCAATGGGGTCCTGCCGCTTCTGTTTCCAGCCCGAAACGAGGTCAAAGCCGTCCTCTTTGATCATCCGGTAGAGCTCGGGGATCTCGTCGGGGCTGTCCTGTAAGTCGGCGTCCATCGTGATGATGACCTCGCCACTGGCGTGGCTGAAGCCTTCGTTCAGGGCCGGGCTTTTGCCGTAGTTGCGCTGAAATTTGATGCCTTTGAGGTGGGGGTTTTTGTCCCGCAGTTCCTGAATCACCCCCCAGCTGCCGTCGGTGCTCCCATCGTCCACCAGCCACACTTCGTAGCGGAAGTGGTGGGCTTGCATCACCCGGTCAATCCAGGCGGTGAGCTCCGGCAAGCTTTCTTCTTCGTTAAACAGGGGTACGACGACGCTGATGTCCATGCCGCAAAGTTACGTCACCGGGTGGAACGCACCATTATGCACCACGCCTTCAATGCGGCCCGGCAGGTGCTGGCCCAGAAGCGGGCTGTTGGTGGTCTTGCCCACCAGGTCCGCCAGGGTAAATTCCTCAGCGGGGGCGGTGGGCGTAAAAACGGTCAGGCCAATTTGGGCGCCGGAGCGCAGGTGCAGTGTCGGGTCGTTGAGGAGCAGGCGGGGTCCGGCGGTAAACTTTGCCACTATTTCGGCCAGCGAAAGTCTGCCTTCCAAGGCCAATAGGCTCTGCCGGAAGGCGGTTTGGAGGCCCAGTGCACCAAAGTCGGCGTAGGGGAATTCCAGTTCTTTTTCCTCGCCGTGGCGGGCGACGTGGTTGCTCACAATGCAGTCGATCGTCCCGTCGGCCAAGCCTTCGATGAGGGCCTGCCGGTCGCTTTCCGTGCGCAGCGGCGGCAACATCTTAAAGTTGGGGTCAAAACCCGCCAACGCCCCATCCGTAAATTGCAGGTGGTGGGCGCTTACCGTGGCCCGCAGGTTGAGGCCCAGGGCTTTGGCCCGCCGCACTTCCGCCACCCCCTCCGCGCTGGAGAGGAGGTGGACGATGAGTTTGCCCCCCGTGTAAGCCAACAGCTCCACCACCACCTTGAGGGGAAGAATCTCGCTCAAGACGGGGATGCCCGGTAAACCAAGGCGGGTGCTGACTTCCCCCTCGTGCATCTGCCCTTCGGATACCAGTCGCTCATCGTAGGGCGAAACCATGATGGTGCACTGCCGGATGCGGGCGTATTCCAGGCCCCTTTTCAGCAGGCTGGTCGACGTGTAACGGTAAGGGCCGTCGGTAAACAACAAGGCTCCGGCGCGGTCGAGGTCCAGCATCTCCGTCAGGTCTTTCCCCGCCAGGTCTTTACTAAGGGCGGCCATTGGCAGCAAATCCGTAGCCGCCGTGCCGTTCTGCCGCAGGAGGTAGGCTACGTCGGCCACCGACTGCCGTACCGGCTCCGTATTCGGCAGTACCCCCACGGCCACGTAACCACCGGCCAGCGCCGCCGCCCGCAGGCTGGCGATGTCTTCGCGCTCTTCGTGGCCCGGGTCACCCAGGTAAGCTCCCAGGTCAATGAACCCCGGACTGACGTGCGCGCCAGCCAGGTCGTGCACGGGCTCTCCCGCCCGCGCTTCCAATCCAGCAGCCATTTCGGTAATCGTTCCGTTTTCTATGCGGAGGTCAAGCGTCTGGCCGTCGTAGGGCCCGTCGAGGTCGGTAATTTGGCAGGAACGGAGTAGCATCGGGCGCAAATATATGTAGCCCTAAGCACCTCCGGTGGTTTTTGCTAAAAGTTAGCGGGTGGAGAGGGCGCGCTTTTCTTAGAGCTTACAGCAGATATCCGAGATTTTAAGCCGGACGGGACGTCCGGAACCGACAGGGTTTGGCCGGACGGGACGTCCGGAACCGTGTCACGTCGGACATCCGACATCGGACATCACACATCGGACATCACACATCAAACCTTCCAAAAGCGCAGCAAGAGTACTTCGGCCAACAAGAACAGCAGCGCCGCCCAGATGAAGTAGCGCCACAGGGGGGTACCTTCATTGCGCTCCTGAATGTCTCCGATGAGGCTGGCCTGGTTGGCGGCGTCGAGGAGGTCAATGCCGGGGTTGGCGGCCAGGTTGGCCAGGTCTTCGGGGGAGAGGTAGCTCAGGTCCGATTCGCGGCGGTCGTAGTTGAAGGCGAAGGCATCGACAACGGTTTCTCCCAGCACCAGTTCGTAGACGCCGGCGGTGGGTACCTGCCCCCCCAGCCCCAGCAATACGCGGTTGTCCACCGTCCGTTGTTCGGGGATGAACTCGCCGCCCGGGCCGCGGAGCTTGAAGACAAGTTCGGCGGTGGCGCCGAGTTTATTGGTCTGGATGACTTCGTCCTGGCCGATGGTGTAAGACGATGGCCGGCGGCGCCCGCTGCTGATGCCCATCTTGTAAAGCATGGGGATGAATACTTCGGCATTCAGGGCAAGGGTGTTCACCTCGCTGGCCAGGGGCGCACTGCTGAGGTAGAGGTTGCCTTCGCCCAGGGGGTACTTGGCCAGGGCCGTGCTGCCGTCGCGGTAGCCCAGCAGGACTTCCTGCCGCCGGCTGCCCACCCGGCCGAGGGGGAAGTTGCCCTGCGTCTCCGGCAGGCGCAGGCTGGCGTCGCGGTTGCGAAAGACGTCCCGGAAAATGAATTCCTGGCTGTTGAGCTGGCTCACCTCCCGGGGCGTCTCGTCGTAGGCCCCCAGTTCATCCGCCCCCAGGCGGCGCAGGAAGGCGTTGTAGCTGCTGACGTCGGCGGCGGCGGGAGGAAAGATGAGCAGGTTGCCACCGTTCTCAACGTACTGCCGCAACTGCTCCGCCAAGCCCGAGGCCACGGAATTTTGTCCCGTCAGGATGACCAGGTTGTAATCCCCCAAGCTGCCGTAGTCGATGTTGCGGCTACCGACGTAGGTAGGGTCAAAAACGCTGAGGCCACCCAGGGCAGCGCGCAGGTTCCGGTTGGGCGTCGCGTTGTCGTCAATGTTGAGGGCCTTTACCCGGTCGGCCGTACGGAAAGTGATGTAGTAGACGTCGTCAAATTGCACCGGGAAGTCGGTAATGCGCAACTCCGCCTGCCCGACACCGGGGGTGGTGATGTTGAGGTAAACACTGTCGACGACAAACTCCTGGGCGGGAATGGCCAGGGTTCCCTCCGGTTTGTTCTGCCCGTCGTAGGTGAGGGAAAGGCGAACGTTGTCGAGATCTTCGGAGCCGTAGTTCCGGACGCGCACCAGCAGGAGGTTATTCTGGTTGAGCTGGGCCACCGGCGCGGCAAACCAGACGGAGTCGATGCCCACGTTGCGTTCCCGCACGGCCGTGAGGGGGACGAGATTGACGCGGACGGAAGTGTCCACGTCGTTGATTTCCAGGTCGGCACTGTTGCGCTGGAAATCCGAAATGAGGTAAGCGATGCGGTTGTCGATGTTTTCGGTGCGCAAGGCCGAACGCTGCCGGCCTTCCACCACGGAAAGGCGACGCGTTGCCGGGGAGCTGCGTACGGCATCGATCAGTTCCAGGGCCTCTTCCTGCCCCACCAGGCGTTGGTTGCGGCCGTTGAAGTCGTTGTCCAGAACCTGAAAGCGGTCTTCGACGCCGTAGGCCTTCACGATGTCCTGGGCCCGGTCTTTGGCAATTTGCAAAAGCGGTGCACTATCGCTCTCCGCCCCCATGCTGAAGCTGTTGTCGATGTAGAGGCTCACCGCCTTTTGTCCGGTCATGATCTCCTGGGCCGTAGGGAGAAAGGGCTGGGCGAAGGCAAACACCAGCGCGGCCAGGGCGAGGCAGCGGGCCAGCAGCACCAGCAGGTTGCGCAGGCGGCTGCGCATACTGGTTTCCTCCTTTACCTCCTTCAGAAATTTGACGTTACTGAACGCCACCTTTTTGAACCGTCGGAAGTAAAACAGGTGAATGATGATGGGTATAGCGAGCGCGGCCAGGGCCCAGAGGAAAGAGGGGTAGAGGAATTGCATAGTCAGGGAGAAAGACGAACCAAAGTGGCCTATTGTTTTACCGGGGTGGGGTAAAGGTAGGCAACCTGCGCAAAGAAGCAGCGGAGTGTAGACTGCCAGCCCTTTCTGGGCGCTCTACGGGAGTGTTGAAGATGTCAAAGATGGGTAGCAGGCGGGAGGGCATTCAGAGGGGTTTGAGACTTAGGAGGGTCTTCGGTGCACGTCAAGGTCTGTTTGAGGGTTTCCCCACCCGAACGGCTCTGTTTCGGGTGGGGACACCCTCAGCCGGGATTTTTCGGGAAGGGCGGCACCTCCAAGGCTAACGCATTGTGACTTATCTTAATGTGAATTTCCTTGAATGTTTATATGGGTCTTCGCTACACTTTAAGGTCTGGTTGAGGGTGTCCCGACCCGAATACCCCTGTTTCGGATGGGCACACCCTCAGCCAGGATTGTCCGGGAGGGGAGGCGCTTCAAGGCACGCAGGGATTGCCCCCTCTTGTTTTCGTTCGCGCGCACAAATCGGCCATTGGTCGAGTTTCGGGGGCTGGCAGGGCCTTGCTATTGGCATTTCCACTTATCTTGCCAATCCATCATCAGCGGCACTCCGGAGAAGCGCTGCCGACGGCGTCGTTTTCCGGAAAACCCATTTATTCACTAGCCACCTCAACTTTGAGCATCTGGGATACCTTATTTAATCGTGCTCCCGCCTACGACCCTGCGGAGGGGCCCAACTTTCGCTTCGGCCGGTATACCGACGCTTACAAGAGCCCGGAAAATTACGTGGCTTGGGATGCGTCCCTGACCGCCTTTGAAAACGGGGATTACCTGGAAAGCTGCGCCTCCTTCATGGCATACCTGCGCGATGAGCAGGAAGACAACGTAAAGTGGCACCGGGAAGACGAAAAACTGTACTTTGAATTTTACCAGGGCAGTAAGCGCGTTACCGGCTTTGCCGACGCCGGGCAGCTGCGGGCCAGTGCCGACATTGCCATGCTCAAAGGCAACAACGCCGATCTCCTGCACCGCCTCACTTCCCTCAACTACGAGATGAAGTACAGCCGCTTCGCCATCAAGGGCCAGGACTGCCTCTCCATCGTTTTCGATACGCCCACCAACGACGCCAGCCCCTACAAACTCTACCACGCCCTGAAGGAAATGGCCTTGAACGCCGATAAGCAAGACGACCTGCTGCTCGACGAGTTCAGCGAATACCTCAGCCCCACGGAAGTCACCCACCTGCGGGAACTCTCCCCCGAGGATAAAGCCCGCAAGCTGGAGTTCCTCCGCAGCCGCATCCAGGGAGTGATCGATCACCTCGCCGCCGGCCGCATCAACCCCGAAGAACAACCCGGAGCAGTGGCCTACCTCCTGCTCGACCTCGTCTACCGCCTCGATTACCTTCTCATCCCCGAAGGCTACACCATGGAGGCCCTCGAACGGATGCACCGCATGTACTTCGCCCGCGAGGAAGACCAGCCCGTTACCTACAAAAACATCCGCCTGCTCAGCGAACTCCAGCACTTGCTCCGCCGCGCCCCCGAGTCTTTCGCCCAGGAACTCTACGCCGGCAAATCCACCTTCGGCATCACGCTGCCCGCCAACCACGACCGCCTGGCGAACCTCATCGACAACGAGCTGCCGAACATGGACTGGTACCAGGACAACAGCTTCCCCACCGTAGCCCAGGCCATCCCCGGCTACGTGGTGGGCTACGCACTGTTCAACTACGCCGTGCCGCCGCCCGACCGTGATCTGCTCCAACTCTACTACCGGATCTGCGAAAATGAATATTTCCGCGGCCTCGGCTACAAGCAGCAATTTCTGGAACGCGACGGTCGCCCTGCCCGCCGGGCCATCCGCGCCGCCATCAGCGACATCGCCGAACGCCACTCCGCCACCTACCCCCGCCTGCGCCCCGGACTCAGCCAGCTCAACTTCAGCAACCTGCTTGATTTTGGACGGAGTTACCTCTTCATGATCCGGGAACTCGACCTAAGTAAGCCTTAAGACGGCCCCGCACCTGCGGCCGCGCCCTTTTTTAACGTCAGGTTGGGGGTATACAACGTAGATATTCACTGATTTTCACATGGTTAGATCACCATGGTTTTTTAGTTCTGTAGTAGACATTACCCCACTACCGAACTACAGTACTATAATACTGCTTTCTAAAAGTCGTTGAAGACCAATTAGTGGTGGTTATTGCAAGGGCTCAACCTCATGTTTTTTTATCTGCCCTAAGACCGACGCCCGTAAAGGTTTTCCACCTCGGCCATGCCCGCGGCGATGAAATCGGGCAGGCTCCACTGGGAATTGTCGAGCACAATGGCATCTTCCGCCTGTTTCAGGGGGCTATCTGCGCGGGTGCTGTCAATGTGGTCGCGCTCCAGTAAGTTGGCGGCCACTTCGGCGCGGCTCGGGTTTTTGCCCGCCGCCAGAAGTTCGGAGAGACGCCGCTCGGTGCGGGTTTCCAGATCGGCGGTGACGAAAAGTTTGAGGTCGGCACCGGGAAAAACGACGGTGCCGATGTCCCGTCCATCCATCACAATCGCCCCGTTGGCCCCCATCTTTTGTTGCAGCGGGACGATGGAACGCCGCACCGCCGAGACGGCCGCGACGGGCGAGACAAAACTGCTGACGGCCATGCTGCGGATCTCGTCCTCCACGTCTTCGCCGTTCAGCAGGGCCCGGTTGGAGCCCGGGACGAAATCGAGGTGGATCCCCTCCAGCGCACGCGCAACCGCTTCGTCGTCCGCCAAATCTACTCCCAGCCGCTGAAAATGCAGGGTGACCATGCGGTACATCGCACCCGTGTCAATGTATCGGTACCCCAGGGCATTGGCCATGGCGCGGGCCAGGGTGCTTTTGCCGCAGGCGCTGTAGCCGTCGATGGCGATGGTATAGTGCATGGTGTTGGGTGGATTGTTTTGTGCGGGAGGTGCGCAGGCGGGCCGTACACACGGCAAAGCCGGTGATGCGCATCACCGGCTTTGCCTGGTTTCTTTCTCGGGAGCAGGAGGAAAGGGGAAGAATCAGTATTCGTCTTCGTTGAAGAGGAAGTCGTCCTTGCGGGGGTAATCCGGCCAGATGTCTTCGATGACGTCGTAAACTTCGCCTTCGTCTTCCATCTCCTGGAGATTCTCGATTACCTCGAGGGGTGCGCCGGAGCGCATGGCGTAATCAATCAACTCGTCCCGCGTGGCTGGCCAGGGGGCATCTTCGAGATACGAAGCAAGTTCAAGGGTCCAATACATATTTGTGGCGTGGTTTTGCTATTTATGAGAAAAGCGCTTGGCCGTGTTTTGTTTCCCGGCAGCTTGCCGCAAATGTAATAATTGGTTGGCATCTCGCGGGGGAATGCTTAGCAGAGAGACCAAAATGCTGAAATTCAGCTATTTGTAAGTGCCGATGATTTGGAAATTTTTATGCTCGTAGCCGGGAGGGATTTGGCCGATCCGGCTCGAATCTTTTGGTCCCGTCGGGTCACAGAATACGTAACGCTGCCCCTGGTACTGGAAGGAATCCCCCGGGATGGTGGCGCTCCCTACGGCAATGGTCAGGTGGTCTTCGTAGGCAATTACGGCCATGGGGACGTTGAGGAGATCGCGGACGAGGGCAAAAAAGAGGGCCGCGCGGTCTTCGCAGTCTGAATAGCTGTACCCAAAAAGTTCTTCCGGCACCATCGGCTTGGAACGGCCGAAGTACTCATTGTCTTCCTTATAATCAAACGCCGAACGCGTAAAACTCGCCAGCAACTCCAGGCGCTGTTGCTGGTCGAGTGGCTCCAGAAAGCGGCGCAACTGGGGCAGCAGGCTGTTTTGCAGGGTGGGCGAGAGTGGGGTTTCCAGGTAGCAGTACTCGTGAATGAAAGGGTAGTCGTTCATGATTTCCACCATCGTCCGGTCGTAACTCACGTCCATTTCCTGCGCCACGCCGTGGTACTTGAAGCGAAGCTTTTTCTGTATGGGCTGGGCCGCAAACTTGGGCCAGCTGCGGAGCTGAAAGCCGAAGGAACGGCCCTGGGGGTTGGGCTGGTCCTGGAAGATGTAAAGCCGCTGCCGGCCGTTGCACTTCCCGTCCAGGCAACTCAGGTTGGCGTAGGGCCGCCCGCCGGTGTCGATGATGGGCACCTCAAAAAGGTCTTCGCGGGTGTAGACATTGACGAATACCTGGTCGGCCCGGTACGTCAGCCGTGCATCAAAACCCGCTTGCACGAGCAGGTTGTAGAGGCTGATCTCCTGGGCGTTGCGCGCTTTATCCTGGTAGACGATGCGCAGGCTTTCCTTGGCGAGCTTGAAAAAGAGGTAGTCGTTGAGTTGGTACTTTTCCTTGGCCTCCAGCAGGCTGCTCAATAGCACCCGCGTCGGGCGGCTCTGAAGGGCCCGGTAGGCACTGCGCAGGCTCTCCGCACTCGGTTCGTAGGGGTTGGGGATGACCATGTCGGGGTCGTAGACCATCGGCACGGACTGAGCATAAAAATTAAGGTCAAAACGGTAGTAGTTGGCGGAGTTGCCCAGGCGGTGGGCATCCGCCCCGCTCAGGCCTACGCCCAGCGCGGCTAGAAGCAGGAGTTTGCAGCATATGGTCTTCATCGTCAACTGGGGCATCGTCTGAAAGTGAAAGTAAGCGGGCGCTTCTCGGGCAGTGTGTGGTCAATATACGCCGACGACTGGTAAAAAGTATGGCCCTTAGCCTAACTTTAAGCTTTCATGACGGGTTTCGCCCAATGTTGACAAAAGAAAATTGGGGCCCCGGGTCAAAACAGCGCAAACGAAAAATCGCAGCGTTTGGGTACCTCAACCATCAACCATCAAGCCCCCAGTGCCTCGCTGGCCTGCTCCCAGGCCTCCATGGCGGCGTCTAACTCGTCCTGTTTGGCCTTCAGTTCGTTGGTTGTTTTGCTGACGAGCGACGCGTTGTTGTAGAAATCGGGGTCGGCCATCACCTGGTGAATTTTTTCGATCTCTTTTTCCAGGCGCTCGATTTTGCGCTCTGCGTTGCCGATGTCTTTTTCCAGCCGCCGGCGCTCTTCCGGGGATAGGGCGGGCAGTTTGGGCGCGGCCGCAGGTGCCGGGGCCGTTGTCCCCCCCAACCCCCCAGCGGGGGGAGCAGCGGGGGCGGTCGGCAGGTCGGCTTTGGATTTCTCCAGTTCCACCGCCCGCATATTGTCGATCTTCCGCTTTTCCAGGAAGAAGTTGACGTCTCCCAGGTGCTCGTGCAACTGGTGATCGCGGAACTCAATCGTCCGGTCCGTCAGCCCCGCCAGGAATTCCCGGTCGTGGCTCACCACCACCAGCGTGCCGTCGTAGTCGAGCACCGCCTGCTTGAGGCGGTCCTTGCTGATCATGTCCAGGTGGTTGGTCGGTTCGTCCAGCACCAGCAGGTTGAAGGGACGCAACAGCATGCAGGCCAGGGCCAGGCGGGCCCGCTCTCCGCCGGAGAGGACGGACACTTTCTTCTCCGCATCTTCCCCCGTGAAAAGGAAAGCCCCGAGGATGGCCCGCAGGCGGGTACGCATTTCGGGCGGACTGGCCTCTTCCATCGTCTCCAACAGGGTCTTTTTGCCGTCCAGGGCGTCGCTCTGGTTCTGGGCGTAGTAACCTACGGAGACGTTGTGGCCCATTTCTACTTCCCCCGAGGTCGCCGGGATGTTGTTGATCAGGATTTTGGCCAGCGTCGTCTTGCCCTGCCCGTTTTGGCCCACGAAGGCCACGCGGTCGCCGCGGTCAATCTTCAGGTCCACTCCCCGCAGCACGTTCAGTTTGCCGTAAGTCTTGGTGATGTTGCGGGCTTGCAGGGCGATGGCCCCCGAGCGGGGGGCTTTGGCAAAGCGCAGGTTCATCACGGCGGTATCCGTCTGGTCCAGCTCAATGCGCTCGATTTTGTCGAGCTGCTTTTGCATCGATTGGGCCATCTTCGTTTTGGTGGCCTTGGCCATGAAGCGATTGATGGTCCGCTCTTTGTCGGCAATGACTTTTTGCTGGTTCTCGAAGGCCGCCTCGGCTTTTTCGCGGCGGTCGGCCTGGAGCTCCACGTATTTGCTGTAGCCGGCTTTGTAGTCGTACACTTTGCCCAGCTCGATTTCCAGGGTGCGGTTGGTGACGTTATCCAGGAACTGCTTATCGTGGCTGATGGTCACCACGGCCCCGGAGTAGGTGCTCAACCAGTTTTCGAGCCAGATGATGGACTCAATGTCGAGGTGGTTCGTAGGTTCGTCCAGCAACAGGTAATCGGGGCGCTGGAGGAGCATTTTGGCCAGTTCAATGCGCATCTGCCAGCCGCCGGAGAACTCCGTGGTTTGGCGACCAAAGTCTGCCTGCTGGAAGCCCAGGCCTTTGAGAACCCGCTCCGCTTCGGCCTCCATCGTGATGCCGCCCACCATGGCGAAGCGCTCGGTCAGCGAGGTGAACTCCTCCAGAAAGGCCGCGTATTCGTCGGTTTCGTAATCCGTGCGCGTCTCCATCTCTTTGGTCATGGCCGCCAGGCGCTCTTCCATGGCCTGGATGTGAGCAAAGGCCGTCAGTGTTTCCTGCATTACGGAGCGGCCGCTGGGCAGATCCATCTCCTGGTGCAAAAAGCCGAGGGTACTGCCAGTGGGCCGGGTGACGGTGCCCTGGTCGCTGCCACGGTCGCCGGCAATGATTTTGAGCATCGTCGACTTTCCCGCTCCGTTGCGGCCCACGAGCCCGACCTTATCCCGCGGCATAATGACGAAGGAGACGTGGTTAAACAAGACGCGGTCGCCGTATTGTTGGTAAATTCCAGTGACGGAGAGCATAGTTTCTCAGTTGGTCGGGAGGGCCTGCCCCAACGGGGGGCCGTATTTGGGGCGGCAAAGATACGTTGCATCCGCCTATCTGAGAGTACGCCCTGATTCCGGATGCGGTGCAGCCTCCTCCTATCCGGGGTTATTAAGGTTCAACCCCTCCGGGATCAGAACTGCTCCCTTTTGCCCCTTTCATCTTTTATCCCTTTCCCCCTTTATTCCTTTTCCCCTTTATCCCTTTATCCCTTTCCCCCTTTATCCCCTTACCCCATCCGCGCCTCGTAATCTTCGTAGCTGAAGTGGCGGCTGGCGATTTCTTCGCCGTCGGCGTCAATCAGGCGAATGTCGGGGTGGGGGACGCCGTTGAACATGGTCGTTTTTACGGTGGTGTAGTGGGCCATGTCTTCAAAGATGACGCGATCACCCACGCGCACGGGCTGGCGAAAGTGGTAGGTATCCAGGTAATCGCCCGCCAGGCAGCTCATGCCCCCCAGGCGGTAGGGGTAGGGGAAGGCGGGGTTTTCCTTGCTTGATACGCCGCGCAGCTCCGGCCGGTAGGGCATTTCCAGGGTGTCGGGCATGTGGCAGGTGAAGCTCACGTCGAGCATCAGGGTCCGGCTACCGTAGTTTTCCACGATGTCGAGTACCGTAGCGTCCAGCGTGCCGGTGCCCCAGGCCATGGCGCTCCCCGGTTCGAGGATGACCTGGAGGTGGGGGTAACGCTGCCGCAATTGGCGCAGGGCAGTAATGAGGGCATCTACGTCGTAGCCTTCCTTGGTCATCAGGTGGCCGCCGCCCAGGTTGAGCCATTCAATCTGTTCCAGGTAGTGGCCAAACTGGGCCTTGACCCGCTCAATGAGGGTAGCCGTGTTGCTGGCCGTCGATTCACAAAGGGTGTGCACGTGCAGGCCGCGGAGCCCCTTGGGCGGTTTGGCGGGCAGGTTGGGCAGGGTTTCGCCCAGGCGGCCGTGGGGGTTGGCCGGGTTGTAGAGTTCCGTTTCTACCGGACTGTATTCCGGGTTAACGCGCAAGCCTACGTTGGTGCCCAGCTTTTCCCAGGTGCTGCGGTAGCGTTCTAATTCGGTCAGGCTGTTGAAGGTCAGGTGACCAGCCAGCGCGGCCACTTCGGC
Organism: Neolewinella lacunae; assembly: GCF_014349155.1. Taxonomy (GTDB): domain Bacteria; phylum Bacteroidota; class Bacteroidia; order Chitinophagales; family Saprospiraceae; genus Neolewinella; species Neolewinella lacunae. The sequence continues at coordinate 41,423 of NZ_JACSIT010000080.1, forward strand.
AAATTCGTGCGGGCGGTACACCGGCGCGTATACGTGGGGCTTTTTCCCAAAGTGACGCTCGATGAGCTTGGCTTCGTTGAGGCTGCTGGCCGTCGCCCCCGTCAGGTACTCCGCGAAAATGGGGAAAGCCGGCCAGTAGGCAAAGGCTTTCAACGCCAGGATGATGGTGACGTCGGCCGCAGCAGCAACGTCGGCAACGAGCTCCAGGTTCTGCCGGAGTTTGTCTTCGTGAATGGTAAATTGGGCCATGCCGCAAAGGTAGAACTTGTTACTATGAACCTCACCATCGGACTCACTTTCCCAGCCAATCTTTGAAGCGTTTGACGCGCTGCCGGCTCACCAGGTTCTCGGTACCGCCGGTGGGCTGCAGTTCCAGCACGAGGCGGTGGTTGAAGTAGGGCTGGACCTTCCGCACGGCATCGATGTGGATGATCTGGCCCCGGTTGATGCGAAACCAGTCCTTGGGAGCCAGTTCTTCCTCGATTTGGTCCAGGGGACTGTCCAGAAGTACCCGTTGCCCGGTGTGGGAGAGGGCAAAGGTGAGCCCTTCGTCGGCGTAAATCTGCCGAAGTTCACTCACGCGCACCGGCACCCATTCGCTGCCGCGTTGGGCCAGGAAACGCTCGCGGTAGGCGGGTTGCCCGCGTTGGATGAGGTTGGCGATGCTGGCCCAGTCGGGTGGCGGCGGCGGCGTAGCGATCCGCTCCAGTTTATCGAGGGCCCGCGCCAGGTCGGGGGCTTCAACGGGCTTGAGCAGGTAATCGATGCTGTTGACCCGGAAGGCCCGGATGCCGTACTGGTCGTAAGCCGTAGTGAAAATAATCGGGCAGTCGCAGGCTGCGCGCTCCCAGATGCTGAAGCTCAGGCCGTCGGCGAGGTGGATGTCGCTGAAAATGACCGAGGGGTGCGGTCGTTCCTGGAGGGCGCTGACGCAGGATGCAATGGAATCGGTAGTAAAGGCAATGTGGAGATCGGGCCGTACCTCCGCCAACAGCTTGGTCAGGCGGCGCAGCGCAGGGGGCTCGTCCTCAATGATCCAGGCCGTCATGGCGTACCGGTTGGTGCCAGGGGGCGGGTGAGGGCTTTGGCAGACCCTTCCTCCCTTTCCACTGCGGCAGCACCGGGCAGAATGGGCAGGTAAACGGTGTAGTCGGTGGCCGTCTGCTCAATGACCATCTCGCGGCCCGTCAGCGCGGCGTAGCGGGCCCGCAGGTTGTGGTGCCCCCAGCCGGTGGAACTCAATGTCCGGTCGCGCAGCTGTAAGGGGTTGCTGACGATGACCTGCTCGTCGTCCAGCGTAATCGTGATCCGCAGCGGGCAGGCGGAACTGACCACGTTGTGCTTGATGGCATTTTCCACCAGGAGTTGAACCGATAGCGGGACAATCCGGTAGTGGTGCAGGTGCGGCGGAACCTGCGGCTGTTCGCGGGGGATCGTGCATTGCTCCTCCGTCCTTTCTCCCCCCTTCGGGGGGCCGGGGGGGAGCACCTGCGGCCGCGCCCCCATACTGGCCACCGCCCGGTCGGAAAGCCGCCACTCGATCACCAGTTTGTCCTCAAAACGCGTCTGCATCAGGAAAATGTAGTCCTGCAAAGCCAGCAATTCTTCTTCCAGCCCAATGAGTTCCTTGTGGCGGTATTCCAGGATGCGGCGGTAAACGGCGGCCAGGCGCTGCGTAAATAGCGTCGCCGTTGCCGGGTCTTCGGGGATCACATTGACCAGGGTATTGAGGCTGTTGAACAGGAAGTGGGGGTTCATCTGGTGCTTCAATACCGCCAGCTGCGTCCGCATATTCTCCTTGGCCAACTGCTCCCGCTCCAACACGCTCTGCTTGTACTTCGTGAAAAAATAGCCGCCCTCGTAGGCCGCCACCACCATGATGACCAGCGTATAGGTCATCACAAACTTGAAAAAAACGGAGGGTTGGGGCAGGCCCTGGTCCGCCATAAAAACGCGCACCAAAGGCTGGGTCACCGATGAAACCAGCAGCACGGATAAGGCCAGCAGAAAGAAGGTAAGGCCCAAACGAACCGCCGTTTGCTGTTCCCCGGGAAAACTTTCCCGCAACTGCATCACCACCTGCCGACTGATCAGCCAGTGTACCAGCGTAAACAGAAAGGCTATGCCGTAGCAGGTAGCACTCTCGGTCACGTCCATCCCCGGGTTGGCCCCACCGAAAAGGACATTGGCCAGCCAGGCCAGTGGCAGCATACCCAGGATCATCACCGGCAGGTCATTGAACCCGAGAAGACGAATGCGGTCGGCCTTGGAACGGAAAATCTGCATGATGAAGCGGTTTGCGCAAGCCCCAAAGTAATGTCAGGTTGGGGGTATGCAAGGTAGGTATTTGCTGATTTTCAGATGCTTAGATCGCAATGGTTTTTTAGTTCGGTAGTTTTGTAGTTGGGCATTGTCCACTACCGAACTACCGAACTACAAAGCTACTGAACTGCCTTTTAAAAGGCGTTGAAGACCAATTAGTTGTGATTACTGCAAAGGCTCAACCTCAGGTTAAAGTAAGGCTGGCAGGCGAAAAAATACACCCGCCAGCCCCGGTGCTAAAATTGTACGCGGTATTGGATGTCTGGGAAGAAGCCACTCTGGTACACCGTATTGACTACCCCGGTGACCGGGTTGAAGCGCTCCTGAAACACGTTTTCCCGGTTGGTAAGGTTCTGGAAGTCGATGAAAAAGCTTTGGCTGAATTTTTTGCTCGGACTGTTGAGCTGCACGCCAAACTTGAGGTCGGTCCGGAAATAAGGCGTGTAGCGCTCGGTGAAGGCACGGCTTTCGTCGCGGATGTCCGTCTGGAATTCCCGGCTCCGCTCCAAATCGACGGGACTAAAGTAGCGTCCGCCGGAAGTAGTGACCCGGGCGTTGATCGTGAAGCGGTGGCGCTGGTCTTTGCCGAAGGCCCATTCCCGTCCTGCCAGCAGGTTGGTCACGTAGTTGTTGTTGAAGGCGGTATTGCGCTCAATGCCGTCGCTGCCCGTGTACTTGCTCTCAAACAGGGACCCGGTGAAGAGCAGGTACCAGTTTTTGGCGAAGTAGTGTTCCAGGGTTACTTCCAGGCCGTAGTTGCGGCCCGTTCCCGTGTTGGTCAGGCTGCCGCGTTCGGGGAAAACGAAGTCGGCGCCGGCGTTGAGAATGGAGAAGCTGGAGGGGAAGTTGTCCACCGGAATGTCCGAAAGCCCCTGGTAATACACTTCAGTCTTCAGGTGCCAGTTGGGCGCGAAGGCGAGGTCGGCACCTACAACGTAGTGGTCGGCCAGCAAAAAGCCCAGATTCTGGTTGGCGTCGGGGGAGCCGGTGGTGATGTCGCGGAAGAAATAAACGGGCAAGGCTGGCGTCTGGGCGTGGCGTCCGTAGCCGGCGTTGAGCGTCAGTTTCTCCGTCGCTTCGTAGCGCAGGCCCAGGCGAGGCTCTACGGCGAAGGATTCGGAGAGGCTGAAGTACTGGCTGTGCAGGCCCAGGTTGAGGGTCATTTTGCTGCCTACGCGGTAGCGGGCCTGCCCGAAGACCTGGTAGAGGCCGAAGCTGCCGTCGAAGTCGCGCAGCCGGTCCAGGTCCTGCTGCCCGTCGCCGTCGCGGTCGGGCTGTCCGTCGCGATCGTCCACCAGGGTGGCGAGGCCGATGGATTCCGCCTGGAGGCCGGTGCGGATGGTCAGGCGATTGCTGATTTTGCTGTTCAGGTAGCTTTTGATGCTGTAGCGGCTGGTGTTGTCGTCTACGTCAGTAAAGATCAGGCCGTCCCCGCCTTCGTCGTTCATGGCGTACTCCTCGAAAGTGTTGCCCTGCCAGGAGCCGCTGACGATGGTCCGCAGGTAAGTGTTTTCTCCGGTGATGAGGTTGTGGCGCAGGCCAATGACGCCGAAGTAGCTATTGACGTAGGAGTTGCGGTTGGGGTTGGCGAAGAGGTCGGTGGAGTCGGTTTCCGTTCCCAGGAAGTCGATGTTGCTCGTCCCCGCGATGCCGAAGACGGAGAAGCGCCCGGCTTTGCTGTTGCCGAAGTCGACGTTGAAGGTCAGGTCGCGGTAATCCGGCGTGGCGTTGGTACCGATGGGGATGCCGATGGCTTCGGCCAGCCCGACGAAGCTGTTGCGGAAGCTGGCCACGAAGCTTCCGCCCCGGTTGTTGAGCGGCCCTTCGGCCATGGCTTCGAGGCCGGAGAAAGTGCCCAGCTGGGCCATGAATTCGTAGCGGTCGCGGTTGCCCTTGCGCAGGGAAAGGTCAAAAACACCCCCGATGGCGTTGCCGTACTCGGCGGCGAAGGCGGAGGTGGCAAAGTCGGAGTTGCCCAGCATATTGGGGTTCAGGGCCGAGACGGGGCCACCCGTGGTGCCGAGGGTGGAAAAGTGGTTGGGGTTGGGGATGGGAATGCCTTCGAGCTGCCAGAGCAGGCCGGTGGGGGAGTTGCCGCGGATGACGATGTCGTTGCGGCTGTCGTCCGAAGTAGCCACGCCAGCCAGGTTGCTGGCCATGCGGCTAACGTCGGCCCGCCCCCCCGCAAAGCGGTTGACGCTCTCGGCGGTGAAAGTCTGGCTGCTCACCGTGGCCATGTCATTGATCGATTCTCCGGGTTTGGTCTTGGCCGTCACGGTAACGGTAGAAAGCTCGGCGATGCTTTCTTCCAGACTGAGGTTCAGCAGCGTTTCTTTGCCCGCCGTGACCACGATGTTCGGGAGGTTGCGGCCCTCGTAGCCGAGGTAGCTCAGGCGGAGGGTATGGCGGCCGGGGGGGACGTCCGTAAAACTGAAATAGCCATCCCCGTCGGTGGTCGTTCCCCGGCTGGGCTCCAGGCTCAGGAGTTCTACCGTGGCGCCGATCAGGGGCATCTCCGATTGCCCGTCGAGCAGCTGCCCTTTTATCGATTGGGCAGCCAGGCCCACCGCCAGGGCCAGGAGAAAAATCAGGGTCAGCAGCAATTTGCTGTACCAGTTGGCCTGGGAAGATAAGTACACGTTCTTCATGGTTTTTTGTAATTGTTGCCACAAAGAAGCAGGGGGCGCGGCCGCAGGTGCAAGGTGCGTCAGGCTGAAGCGTCGTTATTCCCGGATGAGTTGTCACGCAGCGCCCCGCCATCTCCCCGCCGCCCCGCACAAAGCCCGAAGTGCGGAGAAAACCACGGCGCACAACCATCTGCGGGAGTAGGAGTTTTCCTGCGTAGAACTACCATTACACTTTTCATGCAAAGAAGAAATTTCCTCGCCGCCAGTGCTGCCGCCCTTCCTTTCGCCCTGGGGGCTTCCCCGCTGGCGCCCAACACCGCTGCGGCCGATCGCCAGCTATTGGAACTGCGGACCTACGAAATAAAATTCGGGGGCAGCGGACAAGCCCTCCTCCTCGACTACCTGAAAAACGCGCTGGCCCCCGCCCTGCAACGCCTGGGCTGCGCCGACTTCCGCACCATGAAAGAGCTGGGGAACGAAGAACCCGCCAAACTCTGGGGGCTGATTTCCTACCCCAACGCAGATACCTACCTGCGCGCCCAGGATTTGAGCCAGGATGCCACCTACCAGGCCGCCGCCAGCGGCTACACCGCCGTACCCGCCGAAAAGCCCATCTTCAGCCGCTACAGCTCCCAACTCCTGCACGCTTTCACGGGCATGCCCCAGGTGCAGGACCCGGGCGATGCCGGCCTCTTTGAACTGCGCACCTACGAAGGCTACAGCGAAGACGCCGTCCGCCGCAAAATCAAAATGTTCAACGACGAAGAATTCCCCCTTTTCTATAAAGTAGGCCTTCTGCCCGTTTTCTTCGGCGAGATGATCAGCGGCCCCTACCGCCCCAGCCTGGTCTATATGCTACACTTCAAGGACATGGAGGAACGCAATGCCAACTGGCAGGTTTTCATTGCCCACCCGGAGTGGAAAGCCATGTCGGCCAAAGCCGAATACGCCAACTCCGTATCCAATATCCGCAAAACCTTCTTGCTGCCCGCTTAGCCCGGTTCCGGACGTCCCGTCCGGTAGATGCAGCCCATGGAGTTTTGCTTCGCAGTATTTCATGCTCCTGGAGTTAAACATGGAGTTGCCTGGAGTTTGCCCGGTTCCGGACGTCCCGTCCGGTAGATGCAGCCCATGGAGTTTTGCTTCGCAGTATTTCATGCTCCTGGAGTTTGCCCGGTTCCGGACGTCCCGTCCGGCTTATACCTATGTGCCAACCGGACGGGACGTCCGGAACCATTACCCCTGCACCAGCAAATTACACCCCCGCACGTCGCTGGCATCCACGCGCCCGAGCACCTCGAATTGTCCGTCTGCATCCACCCGCCCGAGGTCGTCGGTAGCGATGAAGCTGATGGTGTCCAGGTTGGCCAGGTCGGTCAGGTTCAGGGCTCCGGTTTTGCCGTTGGGCAGGGTAGCGAGTGGGTCGGTGATGTCGCGCGCGGTGGCCTTCAGCGTAGGGGCGGGGATGAAGCGGCCACGCTGGGGGGCGTAAGCCTGGCTCAGCAGTTCCGTCATGCCGTATTCGGAGTGGATGTGGGTTTGCCCGAAGGCCTCCGCCAGGGTGTGGTGCAGTTCGGCGCGGGTCAGTTCGCGGCGTCGGCCTTTCATCCCGCCGGTTTCCATCACGATGGTGGGGCCGAGTGGGGTGGGGAAGCGCTCGGCCAGGTCGAGCAAGGCGAAGCTTACCCCGATGAGCAGCGGCGCGGGGCCGGGGGCGTCGCGCAGGCGGAGGAGGGCATCGTGCAGCCCTTCCAGGTCTTTAAGGAAAAACCCGGAAGCGGGGTGGCCCGATTGCCGGATGAAGTCTTCAGCCATGAAGACCAGGCTGGAGCCCGTTCGCTCCAGGTAAGCGGGCAGGAGCGCCAGGATGGGTCTGCCTAGCAGTGGCCCGTACTGCCGCTCGAAGGCGCGGCGGGCGTTGGCGCGGTACCAGGCGGGGTCGCGTAAGGGGTGTTGGCTGGTCTGGTCGCCGGTAGTGCCACTGCTGCTGAAAATTTGGGCGGCTTCCCAGTGGCCACTTTGCAGGAAGCAGGTTTTGAACAGGGCAATCGGCAGGTGGGGAATGTTCGTCGTTCTGGAGACGCGGGCAGGCTCCACTTGCAACAAATCGAGGAAACGTGCGTAAATAGCATTGTACGCCGCCTGGTAGCGGAAGACGTCCAGCGCCAGCGCTTCGAAAGTAGCGGCGTTTACTTTCCGGATGCGACTGAGCAGCCGCGTGCGTTCCATCTCTTGCGTACTTCCCGGGGAAAAAGCTTCCATGCTGCCTTAACACTTGCCCCGCCCAAAAGTCAAACCGGCCATGAATCGAATCTTCTATCTTTTGCCCCTCCTCTGCTTTGCCGCCTGCGTTAACCCGCCGGATTTCCCCATTGAGCCCGTTTTGACCTACGAAGGCATCAACAAGAACCAGATCTACCAATTCACGAACGGGCCGCTGGATAGCATCATCGTACACTTTTCTTTTACGGACGGCGATGGCGACCTGAGCCTGAGCAGTACCACCGATAGTGTGGACATCTTTTTTACGGATAGCCGCCTGGGGATCCAGACCCCCTTCACGCTGCCCCTCATTCCCCAGGAAGGCACGGGAAATGGCATCAGCGGAGACATTTTTGTTACCGTCATCAACACGTCGGCCATCTGCTGCATCTTCAACAACCGCTTTTGCACGGAAGACCCAAGCTTCCCCGTCGATACTTTTTCCTACGCCATTCAGATCCGCGACCGTGCGGGCAACCTCAGCAATGTGATCCGTACGGAAACCATTGATATCTTGTGCCTCGGGCAGTAGGTTTGCCGCCAACGCTGGCTGCCGCTGGCCACTATTGCCGAACTATTTTTGATAAACTGGTCTTACGCTAAACTCCGTAGGCTTTTTGCTACTTACTCCTTCTATGAAAAAACTACTACCCATTCTTTTCTTTTCCCTCATTGCTTCCTTTTCCCTGCGGGCGCAGGAGATTGTGAGTGTCCAGGAACAACCCGGCATTGATCGTTTCATCCTTGACCTGCTCCTGCCGGCCATCAGCATTGATTACGGGGTACGGAATTTCAAGGTGGTTTATACCACTACCGATGCTTTTGGCCAGCCGGATACGGCCAGTGGCCTGCTCTGCGTCCCGAACAACGCTAATCTGGTTTACCCCCTGGCCGTTTACAATCACGGTACGGCCGGGAACCGCGAGGCCGTTCCCAGCCGGGAGGGGGTAGGAGAGCGGCTCTTGCCCCAGGGCATTGCGGGCAGCGGATTCATCACCCTGGCCCCGGATTACCTTGGTTTGGGGGACAGCGACGGCATCCACCCCTACGTCCACGCCGCCACGGAAGCCAGCGCGGGCCGGGATATGCTGCTGGCCGTCCGGTCCTGGCTGGAAAGCCAGGGCATCCGCGAAAACGGACAACTTTTCCTGACCGGCTACAGCCAGGGCGGGCACGCTACCCAGGCGCTGCACCGCGACCTGGAGACCAACCCCGGGGACGACAACCTGACGGTAACCGCCGCCACCCACCTTTCCGGCCCCTACAGCATCTCGGACGTAATGCGCGAAACCCTCTTTCAGGAGGAACTGGCCACCCTGCCCGGCTACATCGTGTATACCTACGTCAGTTACAATTACGTCTACGGCGCCTTCGATAGCCTCGGGCAGGCGTTTGTGGAACCCTACCTGAGCCCCATCGATTCCTTCGCCCGGGGAATTACCAGCCTGGATGAGTTCAACGTTCGCCTGACCAACTTGCTGGTCAGCAACAATGCCATCCTGGGCGACATTCTGCAAGACTCTATCCTGGCGGCGCTGGAGACCAAAGACACCTCTTCGGCCATCGTCCGCGCGCTCATCGACAACGATACCTACGACTGGGCCCCCACCGCCCCAACGGTAATTTACTACTGTACGGAAGACGAGCAGGTTCCCTTCCAGAACGCCATCCTGGCGGACTCGGTGATGCGCGACAACGGCAGCAGCAGCGTGTTGCTGGAAAGCGGGGGTGCGCGCAACCACGGCGGCTGCGTTTTGCCCGCAGCGGTACGTACCATTGAGTTCTTTAAAGCCCTGGCCAATATTTTCCCCGTCAGCACGGGTGAGGTGGCCGCCCGCCCGGAGGTGAGCCTGGCCCCCAACCCCGTGCGGGCGGGCGACCAGGTTCAACTGCAGGGACTTCCCGCCGGCAGCTACCCTTACCTCCTCTACGACCTGAGCGGCCGCCAGCTGGCCCAGGGCCAGACCAGCACTGACGCCGGCCTGCGCCTCCCGGCTCAGGCACCACGGGGCTGGACCGTCCTGCGCGTGTACCTGCCCGACGGCAGCTCCTTCGTGCGCCGCATTCTGGTACAGTAATTGTTGCACCCTGGCCCACCGGTGCGGGGCGGACCTTCCCGCTGGGGAAACCGCCCCGCACCAGTTGGCCAGCACCATTTTTTTGCCCTTCCACCAAAACCACTGCGTTCTGCATCGTAACCCCCATACCTCTTTTGCCCGATGAGCTTTTCCCGGACCCTCCTCTGCTCCCTTATCCTTTGCTTTGCATCCTGCGTCAGCGCCCAGCAAAATGCCCAGCGCGGTTCTAACCTTGATGGTATGTGGGAAGGCACCATGGTGGTGGGCGGGATTTACTCCAATGAGCAGCTGCCAATGCAGCTCTACCTGACGACCAAGGGCGTGTACATCGAGGGCCGCAGCTTCGTGCAACTGCCCACGGGCGGCACGCTGCGGATGGACCTTAAGGGCCAGTTGCACGGCGATATGTCCATCAGCATGGTCGAGGTAAGCTTTGCCGGTGACCCCGATAACGACGTAATGCCCGAATTTAACCGGCAATACCAGATTGCGTTTAAAGACGACCTCTGGAACCCCCGCCTGGTGGGGTTCTGGCAAGAGGTGACCAACGAAGTTTTTGGCGCCAAGCGGCAGCGGGGCAAAATGGTGCTCACCAAAAAGAAACCACGGGGAGCTTAGACCCGCGCTGAATGCCGGGCGGTTGCGGAGCCCGTCAATTTTCCATTTCGGAGTACATCAGACCAGCGTTGTAGGCTTTGAGGACGTGGCGGACGGTGCCCGTCAGCTTCGGCGGCAGTTGCTTGAGGGAAAACCACTCCACGTTTTCGAACTTCTTTTTCTCGCGGCTCTGGGGGCTTCCGATGTAGTGGTAGGCCCGGAAGTAGAGCACGATGCGGTGAGCGCGGTTGGACTTTTTGTGGAGGACGTGAACGAGTTCCAGGTCGTCTTCGGCCAGTTTGATGCCGGCTTCTTCCCAGCTTTCGCGGATCAGGGATTGGATGGCGAATTCCTTGCGTTCAATGGTGCCGCCCACCAGGGAGTAGTTGCCTCCGTTGGGTTTGGTTTGCTTGAGCAGGAGGATTTTTCCGTGGTCCTGGAGCAGCAGCCTTGCTTTGAGAGAAACGGCGAACTTTGCCATCTTAATGCGGGAGATTGTTCGGCAATTGGGGCGGTGCCGGGTGAAATGGTTACTTTTGTGGCGCAGTTGCACCTTTCGGGGTGGGTTGAGTGATGAATTGCTGGCTTCACTGCGCCGTAAAAGTACCCGCTTAGCTTGGCTAATCAACAACTTTTCGGGGTAGCAGGCTAAAAAGACGCCAGCGGCTAAGCTGGGAACTGCCTTTTCCGCCCGGGTACGACCGGGCACTGGACAACTAAAGTACCCCTGGCCGGGCCATACGAACTACTATTTTACTCCGGGTGTTTGTACTTTGGTCCGCTACTTAATGGGATAACAGAAACACAATGTATGCGTCACGAAAGTGTTATTAGTACCATTGGCAATACGCCGCTGGTCAGCCTGGACCGCATCTGCGGCTCCCGCATCTCCGCCAAAGTCTACGGCAAAGTGGAGTCTTTCAACCCCGGACAATCGGCCAAAGACCGTGCGGCGCTGTACATGATTGAGCAGGCGGAGAAAAAAGGCCGCATCCAGCCCGGTGCCACCCTCATTGAGGCTACCAGCGGGAACACGGGCTTCAGCATTGCCATGATTGCGGCGGTAAAGGGCTACAAGTGTGTACTGACCCTGACGGACAAAGCGGGCCCCGAAAAACGGGCGCTGCTGACGGCGCTGGGCGCGGAGATCGTCCTCTGCCCGGCCGCTGCGGAGCCCGAAGACCCGGCCTCCTACTATTCCCAGGCCGAGCGCCTGGCCGCCGATATTCCCAACAGTTTCTACCTCCGCCAGAACTGGAACCTCGACAACAGCAACGCCCACTACTATTCTACCGGTCCTGAAATCTGGAACGATACCGATGGTAAAGTGACCCACTACGTTTGTTGTGCCGGCACCGGTGGCACCCTTTCCGGCACCGCGCGCTACCTGAAGGAAAAGAACCCCAACGTCACCATCGTGGGCGTGGATGCCTACGGCTCCGTCCTGAAAAAGTACTGGCAAACGGGCATTTTTGACGCCGACGAGATCTTCAGCTGGAAGGTGGAAGGACTCGGTAAGACGATCATTCCCGATAACGTGGCCTTTGACCTCATCGACGAGTTCATCAAGGTCGGCGACCGCGCCGCCGCCCTGCGCGTGCGCGAACTGGCCCGCCGCGAAGGCATGTTGCTGGGCTACAGCAGCGGGGCGGCCCTGGAAGCCGTCTTTGCCATGCGCAAACAATTGACGCCCGACGACGTCGTTGTAGTCCTTTTCCCCGATCACGGCAGCCGCTACCTCGGCAAGGTCTTCAACGACGAGTGGATGAAAGAACAGGGCTACCTCCGGCCCAACGGCGAACCCGCCGCCTACAGTGTCCGCCACCTCCAACGCATGTACCGGGTCTACAAACGTATGTACGGCCGTAAAATTAAAGAGCGCTTTAACCTGGCTTAAACCGGGGGCAGGCCAGCGGTAGATCCCCCCCGCCCCCCGCAACGGCACCAGTTTTTGGCATCCCTACCATCACAGCATATCGCCTTATGAAAACGCAATCCAGTAAGTTCAAATCCAACGGCGAGGCCCCGCCGATGTTTGAGAACAAAATTCTCAACCGGCTCAGCCAAACCCACATCGCCACGCCCATCATCATTTTCTTCGCATACGCCATAGGGCTGCTCTGGTATACGCTGGCGAAGACCGACATCCCCGGTCTGGCCGTAGTCGGCCTCTTCCTGGGGGGCACGCTGGCCTTTACCCTGACGGAGTACATCGTCCACCGCTGGGTTTACCATCCCCCCCACGGTGCGTCGGATAAGTACAAGGAAATGACCTACAACATGCACGGTTTTCACCACGATTACCCGAAAGACAAGCGCCGCCTGGCCATGCCGCCGATCCTGGCCGTCATCATCGCCACTACGCTGCTCTTCCTGTTCAAGCTCGTCCTTGCGCAGTACGCCTTTGCCTACCTGGCGGGCTTCGTGGTGGGCTACGCCATGTACCTGATGGTACACTACACGGTACACATGTACCCCCCGCCCAAGAATTTCCTGAAGGCCCTGTGGGTCAATCACTCCATTCACCACTACAGCGAAGACGAAGTGCTCTTCGGCGTTTCCCAGCCCCTGTGGGATTACGTTTTTGGCACTATGCCCAAGTCGGAGCGCGACCGCAAGAAGGCCGTAGAGATCCTGCGTTGAGGCAAGGTTGAGCCATGGCACAGTACATCCAGGACGTCCACGACGTCGCCCGCATGATCCCTCCGGGGCGGGTGACGACCTACGGAGCCATTGCCGACTTCCTTACCCTGGGCAGCGCCCGGATGGTGGGTTGGGCGATGCGGCAGTGCCTGGCGGAGGATGAGGTGCCCGCGCACCGGGTGGTCAACCGCAAGGGGGAGCTGAGTGGCCGCAACAACTTCGCCACGCCCACCCTGATGCAGGAGCGGCTCGAAGCCGAGGGCGTGCGGGTGGTAAATGACCAGGTGGTAGATTTTGCCCGGCACTTCTGGGCACCGACTGAGCTGCAATTATGATGCGTCTTTTACTGGAAACGGCTACCGATGTCTGTTCCGTGGCCGTCGCCCGGGGGGAGACCCTGCTGGCGGAGTACACCGCTCCGGAGGCCCACCGCCATTCCAGCCACCTCACCGTCTACATCCGGCAGGTGCTGGCGGCGGCGGGAGTGGCCTTGCGCGAGGTGGAGGAACTTGTGTTGAGCGACGGACCCGGCAGCTACACGAGCCTGCGGGTGGGGGCGGCCACGGCCAAGGGTTTGTGCGTGGCCCTGCCCGGGCTGCGGCTGCGGGTGGTGCCCACGCTGGCGGCGCTGGCCCTGGCGGCTCCGGCGGCGGAAGCGCCCACGCTGGCCGTCATCAATTCGCGGCGTGGCGAAGTATTCGGCCAGCTCTTTTTGGGGGCGCGGTCCCGAGATCCGCTATCGCTCGTCGGGACCACACAAGAGGCTGGGCATCTTGCGCGGCCGCAGGTGCCGGCAACGGTGGGCAAGCAGGGGATGCCCCCCGGCTGGCATCCGTATTTCCGGGAGCCCCACAACCTCCGCCTGCTCGAACCCGACTGGCTGGAGCAAATTGTGCTGGCAGCCAGTACGGCCCACTTCCGGGTGTGCGGGCCAGGGGGCGAGCGCCTGCTGGAACACCTTCCACCCGGGGCACATAGGCCGGAGTTGAGCGGGCCCCGGCATTGCTCCGCCGTCCACCTCCTCGCACCTGCGTCCGCGCCCACTACCTCCCGCCTGGTCGACGTAGCCACCTACGAGCCCTTCTACCTCAACCCGCCCTTCGTCACGACGTCGGCCAAAAAGACCCTGGGGTGAGCCGCTATGCACTGGAACTGGCCTACCGCGGCACCCGCTACGCCGGCTGGCAACGCCAACCCAACGCCCTGAGCGTTGAGGAAACGGTGGATACCGCCCTGAGCACCATTCTGGGCGAGGAAATCAAAATCGTGGGCTGCGGGCGGACCGACACCGGCGTGCACGCGAGCTACTACGTGGCGCATTTCGATTTCGGCGGCACGATCCCCCCGGCTTTCCTGGCGCGCTACAACCGCTTTGTGGCCGAAGACGTGGCCTTGCTGGGACTGTGGCGGGTGCCCGACGATTTTCACGCCCGCTTCCACGCCAGCAGCCGCTCCTACACCTACCGCATCCGCCTGGCTAAGGACCCCTTCCAGACCGAAACCGCCACGCTGCTGCCCCGCAGTGAGCGCTACGACCAGGAGAAGATGCAGGCGGCTGCCCAACTTTTGCTCGTCTACGGGGCTTTTGCACCTTTCTGCAAAGCCCACTCAGACGCGTTTACGATGGAGTGTACGCTGACGGAAAGCCGCTGGGTTTTCGGGCCAGAGGAATGGACTTTTCACATTTCGGCCAACCGCTTTTTGCGGGGGATGGTGCGGTTGATTGTGGGGACTTGCCTGCAAGTTGGCGAGGGAAAAATGAGCCTGGAGACCTTGCGGGAGGTGCTTGATCGGCAGTCGGCCCTGCCGCAACCGCACAGTGCGCCGCCGACGGGGCTTTACCTAAGTGCGGTAGAATACCCGAATAAAGCGGGCTGGGATTGGCAAAATTAAGGTGTTAGGCCTTACCTTTGAAAACCCTCGCTAGTTACTCGTCCCCACCCTATACTCCCAAGAACTATGTTGACCCTCGTGCTGAGCTTGCTGATGTCTTTTGCATTGGTGTACGCCATTCTCCCCTCCGTCATCCGCATTGCCCTCAACAAAGGGCTGGTGGCCAACCCCATCGCCCGCAGCAGCCACGAAGAGGCCACGCCCTGCATTGGCGGCGTTCCCATCTTTATCGGCATCATGTTTACGACGCTTTTGCTGACGCCGTACGGGCAGTGGCATCAGTTGCAATTCATCCTGAGCGCCATCGTCATCGTGTTTCTGGTGGGGATCAAGGACGACATTGAGAACCTTTCGGCTTTGTATAAAATGGTGGGCATCCTGGTGTCCATCACCATCCTCATTACCCGGGGCGAAGTGCAACTGGACCAGATGTACGGCCTTTTTGGCTGGGGGAGTGCGGACGCTTTCCCGCGCTGGCTCTGCTTTTTGGTTTCGGGCTTTACCCTGCTGGTGATTACCAACGCCTTTAACCTCATTGACGGTATTAACGGACTTTCGGCCACGGTGGGCAGCATTGCCAGCCTGTGTTTTGGGGTGTGGTTTTTTATGGTGGATGAGTTGTACCTGGGGGTGCTTTCCATGACTACTGCGGGGAGCCTGGTGGCTTTCCTACGGTTCAACGTGACGCCCGCCAAGACTTTTATGGGGGATACGGGAGCGCTGGTGGTGGGGCTTTTGCTGGGGGTGATGGCCATTAAGTTCATCGACCTTTGCGCTACGGCCACCATTCCTTCGAAGTACCGCTTTGCCGAACCAATTGCGGTGGTGGTGAGTATCCTGATCATCCCGCTCTTTGATACGATCCGGGTTTTCGTTACGCGAGCCCTCCGGGGCGTCAGCCCTCTGCAGCCCGACCGGCGACACATTCACCACCTCCTGATCGATTCTGGCTATAGCCACATGGAGGCCACCACGATCCTGGGCATTGCCAACCTTTTGTTCATCAGCCTGGCCTTTTCGCTGGACGGGCTTTTGGGGCTGCACGCTCTACTGGCCCTGATGATTGGCATTGCGATGCTGCTGACTTTCGTTCTCCACCGTAACGTTCGGTTGATCAAGGCCGGCCACGTGGTGAGCCAGCACGAGGCGGTGGAATTAAAGCAACCGGCTTGAATTGGTTGCTCGTCTTCGTGGGCGGCGGTCTGGGCAGTCTGGCCCGCTATGGCCTGGCCCGCTGGCTGCCGGCGGCGGATTTTGCCCAAGGGAAACTGCCCTGGTTTACCTTAGCAGCCAATTTGCTGGCCTGTACCCTGCTGGGGCTGCTGCTGGCGCTCGTGGCCCGGGAATGGCTCACCAAACCACTGCAGTTGTTGCTGATGACCGGCTTTTGCGGAGGGTTTTCCACCTTTTCTACCTTCGCCGCCGAAGCCTGGTTGCTGGCCGAAGAAGGTTTCTTCCTGGCCGCAGCGGGTTACGTTTTCCTGAGCCTGGTGGCGGGGATGGTTGCGCTGGTGCTCGTCTTTTGGCTGCTGCGGTAGCAGTAGTTCATAGTTCAGTAGTCGTTAGTTCACTAGGCAAGAGCACTATTGAACTATGAACTATGAACTATGAACTACTAAACTCCCTCCGAGCGGCTACGAAAAATCCCCATGTTAATCAACACCGCCAGGTTCAGCAGGTATTGCGCGCCAACTTTATCGGTTTCCATCTGGTCATTCAGGATGTTGAAGGCATCCACTACGAGCATGGCCAGCATGGCCGCCATGATGGCGTGCCGGGCGGCCGGGTCGCTTTGGCGGTGGTACATGCGTTCGGCGATGAAGAGGGCCCCGAAGGCGTAGAGGAGGAAGATGATCAGGCCCGGGTAGCCCTGCTCCACCAGCGTCATGAGGTAATAACTGTGGATGCCGGAGCGGCCTTCGTTATCGCTTACGTACGTCCGGAAGGAATTGACGGTGTAGCCCCGGTAATTGTCCAGAAAATTCCCCGGCCCCCAACCCGTGTACGGCCGGTAAGGCACCATGTGGCCCGCCGCCACCCAGCGGTAGAAACGCTCCATCGTGGAGATGTCTTCCAGCTTGTAGGTCGCGCTGATCAGGTTGTCAAAGCGCTCGTGGGAGATGGTGCTATCGAAATTTGGGGCATACTCCAGGTAGCGGTCGTTGCGCACGAAGTAGACCGCCAGGCCCAAGGCTCCTGCCAGCGCCAGCACCAGGGCGGGGCGCAGCAGGTTCCAACGGATGAGCAGGTAGGCTCCGCTGGCCAGAGCCAGGGCCACGAAAGCCGCGCGGGTGAAAGAAAAATAAACCGCCGCCAACCACACGGGCAGCAGCAAGAAACTCCACCACCAGGTACTGAGGCCTTTCTCGCGGAGCCACCAGCGCAGGTAAAACAGCCAGGGCGTAAACGTGGCCAGGCTGCCGGCGTAGCTGACGTGTTCGCTCATGAAAGGGTGCATCGTCTTGTACTGCATGGCAAAGCTAAAGCCGTAGGCAGCGTGGCGCACCAGCGTCTGTACCGCCACAAAAAGCAAAGGCCAGAGAATGCAGTGGACCATCACCTTAACGCGGCGCGGCGAATCGATCAGCAGCAGGGGGACCAAAAAATAGGCCCCGACGTACCAGAGTTTGGCCAGGGAAAACTTCACACTCACCAGCGGAATGGCGCTGAAGAGCGTCGTAAACAAAATCCAGCCCACGTGCAGGTACAGCAGCCAGGCAATGGGGTGGCCAAAGGCCCCGGCGCGGTAGCTGGGCCAGTGCCGGGCGGCGTGTAAGACCAGCAGGCCCGTCAGGCCGATGGCGAGGGGCTCAGTGGGCAGGTCAGTGCCGAAGCCCCCGGGAAGGGTAATGTTGGTACTCAGCGGAATGGTGGCCAACAGCAACCAGAACAGGGGGCGGAAGTCGAGAAAAGCCTGGGCCATCACCCACAGCAAGACGGGCAGCCCCGCCAGGTAGTAGCGTTCCATCCCGATGCCCAGCGCCAGGCTGCCCAACGACAGGACTGCGTAGGCGTAGAACACCCGGAGGGGGTAACTTCCACTGCCGGGAACGCCCGGACCCGCGATGTCGCTTACTGGTGGCATTGTGCAGATTGTTCGGGAGGGGAGTTATGCGCTCATTCCCGCACTTGGCGCCAATCGTACTTGCCCGCAGTATCAATCAGCAGGGCGCCGACGACGGCGATCAGAAAACTGAAAAAGGCGGAGACGACCACAATCAGGCTCCGCATGGGCTTGCTTTTGGCTACGGGAACCTGGGCCTCCTCGATCACCTCCAGGGCCCGTTGATTGCCGCTCATGATGGTTTCAAACTGCCGCAGGCGGATGCGGGACCGGGAGAGGGCGTCGTTTTGGCGCACCCGTTCTTCCTCCAGGTTATCGATGGGCCCCAGGCTGGCGTTGAGCTTCAGGAGTTGGCTATCGAGGGCCGTGCGCGCACTGGCCAGGCCAGCCAGGTTGATTTCGTACTTCGCGATACTATCCTGGGCACTCCGGCCACCCCGGCTTCGGTAGGCTGCTATTTTGGCGTTGGCAATGGCCAGTTCTTCGTCGAGGGCGCTGGTACGGCCAGCCAGGGATTCGCTCTGGGTCTGGGTATCGTAAATGCCGTAGCGGCTCCGTAGGTCGCTCAGGCGGTCGTTGAGCTCGGCCAGTGCACTTTCGCGGGTGAGGATTTCTTCGCGCAGTCCCGCTGCCGTCCGGCCCTGCGTACCCTGGATGAGGCGGATGCTGACGGCGTTGATTTTTTCGCGGGCAGCGCGGGCCATAGCGGCGGCCCGGACGGGGTCACGGTCGTCGACGGCCAATTCGATGGCGTCGCGGTCGGTCTTTTTTACGTCGTAGTTGCCCAGGAATTCGCTGCGCACGTAGAAGGGCGCTTTGGCCAGCGTGCTGTCAATGTCGTAGACGCGGTAAAGGTGGAAAGAGTCGACGATAAAATCCACCAGCTCGTCGCTCTCGGCAATGGCCAGGAGCCGGTCAATGTCGTCGCCATTGCCGTAAAACTGCATCCGGTTGCTGGTGGTGCCGAAGATGCCGTCGATCGTAGCCTGGTCGGGGCTGATGGCCAAAAAGCTGGTGCGGCCCGTAAAGTAGTTGGGCAGGAGCAAGGCAACGACGATGGCCAGCAAGGTGCCCGCAGCCGTAACGTAGAGGATGGGCCAGCGCCAGCGCCACAGGCTTCTTAAAACCTCCACGAGGTGGTAGGGCGGCGAGGTTCCGTTGTTGGTAATCAAAGGCATAAGCGTAAATCAATCCAAAAGGTGTGCAAAGGTACGGGGAGGGGAGGACATTCGTTGGCCCACCAGCCTCCCAGGCGCGCTCGGGGGAGACCAAGCTCCGGCCAGCGATGGTAGACAGGCCTAATGCTTATTCCGTGGCTTTAGGGCGGTAGATGGGACGAGGGAAGGAGGCCTGTTAAAAATTTAACACAGCGAAATTTCGCAAAAAATTTTTCAGTGTGTATTTTTAGCGGCATAAACCGATCTCTTTATCCTTAATCACGCACTTTTATTCTGATTCTGGGGGTGGTACTGGCCTGGCTGGACTTTGCTCTTTTGTCCATTGCCCTAGCACCTGCGGCCGCGCCCCAATCCGTTCACCCAACCGTAATACCATTCTGATTATGCAACGTATTCTTCTTTGCTGCGCCCTGGCGCTCACCCTCTTCGCTTGTACGGACGAGGCTTTAATGACTGAGGCGGGCACCCCCACGGTGCAGCAGGACCCCCTGACGAAGGCCGAACTCAACAAACTGGTGGAGGCCCACCTCTTCGCCACCAACGAGGTTTTTAACTGGAATGAGACCACCGACCACGTCATCTGGAGCGCCCTGGAGCTGAGCCAAAACGAGGCCGTCCTCGGCTACCAGCCCGCTGGCTACGAGAATTTGCGGGAGACCATCCACGAAATCGACGTCAACAGCGGCGCCTGGAAAAGCACCCGCGACGCCCTGGTGGCCGATCTGCTGGCCGCCACCGAGCGCCTGACGGGCAATGCCATCACGGAAGAAGAACTGTTCGTCTCGCCCGAAGACGGGGTCTTGCCCATTCTCGACATCAAGGTGCTCCACCCCGGCATCCTGGCGGAATTCCGGACCCGCCCCGAGGTGCGCTACCTGGAGCCCTCCAACTACAACGCGGGTGAGGTGGAACTCCGCTCCGGCTCCGGTTGCTCCGAAGCGCCCACGGATAACATCAACGCTGCCGACTTCACCACCATCTCCCCCAACGCCAAGCAGCCCTGGAACTACGCCTGGATGAACATCCCCCAGGCCTGGACCCGCACCCAGGGCGACAACATCGGCATCGCCATCATCGATACGGGCGTTTACCCCGAGCAAGACAAACTCGGCTCCGCCTTCAGCAGCGGTTCCAGCACCGGCCGCACCATCAGTAAGTTCGGTACCTACGAACCCAGCTTCTGGAGCAGCAGCACCGACGGCCCCAACGATCAGTGTGGCCACGGCACGCAGATGGCCGGCCTCGCCGCTGCCCCCCGCACCAGCGCGGGCAACACCGTAGGCGTTGCCTACAAGGCCAATCTGGTGACTTACCGCGCCACTTCCGACGTAATTATCAACGGCAGCAAGGAGAAAAAGGGGGTGAAAAATGCCCTGGTGGCCATCGGCAATCGTTCCGACGTAAAAATCGTGAGCATGAGCATCGGCGACGTGTTCAGCAGCGGCACGGTGGAAGACGGCATCTACTATGCCTACAACCGCGGTAAGCTGATCCTCTGCGCCGCCGGCACCTCCCTGAGCTGGACGAGCTGGTACGGCGTCATCTTCCCCGCCAACATGAGCGTCACCACGGCCGTCACCGGTATCCGCTCCAGCTCCCCCATGCAACGGTGCAACACTTGCCACGACGGTAGTGCCGTTGACTTCGTCATCGTCATGCAGCGCGGCGAAGACAGCGACCGCACGAGCCTGACCCTGAGCCGGTTTAATAATAACCCCGGCTACGTCGGAGGTTCCAGCGCGGCCACCGCTACGACGGCGGGCATTGCCGCCCTGGTATGGGCCACCAACCCCAGCCAATCCCGCGCCCAGGTACTGGACCGCCTCAAGCAGGCTTCTTCCATCTACCCGGGCCGGAGCGGCAGTTTCGGTTGGGGCCTGATTGATGCCAACGCCGCTACTCAGTAAGGCAAGCGGGTTTTAAAATGATTTTCAACGTGGGGAAAATGTTTCTCCGCAGGCCGTTAGCCTCACCTTATTGGGCGGGGCTAACGGCTTTTTTAGTGCCCATTTGTGCTTCGGGAAAGGGGGAGACACCCCCTCAAACCGCCTCCGTCCGCGCCGCCACCCGCTCCAGCCAATCACTCATGATGGCGTTGAATTCCTCGGGGCGCTCCATCATCGGGGCGTGGGCGCATTTATCGATGAAGTAAAGCTCGGAGTCGGCAATGAGTTCCTTGAATTGCTCCCCGACGAAAGGGGGCGTGATCGTGTCCTGGTTGCCCCAGATGAGGAGGGTGGGGGCTTTGATCTGGTCGAGCTTATGCGCCAGGTTGTGCCGCACCGCAGATTTAGCCGTCATGATGATGCGCAGGCCCCGCAGGCGGTCGTTGACGGTGCTGAATACCTCGTCAACGAGTTCCTTGGTCGAAACGGCGGGGTCGTAGAAAGTGCTCTCCGTTTTCTGTTTGATGAACTCGTAGTTCTTCCGGGGTGGGAGCGTGTTGCCCATGGCGCTTTCAAAGAGTCCACTGCTGCCCGAAAGGGTGATCGTGGCGATTTGCTCCGGGTGATCGAGCGCGTAGAGGATGGCCACGTGCCCCCCCAGGCTGTTGCCCATGATGTGCACGGGCGGAAATTTTTTGTACTTGATAAAGGCCGCCAAATGATCGACCAGCCCCGCCAGGGAAACCATCCGCAGCGGGAGGGTGAAGATGGGCAAGGTGGGAATAACGACGTTGTACTTCTCCTGGAAAAAATCAATCTGGGCGCCGAAATTGCTCAATCCCCCAAAGAGGCCGTGCAGCAGCACGAGCGGCTCGCCCGGCCCGCCAGTTTCCAGGTAATCAAAGCCGCCTTCTTGTTTCATCTGTAATGCCATGGGCGTAACTTAGCTGATCGGTGCGGTAAATTAACGTAAAATTTAGCGGAGATGCACGGTGGAAGGTACTGAAGTGCATCAGGTCTGCCCCACCAGCTCTTCTTCCACGAAGTACATATCGAGCATTCCTTTGTTCTTGGCCTCCACTTTGCCGCGGTAGGTACAACGGAAGCGGTAGCGGATGAGGTTGTAGGTCGTCTCCGAAATATTGACTTTCCCCGGCAGGCTTTTGCTTTCGATGCGGCTGGCCACGTTGACGGTGTCTCCCCAGATGTCGTAGGCAAACTTCCGCGCCCCCACCACCCCGGCCACTACCGGCCCGGTGTGTAAGCCAATGCGGCCCGTAAAGTAGGGCAGGCCCAGGGAAGCCCGCTTTTCCCCTTCGGCCACCAGAAAACGCTGCATTTCCAAGGCCGCCCGGACGATGTCGTTGGGCATCGACTTGCGCGAGGAAAGCCCGCTGGCCACCATGTAGGCATCGCCGATGGTCTTGATTTTTTCGACGCCCTCGTAGCGGTCCACAATGGCATCAAAGGCCTTGAAGCACACGTCGAGTTCCTGCACCAGGGCTTCGGCCCCCAGGCTTTCGGCCGTTTTGGTGAAGTTGACGAAGTCGCAAAATAAGACCGTAGCATCGGGGAATTGCCGGGCCTGGGCCTTGCCGGTGCTTTTCAGCTCTTTGGCAATGTCTTTGGGCAGGATGTTTTCCAGGAGATTGTCGGATTGCTCGCGGGCTTGCTGGAGGGCTTCGTTGGCCACCGCCAGTTGCTTCGCGGCCCGTTGTTTGACGCGGAAGCGGGAGAAAAAGGTGAGTGCCAGCAGCAGCAGCGCCAGCCCGGCCCCGGCGGCGATGTAGAGCTGGGTAGCGGCCCGCTCGGCCTGCATTTCGGCGGACTGGCGCACGAGGGCCTCCTGGGCCAGCATCTCGCGGGCTTCGGTGGCCAGGGTTTTTTGTTCCAGAGCCTCGCGGCTGAGTTCCTTGATCTCCTGCCGCGTCTGGGCCACCTTGCGCTCAATGGCGGCTTTGGCCTCCTGGGTTTGGGTCAGCTCCTGCGAGCGGACGGCCAGTTGTTCGGAGCTGGCCTCCAGTTGCCGGCTCCGCACGGTGTTTTCTTGCAGGAGCAGCTGGTTGTTGCCCTGCAGTTGGGCGCGTTCCTGTTCCAGCCGACTGACCTCGTTGGTCAGTCCCTGCGTTTCCCGCTCCACCTCCTGGCGGCGGCGTTGCAGGGTGGCGCGCTCCGTTTCCAGCCGGGCGCGCAGGGCTTCGATGTTGTTGTCTTTGGAGCCGTTGCGGGTGAAGTAATCGAGGGCTTCCTGGTTGATGCGGGTGGCCTCGCGGTAGTTTTGGTTGCGGGCGGCCAGGCGGGTGCGTTCGGCTACGGCGTTGATGATCAGGTCGGCATCGCCTGCGCGCATGGCCTGGGTAACGGCCTCGGCCATGAATTTATCGGTATTCCGCTCATCCCGCTGGGCGCGGTAGGCCAGGGCCAGGGTGTAGGCAGCGGGGCCCATCAGTTTGGCGTCCTTCATCCGCTGGGCCGTCGTGTAGAGCTGCTTGCTGAAGTTGAGGGACAGTTCCTGGTCGGCACGGCGGCCCGATTCCAGCAGCTGCCCGGTCAGTTCGTACAGTATCCCGTAGCGCTCCCCGTCCGTATCGGCCTGGTCCAACTGTTCGATCAGCTGATCGCTGGTTGGGCTGCGCTGCGTTTCCTGTTGGGCGCTGACGCAGGTGCAAAGCAAAAACAGTGAGCAAAGAAAGGCTAATCGCATGGTCGCGAAGATAGAGCGATTTCCGCCGCCGAGAAATTTTTCGCCCGCCAGCCACACTTTTTGCGGGCCCACTACGGCCCTTGCTCCTGCGTCCCTCCACCCTGCACCTGCGACCGCGCCCCTACAGCCCGCCCCAGCTGCCCTCCTGGCCCAGTACGGCGAAGCGGGTGAACATCTCCTCCTTGTACCAATTTCTTTCCCGCGTGAGTTGCACAACCTCCTTGTGGTGGGCACTGCGGTAGGCAAATTCCTGCATGGCCTTGCCCGAACGCCAGAGGCTGAAGGTGGCCTGCATGAACACCGGGTATTCCCCGATTCCGATGCTGAACAGACGGTCTTGGTGTTCGTAAACGGAGTCTCCCGTTTGGGGGACGTAGCGCCAGAAGTCGGCCAGCTTACGGGTACGGATGGTGGCCCGCGTGATGACGGCTACGGGCTGGGCGGGGTCGTAGGCGGTGGGCTCGGCCGGAAAGGGGCGCTCTCCTCCCCACTCCCCGTGGCTCATGGTGGCCCGCAGGTGGAAGGTGACGGCTTCGCTGCGGTAGGCCGCAGTGCGCTGCCACCAGGGATGGGTGGCAAAAAAAGCCTCCGCTGCCGCCCGGTCTTCCCAGTGCCCCAGCCACGCGTAAACGCCCCAGTTGGGGGCAAGGCTGAAGCCATTACCGCCGCCGCTGCCCAGTAAGCGACCAAAGCGCAGCCCCCGGGAGGCCGCCAGCTGCGCCGGGGCCAGGCCCATCTGCGCCAGCGCCCAGGTCCGCGCGCGCCAGCCATCGTATCTCAAAAGCGAAAGTGTGGTGTGTTGGGGCATGGGGAGAAAACGGACGCGCCGTCTTCTGGTTCAGGAGATTCCCCCCGCCGGCAGCGCAGCTCCCCTGCGTTTTTTTGCCGCCGCCAGGGCCGGAGGATGTTAAAATCTGCGGAGTTTCGAATTTTATCCTTACCTTTTCGATTGAAATTCAGCCGCGTAGCCCTCGGGAGACCCGGTACGCGAACCATTCCCCTCATCCTGCCCGCATCCCTATGGCACAGCACGCCTGGAGTATTACCGGACACCAGGGAAATACCTATAATTTAGGTCTTTTCCACGGAGAGACGACCCACCACGTGGTCGTCCACTGCAACAACCGTGTGGTCGCCATCGATTTTGCGGTCAAAGAGTCAAAAACCTACAGCCTTTTCCTCGACCAGGAACTCTGTGAAGTGACCATCGACCACACCGGCGGCGATTCTTACGCCTACGACTGCCGCATCAACCACGAGGTGGAAACCCCGCTCAACCAGCAACGGAAAAAAATGCGCGCTGAAGAGCAGCAAACGGAAAAAATCCGCTTGATTGCCGCCGGTGCAGGCATCTTTTTGCTGGTGTTGGTGCTGATTTTTGGGTAAGCGACGTCTGGGTACGCAGCCTGGATATTCGCTGATTTCAGATGCTTAGATCGGAACGGTGTATCCGTTCAAAAAGTGGGGGACACCGGATACTACCCCTCCCCCGTCCCCTCCCCGCAGGGTGAGGGGTGACCTTCTCTGGTCACTTTTCGTGCTTGAGCAAAATATTTTTCGTAACCAGAGTGATGGAGGTAGGCACTATTTCTTCGAAGGCAGTTAACACACAATCTGCTGGAAATCAAATTTTTAAACAAAATAAATCACGGCTCCTGGGCACCCCTCCCACATGGGGCTACTCTCCCTACACAAGTTTATTCGTTAAAACATCGCATATTTACCTCATGGAGATTCGTTTAAAAAAAGATTTGACAAGATCAGCTCGCTGATCCGTCTGAGCCTGACATGCGTTGTAAACCGCTTCGGCTCGAACAAGGCCGAGCAAGTAGCCACAGAACGGTTTATGAACAATGAAAATGTCACGCTGGAAGACTTGGGAGAGTTACTCTCAGCACCTTGTCACTTGCAAGACTTGGATCATGTCGTGTTGGTTCAAGACACCACGCAGTACAACTTCGAGGCACACCGAGGGCGGTTTTCGGCGGATGATGCCGATATTGGCGTTCTGGGGGATAACCGTTCGCTGGGTCTGTTCGTGCATCCGACCTTGGGCTTCGATGAGGCAACGGGGATTCCGTTTGGGATTACCGACTTAGCAATCTACCAGTTGCCAGAGGATCGGGAACTGAAAGCAAACAGGGGTTATACCAAGCAGCCCATCACCGAAAAGCATTCTTACCGTTGGATCAAGTCAATAGAGGATAGTGTGGCCAAGATGCCAAAGGTGAAAAACTTTACAGCCATTGCTGACCGGGAAGCCGATATGTATGAGCTCTTCGCCCACCCCTTTGATAGCCGGGTTAAGTTGTTGATCAGAAGTGCACAAAACCGTAAATTAGCCAATGGACAGTTGCTTCATGCCTATCTGGACGACCAGCCCTGGCAAGGGGAGTACGAGTTGGAAATCAAGGGCAATAAAAAACGGTGCGACCGCACCGCCCAGATGACCATCAGGTGGTCAACTGTAGAAGTTGTTTGTCCTTCTAGTTTACATCGGCTGAAAAAAGATCATCCAGCTACAATTTCCATACAGGCCATAGAAGTCAAAGAGATAGAAGCGGGGGAAAGGGCCGAAGGGGAAGAACCTCTCCACTGGTATCTGTACACTACTCATGAGGTAACAAACTTGGTGCAGGCACTTCAAGCTGTCGAGTGGTACGTCAAGCGTTGGTGGATAGAGGACTTCTTTCGCCTCACTAAAAGTCAGGGGTTCGAGCTGGAGAAAAGTCAATTTAGTAGTGGAATGGCACTCAAACGACTAATCTACTTGGTTTACGGGGAGGCAATCAAGGTGCTGGCGTTGCGACAAGGTCGAACACTAACCGTTTCAGATAGTGCCAGGCTCGTCTTTGATAATGTAGAACTCCTCTTGCTAAAAGCATTGCTCCCTAAACTGGAAGGACGTACGGCTAGCCAGGCCAACCAGAACCCTACCAATAGTATTGCTTGGGCTGTATGGATTATCGCCCGACTAGGAGGCTGGACACCAAGAAACATCAACGTGAGACCCCCAGGCGTGATCACATTGCTTAGCGGGCTAAAGATTTTCAAGCAACGACTCGAAGGGTTTAAATTGATCTACAGTCAAATATCACCCTAATTTCTAATGATTTTTGCCCCAAAACTTGTGTAGGGAGAGTAGC
>NZ_JACSIT010000081.1 GCF_014349155.1 Neolewinella lacunae
CGGGGAAGGTAGTACTCTCGTCATATTTAATGATACGGATGGTCGAGCGTGCCGCCCATCCGACTCGAATCGTCATGGCGTAACTTAGCCCTACGATAGCCATTAGTAAGTTGCTTTTCCCAAGGGGTTTGAAATTGATCGCTTCTAGGTCAAAACCATTGGATTTGAGATGGCGGAATAAGCACTCAATACGCCAACGCTTTATGTATTGGTCAACAGTCTTCTTGACCGGTCGGAGGCGCGTCAGAAAAATGATCACCTCATCACCAGCGGTCCCTTTAGGATTAGGACGCATCGATATAAAATAGAACTGTCCACCCAACTTTATACGTTTGCGGCAGAACTTACCGTGACTCCGGCACTGGTCATACATCTGCTGATAAGTCTTACCGGGAGCTTCGTCTACAGCTTGGTAGAAGTCGCCGAACCTCAGTCGGATGACAAACTCTATTTTGTTGTCAATCAGGAACTTAAACCATTCTTGGCCGACATATTCTCGGTCAGCAAGCAGCGTCATGCCCTTCAGGTCGAGATGTTTCATCGCTTCAGTAAACAGAGCTTTGCGCTCTGCTTGGGAGGAAGCACCAATTTTACCTAGTTGTTTCCAATAGATGGGGATGGCCACGGAGCCGACTAGAACGCTCAACACCATGTAGTGATACTTTTGCTGACCTCGCTTCCAACTGGTACCATCCAAGAGTAAGTGAGTAAAACGAAAGCGACGAAGTAGGCTCAGCGTTCGTCGCTGAACGTCAAGAATAAAGCCAGCGTTGTCTTGCCAGGCATCGAAAAATCGAATCAATCGCTGATAGTGACTGGCGGGCTGAACAAGCGGTTTGTCGAGGGCCAAGCCGACATAATCCTTGAGTTTCCATAGGCTGCAAGTTCTTCCCAAAATGAGAAGTTGGCAGATCAAGTGAAGGTTTTTTGTAGCACCAAGACCGTATTTTCCGTACAAGTCAGTAAATTTACGCAGTTGCGGAGTGAGCATGAGTTGGAGTTGTGGTTAACCCCTAAGGTAGTGCTCGCTTCGCACTTTCTAAAAATGTAGAGTAGTGTG
>NZ_JACSIT010000082.1 GCF_014349155.1 Neolewinella lacunae
AATCCTAAAGGGACCGCTGGTGATGAGGTGATCATTTTTCTGACGCGCCTCCGACCGGTCAAGAAGACTGTTGACCAATACATAAAGCGTTGGCGTATTGAGTGCTTATTCCGCCATCTCAAATCCAATGGTTTTGACCTAGAAGCGATCAATTTCAAACCCCTTGGGAAAAGCAACTTACTAATGGCTATCGTAGGGCTAAGTTACGCCATGACGATTCGAGTCGGATGGGCGGCACGCTCGACCATCCGTATCATTAAATATGACGAGAGTACTACCTTCCCCGCAGAGTCAGTATTTCGCCGAGGGCTAAGTTTGCTGACCCCGTGGTGTGCTAAGATTGAGCTCTTTATCGAACGGTATTTATGTCTAGATGATGGACGAAATCACCCCATCGTCAAAAATGTAGAGTAGTATGGAAAGAGTATCATCTTTGAAACCCATCTGGAAGTCTATACTCAAGAGTGTACGCAAATGAGTTCCGTCCGCAATATTGTCGTAGGGCCAGGGCTGTGACTTGCAGCCACATATTAGCATGAAAATTAATATTTTCAATATGTTTCGTGGAAGCATATTTGGTCATTTTTAAATTTCTGGGCTTCTCCAGCAAATTACTGAATTATAGAGTAAAAAAATAAAGAATTTGTGAAAATTGAAAGAAACGAAAGAACAACTCAAGTCCTTGTAAACATTGAATTCCGGAATGGTTGCCTTCAATCTCCAAAATCACAAAACCTAGGTTGTTGGACTATAGTACTTGAAATTATTTTAGATTATGGTGATCAAAATAAATGTATCCCAATAGGATTTTTAACTGGATGACTTGATATTGTGTCTTCACGCCGAGTAGTGAGGATATGTACTAATAATAGCTAAACGCGGTTTCACTTTGTCTTATAGCAATAGTGTGCATTGAACTTGATTTCAAGATCCCAATATACTTTCCTTTACTGAGGTCGAGAGATATTTTTTCTGTGATACTTTGACCTTCTTCAGGCCTAATATGTATTTTAATCTCAATTATTTCTCTAATAGTGATTGACGAGTTTTTTACCGTATTCTCACCATTTTTTAACTGGTGGATAAAATTTGGGATTAAATTCCCTAGGCCTTTGTAAAGTGAAATTCTAATACTCGTAAAACTTGCCTCGGGAACGGTCGATGCAACCGTCTCTGAGAGAACATTACTCTCGCCAATCCACAATGCGAGAGTGTCATTTTTAAAGCCGGTTTGAAAATCAATGCTCAATATGGTATTTAATTGTGTGTCACTTTTGATGTTTTCGTGGGACCAATGCTGTGACTTGCAGCCACAGAGTTGTAATAAAATAAGTATGGATACCGTACTTCGATAGAACATATCTATTCTTTTTTAACATTTCCGTTGATGTCAACAAGTGGCCGGTCAGTTGGATAAATCCCAAATGACTCACTTCCTCCACTTACATCATTTCGATTAAGCTTTCCCAGGGCGGCATCTTGAGATATGTGCAAAATTTGTGAGGGTGTAATACTTGTTCCAGCTGCTGCAACTTGTGTGCCAGGCAACATTAAATTGCCAGCCGCAGGTGTCATGGGGGCAATGGTATTCGGTTGCATCAATGTTGGAATGGTCATATTAATCCCAAACTTAGTCTCTGTTCTAGTTTCAATTTCAGACACATTATGAGGCAACCCCATGTTATGTCCCACTTCATGTGCGGCATTTTTTACAACTTCCTCAGCGTTTTTCTCAATATTAACATAAGCATTAAATCCATTAGGTGCTTGGCCGTCTGCGTTTTTTAAATTAGCGTTCCCTGCATTAGTTAAAATTATTCTATTGTCATCGCTAGAAAGTTTTCCACCAGTTCGTAATTTTATTTTAATAGTAGACTTTACGCCTTCAGAATTTACGCTAAAGGACGACTTTAATTGACTTTTTATTTGGCTTTTGAATTGATTTAATTCTTTTCTGGATAAATCAACTCCTTCTGTTTGTAATACTCCAGAATACTTTATTTTGACCCTTGAGCTGCCATCTTCTTTTGTTGTGGTCTTTACGTCAATCCTCATTCCATCAGGATCAATATACCGAATGGGATTATTAGCTGTATAATTATAAGGAGAATATTTTCGATACTGATCGGCCAAAGGGTCCACCGCCAACCACCGCGCCACCGCTGGGTCATACCACCGCGCCCCATAATCGTAGAGGCCCAAGCTGGCATCGAGCTCTTTGCCGTTGTATTTATAATCATAGCCACTACCTCCCGTCCCAATGGCCATATTTTCCATGCCGAACGGGTAGTAAGTGTGCGTAGCCAAGACAGAAAGGGAAGTGCCTGATCCTGGCCGGAAGACTACTCGCGTAGCTTTTGTTTGGGGCCCCTTCCCCAAACAACGCGTATGGTCCCGCAGCACGTATTCGTACTTCCAGGTTCCTTCCAAGACTGCGCGTCCTTCGCTGTGCATGATGGCTTCAAAATTTGTTCCGCTGATTTCGATGCCACTAAGATAGTCTTTTCTGGGTTGTCCGGTGGTGGTTTTGGCAAGCATGTTGCCTCGGCCGTCGTAGATAATGTTGGTTGTTACCCCGGATTTGACAATTTGCTCGGGGAGGTTGAAGATGTTTGGGGTGAGAGCGATGTTGCTGTTGCTTTGGCCGGTTAGGTTGCTCCGGAGGTCCAGCGCGCGACAAAATTAAGCCCATGGCCATTTGGGTGGACAGCGGCAGTAGAAATTTGCAAAGATTAAACTGGTAGATTCAGGCGAGGGGGATAATTAGCAAGGCCCCATTGCCTACCACCTAATGGGAAGCAGAAGGATACTCCAATTTCAAGTCTGAGATGTTTTTAAAATACTTTTCTTTTAAGGCCTGATCCTTAGAAGTATCATAGTCTGCTACGCCATTCTTTATACGCAGTTTAAGCATGTCTGGCTGATCCGGAAAAGTTAAAGATATTACCGCGTTCGCCCGGTCAATGGCTGCTTGCAGTTGGGTATCAGTTAGTTTGCCTCTGTTGGTGATGACCCAATCCAGCCAAGCCTTGGTGTAGTTCGCCAAAGCATCTTCATTCAAAAGGCTTTCGTGAAACTCGTAGGCCAGCTCGTCAAGATTAACCTTCCCTTTTGTCAAGGATTCCAGCCGCCGAAAAGCGGCAAAGTTCTCCGCTTCATCCGCTTCCGGTACTCGTCTAGTCTGCATCCGGGCAATGTCTTGTAGTACGATGGCCTCAGTTGCACTGTTG
>NZ_JACSIT010000083.1 GCF_014349155.1 Neolewinella lacunae
GGGCAGACGGCAATCTCCGTAGCCGTGAAGGTGCGCGTCAGGATGACATCTTCACACAGGGGGTCTTCGGCGTCGTAGGCCACCACGTCGTTGACGCACACCCGGATACGGTCCGTGCAGCCGTCCGTGAAGGTCGGCAGCAGCGGCGTCAGGCCACCGGCCAGCAGGCGGGCCCGCAGCTGGGGGGCCATCGTACCCGCTACCGTCGTGCCAGCTACCGCACCAACTTGGCCGGAAGCCGTAGCGCTGCGGTTGTTGGAGAATACTTCGTAGCACTTGCTGATGTTGGCCGGAAGCGTCGTCAGCGTGTTCGCGTCAAGGTCTACGCAGAGCAGGTTCACGTCTTCAACTTCCGTGACAACCGCTGGCGGCGTCTTGTCTTCGGCGTTGACGATGCCCCAGCAGGTCTCGAAGTCGAGGCCCAGCAGTTCACCACCACCAAAGCTGAAGTTGCTGATCGTTACCCGGCTGATGTTGCCAGAGGTAGAGAAGTCATCGCCTTCGAGCATGATCATCAGCGTGCTGCCAGCGGGGACGTCTTCATTTACGTTGAAGTTGCCGGACTCAATCGGGCCAGTCGTGCCTTCGTTGCCGATGGACTGGAAGATGATGTTGCCGTCGAAGTCGATGATCAGAATGTCTTCAATGATCTCCGTCTCCAGTTCGTAGTCGACGTCAAAGTTGACCGTACCTGCACTTGCGAACTGGTAAGAGACCGTGATGTCGTCGGAGTTGCTGAAGTCGCCATCGTTCACTACACCGGAAGTGATTTCCAGCGTAGTGGGCGTAAACGTTGCAGAAGCTTCGGCACCCGTGGCGTTTACCGTCCAGTTGGCAGGAGCAAAGGCGCCCGTGAAGCCGTTGGTCGTAGCTCCGCTTTGGGAAGTAGAGCGGATCATGTACTGGAAGCTGCCGCAGCCGTCGATGATCGGGCCGTTGCTCGGGTCGCTGTCCATGACCGTGATGTCAAAACCGAAGACGTCCAGGCAAGCTACGTTGCCCGTCAGCACCATGCGGGGGATCAGCAGGCCCTGGCAATCGTCGTTCAAGGTCAGGTTGATCTCGCCGATGCAGGACAGGTTGGGCTGCAGGAACTCTACCGTTACGATGACCGGGGCCGTCGTTACGTTGCCATTGACGTCGGTGGCGGTGATGATCACTTCCACCTCGCCGATGTCTTCGCAGGTGAAGAGCAGCTGGCTGGCCGTCAAAGAGGCGATGCCGCAGATGTCCGTGGCGGTAGCCAGGTCGGCAACCGTCAGGGTAGCCGTTCCCGTGGCGTTGCTCAATACTACCGTTTGGGGCGTGACAACGATCTCGGGAGCGATGTTGTCTTCTACCGTTACCGTAGCTTCGCAGCTGGCGCTGTTGCCGTTCACGTCCGTTACCGTCAGGGTAACCACGTTGGGGCCTACGTTGGCGCAGGTGAAGTCCGCTTGGCTGACCGCGTAAGTCGCGATGCCACAGGCATCAGAAGAGCCGCCGTCGACCAGGGGTGCATCGCTGCTGCCGCCGCCACCGTCGCCGGCCGCAAAGACCTGGCCACCGTTGGCGCTGCTGATCGTGTAGGTGTAAGGTCCATCCGGAACGTTTCCGGAGAAGGTGCTAGTGACCAGAGTGTAGTTGCCGGGAACAAGCGTCAGTTGAATCATCAACTCTGGCTCAGTACTGCCGGGACCGTCATCGTCGCCCGCCAGGAAGTTGGCGCAAGGCAGCGCCGGATCAAAACCTCCTTCGTAAAGGATGAAGTAGAAGTCGGGGCCAAGCACATCCATCATCGTGAAGGTGTACATGTCTTCAGCCGAGATCGTGAAGTTGAACACTTCGTAGTAGTGGTCGGCGGGAGATGTCGTGCCACAAGTCAAACCGTTGGCGTTCGGGCGGGCAAACTGGAGATCGCCCACGTCCAGGGAACCACTTACTTCCGTTACGGCAGTAGGCGTACCAGTAGCACCAGCGGCGATGGAGGCATTGCCTTCTTCGTCGAGCTCAATGGTCACGTTCTGGCAAATGGCAACGGGGGAAACCGTATCCAGCACCGTGATCGTGATGGTACACACCTCGCTTACGTTGCCGGAAGCGTCGACGTCAGACTCATTGAATACGAAAGACTCACCAGCTGACGCACAGTCGAAGGCTACCAGCGGGTCACCTACCAACACCAGGGGTGGGCAGGCATCTTCGGTCACCAGCAATTCGCCGGGAGCGATGGAGGCAAAGCCGTTTTCGTCCAGGTAAATGGTCGTATCCGTTACGCAAGAGACGATGACGGGGGCGATATTATCGACCACCGTGACATCGTAGGTGCACTCGCCGCGGTTGCCGCTGGCATCCGTAATGACGACGGTGCGCTGGAAGGTAGAGTCAGCAAAAGAGCAATCGAAGGTCCGAAAGGTCGGGCCGCCAACGGTGAAAGGACCGCTCAAATCATCGGGGCAGTTGTCGTAGATGCTCACCACTGCGTCAGCATTTTCGATCGTGGCATTGCCGGTGCTGTCGAGCGCCACTTCAATGGCTTCGCAGACGATGACGGGGGCGATCGTGTCGATGATTGATACGTCGTAAGTGCAGCTGCCTTGGTTGCCGCTGGCGTCCGTAACCACTACGGTGCGCTGGTAAGTGGAGTCGGCGTCCAAGCAATCGAACATCCGGGCGGTCGGACCACCTACGGTGAAAGGGCCAGAAAGGTTGCCGCCACAGTTGTCCTCGATGCTGACAACGGCGTCACCGTTGGCAATCGTTACGTTGCCGGTGCTGTCGAGGGCTACCTCAATGGCTTCGCAGATGATGATGGGGGCGGTGGTATCCTGGACGGTGAAGACCTGCTCGCAGGTCGTAATCTGGCCACAACCGTCGGTGGCGGTATACGTAAAGGTGTAGGTCGTACCAGCCATATCTGGCGCACCTACGACAACCGCATCAGAAACGGTAATGACGGGCGTGCCACAACCAGAAGTGGCGGTAGCATCGTCGGCATCAACGACGGGCACTACGCCGCAGTCGATAAGGGAATCCGCTGGGCAGACGGTGAACACGGGTGCCTCGCCGTCGAAGGCGATCGTGGAGCGGAAGAAAATGGAATCCGCCGCCTGGTTGCCCACTTCGTCGCGAATGACCACCACGTTGATGATGTCTACGGAGCAGCCGGGGACCCGGTTTTCTTCGTAAGAATCAACGAAGGCAGCCTCGAAATCTTCGGAGCAGTTGTCATCTACGCAGGCAGACAGGTCGAAAGATGCAACGTAAATACCGCCGGCAGCAACGGAGAAATCACTCAAATCCCCGATGGGGAAAAAGGTGCCCGTGGGGGAGTTCGGGAAGATAGCGTCCGCACAAGCGTTGAAGTTGGCCGTGAACTCGGGGCAGGCCACGACGGGAGGGGTCATGTCGACAATACCGTCTATTTCCAGGGAAAATGCAAAGTCCGAAGTGGTACCCACGAAGGCGTCGTGCACATACATAAGATAGGTAAGGTTGGGGTCCGTGTTGACCACCATCACCAGCGCGTCAAGACCGGGCCCACTATCGTCGTCGCCAGTAACACAGGTCAGGCTGGCGCAGCTGCCGCTGTAGACGTTGACTTCTGGATCCCAATCAGGACCTTCCGGGAACATGAAGGTCCAGGTATTCCCATCACCCACGAAGGTGTACCAAACGCCTTCTCCTTCCGCATCGGCACCAGTCCCACAGGTGGCTGCTCCGTTCGGGTTCTGGGCAGTTGCGTCAATGGTGGTGCCGTTGTAGCACCCTGGCATAGTGAGGACAATGGCGTCGGCGCAAAGGTCGTTGACCGGTTGGGCAAACGCAGTAAGCCCGCTGAGTAAGAGCAGGCAGATCAGGCCTATTCGGCCCATTCTGGGTAAAAAATTCTTCATTGGGTCGTCTTTAAAATTCGAGATTATAAGGCAGGGCTTCCCCAAGGGCGAAGCGCAATTGAGGGTAAAAATAACACCAGAAGGAAGCAAACACCAAGGATTAAAGAAAAAAATATGTTTGTACGGATTGCATTCAGCCTGGTGGGGCCTTGTTGGTGGTCAAATCCCTCATCCTCCCAGGCTTCCTCTGCTCCCTTGTCCTAACGCCCCGGCACCTGCGTCCGCGCCCTACTCCAGATCGGCTTCGGTAAGGATGCGTGAGTTGACCACGAAGCGTAGCCCCAGCGGAATTTCCGCCGAAAAACTGGCACCCCGGCCCGGGGTGACGTCGAGGGTCAGGTGGGTATGCTGCCAGTATTCATACTGAAATTTGGACATGTAATAGGGGCAGCCGTGGACCTCCCCGAGCAACTCGTCGTTATCGTCAATGAAAAACTCTCCGTCGGGGAAGCACATCGGCGCGGAGCCGTCGCAACAGCCGCCGCTCTGGTGAAAAATGAGGTCGCCGTGCTGGGCGCGCAGGGTATCGATGACGGCGCGCGCGGCGTCGGTAATGTCTACTTTGGGCATGATTTTGGTAAATAAAACGCCGACTGGAAACAGTGCTCCAGCCGGCGTAGGTTTTGGGGAATCGGGAAGAAACTAGCCTAGAAGAAGCCCAATTTTTCCTTGCTGTAGCTGATGAGCATGTTCTTCGTCTGCCGGTAATGATCGAGCATCATCTTGTGGTTTTCGCGGCCGATGCCGGATTTCTTGTAGCCACCGAAGGGGGCGTGGGCGGGGTAATCGTGGTAGCAATTGACCCAGACGCGGCCGGCTTTGATCTTGCGGGCCATGCCGTAGGCTTCGTGGGTGTCCCGCGTCCAGAGGCCAGCCCCGAGGCCGTAGAGGGTATCGTTGGCGATCTCGATGGCCTCGGCTTCGTCCTTGAAGGTGGTGATACAGACTACGGGACCGAAGATTTCTTCCTGGAAGACGCGCATCTTGTTGTTGCCCTTCAGCACGGTGGGCTGGATGTAGAAGCCGCCGGAGAGCTCATCGACGAAGGCGGGGCCGCCGCCCGCGAGGACTTCACAACCCTCTTCCTTGCCAATTTCGATGTACTTGAGGATTTTCTCGTACTGGTCGTTGCTGGCCTGGGCACCCATCATGGTGGAGGGATCGAGGGGGTGGCCCATTTTAATGGCCTTGACCCGTTCGATGAAGCGTTCGACGAACCGGTCGTAGATGGATTCATCCACCAGAATGCGGCTGGGGCAGGTGCAGACCTCGCCCTGGTTGAGGGCAAACATGGCGGCACCTTCGAGGCACTTATCGAAGAAGGCGTCGTCGGCATCCATCACGCTTTTCATGAAGATGTTGGGGCTTTTGCCGCCGAGCTCCAGGGTAACGGGGATGATGTTCTTGCTGGCGTACTGCATGATGAGCTGGCCGGTGGTCGTTTCACCGGTGAAGGCAATCTTGCAGATGTCGGGGTGGCTGGCCAGGGGCTTACCGGCTTCGATACCGAAACCGTTGACGATGTTGAGCACGCCGGCGGGCAGGATGCCGTCGATGAGTTCCATCAGGATGAGGATGCCGACGGGGGTTTGCTCGGCGGGCTTGAGCACGATGCAGTTGCCGGCAGCCAGGGCGGGGGCGATCTTCCAGGCCGCCATCAGGAGGGGGAAGTTCCAGGGGATGATCTGCCCGACGACACCGAGGGGCTCCCAGACGTTCATGGAAACGGTGCTGCTGTTGAGCTCGGAGACGCCGCCTTCCTCGCCGCGGATGACGCCAGCGAAGTAGCGGAAGTGGTCGATGGCCAGGGGCAAATCCGCCGCCCGGGTTTCACGGATGGACTTGCCGTTGTCCCAGGTCTCGGCGCGGGCCAGGACTTCGAGGTTATCTTCCATCACCTGGGCAATCTTGAGGAGGAGGTTGCTGCGCTCGGTGGCCGAGGTGTTGTTCCAGTGGTCGGCTGCCTTCCAGGCCGCGGCAACGGCCTTATCGATGTCTTCCTTCGTGGAGCGGGGGATGCGCGTGAAGGAATTGCCGTCTACCGGCGAGATGTTGTCGAAGTATTCTCCGTTGGTGGGGGCGACCCATTCGCCGCCGATGTAGTTTTCGTACTGGTCCTTAAACTTAGGACGCGAAAGCGTAGGAGAAGAGGTGGTTGCTGTGGTACTCATGATCGATCGATTTTAATGTGATGGGGGCACCCAAAAACAGTGCGCCGCTTGATACCTCCAAAAGTAGTCCGTCCTCCTCCCCGCCCCCTTGCACAATCCACCCAAGGAATTGCACAATCCTACATTTGTATGGCAATTGGCGCGAACCACCACCTGCGCTACGGCTTTTTATAC
Source organism: Neolewinella lacunae (assembly GCF_014349155.1). GTDB lineage: Bacteria > Bacteroidota > Bacteroidia > Chitinophagales > Saprospiraceae > Neolewinella > Neolewinella lacunae. Next base: position 6,221 of record NZ_JACSIT010000083.1, read on the forward strand.
CTACATTTATACATTGTTCTGAAAAACCGATCATGCTCAACGTTCAGTCCTTGCCCGTCCGCCAGCTGCAGACCCTGGTGGAAAACCGGACCACTTTCACCGCCGACAGCTCCGCACTCAGTCTTTTCGAGACCCACGAGGAGGCCGGTGCCGTGCATTTGCGTTTCGATAAACCGGTGTTGGCCAGCATGATCCAGGGCCGTAAGGTGATGCACCTGCGCGACCGGCCCGGCTTCAATTTCCTGCCCGGCGAATCCGTCTTATTGCCCCCGGACGAGCTAATGGTGATCGACTTCCCCGACGCGCGGCCCGGCAGCGCCACGAAGTGCCTGGCGCTGGAGGTAGACCCTGCGGAGATCAACAAGGTGCTGGACGGCATGAACGAGCGCCGCCCGCGCTCCGACGGCAAAGACTGGAAGCGGGAACACAACAATTTCCACTTCACCAACGACCCCGGCATCACCCAGCTCCTGCAGCGCCTCGTTTACCTCTACGCCGAAAAACACCCGGCGCGGGATCTCTTTGTCGGGATGTCCTTACGTGAACTGCTCATCCGGCTGCTCGAGGCGGAGTCCCGCGAACAGCACCTGCTCGACCCCAATAACCTGGCCACCAGCCAACCCATCACCGCCGCCGTTTCCTACATCCTCAATCATCTGGACGATAAGCTGACCATCGCCAGCCTCAGCCGCCTGGCCTGCATGAGCGAATCGGGCTTCCACCGGGCCTTCAAAAATGAGATGGGCATTTCGCCGGTCGATTTCATCAACGCCGAACGCATCAAGCTGGCCAGGCGGCTGCTGCAGTACGAATCCCTGAGCATCCAGGAGATTGCCCTGCAGGCCGGGTTCAACAGCGCCAGCTACTTCACCCGCATGTTCAAACGGCAGTTCGGGATCAGCCCCGCCCGCTTTCAGGCCCAGGCCAGTTGACCTCCCCCGCTCCTCTGTCCCTTCTCCCCCCCTTCGGGGGGTCGGGGGGGAGCACCTGCGGCCGCGCCCCAAAAAGCGAGTAGTTATTACATTGCCACCCATTAAACCTCCAACTGACCATCATTCAGATCATGCTACCTACCCAAATCACCTCTTTTGAACACTACCAATCCGAATACGCCCGCTCCGTCAACGATCCGGAAGGCTTCTGGGCCAAACAGGCCAGCACCTTCAACTGGCGGAAAAAGTGGGACCATGTACTGGAATGGAACTTTGAAGAACCTAACATCAAGTGGTTCCAGGGTGGCAAGCTGAACATCACGGAAAACTGCCTGGACCGCCACCTGGCCACCCGCAGCCAGCAAACGGCCCTGCTGTTTGAACCCAACGCGCCGGGTGACCCCGCACGCCACATCAGCTACCGGGAACTCTACGAGGAAGTCTGCAAAACCGGAAATGCCCTGCGCGAACTCGGCATCGGCAAGGGCGATCGCGTTTGTTTTTACATGCCGATGGTGCCCGAGCTGGCCATTTCCGTGCTCGCCTGCGCCCGCATCGGGGCCATTCATTCCGTGGTCTTTGCCGGCTTCAGCGCCCAGGCCCTGGCCGACCGGGTGAACGACGCCGACTGCAAAATGATCATCTGTTCCGACTACAATAAGCGCGGGAACAAGAACATCGGCGTGAAGGAAATCGTCGACGAAGCCCTGGCCATCGGCTGCCCCAGCGTGCAAACCGTGCTGGTGCACCGCAATACCGGTGAGGAAATTGCCTGGGACGAAAGCTACGACGTCTGGTACCACGAAAAAGTGGACGGTCAAGCGGCGGAATGTCCGGCAGAGGAAATGGACGCCGAAGACGTCCTGTTCATCCTCTACACCTCCGGCAGCACGGGCAAGCCCAAGGGCGTCGTCCACACCTGCGGCGGCTACATGGTATACACCGCCTACAGCTTCCTCAACGTTTTCCAGTACCAGCCCGGCGACGTCTACTGGTGTACGGCCGACATTGGCTGGATCACCGGCCACAGCTACATCGTCTACGGCCCGCTGCTCTGCGGCGCGACCTCGCTGATGTTCGAGGGCGTACCGACCTACCCCGACGCGGGCCGCTTCTGGGAGGTATGTGCTAAGCATAAAGTCAACCAATTCTACACCGCCCCCACGGCCATTCGCGCGCTCATGGCGCAGGGCGACGAATTCACGGAGGGCTACGACCTGAGCCACCTCAAAGTGATCGGCTCGGTGGGTGAGCCCATCAACGAAGAAGCCTGGGAGTGGTACAAAAAGCACATTGGCAAGGACACCGTGCCGGTGGTCGACACCTGGTGGCAAACCGAGACCGGAGGCATGATGATCTCCGGCATGGGCGGACACAGTCCGCAAAAACCCACCTTCGCCGGTTATCCACTGCCGGGCATCCAGCCCTGCCTGGTCGATAAAAACACGATGCAGGAAGAGGAGGGCAACCCCGCGGCGGGATTGCTCGCCATCAAATTCCCCTGGCCCAGCATCCTGCGCACCACCTGGGGCGATCACCTGCGTTGTAAACACACCTACTTCAGCACCATCCCCGGCATGTACTTCACCGGCGACGGCGCGCGGCGGGACGCCGACGGCATGTACCGCATCATCGGGCGGGTTGACGACGTGGTCAACGTCTCCGGCCACCGCCTCGGCACGGCCGAGGTGGAAAACGCCATCGATGAGCACCCCCAGGTAGTGGAATCCGCCGTGGTGGGCTATCCCCACGACATCAAAGGCCAGGGCATTTACGCCTACGTTATTGTGGGCGCGGGCGCAGGTGCCGACGATGCCTTAAGAGCAGAGATTGTCGCGACGGTCCGCCAGGAAATCGGCCCCATTGCGAAGCCCGATAAGATCCAGTTCGTCTCCGCCCTCCCCAAAACGCGCTCGGGTAAAATCATGCGCCGCATCCTCCGCAAAATCGCCGCCGGCGAGCAGGATTCCTTGGGGGACGTGAGTACGCTGCTCAACCCCGAGGTGGTGGAGGAATTGATTTTGGGGAGGGTGTAGGCTGTCTAATTAATTGGGATGAACCCGTACTCCCTCCGGGGAACTGCGCTTTTCCGCTGCGCGGGGTTTTTCACCACTAAGAGCTTGTCTAAGCGCTTAGCGTTCGTTTGGATTTTTACTTCCGGAGAACCAATGCGTTTGCTACGCAGCAAACGCATTGGTTCTCAGTCCTTACCACCCCCGACACGCTCTTATTTTTTAGCTGGCCATATACTGTTCAGGGGATAAAACTTTCCACCGAGGAATTTTACGCCTCCACTCCTTTCCTGATACAGGCTAATGTGATTAAATATTTCCCCGGGGAAGTAAATATCCGTGATCACGGTGGCTCCCTCATCTCCAAACAGCTCTGCGGAAGCATGGTCGAAAAAGAGGTGCATTTGCACGGTATCGGATTGAACAACGCGGGGCGCACGAGTAACTTTATCAGCAAATGCTTCGGAAAAAGAATGGTCTCCGCTTTCCCGGCGGTCACTGAAAAACTCCTGATTTCCGGGGTGGTAACCTACCCGATAGGCTTCGCCCAAATCATTGTTTAACAACACGCCGAAGGGGCTTGCTTCGGGTGACGTGATAAGAAAATCGAGGATCAACTCATAGGTACCCGACGCATTCTTTTCTGGCGTGGCCGCAGGTGCAAACAAGGATTCAAGGGGCAGGGGTGTTTTGTCCATGGTGCTACCCGCGAGCACCTTTTCGTTGCGGCGAAGTTGTTGCAACTCCTTTACGGGTGTTGAGAATACCCGGTAACCGGCCGGCAGGCGATGAAGCTCCAGTTTACGGGGAAGCGTAGAGGCACTTCGCCATTTTTCGGTGGGAACTTCGCGGGCATATTGCCAGTTACTCATCCAGCCGATGAACAGGCGCCGGCCGTCGCTTTCGGGGATATTAGACCACGTTACCCCGGCGTAGTTGTCTCTTCCGTAATCCAGCCAAACTGCTTGCTCTGCGGTAACATCCGGTTTGAAGGTTTCGTCAAGCGTAAACACCTTACCATCGAAGTCTCCCACAAAGTACTGCGTGGCCGACCCACCATTGGGTCCACCAGGGTTGATGCTCGCGATCAAGACCCATTTTGTAGTACCGTCACCGACTACTTTCATCGGGAAAAAGTCGGGGCATTCCCATACGCCGGCGTGCGTGCCGTAGGTTTCACCAAATTCACTCAGGAATTCCCAATCGATGAGGTTGGGGCTTTTCCAGAACATCATCCGGTTTTGGGCGGCAAAGACCATTAGCCAGTATCCCCCTTTTTCGTACCAGCTAACCTTTGGGTCTCGGAAATCTCTGATGGGCGTAGTGTTGGGAACTACCGGGTTGCCTGCGTACTTCTCCCAGGTTCGTCCTTTGTCGTTGCTGTAGGCGATGCCCTGGTATTGGTAATCCTGCCTTCCGGCTTTTTCCATTACCGAATTGTGGTAAGTGAAGATCGCGATCAGCGGGCCCTTACCGTCCTTACCGAGTCCGCTGGTATTGTTTTTGTCAATAACTGCGCTACCGGAGAATATCCATCCCAGGGTATCGGGGTAGAGTGCGATGGGGAGGTGCTCCCAGTGTACCAGGTCTTCGCTTACTGCGTGCCCCCAATGCATGGGGCCCCACACGGTACTGTCGGGATAGTATTGGTAAAAAAGGTGGTATTCCCCTTCGTAATAGACCATCCCGTTGGGATCGTTCATCCATTTTTCCCGAGGGGTGAAATGAAGCTGTGGCCGATGGGGTTCCTGAAAGTCAGTAACGTATTGTTGGTCCGTTTTTTTACTGCCGGCTTCAGTACCATCCTCACCGGTACCCGGCTGACACGATACGAACAGCGCCAGCAACAGGAGGCAGAAAGATGGGAGGAAGATCTTCATTTTGAGAAAATTACTTAGTGGTGGTCAATTGTTTTGTTTCAGCAGTTTGCCGGTGCTTACTGACTTATCGGAAGTGAGGCGGTAGAAGTAAGTTCCTTTGGGATGGACGCTGGCATTCCAAGTAAAACTTACGGTTCCGGTAGCGGGCACTGTGGCACTGGCTTGCCAAATGGGTTGACCAGTTGTGGAAAAAACATCAAGGGAAACACCCTGTCCAGCGGGAAGCTTAAAACGGAGGTTGACTTCCTGGTCAAAGGGGTTGGGAAATGCCGCAGCCGTAATTCCTCTTGGCCCCCCTGGTGGATCGCCTACGTCGGTGAGGCTTCCTCCTTCGGTAACGTTGATGGTCTGGTTCACCCCAATCCTACGGTAAGTTTCTACCGCACCGGATAACCAAGTAATCTGAATTTCCTCCACCTCGGTGGCGGCACCTACGCCAATGTGGACGGCTTTCTGGCTCTGGGAAAAGAAAGCGGAGCCATGGTGCCAGCGGTAATAAGTTTTGCCCCCCACCGTTACCTTCACTTCGGTGCCGTAAGCCGAACGGTTGGATGCGGTTCCTTCCAGCCGGATTTTGAGCCAGTTGCGGGCACCATCGTTTTCGAGATTGTTACGAAAGAGGATAGGCGTAGATTCAACATTGGCAATTAAAATATCTAAATCACCATCCCCGTCGTAATCGAAAACCTCCATCCCCCGGGCGCGTTCCATAGCACCTAATCCAGTTTCTACGGTCTTATCCAAAAAGCCCTCTACTCCATTTTCTACTAAGGTATTCTGAAAGAAATAATTGGGTTCATCCTGTTGTTCGGCACCGCCGATGTATTGTTTGCTGACCACTCCGTTGACGGCATACAAGTCTTCGTCTCCGTCGTGATCGACATCTAAAAAGTGTACCCCCCAGCCCCATCCGGTGTTATCAACGCCCAGTCTTGGGGCTACATCCTCAAAGCGACGCTGTCCGGTGTCTTTGTAAAGCGGATTAGGGTGATGATTAAAAATGTTGGTTACGTAGATATCGAAAAGGCCATCGTTGTTGTAGTCCCCTATGGCGATCCCCATTCCCGCCCCTTCATCTGCCAGGCGGTAAGCCAGGCTGTTGTCGTTGTAATGTACCCCAGAGGTGTTGGCAAAGCATTGGTTATTTTGGGTGTCATTAGCGAGGTAGAGGTCCAAAAACCCATCTTTACCAATGTCTAGGGCAGCCGTTGTCCAGGTAATGCTTTGACTAAAAAGTATGGGGAGGTTTGTAAATAGGGAGAACCGACCATTGCCTAAGTTTTCGTAGGCGAGATTCGGGCCGTTGAGAACACTGACGTAGAGGTCTAGATCGCCATCCCGGTCATGGTCAAACCAGGTAGCCCCTGCACTGTAACATTCGTTGCAAGCGATCAGGCCAGAGGTGGCACTCACGTCGGTAAACGTACCATCTCCGTTGTTGTGGTACAACTGGTCCTTGCGGCTGTTGCTCAGGTAAAGATCGGGATACCCGTCGTTGTCGTAATCGCCCCAAGAGGCACCCATCTTCTCCCCCAAAGAAGCAATTATGTCGGTATTGACGAATTGGTCGGTAAAGCCCGCCGCGATCGTCACATCGGTAAAGGTACCGTCCCCGTTGTTCCTCATTAATCGATTCCAGGTGGAATCCGCCCTAGCCTCGAAACTATGGTAGCCTGTGAAAAATAGGTCTTCGTAACCGTCCTGGTCATAATCGGCAATGGCCACGCCGTTGTTGTCGGAGATATGCCCGAGGCCAGCCTCCAGTTCCACCCTGGTAAATGGTTGGGCGTATAGCTGGGAGACGAGGAGGGAAAAGATTACATAAAGCATTTTTTGTGCGTGCATAACAAAATATTTGAAAGACTAAAAACTGCTTATTGGTAAAGATGCTCCGGAGGCTATGGGGGCTAGCCCCCGGAGCATGAATGGTCGGGCAATCAGTAAAGCAGCTAGTTGTAACCGGGATTCTGAACGTAAAGCCCCTGGGAGATCGTGATCTGTTGCTGGGGGATGGCGAGGTACTCGTCCCGGCCAGCCGTAAACAAAGCGTCCGTTAGGTGCGCTACTCGGCTACGCTCTTCATTGAAGTACTGATTGAGCGTTTCTTCGGCAATGCCCCACCGAACCAGATCAAAGAACCGCTTCGACTCAAAGGCAAGTTCAAGCCGCCGTTCCATCCGGAGAATCTGGCGGGCGTTGTCCTGGCTGCCCAAGTCCGTGTATTCACCCACGTTCCAGTTGCCCGTAGGGTTACCCCCAGCGTCCATTATCCGCGAAAGACTTGCGTTAGAAATAGCCCGGCGCCGAATCTGATTGATGATCGGCAATGCCTCTCCAATGCGGTTAAGTTCAATGAGCGCCTCTGCTTTCCACAGCAATACCTCCGCCCAGCGGATCTGGTCGGTATTTCGGGCAATGCTGAAGAAAGCTTCATACTGCCGGAAAGCCGGTGAGCTGGGCAGTTCCTGGTCCTTCATCCCCATTTTAAAGCCGTACACGCCTGGCACGCGGGAATAAGATTCATCATATATCCGGTTGGGGTCATACTTGAACGGCATACCGATCAGGCCGATGGTATGCGCAATACGGGGGTCCATGTTGGTGGCCCGGGTATCCTCGATGGATTGAATCTGTAGCCCCGCGTTGAAGTCACCATGCAGCGGCAGTCCGTTTTCGTCGGTCTTATAGGCATTGGCCAGGTTCTGAGATGGTTGGTTAAAGGAGCAGCACCCGTAGCCGGGGCCAAGGGAGGAGGTCAGGCCCGTAGAGAAATTCCCTCTGCCCTGATTTGACCCATCGTTGATGGAACGCATAACGGCCCATACCGATTCAATGCCGCTTTCAAACTCCCAGAGGAAATTCTTTGCGTAGTCGTCGTGCAAAGCGTATTCGTTCGTCCCCTCAATGGTCGTAATCAGGTCGACGGCTTCCTGCAATTCAGCAGCATTGATGCTGATTACCTGATGGTTATCATCCTGAATGTAGGCTTTGTACATCAGTACTTTGGCGAGGTAAGCCCGGGCGGCGTTCTTGGTTGGCCGCCCTTCATCCGCCTGCACGTCGGGCAACGAAGTAACCCCGGCGCGGAATTCATCGGCAATGTAGGCCCACCCCTCTTGGTCGCTAAGTACCCGGTTGGAGATGTTGATGATCTCCTCTTTCGGCACATTCTCGTCTACGAAAACGGGATATTTATGCAATATCTTTAGGATGAACTGGTAATGCCCCCGGAGAAAGCGCATTTCCGCCAGGCGTTGGTCCACACTCACGCCTACCTCGGCCTGGTAAGCAGCGGGGTCAATGGCCTTAATCCGACGCATAGCGTCGTTTACGCGCGAAATCCCCGCGTAAATCCACCGCCAGTTGAGGTTGGCATTAAAGTTGTTGGGGTCATTGAGCGTGAAAACCTCCGTTTGGTGCGTAGGAAATTGATCGCCAATACCGCCCCCGCCTTTGTACCCATCGTCGGAGCGGGTAGTACCCCAGGCCCAGAGGTCTCCGTACTGGTGGGCAAGTAACCCGTCGTTACCCAAACTGGCGTAAGCGGCAACTACCATTGCCTCTACGGCCGCCGGGGTTTCTAAATCGCCGCTCGATACGACCCCCGTAGGCGTAAATTCCAGGAATTCTTCGCTACAGGAAGTAAAGATGAGGAGCAGCGAGAAGATCGCAAGATACGTATGCATCTGAATTTTTCGATTCATGATATTCAATTTTTGGTTGCCCTGTGGGCGGAATGGGTGCCGCTCCGTTCCCATCCCGCAGGCAGGCAAAGGAATATTGCAGCGCCCAGCCCACCAGCTGGAGCGTAAAATAATGGATGTTAAAAACCTGCGTTGAAGCCAAGCGAGATCCGCAATGGTTTTGGGTACAAACCCCCTACGTTGTTCTCTACGCGCCAGCCTACGTGCGGAAATTGGTTGGGACCATTGCGGTCAACAATCCAACCCAGGTTTTCAGCACTCAGGTATATGCGAAGATTGGAAAAAACATTGCGGAGGCCAGATACGGCAGGGAGGGTATAACCAATGGTGGCCTGACGGAAGGCAAAGAAGTTACCGTTGCGCAAATTATAGTCAAGCGAGAATCCAAAGGGCTGGTTACTATTGCTTATCGCAGGAATATAACTATCGGTGTTGGTAGGAGACCAAGCGCCGAGCTGGGCAACGCCACCATTTTCACCGTTGTTCAGAGAACCCAGCTCCATTCGGAAAACATCGGGGGCAACCGTGCGGCCCAGAGCTCCCCAGCCGAATACCGTAAGGTCGAAGTTCTTGTAATCAAGGCGCACGTTCACACCAAACTGAACGTCCGCTACCCCATTTCCACGTGAATCATCGTATTCCTGATCGAGTGCATCAATTACATTGTCCCCGTTGAGATCAACGAAGCGGAGCGCGCCTACGCGGGCACCGGTTTGCGATGCGTGCGCCGCCACTTCTTCGGCATTTTGGAAAATGCCGTCGGTGCGGTAACCAAAGAAAGCATTTGGGGCCTGTCCGATGATGTTCTGTTCCTGATTGCCAGGGTAGGAGGTCCATAAGTCTTCGGGCAGATCGGTAATAATGGCTCGGTAGCTGCCAAAATTTGCTCCCACGGAGAACCCAAAGTTTTTCTTGACTAAGCTATTATATTGCAAAGTCAACTCCCATCCCGTGGTTTTAACATCTGCTGCGTTTACAAATCGACGCGCACCATCGCCAAAGGCACCAATCGCCGTAGGAATAATGAGAATGTCCTCGGTCATCTTATTGAAAACCTCGAATGTACCGGTGATGGCGTCGTTCTTCAGGCCAAAGTCCATCCCAAAATTCAGTTCGGTGGAGGTTTCCCACTTCAAGTCGGGGTTGGCCGTTTGGATGGCAAGGAAGCCAGAAGGAAGGATGCCACTGTCGTTGTTCCCGATATCGTAAGCCGTAGCCGCATCGTTACAAACGGTTTCGGCACAGCCCCCTCCCCAGGGCAAGACGACGTTCTGCGGAGCATAAACCGCCCGGTACAAAGCCAATGTGGCGTCATTAGCCGTAAACTGGTTGCCCGTCTGTCCATAAGCCACCCTAACTTTTAGATCGGAAATGAGGTTGTTGTTGACCAGGAATGGCTCTTGGCTGATTCTCCAACCCAAGGAGGCAGCGGGAAATACGGCAAAGCGGTTGTTCGCCCCAAACCGGGATGACCCGTCACGCCGCAACGTGAAGGAGGCCAAGTACCGGTCGTCAAAGCTGTACCCTACCTTCCCGAAGTAAGAAAATAGGGAGAAACCCGTCTCTCCGCCATTATTCGACCTTTCCCCCGAAGCAGCACCCAGCTGGAAGTACTCGTTGGTCTCCAACGCAAATTCCCTGGCAGTTGCCGAACTGAAACGCTGCGTATTTTCAATCGCTTCCGTCCCAACCAGAATGTTGAAATTATTCTTGCCTACATCAAACTTATAGGCCAGGGTATTATTAAAGACAATACTGGCAAACTGGCTTTGGGTCAGCGTCAATTCCGCAATGTTGTTGGCCAAGAAACCACGGGAATAAGTCCTGAAAATATCCCGTGAGTTGATGTTGTCGTAGTCTACCCCTAAGTTTGTGCTAAAAGTAAGCCCAGGGAGTAAGTCCACGTTGGCGTAGACATTGCCAAAGATCTTAATGTTATCGACGTTATCGTCCCGATTATCAAACGCCAGGGCGATCGGGTTATCCCGGTCCGAAAATCCGCCCCCGGGAGGACCCGAGAAACGGCCGTCTTCCGTTCGCACCGGTAGAATGGTCTTGTAACGGTAGGGAGCCGCCTCCGCCGTACCACCAAAGCCGCTGTCCAATAGTTGACGATCACCGCGCACCACCGCCAGGTTTTCCCCGATGGTGATCCGGTCATTGAAGAACTTGTGGTAAGAATTCAAGCGGAGGCCAATCCGCTCGTAAGCCGTTTCAATGACCACCCCTTTCTGGTTAAAGTAGTTGGCCGAAAACATGACGCCGCCCCGCTCGCCGCTTTCCGTAAAGGAAATGTCGTAGTTCTGTACCAAGCCCGTCTGGGAGATCTCATCCCAATAGTTCGTCCCTTCCTCAATGCGACCCCCGTACACACTATTGGGGTGGCCAGAGGGTCGGAGCTGATCGGCCTCGTCCAGCCACTCTGGATAAATGATCCGTTCCAGCACCGGAACACCCGTGCCTTGGATGCCCGGCCCCAGGCTGGGGTCTAGGCGCCACTCGTAAGTGTAAACTCCCGTAGCATTGGGGTCTGAACCGTCATTTACGGCTCCCTGCCACTCAACCCGCGCTCGCTCTTCGTTATTCGTAAGCTGATCGAAACGGTTCCAGCTCTCTACACTGCTGCGAACGTTTAGGCTGATTTTGCCCTTCCCACTGTTCGGCCGGCGGGTAGTAATGATGATTACACCGTTGGACGCCCGCGATCCGTAAATCGAAGCAGAAGCAGCATCCTTAAGAACTTGGACCGACTCAATATCATTCGGGTTGAGCCAAGAGAGGCCCCAGTTTTGCGCGTAACCCGTACCCAGGGCATCCGTATTGAAAGGTTCAATGGGTACCCCATCCACAATGTAGAGGGGATTGTTGTTGTTCAGCGTACTGGTCCCTCGCACCTGCACCCGTGCACCCTGGCCCGGGTCTCCAGAAAGGTCAACGTTGACCCCAGCCGTACGCCCTTGGATGCTCTGCAGCACGTTTGGGTTGGCCACGTCCTGTATCTCTTCCATATTGATTACGGCAACCGCACCGAGCAGGTCCTTTTTACGCTCAGTCGCGTAGCCAGTAACGACTATCTCGTCAAAGTTGACCCCAGAGCTAAGGGACAAGTTGAGCACGCTTTGCCCCGCTTCAACTTTTATGCGCTGGGTCGTGTAGCCCGTGTAAGACACGACCAGCGTAGCGTCCGGAGTAACGCTCAGCATATACTTACCCTCAAAATCGGTCACCGTACCCGTGGTAGTCCCCTCCAGCATGATGGAAGCACCAATCAGCGGATCACCGGATTCCGCATCGGTTATCGTACCGCTGAGGTTTTGTTGTGAATACACCTGTAAACCTATCGTAAAGAAGGCGAACAGCAGAAGTAACTTCAGTTTCATAGTTGATTAGTTAATGTGAAATAATACTGGCCTATTTTTCATCGCAGAAAATCGTGCCGTTGTGAGTTACATGGTTTTTATTCGTTCTTCAACCACTAGTGGTTGAGGAATGAATTAGGGCTTAGCTTGGGCGAAGGGATCGTGGCGCTGAACAAGTGGACGAAACGCCAGCATAGCCGACCTATGGTGGCGTTTTGGCCAGGCAGTTCAGTGCCGCGAGGGCAAGTCCAAGCTAGATCGGAATTCGTTTTTCAACCACTAGGTCTTTCAAACTGTAGTTGGGCGTACCTCCCGTTTGGCTGGCAACGTACGCCCCAACTCTACAGGCGTAAGCCAGGCTCACCGCGGGGCCCTCTCCGCCGAGGTACCGGATCAGAAAAGCAGCCAGAAAGGCATCTCCCGCGCCAATCGAATCGGCCACTTCCACGGCAATGCCCGGGTGTTCGTAATATCCACTATGGTCCAACAGGGTTGCTCCTTTGCCGCCCCGGGTAAGTACCACCGCCCCAAGCCCAAATTTTTCTAGCATTTTACCCAGTAATTCCCTGTCATCTCCCCACCAGCCACACCAAGCGCCAATCACTCGGAGCTCCTCCTCGTTTACCTTCACCAGGTCGGCGTGGCCAAGCAATTCCCGAACCGTCTTTTCGTTAAAAAAAGGTGCCCGGAGATTTACGTCCATTACCCGCACCCTCGCCAGAAAAAGTAGCGTCCGTAAATGGCTTAAATTGGTTTCCGACCGCGCGGCCAGGCTGCCAAAAACCAGCGCTTGCGCCATGCTTACCGCAGTTTTTGTCTCCTCACTAATGCCAATTTGATCCCACGCGACGGGGCCGTGTATCGTGTATTCCGGCGTTTCGCGGTTGCGAAAAGTCACCCCAACCGTTCCGGTCTCAAGCACTTCATCTACCGGAACGGGGAGAGCGTCCAGGCCATGTTCACGGATAAAAGCCAGGATATCTTTGCCGAGTTCGTCGCGGCCAACCCGGCTGATGATGGCACTGCGGCCACCCAAGCGTTGTACGTGGTAGGCTACGTTCAAAGGCGCACCTCCAATGCGCTTTGCGGTGGGCATCAGATCGATGAGCGTTTCCCCAAAACAAACAATGGCAGGAAAAGCCGGGCGATCGTAAAGGGGCGCGGTCGCAGGTGCAGTGGAAGTCATTGGGCAATGTTGGTTTTGAGCACAGTACCGAGTGCTTCGAGCGGAATACCTTTGGTTTCGGGCATCATGCGCCAAACGAAAAGCAACTGCAGTACCATCATAAAAGCGAAAAAGGCAAACACCGGAGCGGTACCCACCGTAGAGAAAAGCACCGGCACCAGTGAAGGAATAATCGCCGCCAATACCCAGTGCACGGAAGTCCCGAAAGACGTTCCACTCGCCCGCAGGTGATTGGGGAAAATTTCGCTGAGGAACACCCAGATCACCGTACCCTGCCCAATAGCGTGTGCGGCAATGAAAACAAAAAGAAACCCGGGCACGTACCAACCCTGCCAGCCCAGCCCAAAGGCCAAAGCCACCATACTCAGAGAAATGATGTAGCCCACGGAACCGATATACATCAACTGCCGACGGCCAAACCGATCAATTAAAGCAAGACCTAGCAGGGTAAAAACCAGGTTGACCACGCCAATCCCTACGCTGCTCAATAAGGCCGAACGCTGCTCCAGCCCAGCGGCCTCGAAAATGCGGGGCGCGTAATAAAGAAAGGCATTGATCCCCGAAAACTGGTTGAACGCGGCAAGCAGAAAAGCCAGCAGAAGAGGAAACCGGTAGCGGGTTTGGAAAATCGTCTCAGCGCTATCCGCTCGTTGGTCTTCCGCTGCTATTTCAGCCATCATTGCACCTGCGTCCGCGCCCGGATGAATGAGCGCCAAAACCCGCTTCGCTTCCTCCGGTTGCTTGCCCCGCGTCAGGAGCCAGCGGGGCGAACGGGGCACCCCCAAAACAAGTAAGGTGTAGATGAAGGCCGGGAGCGCTTCCACCCCAATCATCCACCGCCAGGCATTTTCCCCCATTCCACTCAGCAAGTAGTTGGAAAGAAAGGCTACCAGGATGCCAAACACAATGTTGAACTGGTAGGTGGCCACTAGCTTGCCGCGGTCCGCCGCCGGAGCAATCTCAGAGATGTAAGTCGGTGCCGCAATGGTACTGACCCCTACCGCAATGCCCCCCAGGAAACGTAAACTGGCAAAAACCCAAGGGTCACTTACCAGGGCCGAACCCAGCGCAGAAACGAAATAGAAGACGCCAATCCAAAGAAGGGTAGTTTTTCTTCCCAGGCGGTCCGTAGGTATTCCCCCAAACAGGGCACCGGCAACCGTTCCCCAAAGCGCCGAGGCCATTACCACCAGCCCATGAAACAGCTCACCCCGCCCCCACAGCTTCTGTAAGGGAATGTCGGCCCCCGAAATCACTACGGTATCGAAGCCGAAGAGAAATCCGGCCAGAGCCACTACAACAGACCAGAATAAAATTTTACTGTTTTGCAATTTGTCAACTTTAATGTTGGCAAATGTCGACTTATGAAAAACTTTAGGGAGGTAAATTAGTACCAAAGATTCTGCACTATTGTCCCACTACGCACCAACAGGTAAATTGCTGATAATCAACAATTTAAGGCCTCCTTTTTCGCAAAAATTTGTCGACTGGTAAAATCGTCCCAAGGGCTGCGGACCATTTTGAAGGGCCGTCATTATGTCCCTTGGCGGTGCCGGTCTCGAAAACCCGAAGGCGACAGTTGATAGCGGGCTTTGAAGACCTTGGCAAAGTACTCAGGAGTGGAATATCCAACGCTGTAGGCGATTTCTGCGATGGAGTCGTTGGTATCCAGCAGGAGCCTTTCGGCATTGCGCAGACGCACGTTCTCCACGTAACTGATCACCCCCTCCCCCATCAGCTCCTTGACTTTGCGGTAGAGGTGGGAGCGAGATACCCCCAACTCCTGGCAAAGATCCGTCGCTTTAAAATCCGAATCGGCGTAGTGGGCCTCTACATAAGCAGCCATTCGTTGCAGAAAGTCGTGGTCTTCCGCCAAAAGTTCCTCCTTCCGCAGCACTTGGTCTAATTTGGACTCCCCGCTAGCGGCAGTTTCCTCTTCCGGGTTTACCCCACCGTTGCGCTGCTGCTTTAGCAGCATCCGCTGGATACGGGAAATGAAGTATTCCACATCAAATGGTTTGTCCTCATTAAAGGTCACCTCGTCCGCTTCGGCCATCTGCTCCGCCAGCTGCTTCAGTTGACGCTGGCTTTCGAGGATTTCCCGGTTTTTTTGCTGTAGGCTTGCATTGGCGGCTTGCTTGGTGCGTAGGGACCGAAATAAAGAAACGGCCAGAATGAACCCTCCTAGCAGCGCCGCGAGGAGCACGGTGATCAATACCCGCTGGCTGCGGTAAGTAGCCTGGAGAGATGCCAGTAGGCTGATTTCTTCGTCAATCATGACCTGCAACTTATCCACACGTTTCATCTGGTTGTGCAGGATGGTAGCGTTACTTGGTTCGATTACGATGGTCTCCAGTTTGTTCTCTTTTTGGTAGGGCAGCCCTTGCAGGATGGCCATGATCAATCGGACGGCCTCATCCCCGCCCGTGGGGTAGAGGACGGAAGCATCCAGAATGCCATCCTTAACGGCCTCGATGCCGCGGCCCGAGCCCGGGATACCATCAATTCCAATAAAAAAAAGGCTGTCCTCCAGCCCATTCTCCTGAGCAAAGGAGTGCGCCTTCTCCGCCAAGACGTCCGTGTGGGAGAAGACAATATCAATGTCCTTACTGTCAACGATCATGCGCCGCAGGGAGTCTGGGTTGTCAAACACAATATCGTCGCTGATCGCCCGTACAATGCGCAAGCCAGGGTTCGCCGAAATACCTTCGCTAAAGCCCTTCGTTCTGGCCATTCCCGGCGAGATGGTTTCGGGAATTTCTATGGCCATGATGTTTCCACCCGCCGGAAATTTGCCCGCCAAGTACTGCCCGGCAGTACGCCCCACCTCATAATTATCCGCGCCGATAAAAGCAGTGTACAAATTGGATTCAATTTTTCGATCAATCAGCACCACCGGTATTCCTGCCTTATAAGCATCTTCCAGCACGGGGGTAAGCGGAGCTGATTCGTTGGGGGAAACCAGCAGCACATCAATCCCCTCCTCTATTAAGCCTTTGATGTGGGCAATTTGCTCCCTGCTGTTGTTGCTCGACCCCCGGAATAAAACGGACACTTCGGGGTGCAAGGACGCTTCCCGCATGACCTCTTTGTTCATCACGTCTCTCCAGCCGTCATTGCAACACTGAGAAAAACCAATCTTGATGGCGGCAGGCAACGCTTCGTTAGCCGCAGGCGAGCCGCAGGAGGACAAAGCCAGAAACACCAGCAACCGTAAGAAAATCGTAAAATAGTTGCCCAACTTAGTAATTTTCCGTGAAGGTAAGGGTTTAGCACCTTTCAACAGCCAGACCAATGACGGTCAATCACTTAGGACCTAACAACCCCCAATACAGCGTGTCTACTAAACCAGCTTGCGGGTTTTGCCCCCAGTTCACACCGCCAAGTACTACTGCACCCCGCAGGTAACGCTCAAGCGGCAGCAAAGCTGCTGGGGGGAGTCGAGGTGGAAACCCTAACGGCCCAGCGACGGTCAGCGCAGTTAAAAGAGCCAGCAAAAAATCGCAGCGCTAGAGTGGTTCAACTACACCCTTCCTAAAACACCCCCTGCAAATGCGCCTTAAAGTACGCCGCACTGTCTGCCGCACTCTGCAGCGGGTTGTGCGCAAAGTTGCCCCCTTGTTCCAGATAGTAGTACTCGAGCCCAGAGACCTGCGGGTCCGGTAAAACTTCCCGGTAGTCAATGGAGCCGTTGCCCAGCTCGGTGTAATCGCGCGATACCTTGTGCATATCTTTAATGTGCCACATCACGTAGCGGCCCGGGGCGTTTTGGATGAGTTCTTTCGGCGTGAGCTTGGAAGAATGCATCACCCAGTACAGGTCCAGCTGGAGTTTAACCAGTGCGGGGTCGGTTTCCCTCAGAATGATGTCGTAGCCGGTTTGCCCATCGTAGTCAATGAACTCGAAGTCGTGGTTGTGGTAGGCGAAGCCCAGCCCTGCGGCATTGATCTGTTCGCCAATCCGATTCAGTTTTTCCGGAAGGCGTTGGAAAGTTTCCAGGGTTCGTTGCTCGGGGGCCATCCAGGGCCAGGTGATGTAGGGCATCCCCATGGTCGTTGCCCCTGTAATGCACTGGTCAACGAATCGCTTCAACTCGTCGTCCGTCTTGTCGAGCAAAGGATGGAACATGAAGTGGCCACTGGTGGTCGTTACATTCAGGTCTTCGAGCACCTTCCTGAATTCAGCGGAGGTATAGCCATAAATAGTGTTTTTTTCCGCCTCGTAGCCGTACACTTCAAAGTCCTGGTAGCCCATTTTGATCAGGGCTTTGAGCGTAGCCAGAGGGTCTTTGGCCATGTCTTCCCGGACGGAAAAAAGTTGGTAACCCAGCTTCCGGTGCTGTGCAGGCACAGAAGAGGAGATTGGGAGCAAAGCGGCAGCACCGAGGAGGCTGGTCTGCGTCAGAAAAGTACGGCGATTCATAGTGAGATTTGCTGATCGACCGATGAAAAGGCCACCGTCGGTTTGGGCAAATGTAGTTGTTTAGGTCGAATCCCAAACTCTTACACCTCCAACAAAAACCCCAACGTATCCACCCCATCCGCATAATCTCCCAGGCCCGGCCGTTGGGCAGCACCGAAGGGGAAAGTCGGCAGCTCCGTTTGCAGCAAGCCGGGTTGGGCCACGACGAGTTGGATCTCCTCCCTCCGCTCCAGTAACTCCGCCGCCAGGCCATCCAGGTCGGCGTAACGCGTGAAGTGCAACGTAGCAATGCGGGAGGTAATGGCGGGGTATTCCAGCAGCATCAGCGGTCCCGTCAGGTGAAAGCTTTCTTTGTTGAGCGTGGTCAGGGCGTAGTTGTAGTCAAAATTGTTCTTCCACTTGCTGTGGTTTTGCAAGTGTTTCCATTCGTGAAATACCTCCAGCAGGGGCTGGAAGTCGTAGTCCTGGGGCACGTAAAGCTTCGCTACGTTGCGGCAACCCAGACCGAAGTACTGGAAAACATCGTCGCCCAAGGCCCGCAATTCCGCTTCGCTTTCCTGGCCGGAAAGAACGGCCACGGCGTTGCGGTTCTTGCGAATGATGTGGGGGTATTTTCCAAAGTAAGCTTCGAAATAGCGCGCCGAGTTGTCCGATCCCGTGGCAATCACCGCGTCAAAGCCTTTCAGCATCGGGACGATCTCAAAGTAGTCCGCCGCCCGCGCATCGTAGCGCGCCAGCAGTTGCAGCAGGTAGGGCAAAACGTACTCGTCCTTGCTGCTCAGCTTGATCTGCGAACGGTGCCCGGCCACGTAAACACACAGGAGGTCATGAAAGCCTACCAGTGGAATATTGCCCGCCAGGACCAATCCGACGGTAAAACGCGGCTCCGTCGGCGCGTCGGCCACGGCGGGGTAATCGGCCAGCCAGCGCCGCAGCGCCGCCTCGTCTAAAAAGGCACTGGCGATGGCCTGCACCGCCGACCGCTGGTTGTCTTGGGTAAACCAGCCGTTGTGGAATTCCGTCCGCTGCTGGAGCGCCGCGAGGTACTCATCATTGTTGGCCAGCAGGTGCTGACCGAGCTGGGTGAGGGTCCTTAGTCTTTCGTCTAGTGTCATCTGGAGGGCGAAGATAGGGGCTGCAGACGAGGGTTACCGCTCTACACAGCACCCATTTAGTCTCTCACCAGATCCCCCTCGGGCGTTTTAGTGACGTCGTACAGCCTAAATACCTCGTCATCAGTGATGATGTAGTAAGGAAGCGGCTTATCGTACCTACTTTTATCGACTACCAAAAAGCGTAAACCCAAGCGGCGGTAACTCACCATCCAATTGTGATGATCCAAGGTACTGCCATCTGCAAACCACCCTCTCCGGTGTGCGTAGTACATATTGGTCGGGTTCATCCATACGTCGTGCACCATGATCAACTCGTCCTTCGGTACGCCAGCCGCAGTGAGTAGCGCATCTAACTCAAGGGCCGGTATTTCAGGCACCAAGTTGATGTCCCGGTAACCATAGCTCAATGGTTGATAAGCCAGGCCAAGCACAATCACCAAGGCCAGCCAGCGTGGCAACCAAGGCTGCGACAGCATTTTCCCAGCGTAAAGTGCCATCAGCGGGATAAACGGAATGACATAGTAATTGTGCGTTGAAAAAACGGGGCCCGTCTTAAAGATAAATAATAAAAAAATGAGCGCGTAGGCCAAGGTACCTGCCAAAATCTTCCACTCCCGACGGTAAACTGCCAGAGCTACCCCCGCCAGAAAAAGGTAAGCGGGAATGGGGCCACAAAAGGCTAAGATATGAAAACGATGCAGCGAATCCCCCAAGGCATCGAAAAAGAAAATGCGAAAACCTTCGGCCAGGCTCACGGGATAAATAAGCGGCGCACATCGCGTTAATGCCTGCAAATGCGGCATCCAGGCAAAATACCACCCCGCCGAAAGAAGTCCACCAATTCCAAGAACCACAAACACATTTACCTTACGCCGCCAAGATATTTCTCTCGTCAATACCGGAACACTCAATAGACAAATTACGACCACCGAAGGTATTTTACTCAACACCCCAAGGGCAACAAGCACTCCTCCGAGAATGAGCCACCAATGCCTACCCCGCTGTAAGTAATCATACAAAAAGTATACCCCAATGGTCACCAGCGCCACCGAAAAAGTATCCGGCATAATCTTCCGCCCAAACATCGTGGCGATGGAACCGACCATAAAAAGCATGGAAAAAAGACCCACCGGCCGCTTCATCAACTTATCACAAAGCCCGGCAAAGAACCAGAGCCCCAGGCAATAAACTGCCCAATTAATCAAGCGACCAATCCAGTATTCCTCCCCAAAAATATAGTACCCAAAGGTCATTAAAATTTGCAGGAAAGGAAATTCCGTCGCAAAATAATTGGGCGAGGTCTCGCCACAAATGTTCATCGTCGGGTACATGGGGTTCAAGCCCAGTTCATAAAAGTTACGGGCAATGGTTGCGGTTACCGCCTGCCGCTGAACGTGGTCCCCATGAAACGGCAGATCAAGAAAAAATAACCCGCTTAAAAAGAGTAAAACAGCCCAAAAAGCGGGGGAAAAAACGCTGCGCTCAAGGGTAATAGTGGGTAAGGTTTTAGGGAGCATGCTTAGCTTTTAGACTACAAAATTAGTAGTTCTCTAGCAATTTGTGCCGTGGTATTTTGTGCGCTGCCGGACATTTTTGCACGTCGCAACTCGGACTCCCAGCCTGTCCACCTCCCTGAGCAGCCTAAGTAAAAGCCCTGTAACCAGCAGCAAGTCTCGCTTTTTTGTCAGAATTCTGCGCGAAGAAGCCGCCCTTCCCAGCAGGCCACACCAGCAGTAGCGGCCCGAAGAAGGCTCACCAACCCGCTCCAATGTCCCCAAAGACAGAAAAGGCTACCCCCTTCACCAACCCACCAAATTTTCCGTAACTTTGCGAAGCATCCACCCCAACACTACCGCAGAAGACCTCTATCTTATCACTTCAAGCTTCCTGCTATGGCAACGGTTCTGAAAGTTAACATCAACGACCTCAACAGTCAGTTTTTTCTTGATTTAGGTCAAAAAGTTGCTGATGCTACGGAAATCGAAATTCGCATACCAGATCAGCCTTCAAAAATTGAGCTTTTCCCAGATGCCGATTTTTGGAAAATCATTGACTGCTTGGACTGGTCGAAGGAGGAACCTGCCGAAATCCTCCTGCCTGCGATCAAAAAGTTGGCAGCGATGCCCGTAGTAAACATCTATCTTTTTGCTGACAAACTTGCAGAAAAACTGTTCGAACTCGATACACGAAGCCACGGAGAGGCCTATTTACAACAGGTAGGAGAAGATGATATCTCGATTGATGATTTTTTGTACGCAAGGTGCGCTGTTGTTGCGGAAGGAAAATCGTATTTTGAGGAAGTCCTCCAAGACCCGCAAGCCATTTCTGGCGAAAGCACTTTTGAGTCTATTTTGAACTTACCCGATGGCGCATACGAGCTTAAAACTGGGAGGGAATTTGAATACCTGCCAAGCATTAACCACGAGACATATAGTAATCACATAAATTGGAATTAAATAGGAAATTAAACAAAATTACCATGCATATTCGCCTCTTGGAAGCATATCAAAAATAAAATACAGCCCACCAGTAAAATATTACCTGCCTCCAATGCAACCCCTAGCCGAGCGCATGCGCCCCCAATCGCTGGATGAATACGTCGGCCAGGCCCATTTGGTGGGGCCCGGGGCGGTCTTGCGGCGGGCGGTGGAGACCGGCCGGCTGCCCAGTTTTATCTTGTGGGGACCGCCCGGCGTTGGCAAAACCACCCTGGCCAAAATCATCGCCAGCCAATTGGCGGTGCCTTTTTACCTGCTTTCCGCCATCAATTCCGGGGTAAAAGACGTCCGCGATACGATCGACAAGGCCAAGCGCAGCCAGTTTTTCGACCGCGCCAGCCCCATCCTGTTCATCGACGAAATCCACCGCTTCAGCAAATCCCAGCAAGACAGCCTCCTCGGGGCCGTCGAGGCGGGCACCGTCACCCTCATCGGGGCCACCACCGAAAATCCCAGTTTCGAGGTCATCCCCGCCCTCCTCAGCCGCTGCCAGGTCTACGTCCTCGAACCCCTCGGCGCCGAAGATTTGCGCAGCATGGTCGAGCGGGCGCTGACGCAGGATGCAGTGCTCAGTAAACGAGCAGTGGAAGTCCAGGAGGACACCGCGCTGCTCCGCTACTCCGGCGGAGACGGTCGCCGCCTCTACAACCTCCTCGAACTGGTCACCAACAACGCCGACCCCGCCGAGGCCATCACCATTACCGACGAGCTGGTCAGCACCCGCGTCCAGGAAAACCTCACCCGCTACGATAAAACGGGTGAACAGCACTACGACATCGCTTCGGCCATGATCAAGTCCATCCGTGGTTCCGACCCCAACGGCGCCGTCTACTGGCTGGCCCGGATGATCGACGGGGGCGAAGACGTCAAATTCATCTGCCGCCGCCTCATCATCTCCGCCTCCGAAGACATCGGCCTAGCCAACCCCAACGCCCTGCTACTGGCCACCACCGCCGCCCAGGCCGCCCAGCTTGTAGGCTACCCCGAAGCCCGGATCATCCTCAGCCAGGCCGTCATCTACCTGGCCACCAGCCCCAAGAGCAACTCCAGCTACCTGGCCATCAACGAAGCCCAGGCCGCCGTCCGCAACACCGGCACCCTGCCCGTCCCCCTGCACTTGCGCAACGCGCCCACCAAGTTGATGAAACAGCTCGACTACGGCAAAAACTACGACTACAGCCACGATAACCCCGGCAATTTTCGCGCCCAGGAATACCTCCCCGATGCCCTCAGCGGCACGGCCTTCTTCCAGCCCAAGCCCGATAACCCCCAGGAAAAAGCCCTCCTCGAGCGGCTTAAGGCCTGGTGGCGGGGGAAGTACTATCCTTAATGCGTGAATGCTTGAATGCGGGAATGCGTGAATGCTTGAATGCGTGAATGCGGGAATGCTTGAATGCGGGAATAATTAGTGAATGAGTGACCGCCGTAGGCAGCAGCGTAGGATACAAGCTAATGAGCTGCCGCACTGGATAGGCGTTACCAATATCGGCTGCGGGACTGTTGTGGGAATAAAAATTGAAAGCTATTTTTACAGCACTGTAAGCCATTCATCTTTAGCCAAATTATTATTTCACCTAAAGAGCAGGGATTTAACATTATTCGAAAGTTAACCCTTCTCGCATCATCAATTGCAATGCAAACCAAAATTTTAAACAGGGCCGTGTTTTTTGCCGCGTTGACCCTTGCCGTTTTTATCGGGTATTTGTATTGGATGACTTCCCAACATTTCGGCACCCATGCCACAATAGAATACACGGACTTGTGGAAGATAATCCGCAAAGCCTCCCTCTTGATAATAGTGCATCTCCTAATTGGTTATGGGGTAGGAAAATTCGCCATTTATCATGAGAATAAATAGCGATTTGATTTTCAGGGCTTTGTGTGTAGAAATTAGATTTAGGTCCTTCCCCATTTCTCGTGTGTGAAAATGCTAAATGCCCAAGTTGAATCCGAAATTTGTTCAGTCATTAGCTGCGCTGCTGCCTATCGGCGGTCACGCATTAGCTAGGCTGCTGCCTACGGCGGTCACTCATTGTCAGGTCGCTCGCGGTAGCGTGTCGCGTGCGGCAGCGTGTCGCGCGCGGCAGCCCATTCACGCCTTCACGCATTCGCTCATTCGCTCATTCCAAAAAAACCGAAACCACATTCCCCCCAAACCCCGTAGCATTCACCAGCACCGAGCGCACCCCCTTCCCTCCCGGCAAGTACGCCAAACCAGCGGCATCCCCAGCGCGCAGGATGGCAATGGCCAGCTCCAGGGCCAGCGGACCGGAAGCACCGAATGTATGCCCCGTTGCCCATTTGCCGGAAGTGACGGCCTGGTCTGGCCCAAACACTTTTCGGATGGCAAACAACTCAGCCGCATCCCCCCGCCGGGTCCCCGGGGCGTGAGCGATGATAAGATCGGGGGACTTACCCGCCGTGGCCGCCGCTTCGCGCATGGTTTTTTGGAGTCCTTCCCCCGTGGGCGTAATGCCCGTTGGACTGCCCGCCACCTCCCGCGCAAAGGCGAGTCCCGTGATCCGGGCGATGGGCGGCGGGGCACTGTCTAGCTCCAGGGCCAGAAACGCGGCCCCTTCGCCCACGACCATCCCCGTCGGCGGCTGGGCCAGGGGGCGACAAACCGGCAGGCAATCATCCTCCGGCGGAACGGCGTAGATGCGCAAAGCCTCCATTTGCCGCAGCGTAAAGGGGGTCAGCGGAGCTTCCGCGCCACCCACCAAGACCCGGCTGGCCATCCCCGCCCGCAGCAAAGCCACGCCGTGCAGCAAAGCGTGCAAGCCCGAAGAGCAAGTCACACTAAGGCTGCTGGCCAAACTGGCGCTGGAGAAGTAAGCCCCCAACCCAAACCCGATGCTGCCCAAGGTCGTCGCAGGGGAAGTCCGGGGCCCTACCCTACCCGCCCCCGCAAACTGCTCGTACCCCGCCTCCCAACTCATGGTAGGGCCACGGGAAGAACCCACCAGTACGGAAAAGTCTTCCCCCCTCCATCCCGCGTGCTCCACCGCCCGGTCGGCAGCGTACAGGGCCAACAGCGTGGCGCGGTCCAGGTCCTGCTCCGCACTAAATGCTTCAATTCCGGCGTGGGACGGCAGCTGGGCCCGGTACACGGGCAAATGGATACTGGGGTCCATAACCCAGCGGGCCGGCCCCTCCGTGTAGGTCCGCCAAACTTCCTGCGGGTCGCTGCCCGCCGCGGAGATGCCGCCAATGCCGGTAATACTGATGTTCATGGGCGGGCAAAGGTAGGCAGAGAAACGCTGCGAAATGGTGGCCCACTAGGAATTCCGGCAACAGCGCACGCCAATCTTAATTGCCCACTTTAGAAAAACCGGGAAACCGAAAAGGTTAGTTTCAGCGGATTAAACTTTTCAAAACCAGTTGGAACGGTGGTAGAACGACCTCTAATTACAGTAGCTTGGTTTACCGTATGACTATCAACAAAGTGGTTGTTGTATAGCCGGACACCTAACTCAAATGCCAATTTATTCCTGCACATATAACGCACCCCACCCAAATATTCAATGGACTTTGGCTCAAAGCCCCAAATCCCTGGGATCCTCCAAATATGGGAATTTTCTATCGACGAATGATACCCCGTTGTATAAAACCGATAGCGTGGCCGGAATCTTCCGAATAAACCAAATCGCGGACTAAGCTGGTATACCAAGGATAGCTCCGGGGCAATCATAAAATCGTAGAAGCGATCAGCCGTTCGAAGATCAAAAGAAATGATGTCACCAGGTTTGTATCCTGGGCGATAAGGCCGAGTGAATGTCGCAAGCTGAAAATGAGCACCTGCACCAACCCATAGGGATAAACGGCGAAAGTTCAATACCTTTTTTTGCCCAGATATGCCAATTCCATACGTGCCGAAATATTCAGGCTGACTGCGCAGCAATTCACGTGAAGACGAACCATACAATCGTTTATCATGCGCCTCAATAGCCGTTTCAATCGTCAAACCCCAGCGGGAAGAATCCAATTGAGCACGCACTGAACCTAAGGGCAAAAATAAGATTACCAATACAATTACGAAGGAACCCAACACAAAGGTATTCCAGCTAGGAAAGTTGGAGCAGCGGATCATTGAATAATAATTTTACGGGTGGTCGTACTTTGCGGAGTACTTAACCTTAAGAAATATACCCCTGAAACGTAGGGACGTGGAACAATGCTGCTTAGCTCTTCACCCATTCGCCAAACAACAAGAATTGCCCAGTTGCTGCTTTGCTTACTAACCCCAATAACGTAATGCGAAGCGAACACAAGTTAGTTCCTTTTTCTGAATGTTCAAATGGCTGTATTTGACTAGAAAAGGGAAATCCTTCTTTTCACTTATTCTCCTTAATCAACATCCCCCAACCCCGCCAACACCCTCAACAGCGCATCCATTTCCGCAGCGGTGTTGTAGGCGTGCAGGCAAATCCGGAGCCGTTCTGCACCAGCGGCCACGGTGGGCGAACGGATGCCTTTGACCAAAAGACCCGCCCTGCGGCAAGCGGCTTCGGCGGCCAGCACCGCCGCGTTGCCGGGGGTGGAAAAGATTTGAATGGGGCCTTCTCCCCCACTCAGGGAGACACCGAGCCCGGCCCGCTCCGCCGCGCTGCGGAAGTAAGCAATGTTGTCGCCCAGGGCTGCGTAACGGCTGGCGTGGTAATTGGCCAGCTTAGCATAGGCCCCCGCAATGCCGTACCATTGATCAGGGGCAGGGCCAGTCGTGTAAATGAACGGACGGCAGGTATTGATCAGGTATTCCCGCAAATTTTGGCTGCCCAACACCGCCCCGCCGTGGGTGCCAAATGCCTTACCGTAAGTGATGATGGTCGCAAAAACCTGGTCTTGGAGGCCGTGGCTGGCGACCAATCCGGCCCCGGCCCGCCCCTCCAATCCCCCGGAGTGCGCTTCGTCTACGATCAGCTGGGCCCCGAAACGCGCACAAAGCCCGGCCAGCTCCGGCAGGGGCGCTAAGTCTCCATCCATACTGAAGCGGCTTTCGGTCAATACGAAGCGCTGTCCATCGGGTCGGGCCGCGGCCAGCAGCCGTTCCAGGGCCAGGAGGTCATTGTGCGGAAAGCGAAGGGCCTTGCCCAGGCCCAGGCGGATGCCATCGCGGCAACTGGCGTGCACGAGTTCGTCGTAGAGCAGCGTATCCGTCCGGCGTACGAGGGCGGAGAGCAAGCCGAGGTTGGCGGTATAGCCAGAGTTGAAGACCAGGGCGGTGGGATAGCCGTGGTAGGCGGCAATGTCGGCTTCAATGCCGTGCCACTCGGCTGCGTCGCCGGAGATGGAACGGGAGCCCGTTGCGCCAGACCAGGTGCTGGCCGCCGTCTCGCCCCGCTTTTGCAAGGACGTTCCCGGCACCTGCGTTCGCGCCAAACCCAAATAGTCGTTCGACCAAAAATCTACCCCCGCCAGCGTGCCCCCCAGCGTGCGCCAGGTACCGGCCGCCGCAATTTCGGCCAAACGTTGTTGGAGAAAGTCCGCCATCCCTTCCGAATTTACCACTCGGTCATCTCCCCGAAAAGCTGCCAAAGTTGGTCGTCCTGGGGGATGGGCGCGATGATGTGTACGGTCTCTTTTTTCACCGGGTGCTCAAAGCGGAGCGAGCGGCTGTGCAGGTTGATCGTGTTCTGGTCGTTGCGGTAACGGGAGCCGTATTTTACGTCGCCCTGGATCGGGGTTTTCAGTTGGTCGGCGAGTTGCACCCGGATCTGGTGCGGGCGGCCGGTTTCGGGGGTGACTTCCAGCAGGACGTTGGAGCCGACACGGCCGAGGAGGCGGTAGCTGAGCTTGGCCAGTTTAGCGCCCTGGTGGCGGTTGGAGTCGGCCTTCGGGACGATCTTGCTGCGGTTCTTTTCGCTGTCCTTATACAGGAAGCCCGAAAGGCTGCCCTCAATGGGGTCGGGCTGTTCGCCGACGATGGCCCAGTAGGTTTTGGCTACTTGGCGGTCGCGGAACTGCTCGTTCATGCGGGTGAGCGCCTTGCTGGTGCGGGCGAAGAGGATGAGGCCACTGACGGGGCGGTCGAGGCGGTGTACGGAGCCGAGGAAGACATCGCCGGGCTTGTTGTAGCGGAGCTTGATGTACCGTTTGGCCCAGTCCATCACCGTCTCGTCGCCCGTAATGTCGCTTTGGCTGAGCAAGCCGGCGGGTTTGTTGATGGCGATGAGGTGGTTGTCTTCGAAGAGGATCTGGAAGTTCATTGGTACGGCTTTGAGGTCACAGGTCTTCCTGGCCTTGGTTTGGGGCGCAAAGATCGGAATTTAATGCCGACCGCAACCCAGGGTACTATTGAACGTGCGGTTGAGCCCATGGAGTAACAACAACTAATTGGTCTTCAACGGCCTTGTAGTATTGTAGTTTTGTAGTTTTGTAGTTTTGTAGTTTTGTAGTTCGGTAGTACTGTAGTAGAAAACTACCGAATTATGAAACCATTGCACGCTAACCATCTGAAAATCAGCTTACCTCTACGTTGTATACCCCAAGCTGACGTTATTGATGGTTAAATGAACTAGCCAAATCCCCCACCGTGCTGCTAACCCTCGGTTTTTCTCCGTGCCCCAACGACACTTTCATTTTTGACGCGCTGGTCCACGGCCGCATTGATACGGAGGGGCTGCGCTTTGCGGTCCGCCTGGCCGACGTAGAGGAGCTCAACCGCCTGGCATTTGCGGGCGAGCTGGACTGCACCAAGCTCAGCTACCACGCCCTGGGCTACCTGACGGAAAGCTACGCCTTGCTTAACGCCGGCAGCGCCCTGGGCCGGGGGGTGGGCCCCTTGCTGGTGACGGCCGACGCCGCGCTGGCCCAAAATTTCGTACCCGACGCCAGCACGAAAACCGCCATTCCCGGCAAATACACCACCGCCAATTACCTGCTGGGACTGGCCTACCCCAACCTGCAACAAAAGGAGGAAGTCTTGTTTTCGGACATCGAAGGCAAGGTCCTGGCGGGCGAATTCAGCACCGGCGTGCTCATCCACGAAAACCGCTTTACTTACCAGGAGCGGGGCCTGCACAAGATTGCCGACCTGGGCGAATACTGGGAGGGCAGCACCGGCCACCCCATTCCCCTGGGCGGCATCGTTGTACGGCGCACGCTGCCGCCGGAGGTGCAGGCGACGGTGGATCGGGTGCTGGCGCGGTCCGTCCGCTACGCCTTCGACCACCCCGCCGCCTCCGAAGATTATGTGGCGGCCCACGCCCAGGAGATGGACCCCGGGGTGCGCCGGCAGCACATTTCCCTTTACGTCAATGACTATTCCGAGGACCTCGGCGTGGCGGGCCGGGCAGCGGTGACGGCCTTCCTGGCGCAGGGCAAAGAGCGGGGCGTGATTCCGGCGGGGCGGGCCGACGTATTCGTAACCCGGTAGATGCGCGGCCGCCGTTCGTCGAAAAGCACCAGGCCGCCCGACGGAAAGCGCTACATTTGGACCCTATGGGATTAATGGAAAACATCCGCGTTGCCCTGCGCAGCGTCAACGCTAACCTCCTTCGGGCGCTGCTCACCACGCTCATCATTGCCGTTGGCATCATGGCCTTGGTCGGCATCCTTACGGCCATCGATGCGGCGATCTATTCGCTCTCCTCCAACCTCTCCAGCCTGGGGGCCAACACGATCGAGATCGAGCGCGTCAGCACCAGCCTGCGCGGCGGCGGTGATGGCCGGGGCCCGCGCAAGCAATCAGCGCCGTTCACCTACGACCAGGCGAGGGAGTTTGCCGAGCGTTACAATTACCCCTCCGACATCAGCCTCAGCTTTTTCGCCACCGGGGCTACGGTGATCAAGTACGCCGACCGCGAGACGAACCCCAACGTTTCCCTCTACGGCATGAGCGTCAACTACCTCAACAGCAAAGGCTACGAAATCGACTACGGCCGCAATTTCACGGAGCGGGAAGTGGCCGAGGGCGGCAACATCGCCATCATCGGTTCCGATCTGGTGGACGACCTCTTTGATGGCAAAGCAGAATTTGCCGTCGGAAAAGAAATCCAGGCCGGCACGCTGCGCCTGACGGTGGTCGGGGCCCTCAAAAGCCGCGGCAGCAGCATGAACACCAGCCAGGACCGCCGCGTGCTCATCCCCCTGCAAACGGCCAAACGCTACTATGGCTCGGGGCAGACGAGCTACGACATCCTCATTGCCGTGAAAGACCCTGCCGGCGTGGAAGCGGCCATGGCCGAGGCTACCGTAACGATGCGCAACGTCCGCCGCCTGCGCGCCGGCGAGGAAAATGACTTTCAAGTAGAAAACAGCTCCGATCTGGTGAGCATCATCAAAGACAACACCGTGACGCTGCGCCTGGCCGCCGTTTCCATTGGCTTGATGACCCTGCTGGGCGCCGCTATCGGCCTGATGAACATCATGCTCGTGTCGGTGACAGAGCGTACCCGCGAAATTGGCGTGCGCAAGGCCCTGGGTGCCACCCGCCGCAACGTCCTGCTGCAGTTCCTGGTGGAAGCCATCGTCATTTGCCAGATCGGCGGTATTCTCGGCATCATCCTCGGAGTGGCGGCGGGCAACGGTGTCGCCCTGGCCACCGGGGGCAACTTCATCATGCCCTGGGTCTGGATCGGGATGGCGCTCGTCGTCTGTACCGTAGTGGGCCTGGTGTCCGGGCTCTACCCCGCCATGCGGGCGGCGGCGCTGGACCCCATCGAGTCTTTGCGCTACGAGTAGGGGGGCGAAAGGCTTACGGTAGGTCTGGCTGAGGGTGTCCCCACCCGAATATGTCCACGTTTCGGGTGGGGACACCCTCAGCCGGTATTTTACGGGAGGGGACTGCCTCCCTCAGAGCAAATTATTCGCATCGGGGAAAGCCACTTTGGGCTCAAAAACCAGGGCTTCTTCGGTCGTCATGTAACCATAGGCGATGATGATGACGACGTCGCCCACCTGGCAGCGGCGTGCGGCGGCCCCGTTAAGGCAGATGATGCCGGTGCCTTCCTCGCCGCGGATGGTGTAGGTTTCGATCCGTTCACCGTTGTTGTTGTTGACGATCTGCACCTTTTCGCCTTCGATGATGCCGGCGGCATCCAGCAGCTTGCCGTCGATGGTGATGGAGCCGACGTAATTGAGGTTGGCCTCAGTAACGGTGGCGCGATGAATTTTTCCTTTAAAGCGTTGAATCAGCATAATCTGACTGGGTTGGGGCGGTAAACTGTGGTATTTCGCCTACGCAAGACGGCAGCTCGCCGGGGAGAAAACGGTAATTAATGCTTAAGGGTTGAATGGTGCGGCCAATGCGTGGTTATCAATCAGGCGCACCGGGCCGCAACGCACGGCCGTGGCTACCACGATTTCGCGGCTCGTTTCGCCTTCGGTGTAAGGCAAAAGGGTATCGCCGTGGCAAATTTCGACGTATTCGGGGTCCAGGAGCGGATGGCGGCGGAGGCCATCCAGGGCCAGGGCTTCGAGCTGGCGGGCGGGCCAGCCCGCCCGCAGGCCGGCGACAACGGCGGCCAGGTGGCGGTTGATGGCCGGTGCGGCCTGCCGTTCGGCGGGACCCAGGCGGCGGTTGCGGCTGCTCATCGCCAGGCCGTCGGCTTCCCGGACGGTCGCCACCGCGCGCAGCACCACCCCCAAACCCAACTGGGCAATCATGGAGCGGACGACGGCCACCTGCTGGTAATCTTTTTGTCCCATCACCAGCGTGGTGGGCCGGACGATCTCCAGCAGGCGGCTCACCACCTGCGCTACGCCCGCGAAATGGCCGGGGCGGTGCGCCCCCTCCATGCGGGTGGTCAGACTGCCGAAGTCGAGTTGCTCCGCCAGGCTCACGGCCGTGCCGGTGGGGTACACGTCTTCGACGTCGGGCAGGTACAACACCTCGCAGTCTACGCCGGCCAGCAGGGCCGCATCGGCCTCGGGCGTGCGAGGGTAGGCCTCCAAATCCGCCGCCTCGTTGAACTGTGTGGGGTTCACGAAAATGCTGCACACCACCGTCGGGTGGTCAGCGCGGGCGGCGCGCACCAGGGCCAGGTGCCCCTCGTGCAAGGCCCCCATCGTAGGTACGAAAGCGATGGGGCCCGGAGCCCGGTCTAAGTAGTCCCGCAGTGCTTCCGCGGTGGTAAATATCTGCATTGCGAAGTGGCTCGGGTAGGTTGGGCGGGTAAGTATTTCGGGCGCGGCCGCAGGTGCTCCCCCCCGCCCCCCCGAAGGGGGGAGTAGGTTGGCCCCCCAACCCCCAAAGGGGGAGCAGCGGGGGAAGTCCGGGGGCCAGCCGAGGCCTTAACCCCGCTGTTGAAAAGACGTTCGCGGCACCTGCGACAGCGCCCAATTGGTAAAACGAAGAAGCAAAAAGGGGCCGAAAGTGCCGAAAAACCTGGGTCGGCGGGCCGAAATGGCGGCGAAGATAGTCGGTCTCCATAATATTTCGTAAATTTGCCCCGGCTGATGCCTCGGCGGTGGTGGACAATGGTCCCGGTCCGGCGAACAACCTGAATTGATACCGATAGCGATATGAGTAAAAGAAAGGTGCTGATTGTCACCCAGGAAATGGAACCCTACACCGTTGCAAAGGATATTGCGACTACCGTGCGGGCCCTGGCTCCTCATCTCCAGAAGAATCAAATGGAAATCCGCGTGTTGATGCCCCGCTATGGCACCATCAACGAGCGCCGCCATCGCCTTCACGAAGTCGTTCGCCTCTCGGGCATGAACATCATCGTTGATGACAATGACTTCCCCCTCATCATCAAGGTAGCGTCGCTGCCCGATAAGGGCCTGCGTATGCAGGTGTACTTCCTGGACAACGAAGATTTTTTCAAGCGCAAGTTTGTTCACCACGACAAAGAGGGCAAGCCTTTTGCCGACAATGCCGACCGCACCGCCTTTTTCTGTAAGGGCGTCATCGAGACGGTCAAAAAATTTGGTTGGCCGCCCGACATTATCCACTGCCACGGCTGGATGACGAGCCTCATCCCTTTCTATCTCCGCACGGCTTACAGCACGGAACCGCTCTTTGCGGACAGCAAGATCGTCTACAGCCTCTACCAGAGTGAGGCGGAGGAGCACATTGCGACCGACTTCCCCAACAAGGCCAGCATCAACGCCCTTTCGGCCGAAGACCTGGCGCCCTACATGCACGAAGGCAAGCCCGACCTGCACGGCGGTGCCATCAAATTTGCCGATGCGGTGATCAAGGGCTCCACGGAGCTGAGCGCCCACAACGAAAGTTTGCTGGCGGCGGCGGAAGTGCCCGTCCTCGACGTCCAGGGCGAAGATGCCCCGGCGGCCAGTCTGGATTTCTACTTCAGCCTGCTCGAAGAAGAGGTGGTGAAATAGCGGTGTAATTACCGGGCCGCAGCAAAAAACCAGCGGCGATACCAACCTTAAGGCCCACCACCGGGGTCTATTAGCAAAAATCCTTCCTTCGCTCCGGTGGGGGAAGGATTTTTAAGCGCAAGTCGGGCGGTTTACCCGGCTCCGCTGCCGCTGCTCCGGTGGCGGTCGTTTCCATTCTTTAACCTGTCTTTACCCCTAACCGGCCTCCTGACTTTTGGTGCGGCTCCGGTGTGTTCCCTTCCCCAATACCAACGACGATGACTAAGTATCTCTTTTTTGCGGCGGCTGCCCTGATCTTGCTGCAGAGTGCCTGCACCGACCCCATCACGGTAGGCTCCGACCTCCTGGCGGGCGACCGGGCCGAGTTGGGGCAGACGGTGGACATCACGTTCACCACCCGCGTAGTGCCCGACGATAGTTTGCTGACTTACGATGCCAGCAGCAACTCGGCCGTCGGGACGTTCAACTTTGGGCATCTCAGCGACCCCTTCGCGGGGGAATGGATCCACAGTGTTTACATCATCCCCGAACTTAACCGCCGCCAGAGCACCGGCCTGATTGACGTGCCAGCGTTTGCCCTGCGCCCTGAGGTGTTGGTAGATTCCGTGGTCTTGCTCCTTCCGATTGACACAGCGCAGGCCCTTTATGGCCCGGGGCGTCTTTTCCCCTACCGGCTCAACCAATTGGCGGGGGCGGTCGATCAATCCCGTGATTACGATTCCAACGTCAGCTTTCCCCGGGGCTTCAACGAGCTCAACCGGGAGAATGTGTTTCTGGCCACGCGCGAGCCACGGCTGCTTTACGACACGATCATCGCCAGGGGTGCAGACTCTTCGCGGTACAACTTTCCGCACGTACGTATTCCTCTGGACCAGCAGTTTGTGGACCAGCTGAACCTAAGGGACGCCAGCACCTTTGAGAGCGATACTACCTTCTGGGAATTTCTGGCGGGTTTTCAATTAGAGCCAACGGAAGTGACGAATGCTTTGCTAAAGCTACAGCCCTTACCTGCGCGAGCGGGTGAAATTCCCTTCGCAGGTTTGTACTTCTTCTACCCCGATACGCTCGACCAGCGGCCCACCTTTTACCGGGCACCGCTTTCGCTTTCGCTGCCGCGCTACGAGCGCAACTACGCGGGGTCTTTGGCGGGTGATTTGCTGTTACAGGGCGTCAACAACGAACGAACGTTCCTCGGCGGCCAGGCCAGCCTGATGACGGAGATCAATTTCCCCGATCTGACGAGCCTCGAAGACGTGGTGATCAACCAGGCCGAAATCAAGCTGTACCTGGAAGACGTGGCGGGCTACGATTACGCAGACTACCCCTATCCTACCTTCATTGCACTGTACTACCGCGACGGAAGTGGAAACCTGACGCCTATTCTCGACCGGCAACTGCTGGGCAACCCGAACAGCAACCTTGCCATCCGGCAGTTTTTGGGTGGAAACCCCCAGGAAGACGAAGAGGGGAACATTTTTTACCTCCCCCGCTTCTCGGTACACCTGCAGCGGATGATCGACGGAACGGTGCCTTCCACCATTTACGCGCGGGTAGTGCCCATCGACCGCGACCCGAGCCGGGCGGTACTGGCTGGGCCCGAGGCAAGCGTCCGGCCCGCTACGGTGAAGGTGACTTTTACTAAGCTGGACTAGTCTATAGGTACAGGTTTGGACAGCTTGGTTTCGCTTGGGACAAACTAAGCAGTAAAACAAGGCGTTTGCTTAGGTGGGCTGAGACTTTGGCCTCAATTGCCCGGCCCGGACTACCCGTTCACCGAGGGCTCCTGCTGGCTGCTGCCCTCCTTTTTATTATTAAGCATTCAATTTATGTGTGGAATTGTAGGTTACATCGGCCATCGTCAGGCGGATGAACTCATCATTAAAGGTCTGGAACGGCTGGAGTACCGTGGATACGACAGTGCGGGCCTGGCCATCATCAACCAGGACGGCCTGGCCATCCACAAAAAGGCGGGTAAAGTAAAGGCGCTTCGCAAACTGCTGAGCACGGAAGACACCAGCGGCACCATCGGCATCGGGCACACCCGCTGGGCCACCCACGGGGAACCCAACGACCGCAATGCCCACCCCCACACGGGCGGGAAAAACCGCCTGGCCCTGGTCCATAATGGCATCATTGAGAACTACGCCGTCCTGAAAAGCGCCCTCATTGCCGAGGGGCACCACTTCACGAGCGACACCGATACGGAAGTGTTGGTCCACCTGATCGAAGAAATCCAGCGGGAGGGCGACCTGGCCCTGGACGAGGCCGTCCGCCTGGCCCTCAACCGGGTAGAGGGAGCCTACGCCATTGCGGTGATTGACCGGGAGAACCCAACCATGCTGGTAGGCGCACGCAAGGCCAGTCCGCTGGTCGTCGGCATCGGCGAAGGGGAGTTTTTCATCGGTTCTGATGCTTCGCCGTTCCTGGACAGCACCAAACGGGTGGTGTACCTGGACGACAACCAGATTGCGTCCATCTCCCTGGAGCACGGATTGCAACTGCGGAATAAGGACAACGTGACGCAGCCAGCCTTTATCCAGGAGCTCGACCTCCACATCGAAGCGCTGGAGAAAGAGGGTTACGACCACTTCATGCTCAAAGAAATCTACGAGCAACCGAAGACCATCCTGGACGCGATGCGGGGGCGGATCAGCAGCAAAGAAAGCCGCGTCATCCTGCGGGGCATGGAAGAGTACGCCAACCGCTTCGTGCGGGCCAACCGGATCATCATCGTGGCGTGCGGGACGAGCTACCACTCGGGCCTCATCGGGGAGTACCTGATTGAGGACCTGGCCCGGATCCCCGTGGAGGTAGAGTACGCCAGCGAATTCCGCTACCGCAACCCCATCATCAACGAGCACGACGTGGTTATTGCCATCAGCCAAAGCGGCGAGACGGCCGATACCCTGGCTGCGCTGGAGCTGGCCAAGAGCAAGGGTGCCCTGATTTACGGCATTGTCAACAGCGTTGGCTCCAGCATTGCGCGGCTGACGGATGCGGGCAGCTACATCCACTGTGGCCCCGAGATTGGGGTGGCCAGCACCAAGGCCTTTACCGGGCAGGTGACGGTACTGACGCTGCTGGCCCTCAGCCTGGCCCGCAAGCTGAGCACCATCAGCAACACCTATTTCCAGACGCTGCTGAGTGAGCTGGAGCTGATCCCCCAGAAAGTGGAGGAAACGCTCAAATCCAGCGACCACATCAAGTACATCGCCAAGGAAATCAAAGGCCACCACAATGCCTTGTACCTGGGCCGGGGCTATAACTTCCCCGTAGCGTTGGAAGGTGCCCTGAAGTTGAAAGAAATCAGCTACATCCACGCCGAGGGTTACCCCGCAGCGGAGATGAAGCACGGTCCCATTGCACTGATTGACGAAAACATGCCGGTGATTGTGACGGCGACCAACCGTTCGGCGTACGAGAAGATCGTGAGCAACGTCCAGGAAGTGGTTGCGCGCAAGGGGCGGGTGATTGCCATCGTCAACAAGGGCGAGCAGGCCATTACCAGGATTGCCGACCACGTGATTGAGATACCGGACACGGAAGAGCCGTTTTCGCCCCTGCTTTCGGTCATTCCGCTGCAACTGCTGAGCTACTATATTGCCGTAGAATTGGGTAAAAACGTAGACCAGCCCCGGAATCTGGCCAAATCGGTGACGGTAGAATAGCGCCAGGGGAGGCCGCAGTTGGGGGCGGAGACCTTTGCGACGGACATTGCTGTTCAAGGCGCTATCTTTGCACCTGCGTCCGCGCCCCACTGGGCAAAAATTGTAAATGTAGTGGCTGCCGCCCAGCGGAGAGCGCCACTAAAAAAAGACGCCAGTCTAAAAAAAGACTAAGCTATGGAATGGGATATTGCCTATAACACCACCCAGGAGGAACTGATTTTCAGTGAGTACGGCCGTGCGGTGCAGGAACTGCTGCGCAACGCCAACAACGTGGAAGACGACGACGAGCGGCAGGCTTACGTGGAACGCGTGATCAAGCTGATGCTGCAGATGCAGCCCGGCATCAAGACGCAGGATAAGTACGAGGAGCGGCTGTGGCGCCACGCCTTTCAGATTGCGGGTGAGCCCCTCAAAGTACAGCTGCCCGAGGGCGTAACGCTGGAGCCGGCGACGGAAGAAAAAGAACTGGAGCCCCTGCCCTACCCCGAATCTACGGTACGGATGCGGCACTACGGGCAGCACGTGCAAGACCTGATCAAGGCCGCCATGGCGATGGAAGATGGCCCAGAACGGGACCTGGCGACGTACACCGCAGCCTACTACATGAAAATAGCGCTGAGCAGCTGGGACCAGGGGAAATTTGTCAACGAAGACATGATCCGCAAGGACCTGTACGAGTTGAGCGAGCGCAAGCTGGTGTTGCCGCCCGATGCCAAGCTGGGCGAACCCGGCCCCAACCAGCCGGCGCAGCACGACGACAAAAAGAAGAAAAAGAAAAGCAAAAACCGGAGCATGAAGCAGACGATCCAGCCGCCCCAGGTTTCGCGCCCGACGGGTGGCCACACGGGTGGCGGCGGCGGTGGCAGCAAAAGCCGCAACCGGAATAAGCGGCGGCGGTAGGGAGTTGCGGCGGGCGCAAGCACAATTTCTCCGTTAGCGGCCGTCCTTGCGCAAGCTCCTAGTGCTTGATACCCTATGCTCACACAAAGACCCATCCGGACGGACCGTAAGAGGAAAGGGAAAGTAGTCCCGGTGGGCAGCTACCTAAAAAGGAAGTCCTTACCTCACCCACCAATCCACCTCCTCATGAAAAAAACCTGCACCAGCCTCTTCCTACTCCTTTTCCTGGCCTGGAATCTGGGCGCACAAACGGAGGCCGACTACATAAAGGCCCTGGGCCAACACCTGCAAGGGCAGACGGAACACGCAGTGGAAAACGGACGGGTGGATATCCTGACTGCTACCCACGCCATTGAAGTGGAATGGGCAACGAAGTGGAAAAACAGCATCGGGCAGGCGCTTTGGTACAGCCTACAGACCAACAAGAAAGCGGGCATCATTTTGCTGCTCAAGGAGCCCAAAGATTACGCGCAGGTCATTCGCCTGGGGAGTACTTTGCGCTATGCGGGGCTCGGGGAGCAGGTTAAAGTCTGGGTTTACCCCAACGATTTCCCGGGCCTGCAGGTGGCTCCGCCATCAGTGTCCCCCAACGCCGACCCCAGCCTCACGCACTGGCTGAATCTGAATTCCCAGAAACGGCATAACGCCAAATGCACCAGCAACTACGGGCGTACCAGCAACGGCCGTTATTGCCGGGCCGATGAGGGAGTTGCCTGCGGGATTTGCGGCGGTTAGCTGGCGGTAATACGTCAAAACCGCAGGAAAAATGCCCGCCCAGAGCGCGCTCAGACCTTCATGGCAACGTTGGATAGCACTGGCGTGGCGGCGCTGGCTGCTTTTTTGATGATGGCGACATCGCCGGTGGTTTCCAGGATGATCATGTCTACGCCGTCTAAGGTAGAAAAACCTTGCTGGCGGGCGGCGCTGTAGATTTCCTCTTTCGTCAGCCGCTCCTTTTTCATGGCGGACTCCACAAAACTCCCCTGGTAAAAAATCAGGTTCGGGCGGCTGGTGATCAGGGTTTTTACGGCTTTTATGCGGACGGAGAGCCAGGTCAACAGGAATTGTAAACCAATAAAGATCAGCATTGCCATGACGCCATTGACGAGGGGAACACTCTTATTGAGGGCAACACTGGCCAGTACCGAGCCCAGGGCAACGGTTACTACGAAATCAAAGGCATTCATTTTTGCCAAAGTGCGTTTGCCGGAAGCCCGCAGCAAAACCACCATGGCTGCGTAGGCCAGAGGAGTAGTGAGGACCACTTTGAGAAGACCTTCCCAACTGTCGAACCAGAAGTTTTCCATAGACTGCGACGCTTTAATTGAATGGCCAGTACAGAATTCTGCAGTGGGCGCAGCGTGGAACTTTTGCGCTCCGGTAGTGTGCCCTCAGGTACTACGGAAGGCGTAGCCAATTGTTCGTTGTGGGGTGGGGCCAGCCCACGCTGGGCCGCTTTGAAGGCCTGGGTGGCGGCCATCAGCTTGGCAAGTTGAGTTCTTCGGCGACGTAGGCTTCGGTGATGCGGAGTATTTCCTGGGGTGCGATCATTCGTTTTTATTCCATTTTTCCAGGTTGTTATTCAGCCGCCGGATTTCGATCAGTAGTGAGTCTTGGTTGGAGGGCCTGGTAAAACCCTCCAAGACATCTTTCAAAAATGTTGACAAGGTATCGGAACCAAATAAACTCGGGCCTGCAAATACCAGCAAGGTATCTCCAGACGCGATCATCTCCTTCTCCGTTCCTAGCTCAACCATAAGCTCTACTTCGCCCAGCAGACCCACACTACCAAGTTGAAATTTTGAGTCAAGGGGCAATACTGGTTCTTTCTGAAGTTGCAGTTCCAAGACGACCTGACCTCGAGGACTTAAAGCGATATCATCTATCTGCCCTATTTCAATGCCGTGGAGGGTTACGGGAGTTTCCACCCGAAGTCCGCCCACCTCATCTGCTACCAAGTAAATGGTGTTCACCTCGTTTTTACACGAGTAAAAAAGACTGGCCAAAATCAGGGCAAACAAAAAATATTTTCTCATCGAATGGCAATTTTAGTCAAGTACTCAAAAGCAAAAGCCACCTCATTTACCCCCTCCCAAAATCAATCCTACGGATGTTCTTGGCCACCTCGATACGGTCGTAGAGGGCATCGATGATGAGGGCGTAGAGTTTATCGCCCAGAACGACGTCTTCGATGCCAACGTCAATGTTGGGGTTGTCATTGACCTCTACGACGTAGACTTTGCCGTCGATCATCTTCAGGTCAACGCCGTACAGGCCATCACCGATCAAGGCGGCGGCCTTCAGTGCAGTTTTTACCACTACGGCGGGAACGGCCTCAATGGGCAGGGTTTCCGAATCTCCGGAGGTTTCTTCGGCCTCCCCTTTCCAGTTATAGATCTGCCAGTGGCCTTTGGACATGTAGTACTTGCAGGCAAAGATGGCTTGGTTGTTCATGATGCCGATGCGCCAGTCGAAATCGGAATACAAAAATTCCTGGCACACCACCATATCCGATTTTTTGAACAATTCCCGCAGCGCGTCGGCGGCCTCCCGCGCCGTGGCGACTTTGGTGATGCCCAGGGAAAACGCGCTATCGGGCTGCTTGAGCACCAAGGGGAAATTCATCCCTTCCAGGTCTTTTTTAGTAAAGAGATTTTTGGTAAAAATGGTGGTGGCGGGGGTGAGGATTTTGTGTTTCCGAAATATCTCGTTCTGGTATATTTTGTTGGAGCATTTGAGGATTGACCACGGGTCATCCATCACCACCAGGCCTTCAGCGTAGGCCATGCGCGAAAATTCGTAAGTGTAATCGTTGACGTTGGTGGTGGCGCGGATGAAAAGTGCGTCAAATTCATTGATCTTATCGGCGTCCGCACGCGTAATAAATTCTACGTAAAGGCCCCGGCGGTTGGCCATTTCCTTGAATTTCTTCAGCGCCCGGGGGCACGAAGGGGGCGTATCTTCCGAGGGGTCCACCAGAATGGCAATATCGTATTTATAATTAACCAGTTTGGTTTTATTGAAGCGCTTTTTGCTGAAATACTTTTTTGCCGCTGCGTACATCGGGGCGAGGTCCTGCTCCGGCAATTTATTGATGCTCAGCACTTTCATGTCCTTGATCATCCATTTATCGTGGCGGACGAAATGGACCTCAAAAAGCGGTGCCTCAAAAAGCTGGTAGAGTTTACGGGCCAGGCCGTTGTAGCCCTTGGTGTTGGAACGTCCGAAGTAGATGTGGAGAGAAAAATCATTGCCGTTCACCTTGCGCAGGGCCTTATTGATGGCCTCGTCTACGTCGTAGGCAACAGATTTAATGACGTTGAAAATCTTAAAGTCCCGGATCGTGAGGGTGCTGGGGATGATGCGTTGCCCGCGGGCGGAAGCCAGCAGCGACACGTAGTAGCCGTAGCTCTGGTAGCGGTAGGAACTGCAGAGGTTGAAAATCCGCAGGTCGTTATCGGAATGGTAGACCGGATTATTGATGTATTCTTTGACGGAGATGACCTTGGCGTTTACGTCGGGGAAAGTCCAGGTAATGGGCTGGTTGATGACGATAACGTTGCTCATCTTTTTGCCCTTCGCGGGCGGGTCGATTTTGAGTTCCATTTTCACGGCGTGGTGGCCCGGGCCATAGTAATCGGGAAGGGTGCCGACCTTTTGAAACCCGCGTTTGGCGTACCATGCGAGCAGCTTGGCGTGGTCGGCGCGGGCTTCGATGGCCAGTTTTTGGTAGCCGTTGCGGGTGGCCAACTCACGGGCTTGGTGCAGCAGGGCGTCGCCCACCCCCTGTCCCTGACATTCCGGCAGGGTGGCGATGGAGTAAATCCGCAGCGTTTTGCGGTATTTAAAAAGGATGAGTGCGCCCACCGGACGGCGCGGCTCCCCGGTGCTTTCGGCGATGAGTACGTCCTGAAAATCGCTGGTGATGGCCCGCGCCAGGTTCTTTTTTGCGTTGCGCTGGTGCGGCAAAAACGCCTCCCGCTCCAGATGATCGAGGAAAGACAGGTCTTCCGGGGCGGCTTTTCGAATATCAAGTTGCATACGGTAAAAAGGGGATAGCGGGCGTCGTTGGTCTGCGCAAGCGCAATAATACGAACAATTGGGCGCGGCCGCAGGTGCGGAGTTGGCCCCGGTGAAAGCAAAGTAAGTCGCCTGATTTGCCAGCTGGGTTGTACTTTTCAATTTACCCCTATCTTCCGGCCCGAACCAAATGCTCCTGCCGTGCGCGCGTACCCGATCTTTGCTCTTCTCCTCTTCCTTTGCACCTGCGTCAGCGCCCCACTGCCCGGGCAAACCAGCAACTCCGAGGCCCCGCGCCCCCTGACGTACTACCTGCCCGCGCTGGATTACAACCCGGCCATTACCACGCCCGAGGAGTTTCTGGGCTGGCAGATTGGCGATTGGCACCTGAGCCACGATCTTCAGCTGGCCTATATGCGCCTGCTGGCCAGCCAGAGTGACCGCATTGTGCTGGAAGAAATTGGCCGCACTTACGAAGACCGACCCCTAGTCAACCTCATCTTCACCAGCCCGGCCAACCACGCCAAGCTCGGGGAACTGCGCGAAAAACACCTTGGCTGGAACGACCGCAACTCTGCGGTAAAAGCCAACATGATCGACGAAATTCCCGCCATCCTCTACCAGGGTTTCAGCATCCACGGCAACGAAGCCAGCGGGGGCAACGCCGCCCCGCTGGTGGCCTACTACCTGGCCGCCGCGCCCGCCAGCGCCGTCGGCAAACTCCTGGACAACAACATCGTCCTCTTCGACCCCTGTTACAACCCCGACGGCTTTAACCGCTTCGCCAGCTGGGCCAATGTCCACAAAAACAAAAACCTGACCGCCGACGGGGCCGACCGCGAGTACAGCGAAGCCTTCCCCGGCGGCCGCACCAACCACTACTGGTTTGACCTCAACCGCGACTGGCTCCCCGTCCAGCACCCCGAAAGCCGCGCCCGCATTGCCCAGTTCCACAAGTGGAAGCCCAACGTGCTGACCGATCACCACGAAATGGGCAAAGATGCCACCTTCTTTTTCATGCCCGGCGAGCCCACCCGCGTCCATCCCCTGACGCCGAAAATCAACCAGGAACTCACCTACAAAATCGGGCAGTACCACGCCGCCGCCCTAGATGAGATCGGCTCCCTCTACTACTCCGGCGAGGGCTACGACGACTTTTACTACGGCAAGGGATCCACCTACCCCGACATCAACGGCTGCGTCGGCATCCTCTTCGAGCAGGCCAGTTCCCGCGGGCACCTGCAGGAGACCGAAAACGGCCTGCTGAGTTTCGCCTTCACCATCCGCAACCAGGTAGCTACGGCCCTGAGCACCCACGCGGCCTTTGCCGACCTGCGCAACAACCTGCTCACCTACCAGCGGGAGTTCCACCTGGCCCAAAACGTCACGAGCAATGGCTACCTAGTGGACGCCGATGGCGACGCGGGCCGCACCCGGGAGTTCATCCAAATGCTCCAGCGCCACCAGGTCGACATCCGCCAAGACGGTCCGGGCCGCAACGCCCCCCGCTATTTCGTCCCCGAAACTCCCTTCACCAAGGCCATCTTTGATCCCATCACCACCTTCGAAGACAGCCTTTTTTACGACGTTTCGACCTTCGTAATGCCCCACGCCTACAACCTGCCTTACGAGCGGGTGACCACGGGCGCGCCCAGAAACGGCAAGTGGCAGCATATTCCCAACGTCAGCATCCAGTCCGTGCCCACCTCCGCGCCGGCCGACTACGCCTATTTGCTGAGCTGGGACGATTACTACGCCGCCAAAGCGCTCTACCAGCTCCTCGCCGCCGGCGTCAACGTGAAAGTCAGCAGCCGCCCCTTCCGGGCGGCTGACGGACAGTCTTTCAGCCGGGGCACCATCATGGTTCCCGTGGCGAACAACCAAACCATGGACCCGGCCGAACTGCACCGCCTGATCAATGAAGTTGAAGGCAACACCCACCTGGCATTCACGCCCGTAAGCACCGGCACCGTGGCCGAAGGACTCATGTTGGGCAGCCGCGATGCCTACCAGCCCCTCCGCCAGCCCAAAATTGCCCTCCTCATCGATGGCGGTGTCAGCAGCTACGACGCTGGCGAAACCTGGCACTTGCTCGACCAGCGCTTCGGGATCCCCATCACCAAATTGCCCCTCTCCCGTGTGGGCCGCACCGATCTGAGCCGCTACAACACGATCATTATGGTCGATGGATCCTACAACGACCTTGGTGCAGCGGGTACCGAAGCCCTCAAGCGCTGGCTTGGTCCGGGCAACGTCCTCATCACCCAAAAAAGGGCCTCCAGCTGGGCCGCAGCCAATGGCCTGGCCAACGTACGTACCCGCGTTGCTCCAGACCCCGACCGTAACGATAACACCCGCCGGGCCTACGCCAGCGCGGAAAAGGACAGTGGCGGAAAAGTCCTCGGCGGAGCCATTTTCCAGGCCCAGGGTGACCTGACCCACCCCCTGCTCTTCGGGATGCGCCGACCGGAAATCCCCGTCTTCAAGCGGAGCACGCTGCTGTTTGAACCCAGCAGCAATGCCTACGCCTCCCCGCTGATGTACCGCGAAAAAGCGCTCTTGAGTGGCTACTCTCCCCGGGGGTTTGAACAGCAGCTGTCGAATACCGCCGCCGTAGTGGTCAGCGGCATCGGAGGCGGACGGACCATCTCTTTTGCCGACAACCCCAACTTCCGGGGGCACTGGTACGGCACCAACCGCGTGTTCCTTAATGCTATTTTCTTTGGCGCTACGGTTGATGGGAGTACCACCGAATAAGGTGGGCCCAGGGAGCTTACTACTTTAGCCCAGGGAGTTGGTAGATCGGTTCCGGACCTCCGGTCCGGCTGCGGTTATAAGCCCAGGGAGTTGCATGGAGTAAAACATGGAGTTACTTGGAGTTTGTGGACATGTGAGGTAAAGAGGTTCTACGTCGACCACTGTCCTTATTCGGCGTACAACGCCTCGACCACTACTGCTCCAAAACTCCGTG
Source organism: Neolewinella lacunae (assembly GCF_014349155.1). Lineage (GTDB taxonomy): Bacteria > Bacteroidota > Bacteroidia > Chitinophagales > Saprospiraceae > Neolewinella > Neolewinella lacunae. The sequence goes on from NZ_JACSIT010000083.1 coordinate 50,177, forward strand.
TACTTAGTAGTTCAAAATGGTCGAGCAGTTGTACGGCGATGGTCTGGCCCCCTATTTCTTGGACAGTGTGATGAAATAGTTTAGGAGGGTTCTCCGGCCGTTGCCGGGTTGTTCTGTAGCATCAAATCGCTGTTGGCGGCTGCCGGAACGGATGCCCCCTTTACTTCGTGAGGGGCATCCGTTCCGTCACCCCCCGACAGCTCGTCGGTCAAGTCATTATCGGGGGAAGAAGTAGTAATCTCTTCCAGCGTCTCGGCCAAAAGGTAACGCTTGATCTTGAGGTAGAAAATCAAGCGGCCTTGTTTTTGGTCGTGGCCAATCAGGTCATGCTTCCAGGCTAGCAAAAAACGGGCTGGTGACAGGTCGCAGATGCTGGAATGGAGGCGTTTGTTATTGTAGAACACATAGAACGTCTTGAGCCACTCGGCGAGGTCGACACGGTCCTCGAAGTCAAGCCCTTCAATGGCTTCTTCCAAGATGCTGTGAAAACTCTCGATATGGGCGTTCTCCTCCGGTGTGGCAACGTGGGTAAACTCCTGAGCAATGCCCTGGTCCGCGAAGAACGCTTGGACGCTTTTGGCGATGAACTGTGAACCATTATCGTTGCGTACCCTCACATTGCCTACCTCGTCAGGTCCATAGTCCCGGAAGACCTCCTGACTCAGGGCGCGTTGCCAGAGCGCCTTGACCTCGTGTTGCGTCATTTGATACCCAAGGCTGTAATCGAGCGCGTACCTGGAGTGTGTGTCGATGATGGTGAGCAAGAATATGGCCCGACCTTTTCCCTTGATATACAGGTACTTAATGTCCATTTCCAAGAAGACAAAAGGAGCTTCGGGGCGAACCATTCTGCCACCGGCACGGTCCGCCTTACCCGTGGTCTGGATACGAGCGCCCCGCAGTAGTCCAGCATCTTTCATTAAGCGATAGACTTTTTTGTGGTTGATATGGTAGCATTCATTGCCCAGCGCGCTGTGGCATTTCCGGTACCCGTAGTCGATCAAAGGTTGGTCCAGCAGTGTCTGCAGGAACTCGATCACAACGGTATCCTCCACCTTGATCCACTCGCCCGCTACGTAACGCAATGTAAAGCCAGGAGCCTTCCGGCCAGGGTGGCCGACAACGCTGCTGGTCTCTACCTTGAGCTGGAAGTAGTAACTGCTTTTAGGTAGTCCCACCACGGCCAATGCTTTGACGACAGCCAACCCCAGGTGGGCGTACTTGGTGATGAGCTGTATCATTTCGTAGCGGTCAAGGACTTTTTTTTTATCAGATCCTTGGCCAGGCTGAGCTCCATCTCTTTCTCCGCCAAAAGCCGTTTAAGCAGGGCGTTTTCAGACTTCATCTGCGCCAACTCTGCCATCTCTGGGCTAGGGGAGCTACGTTTGCCTGCCAGCCCCTCGGGACCGTTCTCCTTCAGAATCTTGGACCACCTGTAGTACAAGGAATTAGCGATGCCGTGCTCGCGGCAGGTTTGAGCAACGCCGTTAGCGTCACCTTGAGCGAGGATGAATTGCTTCTCCTCGGCGGTGTGGAATTTGCGTTTCTTCATGGTCAAAAGTCTCCTATAAAGTTAGGAGGAATTTGTCCAAGGTATTAGGGGGCTAGTCCAGGCGACTCCCCAATCTTAGCACCTCTTCGTGTCCTTAGTGGTAGGCTGTCTAATTAGCCAGGCCGCAGCCGTACTCACTTTGGCCAACCGGGGAGGCTCAAGCGCTTAATAGGTCGAAACCCTCTGGGTCGTAGGAGAATACGCCAATGTACTTAGCTGGATCGACACAGAGGGTCTCAACCTAGGGAGGCACCGTGATTAGCTGGATCGACACAGAGGGTCTCAACCTAGGCGGTCCAGGCCCCTAAAGCGCGCACGGGTTAAACCCATTAGATTAGACAGCCTATCCTTAGTGGTTCAAACAAGCTTCGCAGGAGCCCCTCTCAAGCCGCCACCCGTTGCAACTGGCGAACAACTTCCGCGTCAGCGGGCGGTGCAAAGAGAAGGTCCCCTTGCCGGTCGTCAACGATTTCCAGGCGCAGCTGCCGGGCCAGCTCCAGGGCCAGCTTGCCCATTTGCTGGGCGTAGGGCAGGGAATTACCCAGGGCGGCGTAGTGATCGACGATCCCGATGCGGATCAGTTCGAGCGGTGCTACGAGGGTCAGCAAGTCGCGCAAGTCATGGCGCGCACTGCTTTTTTGCCCGGATTTTTGGAGTTGCTCCCTGAGTTCGGCCACGGTAGTGAATACGACTTGTTCCCGGCGGAAGAGGTTCCAGTAAGATCCGTCCTGACGGCGTGAGGTGTAGTACGCCAGGTGGCGGTGTTCTGCGGCTTTCTGGCAGCTGATGCGGGCCATGGCCTTGGTTTGTTCCAGCAATTCCAGGGTTTCCGCTACGGAAAGTTGGACCGTTTCGGGGTACACCGCTTCCTCCTTCCTGAGCTTGGTGGCTACCGCTTGTTTTAGCCGGGATTTGGATGCCAGGGCGATGAGTTTGGCAAATTCGATCTGGAGGTAGTATTCCTGCACCAACTCCCCTTTCGTCTGGGGTGAACGGGCGTAATCTCTGAGGCCCTCGGGGCGGCGGATGCCGTCGGCGAAGAGGTAAACGTCCTTCAGCCACTGCCGTACGTTGTTTTGGTAGTGGTGGTCGGCCAGATCCAGCGCCCGGTGAAGATCCGTTGCTTTTACCACCCGGGTACCTTTCTTACTGATCAGAATTGTTAGTTCCATGTTGGAAAACTGCTGTTGACAAAACAAAAATACAGGATGTTGCAATAAAAATCAAGTTTAAAACAAATAATTTTTCGCTTTTTCTTGAAAAAAATTAGCAAAGTCAATGAAAAAGGCAGAATTTAACTTTTTTGGTTACAATTATTTGTGACTTATCCATACGCCAGACCACTAGTTTGCTCTTTCATTAGTGTCGGGGGCGGTGTGGGCAGAGAACGATGTCTGGCTTAGGACGTTATAAGGGACGTGAGGCCAGGGGATTCCGCATCCGCATTCCCTTTGCCGGACGTGGCGCATCCACCCGGTTCAGGTATATTTGCGCCAAGCATAAATCCAACTGTTTTGAAAAGCCCATTTCGCATTCACTCGGAAGGCCAAAAACTTCTCCTGCTGCTCTTCCTGGTTCTGGTGGCGATCACGGCCATCGTTTTCTGGCTCGCTCCCGCGTGGGTTTGGCTGGCCGCTGGCCTGGGCGTAGCCTTTTACCTGATCATTTTGCAGTTTTTCCGCAATCCGTTGCGCTTGGTGCCGTTAGAAGACGACAACCTGGTGTATGCCCCGGCCGATGGTAAAGTGGTGGTGATTGAGGAAGCGGTGGAAGGAGAATACTTTCACGATCGCCGCTTGCAGGTGAGCATCTTCATGTCTCCGGTCAACGTCCACGTTAACCGCAGTCCCGTCAGTGGAAAAGTGACTTATAACGCCTACCACCCTGGCAAGTACCTCGTTGCCTGGCACCCCAAGAGCAGTACGGAAAACGAGCGCACCACGGTAGTGATCCATAATGGCAGGACCGAAATTCTGCTGCGACAGATTGCCGGGGCCCTTGCGAAACGGATCAAGAACTATCTGGAAGTCGGGCAGTCCGTCCGCCAGGGCGAAGACTTCGGTTTCATCAAATTTGGCAGCCGGGTGGATATTTTTCTGCCCCTGGGCACCAAAATTGAGGTCTCCCTGAATCAGAAGGTGAAAGGCAACCGCACCGTCATTGCCCGCCTTGTAAGCTAAAATCACTCTACCCATGAGCCGCAAAGCAAAAAAGGTCAAGTACGAACAAAAAACCCTCCGCGAGAAGCAGATCGACTTCAAGCGTCACTTGCGTACCTACCTGGTCATGTCGGTCTTCTTCATTGTTCTGGATACCATTTCCGGCCCGGGTTCGTGGGCGATGTGGCCCATTATGGGCTGGGGCATCGGCGTGGCCATGCAGGCGCTGAGCCTCTACGGCCCGTTGCGCGACCCCGATGAGGCCCACCCTACCGATCAGGAGTTCTCGGGCCCCCTGCCCGATTTGCGCGATCGCCCCGAGCCGCTGAAACTCCGCGAGCTTGATGCCCGTCCTTACCGCGACGAGGACCTGGTTTAACTGCGAGTGGGGCCATTCCCGGGGAGCAGGCGCAGAAGTTGGGCGCGGCCGCAGGTGCCGGGGAAGGGGACGGAGGAGCCGGGAACGCAGAAAAGCCGCCCCGTTAGGCAAAGTTTTCCATAAAATCCATGTTTACCACCAAAATATCCCCTAAGTTTGTGGTTGGTTGTGAACTTCCGCAGCTAAATTTGTTACAGTAATGCTTTTACGAGCGGCTTTTGAGCAGGCACTTCTAAATCTTTAGAGACTTTTCCTTTGCTTTCTATCCATCCAGCTTTGCCTCTGTCATTTCCCGCTGTTCTAATATTCCATCTCTTTTTTTCATTTTTTCCTTGTTGTTATGAACTTATTTGTTGCCCGGCTTAGCTGGGATACTGACGAAGATACCCTCCAGAATACCTTCAGCGCCTACGGAGAGGTTGAGACAGTTAAAATTATCCTCGACCGGGAAACTGGTCGCTCGCGCGGGTTCGGCTTTGTAGAAATGCCGAATGATGAGGAAGCCAAGGCGGCCATCGAAGCCCTGGACCAGACCGAACTCGACGGTCGCACCATCGTAGTTAAGGTTAACGATCGGCCCGGCGGCGGCGAAGGCGGCGGCGGCGGCTTCCGTGGCGGCGCAGGCGGCGGTGGCGGTGGCTACCGTGGCGGTGCAGGCGGCGGTGGCGGTGGCTACCGTGGCGGTGCAGGCGGCGGTGGCGGTGGCTACCGTGGCGGCAGCGGCGGTGGCGGCTACGGCGGCGGCAGCGGCGGTGGCGGCTACGAACGCGGCGGAAGCGGCGGCGGTGGCTACGAGCGCGGCGGAAGCGGCGGCGGTGGCTACGAGCGCGGCGGCGGCGGTGGCTACGGCGGCGGTCGCAGCGGTGGCGGTGGCTTTGATCGCGGCGGACGCGGCGGCGGCGGCGGTTTCGATCGCGGCGGACGCGGCGGCGGCGGCTTTGACCGTGGCGGACGCGGCGGCGGAGGTCGCAGCTTCGACCGCAACGACGACGGCGGCGGACGCTACGACCGTGGTCGCAGCTTCGATCGCGATGCTTCTAACGACGGCGACGACTTCGAAGGACGCAACAACTACAACAACTACGGCCCAACCCGTCGCCCCCGGGTATCCCGCAGCGACGACTTCCGTTCCTACAACGAAGACGGCGAATAGATCGATCTTCAGCCCATTAACCCGGGCCTGACCAACGAATTCGAACACCCACCCCACTCCCGTGGCGGTGGGTGTTCGTGTTTTTTGCCCCTTCGTAAACCCGCCAGCAAGCGCCCCTGGCATCCCCAGCCCCCAGCAACACCAGCTTGCTTACCCCAAGGCCCAGTCTACGCCCACCACTTTTTTTTCCTCATTTGACGTACTGCCGCCTTAAGAAGGTGGCGTAAGCGCCGGGGACTGATTACCTTAGTGCGCATTAACATCCGCCGCCCGGGCAAGGCTTGTCCGTTGGCATTAGGCAAAACCATCTGAGTGCCCGGCCAGGAACGGTTAGTTGTTCTTCCCTCCTGCCCTCTACCTTCCCCAATCCGTACCATCATGCAACGTTATTTTTTATTCCTCGTTCTCACCCTTTTTTCCGCCGGGCTCTGGGCCCAGCTGATCATTACGGACCCGGCCGCCCCGACCGACGACCGGGCGGTGACCATCACTTTTGATGCCACCCAGGGCAATGCGGGATTGGCCAACTGCGGCTGCGACATCTACCTGCACACCGGCGTCATCACGAACAACAGCACCAGTCCCAGTGATTGGAAATACGTCCAGACCACCTGGGGCGTGGCCAATGCCGCCTGGAGGCTGACTCCGGTGGCCGGGCAGCCCAATAAGTTTACGTACACTTTTGGCCCCAGCATCCGGGAATACTTCGGGGTGCCGGCGGCGGAAGTCATCCAGCGCATCGCTTTCGTTTTCCGCAACGCCGACGGAACCCGGGAAGGCAAAGCTTCGGGCAACGCCGATATTTTTGTGGACGTCAGTGCCGGCGGCGGCGCGCTGGGCATTACCGTGGTAGGGGACCCTGGCCAAGCCACCTGGCCCCTCGGCAGGCCCCTGCCCGTCCTCCTCGGCGCTACCCGCGAAGCAACCCTGGAAATTTATGACAACGCCGCGCTGGTGGCATCCACAACCGGCGTAGAACTGCCCGCCGACCTGGTCTTCACGACCTCCGGATTGCACAACATCCGCTTCGTGGCCCGCACGGGGGACGGACAAACGGCCGTAGATTCCTTCGCGATCACCGCCCGCCTGGAAGCGGAATTCACCCAGCCCAGCACCGGCATCACCAATGCCACCGCAGGCAGCACCGTCACGCTGGCCGGAACGAGCTACCTGGCCACCGATCTTTCCATCAGCGACGGCACCAACACGGTATTTACGGGAGCAGCCAGCACCTTCAGCCAGCAGGTGACCCTGCCCAACGCGGCGGTAACGACCTACACGCTGACGAGCACCTACCAGGGCGAGACGGCCACCGACCAGGTCACCTTCGTTACCGGCAGCCCGGAGGTAGCCGAGCCACCGGCAGGATTCCGGCCCGGCGCGGTGGACCTGGACAACGGCGACGTCCTGCTCCAACTGCGGGCACCGGGTAAAGACGACGTCTTCGTCATCGGCAACTTCAACAACTGGCAACCAACGGCCGCCAGCCGCATGAAGAAGTCGGCCAACGACACCACCTTCTGGCTTACCGTCAGCGGACTGGAGCCCGACGAAGACCTGATCTACCAGTACCTCATTGACGGGAACATCCGCCAGCCGGATCCCTTCAGCACCCTCGTGCTGGACCCCAACAACGATCCATTCATCGAAGAGACGACCTTTGCGGGCATCCCCGATTACCCCAGCACTGCTACTACTGGTATCCTTTCCTGGCACCTGCGTTCCGCGCCCGAATACGTCTGGGAAACCAATGACTACGAGCGGCCTGATCCGAAAAAAATGGTGGTGTACGAACTGCTCGTCCGCGATTTTCTGGAAGACCACAGCTTCAAATCGCTGCAGGACACCCTCGATTACCTGCAGCGCCTGGGCGTAAACACCATCGAATTTATGCCACTCAATGAATTCGAGGGCAACATCAGCTGGGGCTACAACGTGAGTTTCCACATGGCCCTGGATAAGTACTACGGCAGCCCCAACGACCTCAAAGCCCTCATTGACGCCTGCCACTCCCGCGGAATGGCCGTGGTGCTGGACGTGGTCTACAACCACGCCTTCGGGCAGTCTTCCCTGGCGCGGATGTGGTGGGACGAAGCCAATTTCCGCCCCACGCCCGAGAACCCTTACCTCAACGTGACCGCCCGCCACCCCTTTAACGTGGGCTACGACTTCAACCACGAAAGCCCCCTGACGAAAGAGTACCTGAAAGTAGGTATTCAGTACTGGATCGAGGAGTTCCGCTTCGATGGTTTCCGCTTCGACCTCAGTAAAGGTTTTACCCAGACCAATACGGGCAACGACGTAGGGGCCTGGAACCGCTACGACGCTGGCCGCATCGCCACGCTAAAGGATTACGCCGACCACATCTGGAGCATCGACCCAGAGACCTACGTGATTATGGAACACCTGGCGGAAAGCCGCGAGGAAGAGGAGCTGGCCCAGTACGGCAACGGGATGTACTTCTGGTCGGGCTTCGAGCCGCACAACCAATACCTGGAGGGATCCCTGGGGGCTTCCAGCAATTTCAGCCAGGTGCTGGCCAGCAACCGGGGCTTCAGCGACCGCAGCCTGGTGGCCTACATGGAAAGTCACGACGAAGAGCGGATGCAGTACAAAAACCGGCAGTTTGGCCGCAGCGCGGGCACCTACAACATCCGCAACGTCAACACGGGCCTCGACCGCGTCCAACTGGCGAGCACCTTCTTCTACCCCATGCCCGGCCCGAAAATGCTCTGGCAGTTCGGCGAACTGGGTTACGACTTCAGCATCAACCAGTGCCCCAACAACGGGGGCATCAACAACGGCTGCCGCACCGACCCCAAGCCCATTCGCTGGGACTACCGGGAAGAGCCCGCGCGGCAACAGGTATACAACTGGATTGCCGATTTGCTTTACCTGCGCAACAACTACGACTTCTTCCACGGCACCGTCGTAAAACAACGCCTCGCTACGCCCGATAAGATCGTGCAACTCTCTGGCACGGATGGCGAAGTGGCCATTGTGGGCAACTTCGGCATCACCCCCCTCAGCGCAACGGGCATCTGGCCGAGCGCGGGCACGTGGTACGACTACGAAACCGGCGAAACCATTACCGTCACTGACCCCAACGCTGCCCTGCAATTGGCCCCGGGAGAGTTTCACCTCTACCTCTCCCGTCCCATCGCCCGCGGCGGTGGCAACATCGGCACCTCCACCAACCAGGCCGCCGTGGCGCGGCTTCAGTTGCGGGTTGATCCCAACCCCAGCAATGGTCCTCTGCGGGTCAGTTTCCACCTCGAGCGGGCGGGCAACGTAGCCATTGACGTGCTGGACCTGAGCGGACGCCGGCTCTCCCGCCTCTACCAGGGGCAGCTCAGCGCCGGCAACCAAAGCCTCCCGTTGCGTACGGACCTACCCGCTGGCCTTTACTTCCTGCGGGTGGAAGACGGCGTGGGTAGTGCGGTGCAGAAGGTTGTAGTTCAGTAGTTCAGTAGTCGGTAGTTCATAGTTCAGTAGTTCAGTAGTTCAGTAGTCGGTAGTTCATAGTTTACTGGTAGCTAATGAACTATGAACTATGAACTATGAACTATGAACTATGAACTATGAACTATGAACTACTAAACTCCATACATCGCCACAATCGTAGCCACCACCTGCCGGCCTTCTTCGGCGGTAGTGGCTACGGTGGCTTTGCCGTGGAGGACGTCGATGACGTTGTCGATGACGAAGTGGTGGTTGGCGGCCGAGCCTGCGTAGGGGCCGTAGTTGTTGGCCGGGCTGCTGGCGGGTAGGTCGGGCGGAAGCAGGCCTTCGACGTGGCAGTACCGCACTTCGTTCATGTACTGGCCACCGAGTTTTACCGTGCCTTTTGACCCGATGACGATGAGGGTAGACTCAAAATTGCGGTCCCAGATGGCGGTGCTGAAGTTGAGGGTGCCGAGTGCGCCACCAGCCAGGGAATAGTGTACGGTGCCGGCGTCGGCGAAACGGTGCAGGCCCTGGTGTTGCTGGTTGGCAAAGCGGGCGGAGGCCACTTCCACCGGCCCGAAGCACCAGCAAAGAAGATCGACGAAGTGGGCAAACTGGGTAAAGAGTACGCCGCCGTCCAGTGCTTCGTCGCCGTGCCAGGGGTGGGGGCGGCCGTCGGGCGGCACCGTGTAATAGCGGTGATCGCGGTTCCAGAAGCAATTGAGGTGAACTTGCAGGATTTCCCCCAGGCGTTCCTGCTCCAGCTGTTCCTTCAGCCAGGCCGAGGCCGGGCTGTAGCGATTTTGCATCACGCCAAAGACGTGGCGGCCGGCCGCGCGGGCCGTTTCAATGATGGCATCCGCACCTGCGACGGTCAGTGCGAGGGGTTTTTCGACCACCACGTGCAGGCCCGCCCGCAGGAGCAGTTCGGCCTGGGCGGCGTGCAAGCCGTTGGGGGTGCAGATGCAAGCGACGTCGGCGGCCAGCCCAGCGGCCAGGAAGTCCTCCAGGGCAGCAAAAAGGGGAACTGCTGCGGGTACACCCTCCGGCCAGGCCAGCTGGCGGGGGGGAAGGACATCGCAAATGGCCACCACCTCCGCCGCCGGATGCGCAGCCACCAGAGTAGCGTGCCGGCGGCCGATGTGCCCCAGGCCAACAATCAGAAAACGAATGGGAGCTAGCGTAGCGATGGTGCTTAGTTTTTCTTAGGGAAGGGGTGATCGGGATCGATGTGGCGGAACACTTTGTCGCCATCCAGGCGGTACACCTGCTGGGTGACCGGACAGATGGCCCGTCCCGCCTCGTTGAAGTGCAGGCGGCCCCCGGCTACGCTCATCCAGCCAATCTGCCGGGCGGGATTGCCCACCACCAGCGCGAAGGGAGCCACGTCTTTGGTCACCACACTCCCCGCCCCCACGAAAGCGTGGTGAGCCAGGCGCACGCCACACACGATGACGGCGTTGGCCCCGATGGTGACCCCGTCTTCGAGCAGCGTCGGGCGGTACTCATCGCGGCGATTAACGGCGGCGCGGGGATTGAGCACGTTGGTAAACACGGCCGAAGGGCCAATAAATACGTCATCGCCGCAGGTCACACCCTCGTACAGACTCACGTTGTTCTGCACCTTGCAGTTGTTGCCCAGGCGCACGCCCGTAGCCACAAAAACGTTTTGCCCGAGGCTGCAATTTTCGCCGATCTCGCAGCCCGCCATCAGGTGGCAAAAATGCCAAACCCGGGTATTGTTGCCAATGCGGGCGCCGGAGTCAACGATGGCGCTGGGGTGAATGGTAGCCATGGCGGAGGGAGTTGAAGTTGATAAAAAAATGGGCGCGGTCGCAGGTGCTCCCCCCCGCCCCCCCGAAGGGGGGAGATGGGACGAGGAGCAAAGAAAGCAATTACTTCGCTTCCCCCAGTGTGCGCAAGGACACCCGGATGAGCAAAGGAGCCCGCCGGGGTGGCCGAAAAGCGGCGTAGTTGGGCTTAGATTGCAACCACCGCCGCAGCACTTCCGTACCGAAGAAACGAAAGTAGGAATAGCCCGCACCGTACTCCGCCGCCGCCCAGAGGCCAACTGCACTTTCGTAGTATTCGCAGTCGAGCGGCGCAGCGCCCTGGTTGCAAAAGCGCACCGGCTCACCCGCCCGCATGTTGGACCGCAGGCGCAGGGTAAAGGGGCTCAGGGAAGTCCGCTTGAAATAGTGCAGCCATTCCTGCCAGGGAATGTCGCTGTCCACCTGCGCGGGGGCGGCCGCCGCGCGGTAGGCGATGTAGAGCCCGGTAGCCGTAGCGTTGGGGCCCAGCTGGCAGCGGTTGGTGGCACTGAAGGCGGCGCAGGGCAGGCGCGATTCTTCGAAGTACAGTTCGGTCGTCAGGTAGTTGGCCCAGTCGGTAAACGAGGGTTCCAGGTACTGCGTAGCGTAATAGCTTTCGTATAGGGAAAGGGTGTAAAGGGCCGCTGCGTTGTCCGCCGGACGAAAATATTCCTCGTCGTCGCGGCTGATCAGGTGCTTATAGCGGGCGCGCTGGAGGCGTTTGCCGAGGTGTTCACCCATCTTCTGGAAGCTGGCCGCGTAGCTTTCCTCGCGGGTGGCCAGCTGGTAGTGGCCCAAGACAGCCCCGGCGTGGGCCAGGAAAAACACCTCCCGGTCCAGGTCGGTCCCGCCCCGCCACTGCCGGAAGTTGCCCCGGTCGCTCACCCACTCGGCCAGTTGGCGGAGGGTAGAGTCGATCGCGGGCTTGCGCTCGGGGGCGTGTTCCAGCATCCGGTAGAGGGCACCGCTTCCCGTGGAGGCCAGAAACAACAATTCTTCGCGGTTGGTGAGGTCGTTGGCTTCCCACAGGTCGGGGCGGCGCAATTCCTCCAGCAAAGTGTCGAGGTCGTGCCTGGCCTGGACCTTCGCCACGTCCTGGTACTTCACGGTGAAGGTAAACAGCAGGATCAGGGCCCCGGTGACCAAAGGCGCGATGGCCCAGCGGTGCCAGGCCTTCGCCTTCTGGCGCATCCACCAGGCGAGAAGCAAAAATAAGAGCCCCAGGAGGAATGGCGGAATCATGGTGGTGGGATGAATTGGGAAATGCGGAAACAGCAAAATTAACGTCAGGATGGAGGTATGCAACGTAGATATTCGCTGATTTTCAGATGGTTAGATCGCAATGGTTCTGTAGTTCAGTAGTTTTGTAGTTCGGTAGTGGGGCATTGTCTACTACCGAACTGCAAAACTACCGAACAGCCTTCTAAAGGCCGTTGAAGACCAACTAATTGTGATTATTGCAAGGGCTCAACCTCACGCAAAATTAAGCCCGCAGCGCAGGATGGCCGCCTATTCTTTTACCAAAATGGCCAGGTCGATGCCCCCCAGCGTCAGGCTTCCTTCCAGGCTGCGGCCCAGTCCGGCGGGGTCCACTGTCCGGCCATCCGCCACCCGCTTCCAGGTGCCTTCGGGCAGTTCGACTTTCCGATTGGCAGCGCTGCCGTTGAACGCCACGAGAATGTTCGTCCAGCTTTCCCCCGGCGCATCGGTGATGGTGTAGACGATGAGCTGATCGTCTTCGGTATCCACAAAGCGGAGGTGCTGCTGCAGTTGCTCGGTAGTCTGCATCCGGAAAGCCGGGTGGGCTTTGCGCAGGGCGATGAGCTGGCGGACGAACTCGTAGGTCACCCGGTGTGTCTGCTTGGCGTTCCAGCGAATGGCATTGACGGCGTCGCCGGATTTATAGCTGTTTTCATCGCCGTTCTTCGTGCGGCACATTTCCGTCCCCGCGTGCAGGAAGGGAATCCCCTGGGAAGTCAGCACGATGCCCAGCGCCAGGCGGTGCATCTGCTCCCGTTGGCTGGGCGGCGTGGAGGGGTTGCTGATGGCCAGGCGATCCCAGAGCGTGTGGTTGTCGTGGCAACTGACGTAGTTGACGCACTGCGCCGGAACCTTCGCCCAGGGTGCGTTGGAGTAGTTGACGCTGTCGTACACCACGCCGGGGTGTTGGGTGGAGGCGACGATGCCGAAGCGGATGGACATGTCTTTACCACTGGCGCCGGAGACGAAGCCCTGCTCTTCGTGGACGAATACGCTGCCCTTCAGTCCGTCCCGCAGGTCATCACTGAAGGCCGCGATCTGCCGCAACTGGGGCGTATTGGCCTTGATGGCCTTCAGGCTATCGGGCAGGGGGCTGGTGCCGGCCGTCCAGCCCTCGCCGTAGAGGAGGATGCTGGAGTCGATGGCGTGGAGCGACTGGCTGATCTCGTTCATCGTCGGGATGTCGTGAATCCCCATCAGGTCAAAGCGGAAGCCATCGACGTGGTATTCTTCCACCCAGTAGCTGACCGATTCGCGGATGTATTTGCGCACCATGGGCCGTTCGCTGGCAATTTCGTTGCCGCAGGCGCTGGCGTCGCTCATGCTGCCATCCTCTTTGAAGCGGTAAAAGTAGTCGGGGATGAGGTGCTGAAAATGGCTGTCGGCGGAGCGGCCAGTGTGGTTATAGACCACATCCATGATCACCCGGATGCCCGCCCGGTGGAGGGCCTGGACCATTTGCTTGAACTCCCGGATCCGCGCTTTGCCATCGCTGGGGTTAGTGGAGTAGCTGCCTTCGGGCACGTTGTAGTTTTGGGGATCGTAGCCCCAGTTGTACTGTGGCTCGTCCAGCCGCGATTCATCCACACTCATGTAGTCGAAGCTGGGCAGGAGGTGCACGTGGGTCACGCCCAGCTCCACCAGGTGGTCTACGCCCGTCACGATGCCCTGCGGCGTGGTGGTTCCCCGCTCGGTGAAGGCCAGGAATTTGCCCTTGTGCTGGATGCCCGAATTTTCATCAATGCCGAAATCGCGGACGTGCAGCTCGTACAAAACGGCGTCCGTCGGGGCCGCCAGGGGCGGGCGGGTATCCTGGTCCCAGCCTGCGGGGTCGGTATCGTCGAGGTTGACCACCTGACCGCGCAGGCCGTTGGTGCCCGTCGCGCGGGCGTAGGGGTCGGTGGCTTCCACGCCCCAGTTGCCGTCGCGTTTGATCTGGAAAGTGTAATAGCGGCCGTCTAGATCGCCGTCCACTTTGGCCGTCCAGGCCCCGTCAATTTCATCGAGCTCGATGCTTTCCTGGGCTTCCTCGGTCGGCTCGTCCGTCAGGTACAGCCGCACGCGGGCCTCCTGGGCGGCGGGCGACCAAAGTTTGAAGGTCGTAGCCTCCGGAGTGTAGCGTGCCCCCAGGTCTTTAAAGGCATATACGGGGTATTCATCGAGGCCGCCGTACACCGGGCGGTCTTCCTTACAGCTCAAAAACATAGTCAGCAGCAAAGTGAGGGACAAAAAATGGTGGATGCGGGACATAGCAAGATAGGTTAGCGGCTACAAGGTAGGGCTGGCGCGACAATCAGCAGCATTTGCGAGGAATTGGGGCGTTTTTGGGGCGCGGCCGCAGGTGCTCCCCCCCGACCCCCCAAAGGGGGGAGACAAGACAAGGAGCAAGGTTCGTCTGAGAAGACAGCCCCCTACCCTACCCGTTCTGCCACGGCGGCTGCGGCAGCTTTGGCTTTCAAGCGCGCCTCCGTTTTCCGCGCCGCCCGCCAGGCCCGGAATTCGTTGCGGGCCATGAAGCCCAGGAACAGCGCGGGCAGCCCCGGCGTGAACGATTGCAGGCTGGCGTTGGGTGCGCCCGCGAGGTAGTAGTAGCCGGCCACCAGCAGAAAAGCGGTGAACACCAAAGCAAACAGTGCAAAGAAAACGAAGGTGTAAAAATGACGGCGAGCGGTACGGGCCATGGATGCAGTGAGAAGTTGTAAGAGGGTAAACGAGGTGGAGGGGAGTTGGGTTGGGGGGGCCTGGGCCATTAACATCAATACGCGCTTCGGATGTTGGTACTTGGATCACTCCTTTACATCTCACAATTTATAAACCTCATCTCAGGCAATTTATCAATTTTGACTTCCCAAGTTTCTAAGGCACCAATGATAACCTCCTTTTGAGATGCACGGAATTCGTGATCTCTACACCCTTCTCTAAAATTCCTGGCCTTTGATGCATAACTGCAACCCCTATTCTCTTATACACGGTGTTCTGGCGTCGTTTTCTCTTCAATGGTTTGTTTGAATTCAGCAATCTTATCGTCCTCCATTCTTCCTTCATAAGTATGTAAATCAGCTATATAGTTCATTCCTAAATATTCAGCCGATTTTTTGAAAGGAAGCCAAAACATCTCTCCCAAATTGTCGCCATTCGAGCAACTAATAACCGCCATATACTTACCCCTCAACTTCCGTCCGGTATCTTTTTCTATGCGCAATAAATCTGTCAGTCGGTCGAAAAACACTTTCATTATTCCACTCATGGAGTACCAATAAACAGGCGTTGCAAAAATCAGCACGTCATAGTTTTCAGTTATTCGTTTCAATAAATCTATGAAATCGTCCGTGCGGTTTAAATGTTCATAATCAAAGTGAGAAATGTTAAAATCAGTCAAGTCAATTAAGTCCCAATCGGATATACGCATCAACTCCGAAACGACTTTCTTAGTTTCGCCATTTTTTCTGGAACTTCCTAAAATGATTAGCTTTTTCATTTCACATTTTTTCAATTGCACAACTACATTATACCTGCAACATTCCTGTATCGTCCTTACGTTTATCACTTCTCAGCAGCCAAGCGGAGGGCTGCTGATGCAGGGTAAATGGGTATTGCGTAAGTGAGGCGGAAATATAAAATCATTTTCGCTTTGATCTGTCAAAGTCCTGAAAAATAATTTCGCGTAAAGACTTTTGTGGGGAGAGACTCATCTCTTTGGGGTGGCATCGACGGTCGAAGCGAGACAGTGCCCTGTTAGTACGAGGCGAGGCCAGTATACATAGTGGACTACGTAAGCCATTTATTGTGACACCAGGTTCATAGCACGAAGTACTGAGCAGCAAACTGCTTGGTTATCAGAAATAAAAATTTAGACAAGCTCTAACTGATGGTGCGTTGTACGGGTGGTGTTATCTTTCGTTATTTAGTCCACTCTTGAACAGTACTAACCTTTCCACCATCATGGCGACGTTTTCCTTTTGCCCGTCTTCAATCATATAGGCGGCGAGTTTGCTTCGTCCTGCTATGGCATCATCTAAAATTCTGTTTACCCGATCAAGTAAGGCAGCATTTTCAACAATGAGTTTACGGACTTCGCAACCTATTACCTTTACCGCTACATCATCGTGAGAAAAATCACCATCGTATAGATCGTGGTAGTGGTGCCAAATAAAATCTGATTCAACAGACGGGTAGACCTTGAAAATCGAAGCAACATCCAGCGGGTCTTTCGTGCGTTGATCAGGCCGATCGTCGAATGCGATAAGCTTTAATAGCACCACGGAAGGGATCGAGCATAAATTGATAATATCACCTTCTATGTCAACGCGCCTTAAGCCATTCAGGTGAACTTCCACAAAGCCTTCCAGATTCATACTTGTCAATCCTTTTCCTTCTACCAGCACTTTATCGTTGTTTGCTATTTCGCCAAAAGGCAGTAAGTCAACCGGCATTTTTTGCGGAGATATTATGCAAAAGGCATTAGTCGAAGAGGCAGTGTATCCATACTGCTGGATTAACTTGTCTTTCAATTGTTGGTATACCTCTTTGCTCGGAATGTAGACACCGAAATCCACGTCCTTGGTACCTCTGGCGGGCAAGTCATTTTCGACGTACCAAGTATTTCTGGCTAAAGCTCCGACGCCAAAGAATTCAATCCGCAAATCGTTGGACGCGGCAATCATATCGGCTACAATGTCTTTCAGGAGCGTGTTGCCTAGTTTACTGTACAGGCTCATGTAAATTCCGGTTGAGAAGGAGAGTCGCGGCTTCAAGATTTCTGGGGCTGGGATCATTCAGCAAATCCGCGTACACCAGCGTCGGGCTAGCCAGAAACTCACTAAGTTCCCAGTAGTTATCCGATCTATTCCAAAATTTTTCCAGCAGGGTTATTCTACCATTCTTTGTTGGTTTCAGCTGGTTTTTGAGCGCGAAGTCTACAAAAGAACCTGCTACGTAAACAGTTGCTTTACGGCTGATCAGGTGATTATCCATGGATTCCGCCGCTAACTCTCCACCAATCAAACCACCGGTATCCTGGCCCAGTAGACTGCGAAGTTCCGTGCTGCTATCCTGAAAATCGAATGCCCGGGCTTTCAGACTCGGCCTCAATACCTTGTTGAATAGGATAGCCCAGTCGTTTAACAATCTTGACTGATCTACGATTTTATAGCCTCTATTGCCAGTCTTCACCAGGTATTTATCGCTTACCAATTCGCGCAACACCCGACCTACGGAATCGATCGACGTCCCAGACAGATCTGCTAAATTCCGGTAATTCGTTTCGGTAACGTCCGTATTGGATAGTAGAGAATAGATGATCTTCAATCCGGTTTTCGAAAACGCCTTTCCGGCCTTATCGCTAGCACCGGGAGCTCCTTTTTCGGTATCGATGAAGAGGAAAAAACCGTCGCAGTTCAGAAAAGCGTTGCCAGAGGATTCTAAGTAGCTCAGGTTTTCTTTCCTCAGGCGTTCCTTCTCCGCATCAGTGGCTTTGTCGAAAACAATTAGCACTTTCTTGTTCAGCGACTTCAACCCATCCACCTCCGCTGCGGTCAACTGCCGTTTCACAATGAACGGAATCTTGATGGCGTGTGCGGTGTGCAGTAAACGCAAGACACCGTCAAACGCATCAGTACTGACCCCATGGTCTATCTCCCCCACAATTCCTGATGCGGCGTACAGATTATCTATGGCGCGATGTAGAAAGCTTGCCTCCATGCCGCAATGTACGACTTTTTATTTGGAATCGTACCAAATTTTTTATCGTACAAAGTATTAGTGGTTGAGGAATGAATTAGGGCTTAGCTTGGGCGAAGTAATCGTGGTGCTGAACAAGTGGACGAAACGCCAGCATAGCCGACCTATGGTGGCGATTTGGCCAGGCAGTTCAGTGCCGCGAGGACAAGTCCAAGCTAGATCGTAATTCTTTCTTCAACCACTATTGCTCTGCTCACTACCAGTCATCTCCGTATACAAAGCCCGGCAGTTCTCCATTGCATACCCACCACAGTAAAGCGGTCTACATTTCTTTGCCGCCGCCTCACCCACCGTAATCTACCATCAGCATATCGCTCCAAGCATTGGCGTATAAATTGTCTTGGTGCGCCAGCAACTCATCGTGCGTACCAACGGCAATGGTACGTCCCTGCTGAAGAACGAAGATTTGATCCGCGTGCCTTGCGGTGGAGAGACGATGCGTTAAGACCAAAATGCCCATCTGGGATTTGATTTTCTTCAACAATGATAAAACGAAGAGTTCCGAATTTCGGTCGAGCGCCGCAGTAGGCTCGTCCAATAGCAATAGAGAAGGACGTCGCCAAAGCGCGCGGGCCAGGCCCAGTATCTGTTGCTGACCACCCGATAGGTTTACTCCTTGCTCACCGACAATAGTGGCCAATCCATTGGGTAATTGCAGAAAGTTCTCGGTAAGGCCATACTCAGCAAAAAACGCTTCCAGCACTTCTGGTGATTCCGGTGCTTCCCCGAGCAAAATATTATCCAGCACCGTTCCATTGAAGAGCTTTACTTGTTGTGGCAACACCCCCAGATGGCTGCGCCAATCTACCAGACCCAATAATTCAAGATCAATTCCATTAACTTTAATTGATCCCGACTCTTTTTCATAAAATTTTTGCAAAATTTGTAGTAAAGTAGACTTCCCCATACCGCTTTCCCCCATAATCGTTATCCACTCCCCTTTTCGTAAGCGGAAGTTGACCCCATCGAGTAATAAGCGCCTGCCGGGAAAACGAAAACGAAGATTGTCTACGGATAGTTCTTCAAAAGCTGCCGTAACGGACTGGGGCTGGTGGGCTTCCCGCTCCTTCTCACTGCGGATACTGGTAAACTCGTTCATCCTGTCAAAAGCTACCCTAGCCTCCTGCAGCTGAATATTTGCCCCCGCTAAAGTGGCGGCCGAAGTCATTTGGATGCCGACCATTTGCAGGATGGCAATTAATTCTCCCGCAGTCATGGTTTCGGAAAGCACTTTCATCGCGCTCCAAAGGATAATGGCTACTATAAATACTACTGATGTAACCTGCGTCCAAAACTGGTAACGAATGGCAATTTTACCTAATTTCACAATGGCTTCTTGCAAAATTCGGTAAAAAGTGTTCGTCACCATACTAAAAAACGATTCTTTGCCGTGCAATTTGATCACCCCTACGCCTTGGATGGTATCCACATAGTTGCTTTCATTGGCGGCGTAACTTGACATAACCATCTGCTGCCCGCTCAAAACCGCAGGATGAAACCGGTAAACAATGAACCCAAACACTGGCAACCAAGCAAGGCTAACCAACCCAATTCTCCAATCAAACCAGATGATGGCCCCAGACGCTACGATTACCATCAGCAGCTCAATAGTGACGTTGGCCAGGATATTGGAAACCGCCCGCTGGATATGCTGGGTATCGTTCATCCGCGCGATCAAATCTCCGGTTTTACGGTTATCGAAAAAGGACTTGGGAAGTTCCAAAAGCCGGCCGTAGAAAAAATTGATGATGCGGAGGTTAAAGTCGAAGCTCTGCCGGAGTAACAACAAGGAACGTAAATACTGGACAGCGGCACGCGCCAACAGCAGCAGCATCAACAAGCCTGCTCCGAGGAACAAGCGGCTGCGGTCTTCACTGGGCAAGATCTTATCCAGCAGCTGCTGAGAGAAAATGGCGGTAGCCAAACCAAGCACCGCCAACACTACACCCATCGAAAGCGCAACGAAAAGCAGCGGCAAATCTTCATCTACCAAACTGCGGATCCAATCCCACCGCTTGGGCTTTTCCGACGCTTCCATTTGTGCTGCAGCATTTGCTTTCAGCAACAAAAGCGCTTTGCTTTGCCAAACGGCGTCAAGTTTATCCGCCGTCCAATATTCCACCTCGGGCTCCGCCGGGTCCCCGATCAGAAAGGCGGCTTTTTTATGGTCGTAACCATAGCAGACCACATAATGCTGTAGCCGCTGATCTTTGATGATGTGAAGAATGCATAAATCAGCACAATCCCGCAAGCTCGGCAGATCAGCCTCAAAACCTTCGGCGTCGATCCCCACTTCCTGTGCCGCCTGGAACAGGCCCAGCAGGGTGGTCCCCCGGATAGAGGTGCCACTCAATTCCCGCAGGCGCTCGAAGGACACCGGAGCCAAGGCAAAGTGATTCAATGCGGCCTTCAGGCAGGCGACCCCGCAGTCGGTTTGGTCTTGCTGGCGGACGTGGGCTTTAGTGGGTTGCATGGAAAAATTTGTAAACGTAACCGGGTTTTGCTTCCCCGACAATGGTTTGTAGATGTACTCCGGCCGTATCGTAGAGAAACATGGTGGGGTAGCTGCTTACCCCCATCTGCTGGGCGACTATACCGCCTTCGTCCCAGAGAAATACGGTCGCGGTGTTATCGTACGTAAACTGGCTGGCAAAGGCTTTTAAGCTATCCGGGTGGACATCAGATAAGAAAGCAAGGCGAAGGCCAGCTGGTTTCGCGGCGTCTTCGCCTAGCAGGGCACCAGTTTGGTAATGGCAGTGTTCACAGTCGGGGTTGATGAAGGTGAGAAGAGTTAGCCCACTGTCTATTAACGCCGTTGGATTCCAAGTAAGCGAGTTTAAGTGAGTGATGTTTGGACGGGTTGGCATTGCTTCTCCCTGTACTTCATCTCTAAAGCCGTTTCCATCACAAGCCGTAAAAAGTATTGTCAGGCCCAGAAGCCACGTTACCGATCGACGAATCTTATTCATTCTTGTAACCAAGGGAGACGATTTTATACACACCGCTACACGACTCATACGCCCCAGTTGGTAAGTACATAGACGAACTTACAGATGAGTAACGCGCAATTGTGCTTCAATGTATGGCATTAATAAATTTTTTCGATTAGTGGGTGTTATAAGTCATCCATGTCATTACGTCCAAAACTCTTTTCCTTCTGTATCATTTTATCTTTAAGACCTGGATAGATAAGAATGTAAAAGCCAACCGCCGCACCTAAGAAAGTGTGAAAGGCATCCTTAGGTTGTTTGAATAGGCTGGGAGCCTCTTCAAAAAAATAAGGGAATGCTAGCGCTATGCCGATAAATAGCATGACCATATTAATATACATTACTTTGGACTTAATCTTTTCCACTGCTGAAATTTCTACTCTCTTTTACTGAAGTGACTCACTCAAGCTTGATTTCCTATGTAGTACTTCGTATCTTTCTTTGGCTCCAAAGAAAGGGTATCGCAATGGCGCAACGGATTACTACTTAAGTAAGTAAATCAAAATAAATCCAATAAAAACACCTAATGATAAAAAAATAATTATTGCTTTTGTATTACTCTTTCGGTTCTCCACGTCGTATTTAGAAGGATCAATCTCACCCAAATTGACATTTGTAAAAACGTATAACATCCAGGCAGAAAACATAAGACAGGCAACAAATATTTTAGCCCAAGCAGGGACATCGTAGCCAAATATATTGTCTATAGTTAGAATGGTCGTAGCTGTAAAAGCACCCCAACAAAATATTTCAAACTTAGCCATTTTTTGCTTATCCACGATAAAATCATTTTATGTGTTACTAAAACAATCCTTTTTTTTTTTAAAGAAGGGCGCTAAAACCGTTAGAGGGTGTAACTTATAGTAAAACAACCAAGAAATTGTGAAAAGTGAAAGAGCCAAACGAGTAACTCAAGTCCTTGTAAACATTGACTTCCAAGATGGTTACCCTCAATCTCCAAAATCACAAAACCTAGGTTGTTGCACTATACACGTAAATACACTCGCATGCACAAACCGTACTAAAACGGTTAAAACTGTGGCGAGACCTCATAGTTTAGTTCCGAATTAGTGCTCTAGAATTGAGGTTTACAATCTCAATCAAAATGCATACCCAAGTATAACCATACGGCCAAGTTACAAATAAATGTAGCATGCCGTATGGTTATTGACTAGGCAACTTTAATCAGGTCGCGCCAGCTGCCGCTCCCACGATGAAGCAACCAATGGCTACTCCACCCCATAGAGCCGCGCCTCCTGGGACGGCTACGGCTGCTACAGCGGCAATACCACGAACTAATCCGGTACCAGCACATACTCCTGCCCCAAAATCGAGGGCATCGCGCCACCAATCGCCTCCTTCAATTGAGGACATTTGTTGAAAAGATATTTTTTCCATATCAAAAAGACTTTATCAATAATTAACTGGATTAGTAAACTAAAAGACCAGCGCAGGCGCCGAGAGCAACACCTGATCCGACTGAAGCAAGATAGACACCTGCCGTCATCGTAACGGGATTAGAGAGTAGAACTACAGCTCCCAATATACCGGCTCCGCAGGCAGCTCCGTTTACCCAGTCAATCCAAGCACCGCCTTCAAGCCTTTCAATTTGGTCAAAAGAAAGTTTTTGCATAACAAAGAATTGATTAAACATTCAACAATCCCCTCACATCTTTACCCAGCCTTAAGGTGTGGGCTGCAGTCGCGCAACATATCTTAGTGTCCGAAACAATTTCCGGACAATCGTTTTCTTCTATCCTATACTCACCTGCACGTACATCAGCGCAAGCCACCACAACAGCGTGCCACAACTGTAACTAACGAGCGCAAGTTGCGTAGTTCCTTTGTCAGCCAGGTAGCGCATTCCCATGAACAAACCCAGCACAAAGAACAAATGAAACAAATTGAGGGCCGCAAGTGGAACGTGCAGGAAAGCCGAAACATTATCACGCCCCAACAAGCCCAACAGCGAGTACCAATCGCTTCTCAGCAGGTCATCAAGGACTTGGATGTCTTGAAAAATCAGCACCACCGTGGGAAGCAGGCGCAGAACGCTTATAATGGCCACTACCCTGAGGACCATGCCGAAAAGTGCTTTAAACCCAACTTTGGCATAAGAGAACACCACTCCAGTGATCAAACTGATGCTGATAACCAAGGTTTGCAGCAGCACGGCCAGGGGTAGAATAGCGTAGCCAAGCCAAGACCAAGCGCGTTGCTCGGTCATCATTTTCTCAATCCGTTCGTAGGCCATTCGCTCTCCTAAGGTATTATGGAATACTTCTTCGGAGAGGAGCACTTCCTGTACCAAGTAAACATTGAGCACACCCGCCATCACCGCCAACAAAAACAATAACCAACTAGCAACCGAGAAGAACTCAGCGACTATTTTAGGTTGGTCAACATTCGGAGCAGTTAAGGTCCGCATGGTTTTGATTGGTATTTATTGGACAGCGAACAATCTGATCTAAGGTCCTATTTCTTGGCAATGCCAAGCTCATAAGCCAGTTGCATCAGTTGTCGAAAACAAAAGTAGTACAGCAAAAACATAGCATTCCCCGAAATTTATGGCCTTTCTTCATGGCGTGCTAGTTTTGATGTGAAAAAATTGGGCTATTTCTCGGCTTTTTCCTTCTTCTTGGACTTCGGAACTTTCACTTTCGCAAACAACTCCTCATCTATCCCCAGGGGATACCCTAAGCATTCGTAGATTTCTTTCTGCTGGGCGGGAGAGAGTGCTCCCCGCTGGATCTTCAGGCCTCAACTGCGCATCCGGTTGTACAGGGTTTTCCTGTCCCAGCCAAACTCGGCCGAGATCTCTTTCTTGAATTTGTAGCTTAACATCTGTTTAAGGTTCGGTATTTATAGGTTTATCAATCAACAGTCAATGGAACAACAGCACAAGATTGCCGCTAGAAGCGCTATCTATCGGCCGGAGGAGGACAGCACCTCGGCCTTCTTCAGTCAGGCATGCCAGTAATCTGGTTGGGACAAATACAGAGGAGAGTGCTCTTACAGAATGTCCACCGAACCAGGCGCAGGCTTCAGGCCAGCAACGGGCTAAAAATAAACCTCCCATACCAATTAGCCAAACTGCAAGTCCATTCCGCAGATGAACATGACCAAAATCCGGATAAAGCACCTTAATTGGGGTATTAGGGTAATCACTCACCTGCTACAGTTTAATGGCATACTAATTAAGGCACAGCCATCAGCCCAAAAGAAAGACCGGACGCCAGCCCTCAAGAAGACCGGACCCTTCGAGGTCCTACGGACGCTCAAAGGTCCTTGGGTAGGACCTCGAAGCGTTGCCACCCAACGCAGCGCAGCGGAGTCGGTTGGCAACCTTTGAGCGTCCGGCCGTCGTGGAAGCGTCCGGACTTTGCTCCTTTTACCTTCCCCCTGCACCTGCGGCCGCGCCCAAGGAATAGTTCAGTAGTGCAGTAGTTCAGTGGTGCCATAGTGGAGTAGTGGCGTAGTTGCTTAGTCCAATAGTGCTGCCGCTAATGGACTCCAAGCTTGAACGACCTCCTACTAAACTAGGAACTACTGAACTAGGTACTACTAAACCACCGAACCACCCAACTCCAAAACTATCTCCCCCCACTTGGGTTTACCTAGCGCAGACCCCGAAATTATCCCCCATGACCAACCCCAAGACCCTCGGCGAATTGAAGGCCAGCGGCTACACATCACGCAGCGTAAAGCAAGAGTTGCGCGACAACCTGATCAAAAAACTCCAGCGCAAGGAGGAGGTTTTCCCCGGCATCATCGGCTTTGACGACACCGTCTTGCCCGACATCCAGCGCGCCGTGCTGAGTCGCCACAGCATCCTCCTGCTGGGCCTCCGCGGCCAGGCCAAAACCCGCATCGCCCGGCTTCTGGTCAATCTTCTCGACGAGTACATGCCCGTCGTGGAAGGCAGCGAACTCAACGACGACCCCCTGGCGCCCATCAGCCGCTACGCCCACGACCTCATCGCCGAGCACGGCGACCAAACCCCCATCGCCTGGGTACACCGCAACGAACGCTACGTGGAAAAACTGGCGACGCCGGATGTGAGTGTGGCCGACCTCATCGGCGACGTTGACCCCATCAAAGCCGCCACCCTGAAGCTGACTTACGCCGACGAACGCGTCATCCACTTCGGCCTCGTACCCCGCGCCCACCGGGGCCTTTTCGTCATCAACGAGCTGCCCGATCTTCAGGCCCGCATCCAGGTGTCGCTGTTCAACATCCTGCAGGAGGGCGATATCCAGATCCGCGGCTTCAAGCTGCGCCTCCCCCTCGATATCCAGTTCGTCTTCACCGCCAACCCCGAAGACTACACCAACCGCGGCAGCATCATCACGCCGCTCAAAGACCGCATCCAGAGCCAGATCCTCACCCACTACCCCAAGACGGTGGAGATCGCCATGGCCATCACCCGGCAGGAGGCCAACCTGGTAAAGGCCCAGACGGACCGTGTGCAAGTCAGCGACCTGCTCCTCACCATGCTCGAACAACTGGCCTTTACGGCCCGCGATAGTGAGTACATCGACGAAAAAAGCGGCGTTTCGGCCCGCCTGAGCATCACGGCGCTGGAAAACCTCATCTCCACCGCCGAGCGCCGCGCGCTGCTGGCCGGCGACGAAACCACCCAGGCGCGGATTACCGACTTCTGGGGCGTAGTGCCCGCCATCACCGGCAAAGTAGAGCTCGTCTACGAAGGCGAACAGGAAGGTGCCTACGGCGTGGCGATGAAACTGCTGGGCCAAAGCATCAAAGCCAGTTTCCTGGCCCACTTCCCCGACCCCGATAGCGTGGCCGCCGACGGCCGCACGGGCAGCGACCCCTACGGCATCATTCGGGCCTACTTCAGTGGGGGCAACGTCGCCGAACTCGTCAACGACGCCAGCAACGAGAGTTACCACCAGGCCCTAGACGGCGTAGCGGGCCTGCGCAAGTTCGTCACCGGCACCTTGGGCGATAAACTTTCCGAAAACGAGGTTTACCTCTACATGGAACTCGTCCTCCAGGGCCTCGCCGAAATGGAAGTCCTCAGCAAGGAAACTATGGAAAACAGCCTCAGTTTCCGCGATATTCTGGCGGATATGTTTGGGGAGGATGGTGGGTTTTAAATTTTAAAGCTTCGCTTTTTTTCACCACTCAACTTTTAAAAGCTTCGCTTTTATTTTTTTTCAACACTAAGGGCACTAAGAGCACTAAGGGCACTAAGTTTTTTTTACACTAAAAAATTTGGTGAACTTAGTGTTCTCAGTGATTCCAAAAGAACTAGCTCTTAGCCCCTCTTCGTGTTCTTAGTGGTTCAAAAAAAAGAACGCAGTTCTTTAAAAAAGTGGTTCAAAAACAAGAGCGAAGTTCTTCAAATAAAGTGGTTCAAAAAATCACTCCTCCAGCTGCCGCTGCAACACCTCCAGATTAACCCCTTTCGTCTCGGGCATCACCCAGTGCACGAAGGCCAGTTGCCCCAGCATACAAACGGCGAAAAAGGCGAAAATCGGCCCTTGCCCAAACTGGGCGGAAAAATAGGGAAAAACCCCGCTGATGAGGGCCGCAAAAACCCAGTGGGTACTGCTACCGAGCGAAGCGCCGAGGCTGCGCACTTCGTTGCCAAAAATCTCACTGATGAACACCCAGATTACCGCCCCCTGGCCAATGGCGTGACTGGCAATAAAGACGAACAGCCAGATCGGTACAATGATGCCCGCCACGTTCCCGCTGAAAAATGCGTAGGCCACCGCCCCCAAAGAAAGCAGGTAGCCAAAGGAGCCGAGGTACATCAGTTTGCGGCGGCCTACTAAGTCGATCAGGTACATCCCCAGCAGGGTGCCGACGACGTTGACCACGCCGATGCCTACGCTCGAGAGTAAGGAGCTGCTGCGTTCCAGTCCGGCGGAGGCGAAGATATCCGGCGCGTAATAAATCACGGCGTTGATGCCCGAAATCTGGTTGAACAAGGCAAAAAGGAAAGCGTAGAGGATGGGCCGGCGGTATTTGCCGCTGAAAAACTCGCCCACGCTGGCCGCGCGGTGCCCCTGGTTGGCGGCTTCGATGCTGGCCAGCTCGGCTTCGGCCGTGCTGGCGTCCATCGCCCGCAGGGTGGCGAGGGCTTCTTCCCGGTTGCCGCCCTTAAGCAACAGCCAGCGCGGACTACGGGGCACAAAGAACAGCAGCACCAGGTAGAGGGTGGCGGGGATGATTTCTACCCCCAGCATCAGCCGCCAGTTGTTGGCCCAGCCCACCGCATCGATGACGTAGTTGGATAAATAGGCTACCAGAATGCCCACCACCAGGTTGAACTGGAAGGCCGCCACCAGCTGTCCCCGCAACTTGGCCGGGGCCATCTCGGTAATGTACAGGGGCGCGACCACCGAGCTGGCCCCCACCCCAATGCCTCCGATAAAGCGGAAAATGCCGAGCTGCACCACGTCCGCCGCCAGCGCCGAGCCGATGGCGGATACCAAAAAGAGCAGCGCCACCCCAAGCAGGCTGGCCTTGCGCCCGTAGCGGTTGGCCGGAAAGCCCCCGCAGAGCGCCCCCAGAATGGTACCGTACAGCGCCGCCGCCACCATCTGCCCGAGCGCGGCATCCGAAAGCCCCCACTCCGCTTTGATGATGCCGTTGACACCGCTGATGACGGCCGTATCGAAGCCGAAGAGAAAACCACCCAGGGCCACGGTGATGGCCCAAAACCAGATTTTTTGCATGTTCATGGGGGTAAGGTATTATTTGATTTTGAAATGACGGGCAAGAGATCTTCCAGCATCCGGCCTGTCTGCTCCGCCCGCGGGCGGGCTGCGAGACTTCTTTGCGCCCGATCCTTCGTTCCGCCTTACCTTTGGCCCGCTTGGTCCGGTGCCAGGCCCCAAAACCAAAGCCCCAGTATGCTGGTAGTAGGCGGATATACCGAAAGAATGGACGAGCGCACCCCCGGCACGGCACGGGGCATCTCCCTGTACGACTTTTTTGAGCGCGACGGGCGCTTGCAATTCCTCGCCTTCATGCCCGCCGTGAACCCGAGTTACGTGGTGGCCAATGCCAAAAAATCCCTCATCTACGCCGTACGCGAAAAATCTGCCGACGCCGGCGCGGCCGTCACCGTCCACAGCATCAAGCGCGGCAAAGCGGGCAAAGTTGAATTCCGCCAAATTGCCGAACAGGCCCTGCCCGGAGACGCACCCTGCCACCTGGCCCTCGCGCCCCAGACCCTGCTCGTCTCCTCCTACGGCAGCGGCCACCTGCACGCCCTGGCCCTCGGACCCGACGGCAACCTGACCGGCGCACGCCAGGACATTTTGCTTTCCGACGCCAGTCACCCCGGCAGCCACCTCCACTGCAGCGTATTCCAGACGGATAAGCAGCGGGTGCTGGCCATTGACCTGGGCAATGACCGCCTCTGCGTCCTCGATCGGGCGGCGGATGGCCAGTTGACCTACCGGCCGGAGCTCGACCTGGATTTCCCCGCTGGCCAGGGCCCGCGCCACATCGCGCTCCATCCGGGCGGCAAGCTGGCCGTCGTCAATGCCGAGCACGTCGGGGTCGTCCACCTGTTGGACGTCAGCCAAGACCAACCCAAGCTGCTCGATACGGCCAACGCGCTGCCCGAGCGGGTCCTCAACGAAGCCTGGGGCTCGGCCGTCCGCATGGGCCACAGTGGCAAAATGGTCTACGCCGCCGACCGCAACTTCAACGTTATAAACCTCCTCCACCTCGATGAGCGGGTCGGCAAATTGCAATTCCGCGATACCCTCGCCAGCGGCGGCGTCGCCCCCCGCGACATCGTCATTTCCCCCGACGGCAACTGGCTGCTCAGCGCGAATACTACCGACAATACCGTCGGCGTTTTCCAGCTAACGGCGCGGAGCGGGGTGGTCCATTACCATACCTTCCGGAAAATCCCCAGCCCCACGAGCCTGGCCTGGCTCTAAGCTCCTCTCCCTATGAAACCTCACTGGTTACTCGGTCTGGCCCTTCTGCCCGTTGGTTATCTGGCGCGGAAAATGCGCAACGACCCGCAATTTGGCGCGGACGCAGGTGCCATGCGCTACGTGGAAGAGCAAGGTTCGGTCGCCTGGCGCAAGGGCTTTTTCCGCAACCTCGATCGTACCCCGCTGCGGGAAGATCTCCGCAGCCTGCTCGGCGACCTCTACGGCTACCTCAAGGCCAAAAACACCCAACCGACCCGCCCCCTGCCCGTAGGTTTTGCCCAGGCCGGCACCTACGTGGACCCCGACCAAGACCACCTGACCTGGTACGGCCACTCCGCCCTCCGCCTCGAAACGGACGGAAAGACGATTTTGATCGACCCCATGCTGGGAGAATGGGTAGCGCCCGTCCCCTTCCTCGGCCACCGCTTTCCCTACGAAGACTACCATCCCCTGGCCGAGATTGGCGAGATCGACCTCATCATCTACTCCCACGATCACTACGACCACCTGGACTACGACACCCTCGTCGCCGTCAAAGACCGGACCAAAGCCTTCCTCGTCCCCCTCGGCGTAGCGGCCCACCTGCTGGCCTGGGGCATACCCCGGGAAAAGATCACGGAACTCGACTGGTGGCAAAGCACCGAGCTGGCCGGCTGCCGCTTTACGGCCACCCCCGCCCGGCACTTCAGCGGACGCTCCCCCGGCACCCGCAACAAAACGCTCTGGGCCAGCTTCGTCATCGAAACGGCAAAACACCGCCTTTACTTCGGCGGCGATAGCGGCTACGGACGCCACTTCAAAATGATCGGCGAACGCTTCGGGCCGTTCGACCTGACGATGCTCGACACCGGCCAGTACCACCACCGCTGGAAGAATGTCCACATGCAACCAGAAGAGGCCATCCAGGCCCACGCCGACTTACGGGGCGACATCCTGCTGCCCATCCACTGGGGCGCATTCTCCCTGAGTGACCACCCCTGGTTCGACCCCGTGCACCGCATTTACCGTGCCGACCAGTCCGAATGCGTCATCACCCCCATGGTGGGCCAACGCTTCGCGCTGGATAGCGTACACGAGTGCCGTACCAACTGGTGGGAAGAATCAGGCGTGAGCTAAAAAGTACCAATCCAACGACAGGTTGAGGGTATGCACCCCAGATTTTCACTAATCCTCAGCTGTTTAGATCGCAATGGTTTCTTGGGACTACCGAACTACAGAACTACAATACTACCTTCTAATCTCCGTTGAAGACCAATTAGTTGTAATTCTTGCAAAAGCTCAACCTCACGTTGAAGGTGCAAGGCCTTACTCCCGGATCGTCCGCAACAAACTCATGCCCGTCAGAAAAAAGATGACCCCGATGATGGCCACCCCGTAGGGATTCTGGCCAAAGGCCTGCGACTTATTAAAAATCGCGATTACCCCCACGGCCATACCGATGGCACCCACCAGGGTAAAACCGATGCCGATGGTTTGCTTGCTTTTCATTCCTTGCGTTTTTGTGGCGCGAAGATAACCAGCCTCCCATGAACACCAGCGCAAATCCAAAGCGAAAGAACCCACTCCCGTAGCCTCCCGTAACTGACCCCGTAGGGGTCGAACCTTAATAACCCCGGATGAAGGATGCGCAGCATCCGTAATCCGGGGCTCCTCCACCCACGCAGCATCCGTAATCCGGGGGGCTCACGCAAAACGCAACCTACGCCTCCTCGCTGGGTGCCATATCCAGGGTCGAAAGGTCAATGCCCATAGACTCCGCCCGCTTACGCCAGTGCTCGCGGGCCAGATCCTGCATGTCGCGGCTGGTATCCATCTCGTCCATGATCTCCAGGCCGAGGAGGGTTTCCATGGCGTCTTCCATCGTCACGAGGCCTTCCATGCCGCCGAATTCATCGACAACCAGCGCAATGGGCTGCCGGCGGGCCAGCATCAGGTCGATAAGTTTATGGAGGGTGGTAGACTGAGGAACCATCAGCAATTCCCGGGCCAGGGAGCGCAAGGGTTCGTTCTGCCGCTGCTCAATGATGGCCTTGTACACCATGTCTTTGAGGACGTAGCCTTCTACCTGGTCGCGGGTCTCCCCGAAGATGGGGTAGCGGCTGAAGGGGCTGTTGTTGTACTTCTCGTAAAATTCCTGGATGGTCATCGCCGCCTTGGCCCCCATCACTACGGTGCGGGGCGTCATTACGTCGTGGGCCGTCAGGGTTTCAAAGTTGAGCAGGTTCCGCAAAATACGTCCTTCCTCCGCCTTGAGTTCGCCGTTTTCCGCCTGGGCCTCGGCCATGGCGATGAACTCCGTGCGGGTCAGGGCAGTGCCGTGGGGGTCATCGCCCCGTAGCAGCAGTTTCTTGATTTGGTCAGAAAGCCAGATGAAGCCCGTCCAGGTAAAAATCTTTACCATGACGTTGAGGGAGGCCACGGTAAAGGGTGCCAACTGCTTCCAGTACGTTGCCCCCAGGTTCTTGGGGATGATTTCGGAAAGGATCAGGATGGCCAGCGTCATGACGATGGACACGATGATTTCGTAGCTGACGGGAATTGGATGGAGCGCAAAAAGGCCCAGTACGTCAACTTCCGGCAGGGGAATGGTAAAGGCCAGATCGCCCTCGAAAGCAGCTCCGGTACTCGCGCCCACCAGGATCGCCCCTACCGTGTGCGCCACCGTATTCAGGGAGAGGATGGCCGTAAGCGGCGCGTTGACGTCTTTCTTGAATTTCTGGAGCAACTCCCCCGTTAGCCCTCCTTCCTGCACTTTCATTTGCACGTAAGAGGGGCTCACCGATAGCAGTACCGCCTCCCAAACCGAACACAGAAAAGAAACGACGATGGAAATGAGGGCAAAAAGCAGGAGGGTGGTCATGGCGCTAGCGGGGCGATTCTCGGGCAAAAGTATTACTTATACCGGGGAAGCGGGACTTTTTCATTTCCCTGGTATAAGTTACTGCCTTTAGTACGGAAACGGCAGCCCCTTAGTTCACGTACAGTTTCTGGAAGGGCACGATGACGTCACCGGCTTTCAGTCCGTTCAGCGTCCGGAGCTCATCGGTGGTGATGTTGTAGCGGCGGGCAATGGAGTAGAGGCTTTCGCCTTCCTGCACCAGGTGGAAGGAACGGTTGGAAGGCTGTGTGCTGCTGCCGTAGTTGACGTTGGCCCCCACCGGAGTTCCGTAGGTATTCGGGCTTGCGGGCGTGGAACCGTAGGTAGTGGGCGCGGCGGGCGGGTTGCCGTAAGCAGGGGGCGCGGCCGCAGGTGCAGCGGAAGGTAGCGGAGCGGGGTAAGCCCCGTAAGTGCTGGGGTTGTTTACCGGACGGGCGTCGGTGTTGCCCCGGCTTTCCAATGTCCCCATCGTAGCGGTGGGAGCCGCCGCAGGGTTGGCTACCGGCTGGCCGAAGTTGGGATCGTTAGAGATCGTCATCGGGTTGGTCTCTGCCGCAAGAGCAGGCGCCTGGTAGCCCTGCGGAGCACGGTAAGCCGGCGTCGTCGCTCCGCTGGCCGTCACCGGTGCACCCTGAACGCTTCCGTAAGCCTGCGGCGTGGCGTAGGGCTGGGGCGTAGTCGTAGCCGGTGCATTGCCGTAAGCCTGCGGGGTGGCGTAGGGCTGGGGCGTAGTCGTAGCTGGTGCATTGCCGTACGCCTGCGGGGTGGCGTAGGGCTGGGGCGTAGTCGTAGCCGGTGCGTTGCCGTACGCCTGCGGGGTGGCGTAGGGCTGGGGCGTCGTCGTAGCCGGGGCGTTGCCGTAAGCCTGGGGAGCAGGCACTGCTTCTGGCGTAGGACAGTTGCAATCGGAGGTCTTGAGGCGTTCGCCGACCTTAACCACGTCGTTGGGGCCCAGCTCGTTCATTTCCCGAAACTTGGCGGAGGTATAACCGTACTTCAGCGCCAGGCTGGCTACGGTTTCGCCGGGCTGCACGGTGTGGAGGCCTTCACCGTACACCGCCTCGCCGCTGCGGGCCATGGTGGTGGATCCGTAGGCCTGGGGGGCGGCTACTGCCGTCGTATTGTAAGGCGTAGGCTGCGGGGCACCAGGATTGGCCAGGGCAACGGGCGCGGAAGCCGCGGGCTGGTTGCTGGCCAGAGCCGTAGGGGCAGCCTGGACGGTGGGTGCCGCACTTGGCTGGCTCATCACCGTCAGCTGTTGTCCGGGGAAGAGGGTGTTGCTCGTCAGGCCATTCTGAGCCTTGATGGCATCGACCGTAGTGGCGTAGTTACGGGAGATGGCGTAAAGCGTTTCTCCTTTGGCCACCGTATGGGTGAGGGGAATAGGAGCAGGAGCGGGCGCAGAATAGGCGCTCGACTCCGGCTGGGGCGTTACCGACACCGCCATGCTGGGCGGAGTGTACACGGGCTGGTTGCTGTAGGCCAGCGGGGCAGCACTGGGGTTCTGACCAGTTGTTGCAACCATTGGGGAACCACAGACGCTGGCCAGGTAATCGGCCAAGGCAACGCCGTTCACCGTCTTGGCCGTAATCACGCCGCCCGAAGTGGTCTTCCCATCGCTGCCCAAACGGCGCTCCACCAAGCCAATCTCGGGCGCAATCCGGTAGTCGATGACGGGATAGGAAGAACTCGGGTTGAGCTGACGGAACATGAAATAGCCAGCGCAGGGGCTTAAATCGCGGCCCTCGAAGTAAACCTTCGCTCCCGGCGTATTCATGGCCAGGTTTTCACCAATGATGCCGTTCTCCGCGTCAAATTGGTAGCTCGTCAACGGTGAAGTATAGCTGAAGCGCTCCCCCTGCCGCTGAAAGACCGCCGCCATCACCACGGGCTGGATGAGGAATTGGTTGTTGGCCGTGGGCAGCAAGACGAAGACACGGTCCACCCCGCCGTTGACCCGCGCGGCCAGTTCAACACTCAGGCGGGGATCGCCGCAGTAAACCGTGTTCTGGGGCAGGAAACTCTGCACCGTGGCCCCTTCAGCCCCCGTTTCCAGCATCAAACGATCACCGCCCACCAGCGGGAAATGGTAGGCGTAGTAGTCCAGGCGCGGCTGCTGCGCAATGGCTTGCTCGTACAACACCCGGTCTCCGCACGTGCCATCGAAAAGGACGAAAATCTGCTCCGCACGCAGCGGGGCACTGGCCAGCAAGAGGGCCGCAAGGAGGGTGAAGAGACATTTCATTTTGGGACAAATTTTGGTATCGTAAATGGTAAGGAACTGTTGGAACGCCCTACAAATATAGATGTTTGCTATTCATAAACGCCGCAATTTAACGGCTTAGGGGTCAATTTAAGTATTTAACGAATCTGCCCGGCAACCCCAATTCTGCCTTTTCCTTTCGCACAGACACCACTGCCTCGGCATAAGCTACCGCTGGGGGATGATCCCGCGCCTCCTCCTCTCCGGGGTCAGGGAGCCAAAATTTGGATACACCAACAATTGACTATATTTGCCGCGAACGCACTCAAATCGAAATAAGAGCTTTTTGGAAGGTGTACCGCTTTGGCCCTTCCCAACGAAACACATCAAACGTGAACTTACCGCATCTACTGCGGAAAATGCGCCTCCCCCGGGCCGCGTTATTTTCCGCTTTCTGCCTCCTCTTTTGTGTGGCCATTATCTATTCCTCCGTAGCCCTTTCGCCCGCTCCCAAGGCACCAGGACTCACCAAAACGGCCTTCCCGATCACGGTACCTACCGTCCGCTACGGCGTGGCGCTCGACACTTTTGCGCTGCGGATAGACACCATTCAGAACGGGCAAACCCTTTCCGAGGTACTCCTCTCCCAGGGCCTGGAAGCCCAGCGGGCCTTCGACGCGGCTACCCAGTTTAATACTTTGCTCGACGTACGCAACCTCCGCGCGGGCAGGACTTACACCATTCTGGACGATCCCGATACCGAAGGCAACGACTACCTGATCTACCAGCCTTCCATCTACGAGTACGTCCGCCTCGACCTGCAGGGAACGGGCAAAGACGCCCGCGTTGAGCTACCGGTAACCACCGAGATTGCCCTGGCCGCCGGCCGCATCGAATCCAGCCTCTGGAACGCGATGACCGGTGCCGGACTTTCCTTCGGCCTGACCGACCGCATGGAGGACGCCCTCCAGTGGTCAGTGGATTTCTACCACGTTCAGCCCGACGACGCCTTCCAGCTCGTCTACGAGAAAAAGCAGGTAGAAGGCGAAGAAGCCGACCCCGGCCGGGTCTTGGCCGCCCGCTACAGCACGGGCAAGGAGGATATTTACGCTTTTTACTACGAAAGCCCCGACCCCGATTACCAGGGCTACTTCGGCCTCAACGGGGAGCCGATGAAGTCGACCTTCCTCAAATCTCCCGTACGCTTCAGCCGCGTCAGCAGCGCCTTCAATATGCGCCGCTTTCACCCCGTCCTCAAGCGCGTCCGGCCCCACCTGGGCACCGACTACGCTGCCCCCTACGGAACCCCCATCCTGGCCGTAGCCGACGGCGTGATTGTAGAGCGGACCCGCCGCGGTGGCAATGGCAATTTCGTCAAAGTGAAGCACAACAAGCAGTACACCACGCAGTATCTCCACATGCAGGGCTTTGCCGAAGGGCAACGCGTTGGCAGCCGGGTCCGGCAGGGCGAGGTCATCGGCTACGTCGGTTCTACCGGCCTGGCAACCGGGCCCCACGTCTGCTTCCGCTTCTGGAAAGACGATCAGCAGATCGACCACACCAAACTGCGCTTCCCACCCCCGCAGGCCATGCCCGACTCGTTACTGGGCGACTTCATCCAACAGCGCGATCTCTACCTGCAACGCCTCAACGAGGTGGGCCAGCCCGTCCAAGACACCCAGCAACAGATCATCGACGGCAAAAAGCTCCTCGATCAAATGGCGGGGATTCAGCAACGGGAGGCTAAGTAGCCCAACCCGGTTCCGGACGTCCCGTCCGGCATACCACTAGACTTATGCTGTTTAATTAATTGGGGTTAACCCGTACGCTGTATAGAGAACTGCGTTCTTCCGCTGCGCGGGTTTTTCACCACTAAGGCATTAAGGGCACTGAGTTGCACTAAGGGTAGGGTGTCTAATCTAATGGGTTTAACCCGTACGCGCTTTAGGGGCCTGCTTAGGTTGAGACCCTCTGGGTCGATCCAACTAAGCACAGTGGCGTATTCTCCTACGACCCAGAGGGTCTCGACCTAGTAAGCGCTTGAGCCTCCCCCGGTTGATCTGGGGTTGAGCCCCCAACGAAAGGGCCAAATTGAGTACGGCTGCGGTCTAGCTAATTAGACAGCATACCACTAGACGTCCCGTCCGGCATAACACTAGCACTAGGGGGCTGAAAACACTTTCCGTCTTACGGCGGGTGATCGGGTTACGGCCTTCCCTCGCTCTCCCCCTTTGGGGGTTGGGGGGCCAACATTCTCCCCCCTTCGGGGGGCCGGGGGGGAGCACCTGCGGCCGCGCAAAAAACCGCTTAGGTACTCCGCAAATTACTTCAGTTCCAGGCGGTAAACGTCGGTGCGGCGGTCGCGCAGGTTGTGTACGCTGCCGTGGTGATGGAGTTCCTTGAGGAGGTCGAGGTCGACGTCGGCAACGAGAATCATTTCGGTATTCGGGGTGGCTTCGGCCTTGATGCCGTTGCTGGGGAAGGCGAAATCACAGGGCGTGAAGACCATGGATTGCGCGTACTGGATGTCCATGTTGTGGACCTTGGGCAGGTTGCCGACGGAGCCGGCGATGGCGACGTAGCACTCATTTTCGATGGCGCGGGCCTGGGCGCAGTGGCGGACGCGGCTGTAGCCGTTTTGCGTGTCGGTGAGGAAGGGGACGAAGAGGATGTTCATGCCCTGCTGCGCCATGATGCGCGGGAGTTCGGGGAATTCGACGTCGTAGCAGATCAGGATGCCGATTTTGCCGCAGTCGGTATCGAAAGTGCGCACGGTGTTGCCGCCGCTCATGCCCCAGACTTTGGCCTCGTCGGGCGTGACGTGGATTTTGGTAAAGCGGTCCACCGTGCCGTCGCGGCGGCAGAGGAAACCGACGTTGTAGAGCACCCCATCTTCGATCATCGGCATGGAGCCGGTGATGATGTTGATGTTGTAGGCGACGCTGAGTTCGCTGAATTTTTTGCGCAGCGGCTCGGTGAATTTGGCCAGCATCCGGATGGCCTCCGGCTCCGAAAGGTGGTTATACGCCGCCATCAGCGGAGCGTTAAAAAACTCGGGGAACAGGGCAAAATCGGAACGGTAAACGGAGACGGTATCAACGAAATACTCCACCTGTTGCAGGAGGTCTTCCAGCTCGCGGTAAGTCCGCATCTGCCACTGTACCAGGCCCAGGCGAACTACGGATTTGGTGACCGACGGCGACTTGGTCGGCGGGGCATAAAGCACGTTGTTCCACTGCAACAGGGCGGCGTACTCCAGGCTTTCGCTGTCGCCACTGAGGTAGTTGGTGATGATTTTCTTGATGTAGAAATCGTTGGAAAACTGAAAATTCAGGACGGGGTCGTGAATTTCTTTGGCTTTCACCTTCTCGATAAACTGCCGGGGCGAGAGGGTTTCGGCAAAGAGGTGGTACTTGGGTAAGCGGCCGCCGAAGAGGATGCCTTCCAGGTTCAGTTCTTCGCAGAGTTCTTTGCGGTAGTCGTACATCCGGCGACCCAGGCGCAGGCCGCGGTATTTGGGGCGCACGAAAATATCGATGCCGTAGAGCAAATTCCCCTTGGGCGTATGGGTTTTGAAGGTGTAGTTGCCAGTGATTTCCCGGTAGGTATGGCTGTCGTCAAACTCGGAATAATCAACAATGATGGCCAGCGCGCAGCCCGCCAGTTCCCCGTTGATGAACAAGGCCACCTGGCCGCGGGGGAAGAGCTCGGTCAGTTTTTTGATCTGGTGTTTTTTCCAGACGGCGTCCGTCAGGCCCGTGTAGGCCTCGCGCATCACGAGGGTCATTTCCTCGTAGTCTTCCAGGGTAAGGAATTTAAGCTCTACCTTTTCAATGTCGGTGCCGTGGGCTTCGATCGTCTCAGTAGTTTCAGTAGTAGCGTGGGGAGTGTCCATGTTTTTTGGGGAATATTTAAAACGCAAAGTGAGTGTCCGCAGTGGCACACGTTAATGCAACGTTTGTACGGCGCGGAAAGGTTTGGTGGGTAGTAGTTTTGTAGTTCGGTAGTGGGTAGTGCAGGGCCTTCCCTTAGTCCTTTTCCCCTTTACTCCCTTCCCCTTTTCCCCTTTACTCCCTTCCCCCTTTTCCCCTTTACTCCCTTCCCCTTTTCCCCTTTACACCTTTTCCCCTTTACTCCCTTCCCCCTTTATTCCTTTGGAGCGGGCGCGGGCCGGGTCATATCTACGCCGGGGGGCGGCGTAGCGGTGCTGTCGGGCGTCCAGAAGGTGGAGCATATCCCGTGGTCGCAGTTCATTACCCGGAAGAGTTGGCCTTCTTCGTTGTAGAGGTGGAGGACGCCTTGTTCGTCGTCGCCGTTCATGTAGGTACCGCTGGCTTTGGGCTGTCCGTTTTCGTGCCATTCGCGGAAGGGGCCATTTTCTTCGTTGTTGACGAAGGTGACGACTTCCTTGACGCCGCCGTCGGGGTAGTAGACGTACCAGGCTCTGTTCATAGCGCCGTCGATGTAGTGGCCGCTGATGCGGAGGTTGCCCAGAGAGTCGTAAGTCGTATAGGGTCCGGCGAAGTTGCCGTTTTCGTAGTTTTCCACCACTATTTTCTGGCCGTTTTCGTGCAGCAGGACGCGCTCACCGTGGAGTTCACCCGCGACGTAATGCTCTTCGGAAAGCAACTTTCCCTGGGGGCTGTACTGCCGCATGGGACCTTCCTTCAATCCCGTCTCGGGGTTGATGCGGTACTCCGTGCGGATGCCCAAGGCATCGGTTTCTTCGATGGTTTCCAGTCCGTCACCGCAGGCGAAAAGGCAGCAGGTAGCGAATACGAAGAGTTGGATTGTGCGAAACATGAGCTATTTTTGGGTCAAACCTAGATATAATATGTCAATCAAAACGCTATTGACCATTCACTTCGTGTTGGGCCTCCTGTGTGGACTCGGTGCCCAGATCCCCAACCAGGCCAAGGCCCTGGATGAGGAGAGAAACGATCGCCTCCGGGCCATTGCCCTGGAAGAGCGGGAGGCCAATCGCCCGGCGGCCTTCCAGTCGGGAGACCTGGCTTACCTGGCCACCGTCAGCCGGGCGGTAGACCCCGACCGCTACCGCGAAGTGCGCGGCACGCCCTACGTACTGGAGGCTTTTGGCCCGGCCACGCTGTTCGACCTGACGCTGAACGAATACCAACTTGACTCGGTCAACCTGAATGGCTTTACCAACCAGTTTGAATTCAGCATCGAGGGCCATCTGCGGGAACTCAACCCCAACAATTTTTTGCGCGTAGAGGTTGCGCTGGCCGACGGCAGCAAGGCCACCTACGCTTTCGGGATCAACCCCACCTTCCCGAAGATGTACGCCGAAATCGTCTACAAAGGCGAAAACATCGTCACCACCCTGGTCAATGAAATCACCAACGAGGAAAAGGTGGTGCAAGACGTTGGCCGCACGCTGACCCTACGGCGCTTCAATGCCAAAACCCACACCTACGCAGTAGTCGATGGCGAATTCATCAGCCTGAGCAACAGCCCCAAAAAGCTGGCGGCCGAACTCGGCAATCCCGCCGAACTCAGCAAATTCATCAAAGCCGAAAAACTCAATCCCGCCAAGCGCGCCGATTTCCTCCGCATCCTGCAGCGGGCGGATGAGTTGCTCGATGAGTGACCGCCGATAGGCAGCAGCGTAGCTAATGCGTGAATGCGTGAATGAGCGAATGCGTGAATGAGTGAATGCGTGACCGCCGTAGGCAGCAGCATAGCTAATGCGTAAAGAAATGAACTATGAACTATGGACTATGGACTATGGACTATGAACTATGAACTAAAAACCTCCCCAATCACCCTCCTCCTCTGCCTGTTCATTGCCTGTTCCGGGAACCCTGCACCTGCGGCCGCGCCCGATGCGGCGACCCAAACGGCCATTGAAGAACGGCTGATGGCAGAACTGGCCCCTTCGGACGACCGCGCCGGCCGCGAACGCAACGCGATCATCAACCGCGCCATCGACCAGCATTACGACGTTTATGCCGCCCCCGAAGGCTATTTTTACGAAATTCTACAGCCGGGAGACTACAATTTATTGCTTACGGGCGACCTCGTCCAAGTCCACTACCGCGGCAGTTTTCTGGACGGCACCGTTTTTCAAGACAGCCGACAGCGGGGCCAGCCCCTGGAATTTGCCGTCGGCGAACTCATTCCCGCCTGGAACCTCGGCCTGCTCCGCGCCCGGCCCGGCGGAGCCATCCGGCTGCTCGTTCCCAGCCACCTCGCCTACGGTGCCGCTGGCCTCGTAACGCCCCGGGGAGACACCCTCGTGCCCGCCCACACGCCCCTGGAGTTCCTGATTGAGGATATTGAAATTTTGGACCCGGAATAATGCGTGAATGAGTGAATGCGTGAATGAGTGAATGAGCTACCGCACACGATAGGCGAGACAGGTTAGATAATTATTAGCTTCGCTTTTGCCTTCGGCGGTCAATTATTTACATGCGGTAGCTTATGTACGTGCGTTAGCTTATTCAATTATTCAATTATTAGCTTCGCTGCTGCCTACGGCGGTCACGTGCGGTAGCGTATCCACGTGCGGTAGCGTGTCGCTCGCGGTAGCGTGTGAGACTGTTCATCTAAGTGTGTCTACATTCACACAACTTAGATTCGTGATTTATGGCAAAGAAAAGTAAAAATCCCACGCTGGAAGAGTTGTTCAGCGATCCTGAGCAGTTCCGGCAGATGCACGAGCAGCTTTACTCGCGTAAACCCCTACTAGAGCAAGGTAGCCCGTTTGCTCATCTGCTCCAGACGATGGTTAATGCCGCCCTGGACGGCGAGGTCCTAGGCCATGTTGCTGAGACGAGAGCCCAAGGGGAGGAGAACAAGCGTAACGGCTACACCGACAAGACGATTCTTTCCGAAGCTGGCCCCTTGTCGATCCGTACGCCGCGGGACCGGCAGGGGACCTTTGAGCCCCAGCTAGTACCCAAGCGAGAGCGAGAGCTATCGAGTGGTTTGGACACGCAGATACTAGCTCTGTATGCGCAGGGTAATTCGGTTGAGGACATTAAGCGGTTGCTCCAGACGATGTTTGGGGTGGACATTTCGGCGGGCAAGATATCGGCCATTACGGACCAGGTACTTCCAGTCATTCAAGAGTGGCGTAACCGCCGACTTTTAGAGTTCTATGCCGTAATTTACATGGATGCGATCCATTTCAAAGTCCGCCACGAGGGCAAGTACTCCAGCCGTGCGTTCTACACTGTTTACTCTGTTGACGGTCACGGTAATCGGGACCTATTGGGCATGTATATGTCTGAAAATGAGGGTGCTAACCAATGGGGACTGGTACTTGAGGACTTAAAGTTTCGTGGCGTCGAGGACGTTTTAGTCTTCTGCACGGATGACTTGACGGGCTTTAGTGAGGCGATGAATGATGTCTTCCCGGCCACGGTGGTCCAGAAGTGCCTGGTGCATAAGATGCGCAACACCACGCGCTTCGTAGATGACAAGGACATGAAGGCGGTGGTAAGAGGTTTGAAGGCGGTTTACAAGGCGGACACTCAGGAGGCAGCAGCAACAGCCCTAGAGGCTTTTGAGGTAGAGTGGGGTCACAAGTACAGCAGTATCGTCGTCAGTTGGCGTCGTGATTGGGATGAGCTGATGGCCTTCCTAGACTTCCCGATAGCCCTACGTCGAATGATCTATACGACCAACCCCGTGGAAGCCGTCCACCGAATCATCCGTAAACTCATCAAGGGCAAGGCTGCCTGGGCATCAGATACGGCCTTGATGAAGCAGGTGTACCTGAGCCTAATGCATAACGAGAAGTCGTGGCGCAAACAGGCGTATGGCTGGAAGGCCATCCAGCGCGATCTGGTTAAGCTGTATGGGGATCGGGTAACCAAGCACATGGGGCCAAGCTAAAAATGGCAGCGCGCGATCCGCGCCGCGCAGTCTCCGGCCTTCGGCCTCCGACTGTGCGGCGCGGATCGCGCGCTCGTCGCAAGGCTACGCCTTGCGATAGAGTAATAACTAACCCAGACACACTTAATTGAACTATCCC
>NZ_JACSIT010000084.1 GCF_014349155.1 Neolewinella lacunae
GACCCAGAGGGTCTCGACCTATTAAGCGCTTGAGCCTCCCCGGTTGGCCAAAGTGAGTACGGCTGCGGCCTGGCTAATTAGACAGCCTACCACTAGGGGCTGTTAGCTGATCCTTATTCTCTGCGCTCCGGGGGACGGCTTAGTAGGGCATGGTTCCGCCGGTGATGCCCATGACTTCGCCGGTGATGTAGCTGGATTCCTGGGAGGCCAGGAGGACGTAGAGGGGGGAACATTCGACGGGTTGGCCGGGGCGTTTAAGGGCGGTTGAGGCACCGAACTGCTGGACTTTCTCCTGGGGCTGGCCGCCGGAGGGCTGAAGGGCCGTCCAGAAGGGACCCGGAGCAACGGCATTGACGCGAATGCCTTTTTCGGCCACTTGCTGGGCCAGGGACTTCGTGAAAGACACGATGCAAGCCTTCGTTTGGGCGTAGTCGAGCAGCGATTCGGAGGGGTCGTAGGACTGTACCGAAGCGGTGTTGATGATCGTTGCACCGGGTTCCAGGTGGGGTAGGGCGGCCTTGGTGATCCAGAACAGTGCGTATACATTAACCTTGAAGGTATTGTCGAACTGTTCGGTGGTCAGGTCGAGGATGGACTGCTGTGAGGTTTGCCGGCCGGCGTTGTTGACGAGGATGTCCAGTCCGCCGAGTTCCGCAACGGCGCCTTCGACCAATTGCTGGCAGAAGGATTCCTGGGAAATATCGCCGGGGATGGCGACGGCTTTCTGGCCCGCGTCCTGGATGAGTTTG
Organism: Neolewinella lacunae; assembly: GCF_014349155.1. Classification (GTDB taxonomy): domain Bacteria; phylum Bacteroidota; class Bacteroidia; order Chitinophagales; family Saprospiraceae; genus Neolewinella; species Neolewinella lacunae. The sequence continues at coordinate 750 of NZ_JACSIT010000084.1, forward strand.
ATCACTTCCCGGGCGTTTTGTTCTTCGGAGGGGAGGTAGTTGATGGCCACGTCGGCACCTTCGCGGGCGTAGGCGATGGCGGCGGCGCGCCCGATGCCGGAGTCGCCGCCGGTAATCAGGGCTTTGCGTCCCTGGAGGCGCCCCGTACCTACGTAGCTCTCCTCGCCGTGGTCGGGCTCCGGGTCCATTTTATGGATGTCTCCGGGGCGGCTCTGCGGCTGGCGGGGAAAGGGTGGTTGGGGGTACTGGGTCAGGGGATTTTGTTTGGTCAGGCGGTCTGGGATGGTTTGCGTACTCACGTTTGGGGATTTTTGCGGTGAAAAGGTGACCAAAAGGGCACCCGCCGACTAGAACTTAGGGCTGGTAGGGCAAGTTCGTTCATTCCCGCATTGGGCGGTATTTGGATCGGGTTTTGGGTGTTTTGCAATCTTTTCCGGTGGGGCTTCGGCTTTTACCTTCCCTTGCTCCTAAGACGGACCGTGCACCTGCGGCCGCGCCTTTTGCATTGTACCGAAGGGGCTTATTGTTCGGCGGCGGTGCGCTCGTCAATGAGCAGCAGGGCAGGGTACTTCAGGCGGCGGTTGAGCTTGAAGGTGGAGAGGCGGTTGTGGTAGTAATACAGCAGGGCGAAATTATCGCAGACGATGCGACCTTTCCGATCGCGGTAGAGCGGCTTATCGATGTGGAAGGTGCCCATACTATCGATGCCATGGCCGACGATGGCGGCGGGGCTTTCGTAGATTTCGGGGGCTATCTTAGTGCGGTCTTCGAGGCTCATGGCCACGAGGAGATCGCGCAGCTGGGCGACGACGTCGTAGAGGGCTTCCTGATCGAAGTAAAAATCTTCGGGGGGGAGGCGGAGCAGGGCGTAGAGGTCGTGGCCCGGGAAAGCTTTTTCCAGCATGCCGAAGGCGGCGTAGCTGACCAGGTGGCTGGCCAGGACGATGCCATCGGCGTGGTAGCGTTCGACGATCTTTTCGCCCAGCATACGGGTGTACTCGTTTTCCCGCTGGTAATCCTTATTGATCTTGCCGAACTGATCGCGGAAGTATTCGCGGGTGGAGACCTGGTGGCCGTTTTTACTGTAGCTTTTGCCGTCGGCCTCAACGCGGTTACCGAGCACGTCCAGCGGCTGGCCGAGGGTGATGGTGATGCGGTTGCCCTTGCTGAAGACGCCCCAGACGAACTTAAGGATGGAGCGGAGGCTGTGGAAACTGTCCTGGGCTTTGATGTAGCGATCCTGGCCCTCCTTGCGCAGGTGTTGCTCAATGAGGAACTGCCCTTCGAGGACGAAGGGGTAGCTGAGGATGACGGGCACGATGAAGACCTTATCGTTGCGCCCATCCTGGTAGCGACCGCGCTGGGCTTCGACGGCGGTGCCGAGCAGGCCCAGCTTGAGTTTGGTTTCCAGGGCACCGGAGCGGGAGCGGGTCCCCCCCGGAAAGAACAGGCTGGGAACGCCGCGCTGGATGATGAGCCGGCTGAAGGTTTTCAGCGCGGTCATGTAAATGGGGTTTTGCTTGCGCCGGTCTACGCGGTAGGCCCCCAGGCGATTCATGAAGTAGGCGGTATAACCCGTATTATAAAGGTTAAGGCCGGCGCCGAAGGACATGGCGGGGAGGCCGGCCACCTGGTCCATGGCGTACCCGATGAGGATGGAATCGAGGTTGCTGAAGTGGGTGGGCACCATCACCACCGTACCCCGTTGGCTGAGTTCGCGGACCTGGTCCACGTAGCCCCGGACGAGCAACTTTTCCTGCAACAAGATTTTTTTGGAGAACAGGCTGCGGAAACTCCGTCCGTCGGCGGCATTGAGCAGGCGACCGAAGAAAAAGGTGAGGAAGCGGCGGGCGAATTTGAAGGTGGGGATTTTGAAATGTCCCACGATTTCGTCGGCGTAGCGGTGCACGACGCGGCCGAGGATGGTGCGGGTGGCGTTTTCGGCGGTGGTGGGCTCGTTTTCGTCGAGGGAGCGGGTGGCCAGCATTTTGGCCAGGCGCTTCCAGTACCGGCGTTCCTGGGGCGGGTCTACCTTCCAGGGTTCGTCCTTGGTGCGTTGTTGTTCGGCGAAGAGGGTCTTGCTGAGCAGCCCGTTGAGGTCGCGGCCGTGCTCTTCGAGAATGCGCTCGGTAGTGGCCGCTTCGAGTTCGCGGACGAAGTCGGCGCGGTCTTCGTGCAACTGGTTGATGGCCCAGGAGTGGATCTCGGGGGCGGTATGGGGGTAGCGTTTACCTTCGTGCTGGAAGGTAGCGGAGGGGCTGGCTGCGGCGGATGGGGTAGGGGTATCGGTCACAGTGGCGAAGATAGGGCAAATGCGCAGAAGGGGAACCGGGGGGCTTGGGGGGTGAAACCTGGTTTTGCTCCACCCTGAGCTCTGGGGTCAAGGCAGTTTGGAAATCAGGGAATAAGCGCCGGCTGGCAAGGGCTTGCCCCCAGAAATTTGGACCAACAGGCGTGTCTAAACACAGATGTTGGGCCGTTGGTACGGAGTCAGGAATTTTTTTTTGGCGACAAGTATACTTTTTTCGGCAATGTCTTTTGTACTTTTACGTCTACTTAAGCCTAAGGGCAGATTTACCTCATGAAAAAATAAACGACCTTCGCGTTGTCCCGGTGTGTTTTGGGTATCCCTCGTCATTTGCCTGACCGGGTCTGAACGCGTTAGTGCAGTTTGTTTTTCCACGGGGCTAGTGTCTCGGGAAGTAACCATTACGTGCTTCTCTTTTTTTAGAATAGCGTCTCTCAAATGTCAAATCATAACATTCCCTCCTTCGGGCGGTGTGCCCGTGCGTGTGCCAACCGCAGCACCCTGATCATTGCTTTGCAGCGAAAGATGGCCTGGTTGGTGGCTGGTCTCCTGCTGCTGTCTGGGTCTGCTTGGGGGCAGGGCAACGGCATGGGACGGCCCTTAGCGGATCCGGATCATCGGCAAGTGCCGGCCGTTTCAGCGGAGGTGGAAACGCCCCAGCGGTACGTGGAGGTAGAAATCAGTTTTGCGGGTCAGGAAGAGATGGAAGATTTTTTGCAGCTGGAGCTGGACTATGACCATTTCCATCCTTCGCTCGGAGCAAACCAGGTAGTGCTGCCGGCCCAGGACCTGGAAAAACTGCGGGCCGCCGGCGTACCCTACCGCGTTGTGGTGGAAGACGTTGCGGCGGCGGTCGACCGGAGAAATAAGGAATACCTGGCCAAAAACCCGATTGTGGCGCCGGAGAAATCGACGGCCGGATTCGAGTTGGGCAGCATGGGTGGGTTTTATACCTACGCCGAGGTTTTGCAGCAGTTGGATGAAATGAGGACCCTGTACCCCAACCTGATCACCGAACGTTTCAGCATTGGTACGAGCATTGAAGGGCGAACCATCTGGGCCGTCAAAATCTCCGACAATCCCAGTACGGACGAAAGTGCTGCCGAGGCTCCCGTTTACTTCGACGCTCTGCACCACAGCCGCGAGCCCGCCTCAATGGCTACGGTGATCAATTTCATGTTTCACCTGCTGGAGAACTATTCGAGCGACCCCGGCATCGGGTACATTGTCAACAACCGGGAGATTTTTGTGGTCCCCGTGGTGAACCCCGATGGCTACGAATACAACCGGCAGACCAACCCCAACGGCGGCGGCATGTGGCGCAAAAACCGGCGGGTCAATTCGGGTTCCTCCTGCCGGGGAGTCGACCTGAACCGAAACTACAATACGGACTGGGGGGGGGCTGGTTCCAGCTCAAACCCCTGTTCCGATTCCTACCGGGGCGCTTCGGTATTTTCTGAGCCCGAGTCGAGGGCCATCCGCGACTTCACTACATCAATCAATGCCCCCATTGCCTACACCACCCACACCTCGGGAGGCTACTGGCTGGGGCCGGACTTCAGCAACGGACAAACGGAATTTGCCATCCACGCGGAGCTGAACAGCGACTGCATGCACGAAAACGAATACATCTACGGAGACGCGGCCATTCTGCTGGGGTACGCCAGTGGCACGACGCAAAACTGGATGTACGAGGCTCTGGGCTCGCTTTCCTGGACGCCGGAAATTGGTACAACGGGTTTCTGGCCTACCATTCCAGAGATCATCCCCCTGGTCAACCAACAAATCAAGCCCTACGAATACGCGTGCTGGGTGGCCGGAGCACTGGCCGATTACCAGGGTTTTGAGGTGCTGAATGCGGAGGGATTATCCGTCGGGCAGCCGCTCTCCCTCGGGGTGCGCATTAAGAATAAGGGACTGAGCAAGACCGCCCAAAACGTGGTGGTCAGTCTTACTCCCGATAATCCTGGCGTAACCGTGGTAGCGGGCAGCCAGGCCTACGGCAACATTGCCTCCCGTGCTTTTGCGAGCAACGCCAGCCCCTTCACCTTTACGGTGGACCCTTCGGTTCCCGTGGGCACCGTGGTTACCTTCCAGGTGGTAGTGAGCCAGGAGGGCGTTGTATCAGATCAGGACCAGTTCCGCATCACGGTTGGCCAGCCCACTGTGCTGTTCAGCGACGACGCGGAAAATGGCAACGCGGCCTGGGTAAACGGTGGAACGGGGACCAACTGGCAGGCCTCCACGGAGGATGCCTACACGGGGAATGCGTGTTTTGTGGACTCTCCCCTTGGGCATTCAGCATCTAACAACAACCGCAGCTTTACGCTGGCGGCGCCGATTTCCCTGGTGGGTGTAAGCAACCCGCGCCTGGAATTTGCCGCCAAATGGGGTTTGCACACTACTACGGATTACGTCCGGCTGCAGATCAGCACCAACGGGGGCAGCACCTGGACTAACCTGAGCAGTGCGGCCATGGAAAGCATCGGGGGAGCCCCCGCTTTCGTGCGCAACGAACGCTGGACCCACCAGGTGGTCGATCTTTCTGCCTACAGCGGGCAGAGCATCCGCTTGCGCTTCCTTTCAGTAGCAAACTCCTCCCTGCGCTCCGACGGATTTTACTTCGACGATTTCCGGGTGGTAGGCTACGCCGGGATCAATCCTGCCACCTGTACCGACGGCATCCAGAATGGCGACGAAACGGGCGTTGACTGCGGTGGGAGTGCCTGTTCCCCTTGTCCGACCTGCACCGACGGCATCCAGAATGGCGACGAAACGGGAGTGGATTGTGGTGGTCCTGCCTGCCCCGCCTGCCCAAGTTGCAACGACGGGATTCTCAACAATGGCGAAACGTCCGTCGATTGCGGCGGCCCGAACTGCGCGGCCTGCCCCACCTGTACGGACGGCATCCAGAACGGGGACGAGACCGGCGTAGATTGCGGCGGGGCTTGTACGCCCTGCGAAACGGGCTGCGCCACGGTGGTCATCCTCACTGATGGGTTTGAGACGGGATACGGCAACTGGATTGATGGAGGAACGGATTGCAACCGCGTAAGCAGTAGCACCTACGCCAGCACGGGTGTTTTTTCCGTCGCCCTGCGCGACAACACCTCCTCCTCCGTAATGTCAACCAACAACCTGAACCTGGCGGGCTACGGAGAAATTACCGTAAATTTCTCCTACTACCCCGTCAGCATGGATAATTCCAGCGAGGATTTCTGGCTCCAGATATCCACCAACGGTGGGTCCAGTTACACAACGGTAGAAGAGTGGAACCTGGGCGACGAGTTCCAGAACAATACCCGCTACTTCGAGTCGGTGGTCCTTTCCGGCCCTTTCACCACCAATACCCGTCTGCGCTTCCGTTGCGATGCTTCGGCGGACAACGACCTGGTTTATCTGGACGACATCGTCGTTACCGCTTGCCAGCCCGGTACCAGTGCGCCCACCTGCTCCGATGGCATCCAAAACGGCAGCGAAACGGGAATCGACTGCGGTGGCCCCGACTGCCCGGCCTGCCCAAGTTGCTCCGACGGCATCCAAAACGGCGGCGAAACGGGTGTTGACTGCGGTGGCCCCAACTGTGTGGCTTGCCCGTCTTGCAACGATGGCATCCTGAACAACGGCGAAACGGCCGTCGACTGCGGTGGCCCGAATTGCAGCGCTTGCCCAAGTTGTTCCGACGGCATCCAAAACGGCGGCGAAACGGGTGTCGACTGCGGTGGCCCCAACTGCGCAGCCTGCCCCGTTACCTACTGCACTTCGAGCAGTTCCAGTACCCAGTACGAGTACATCCAGTCGGTCAGCATCGGTGGAACCAGCAACACTTCGGGCAATAACGGAGGCTACGGAAACTTTACGGCCAGCCCCATCCTGCCTTTAAATGCCGGTACTACGAATATCACCCTTGTACCCGGCTTCCAGGGAGGCGCGTACAACGAGGCCTGGTCGGTTTACATCGATTACAACGCCGACGGTGATTTTACCGACGCCGGAGAGTTGGTTTTCCAGGGCATCTCCTCCACTACGATTAATGGCTCTTTCGTGGTGCCGGGCGGACTAAGTGGAGTAAGTCGACTGCGCGTCCAAATGCAGTACAGCAACTACACCAGTGGCAGCTGTGCGGCCTATTCCTGGGGAGAGGTGGAAGATTATACCGTCAATTTCGGCAGCGGTGCCCGGCGCAATGCTCCGGTGTTGCCGGCCGTGGTACAGACGGAAGGCGAAACGCTTTCTCTCTTCCCCAACCCGGCTACTACGGACCTATTCATCCGTACAGGAAATCTCTCCAGCCAGGAGCCGGCCAACTGGCAAATCACCAATGCCGCTGGACAAGCCGTACGGGCGGGGATTGCGCAAAAGGACCAAACCGACCGCGGGTTTACGCTGGACATCAGTGCGTTGACCCCCGGTATGTATTACTTCACTGTCGTTACTTCGGATAAAAACATCACCCGCCGCTTTGTAGTACAACGGCGATAATTCTCGATACCAGTTCCTCAGTTACACCCTTATAGATTTACAGCCTCATGAAAAAAATTCAACCTTCGCTTCGGCCCAACCGGTCCGTATACCTTTCCCTGTTTGGTGCTGGCTTAGCGCTGGCTTTAGTACTGGGCTACGGGCAGGCGAAAAACCTTCTGGCGCACCTCCTGCCAGGGGGCGGACCGGATGGGCCCACGGCAGTACAAGATGGCGCATCGCTTGCCTTTGGGCCTAACGACCTGATGGTAAGCGTATTTGACGACTATAACAGTGACGGCACCGACAACGGCGCTGGAGAGCCTGGGATCAGCGGCTTGACGGTTACTGCCTACGATGCGGCAAATACGCCTACGGTATTTACGGATTCCGGGGATGGGAATTACCTGTTCACCCCCGGTAATGCCAACGTTTATCGGGTAGAAATCACGGGCATTGACGATGCTTTTGAGCCTAGCGTGGCCGGTGCCACTACCACCTTTTTCATGGCGCGTGGACAGACGGTAGCGGTGGGCTTGCACGTGCCCGATGAGTATTATCCGGGGACTGGAGTATTCCTCACCACGCCTTGTTACGTAGATGGTGCATCGAATGGCCCCAACAGTGGGGGCGACGTATTGGTAGTGGTGCCAGCCAGTGGCCTGACCACCGGGGTTGGAAACCGTACCCCAACTGAATATTTTGTGGCCAACCACAACGAGATTGGCGCCACTTTTGGCGTAGCCTACGCCCGGCAGGCCCAGACCTTGTTTGCCGCTGCATTCACCAAACGGCACACGGCTTTTGGCCCTGGCGGAACGGGGGCGATTTACCGGGTGGGGCTGACGAGTGCCACCGCACCGGTCACGGCTGCCGCTCCCACCACCTTCATCAACCTCAATACCCTCTTTGGTGCTAATACGGCGGGAGCAAACCCTCACCCCAATACTGCCGATTTTGACCGCGACCCTCTGGCTTACGATGCAGTAGGTAAAGTGGGTTTAGGAGGTCTTGCTTTCACCGAAGAAAACAACACTCTGTGGACCATTAACCTGGCGGATCGCCGTCTCTACGAAATGCCCCTCGGCGGCACGCGGTCTAATCCTACGGCACCCAGCGCCGCCGCGATTAGTCGTTGGCCCGCAACGGGTAGCCTGGTTGATTTACCCGGCCTACCGGGGACGCCTGCCGAGCGCGCGATCAACGTGCGGCCTTTTGCCGTTAAAGCACACCGGGGAGAGATTTACATTGGCGTGGTTTACACCGGCGAATCCACCGTCGTCCTCAATGGCGCAAACACCTTGGTAACCAACACCGGAGACCGGACGGTAATGCGGGGTTACGTCTATAAATTTGATCCCACGACGGATGTTTTCACCCAGGTGCTTTCTTTCCCTTTTAATTATATCCGGGGACAGGCCATTGACTTCTGTTCTAACAATGCCCAAGCCGAATTTTTCCCCTGGGCACCTGTGTACGATAAAAATACTTTTCAGACGGCCGTGATGGGCAATAGCGCAGTCTCTGGAAGTTTACCTCCCGAAAGGGCCTACCCACAGCCCTGGATTACGGACCTGGAATTCGATGAAAATGGAAAATTGCTCATTGGGGTCCGCGACCGTTTTGCCGACCAGCATGGCTTCAATAAACTACCTCCAACCACCGCTACGGCCGACCCTAATTTACGTTTCAGCGCCGACGGTGCTGGTGATATTTTGGTAGCCTCTCCAGCGGTTAGCGGTAATGGCACTTACGTCCTGGAAAACAATTCGGGCAACGGTGTCGGCGGCGAACCCTTCGGCCCAACGACCGGCATTAACAAACAGGAAGGTCCCGGCAACGGCGAATTCTTCTTCGACGACCGCTACCGGCCAGCTGATGCTACTCCCGACGGACCTACCCGCCCCAACTGCTCCCTGGATGTCAACGATATGGATCCCATTCTGGAGCCCACCCGAGAGCAGGGGCACGATGAAGTCTCCCTTGGCGGTCTCTTTCAGTATAATGGCACCCTCAATTTGTTGCTTTCTGTCTACGACCCCATCAACGCATTCGATGATTTTAACCAGGCAGGCTTTATGAGTTTGAGCACCATCAATGGCTCCCGGCAAGGGGCGGCCTTGGTATATGCTTCGCTGGATTTTAACGCTGGCACGCCCGATAACCCTGCTACCTTCGGTAAAGGCAACGGCTTGGGCGACGTTGAGGGTGTTGCTCCGGCAGCCCCCCTGGAAATTGGCAACCGCGTTTGGCTCGACGTCAACAACGACGGCATCCAGAACCCGGGCGAAAACGGCATTAATGGGGTACGGGTGGAACTGTTCAAGGACATTGGTGGCGTAATGACCAAGGTCGCCGAAACCACTACTGCCGCTAGTGCTACCCAGGGGGATGGTGCCTTCCGCTTCAGCAGCAGCCCGGCCCAAACCTGGTCCAACGGCCAAACACGGGTACTGCCAGATATGAACTACGAAGTGCGCGTCAGCCTGGCCAATTTGCAGTCGGTCAACGGCAACATCATTGCTTTTGCTACGGCCAACGCCGGAGGTAATGCCACCAACAACAACAAAACGGACTTAAGCGATTCTGACGCCAATACCAGCGGGGTCATTGCCGTCCGCACCGGTCAGCCCGGAGACAACAACCATACCCTCGATATTGGCGCGGTAGCTTGTAACATTGCTATCGCCAGCGCCTCGCCCGGCACCTGCGTCCCCGCCACCAATACCTACACGCTGGACGTGGAAGTCACCTACGCGAATATCCCCAGTGGCGAAATGATTGTCATTACCACCAGTAATGGCGCCAACCAAAGCTTCACCCCGGCGGCCGCCAGCGGCACCGAAACGTTTACGTTAACGGGCCTGGCCAGCGATGGCGTGGCCGATATTGACGTCACGGCAACGTATTCCACCAGCACCGTGTGCACTGCGACCCTCGCCGATGCCTACGATGCACCCGCAGATTGCACCCCCGTCTGTTCCCTGGACATTACCCGGGTGGATATTCAGTGCACCAACGGAACCACCTTTACCGTCTCTTTTGACGTAGAATGGGACTTTTTGAACGCACCATCCGACGTGATCGAGGTTTCGGTCGGCGGTATTGCACAGACGAGCATCAATCCCTCCGCTGCTACGGGCATCCAGTCTTTCGGGCCCATTTCCGTTGCCGGCCCCGCCTACGATGTACTGCTGAGCGCGGCTTTCCAGGCCACTGCGACCTGTACGGCGACGTCGCTCGTTGACCTCATTGCTTGCACCGACCCTTGCGCAGGCGAGTTGGGCGGCAACGTCTTCAACGATTTCAATAACGATGGCGCGGACGCAGGTGCAACGGAAGTCGGACAGGGCAATGTCCTGGTAGAAATCTACGAATGCGATGGCGCTACACCCGTAGCCACCACTTACACCAACGCCAACGGCGACTGGAGCGTGGACGACAGCGGCTTTACCTACCCCGTGCGCGTCGAATTCTCTACGCCGTTGCAGGATTACCTCCAGCCCAGCTACGCAGGTGCGGATAATGGTACCGACGTTCAATTCGTGGATGCGCCTTCTTGTGAGGTGGATTATGGGGTGATTGATATTTCTCAATACTGTAACGAGAATCCACTTGTTGCCGTAGTGTGTTTTCCCCGGAATACAGATGGCTCCGCTGAACCAATTGTTGTGTTCGTTGAAACCAATGACGCACGCAATTGGCCTGGCCCTTCAATTGCCGGTGATACCGATGGTCGCTGGGGAATTCCAGCGGGAGCCACGGCTGCCAACTACCCCGCTGTAGCCGAAGTTTTTGCCACTAAAGTTCAGGTGGAGACCACTTTCGGACTAGATTGGGATGCGGACAACTCCAGGCTTTATACTGGCGCATACATGAGAGCCTTTGCCTCAATGGGTTCGAACTCGAGTTCTAATGGCTTCGCAGAAGGGGCCATTTACGAAATTCCTATTGACTTGGCCAACAGCACCAGCACATCCGCGCAGATGTGGTTGGATCTGGAAACCCTTTTGGGAGACGGTATCGCTGGAACCTTTATTGCGGATGCCGTATTTCCAGGGCCGGCGGCCTATGGCGTAAATAGTCTTAACCCGAACCAGATTGGATACACTGGTTTGGGCTCGATCAAGGTCTCGAATGATAATAGCGAGCTATACGTGGTCAATTTAGCTACCCGCGAAGTACTGGTCATCCCAATCGGACCCAACGGCGCTGCTCCCACTACCGCCGCTGAGATTAAACGCTTCCCTTTGCCCACTTCCCAATGCGGTGGCACTTTTCCTGATGGACGGCCATTGAGTGCTGTATTAGGTCTCGGAGTGCATCCCGAGTCCGGTAGAGTTTACGCCACACTTACCTGTACGGGGCCTACCATCGCTGACGTGACGGGGCACGTGTACTCTTTCGATCCTTCTGACGCGACGCCCTCTGCGGCTGATTTCAACCTCGAACTGACTATTCCTCTCAATATTAACCGGCCTGCCTCCAGCCCCAATTCGAATCGTTTCTGGGGGCAGATCGGCCACCCTTGGGAAACGCTCATTCCGAGTGCAGTATCCTATAATAATGATCCAACAATTGGTGGTACCGCCTTTAATCCTCTCCCGCGAGAATTGGTATCTCAGCACATTCAGCCCTGGCTCGGTGAAGTGGGTTTCGCCCGGCAAAACGACGGCACCTACGCAATGGTCGTTGGGGAGCGCAACCGCTACCATGATGTCATCAATGGTTCCTTCTACGTTGCGGGAGGCGTATTTTTCAGAGCGTGTGGAAGTGAAGGAAATTGGTCGCTAGAAAGTGGAGGCAGTTGCGGTAGTGCAACTTCGTCTGTCGCCTACACCATGAGTGGCACTAGGGCCGGTCAGTACGTGAGTGATCAAAACCAATTCTTTTACTACGTCGGCCGGGAAGGAACGATGGGGGCCGGGACGGTAGATATTCCTAAAGGTACTTCCGAAATGGTCATTCCTGCCATGGATAACCTTTTTAATTCTTCGACCTCTGGATTGAGTTGGTTGAGCACTGTCGATGGTGGGAGGCTGCGTGATGTACGCATACTCGGAGACTTTTCGCCTGGTGGATTCAATAACACAAACTTCACTAAGGCCAATAACTGGGGAGCTATAGCCGCACTCTGCGAAAATCCCCCCATCCAAATCGGCAACTACGTTTGGGAGGATGCCGATGAAGACGGCGTACAGGACGCTTGCGAGGATCCCATAGCCGGCATCCCCGTCTCACTGTACAACAAAGCCACCATGGCTTTCGTGGATGTGCAAACCACCGGGGCCAACGGCGAATACTACTTCAGCGACGTTGACCCCAATACGGAGTACGCCATTGTCTTCGGTTACGACTACACCAACATGGCAACCACGGGCCTCTGGGATGAAACCGCCGGAGAACTGAAAGTGGGTAATATTCCCTACGCATTGACCCAAGCCGATAACGGGGAAGGCAATAGCCAGGATCTCAACGACTCCGACGCCACGCTGATGGATATGGCGGGCCTGACTGGTTACCCCATCATCAGCTACACCACCGGAACGGAAACCGATCATACGCTGGACGTGGGTCTGGTCCGGCAACCCAGTATCGAAATTCTCGATCCCTGCCAGTGTTTCGACGTAGAATACGACGCCCCTGAAACTGATCCGCTGGAATTCCTCGATTCCATCAAAGTAACCGGACCCGCAGGCCAAACCTGGCGGGTTGTGGCCCAGGTTGGTATGGAAGTAGTGGATTCCTTCATGAACCGTCCGATTCCGCTGGATACGGTACTTCGGGAGATTATGCCTGGAATGTATACCCTGAACTTTGCACATACCAGCCGGAGAGGCTACCAGGTAACGGTGGAGAACAACCTAGGTCAGCAACTGACAATCGGCGCCGTTTGCAATAACCCCGCCATTACGGTGACTCCGTTTAATTTGACGCCACTCTGTAACGTAAATACGGACCCCGTTCAGATCGTCAGCTCAGCGCGCCTGAACGGCATGGAAGTTCCCGGTACGTTCACTTACGAAATCATTGAGGAACACTACGCAGAGACGGGTACGCCGATCACGGAAATCGACGCCGATGCCTACCCCGATGGTACCATCCTGCTGATCCGCGGCCGTTACGTGCCGAGTGATCCCCAATACTGCCCCCATACCTTCGTGTACGAAGTGGAGATACTGACTTCCGCTTGCCCCTGCGAAAATATCCAGGACGGTGACGATTTGGGAGGTACGGCCTTCATTGACCAGAACAACGACGGAAGCATGACGGGTGACGCCGGACAGGAAGGGGTAGTTGTCCGGGTATACGACTGCGACGGTGAACTGGTTTGCACGACCGTAACCAACGAGAACGGAGATTGGAATTGTCAGGACCTCAACCCCGGCGAAGATTACCGTGTGGAATTCAGTTTGCCCACGGATGGCAGCCTGGCTAATCTCCAACCGAGCTACGCCGGAACCGATAACGGCACGAATGTTCAGTTTGTCCAACCAGGAACCTGCGAAGTCGATTACGGGCTGGTGGACGTAGAAGAATACTGTAACGATGCCCGCATACTCTTGCCTTGTTACGAGAATGGATCGGGAGTAAATAACTCCAATCCCGTGCTTATCCAACTAGGATATGGTGCTACCGGAATGGGAGCAAATGTCTATCCGGTTGATGCGGTAGCTAGTACCAACGGTTCTCTCTGGGGGCTTTCCTACAGCAGAAAGCTACAGATGGCCTACACTTCTGCCTTCCTAAAGCGGCAGGTGGGTATTGGTGAACGTGGCTATGATGGTATCTACGTGTACGATTATTCCAATTCATCCGTGGGTGCGCTCGTCGGAGGATTCGACTTGGAAGGTGTCGTTCCGGCAAATGGCGGAGCGGCGATTTCCTTGGGTACGGTCACCCGCAGCCTGATTCCGAGTGGTTCGGGTACTGGCGACAATGAGTTGTCCGCAGACCGGAACCAAGCGTCACGGGATGCAGATGCCTTTGCTAAGGTAGGCAAGATCAGCTTCGGTGATATTGATGTTGATGAGGCAACGAATACGTTGTGGGTAGTTAACCTTAACCAACGTACACTCCTCTCCATTGATCTCGACCAGGTTACCCCAAGTGCGAACGTGCCCAACACCCTCCCTTCTGCCGCAGTGAATGCCTATAATATTCTGGGCGGTGGTACCGGTCCTACCATTAGTGGAGCGCCATTGTGTATCAATGGAGAATTACGGCCATTTGCGCTTAAAATTAAGGGCGGTATTGGTTATTTGGGAGCCATATGTGACGCTTCCGGTTCGGCTACTATTGACGGCCCGGCGGAGCAGACGGCTTACGTTCTCTCTTTTGACGTCAATAACCCGACTTCCTTTACCGAGGTGCTGAGTTTTGGGCTAAACTATCCTCGCGAAGTATCGTGGCAACCATTTAGTCCCGGACCAGGCTTCGATCCTCTGGAATCTGACCAATGGCAACGGTGGATGGATAGCTGGAATCCGGCAGAAATCAAAACGGGTATTGGAGGTCTTTTTGACGGGGCTCCACAACCGATCCTGTCCGATATTGAGTTTTTGGAAGACGGAAGTATGGTTTTAGGGCTGATGGACCGGTTTTCTATGCAGCAAGGTTGGGACAATTTGATTCCTACTTCCGGTTCCAGTCAGCTGGCGCTTGCGGTCAGCCACGGTGATATTCTTTTGGCTTACCATACAGGCCTGGGTTACGTGTTGGAAGGCCCGAACGTGAATGATGTTCCTGCTACTCTTCCCGGAGGCGCAGTCAGTGGTGAAAAAACCAATGATGGTCCATCCAGAGGCGGCGAATTCTTCTTCGGTGATCGTTACGTTGGCTCAGATGCAACCCACCCGGAAACAGCAATGGGGGGGCTGGCGGTACTCCCAGGAAGTAATGAGGTGACTGCTGTATCGTTTGATCCGTTTGCTTTTAACAGCATGGGCGTGCGTTGGCTGAGTACCGCAACTGGTGCCCAGACCCGTGCTTACCAGATATTGGCCGGGGGCAGAGCTGCCTTTGGCAAAGGTTCCGCACTGGGAGATGTTGAGTTGATTTGCGACCCGGCACCGATTCAAATCGGCAACTACGTTTGGATCGACACCGACGAAGACGGCGTCCAGGACCCCTGCGAAACACCGGTTGCGGGCATACCCGTTTCTTTGTATAACAAGGACACGGACACGTTCGTGGATGTCCAGACCACTGGCGTAAACGGCGAATACTACTTCAACGATGTTGACCCCAATACCAACTACGCCATTGTTTTTGGGTACGACCATACTTCAACGGTTACGGACCTGCTGTGGGATCCTGTGAATATGGAAATCCTCATTGACGGATTGCCCTACGGCCTCACCGCAGCGGACACCGGAGAAGGCAACAGTCCGGATCTCAACGACTCCGACGCCAGCCTCATGGACATGGCCGGGCTCACCCAGTACCCCATCATCAGCTACACCACCGGCACGGAAACGGATCACACGCTGGACGCAGGCCTGATCTCGCTGTGTATCCCGCCCTCGGCAACCTTCGTCCCCATCCCCGGAGACTGCAACGGAATTATCATCAATAACAACGGCCGCATTGTCCTCACTACCACTACCGACGCGGATAAATATGGCGTCAGCGCACCCGGTGCCGCCACCTATGATGGCCCCGATTACGACGCTGCCCCCGCTATCCCCGTTCTCTACGCCGATATCGTGACCAACGTGCCGAACGCTGGCGAAACCTACATCGTCCGGATCTTCAATGGCGACAATGGCTGCTTTACCGACTACCCCGTTGTAGTGCCGGTAGCCAATTGCCCCATCGACCCGCAGGGCTTTATCTACTGCGAAGAAACCGGCGAAATCATCACCGGCGGCAGCATCAGCGTTAGTGGTCCCGGAACCTTCGTCATTACGCTTGACGGATCCACGGGAGAATACCAGTTCTTTACAGATGGTACGCCCGGGATCTACACCATCACTTATACGCCGCCCGCTGGCTATACGCTCAGTGCCAACCGTTTACCCGCAGGTGTGCTGGATCCAACCGGACAACCAGACCCCTTCCTCGTAGGTGCAAGCAGCGCCGATGGCCTGGTCCTCGATGATTTCACTGCCGGCGCGAACCCTTTCTACCTGGAAATCAACTTCGCTCCGGGAGACCCCGAGGTATTCACCAACAACATCCCCCTTCAGGGCTGTTCCGTAACCCTGGGCAGTACGGTGTTTGAAGATGCCGAAAACAACGGCGTTCAGGACGCCACCGACAGTGGTATTGCCGGTGTGCTGGTACAACTCTTCAGTCCTGGTCCCGACGGTATGGTCGGTGGTGGCGACGATGTGGAAATCAACGTGGGCCCCGACGGCATCCGCGGCACGGCCGACGATGCTCCCGGCGGAATGCCTACCGATGCCAACGGCGACTACTTCTTCCAGGGGCTTGCAGCGGGTGATTACTACGTACAGATTGGTGCGGCCAACTTCGGCCCGGCCGGTACCCTGGAACTGATTCCTTCCTCCTCCAACACCACCAGCGGCACCTTCGCTGGCGAGACGGACCCCGATGATAACGTGGACAACGACGACGAAGGCACCCAGCCCGGTGGCGGAGGCACGGTAGTTACCTCCGGCATCATCACCCTGAGCGCCAACGCGGAACCCACGGATGCCACCAGCGAAACGGCCCAGGGCAATACCCAGGACAATACCACGGGCAACACCGACGACGACAATGGCAACATGACCCTCGACTTCGGTTTCTTCGCCCCGGTAGCCGTGGGAGACTACGCCTTTGTAGACCTGGATATGGACGGCACCCAATCCGCCGGAGACGAGGTCCTGCCAGGGGTAGTCGTTACCCTCTACGACAGTGAAACGATGCTGCCCTACGCCGGCACCGACGTCAATGGCAACCCCATCACCCCGCTCACGACTGACGCCAACGGACTGTACCTTTTCAGCAACTTGCCGCCAGACGATTACTACGTCGTGTTCAACATCGCCGGAATCGATAATGCCGATCTCTACGACTTTGCCATGCCCAACGTTGGCGGCGATGATGCCCTGGATTCGGACGCAGCCCCGCTGAATGCCTCCGACGACACCGCCCCGAGCGGCCAAACCGGCTTCCTCAGTTCAGGAGAGGAAGATCTGACCCTCGACGCAGGGGTAACCTGTGCCATCACCGTAGAGGTATCCGATCCGTTTACCATCTGTTCCACCCAGCCGATCGACCTGTTGGCCGGGGCATCCGTTGCACCAGCCCGTCTGGGCGGGGCATGGAGCACCCCCGACGGTACGGGAACCTTCACCGACGCCAGTGGAACGCCGCTGACGGCACCCTACGCGCTGGGCACCGCCGCCAGGTACCTGCCCAGTGCCGCCGATGCCCGCCGTGGTTTCGTAACCCTGACCCTGACGAGTGGAGATCCTGGCCTGTTGGTGCCCCCCAGCAGCTGCGATCCCGTCAGTGCCAGCGTTCAAATCGAAATCCTGAAGGTGGACTGTGGTTCCTTCTTCTGGAATGGAATGGATTAGGGCGCTTCGCTTGAATTTTGAACCACTAAGAACACCAAGAGGGACTAAGGAATCTTCCCCTCTTAGCGTTCTTGGTGGTTCAAAATCTTAGGGTGTCTTAGTGGACTTAGTGTTCTTAGTGGTTCAAAAAAACCTGCGCAGCAGTTCCTTCCCCATTTGTCTTTGCACCTCTTCGTGTTCTTAGTGGTTGAAAATACCTGCGTAGCAGGCACAAAAGCTTAATGGTTCAAAAAAAGCTGCGCAGCAGCCTCAAACCTTAGTGTGTCTTAGTGGACTAAGTGTCCTTAGTGGTTCAAAAAAGCTGCGCAGCAGCCCAGTTAAACAAAGAAATTTAATTTAATGCATTGTTTTTCAAGTACTTAACCTTTCTATTTTCAGGCAAAACCTGAGGAACATTCCCGTAACCCTGGCCCGAATTGGTTAGGGTTACTTTTTTTTGCAACGGCTTTTGCCACCGTTCAGCGGAAAGCCAATTCAATTGATATGTAATAAAAATAAATTCGTCACTGACTGGCTTTGCCGGGCAGGCCAGGGGGATAGGGCGCAACTTTGTGCCAGTAATCCCAAAGTCTCATGTTCATATTTCCCGTTTATCTCAGTATTGCGTCTGTTTTTCTCCTGGTGGGTCTGGTTGCAGACCAGGCCCACCGTGGAGGAAGACGTCGCAGCCCGGGCCCCACTGGCGTAGTGCACCGGGTAATGTTGTGGATTGATTACGCCATTGTGATTGTCTGCCAGATCCTGGTAGTGGTGGCTTATGCGCTGCAGGTGGACTTTCTGCAGCTGCTCCACTGGCCGGAAACTACGGCGGCGTGGCTGGCGGCGGCGCTGCTGTTTGCGGCTTGCTTCCTCGGTAAGCAGTATGTGCTGAAGGCGCTGGCGCGTACGTCGCTGCGGACGTGCAGCGGGGGGCTGGCCAGTCCGGGTGGAACCGCCTTACCGCTTTGCGACGTGCTTTTCTTTTTCCCTCTTGCCGTGCTGGGCATTCCTACGGTAGTATACGTTCTGGGCAAAGCGATCACGCTGTTGCTCCCCGTAGTGATCAGTAGCCCAGCGGTGGAAGTGGCGCGCGAAACCGTCGCTTCCGGTCGGCAGCGCTACGCTTAGCCTTAGGCTGTTTAATTAGCTAGGCCGCAGCCATCCTCACTTTGGTCCATTCGTTGGGGGCTCAACCCCAGATCAACCGGGGGAGGCTCAAGCGCTTACCAGGTCGAGACCCTCTGGGTCGTAGGAGAATACGCCACTGTGCCTAGCTCGATCGACCCAGAGGGTCTCAACCTAGGCAGTCTAACGCGCGTACGGGCTCACCCCAATTAATTAGACAGCGCTACGCTTAGCCTTTCAGCAATCCCCCCAGCAAGCGCAGCGCATTGCTCACGGTAGCCTGGCTGTCCACGGGGATCTTGAGGTAGGTTTTTCCCGTAGCAGTATCCGTTTCGGTGATGGAATTAACCAGGTCTTGGGTGGCATTGGCGTCGGAGAGGGTGCGCGTGAGCCGTTCCAGGAAACCGACGCCTTCACTGACGAGGCTGGCGGCGCTTTCAGCCGGAGCGGCTCCATCGGATGCATTACTGCCAGCGGGAGCCTGGCCCGCCGGAGCGGGGGAAGGCTGACCAGCTTCGGTTCCCGAAGAACCTTTATTAGGCGGTACGTGGCTGGGTTGGTCGGGGGACTTACTATCCTGGCCATCTTCAGCTTCCGTTTGCCAATCGGGTGCGGCGGAATCCCCACTTTGGCCTGCGGCCTGGCCGACGGGGTTTTCCAGGTCATCGTCGGAAACCGGTTCGCCGGGCGTTGCGGTGACGGGGGCATCCTGCACGCGCTCCAGGTTTTCCATAAAGTCGTTGAACTTACGGTCGGACATAAACACGTTGTCCTGCCCCGTATCGAGCACCGCTTCGGCCAGCTGGGATTTGAAGCGCAGGGTATGCACCATCCGGTGTTCAATCGTTCCTTCGCTGATGAGGTTAATGACCTGCACGCCCCGCTCCTGGCCCAGGCGGTGGACGCGGCCGATGCGCTGCTCCAGCACCGCCGGGTTCCAGGGCAAATCAAGGTTGACGATGAGGGCCGCCCGCTGCAGGTTGAGGCCTACGCCCCCGGCATCGGTACTCAGAAAAACGCGGCAGGCGTCGTCTTCCCGAAAACGATCGAGCAAGGCTCCCCGGTCTTCGCTCGGGATGCCACCGTGGAGGTAGGCGTAGTCAATGCTTCGGGCTTCAAGTTCCTGGCCGACAATCCGCGTCATCCGTTCCCACTGGCTGAAGATGACGACTTTTTCCTGGGGGTCCGCCAGGCGCTCTTCGAGCAAAAAGAAGAGTTCGGCGATTTTGGTATCGTGGCGGGTTTGTTGGTCTACGAGGTAAGTGCTGTTGCAGGTCATCCGCATCAGGGTCAGGCAGTTCATGAGCCGCTGCCGGTCCTTTTCGTTCAGGAAACCCATGCGCCGCCACTTGGCTACGAGCAGGGCCACGTCCATGTTGTAGCCTTCGTGCATCTCCATTTGTGCCGCCGTCATCGGCACCAGAAAATGCTGGTCTACGCGCGGGGGCAGTTGCTGGGCCACTTCTTTTTTGCGGCGGCGGATCATCAGGGTGGCCAGCTTGGCATTGATTTCTTCGAGGTAGCGGTAACCGCGCACAACGCCCTGTTCGTCGGTCGCCACGTGTCGCGCGTGCAGTTTCCAGAGCGGGCCAAGCCGGTACTGATCGAGAAACTGGACGATGGAGTACAGGTCTTCCAGCTTATTCTCCAACGGCGTTCCCGTCAGGGCGATGCGGTTGGGTGCCTCCAGTTTTTTGACGGCGTGGGCGATTTTGGAATCGTAATTTTTAATGCGCTGCGCCTCGTCAAGGATGAGCAGGTCGGGCAGCTGATCGTTGAGGTAGGTGAAGTCGCGGGCGACGACGTTGTAGGTGAGGATTTTATAAAAGTGGGCGGGGTCGGCGTATTGTAAGCGACGCTGGGGCTGGGGGCCTTCGATGACGGTCACGCTGCTGTTGGTGAATTTGCGGATTTCCGATTGCCACTGGTATTTCAGGGAGGTGGGGCAAACGATGTACACGCTGCTGATGCCCATTTCCTGGCGGAAAAGCTCGGCGGCAGTGATGGCCTGGAGGGTTTTGCCGAGCCCCATTTCGTCGGCAATCAATGCGCGGCCGGCGCGGAAGGCAAACAATGCCCCTTCGCGCTGGTAGGGATAGAGGGTGGCGCTGATGGCTTGGTCCAGCCGCCGGGGATCGGCCGCAATCCCGGCGGCTTTTTGCTGGCGGCGGGCGTCTTCGCGGCGTTCAATGATTAAATCCAGGGCGTCGGGGTAACAACGGAAGCCTTCGTCGAGGGCATTGGCCGCTTCCACAAACTGATCGATGGCCAGCCAGGCCGAGGGCAAAATGCTGCCGTCGTCCGCGAAAAAGCCAGCGGCCAGCTGGGTGAATTTATCCCTTTGGGTGCTGCCGATGCGCAGCCGGAGCACAGGCTCGCCAGTAGCGTAATCAACCGACAACGAGCTGTAGGGCTGCGGGCCAAGGGGGCCTTTTTTAAAATGCTGTTTATTGCCCCAGGTATTTTTTAGTTTTTCCAGCGTCCATTCAATGTGCTTGCAGGTGCCGAGCTGGTTGGTGCGAAAATCGTAGCAGCTGCAAAAATTATCCCCCGGCTCCAGGCCGCGGATGGCCACGCGGTAGCTGCTGCGGCTATCGGGGTTGCGGACGGCAAAATCCGACCACACGGGGTGTTTACCCTGGTTTTCGAGTTTGAATACCTGGGCTTGCCCGAATTGGCGGCGCAGGGCCAGCTGCCAATCGCGGATGCTGAGGTCTTCCGGCTGCTTGTGGTAACTTACTTTTTTGGCTTTTTTAGCTTTTTTGGGGGTTTGTGCTTTGGCCATCGGGCTGCTGTTTTGAGGGTGGTAAGATAAGGGAACCTGGGCAGGATTTTGCGGAGGAAGGGACAGCTGGGGCCCAGACTTCCCCCGCTCCTTCAATAATTCCTCGCACCTGCGGCCGCGCCCCAATCGATTTTGGGCTTGTACTTCCCAAGCTTGGGCTAACTTTGCGCCAAAGCCAACCACCATGCACCAGGGCCTGCGCCAGACCGATTTGACCTTCGATCCACCCGCCAGTTTTTACCGCGGAAAGGTGCGCGATGTGTACCGCCGGGGCGATCAATTGCTGATGGTGGCCACCGACCGGATCTCGTCGTTCGACCACGTGTTGCCCAAGCCCATTCCGCATAAAGGGCAGATCCTCAACCAGATAGCGGTCCACTTTCTGGAGGCGACGCGGGATATTTGCCCGAATTGGCTCGAGTTTTCGCCCGACCCCAACGTTGCCATCGGCAAGGCCTGTGCGGCCATTCCCATCGAGATGGTCATCCGGGGTTACGCCGTGGGGCACGCCTGGCGGGTCTACCAAACGACGCGGGATAGGGCGCTGCCGCAGGTGCTGTGTGGGGTTGAGATGCCGGGCGGGATGCGGGAGAACGACGCCTTTCCGGAACCGATTATTACCCCGGCCACCAAAGCCGAGGAGGGCCACGACGAAGACATCAGCCGCGCCGAAATCCTGGAGCGGGGCCTCGTGACGCCAGAAGTGTACGCCCGCCTGGAAGACTACACGCGCCGCCTCTTCGCCCGCGGCACCGCCATGGCCGCCGAGCGCGGCCTCATCCTGGTGGACACGAAGTACGAGTTCGGCCTCCTCAACGGCGAAGTCTACCTGATCGACGAAATCCATACCCCCGATTCGAGCCGCTACTTCTACGCCGAAGGCTACGCTGAACGCCAGGCCAGCGGCGAACGCCAAAAACAACTCTCCAAAGAGTTCGTTCGCGAATGGCTGATGGACAACGGCTTCCAAGGCCTCGAAGGGCAGGTGATGCCGGAGATGCCCGACGACTTCGTCGACCTCGTTACCCGCCGCTACACCGAACTCTACGAAACGATTACGGGCAAGACTTTTGTCCCGGCCGATACGAGTGATACCCTCGGTCGCATCCGCGCCAACCTGGCGGGGACGAACTGGCGGGTGGTGTGAGGTCAAGACGTTTTACGTCGCAGCAATGCTTGAGCCGTTCCACGGCTCCACCCTTTTTGAACCACTAAGGGCACTAAGAGCACTAAGTACACTAAGTTTGGGGCTGCGCCGGGCAAGGCTTGAGGTCAAAACGTTTTACGTCGCAGCAATGCTTGAGCCGTTCCACGGCTCCACCCTTTTTGAACCACTAAGGGCACTAAGAGCACTAAGTACACTAAGTTTGGGGCTGCGCCGGGCAAGGCGTGAGGTCAAGACGTTTTACGTCGCAGCAATGCACTCATGCACCCCCTCGACCTGAAACGTCTCAACCATCGCCCCACAGCGGCTCCACCATTTAGGCAGCCGGTGCCGTACCTTGCCCCTTAAATCACCACACCGCAGCAACTCCCGAAAATGAAAATCTTCTGCATCGGCCGCAACTACGCCGCCCACGCCGCCGAACTCGGCAACGACCGCCCCACGGAGCCCATGGTTTTCATGAAGCCACCGACGGCCATTTTGCCCAACAACAAGCCTTTTTACTACCCGGACTACAGCCAGAACATCCACTTCGAAACCGAGCTGGTGGTGAAAATTGCGAAGAACGGTCGGCACGTGCAGCCCGAGTTTGCCCTCGACTACGTAGGCGCGATCGGCCTGGGGCTGGACCTGACGGCCCGGGACTTACAGGACAAGCTCAAGGCCAACGGCCACCCCTGGGAAATTGCCAAGGGCTTCGACAATTCTGCCCCGCTGGGCACAGACTTTTTCCCGCCCCAGGATTTTGACGACCTGAACGACATCACCTTCCGGCTGGAAAAGAACGGTCAGCAGGTCCAGCACGGGCAGAGCCACCTGATGCTCTTTCCGCTGACGGAGTTGATTTGCTACATCAGCCAGTTCTTCCGCCTGCAAAAGGGCGACCTGGTATTTACGGGTACGCCTGCGGGTGTAGGCCCCATCCAGCGCGGCGATGAGTTGGTGGGCTTTTTGCAGACGAAACTGGGGGAACAGGAGATGTTTCGGACTAGGGTTAGGTGAGAATTGAACATTTACAATTCAACATTCAGAATTTAACATTTAGCTGCCGCTGTTACATGTTTAGCATTTAACAGTTGGCTGCCGATGTCACATATTTACCACTGGATCCGGAGGTCACATGGAGCAGAAAGAGGTGCTGGACATCTAAAATCGTACATCTGACATCGTACATCGTAAATCTGACATCACCCATCTCCCCCGCGTTTGCCGAGTTCGATGACTTGTACCTGGCTGATTTGTCCGCCTTCAATATCGAAGCGCAGGAGGGTGCGGACCTGGTGAAAGCCGTGGTGACCGCAGGCTCCGGGGTTCATGTGGAGGAGTTTCCGGGCTTTATCGGGCATCACCTTGAGGATGTGGCTGTGGCCGCAGATGTAGAGCCGGGGTTGGTGGGCGTCGATGAGTTGGCGAACGCGGGCGGTGTAGCGGCCGGGATAGCCGCCGATGTGGGTCATGAAAACGGGCAGGCCTTCGACGGTGAAGAACTGGTTGAGGGGTAGCCGGGCGCGCACGGCCGCATCGTCGATGTTGCCGTAGACGCCGCGCAGGGGTTTGAAGGCCTCGAGGGCGTTGAGGAGGCTCGCGTCACCCACGTCGCCGCCGTGCCAGATTTCGTCGCAGTCCTTAAAGTAATCGAATACCCTGGGGTCTAGGTAGGAGTGGGTATCGGAGAGGAGGCCAATTTTCATAGTGGGGATGGGAGGGCGGAAAAATGTACAATTTACAATTAAAGATGTACCATTGGAAATTGTACATCTGACGAGAATTCTGCAGTGGCCCGGTGGTGGTCAATCCTCTTGGCGCCGGTCCGCTGCGACGTAAAACGTCTTGACCTCACCTCACACTGCGACGTAAAAACGTCTTGACCTCACGTCTTGACCTCGCGGGCAATAGAAAACCCGGCAACGGGCTGCGTTGCCGGGTTGAGCGCTTGGATCGGGGAGTGGGCTCCCGTGCCGGTACTGTGCTTACATGGACAGTTGCAGGTCCGGGCCGGTCGCGTAGTTGCGGATGGCCTGGAGCAGGCGCCGACGGGCGTTGAACCGGACGCGGGGTACGGTTGCCTGGGCCTGGGTGAGCTCCGCCAGCTCTCCGCGGAGGACCGGGTCAGCGGCCAGGGCCGCCTCCGTTGCCTCCGTCTGGGCCGGGGTGCTTTCGCCGTACAAATAGGCGATCATGTCAATATTGGTAAAAGTTTGCTTCATCTCAATGCTTTAAGCTTTACAAAATCGGTGATCCTTTAAGTTGATGGGACTATGCTGTAAAACGTGGTATCCTGCTTGATCCTGGGGTGAAGTTTAACCATCCGGCTGGGTGTTACAACGCAAGATAGGAAAAAAGGTGCGCATTTCAGTGGTCGCGGCTCCATTTTTGGGTCCGGTAGAGGCCCGTCCAGTGTTTTCCACGGATGTAGAGCACGTCAGGGTCGCTATCGAACCAGGCGGAGAGGCGGTATTCGGCTCCTTTCTGGGGGTCCAGGATGGTGCCGCCGCTCCAGCCCGTCCCATCCCTGGCGAGGTTTTTGATGATGACCAGGCCTTTGATGGGGCTGCCTTGCTGCTTACCGGGGCACTTATCGCAAACGGCGTCCCGTTGCGCAGTAAGGATCTCGGCGATGCGGCCGAAGTACTTATCGCCCTGGGCGTAGATTTCCACGACCGACTTCACTTCTCCCGTTTGGTCATCAAGCGTACGCCAGCGTCCCACCGGGCTGGCGGTGGAACTTTGGGCAGACAAACCCAGGGAAACGGCAGTGAGTAGGAGGAGGAGTAGGTAGCGTCGGGCCATGTAGCTCTTTTGTTCGGGGGTATAAACGCCTTATGCTGAGGCTTTGGTGTGTACGGTGCCAAGGATTTACCCTGCCTTGGGAGGCGGAGACGCTACTTCGTTTGCCTTATTCTGTCTCCGAGCGCCGGTTCTCGCAAAGGAACGGAACGTGGCCTGGCCGGGAGCGACTTAGTGTAAAAATTACACATTGCGTCGGAATTTTATACTGAAATGAAAGAGTGTTCGGATTTTTATTTTGAATTTTGTTGAAAAACAGAATTTTGATGCTCGCGCTTCTTTGGTAACAATAACTTAATGTAGCGGTAAGCCGGAGTTTACGGGCTCTGGGGACTTTTGCGGCACAAATCAATCAGTATATGCATACCAAGCTTACACTATTTCTAATGGCCATGCTCTGGGCCACGTTATCTTCCGCTCAGCCGGTGATAACCATCACCGACGCCAGCCTGGTGGGCGGCCAAACCTATAACTGGACCAACGACAATGTCTACCTCCTGGATGGCCTGGTTTACCTGGAGAGTGGTGGGGTGCTTAATATTGAGGCTGGAACGGTTATTAAAAGCCTTCCCTCAACGGAGGTTACCACAGGTGACAATACAACAGCCCTGATCATTACCCGTGGCGCGCAGATCTTCGCCGAAGGTACTGCGGCTAATCCTATCATTTTTACCGCCAGCGACGATGACGTCAACGATCCCAATGACTTCGGTGCAAATGACCGCGGCGAGTGGGGTGGTTTGATCATCCTCGGTAACGCTACGATCGCCAACAGCGATCCTACCGATAATGTCGAAGGAATTGCCGCTACCGAAACCCGCGCCGTTTATGGCGGTACCAACGACAATGACAACAGTGGCGTGCTGCGCTATGTGTCTATCCGTCACGGCGGTGCACAGCTTTCTGCTGATAACGAGATCAATGGTTTGACCCTTGGTGGCGTTGGTTCTGGTACCGACATTGACTTCATTGAGGTATTTGCTAACCTGGATGACGGAATTGAATGGTTTGGTGGAACTGTCGATGTAAAGCACGCCACCGTTTCCTTCTGCGGTGATGACGCTTTCGACTACGACCAGGGCTGGCGTGGTCGTGGTCAGTTCTGGATGGCCCTTCAGGCGCCAAACACCAACACCGGCCGTTCCGGTGAGCACGATGGCGCTACCCCGGATAACGTGGCTCCTTTCAGC
This sequence comes from Neolewinella lacunae, assembly GCF_014349155.1. GTDB lineage: Bacteria > Bacteroidota > Bacteroidia > Chitinophagales > Saprospiraceae > Neolewinella > Neolewinella lacunae. The sequence continues at coordinate 27,082 of NZ_JACSIT010000084.1, forward strand.
GCACCAACTATTTACAACGCCACTTACATCGGAATCGGTCAGAACGGCGTTGCTACGGGTGGTGACGCCAACCGGGAAGGCCGCCAGCAAAGCGTTGTCTTCCGCGATAACGCCGCCGGTATTTACCGCAACTCCATCTTTACGGGCTTCAACCAGCGCGCAATTGCTATTGAGGACATTGCTGGTGATGACATTGACAGCTACGCCCGTTTACTGGCTGGTGACCTCGTCTTGGAGAACAACCTTTTTGAAAACTTTGGAGCTGGTAATACGGCAGCTGCTCTTTTCAACGCCATTACGCCCGGTGAAGCCATCATCAGTGGCCCTTCTAACGACATGGTAGTTTCCATGCTGGGGGGCGCTAACGAAATCGGTGCTTCCGGCATTGCCAACATAGGTCGTATTCCCGGTGGTAACCTGGATCCACGGATCGATGCCAACGGTAATGCACTGAGGGGAGCGGTAGGCATTGACGAAGACCTCAACGCTGATGGTTTCTTCAACCTCGTTACCTACCGCGGAGCCTTCGGCAACCGGGTAAACTGGCTGGAAGGCTGGACGGCGCTTGATGCTTATGGCTACCTCGGTGATGAGGTTGAGCCCATTGATAACTTCGATTGTATTGTTGTTCGCGACGAGGACCTCGTTGGCGGCCAGAACTACACCTGGACCAGCAACAACTGCTACACCCTCGACGGACTCGTATTCCTGGAGGCTGATGCTACCCTGACCATCGAAGCCGGTACCATCATCCGTGGTCTCGACGCGGACCGCGTGTCTACCGGTGACAATACCTCCGCGCTCATCATTACCCGTGACGCACAGATCTTCGCCAACGGTAATGCCGAAAACCCCATCATTTTCACGGCTGCCGACGACGACACCGAAGATCCCGATGACTTTACCTCCCGCGACCGCGGTGAGTGGGGTGGCCTGATCATTCTGGGTAACGCTACCATTGCTAACAGCGATCCTACTGACAACGTTGAAGGTATTGCGGCGACTGAAGCCCGTGCCGTTTACGGTGGTACCGACGACGCAGATAATAGCGGTGTTCTCCGCTACGTGTCTATCCGGCACGGTGGTGCACAACTTTCTGCGGATAACGAAATCAACGGCCTGACCCTCGGTGCCGTTGGTTCCGGTACGACGATCGAGTACATTGACGTATTTGCTAACCTGGACGACGGAATTGAATGGTTCGGTGGTACGGTAGACGTACGCTTCGCTACCGTTGCCTTCTGTGGCGACGATGCTATGGACTACGACCAGGGATGGCGTGGCCGTGGCCAGTTCTGGTTCGTAATGCAGGAGCCCAACACCAGCACGGGCCGCTCCGGCGAGCACGATGGTGCTACGCCCGACAACGCAATGCCTTTTAGTGCTCCGACCATCTACAATGCTACCTACATTGGTATTGGAGAAGGTAACACCGCGACCGGTGGCGATGCCAACCGCGAAGGACGCCAGCAAAGCGTTGTCTTCCGGGACAATGCCGGTGGCCAGTACCGCAACTCTTTGTTCACCGACTTCAACCAGCGCGCCATTGCCATTGAGGATATCGCCGGTAACGACATCGATAGCTACGCCCGCCTGTTGGCCGGTGATCTGGTAGTTGCTGATAACATCTTCGAAAACTTCGGCGCTGGCGACACCCCAGCCGACCTCTTCAATGCCATCACGCCCGGTGAAACCATCATCAACGGCCCATCCAACGACATGGTCATCTCCATGCTCGGTGGTGCCAACGAGATTGGTGCTTCCGGTATCGCGAGCATCAGCCGTGAGCCAAACATGATGCTGGACCCACGGATCAACGCCGGTGGTGCTGCCCTTGGTGGTGGAACGCCTAACCTCGATGACGATTACTTCCAGCTGGTTTCCTACCGTGGAGCCTTCAATAACTCCAACAACTGGTTACAGGGCTGGACCGCACTGTCTGACATGGGCTACCTGGGAGACCAGGTGGAAGAGATTGACAACTTCGACTGTATTGTCATCCGGGACGAAGACCTCGTTGGTGGACAGACCTACAACTGGGGCAGCGGAAACTGCTACACCCTGGACGGCCTGGTGTTCCTGGAAGCCGACGGTACGCTGAACATCGAAGCCGGCACGGTCATCCGTGGTTTGGATGCTGACCGGGTTACTACCGGTGACAACACCTCCGCACTGATCATCACCCGTGGTGCAACCATTAACGCTACGGGTACCGCCACGGCACCGATCATCTTTACGGCTGCCGACGACGACACCGAAGATCCCAATGACTTCACCTCCAACGACCGTGGAGAATGGGGTGGTTTGATCATCCTGGGTAATGCTACTATTGCTAATAGTGACCCTACCGACAACGTTGAAGGTATTGCAGCTACCGAAACCCGCGCTATTTACGGTGGTACGGACGACGAAGACAACAGCGGTATTCTTCGCTACGTTTCCATCCGTCACGGTGGTGCACAACTCTCCGCTGATAACGAAATTAATGGCCTTACCCTCGGTGGTGTAGGTTCCGGCACGACGATCGACTACGTGGAAGTTTTCGCTAACCTCGACGACGGGATTGAGTGGTTCGGTGGTACCGTTACGGTAGATCACGCTGCGGTTTCTTTCTGCGGTGACGATGCTTACGACTACGACCAGGGATGGCGTGGTGGCGGCCAGTTCTGGTACAGCCTCCAAGGCCCCGGTACTTCCACCGGCCGTGCTGGCGAGCACGACGGTGCTACTCCTGATAACGCAATGCCCTTCTCTCAGCCGCTGATCTGTAACGCTACCTACGTAGGCATCGGGGCTGACCAAATGGCAACGGGCGGTGACGCCAACCGGGAAGGCCGCCAGCAGGCCGTGATCTTCCGGGATAACACCGGTGGTTCTTACAACAACAGCATCTTCTCCGACTTCAACGGCAGCGCCATTGCGGTAGAGGATATTGACGGTACCGATATCGATTCTTACAACAACTACCTTAATGGTGACCTCAGCCTGAACAACAACATTTTCTGGAACTTCGGTTTCGGCGAAACAGCTGCTGACCTCTTTACGGTAGTCAACCCCGGTGAAGCAGTACAAGCTGCCCAATCTGCCGCCTTTGCTGCGGCCATGACGGCTGCTGGTAACCGCATCGTTGATCCTAAATTCATCGACTCCGACCGCGACATGGCTGGTGGAGACATTGACCCACGTCCGAACCAGTTTGCTGACGCCAGCTTCGGTGCGATCGAAGTTGAAGGGTGTGCGGTAGTCGACTACTACGGTGCCTTTGAGCCAGGTAATGGTGATACAAACCCAGTGTGGATTAACGGCTGGACTGCCCTGACGACAAGTGAAATTGTAGTTGAGTCAACCACCTCTACCGGTACGGCTGAGGAGGACGGCTTCTTGCTGGACGCTCCGGTTCCTAACCCTGCTGCTGAGTTCACAATGGTCAACTTTACACTGCCCCGCGCTACGCAGTTGACCCTGACCATCGTTGACATCACTGGCCGCCCGGTTGCCCGTACGGCGCGTCAGTACAGTGCTGGTGCCCAGAGTGAGCGCATCAACGTACAGAACCTGCCCAACGGCACCTACATCATCCTCCTGGATGCCGAGGGTAGCCGCCTGGTGCAGAAAATGGTGGTAAACAAGTAAGGCGCTGCCGCAACTACTTACCAAGCTTTTGATGTCAGCCCAATCCGTACCCACGGATTGGGCTGATGTCATTATCGCCCTCTTCTCTCCTCTTCAACTAAGCTTAGTGTAATCTTCACACTAACGGTAGCGGGAGGGCTTAACGAAAAATTTACATTGCTGACTTGTTTTCCCCCTTTGCACCTGCGGCCGCGCACTGATAATCAGTGAGTTATGGATACGTAAACTTAACGTACACATAACCCGAAGTCCCGAAATATGGTAATTAAACAACCGACCTTTGCGGCTTCTAGTGCAAACGGTTACAATTCAAATACATATGCTGAAGCGAATTCTTACGATCGTTGTTCTGCTCTGTGCAGCCGGAACAATTTTTTCTCAGAAGGGGGCCATCTCAGGGACCGTGTACGACGAGAAGGGCGAACCTCTTCCCGCCGCCAACATACTGCTTGAGGGGACTACCATCGGAGCAACTACGGATTACATTGAAGGAAAATACCAGTTCCAGGCTGACCCAGGGGTATACACCATCGTGGCCTCGTTTCTTGGTTATGCTGATGTGAAAATCACCGGTGTGGAAATCAAAGCTAACGAAACCAAGTTACTGGATATCGTCTTTGACCCAGAAGCAGCGGGTGGGGTGGACCTGGCCGAAATTGTGGTGACCGCCGAAGCCATGGAGCGTGGTGAAGTTGCGGTCATGAAACTGCGCCAGAACGACGTGAATGCCAAAGACATCATCAGTTCACAGGAGATGAGTTCATTGGGTGCAAGTACGGTTTCCCAAGCGCTGGCAAAAGTGACGGGGACAACGGTAGTAGGCGGCAAATACGTCTACGTGCGGGGATTGGGGGATCGTTACTCTGCCACTACCATCAACGGTCTGCGCCTGCCCAGCATCGATCCTTACCGTAACAGCGCGCAACTTGACCTGATTCCCACCGACATTCTGGACAACATCTCCGCCTCCAAAACCTTTACCCCCAACCTTCCCGGCGATTTTACCGGCGGTAGCGTTGACGTAAAAATTAAGGCCTTGCCGGAGCGCTTCACCTGGGGAGTTTCCGTTGGTACCTCGGTAAACACACAGTCAAACTTCCAGAACGACTTTCTGACCTACGAAGGCAACGCTGAAAATACCTTTGGTTACGCCTCCAGCAACCTGGACCTTCCCGTTGATCTGGATGATCAGCGTTATTCCGACCTGGGAACGTTCTCCCGGGGAGCCGTTCGCAGGGCCCGTACGGACGATGAACTGGCCGCCTCCCTCGAAGAAGTGACCGACGCTTTCGGCTCTGGCTTCGGCATCGAAGAAGCCCGCTCTCCAATGAACTACAGTGTGAGCGCCAACATCGGCAATCAGTTTAAGCTTGGTTCCATGCCGCTGGGTGTATTCGCTACGATCTCTGCCAGCAAAGATTACTTTGCTTACAACGGTGGCATCACCGGGCAGTACCTGACCCCTGGCCTGGGAGCTACGGCCCTTCAGGAAGTATTTGACCTGCGCCGGGACCTCAGCGAGGAAAGCGCCGACCTGGGAGGTATGGTGGGCCTGAACCTGCGGTTAAGCCCTTCCAGTAACATCTCTTTTTATACCCTCTACAGCCACCAGGGCACCGCTTCCGTTAAAATATCCCAGGGCAGTTACGAAGCTAAAGGAGCCAGCGGTGAGGCAGACAACAACTTTGTCGGCCGAGAATCCGCTTTCCTGGAACGCGAGCTGACTGACTACGTACTGCAAGGGGAACATACCCTGCGCAAGCTCGGGAATATTAAGGTCGATTGGACGGCCAACTACGTTACCAGTTCGCAGCAAGAGCCGGATTTCCGCTACATCGAGTACATCGAACAGGCAACATCCATCCTTAATGACCCTTCGCAGTTCCGCCAGCCCAGCCGCTTTTTCCGTGACTTGGCCGATGAGAGCTACGAGGGTAAGCTGGACTTTACCGTGCCTTTCCTGGCGGAAGCGTCCAGAGCAAATACCATTAAATTCGGTGGACAGTACCGTACGAAGGAGCGTGACTTCAACGAACGGCAAGTCGAATACTTCCAGCGTGCGGGCAATGGACAAACGTTCAGCGAGCTGGGCGGTGACTTCGAGCAGTACTTCGGTGACGACAACTCCGGAATCATTGGTGGTGAGCCCGGAAGCAACGAGATCGGCATTTCTATCATTAATACTACCTCCCAGGGGAACAGCTACGTTGGTACCGACGAAGTAGCGGCGGGTTACCTGATGGCTACCTACGAAATTGGTACGCGGCTTAAACTGACCGGTGGTGTACGGGCAGAAAATACCCGGATTGATATCGCCAGCGACATTGCCGACATCGTAGATCCTAGTAACCGGCCGCTGCAGGTTGCCAACATTGACACGACCAACATCATGCCGGCGTTCAACTTCGTTTACAAGACCATGCCAAACCACAATCTACGGGGATCATTCTCCCAGACGGTAGCGCGGCCAAACATGCGGGAACTGGCACCCTTTGCGTCCTTCAACGGTGTAGACCCCGACGTTGTGGGTAACGTCAACCTTCAGTTGTCCAACATCGATAACTACGACCTGCGGTATGAGATCTTCCCCGAGAATGCTCCCGGTGAGGTCATCAGCCTCAGTGCTTTCTATAAGCGATTTACCAACCCAATCGTGGTGACCTTCCTGCCCGGCGGCGGAGGAAACCAGCAGTTTACCTGGACGAATACTGAAGGAGCTAACCTGTACGGTATCGAGTTTGAGATCCGTAAATCACTGGCGTTCATCAGCCCTAGTCTGAGCAACTTCACCCTCAGCAACAACCTGGCGGTCATTCAGTCAAATCAGGATATTGCCGACCGCGAGTGTGAGCAGGGGATTTCCCTCAATGAGAATTACGTTTGTGAGCGCCCTTTCAACGGGCAGTCTGACTTCGTATTCAACGCCAACCTGGCTTACCGCACGCCCGGCGAAAATAGCTGGGACGCTATTTTGGCCTACAACTTCTTCAGCGACCGCCTCCAGTCCATTGGCCGGCCCGGTACTCCCGATATCTTTGAGCAGGGCCGTAGCCAACTCGACTTATCTATATCTAAGAACTTCAATAACCTCAAGGTGAGCCTCCGGGCGCAGAACCTGATTGACCCCGATTTCCGCAGCTATTCTACGTTCCTCGGGCAGGAGTACGATTTCACCCGCTACCAGCGTGGTCGCACCTTCAGCCTTAGCCTGAGCTACGGCATTTAAGATGCACTAGATTACTTTAGCGTAATCGTTGGCGCCCCCTGCCTTTGGGTGGGGGGCGTTTTTTTTTGACTAAGCGCCTGTCTTAATGACACCGCTATTGAAGGCGGCTCGCGCAATCCCCTCCACCGCCCGCGCCACCAGGCGCCCCGTAATCCCGTCCCGGTCAAAGCGGGGGTTGTACTCGGCCAGGTCACAACTGATGACTTTGCCCGTGCCCAAAACAGCCGCCAAAACGGGAAAAAAGAAGCTGGCCTCCAGTCCTACGGGACTCGGCGCACTCACGCCCGGAGCCATGGCGGCGGAAAAGCCATCGATATCGATGCTCAGGTAGAGGTGGTCGTAGGCGGCGGCAAAGTGTTGGACGAGGGTGATGGCCGCCTGCACGTCTTGGGCATTAGCTCCACAGGCCTCCAGCGGCAGAAAGCGGGCTCCCAGGCGCTCGGCCGTCTGGAAGAGGGAAGGCGGATTGGCCGCCCGCTGGATGCCGATGGCCAGGTAGCCGTGTTGCCCGGCCCCGTCCACCAGAATCTGGTGAAAAGGCGTGCCCGAAGTGGGGCCGTCGGCAAACGAGCGCAGGTCGAAGTGGGCGTCGAAATTGATCACCCCCAGGCGGGTGCCGGGGCGTCCGGCCAGCGCCGAACGGATGCCGAGGTAGTGCGCCCAGGCAATGTCGTGCCCACCCCCGATGCCGATGGGGAAAATCCCCGCCGCCAGCAGCCGGACGATGGCCCGACCAAAACTCTCCTGCGTGCTTTCCAGATCGCCGGCCAGGCAGGTGATGTCTCCCGCGTCGGCAATGCGGAGGGGGCCGAGGTGGTTGGCCAGACTTCCCATGCTCCTGCGGGCTTCGCTGGCACCTGCGGCCGCGCCCAATCGGCCCTGGTTGCGGCGCACCCCTTCCTCGCATGCGTAGCCCAAGAGGGCCAGGTCCGGCGGATCAGCGCTGATCGCTTGCCGCAGATCCAGCAGCTCCATTTTTTGGTACCAGTATTCGGGGCCGAGGGTAGGGTCGGTCTGGCGGCCAGTCCAGGCCGCAGCGCTGGGGGGGAGGTAGTTGGTCATGGTCAGCAAAGGTACCACCGGCCACTGAGGAGCACGCGCTCCACCGAAGATTCGCCGAAAGCGTACGGGAGGGCGGCCAGCGACGGGACCGGACGGGTGAGGAGTAAATTGGCGCGCTTGCCTACGGTGATGGAGCCCAGCTCGGCCTCGAGGCCCATGGCGTAGGCACCGTTCAAGGTGGCCGCGTTAATGGCTTCGTTGGGCAGGAGTTTCATTTGGGTGCAGGCCAGGGAAACGACGAAGTTCATGTTGCCCGACGGTGAGGAGCCTGGATTGTAGTCCGTCGCCAGGGCCAGCGGCAGCCCGGCGTCGATGATCCGCCGCGCAGGGGTGTAGGGGATGCCCAAGAAAAAGGAACAACCCGGCAGCGCCACCGGCATGGTCGTGCTGCCCCGCAAAGCGGCTAGGTCTTCCGCTTCCAGCACTTCCAGGTGGTCGACCGAGCGGGCCCCGTACGCTACTCCGGCGGCTACTCCCCCCAGGGCGGTGAATTGGTTGACGTGGATTTTCCCCGCCAGCCCAAAGCGCTGTCCCGCCGCCAGTACCCGCTCGGTATCGGCCACGTCGAAGTAGTTTTTTTCGCAGAAGATGTCGACGTAGTCGGCCAAGCCCTCCGCCGCAATTTGGGGCAGCAGTTCTTCGGTCAGCATCCGCAGGTAAGCCGTTTTGTCCTGGGCGTAGGCGGCCGGTAGTGCGTGGGCCCCGAGGAAAGTGGCGCGGATGGCCACCGGGTACTCGGCAGCCAGGCGGCGGATGACGCGGAGCATCTTGAGTTCGCCGGCCACCGTCAGGCCGTAGCCCGATTTGATCTCCAGCGCCCCCGTCCCCTGGGCCAACACCCGTGCCAGCCGGACGCGGCTCTGGGCGTAGAGTTCGTCTTCGGAAGTGGCGTTGAGCAGTTGGGCGGAGTGGAGGATGCCCCCCCCGCGGGCGGCGATCTCGGCGTAGCTCAGGCCCCGGAGGCGGTCCAGCCACTCGCTGGCACGGTCGCCCGCATACACCAGGTGGCTGTGGCTGTCGCACCAGGCGGGCAGCACGAGCCGGCCCCGGCAGTCGGTCACCTCCCCGGCGTAGTCCTGCGGGCATTCGCTCATCGGCCCGAAGGCAGCAATGCGGTCACCCTCCGTCAGCAGGTAGGCATCGTCGAGGGCGGGCAGTTCGGCCATGGCGGCGCCGGCAACCCAGGCCTGGCCGGCCGGGCGAATCTGGAGGAGCTGTTGGATGTTTTTGAGGAGCATGAGTTGTTAATGCGTGAATGAGCGAATGGGTGAATGCGTGAATAAATGAATACTGGTTGTGGGTCTGGAACGTGCGGCAGCGAACCACGAAGTAGCAGCGGAGCTAATCAAATATCAAATATCAAGAATCGTCTATCGTCTATCCATTTCTGGTCATTCCAGCAGCGCATCATCCACCAGATTGGGAAGGGTGACGCGGAGGCCTGGGGTGCGGTCCATTTCCCGGCGGATGGCGAAGTTGGCCTCGGGGTTGCGGGCCCAGGCGCGGCGGGCGATGCCGTTGTTGACGTCATAGAAGAGCATGCTTTTCAGGCGTCGTTCGGCCTCCGGGCTGCCGTCGAGGAGGAGGCCGAAGCCGCCGTTGATGACCTCGCCCCAGCCCACGCCGCCGCCGTTGTGGATGGAGACCCAGCTGGCCCCGCGGAAGGCGTCGCCGATGACGTTGTGGATGGCCATATCGGCGGTGAATTTACTGCCGTCGTAGATGTTAGACGTCTCGCGATAGGGGCTGTCGGTGCCGCTCACGTCGTGGTGGTCGCGGCCCAGCACGACGGGCCCGAGGCGGCCTGCGGCGATGGCTTGGTTGAAGGCCAGGGCGATGGCGGTGCGGCCCTCGGCGTCGGCGTAGAGGATGCGGGCCTGGGAACCGACCACCAGGCGGTGGCTGGCCGCCTCCCGGATCCAGGTGATGTTGTCTTGCAACTGCTGTTCGATTTCGGGGGGCGCGGAACGCAGGATGCGGTGGAGGGTTTCCAGAGCAAGGGAATCCGTCAGGGCCAGGTCCTCCGCCTTGCCCGAAGTACACACCCAGCGGAAAGGCCCAAAGCCGTAGTCGAAGCAGAGCGGACCGAGGATGTCCTGCACGTAAGAAGCATAGCGGAAGTTGATGCCGTCTTCTGCCATCACGTCCGCCCCGGCGCGGGAGGCTTCCAGCAGGAAAGCGTTGCCGTAGTCGAAGAAATAAGTACCCCGGGCGGTGTGGCGATTGACCGCTGCGGCGTGGCGGCGGAGGGTCTGCCGGACGAGGTCCTGAAACACCGTCGGTTCCTCCCGCAGCAGGCGATTGGCTTCGTCGAAGGACACGCCGGCCGGGTAGTAGCCGCCCGACCAGGGGTTGTGCAGCGAGGTCTGGTCGGAGCCGAGGTGGACGGTGATCCCCAGGTCGGCGAAGCGTTCCCAGACCTCGACGACGTTGCCGAGGTAGGCGATGGACATTGTTTTTTGTCCTTGCATCGCATCCTGCGTCAGCGCCACTAAAGCATCCATATCTTCCACCAGCACGTCCACCCAGCCCTGTTCGTGGCGCTTGCGGGCGGCGGCGGGGTTGACCTCCGCGCAAATGGTGATGCAACCGGCGATGTTGCCCGCCTTGGGCTGGGCACCGCTCATGCCGCCCAGCCCGGCGGTGAGGAAAATTTTTCCAGCCGGACTTTCTCCCGCCGGCAAGACCATCCGAAAGGCGTTCATTACGGTGATGGTGGTGCCGTGGACGATGCCCTGGGGGCCAATGTACATGTACGAACCAGCCGTCATTTGTCCGTACTGCGTGACGCCGAGGGCGTTGAATTTCTCGTAGTCGTCGGGCTGCGAGTAGTTCGGGATCATCATGCCGTTGGTGACCACCACGCGGGGGGATTCCGGCGCGGAAGGGAAAAGCCCCAGCGGATGGCCGGAGTAAAGGTGCAGCGTTTGCTCGTCGGTCATCGTAGCCAGGTACTGCATAGTGAGCAGATACTGGGCCCAGTTTTGGAACACCGCGCCGTTACCGCCGTAGGTGATCAGCTCCGCCGGGTGCTGGGCCACGGCGGGGTCGAGGTTGTTCTGGATCATGAGCATGATCGCGCGGGCGGCCAGGGATTGCCCCGGGTACTCCTCCAGCGGCCGGGCGAACATCGGGTAGGCGGGCCGAAAGCGGTACATGTAGATGCGGCCGTATTCGCGGAGTTCGGCGGCGAATTCCGGGGCCAGTTCCGCGTGCCAGGCGGGCGGGAAATAGCGCAGGGCGTTGCGCAGAGCCAGCTGCTTTTCGTCCGGGCTGAGGATGTCTTTGCGCCGGGGCGCGCGGCTGACGCCGCTGGGCGGGGCCTGGGGCGGGGGTAGGGTGGCGGGGATGCCGGAGAGGAGTTGTTCTTGAAAGGTCATGACGTGGGGACGGTTGGTGAGGTGGAGACGTTCTACGTCGACCGGTGGCCGACTCTGGACCTTCGGTCTGGAGCACATCTCTCCTTCGGTTTTTTAGCCCATGGAGTTGCATGGAGTTGGGCCTAGAGTTGCATGGAGTTTTAAACGGATCCGGACCTCTGGTCCGGTTTGCTTGGTGTGCCGGACCGGAGGTCCGGAACCAGGTCCGGAACCGGTTAGTGGAGGCGGAATTTACGCTGCGCCACCAGGCGGAGCAGCGCCGCGATATCATTTTTCAGCATCCGGTCTTCTTCCAGCGTGGGGACGTACGCCCTTACGAGGGCGTGGTTGTATTCCAGGATTTCGGAAAAGCGGAGGGGCCGCCGGAAGTCCATCGCCTGGGCGGCGTAGAGCATTTCGATGGCCAGGATTTTTTCGAGGTTGCCCAGGATCTGGTTGAAGCGGCGGCCGGAGATGCTGCCCATCGAGACGTGGTCTTCCTGCCCCAGCGAAGTCGGGATGCTATCGGCCGAAGCGGGGAAACAGAGCGATTTATTCTCCGTCACCAGCGCAGCGGTGGTGTACTGGGGAATCATGAGGCCGGAGTTGAGTCCGCCGGCGGTAGTGAGCAGGCGCGGCAGGCCGTAGCGCCCTTCGAGGAGGAGGTAGCAGCGGCGATCGGCGATGTTGCCCAGTTCGGCGGCGGCGACGCAGCAGTAGTCGAGGGCCATCGCCAGGGGCTGCCCGTGGAAGTTGCCGCCCGAGATGGCCGTCTCCTCGTCCAGGATGATGGGATTATCGGTCACGGCGTTCAGCTCGACGTCCACCAATTCCTCCAGGTGCGCAAAGGCGTTGCGCGAAGCGCCGTGGACCTGCGGCATGCAGCGCAGAGAGTAGGGGTCTTGCACCCGGCTACAGGCGGCGTGGGAGGCCATGTTTTCCGATCCCTCCAGAAAATGCCGGATGCGTTCGGCCACCCGGATGCTGCCTGCAAAGGGACGCAGGGCGTGTAAGTCCTCCCGGAACGGTGCCGCCGAGCCCTGGAAACCCTCCAGGCTCATTGCTCCGGTGAGGTCGGCCAGATCCAGCAGATAAGCCATTTTATCCAGGCCAAGGACGGCGTGGGCGAGGATGAACTGCGTGCCGTTGATCAGGGCCAGCCCTTCCTTGGCCGCCAACTGGAGCGGAGCGAGGTGGTGCGCAGACAATACGGAGCTGGCCGGTACGACCCGACCATTTTGCCACATTTCCCCTTCGCCCAGCAGGGGCAGAAAAAGGTGGGCCAAAGGGGCCAGATCCCCCGACGCCCCGACGGAGCCCTGCTCGGGCACCACCGGCAGGAGGTCGTGTTCAATGAAGTACAGCAACCGCTCGATGATGATGGGCCGGACGCCGGAATAGCCCTGGGCGAGGGCCTGGACCTTACAGATGAGCATCACCTTGGAAAGCAGCGGTGCGATGGGCTCCCCAACCCCCACGGCGTGGCTCAGCAGGAGGTTTTCCTGGAGTTTGCTCGTTTGCTCGGGCGTGATCTGGGTATCGCACAGCGGCCCGAAACCCGTATTGATGCCGTAGACGGCCTTATCGCCCGCGGCCATGCGTTCTACGCTGCTGCGGGATGCCCTTACCCGTTCCCAGGCTTCAGGGGAGAGTTCGCCTTTAAGCCGCCCGGAAGCCAGGGCGAGGCATTTTTCGCGGGTCAGGTGGTGGGAGCCGTAGTGGAACATGGGCGGAAAGGAATGGTCAATGCACAAAGTTCCGTTTTAAATCCATGTACATTAAGACTACTTTTGGGCTTGATTGATGCCCAAAAGTTATTGATGGAGCTGCGTTACTTCCAATATTTTCAGGTGGTGGCTGAAGAGTTGCACTTCCGGCGGGCGGCGGAGCGCTTGTTCATTTCGCAGCCGGGCTTGAGTCGGCAGATTCTCCAGTTGGAAGAAGAACTGGGGGTGCGCCTGTTTGATCGCCACAGCCGGCGGGTGGAGTTGACGCCAGCGGGGCGTTACCTCCACGAGCGGACAACGCTTTGGCTGCGGGACCTGGACCAAACCATCGCCAATACCCGCCTGACGGGACAAGGCCTGCGGGGGCACCTGCGGATCGGCTACATTGGCTCGGCGATGCAGCAAACCATCCCTGCACTGTTGCTGGCGGTGAAGGAGACTTACCCCGATGTGCACGTCTCCCTCCGCGAGCTGGAAAACCCCGCCCAGGTGTTGGCCCTCCAAAACCGGGAGTTGGACCTGGGCTTCGTCCGGATGGAAAGGGTACCCGCGCCGCTGGTAGCCCGGCCGGTGCTGGAAGACACTTTTTCGCTGGTTTTGCCGGAGGGATATCCGCTGACGGCCGAGGAATTTACGGGGCTGGCGGCACTGCGCCACGAACCCTTCATCCTCTTCGAACCCGCCTACAGTGAGAGTTACTACGAGAACGTCATGCAGCTTTTTGACGACGCCGGTTTCACGCCCACGCTTTCCCACAGCACGGTCAACGCCAGCTCCATTTACCGCCTGGTGGCCAACGGTTTTGGGCTGGCGATTGTCCCCACCATCCTGCGCGAAGGCTACGCCATGCCCGTAAAGTTCATTGAGCTGACCCAGGTGCCCCAGCGCACGACCCTGCGCGTGGTCTGGGATGGGGAGAATGAAGATGCTTTGTTGGGGAATGTTTTGGGGTTGTTATAACCAGTGGGCCAACCAGTAAGTATCGTTACATTAAGTCGACATCAGCGCCGCGCTGGCCAGATTTGGGTGTAACAGGACTTGCAAGTTGGCCCACTGGTATGGTCTTGGTTGCTGATTAGTCAGGGAAAATCCCCCCTCCAAACGTCCTAAACGCATCCGTTTCGCCCCAAGCAAGTTCTCCATGCGTTTTCTACCGTTCTTCAGCTGGGTTTTTCTGGCCCTTTCCCCGTGGTCGCCCAGCACCGTGGTGGCCCAAACCCCATCCTTCACCACCACTCAGGTAGGCACCAACAACCTCGTCGCCCGGGCCTCCGATCTCCACTACGGCCCCGATGACCACCTCTGGGTAGCGGAGCGCGCGGCGGGCCGGGTCGTGCGTATTGACCCCGCAACGGCGGCCCGCACCGTCCTGCTCACCCTTCCCGACATCTACTCCGATGCCTCGCAGGATGGACTGCTGAGCCTGGCCCTCCACGATAGTTTTACCCTGGGGAAGCCCTTCGTGTACCTCTCCTACACTTACCAGGAAAACAACGAGCGGCGGCAACGCCTGGCCCGCTACACCTACCAGGCCCCGGGCAGCCTGACCGACCCTGTCACCCTCCTCGAAGACCTCCCGGCCAGCAACGACCACAACTCCGGACGACTGGTCTTCGGCCCCGACGCAAAAATCTACTGCACCATCGGCGACCAGGGCAACAACCAAAACCGCAATTTCTGCGCCCCCATTCGCTCCCAGGATTTGCCCACCCAGGAAGAAATTGACCAGGAGAATTGGATCAATTACCCCGGCAAAATCCTCCGGATGAATCAAGATGGCTCCATCCCAGCCGATAATCCGCTGCTCAACGGCGTACGCAGCCACGTATTTACCTACGGCCACCGCAATGCGCAGGGACTCGCCTTCGGCAGCAACGGCCTCCTTTACTCCGATGAGCACGGGCCCAATACCGACGATGAGGTGAACATCATCAACGGCGGAAAAAATTACGGCTGGCCCCGGGTAGTGGGCTTTCGGGACGACCAGGCCTACGACTACTGCAATTGGTCTTCCGCCGCCGATTGCGCCAGCCTCACCTACGTCAACAACGGCTGCCCCGCCGGCGTCCCTCTCCAGGAAGAAAGTACCCTGACGGACACCAATTACCAGGATCCCATCTTCGTGATGTTTGCCGTTCCGGACGACTACGATTACGACAACCCCGCCTGCCAGAATGCCTACACTTGCCGGCCTAACGTCGCGCCCTCCAGCCTGCTCGTTTACGAAAGCGACGCCATACCGGATTGGTCCAACAGCCTCCTCATCACCAGCCTGAAGCGGGGCAAGGTCTACCGCCTCCAGCTCGATGCCAGTGGCACGGCCATCGTGGGTGATACTACTGAATACTTCTACACCGGCAACCGTTACCGCGATCTTGTTGTAGCTCCCGATGGCAAAACCTTCTACGCCATCACCGACCAATCCGGCAACATCACCGATCAATCGGGCCTCAACCTCATCAGCGGCGTACGCAACCCCGGTGCTATCCTGAAGTTCAGCCTTACCCCTCCCGTCAGCGTTGCCGGCCGGAAGGTCATCCATGACTTGCGCATCTGGCCCAACCCTGCCCAGCGGGAATGCTTCGTCGAACTGAGAAGCTCCGGCGAGACGAATGTCCCGGCCGAACTAATCAACAGCAAAGGCCAGCGTATTCCCATAGCCACCGCTTTTCAATCGGGGGTCAACCGGGTCAGCCTCCAGCACCTGCCCTCGGGCGTTTATACCCTCCGCCTTCTTACCCGCCAGGGCTTCCATTACGAGCGGGTGGTGGTGCGTGGGGGATGAGGGCTAGGGGGCAGCTATTTTTTAGAGCTTGTCTAAAATTTTGTGGGCTGTAATCAATGACATAAGGTTTTAGCTAGACAAAAAATTGTGCGCATAGTGAACTACGTAAGCAGCAATGCTCAGTTTAGCTATTTCAAGTTTACTACATTGCTAAAATCATGGGGAATCACTCCTCTATTGGTTGAAAAAGCCATCCTGGCGAAATAAAATTTGGACTTTTACCAAAATTTAGTTCGAAAGGTCATCCCTCTCCCTTGGAGAGGGACCGAGGGAGAGGGGATTAAATGCTAAACTGAGCATTGCTGCTACGTAAGCCATTTTTTGTGACGCCAGGTTCATAGCACGAAGTACTGCGTAGCAAACTGCTTGGTTATCAGGAAGTAAAATTTAGACAAGCTCTTTGTGCCTTTTAAGGATCAAAACTCAAACAAAGTCCCCACACTTCCCGGCGGCGTAGCGCCGATGTGGTGGTAACCTTTTTCGGTGGCCTGGCGGCCGCGGGGCGTCCGTTGCAGGTAACCTTCCATGATCAGAAAGGGCTCGTGGACTTCCTCGATGGTGCCGGCGTCTTCCCCCACGGCCGTGGCGATGGTGGTCAGGCCCACCGGCCCACCTTTGAATTTGTTGATGATGGCGTCCAGGATCTTGTTGTCCATTTCGTCCAGCCCGCCTTCGTCTACGTTGAGGGCGGAGAGGCCGTAGTCGGCAATCCGTTTATCGATGATGCCGTCGCCTTTGATCTGGGCAAAATCCCGGATGCGGCGGAGCAGGGCATTGGCAATGCGCGGGGTGCCCCGGCTGCGGCGGGCAATCTCGTTGGCGCCGTCTTCGGTGATGGGCACTTGCAAAATCGTGCAGCTGCGCTTGATGATTTTTACCAACGTCGCTACGTCGTAGTAATCCAGCAAACAATTGATGCCAAAACGGGCGCGCATCGGGGCGGTCAGCAGGCCCATCCGCGTGGTGGCGCCCACCAGCGTGAAGGGGTTGAGGCTGATCTGTACCGACCGCGCGTTGGGCCCGCTGTCAATCATGATGTCGATCCGGTAGTCTTCCATGGCCGAGTAGAGGTACTCTTCCACGACGTTGTTGAGGCGGTGGATTTCGTCGATGAACAGCACGTCGCCCTCGTTGAGGTTGGTGAGCAGGCCGGCCAGGTCACCCGCTTTTTCGAGCACCGGGCCGCTGGACATCTTCAGTTCCGCCCCCAGTTCGTTGGCAATGATGTGGCTCAGCGTCGTTTTGCCCAGTCCCGGCGGGCCGTGCAGCAAAACGTGGTCGAGGCTATCGCCCCGTTGCACCGCCGCCTGGATGAAGACCTTAAGGTTTTCCACAATCTTGGGCTGCCCGCTGAAGTCAGCGAGAGAATCTGGCCGCAGGGCCCGCTCCATGGTACTGTCTTCGGGCTGCAAACGTTCAGCCGAAGGATCGAGATGCTCATTCATACCGCCGCAAGATACGTATTGCGAGGAAATTTTCCAGGAAAAAACAAATTGTTGGAGCAGCGCAGTTTCTTTGTTTTTGCGCGGCCCCGAGATCCGCTTCGCTCGTCGGGACCACGCAAGTTGCGAGGCATCTTGCGCGGTCGCAGGTGCCATGGAAGCTGGTAAAGCAAGGGAGGGCGTGGGGGCTTCGGCTTGGCCCGCCGAGTCCAGTGGCGCAATCCAGCGCAGGCAGCTCCGCCAAATGTTGTACTTTTGTACAATGCTTGCAACCCACCATCTAACCTGACTTGTTAGTGTTTTCTTTAAACTGAAGCAAAATGCACGCTGAAGAAAAAATCCTAACCCATTGCACCTACCAAGATATTAATTGGGATCTATTCAGGGATTTTTATGCAGATGCTTACGGTCAAGCCAGTGAGCCCGACCAGGAGAGAAAGTTTGAGAACCTTCGATTGGGGAAGGAAGGCAAACCCAATCTGGCGGGTGCCTTACTCTTCACCAATAACCCCCAGAAGGCCATCACTGGATTTTTCATCACGGCCATTTGGTTTTGGGAGAACGAGATAGAAGCAAATGACTACCGGGCCGCCGAATATATTCGCGGCACCCTAGCCCAGCAATTCAAGCAAGCACTGGATTTCTCGAAAAGGACCCTCCACCGGATACAAAGTGGTGATTCCTTCAATAGCCCAAGCATTTTGGAGGTCCCCGAAATCGTAATCACCGAATTGCTGATCAATGCACTCATCCACCGGGACTACTTTATTGAGGATACCATCAAGTTATTTATTTTTGAAAATAGGATTGAAATTATCAGTCCGGGTAAGTTGCCCAACAACCTCACCATTGAGCAAATCAGAATGGGCATCCGGAAAAAGCGGAACGACATCCTCGATTCGCTGGCCCCCGGATTGCTGAATTACAAGGGAGCGGGTAGCGGCATTCTCCGCGCGTTAAATGCCTATCCTGATATAGACTTCGTTAACGACGCGGAGGCCGAACAATTTAAGGCGATTATTTACCGGCCCAAATTGGAAAAGCCTTCTAGAAACCGATAGCGTAAGTAAATTCTAGTATTTAGAAAGCTCCTCTTTCATGTCCTTCATCAACTCATCGAATGTTTTGTTGCTCATGCTGATTGCAGCTTCATCCATTTGATCCTTCGTCCAGTACTTTCCATCCAACACAGACAGTGGAATTTGGTCAACCAAGGAAACTTTTTCGGCTTCCAAGGTCTTTTCACCCTCCGTTATTACTAATGGAAATCCCTTCAATTTGGGGTACTTCAAAGTAATACTGCTGATGTAGCAGTCTAATTCTCCCGCTACCAATACCGTGATTTCTTTCGGCCCGTGCTTTATCACGAATCGTGAACATTTGTATCCCAAGAGGTATTGAGGAGGATTTGATGATGCGACTACTTCATATTCAGCATCGGCAACCATCGTTTTTTTAATGTCCTCCGTTGCGGAAGATTTGGGTAGAAATGACTTCTCTCCTCTGTAGGACATCACGTCGAACTGCTTGTCTTGTGCTAAGTCCAGCACTTTACCTCTGGATATTTTTGACGTTGTGGTCACATCGTACAAAAAAATAGCGGAAGAATAAACCTCATTAGCATAATGGTTTCCGGATGCTGCTACCTCCTTGTATTCAACGTGAAGCATGTGTTGACTTTTAAGCATTGGGCTAATCATGGCTAAGAACAGCAAGGATAAAAAGTAGTGATTCATCCTTGTGTTCGGAACCATACTACTCTACATTTTTGACGATGGGGTGATTTCGTCCATCATCTAGACATAAATACCGTTCGATAAAGAGCTCAATCTTAGCACACCACGGGGTCAGCAAACTTAGCCCTCGGCGAAATACTGACTCTGCGGGGAAGGTAGTACTCTCGTCATATTTAATGATACGGATGGTCGAGCGTGCCGCCCATCCGACTCGAATCGTCATGGCGTAACTTAGCCCTACGATAGCCATTAGTAAGTTGCTTTTCCCAAGGGGTTTGAAATTGATCGCTTCTAGGTCAAAACCATTGGATTTGAGATGGCGGAATAAGCACTCAATACGCCAACGCTTTATGTATTGGTCAACAGTCTTCTTGACCGGTCGGAGGCGCGTCAGAAAAATGATCACCTCATCACCAGCGGTCCCTTTAGGATT
>NZ_JACSIT010000085.1 GCF_014349155.1 Neolewinella lacunae
CGCCAACGCTTTATGTATTGGTCAACAGTCTTCTTGACCGGTCGGAGGCGCGTCAGAAAAATGATCACCTCATCACCAGCGGTCCCTTTAGGATTAGGACGCATCGATATAAAATAGAACTGTCCACCCAACTTTATACGTTTGCGGCAGAACTTACCGTGACTCCGGCACTGGTCATACATCTGCTGATAAGTCTTACCGGGAGCTTCGTCTACAGCTTGGTAGAAGTCGCCGAACCTCAGTCGGATGACAAACTCTATTTTGTTGTCAATCAGGAACTTAAACCATTCTTGGCCGACATATTCTCGGTCAGCAAGCAGCGTCATGCCCTTCAGGTCGAGATGTTTCATCGCTTCAGTAAACAGAGCTTTGCGCTCTGCTTGGGAGGAAGCACCAATTTTACCTAGTTGTTTCCAATAGATGGGGATGGCCACGGAGCCGACTAGAACGCTCAACACCATGTAGTGATACTTTTGCTGACCTCGCTTCCAACTGGTACCATCCAAGAGTAAGTGAGTAAAACGAAAGCGACGAAGTAGGCTCAGCGTTCGTCGCTGAACGTCAAGAATAAAGCCAGCGTTGTCTTGCCAGGCATCGAAAAATCGAATCAATCGCTGATAGTGACTGGCGGGCTGAACAAGCGGTTTGTCGAGGGCCAAGCCGACATAATCCTTGAGTTTCCATAGGCTGCAAGTTCTTCCCAAAATGAGAAGTTGGCAGATCAAGTGAAGGTTTTTTGTAGCACCAAGACCGTATTTTCCGTACAAGTCAGTAAATTTACGCAGTTGCGGAGTGAGCATGAGTTGGAGTTGTGGTTAACCCCTAAGGTAGTGCTCGCTTCGCACTTTCTAAAAATGTAGAGTAGTGTGGTTCGGAACAACTAATATTTTACCGTTCATTTAGGTCAATATTGGTGTAAGTTGTACTATTTGTCCCCAGACCCGGAAAGGCCCCAACGTAGCGAGGTGATTTTATCCCCTCGTTTTGGTTAATGCACCAAGATAACCTACTCCAACATCCCCAGCGCCACTTCCAGCGTCTCGTCTTTGCCAGCGCGCAGGCCAGCGGCGGTGATGGGGACGAGCACATCGGGCTCTACGTTACCCGGCCGGGCGTGGGGGAGTTCCAGGGCGATGGTGTTGACGCGGAGTTCGTATTCCTGGTTGGGACCAATAAAGGTGCGGTCCGTTTTACTGCTGCCGCCGTAGGTGACTCCCGCCGACGCCCCCGTGCGCTGGCCCACCACTTTGCCCCGTCCCGAGCCCTGCACGTAGCGGGCGAACATCCCACTGGCCGAGAAACTGATTTCGTTGACCAGAACGATCACCTCACCCTTAAACCGCCGCTCCGGCTTGTGGGGCTTTATGTAGCGGGTGAGGCCTTTCTGCATTCGGCGCTCCCGCTTGCTGACCGCACCGCTGGAGTAGGCCTTGAGGTCGCGCTGCGATGCTTCCGGGGTGGCGCGCGCCGGACCCGTCAGCAATGCTGCCGCAGCAAACTGGAAAGGCACCTCCGAAAAATAGCGGTACAGTGCTTCAATCCGCCCACTCGACCCGCCGGTGTTGTCGCGGATATCGATGATCAGGTTTTGGGTCCCCAGCTTGTTGAGGCTATCGATGGCGGTAGAAATGAAGCGGTAGTAATTGCCATCGGTAAATTCCATGGTTTTGAAGCTGCGAATGGTCAGGATGCCCGTTTCGCCAGAATCCGAAAAGCCGAGCGAGAGGGTTTCGGCGATGGGCGTTTTGACTTTTTTTACGTCCACGTAGGGCTGGTGAGTCGGCAGGATGGTCCGCTCCTCTTGGCTTCCGTCTGCCGCCAGGAATTCAAACGAAAGCTCCCGCTGCAGGCCGTAGTATTTCTGCCAGTAGTGTGGCAAAACCCGGGCCGCCACCGTCCGGCTGGCCGCGTCATTGCCCTGGTCATTGACGCCGGAGAAGTGGGCGAAGTCGGCTACCAGTTCCTCCACCGGCTGGCCTTCCAAAGCCGTGATGACGGTTCCCGGGGGCAGGGAGTCGGTGGTGGTCTTCAGCCCAGACCGCAGCACAAATTCCCCGCTTTCCACCTGGTAAAGGCTCAGGGCAAAACGGTTTTCTCTGATGGCCAGACTTTGCAGGGAATCCACGTAGGGATCCAGGATCAGGTGGCCACACTGGGTGGCTTCCTGCAGCGGAGTTACCAGTTGGGTAAAGGCCAGCATCGAAAGGCTGTCCGCCATCCTTATCCTTTCCAACGTTCCCTGCACCTGCGCCCGCGCCCCATCTACCTTGGCCCTGCCTTCCGCCGTAAAACAGGCGGGGTGGCTGTCGCGAATATTGGTGTAAATAGCGTCTACCATCTCCGGCACCGCCGCAGAAGGGAGCATGCGTTGGGCTTGGAGGGAAGAAAGGGTGAGAAGAGAAAAGAACAGGGAGCGGATCAGCATCGTAACGCATTTGTTTTAAGCAGGAGCCTAAATGTATTTGCCGCGCCGCTTTTTACCTAGGATAGGTCCCTTAAATAAGCCTTAAAACCCGGAAACCGGCCAAAATAAAAGCGGACTACCCCAAGCATTTGGGATAGTCCGCTGAGAAAAAACGGGCAAATTTTTACTGGCTGACCACGATTCTGGCCACCTCACCCTGGGTAGATTTCAGGATGTAGGTGCCCGCGGGGAGGCCACTGAGTTCGGCATAGGCCGCGTTTTCGGCGGATTTAACCAGGGTGCCACGGACGTCGTAGAGGCGGTAGCTGACGGGGCGTTCAAAGTAGCTGACGCCGAGGTTGGTCGGGTTGGGAAAAACCTTGATCGTGCGGGCTACGATGGGGCGGTCGCTGATGCTGACCAGTTCGTCGTTCGTGATGGTGTACACACTGACGGTGGCGCTGACCTCGTTGGCCACCACGATCAGGCCCGTGTCGGTGGGGCTTTCCGTGGGGGGCAGGTAGAGCAGGCCTTCGGGACCCAGATCACCACCTTCGTCATCGCCGAGGGTACGGTTGTTGACGTAAGTCGTGAAGGCCGGCGCAGTGGGGTCGCTCAGGTCGTACACCATAATGCCGCCAATGCGCTCCAGGCCAATAAAACCGTAAACCTTTCCTCCGATGGTGGCGGTGGTTACGCTTTCGGGCTCGGGCCCTTTGTCGTCCGAACGGTTCTTGTAATTGTTGTTGCTGTTGCTGGCGTTGAACAGGGAGCCGTAGGTTGTGTCGGCGGCCGTAATCCGTTCCAACTCGTTGCCGGAATCCCAGACGAGCGCTCCCGTAGTAGCGTTCCAAACGGAGAAGGAGCGCGAGCCGTAGGTGTAGATCTCATCAATGTCGCCATCGCCGTCGGTGTCGCCCGTAGCGGTGGTGGCGTTGAGGCGGCCCAGTACGGTGTTTTGCTGGAGGAAGTCGGCGTCGGGGAAAGCGGTGGGGTCGAGGTTCAGGCCCGAAATGCGGCTTTCTTCGCTGAAGGCACCGTAATCCCGGGCGTCGCCTTCATTGGCGGTGATGAGGTAACCTTCCCCTTCCACTTCAAAGTAGTCCAGCGCATCGGGCTGGTACATGCCCAAGACGGGCCAGTTGGCGAAGACGATGCTGTCCGTCCGGTCCGAGAAGTCAAAGGCGTTGTCCAGTTCGCGGTAGTCTTTGTAGCCCAGCGGTAGGATATCGGTGATCGTCCGGCTGGCGATGTCAACAATGGCCAGTGCGTTATTTTCCTGGCAGGTTACGTAGGCGGTGCCACTGTCGAAGGAATAAGTGATGTACTCCGGTTCCATGTCCTGGGCCACCGTGGCACCGGGACCGAAGATGCGGACACCGGCAGCCAGCAAGTCTGCCAGGTCGCCGTTGAAGGCGGTGAAGCCGGCGGTGCTCACCGTAGCGCTCATCACGCCGGCGGAGAGATCAACGATGGAGACGCTGCCTTCGGGGTCGGTGGTGTAGTCGTCGCTGGGCTGGCCTTCGTTGGCGGTCAGGACGAAGTTGCCATCGGGGGTGAAGCTGAGGTGATCGGGCAGGCTGCCTACTGTGACTTCATTGATGAACGCTCCGTCGGTATCCAAAAAGATGACCCGGCCGGTGGCAAAGTCACCCGCATCCACCGAGACGGCCACCAGGCCGTTGCGCACGGCAACACTCGTAATGGCGCTGCCGTAAACGGTCATGTCCAGTTGGCTGATCTCCGTGATCGCAGCGGGATTGCTGAAGTCCAGAATGTGCAGTTTGGTGTTGATGGAGTTGACCACGAAAAGCCGGTCAGTGGTAGCGTCGTGGGCCAGAATTTCGGCCGATCCGCCACCTTCGACCAAATAGCTGGTGGTGAAGCGCAGGTCCAGGGCATCGGTAGCTACGGGCACCTCGGCGTCGTCGTCGTTGAGGTAAACGACGTGGCGGCCAATGCTGCCGCCGAGGATGTTGCTGCCGGAGAGTTGGAGGGCAATGTAGCGGGCGTTGTCAGCCACACTGTTGTCGACTACGGCAATGCTTACTTCAATAGTTGCGTCGCCCATGGGCAGGGTAGCGAGGTCCACCGTGGTGGTGAGCAGCTCGAAGTCGGTTCCGGCAATGGCGTTGGTAGACTCCACGGCGATGGTCAGACTCCCCTGGCCGAGGTTGCCCAGGATGCTGACGGGGATGCGGACGGTATCCTGGCTTTCGAGGAAGATGCTGTGATTCTCCTGGAAAGAAGCGGAGGCCAGGGTGATTGCAGCGTATGTGCCGGGGGAGGCCAGTACGTCAATCCCACCGAGATTACCCACCACGTTCAGGGAGGCAATCCAGCTGGTGCCGAGGTTTTGGTCGAGTTCGGGGCTGAAGAGTTCCAGAGACGGTCCGCTGCCGTCTGCGGCGAGCGGCCAGGGGGCAGCATCGTCGTATTCTACGGCATCGATCACGTCGCCGATGCTGTTGAGCAGCTGGAGGGCTTCGCCGCCGTTGCCGAGCAGGTTGCCCGAGCCGGGCAGATCGATAAAGGTAGCGCCGGTGTAAAAGGCCGCAGCACCGTCGGCGTCGCTGGCCAGGAGGAGGCCAGTGTTGGCCGCCAGTTCGCCGGCCGGGAAAGTATAGACGAAGTTGGCCTCGTCGCGGAAAACAAAACCACCGAGTTCAACGGCTTCGGCTCCAAAGTTCCAGATTTCTACGAATTCCAGCTCGTTAGCACCCGTCGGTGCGTTGTACATGATCTCGGTAATCCGCAGGTTGGGCCGGGCGGCGTTGACGAGCAGATCAGTGAAGACGCTGGGCGTAAGCTGTACGTTGCCGGCCAGGTCTTCCAGGCCACTAACCGTCAGGGTATACGCCACGGCGGTAGTGAAGCCAGCGTGGGTGAGCACCGCCCGGTTATTGTCCACGTCATAAACCACCGACACAATGCTGACCGCAGGAGCCAGCAGGTAGTTCGCCAGCGCTTCGGCGGATGCAGGTGTGATGGCTTCGCTGTACTGGATGGTGAGCTGCGTGCTGGAATTGATGGTGACGCCCACGGCCGAAGGCGGCGTCAGGTCCATATCCGAAATTTCGAACGGCGTGGTGCTGAAGGGCTCATCCGGGGCCGTGCCGTCGTTGTGCTGGTCTCCACTGCCGTCTTGGGTAAGGTAGTTGGCATTGTCGTTGAGGGCCAGTTGGTAGCCCCCTACGTCGAGGCCCGTGCGGGGACCAACGTACTCGGCTACGTCTGCGCCGGACGGGAGCACGATGGCCGTAGTCCCTACGCTTAGCCCCGTGCCAGCCAAGGTGCCAAAGGCGACGGATTCTCCCGCATTACCGATGGCGCAGATGAAGGTGCTGGGCGTTTGGGTATCCGTACCAATGAAACAGAAAATACCCTCGCTGGTGGCACTCAGGGCAATGTCGGTATTGCTCAGGGTGCCAAAGGAAACCGTGGGCGTCGGGGTGCTCGTGTTTTGGAAAAGAATGACGGTGCCGGCAGGAATTGCCACGTCGCCCGTATTCCATTCGGCCTGGCCTTCGCCGGTACCGAAGGCACTGCCGTCCCATTCTTCATCGCGGAAAAGGATGGTGGTGTTAGGGGCCAGTTCGACCCAGGTGACCATCGCAAAGCCGTCGTCGCCATCGGCGTTCCAGGCAATGAACGACAGGTCTCCGGTACCCTGGGCAAAGGCCCAAGCACCGGTGAAGAAAAGGGAGAAAAGGAGTAGAATTGCTCTCATTTGCGTGCTTTTGAGGAATTGAAGTGCTAGTGTTTGGGCCGTATAGCCGCTCAGTAGCGATAATCCCGCAAAAGTATCCGCAGTGCGTTAAGTCAATCTGAAGTTAAAGCTAAGGAAAGTCCCGTCTTATGAGAGTCAGGTAAACAGAAGATTAAGCGCAAATTTCTTCCCGCGGAATGGTCCCGCACCTGCCGCCCTGGCCCCGGTAGGGGTCCAACCTGAATAACCCCGGATGTAGGATGCCCCGCATCCGTAATCCGGGGCAGATGAAAACCACTACTGAACTACGAACTATGAACTATGAACTATGGCCCAATGAGTGCTTCCCCATCCACGTCTCCATTTCCCAAAGCATGTGCAGGATGCTTTCCTCGGCGGCGTAGCCGTGGTCCTCGTAGGGCAGCAGGCAAAGTCGCGCCGTCTTGCCCAGGGCGTTGAGCGCGGCAAACATCCGCTTGCTCTGCATGGGGTAAGTGCCGCTGTTGGTGTCCTCCTCTCCGTGAATGAGGAGCAGCGGAGCATTGATTTTATTAGCGTGTACGAAGGGCGAAAGGTTGATGTAGGTGTCGGGGACTTCCCAGAAGTTCCGCTCTTCGGCCTGGAAGCCAAAGGGCGTTAACGTGCGGTTGTAGGCCCCCGAGCGCGCAATGCCCGCCGCAAACAAACGGGTATGGGCCAGCAAATGGGCCGTCATGAAAGCCCCGTAACTGTGGCCGCCAACGTAGATCCGGGCCGGGTCCGCTACCCCCATGTCCACCAGGCGACGCACGGCCGCCTCGGCATTCATCTGTACTTGATCGATGAAGGTTTCGTTCGGCTCTACGTCGCCTTCGCCCACAATCGGCATCGCAAAGTCGTCAAAAACCGCGTAGCCACTGGCCAAAAAGGGTAGGGGAGCCAGCGGGGAGATGCGCGTGAATTGGTACGGACTGCTCGTCACCTGCCCCGCTTTTTCCGCGTCTTTAAATTCCTGGGGGTAGGCCCACATCAGTACGGGCAGGGGAGGATCCACGCCCGGCCGGAAGCCCTGCGGCAGATGCAGGTCGCCAAACAGCTTTACGCCATCCGACCGCTCGTAGTGTACCTTCTCAAACTGCGCATCGCGGAGCTGGGGGTAGGGGTGGGGGAAGTTCGTCAGCTCAATCTCTTCATCCGTTACCAGGTTGCGGAGGTAAAAATTGGGCCGCTCGGTAAGCTGCTCGCGGGCCAGCAGGAACCAATCGGGGTATTCATCCAGGAAAAACAGCGGCCGCTCGTAGTAGGGTGGGGCGGAGGTGAAGACGCGCCGGGTCGTCCGGTGCTCAACGTCAAACAAATCGATGAAGGGACGACTGCCCTCCGGGCTGTGTCCTTCGCCCACCAGCACCAGGGTGTTGCCCCCGTCGCGGGCCAGCAGCACGTCGTGGTCGCTGGGGAGATTGACCGAAACGAAGTGCCCGGGGTCCTGGTAATTGTCCTCCCAGTTGTGGTCAAACCACGTTTCGGCCGGGCGCTCTGGTGCGTCGGGCCACCAGCGGCGCGTAACCTGCCGGCGGTCTTTCCAGCTCCAGTCCATCACCAACGCCAGGTCGCCCCGGCACCAGCGCAAGGCCCCGAAGCGGAGGGGCAGTTGGATACTCGGTACGGGCTCACCCGTGAAGGGCGGCTCCAGGTAGAAAAGTTGATCGCGCACCTCGGCCTCGTTGCGGGGGTCACCGCCGTCCTGGGCTTCGGTCCAGTAAATCTGGGCGGGGTGGTCGCTGCGCCAGGTAAAGCGGCGCCGGCCGGTGATGACGGAGCCAAACGCAGCGGGCAGGTCCTCCTGGGGCGGTCGCTCCGCCAGAACGACCAGGCAATGCCCTTCGGCGTCCAGGATTTCCACCCGGTCGCCGAATTTTTCGTAGGGTACGTTGAAACTGAAGGGCTCCGTCACGTAGGAAATCATGAAGTAGGCCCGGTTCGGCGAAGCAGTTAGCATGGCGATGATGCCGGGTTGCCCCCAGGGCCGTTCTTCCCCGCTCACCAGGTCCACCATATAAAGCTGTCCTTCGGCGTAGTAGCGGAAGAGGTTCACGTCGTGCTGGGTTTCCAGCAGGTTGGTGTAGGTGCGGTTGTGTCCTTCCTGCCCGCTGGTGTCTTGCACGTTGGGCCCGATGATGGGCGCATCGTCCGGCGGACGCACCACCCCCAGCAAGCGGCGACGGACGATGATCTGGTCGTCGCCCACAAAATCAAAGGGGACGCCACCCAGGCTGTTGTTCAGGTCGGCGGCACCAATCGGCCGGCACTGCAAGGTGCTCAGCTCCCCGATCCACACTTGCAGGCCGGTAGACAGTACCCGGCAAAAGCCGAAGCGCTGGCCGGAAGGTGACCAGTTGAAGTAGCGGTAGTCGCCCTCCGCCGGCAAGCCCAGAAGCGGACGCTCTTCGTTGGTCGCCAGGTTACGCAGCCGGGGCGCACGGTAGCCCCGGTTGCCGTGGGGCATGAAGGTATGGGGGTTGATCAGCCGCCCGGCCAGCTTCAATTTGGGCTCCCGCAGCTCCTCAATGGAAGGGTAACTCGGGCGGTCGGCCATCAGGATCAGGTTGCGATCCGGACCAAAGAGCATCAGCGGGTCGGGCTTGAGGTTTACCAGATCCGCAATGGCTGGTGAAGGAGTTTGGTAGTACAAGGGAGGGACTTAGGAGAAGGAAAATGGTTGTTTTGAGGGGATACAAAGTATGGCCCCTCAACGGAGCTGCCTGGCGTTGCGGCCAATCGACTCGCCTATTCCTCGTCGTAACTTGCGTCCTGCGTATCAATGACGATGTTGGTCAGGCTATACTTGGCGTATTTTTCCAGGTGTTTGAACTCCAGCCGGTCCGGCCAACTGTCTTCCGGGATGTACTCGTCCAGCAAGGTCTCCAGAATGGGGAGATAGTTCTCCTCCAGCCACTCGTCGGCTTCTTCGATGTCATCGAAGTCGGGTAGCAAATAAACACTGCTGAGGTCCGAAGGATCCTCCAGGTCAATGTCCTCGGCCAGGCCGGGGTCTTCGCTGATGGCCCACCGCAACAGTGCTTCGCTGGGGGTGACGATGAGGGCTACTCGGTTGATGTCAAAGAGTTCCATAGGTAGAGTGGTTTACGTGGGGGAACAAGATACGGCCCCGGAAGGGTTCGTCGTGTCCCGAAGTTTTTTTGTGTGGGAAAAATTCATTTTGGGCCGTTTTACTGGCACTCGGGGTTGATGCCGAGGACGTAGTGGCGCAAGACTTCGATCTCTGCAGCGGCTTCCGCCCCGGCAAATCCGCTGATGTCACTGTCTTTGAGTTCCGTGGCGGCGTACTGCGTCAGCTGCCGGGCCAGGGGCAGGTAGCTCCAGTGCCAGCGTTCTTCTTCGTAGCCGTGGGGCCGCGCGACGCCCTTCGGGCTGTAGGGCTGGCAAAAGCCGTAGGTGGCCGCGTTGGCGCGCAGCCAGTCATAAATGCGCTTCCCCTCGCCGCTGGCGAAGTAGCTGTTTTCCAGGGCATTCAGGTCAATGTCGGTGCCCCAGTGGTGGCGGCTGGTGCCGGGCATGGAGGAGTACCGGAGGATGGCCCGGGCGCGGTCGGCGGCCTCGGGGTACACCACGTCGGCCTTTTCCCTGCCTTCCAGCAGGCGCTCACCCTTCCATTTGGCTTCCCAGATTTGCCGCTGCCGGGCAAAGTTGCGGGTGGCCGAAACGATGAAAAGTTTGATGCCATCGGCCAGGGCCGCCGCGTGCATGCGCTCAAAAGCCGCGTAGGTCTCGCGGTGCAGCACGTAGGGGTCTCCGTCGGTGTAGCGGGCGGCTACCGGCACGAAGTCGGGGTGCTGCGTCGGGTCAAATTTGCCGGTCAGGTAGGCGTAACTGGGTAGGCGGGGCACCGAGTCGGCAGTAGTTTCGGGCGCGGACGCAGGTGCAGGGAGCGTTGGCGATAAGGCCGGTGAATCCACCGCCAGCACCGTAGCAGGCACCACGGCCAGGTCCTTGGATCCGCACGCCAGTACCAGCAAGGCGAGAAGGAGTAAGCTGATCTTCATCCCGCGAAGATAGGGCGAAGCGGCAGTTCACCAGTCGATAGTTCATAGTTTACTGGTCGATATTGCAGTAAGCATTCCCCTCTTACTCCTTTCCCCCTTTATTCCCTTCCCCCCTTTATCCCTTTACTCCTTTCCCCCGTTATTCCTTTCCCCCTTTACTTGCTCTCGCCAGCCAACTTAACCAGGAAAAACATTTCCAGGGCCGTGTACACCAGGTAGGTAAAGAAAAAAGGTACCACAAAGTATTTATTCACCGGCTCCGCCAGCAGGATGTAGCCGACGATGAGCCCCCCGCACAAGACGAGCTTCAGGATCGTAACGCCCATAAAGACGTTGCCAAAAAGGTACTTGTTCTCGGCCCGCACCGTCCGCTTGCCCAGCCAGAAAATGACGAGGCTCAGCACCAGGAGCAACAGCGCCGTTCCCACCGTCAGGGGCAGGGCGTAAGTCAGTGGCAAAGTAGCGTGGGCCAGGGTGGCCCCACCCACCACGAGCAAGGTGGCCAGCGCCAGCAGGCGGTAGAAACGGGGGTAAGTCATGCCGCAAAGGTACTGCAACACCAACTATCATCAACAGCGGGACGACACTATGAACCAGGAACTAAAGAAAGTCCTTCAGCGCAGTATACAGTCCGGCCACTACACCCGTCAGGCTGAGGATGACCGTAGCCACGGGCGTCCAGCCCAACCACCGGTCGAGATAAACGCCAGCCAGTGTCAGGATCAGGATGATGCCAATCATCTGAAAAGCCATGCCGCTGTACTTGATCCAGTTACGGCTGCCCTTGCGGAGTTCCTGCTGCTTTTTCTCGTCAAGAGGTAGCACCCGTCTTGTTTTTCAGCGGGTTATCGGCGGTCATCGTAGCCTTGGTAATGGCGGTACCGCTGAAGGGCACGGTGCAGGTGCCATTAATCTGGGCACCGCCCAGGACAGCCATTTTGGTGGCCTTCACGTCTCCCGATACCTGTGAGGTGGCTTGCAGGGTCAGGTCGTCTTTTACGACGAGGTTGCCCTGGAATTTGCCTTCGATGATGGCTTTGACGCATTCTACGTCGCCCTCAATGTAGCCCTTGGGGCCGATGACGAGGAGCGCTTCGCACTTGAGGTTGCCCACCAGGGTACCATCGATGCGGATGTTGCCTCCTGCCGTGATGTTGCCCTTGATTTTGGTATTGACATCGATGGTGTTTACCCCACCGCCGCTGCCGCCGGAATTGCTGCTGCTGGTGGACTCGGTCGACTTGCTGTCCTTCCCATTGTTGTTGCCGAACATAACTGTAAAACTTGAGGATGAATCTTTGGTGCTGAAAAACTATGGTAGAACGAATGCCTCAGAAAAACCGTTGTTGCCTTTCCGCAGCGCTCCGCCGGGAATAGGAAAAGGGGTGCCTTTCAGACACGCTTTTAGAAGGTAGGGCAGTAAACGCCCCGCCGCTGCCCACCGCAGATTTTGTACTGCAGGGAAAGCTCGAAGCCGCCGTTGCCGTCCGTAGCCGTATTGAGCGAGCTCGTGTTGATGTCGTAGCTGAAGCCCAGGGAGAAGTTCTCGTAATCGAAGCGCGTGCTCAGGATGAGGGCATCGGTCAGTACGCTGGAGTCATAGCGGTTGCTGATGCGGGTCCAGAGACCGACCTGGAAAGACTGCGTACTGCGGTTGCGGCCGCCGTCGAGCAGGAATTTGAGGTTCGTTCCGGCGTTCACCTGGAAGCTGGGGCCCTGGCTCATGACGATGACGCCCGGGACGAGGCCGAAGCGCTGGCCCAGCAGAAACTCACCACCGCCGTGGACGGTGTAGCGGCTGTAAAGCAACTCGTTTTCTTCGCTGTTGAAACTCTGGTCGGCGCGGTTGAGGTGGTGGAAAGCACCGCCGAGGTAGAGGCTGTTGTGTTCGTCGAAAACCATGAACCAGAGCAGGCCCGCGGCGAGATCGGCAAACAGGAACTGGTCGCGGTCGAAGCCCGTTTCTCCACTCACGGCTCCGGGGTCGAAGCCACCGGCACCGTCGTGTTGGGTCCCCCAGCGGAGGGCCAGGAAGTTGAGGCTGCGCTGGGCCGCACCGCCCTCAACGCCGGCCACGAGGTAGTTGCCAAAGTTGCGGCTGCCACCCATTTTTTTGCTGTAGCTCAGGGAAACCTTGCCAGTAGTGGTGGCAAAGTCGGCCTGCCCGGCCTTATCGCCCCAAAAGGTGCCACCAATGCCGAAGAAGTCGTTGCGCCCCACGGCTACGCGCTGGTCGTAACTGACGCTGTAGGTCTGGAAAGCCGAGCTGCCCAGGATGGACGCCCACTGGCTGCGGTAGTTGACCGCAATGCGGCTGTTACAATTCATCACCCCCGTCAGCGCCGGATTCAGGTTGAGGGGAGACATATAAAACTGGGAAAAGTGGATGTCCTGCGCCTGAAGACCAATGGCAAAGAAGAGGACGAAGCAAAGGGAGTGAAATAACCGCATGTTGAGCTGCACTGGTTTGTGGGATGCTGAGGAACTGTTCATAGCTGGACTGCCCTGGTGCGGCGATTGTTCGCATTTACAGGGTGGTTCAACTATTGCCTGATGTTGACGTGGGACAAATGTAAACAAATCGCCGACAGCCACGGTAACGGCGGTCCGTTAAAGTTGACGGCTACTTGCCTAACGGCACGTTTCTGGGAGACCTAACGGTTTTGTAAGCCTTGTTGGTATTTTACCGGCGGGGCTTCCCGGGCTTACTAAATCATCAAATCGTTGTAGTAGGTTTTTTCGGCCATCTGCGACCAAGGCACGACGGTACGCTGGAACTCCTGGATGGAGGCGTATACCCGGGCGGCGAAGGGGTCGGAGGCAGCGTATTCGGCCACTACGGCTGCGGAGGCTTTGCGGGCTTCGGCCAGCAGTTCCGGCGGGAAGGGGAGGATCTGCAGGGTATCAACGGCGCGGAGTTTGTTGAGGTATTCCCCGTTCCTGGCTTCGAAGACGGAGATGATGTAAAGGTTGGAGACGTGGGTGGCGGCGTGGAAAATTTCCTGCAGGTCTTCGGGCAGAGCTTCGTATTTTTCTTTGTTGACGAAATACTCAAAGGCGGTACCGGGTTCGTGCCAGCCGGGGTAGTAGTAGTACTTCGCGATTTCGTGGAAGCCCATGACGTAGTCGTGGTAGGGACCTACCCATTCGGCCGCATCGATGATGCCCCGTTCGAGGCCGGTGTATAGTTCGCCGCCGGGCAGCAGGACTGGTGTACCCCCGAGTCTTTCGAGCACCCTGCCGCCGAGGCCGGGCATGCGCATCTTGAGGCCTTTAAAGTCTTCGGCCGTATTGATCGCCCGGTTAAACCAGCCGCCCATCTGCACGCCGGTATTGCCCCCTACGAAGGGCACCAGGTTGTGGGCGGCGTAGAGTTCGCGCCACAGTTCCATGCCGCCGCCGCTGAGCAGCCAACCGTTCATCTGCTGGGCGTTGAAGCCGAAGGGGAAGCCGGCGAAGAACTGCGCGGCGGGTACCTTGCCCGCCCAGTAGTACGCCGCGCCGCTGCCTACCTCGGCAGCCCCCTGCCGGACGGCGTCGAATGCTTCCAGGGCGGGGACGAGCTCGCCGCCCCCGTACACCGTAATGTTGAGCCGCCCGCCCGACATCTTCCGGCAGAGGTCGGCCACCAGCTGGCAGCCCTCCCCCAGCACCGGGAAACCGGGCGGCCAGGTGGTAACCATCTTCCAGTTGTACTGCTCCCCACTCACGGTGGATGCCCGGTGTTGCGCGTGGCCCCGCCCGCCCAGCAGGCGCAGGAAGATGGGCAGAGAAATGGTGCCGGCGGCCAGCGATTTGAAAAAGGTGGAACGTTTCATTGGGCTAAATTTAGGCTACGCATAGCTGATGATGGAAGGCCACCCCGATCACTCCCCTTCGGCAATGGCAATCTCCAGGCCCGCTACGGCATAATCGTCGTCCACCAACTCCAGATAGACGCCAGCGACGGCCGCCTTGAGTGCCCGCAGCGTCGCGGCAGTCGTACTCCGGGGCAGGGCCAGACGTACCGTGGCGGTGCTGCCAAAGTCCTGGTCTTCCATGTCCAGGCCCAGTACGGAGAGGGCGGAGAGGACGGGCCCCATCAGGTCGTAGCCAAAACGCAGGGTAACGGCGGTAGTGAGCGGTTGGAAGGTGCCGGGGGTGGCCTCGATGGCCAGGCGGGCGGCTTCGCGGTAGGCGTTGATCAGTCCCGAAGTGCCCAACTTGGTCCCCCCGAAGTAGCGGGAGACGACGATGACTACGTCGCTCCAGCCCACTTTATCAATCTGGCCGAGGATGGGTTTGCCGGCCGTGCCGCTGGGTTCGCCGTCGTCGTTGGCGCGCCAGCGGTCTTCCCCCGGCCCCAATCGGTAGGCATAGCAGTGGTGGTTGCATTTGGGGTGGGCCCGGCGCTGGGCGTCCACGGCAGCCAGGGCCGCTGCTTCGGTGCGCACGTGGCAGAGAGCCGCCACGAACTTACTGCCGCGGTCCCGGAATTCCCCGCTACCGTCGGCGGCAGGAATCAGGTAGGCATCGGGAGGAGCGGAAGACATGCAGGGCGGGAATAAGGGAATGAATGGATGCAGGGCTGGAGGTGGAACGGAAAGAGGGAAGGAAATTTAGTAAAGTGATAACCTTAGATAAAGTACCAAAACAAGCAAAGGAACAAAGAAAAGCTTATCTTCGCGGCGCAGCACCCACCCTACCCACTTTTTTAAAGCAAATCCCATGAAACGAGACATTATCACCCCCGAAGTAGAAGACGTCATCGTGGCCGCCGTACCGCGCAACGGCAACGTGGAAGAAGTACTTTGGGACATCTACCTCGTCAACCTCCGCGACGACCCGATGGAGAATGTCCTGATCACCAGCCAGGGCCACGGCATACTGGATGGACGGGACAAGACGACCACCGTTCTGCGGCATTTCCACCAGCAGCTACCTGCCTATACGGCCATCCGCGTGGAACCCATCCAAAGCGAACTTTTCGGCATCCAGAATGAATACTGGATCAGCTTTAATGACGCGGATACCCTGCTCGATAAGCGCTTCATCTTTAAGGCCGGTGCCATTTCGGCGGAGGCCCTCGAAGCCGTACCCGTTCTCAATTCACCCGGTGTAATGCTCCGGTAAATACAGTCTTTTGCCCCGACCAACCCCCAAAAAAGTGGCCGACAGCCGGACGATCATGTCTGAGCTCGTGATGCCCAACGACACCAACCCACAGAACAACCTGATGGGTGGCAACATGCTCCGCTGGATGGACATCGCCTGTGCCATCTGCGCCGGCAAACACTGCGCCAGGCCGGTAGTAACGGCTTCCGTTGACAACGTGGCCTTTGGCTCACCCATCCGCAACGGAGAGGTGGTTACGCTGGAGGCTACCGTCACCCGGGCCTTCAACACGAGCCTGGAGGTGTACGTGGAAGCTACCGCCGCCAGCATGCAGGGACAGAACGCCCGCCGGACCCACCACGCCTACTTCACTTTTGTGGCGCTGGACAAAGACAACGGCACCCCCGTACCCGTGCCGGAGGTGATGCCCCTTTCCGAAATCGAAGAGCAGCGCTTTGCCGCCGCCCTGCGCCGGAGGGAACTGCGCCTGGTCCTCGCCGGCCGCATGAAACCCGGCGAGGCGAAAAACCTGCGCGAAATTTTCGGTTGAGCAGTTGTCCGCTTAAGCTTCTGATCGTGAGGGGTTAGGGCCTTGCTTTTTTCACTGGTCCGTGGCTCGGGGTGGTAGCTACGGCGGGGGCCGACTCCCCTTGCTCCTTATCTTGAGGTGAGCACCTGCGTCCGCGCCCACCTAATCCGCCGGGAAATTGCCAATGGCCGTCTTACCTTCGCGCCATGCGTATTGTTACCTACAACGTGAACGGCATCCGCGCCGCTCTGACCAAGGGCCTGGCCAGCTGGGCGGCCCAAACCGATATCGACATTTTGTGTCTTCAGGAAACCAAGGCCCACGCCGACCAGGTGGACACCGACGAGCTGATTGCCGCCGGCTACACTTACCAGCAGTGGCACAGCGCCACCAGCAAAAAAGGTTACAGCGGGGTGCTGACCCTGAGTAAACTGCCGCCGGAACTGACCGAGACGGGCTTTGGCATGGAGGACTACGACCGGGAAGGCCGCGTTTTGCGCACTGATTTCGGCGACCTAACCATCCTCAACTGCTACTTCCCCAACGGTGGGCAGGGAGATGAGCGACAGGCATTTAAGTACCGCTTTCTGGACGACTTCCTGGCCTACGTACAGCGCCTGCAAAAGGATCGCCCCAACCTGCTGGTGGTGGGCGACTACAACATTGCCCACCAGGAAATCGACCTCCACTCCCCACAGACCAACCAGAACAGCTCGGGCTTCCTGCCCGACGAGCGGAAGTGGATGACGAAGTGGTTTGCGGAAACGGGCCTGATTGACGTCTACCGCCACCGCCACCCCACGGGGCAGGCCTACAGCTGGTGGAGTTTTCGTGCCAACGCCCGCAACAACGACAAAGGCTGGCGCATCGATTACCACAGCCTCAGCCCGGGGTGGATCGATAAAGTTACCCGGGTGGAGCACCTTAAAGATGCCGTGCATTCCGATCATTGCCCGATTTTACTCGACCTGGCCCTGTAAAGCCCTTGCCTGCTTCCGGGCGGGCCCCACTATTTTTGCGCTCTTTTTCGGCCATTTTTTCCTGACCAGTAACAACCAAAACTAATCCATGCGGATATTTCTTGACAACGCCGCTACGACGCCCCTTGATCCTGCAGTATTGGCGGCCATGACCGAGGTGATGGCCAAGCACTACGGCAACCCCTCCAGCATCCACGCCGAAGGGCGGCAGGCCCGGGCCCTCATCGAAAAGGCCCGCAAGACGGTAGCAAATACCCTGAATTGCAGCATTGGGGAGATCTTTTTTACCTCCGGGGGGACCGAGGCGAACAACATGGCCCTGAAGAACAGCGTCCGCGATCTGGGCGTGACCCGCATTATTTCCTCCCCGCTGGAGCACCACTGCGTTTTGCACAGCCTTGACAGCATTCGCGCGGCGGGCGTAGCGCGCATTGAAATGGTGGGCACCGACGCGAAGGGCAACATCGACCTGGCCGATCTGGAGCAGCGCCTGGCCGCCAGCCAGGAAAAAACGCTGGTCAGCCTGATGCACGCCAATAACGAAATCGGCAACCTCCTGCCCCTGGAAAAGGTCAGTGCCCTCTGCACCGCAGCGGGGGCTTATTTCCACTGCGACACGGTGCAAACCATGGGTTTTTTGCCCATTGACCTGAATGCGACGCAGGTCAGCTTTCTCTCGGGTTCGGCCCATAAGTTTTACGGGCCCAAGGGCGTGGGCTTCATTTACGTGAACAACAACAACCAGATCAAGCCCTACCTCGATGGCGGGGCGCAGGAGCGGAACATGCGCGGGGGCACGGAGAACATCTACGGCATCGTCGGCCTGGCCACAGCCCTGGAACGCGCTGCGGCGGAGCGGGAGCAGCGGGCGGCCACGATCGCCGAACTGAAGGCCTACTTTATGCGTCGCCTGACGGAGCAATACCCGGACATCCGCTTCAACGGCGACCCCGAAAACGGCATGTTCAAAGTGCTCAGCGTCAGTCTCCCGGCCAGCGCTAAGGGCGAATTACTGTTGATGAACCTCGATATGGCGGGGATTTCCGCCAGCGGAGGGTCGGCCTGTTCCAGCGGTATTGACGTGGGGAGCCACGTCATCGGCCACCTTTACCCGGGGAGCCCGCGCCACACGATCCGCTTCTCCTTCAGCCACCACAATACCAAGTCGGAGTTGGATGCGGTGGTGGAGAAGTTGGGGGGG
The DNA here is from genome assembly GCF_014349155.1 of Neolewinella lacunae. GTDB lineage: Bacteria > Bacteroidota > Bacteroidia > Chitinophagales > Saprospiraceae > Neolewinella > Neolewinella lacunae. The sequence continues at coordinate 17,961 of NZ_JACSIT010000085.1, forward strand.
ATGCTGTAAGTGGGTAGCTCCTGCGGAGCTTTATTTAAGTGCTGCGTTTTTTGAGCTTCGCTTTTTTTTTGAACCACTAAGGACACGAAGAAGGGCTAAGCGTTGTCGCCTTCACCTCATGAAACTCCAAGCCACTCCATGCTCTACTCCAAGTCACTCCTTGGGCTACAAGCTTGCCGGCTCCACCATTTTCGAACCACTGATTCTCCTAGACCTTATCCTTGCCCCCCAGCAGGTAACCCATGGCGGCCGGGCGGTAGAGGGCGATGCCAACGTAGAGCAGGGTACTGAGCGTTACGCCGGGAATAGGTGCCTCCCCAACATTGATCCACTCCGTAGCGATGACGCCACCGAGGTAGCTGGCGCAGAGGAAAAAGCCCAGGCTGCGCGTGGCGGGAAGAAACATAGCGATTACGCAGGTGAGCTCAATCAGCCCCAGATAGAGTGCATTTTTGCCCAACATGGCCTCCACTTCCTCGCCGCCGATGAGTTTCATAATGCTGCTGCCCAGCAGGGCGATGCCAACGAGGCCCCAGAGGGCCATGCCAATTCTTTCTTTCGTCATGATTATGGTATAGTTTAGAAAAGGGAAATTTACTGCACCACGTAAGGTGTAGCAATAGCTAATGTAGGCACACTTTTTACATCTGCACCGAATTTTTAGCAGCTTAGAGTGTGTCTAAATTTTTACTTCCTGATAACCAAGCAGTTTGCTACGCAGTACTTCGTGCTATGAACCTGGCGTCACAAAAAATGGCTTACGTAGTCCACTATGCGCGCAATTTTTTGTCTAGCCAGAACCATAAGTCATTGATTATCAGTTCTTAAAAATTTTAGACACGCTCTTATTTTTTCACCAATACTGCCAAAGCGGAGGAGCGCTGGCCAGCCATCGGGGCATCCGGCGCGTTCCTGGCTATTGCTCTTGCTGGAGACGCAAAGAATCCTGGCGGTCCGTGGCATCCTGAAGCGAATCCGTTCGGACGCCGTTGGTGGGATCGTCGGTACCGGTTAAATTTTCGCTGGATTTTCTGCCGTCAATTGCCCAGAAGCCGACTAGGAGAAAAAGAACCGTGGCTGCTGCCGTGAGCATGGGCCGCAGCCACCCCGAAGATTTTTTGGGTCGGCTGCTGAAGGTGACGTCGTCGGGCGGGACGGTGGAAGGGCTGTAGTGGGGTAGGGGGCTGGGAAACGGCTGGGTGCTGAGTCCTTTCCCGCCTGCCTGGGGGGGCGCGGGGCGGGGTGGTGGTAGGGTGGCTTCAATTTCTGTTTCCGGGTTGGGCAATTCTTCTGCGGCTGCTCCGACGGCACCAGGGTCGGCGGTGTTGACCCGTTGCAGCGGAGTAGCCGGCCCGGGTTCGGCATCGGCGCGCACCTCGATGGGGCGGCGAAGGATGAGGTTTTTGGTCCGCTCCTTACCAGCGACGGTAAGCAGGACGGAAATTTTGAGCACCAGTTCATGGCGGCCTTCTACCAGGGGGCGCACGTGAAAAACCCACTCCGTGTAGCTGTACTCGTCAACGATTTGCTCGCCGTCGGAAAGCAGCAGGATATCAAACTGCCGGACCCCGTCGAGGCAGGGGTCGATGATTTCCACTTCCATGACCTGAGCGACGGGGATTTCTTCCAGGCTGACACTGTCGTCCAGCGCAATGCCACTCAGTACCTGGCTGAGCTGGTGGGCGACCCGCACCAGGCATTCGTGGGCCTGGCGGACCTGCATGCGCGGCGGGACTTTGTACAGCAGGTGGCCGGGCTTGAGTTCCGGGCGGCCGGGGGCCTGGGGGCTGAAGTCGACCAAAGCCAGGTGGGTAACGAAGGCCAGAATATCCTGGCGGAGTTCCTGGCGGAGGACATCAATCCGCAGCGGATCCAGGGTGTTACCGATCTGGTACTGCAGCAAATCGGCGTAGCGACTGGCCAGGAGAATGACCTGCTGGTGCTTGGGGCGCTCGGGGGGCAGGGCCGTGCGGAGCAACTCCAGCGCCTCGTCCGTAGCCGCTTCCGCCACCGCCGTGCGGAGGGTTTCCTTTAATTCCTCAAGCTGTTCCTGGGTAGTGATGGACATGGGGCCTAAGGTAAGACTTGTGGGAGACTGTTCATCAAAGTGTGGTGTTCAATTCGCCAACTAAACCTAAAACATCGGACTATATACCCCAACGCTTCGCGGGGCCCAGGGCCAATAAAGAGCTTCTTTTCAGCGACACACTCTCCGAGCCGCGTCACTATCTCGTGCGGTAGCTCCTTTATTTCTTTCCCCCCTTATTCCCTTCCTCCTTTACTAAACCCCTTCCCGCTCCACCTCCAGGATGGCCTGCACGTGGGCGTCGGCCACCTGCTGGCGGAAAGCATCACTGAGGAGAAGGGGAAGTTCGAAGCGGTTATTGAAAAAGCCATTTTCGGTGAGGATGGCGGGCATGCGGGTGGCGCGGAGGACGTAAAACTGGCCCGTTACTTTGCTGCGGAGGTGGCGATTGACCAGACCGGTGTGGGCAATCAGGTGGCGTTGAAAAACGGCGGCCAGGGCGCGGCCCGTCTGGCTGCCGTGGTAGTACCAGGTCTCGATGCCCCGGACGCGATCGTCGGTAAAGTCCTGTTCGGAAGCCGCGGGGCCGGCGTTGGCGTGGACGCTGACGAAAATTTTGGGCAGGGCGCTGCTGAGGCGGTTGGCCCGGTCTACCCGTTCGGTGAGGAAATTGCCGACTTGCACCTCCGGCACGACGTTGAAGTAGGCCACGCCGATGCGATCGAGCTGGGCGAAAATGCGGGCGGTGACGGCACGGTTGAACTCGTATTCAAAAAGCTGTCGACCGTCTTCGAGGATGGGACTGCGTTTGCCGGCGGTGAGCGCACCGTGGCCATTATCGATGCACCAGAGGTAGCGGGCGCGGTACTCGGGGGCGGGGGGGACGGGCCCCCGGGGGCGATCATCAGGGGACAGTGGCGGGCTGTTGCCGTCGTCGGGGGCGGGCAAAGGATCCAGGTCAAATTCAGGGCCGTTGGTATCCCGGGGAGGCTCTGCTTCGTGGCTGACCACGATGGCATCTTCGCCACCGACGTCGGAGGCATCCTGGGGTTCCGCAGGATCCGCACGCGGGGGCAGGGGCGCCGCCGGGGGCAAGGCTGGCGGCAGGGGCCTGGGTGGTCGCGGCCGTTGGGGGGCATCGCCAAAGAGCACGGCAAGGATATCGACGATGGCCTGGAGGAAGTCCTTCATACAAGCGGAGGCAATAGCGGAGGGCCACAGTAGGCTACGGCCCGGGAATTGCCGCGAGCAAGGTAAGAATTTTTGTCGTTCGGTCATCCCCTCCACCCCGGCTCGGGCTGACCCCGGCTCAACACCCCCGCCAGCCCGCCACCGCCCGGACCGAAAGGACGGAGTCAACCTAGAAGGGGAATGAGTTGTATTCTTCCCACGGCCCGCCCCGCTACCGCACTTCATTTATGGTGCAGCAGTACCTGGGAAGGACTGTGCCAACTTACGCAGACATCGCCCCCAGCATGGAACAAGTCAAGCCCAACGCCCTCAACGGGCAGGAAGCCGAGAAGCTCGAACGCATCGCCTACATCCTCAAGACCGTAGCGCACCCGCTGCGGCTGGGGATCATCCACCTGCTGGAGCAACACCCGCGTTTGAACGTGACCGACATCTGCGAAGCGCTCGGTTATGAGCAGTCGCTCGTCAGTCATCACCTGCAGAATATGAAGCTAAAGGGTATCCTCTCCGTCAAGCGCGACGGCCGCTCAATGATGTACTCGCTTAAGGAACGCGACGTCAGCCTGATCATTGAATGTCTGGAAAATTGCCAGTGCAACATGTAAAGGCGATCCCCTTTCCCGCTTTACCCGCGGGGCTTCCACGAAAAGCTTTTTCGTAATTGCCACAAAGTCGCATTAACTTTGCGCCAGCGCCAGTGCGGTCCTGGCCAATGATCACTCCTTATGGCCCTTTGGCAATATGCTCTTTTGTTTACCTGTGTGTTGTTCGGTGGCGGCTTGGCACAGGTCATGCGCGGTCGTACGGAGAGCGCACACTGGCGCAGGTACCTCCCCCTCTTGCTGTCCTTCAGTGGTGCCTACCTGCTGGGCATTGCGGCGATGGAGATGATGCCGACGGTCTTTCGCAACCCACAGTACCACACGGGCGTCTGGCTTTTGGCCGGTTTTTTCATTCAGCTCCTCCTGGAAGGATTGAGCCAGGGGATTGAACACGGGCACGTGCACGCCCACGAGCACGGCAATTTCCGCTTTGCCCTGACGGTAATGGTGGGCCTTGGCCTCCACGCTTTTCTGGAAGGGATGCCGCTGGGAACGGCCCCTGAGCCCGGCGAATCCCTGGCCGCCCACACGGCGATGGACGCTGAACACCTGCTGGTGGGCATCATCCTTCACAAAATACCGGCGGCCTTCGCCCTGGGCCTGTTGCTGCGTTATTCGGGCTTCAGCAAGGCCTTCACCTGGGTATGCCTCCTGGTTTTTGCCAGCCTGTCTCCGCTGGGCGCCGTTTTTGGCGAAGCGATCAGCATCGATCCGGTGTGGCGCAACCGCGTCCTGGCCCTCGTCGTGGGCAGCTTCCTCCACATTTCTACCACCATCCTCTTTGAAGCCGACGGCCGTAAGGAACACGGGATAACAGTGCGCAAATTCGTGGTCGTCATCGCCGGTATGCTGGTGGCGTATTTTACGGCGCATTAGGGCACGGAGACTGTTCATCTAAATCGAAAACGTCGGGCTTCCACCCGACGCTACATAAGCGGCCCCTCCAGGGCCGGTGGGGGCTTGCTTTCAGCGACGCACTTAATCGACCATCCCAGCGGCCTTGCTCCTCGTCCTTCCCTTGCACCTGCGACCGCGCCCATTATTCCTTTCCCCCTTTGCTCTTCCCCCGGCTGATGATGATGACGCCGACGATCACCAACACCGCCCCCAAGCCCTGTAGGAGCGTAAGGTGCTCGCCCAGCACGAGATATTCCAGCACGATTGTCGCTACCGGCCCGATGGCCCCGAGGATGGCCGCGTCTCCCGCCCCGATGCGCCGCACGCCCTCCGTCACCAGATACGTGGGGATGACGGTGCAAAAGACCGACAACCCCGCCCCGTACAGGTATAAAACCGGGGGGAAACCAAACAGGGTATTGCCCGAAACCCATACGTGCACCAATACCGCCACACTGGCCGCCACCAGGGCCAAAGACGTGAAGCGCACCGTACCCAGTTTCGTCGCGTAAAACCCACTGCCGATCACGTAAAAGCTGTACAAAAATGCGCTCAGCAGAATCAGTCCGCCCCCCAGCATCAGGTTGCTGCCCGCGCTGAAATCCGCATCACTGAAGGCCAGGCCAATGCCAGCGTAGCAGATCGCCGTCGCCACCCACTGCAGGGGCTGGATCCGCGTGCCAAAAATGATGCGTTGCAAGAGCAATACCATCGTGGGATAAACGAAGAGAATAAGCCGCTCCAAACCCGCGCTGAGGTACTTGAGCCCCAGGAAATCGGTGTAGCTGGCCAGGTAGTATCCAAAGATGCCGAGGACGACGATGGTCGCCACGTCGCGCGCGCTCAAGGGGCCGTTGGTGGCCGATCGCTCCCGCCGGAAATACCCGATGAGCAGAAAGAGGGGCAGCGAAAAAGCCATCCGCAGGCCCAGCAGGCTGATGCTGGAAATCTCGTACTGGTAGGCCAGTTTGATGACGATGGCTTTGCAGGAAAAAAGCACGGCCCCCAGTAGCATGAGGCCAACGCCGATTTTGCGGTCGGGCGAAAGCAGAACGGGAGCAGCGAGGGGCATTGGCGGAGGCATTCGGTAAACGGGCCGCAAAGGTCGGCTAAATCGCGGGCTTGAAGGGCGGGGGGTGCGGAGCCTGACAGGATTAAGACACGCTCTTCGTGCTTTTCCTTAGGTTTGCCGGTGTCAAGCCCCTTTTGCATGAAGTATTACCTCATCGCCGGCGAGCCTTCCGGAGACCTGCACGGCTCCCACCTCATCCGCGCCATCCGGGCGGAGGACCCCACGGCCGAGGTACGCGCCTGGGGGGGCGACCTGATGGCAGCGGCCGGCGCGACCCTCGCCAAGCACTACCGCGAGCTGGCCTTCATGGGCGTGGTCGAAGTGATCCGCAACCTGCCCACGATCCTGCGCAATGAGCGTTTTTGCCGGGACGACATCGCCGCTTTCCAGCCCGATCGCCTGGTGCTGATCGATTATTCGGGCTTCAACCTCCGCATCGCGGCGTGGGCCAAACCTGCGGGTTTTCACGTCACTTACTACATCAGCCCCCAGGTCTGGGCTTCGCGTTCCTCGCGGGTTAAACGCATTCGCGCCTACGTCGATCAAATGCTCGTCATCCTCCCCTTCGAGGCCGACTGGTACGCGGCGCGGGGGGTGCCGGTCACTTTCGTAGGCCATCCATTGCTTGACGTGGTGCGGGAGGCCGAAAGCAACGGGGCGCGGCCGCAGGATGCAGAGCAAGTCGTTCAAGAGCGAAGGACGATTGCGCTGCTGCCCGGGAGCCGCCGCCAGGAAATCACCGTCGGCCTGCCGCTCATGCTCGCCGCTGCCGCCCGGCACCCGGAACACGATTACGTCATTGCCGGAGCCCCCGCCCAGGAGGAAAGTTTCTACGCGGCCATCATTGCCGGAGCCACCGCCCCCCCCCGCGTCCGGGTGGTGATGAACGCTACTTACCAGGTCCTTCAGTCGGCCCACGCCGCCATCGTTACCAGCGGCACGGCTACCTTGGAGACGGCCCTATTTGGGGTCCCCCAGGTTGTCGTGTACCGCGGCAACTGGCTGGCCTACCGCATTGCCAAGTGGATGATCGCCAACCGCATCAAGTACATCAGCCTCGTTAATCTGGTCATGGATGCCCCCGTGGTGCCGGAATTGATCCAGGCCGATTTCAACCCCGCCAACCTGGCCGGTCACCTGGAAAAAATAATTGCCGGCCCCCTGCGAGACCGGCAATTAAAAGACCTCCAACTGCTCCGCGAGCGGCTGGGGGAAGGCGGCGCAGCGGTACGCGCTGCGCGGCTGATTACTTCTTCTTAGCGTTGCCGAAGATGACCAGCAGGGCGTAGATCAGGCCCGGAAGGTAGAAAAGCAGCGTCAGGATCAGGGCAATCCAGAATTTGCTGTTCAGCTCGCCCTGGTGCACGAGCACGGCCACGGGGGGCAGCAGGATGGCCAGGATGACCAGCAGCAGGGTGTTGGTATCGGCATCTTGGGTGCCATTTTTGACGTCTTGTTTGTACTGGCGCAGGGCATCCCGCAGGTCTTGCTTCTGGGCTTTTTTGTGGGCGCGGCGTTCGGCGGGGGTCATGGCATCCAGGGTCGCTTTGTAGGCGGCCGCAGCGGCGCGGGCGTCGGCTTCGGTAGCGGGGGCATCCGTGGTGACGGGCGTGCCGGGGGCTACGATGATGGCGTGGGCGGGCGCACTAAAACCAAGCAGAAGGGTAAAGAGGAGGAAAAAAGTAGCATAACGCATAAGCGAAAAAACAGGTGGGTTGTGAGAGCAATATTGCTGCTGTGCATAACTCCATTTGCCAGGCCAATGTTCCATGGTCCGCCAAGGTTTTTTGGGAGGCCAGCGTATTTTAGGCGTAGAAGTCGCGGCGGTCCAATTCTGCCAGATCGTAAAAGAGGTCGGCAAACTTTGCAACCACTGCTTCAAAGTATCTTTTCCCCTTCGCTGCGGTGGCCAGGGAGGGGTCGCCGATGCCCGTATCCGCACTTACCTCGCTCCACTGCCGCTCGGCCCAGGCCCAGGGTTCCTTGAAGGCGGGGATGCGGGGGCCTCTTTCACTGCCGTCGCCTGCTTCGGCCAGGGGCAAGACCAGCTCAGGGTGCAGGTGGAGCATGAGGCTCGTCTCCAGCTCGTCGGCGTGGTCGCCGGGCAGTTCAAAGTACTCCTCGCGGGGCAGGGACTTGAAGAAGCTGGTCCAGCACTGGAAAACGCCGGGGTACTTGAGGCCAAGTTCCCGCAGGGGGTTGTTGAAGTGGTTGGCACCGTGGCCGTTGAAGACGAGCAGCTTCGGGATGCCGTGGCGCTGGAGGGTGGCGACGATGTCGTCCAGAATGGCCAGCTGGGTGGAAGGGTTGAGGTTGATGTCGAGCGTAATGTCTGCCTGCCCCGTATTGACGCCGAAGGGTATGCCCGGCAGAACGATCACCTTCGCCCCCCGGTCCCAGGCCTTGGCGGCTGCGGCGGCGCAAATGCCCTCCGCCTGGTAATTGTCCGTACCGTAAGGCAGGTGGTAATTGTGGGCTTCGGTCGCTCCCCAGGGCAGTACCGCCAACGTAAAACGGGTGGCGGAGACGGCTTTCCAGTTGGTTTCGGCGAGGATGTACGGGCGCATGACAATGGCTTTGGTTCAGCGGGGAAGATAAAACCAGGATCCGGTTGAGGGTATGCCCGAGACTGTTCATCTAAGTGAGTCTATTGAACTATGAACTACTGCACTGTTGAACTATCCCGTGTCCCTCACCCGAACCTCCCCCGCTCCTTTGTCCTTTTCCTGCACCTGCGGCCGCGCCCAGCGAAGCCATTCAAACTACCACCGCTGGTGCACCCCTTCCTTAATCAAATCTTCATACACCGCGTTCATTCCCGCCACCTGTTCATCGCTCAGCGGAGGCAGCTCGGCCGCAGAAAGGTTGGAATAGAGGTGCTGAACGCGCGATGCGCCCGGGATGATGCAACTGACTTCCGGGAAGCGCAGAATCCACTGCAAAGCCCGCGGGGCCAGGTTGCTTTCGCCGGGGAACAGGGCCTTGATGCGCTCCATGGCCCGGAGGCCCAGGTCATAATCCACCCCGCTAAAGGTCTCGCCTTTGTCGAAGCCCGCACCCTCGCGGTTGAAGTTGCGGTGGTCTTCGGCACTGAAGGTAGACGTGGCGTCGAACTTGCCCGTCAGCAACCCGCTGGCCAGGGGGACCCGCACAATTACACCCACGTTGCGCTCCCGCGCCCGCTGAAAAAACAACCCGGAAGGCCGCTGCCGGAAGACGTTGAAGATGATCTGGACGGACGCCACATTGTCGTATTCCATCCCTTTCAGGGCCTCTTCCACCTTTTCTACGCTGATGCCGAGGTGGGCAATTTTTCCTTCCTCCCGCAGGCGCTCGAAAAGGCCGAAAATCTCCGGGCGGTAGTACACTTCGGTGGGCGGGCAGTGGAGCTGGATCAGGTCCAGCCGCTCCAGGCCCGTCCGGCGCAAGCTGTCTTCGACGTAGCCGCGCAGGGCCGTTTCCGTGTAGCCGACGTTGGTGTGGGGGGTGATCTGCCGGCCACACTTCGTCGCTACGTAAACGTGTTCCTTCCGGCTGCGGACGACCCGGCCCACGGCCTCCTCACTCAGCCCGGCGGAATAGACGTCGGCCGTATCAATAAAGTTTACCCCCGCATCAATGGCGGCGTGGAGGATGGATTCGGCAATCTGGTCGTCGAAAGGTTCCCCCCACTTACCCCCCACCTGCCAGGTGCCGAGGGAGAGTTCGGAAATGCGGAAACCGGTTTTGCCAAGGGGACGGTAGTTCATAAGCGGTGCAGATCGGAAGTTTTGGAAAATACGGGTTCATCCGGTCCGCTCTACCTACATTTATCCTTTCAGCATGGTTGAATGCGCAAAGAAATAAACCATAGAACGATGGATAGCCATAAGTTGTCGCTGCATTTTGACGCCCGCCGCCTGGAAGAGGACCTGGAAAAAGTGCTGGCGGCATCGGCCGACTGGATCGACCATTACGTGACCCAGAACTACGAGGGCTCCTGGTCGGTGATCCCCTTGCGTGCCAACCGCAATGCTACCCACCCCGTAATGATGATTTACTCCGATCCTACGTCCGATGATTACGTGGATACGCCCTTTCTGGCGGCCTGTCCTTACTTCGCGGAGGTGTTGGGCCATTTTCACACCAGGCTCTTGGCGGCCCGCTTGATGCGGCTGGGACGAGGGTCGATCATTAAGGAGCACCGCGACCACGATCTGGACGTCGAAGGGGGCACCGTGCGCATCCACGTTCCGGTAGTGACCAACCCGGAGGTCCACTTCCTGCTCAACGGCCGGCGGGTGATCATGCAGGCGGGGGAGTGCTGGTACCTGCGCCTTTCGGACCCCCACTCGGTGCGCAATGATGGTCCCGACCGGGTGCATCTGGTCATGGATATGGAAGTCAATGACTGGGTGCTGGCGCAGCTGGGGGCTGCCCTGGCCCACTAAAAGCGGCCCACGTAAGTCTCGGGCCGGATGGCTTTCAGCTCCGTCTTGATGGCGTCGCTGACGTTGAGACCGTCGATGAAGTCGTGTAAGCTGGCCTCATTGAAGTGGGTACGGCCGCGGGTGAGTTCCTTGAGGGCTTCGTAGGGCTGGGGGTAGCCTTCGCGGCGCAGGATATTCTGGATGGCTTCGGCACAGACGATCCAGTTGGCTTCGAGGTCGGCGGCGATCTTTTCCTCGTTGATGAGCAGTTTGCCGAAGCCCTTGGTGATGGCTTTGTTCGCCAGAAGGAGGTGGGCAATGGGCAGGCCGAGGTTGCGCAGGACGGTGGAGTCCGTCAGGTCGCGTTGCAGGCGGCTGATGGGCAGTTTATCGGCCAGGTGGGAGAACAGGGCGCGGGCGATGCCGAGGTTGCCTTCGGCATTTTCGAAGTCGATGGGGTTGACCTTGTGGGGCATGGCGGAGCTGCCGATTTCGCCGGCCACTGTCTGCTGGCGGAAGTATTCCATGGAGATGTACTGCCATACATCGCGGCACAGGTCGATCAGGATGGTACTGATGCGGTTGAGGGCGTGAAAGATGGCCGCCAGATTATCGTAGTGCTCAATCTGGGTAGTGGGGTAGGAGCGGCGCAGGCCCAGGTCCTTGGCCACGAAGTCGTCGGCAAAGGCGTGCCAGTCGTAGTCGGGGAAAGTGACGTAGTGGGCGTTGAGGTTGCCGGTGGCGCCCCCGAACTTGGCGGGGATGGGGATTTCCTGAAGCTGCCGCAGTTGTTCGCGCAGGCGGTGGGTCCAGACGCTGAATTCCTTGCCCAGCAGGGTGGGGGAGGCGGGCTGCCCGTGGGTTTTGGCGAGCATGGGGACGTCGGCCCAGGCCATCGCGTGGCGGTCGATCAGGCTGATCAGGCTCTCCAGCTGGGGGCAGATGACCTCATCCAGGGCATCGCGCAGGGTCAGGGGGATGGCCGTATTGTTGATGTCCTGGCTCGTGAGGCCAAAGTGAACGAACTCCACAATTTCGCCCAATCCGCTGGCGGCGACGTGCTCTTTGACGAAGTATTCCACCGCTTTTACGTCGTGGTTCGTAGTGCGTTCGGTTTTTTTGATGGCCTCGGCGTCGGCCTCGCTGAACTTGGCCACGATGCGGTTCAGGTCGTCCATCTGCACCGCCGTGACGTGACTGAGCTGGGGCAGTCCCAGGCGGTGGAGGGCCTGGAGGTAACGGACTTCCACCAACACGCGGTAGCGAATCAGGGCGTACTCGCTGAAGTAGTCGCTCAATTCCTGGGTCTGGTGGGCGTAGCGCCCGTCGATGGGGCCAATGGCGCGGAGTGCGGACATGCTTGCTGGGTGATTTGGGGGGCGAAGATAGGGCAGGGGTGGGTTTGTGGGCGCGGTCGCAGGTGCAATGAACGGTGGGGAAGCAACGGAAGGCCGGAAAAGCAAAACTTTCCCCATATTTACCACCGCTCAAAATCGATCTGCCGTGCGCTTTACCTTCCTTGCTGTTTTGTTTCTGCTTTGCACCTGCGGCCGCGCCCAGGAACTGCAATTGTTCGAGTCGTTCACCAACCACGCCGTACTACAGCGCAATACCGACCATCCGCTGTGGGGCTGGGCCCGGCCGGGGACGGTGGTAAAAGTGCTTTTCGGGGAACAACGCCTCTCCGTCAAAACGGGCAAGGACGGCCGCTGGCGGGTCTTGCTGCCCCCCACGCCCGCCGGTGGACCCCACAAGATATCCGTCCAGACCAAACGCGAAGCCATCTTGCTCGAAGACATTTATTTTGGCGACGTCTACCTCCTCTCCGGGCAGTCCAACATGGAGTGGCGCCTGCGGCAATCGGACCCCGACAGCAGCCGCGCCCGCAGCATCGCCGACCCCCTGATCCGCGAACTGAAGGTGAAGCGGTCCTACGCCACCCAGCCCCTCGTTCACCTGGACATTGACGAGGCTACCGACGACCAGTGGATGGTGGGCACGGCCGAACGCATCGGCGAGTTCAGCGGCGTAGGCAGCTACTTTGCCCATTACGTCCGTAAGGAAGTGGACGTCCCCATCGGCCTCCTCCACGCCAGCTGGGGCGGCAGCCGCATCGAGCCCTGGATGAGCCCCGCCGCCCTGGGCATGGAGGCCGTGGCCGAAAATGCCGTTGATGAAATTATGCAGGCTGCGGGCAAGGAAGGCCGCGCCACCTTCGCCACCGTCTTTCCCGGGCGGGCCATCCCCACCAAAGACGAAGGCGAAGCCCTGGGCTGGCTGCGGGCGGACTTTGACGACAGCCGCTGGCCCACCATGACCCTGCCCACCTACTGGGAAGCGGCCGGCTACCCCAACGTCGATGGCTACTTCTATTTCCGCCGCACCTTTACCCTCACTTCCGCACAGGCGGCCGGCCCCGCCACCCTCTACCTGGGCGCCATTGACGATGGCGACTGGACCTACCTCAACGGCACCGCCGTCGGCAGCATGCCCAATGCCTACGCGGAACCCAGGGTCTATACCTTGCCCGCCGGGACGCTGCGGACGGGGGAAAACACCATCGCCATCCGGGTGATGGACGGCGGCGGCGGCGGCGGTTTCTCGGCCAGCCCCGTCGATTTTCGCCTGGAAACATCCGCCGGGGCCGTCAACCTGGCCGGCAATTTCAGGTACAACATCGGCGAATTTCGTGCCGGCGGCCAACCCAACCAGGTGCCCACCATCCTCTACAATGCCATGATCGCTCCGCTGGAAGGCTATCCCCTGACGGGCGTCCTCTGGTACCAGGGCGAAAGCAACGCTGGCCCCGGCGACAACGAACGCTACGCCGACCTGATGCAGGGCCTCGTAAAACAATGGCGCGGCTTTTTCAAGCAGCCCGATCTGCCCTTCTTCTGGGTGCAACTGGCTAATTTTCAGGCCGCAGTATCCACCCCCAATGAGCCCGGCTGGGCCGTCTTGCGCAACAGCCAGACCATTGCCACCGCCCTGCCGCGTACCGGACAGGCGGTCATCACCGATATCGGCGAGGCCGACGACATCCACCCCCGCAACAAGTGGGAAGTGGGCCGCCGCCTTTCCCTCCACGCTCTCAAAGACATCTACGGCAAGAAAGTCCAGGCCCGCAGCCCGGTGGCGAAATCCGCCAAAAATGACGCAGGCTTCGTAGTGGTCCGCTTCGCAGAAGTGGGCGGAGGGCTGATGGTAAAATCCACCGACCGCTACCGCTACCCCACGGGCCTGACCATCCAGGACGCGAGCGGGAAATGGCACTTCGCCCGGGCCCTCCTGGACGAAAGCGAAAATGCGCTGTTCGTCGAAGTTCCCTCCGGCCTGAAAGTCAAGACCGTCCGCTACAACTGGGCCAACAACCCCGATGGCAACCTGTTCAGCAAGGAAGGACTGCCCGTCACCCCCTTTGAATTAACGGTCAATTAAATCGAACGTCCTACACCCATGAAAGCCATCCACCACACCCACTACCTCACCACGGGCCAGCTAGAGATCGGCTCCGCCCCCGAGCCCGAAGCCGGTGCCGGGGAGGTGCTGGTCCACATCACCGCTACGGCGCTCAACCGGGCGGACCTGTTGCAGGCGGAAGGCAAATATCCCGTTCCGCCCGACGCCAACCCGCTGCTGGGCCTGGAAATGGCCGGAACGGTGATTGCCTTAGGCCCGGGCGTTACGGAGGTGGAGGTAGGCGACAACGTCTGTGCTTTGCTCAATGGCGGCGGTTTTGCCCAGCGCATTGCGGTGCCGGAAAAGATGTTGCTGCGCCTGCCGGAGCGGCTTTCCTTCACCAAGGCGGCGGCCGTTCCGGAGGTGTTTCTGACGGCGTTTCAGGCGCTGCACTGGCTGGCGGAACTGCGGGAGGGCGAGACGGTGCTCATCCACGCTGGCGCCAGCGGGGTGGGGACGGCGGCCATCCAGCTCGTCCGCCTGGCGGGTGCGGTACCCCTGGTGACGGCCAGCGCGGGCAAGCACGGTCCGCTCTACGACCTGGGCGCAGAACGCTGCATCGATTACCGCAGCGAAGATTTCGCCGCCGTCGTCTTGGAAGCCACCGAAGGGCGGGGAGTGGACGTGGTGCTCGACTTCGTGGGCGGGCCCTACCTGGCCCAAAACTTCCGCGCGCTGGCCACCGACGGACGGCTGGTGCTGCTCGGTTTCCTGGGCGGACGCAACGCTGCGGCCGTGGACCTGGCCCCCGTATTGGCCAAGCGCCTGCAAATTACCGGCACCACCCTGCGCAGCCGCAGCCCCGCCTACAAAGAAGCCCTCACCGCCGATTTTCGCACCCGCATCTGGCCCGCCTTCGCCACCGGCCAGCTGCAGCCCGTCATCGATACAATCTACGACTGGGAGTCGGTCACCCCCGCCCTCGAATACCTGGCCTCCAACGCCAACATCGGCAAAATCGTGCTCTGCATCGGGGAGTAGTAGGGCACCTGGGCGCGGCCGCAGGTGCAGGGGGAAAATGTAAAGGAGCAAAGGAAGACGCGCCACGAATATTTGTCCCGCTTTCCTTCTGAATGTCCCGTTTGGGGCGTATTTTAGCGCGTTACCCTCTTTAGGGATCGGACGCTGAAGATTTAGCCGGACCATTTGCTGGATCCTCCGCCGCGGGGCAATCGCTTGGCCCGGAGGTATAGCCATTAGGCAAGCTCTCCGATTTGACGACCCAGGTCCATCATCTCTTTCTTCGATAAAACCACGACAATGAATGTTTTCAATAAAGTAAAGTGGGTGCTGGGTATTTCCCTGGTGTTCATTCTGATTCTGACCACCAACTTAATTGACCGCCAGAGTTTTACCATCGTGCGTGACGCGGTGCAAACCATCTACGCCGACCGCCTGGTGGCCCAGAATTTGATTTACGGTATTTCCGTGCAAATCGGGCAAAAGGAATTGGCCTACGTCACCCTCCCGTCTAACGAAATAGTGGCCACGGTAAGCGCGAACAACGAGCAGATTGCCGCCAACATCGAGCAATTTGCGACGACGAAGTTGACCCCGCAGGAGGAAGTTGTTTTCAAGCGCCTCCGCCAGGGCTTGCAGGAGTTGGAAGGCCTGGAATCCGCCGTCGGAAGCGGTACCCTGCTCAATGACGCGCTGACGGAAAAAGTCGCCTCCATCCGCACCCACCTTGACGACCTTTCCGTTATCCAGATGCAGCAAAGCCGACTAGAAGTAGCGGAAAGCAACCGGGCCATCGGTTCAGCCGATTTGTTCACGCAACTGGAAATTGCGGCCCTTATCGTTATGGCCATCGCCGTGCAGGTCATCATCATCTACACGCCGCGGAAGGAGCCGGCGGAATAGGAACTTGCCGGGTGTATTGTCTTCCTTTGCTCCTCCCCCTTTGGGGGGCGGGGGGCCAACATTCTCCCCCCTTCGGGGGGGCGGGGGGGAGCACCTGCGGCCGCGCCCAGTTGCCCATTCGGCACACAACCCCCCTCCGCCGTGCGTTGTTTGCCACCTTATGGCTAGTGAACCGACCATCACCCGCGCTCCCGTAGCATTTCGCGACCTTGGCCGACTGGGTTACCAGGAGGCGTGGGATTTACAGACCGATCTCCACACCGCAAGCATTGCCCGCAAGCGCCGGAACCGGGAGTTGGTGCAGCAGGGCACGGCTCCCGAGCCACTCCGACACCACCTGCTGTTTGTAGAGCATCCGCCGGTGTATACGCTGGGGAAGTCGGGTTCGGCCGATCATCTCTTGCTCAGCGCGGAGGAATTGGCGGCGGGTGGTTTTACCTTTCACCGCATCAACCGGGGGGGAGACATCACCTACCACGGCCCGGGGCAGTTGGTGGCCTATCCCATCTTTGATCTGGAAGATTTTTTTACGGATGTGCACCGCTACGTCCGTTTTCTGGAGGAGGTCGTCATCCGCACCTGCGCTGACTTCGGCCTGGCCGCCGAGCGCGACGCTGGCTACACCGGCGTGTGGCTGCCGGGCGATACTGAAAAGGGTTTGGCGCGGCGTAAAATCTGTGCCATTGGCGTCCACCTCAGCCGCTGGGTGACGCTGCACGGCTTTGCCTTCAACGTTTGCCCGGACCTGAACCATTTTGGCCACATCGTCCCCTGCGGGATTGCGGAAGCGGACCGGAGTGTCACCAGCCTCAGCCAGGAACTGGGACGGAGGATAGCTTTGGAGGAGGTGAAACCCCTGGTGCAGCGGCATTTTCAGGAAGTCTTTGGATTTTCCTGGGCCGAACCCACCAATTGCTGAGCTGTTGGCATCTGAAGAGCAGCGCATCGTCGCCGCGAGCCGTAATCCTTCCCATGAACGAGCAAGACCTCATCACTGGATGCAAAGCCAATGACCGCCGTGCCCAACGGGAGGTTTACGATCGATACAGTCCCCTGATGCTGGCCGTCGCCCGGCGCTACACCGCCCGGGATGCCGATGCGGAAGACGTGATTGTGGCTGCCTTTTACAAAGTCTTTGAAAAGATTGACACCTTCACCGAAATGGGGAGCTTTGAAGGCTGGATCCGCCGCATTGTGGTCAACGAGGCCCTGATGTTGCTCCGCAAGAAGCACGCCCTGCGGCAGGCCAGTGAGCTGAGCGAGGTCAACCCCGCCAGCTACTCGGTGCCCGCCGAAGCGGTCCAGCGCCTGGCCGAGGCGGACATCATGAGCCTGCTCGACCAAATGCCGGTGGGCTACCGGACGGTCTTTAACCTCTACGTCGTGGAAGGCTACAAGCACCGCGAAATTGCCGAACTGCTCGACATCAGCATCAACACGAGCAAATCCCAGCTCATCCTCGCCAAAAAACGACTGCGCGAACAGCTGGAAAAACTCGGTTACCGCGCCGCCGATGGCTGAGTAAACTGCCCACCACCTTATTCGTTTCTGCCCTTTCTGAACTGCTTTTAAAACCATCCCACCATGGCTACTTTCGATCCCTTTGAATCTGAGTTCCGCCGCCGCGCCACGGGCCTGCGCCGGACGCCTTCCGCCCAGGCCTGGAACCGCCTGGAGCATCGGCTCGACCAGCGTGGCGGCCTGCGGATCTTCGGCATCCGGCCCTGGATGGTCGCCGCCCTGCTGCTGTTGGTGGCCGGAGCGAGCATCGTGACGAGCGTTGCCACCGACCGGAACAACCCCCTCGCCCAGCGTTCCCAGTTCATCGAAGAACTGAACACTCCCTATGTCCCCGAGGAATCCTTTAATCCCGCAGATTACCGCAACGAACTCCCCGACGGGCAGGTGGATAGCCCCAGCGCTACGCCGTTGGAATACCGCGACATCGTCGTCTCCGCCAAATACCGCATCAACAGTTAGGGAGGGAATGGGTGTAGGGTTAAAATCCGGAGCCATACGGTAGAAAATGTGCTACCTTGAGCGGTGGGGCGGGTTGTTTGCCCCTGAGACTGCTCCTATGGTTTTGCGTAACTTATTGCTGCTTACGGTCTTCCTCTCTGCGGTTCCGCTGTTTGGGCAATCCGGAAGATACACCGGCCAGGTCAAGGCCATTGAATCCTTGCTACAAGAAGGCAACTACCGCATTGCGCGGGCCCAGAGCCAGGCCCTGGTAGAAAGCGGGGAACAGGCGATGCTGCCCATCGTCACCGCCAGGGGGCGTTACCTGCTGGGGCGAACGCTTACGGAAAACCCCGCCGCCACCGCCCGCGAAAGGGTGGAGGGCATCCGGGAGCTTCGCCTGGCCGCCCAGCTTTTTCGAAAGGAAAAGGTCGGCCCTCCCCTCGATTCTATCCTGCTGCGCCTCCAGGAACTCACCGGGAGCCAATCCGTAGAAGACGCCAGCCTGGCTACGTCCGTCCCTCGCACACCCACCGTTAGCGCCGACTCCATCGAAACGGCCTCTCTGGGGGCCATCGTCGCCCTCCAAAACCAGGAAATTGCTGCCCTGACGGACAGCCAGGTGCGCCAGCTCGTCCAGCTCCAACAACAGCAACGGGAACTGGACGAACTGGAATTCCGCAACCTCAACGACAGCCTGCTCCTGCTGCAACAGGAAAACCTCATCACGGCCCAACGCGCCGAAGTGCAAAGGGAGCGCTTTCGCCGCAATACCCTGCTGGGCCTCGGCGCGGTCATCCTGGTCGTTCTTGGTGGACTTTACGCCCGCTTCCGCGCCAACCAGCGCTACCAAAGCAACCTGGAGGCCAAGAATGCCATCATCGAAGCGGAGCGCAACCGTTCCGACGAACTCCTCCTGAACATCTTGCCCGCCGAGGTGGCCGAGGAACTAAAACAGCAAGGCTCCGCCACCGCCCGGCGCTACGACTCCGTCACCGTCCTGTTCGCCGATTTTCAGGGTTTCAGCACCTTGGCGGCCAACCTGGAACCCGAGGCCCTGGTGGGGATGCTCGACGAGGCCTTCCGCGCGTTCGACGAGATCGTTCGCGAGCACCAACTGGAAAAGATCAAGACCATCGGCGACGCCTATATGTGCGCGGGCGGCTTGCCCCGGCCGACGGAAAACCACGCCCCACGGATGGTCCGCGCCGCCCTCGCCATGCAACAGTATTTGGCCACCAACCCCAACTTCTCGGCCCGCATCGGCATCCACACCGGGCCGGTAGTGGCGGGCGTGGTAGGGAAAGACAAGTTCAGTTACGACATCTGGGGAGACACCGTCAACCAGGCCGCGCGCCTGGAGGCGGCGGGAGAAATTGGGCGGGTGGCCATTTCCAGCAGTACCAAAGCCCTGCTTGGCCCGGGCTACAGTTGTGTCCTGGCCGGTACCTTCGAGGCGAAAAACATCGGGCCGATGCGGCGTTATTTTGTGACTTCGCCTTGAGGCATTCAGCCCTTCACCAACCGCGCCAAAAAGAATCCATCGTACCCCTCCACCTGGGGTAAGAAGGTGTGCTGGTGTTCCAGCGTCCAGCCCTCGCCAGCGGGAGAGCCGAGGAAGGCGGCTACCTGCTCGTCGTTTTCGCGGGGGAGGATGCTGCAGGTGGCGTAGACGAGTTTGCCGCCGGGCTTCACCATGCGGCTGTAGCTGCTCAGGATCTCGGCCTGCTCAATCACTACGCGATCGATGAAGTCTTGGGACAACTTCCACTTGGCATCCGGGTTGCGGCGCAGCACGCCGAGGCCGGAGCAGGGGACGTCCAGCAGCACCCGGTCGGCCCGGCCCGCGAGGCGCTTGATGACTTTGGAGGAGGTGATGGCCCGGGTTTCGAGGTTGGAGACGCCGTTGCGGCGGGCCCGTTTTTTCAGCTCTTCCAGTTTCCAGCCGTGGATGTCGAGGCTGATCAGTTGTCCGCGGTTCTCCAGCAGGGCGGCCAGGTGGAGGCTTTTGCCCCCTGCGCCGGCGCAGGCGTCGATCACGGTTTGGCCGGGACTGACCTCCAGGCTCGGGGCGGCCTGCTGGCTGCTGAAGTCCTGGACTTCAAAGAGGCCTTGTTGAAAAGCTTTGGTGGTGAAGAGATTTTGCCGTTCGGTGACGAGCAGGGCGTCGGCCGCGATGGGGGTGGTAACGACGTTTTCGCGGGCCAGGGCGACGCTGAGTTCGGCAGGCGTAGTCTTCAGGCGGTTGGCGCGCAAGACCACGGGCGCTTGTTCGTTGAGGGCGGCCAGGGTGGGGGTCCACTGTGCGCCGAGTTGGGCCTCGCCAACGGCGTCGAGCCAGTCGGGGATGCTTTCGCGCAGGGCCCGGTCTTGTTGGGCGGCGGCGAGCTTGGCCTGGATGTCGGCCGCATCGATGATGCCGAACTCCCGCCAGGCGGGCAATTCCCGGCCTTGCAGGTGCAGCTGGATGCCGATGAGCCGCCAGAAGTCCTCCCGCTTTTTGGGTTTGCCGCCGCCCGCCAGGTGGCGCAGCAGGCGGTAGTTGCGGACCACTTCGTAGGTCTGCTCCGCAATGAAAGCCCGGTCTTTGCTGCCCCGCCGCTTATCGGCCTTGAGCACGCGGGCAATTTCCCGGTCGGCGTAGGCATCGGCGGTGAAGATGTTGCCCAGGGCCTCGGCGATGGCTTCGAAGTGGGCGGGGTAGAGTCGGTCCATGGGGGCGAAGGTACGGCTTGCGGGGCTTGCTCCCCTCGCTCCTCATCCCTTAAACTGCACCTGCGTCCGCGCCCAAAGCCGCTTCCTCCCGCCGATTGCCCCCGTTGAAAGCCAGCGCCAACAACACCGTGAGCCCGCACCCGATCAGGTTGAGCCACAAGTAGGCCAAGTCGATGACCCCGTAGGCGCTGGCGATGAAGGTGGCCGCCACGAAAACCTGTGAGATGATGGCCGCAATCAAGACCGCCTGACTGCCCACGCGCTTCAGGAAAAAGGCCACCGCAAAGATGCCCAAAATGACCCCGTAAAAGAGGGAGCCGATGATGTTGACGGCCTGGATCAGGTTGTCAAAGAGGTTGGCCACCGCCGCAAAGCCCAGCGCAATGGCCCCCCAGAGCATGGTGAGCCACTTGCTGGCCGCGAAGTAGTGCGCATCCTCCCGGTTGGGCACGAGGCTGCGGCGGTAGATGTCGACCAAACTCGTAGTCGCCAGAGCACTGAGCTCCGAACTGGTGCTCGACATGGCGGCCGAAAAAATGACCGCCAGCAGCAAACCCACCAGCCCAATGGGCAGGTAATTGATGATGAAGGTGATGAAAACGTAGTCGCGGTCTTCCACGATCGCCTCGCCATCCACGTTGGTGATGAGGGCATCGACCTGGCTGGCCAGGCCCTCCCGCGCCGCCAAGGCGTTAGTCAGGTTAGTGCGTGCACCGGCGATGCTGGCCGCGTCGTCGGTCCGCAGGGCCTCCACCAGGGCGGTTGAGGCGGCCCCGGCGGTGGCGTTGACGGTGGCGTATTCATTTTCCAGGGCCGTCAGTTCCGTTGCGTAGGGGCTCTGCCGGACCTTATCCAAATTGGCCGTATTGAAGTGAATCGGTGGCGGCTGGAACAGGAAAAAGACGAACACCATGACGCCCACAAAGAGCACCAAAAACTGCATCGGCACCTTGAAAATGCCGTTGAACAGCAGGCCCAGACGGCTTTCCGCCAGGCTTTTGCCCGAGAGGTAGCGCTGCACCTGGCTCTGGTCCGTACCAAAATAACTGAGGAACAGGAAGGTGCCGCCGAAGAGGGCCGACCAAATGTTGTAGCGATCGTTGAGGTCGAAGTTGAAATCCAGGATTTCCAGTTTGCCGAGCTTGCCGGCCACCCCCATGGCGTCGCCAAAACCCACGTTGGCGGGCAGTTGCTGGACCACCACGACGCCCGCGATGAACATCCCCGCCAGAATCACGATCATCTGCTGCTTTTGGGTGACGGATACTGCCTTGGTGCCCCCCATGACGGTGTAAAAGATGACGACGACGCCAATGATCAGGATCGTCCAGCCCAAAGACCAGCCGAGAATGGACGACAGGATGATGGCGGGCGCGTAAATCGTGATGCCTGCGGCCAGGCCCCGTTGGATGAGGAAAAGCAGGGCCGTGAGCGTGCGCACCCGCAAATCAAAGCGTCCTTCGAGGTATTCGTAGGCGGTGTACACCTTGAGGCGGTAGTAGATGGGCAACACGAACACACAGAGAATGACCATCGCAATGGGCAAGCCAAAGTAAAACTGCGCGAAGCCCATGCCACTGTTGTAGGCCTGGCCCGGCGTGCTCAAAAAAGTAATGGCGCTGGCCTGGGTGGCCATGACGGAAAGGCCAATGGTCCACCACTTCAGGTCGCGGTCGCCCTGCAAGTAGCTCTTCACATTGTCCACCGAGCGCGTTTTGATGACGCCGTAAATGACGATGAAGGCCAGGGTGCCCGTCATCACCAACCAATCAATCCAACTCATGCGTAGGCGTTGCTGAACAAGTAAAAGAATAGGATGAGCAAGACGTGGAGGACGAGCACAAACAGGTAAATGTTGCGCCACGCGCCTAAGATCGGCGGGGTCTCGTCGTTAGAGTCGGCTTCGTTTTGTTCGGACATGGTGCCAAGGTAGTTAAATTCCGCTGCGCGGGTTTTTGAACCATTCTGGTTCCGCTGCGCGGCCTTTTTGAACCACTAAGGATGTAAGTAAACTAAGGGGCACTAAGGATGGTGACTGCGTGGTTCAAAAAGCGCTGTTTCAAATACTTAGTGAAACTCAGTGCCCTTAGTGCCCTTAGTGGTTCAAAAAGACCTGCGCAGCAGGGAAAGCCAATTACTTCTTGCCCTTAGCCGCCCACCAGATGCCGCCGTAGAGGTGTTGCAGGAAGGCGGGCTCCCCGAAAACGGCGGGGACGTGGCCCAGGTTGGTGTAGAAGGCGCGGCCGCCGTCGTAGTTGTGGTACCAGGCAATGGGGTGGAAATCACCGTGGCCCTTGGCAATGCGGTCGCCGCCCCAGTTGGCGGTAATGTCGTAGGTGCTTTCGTCTACGGTGAGCACGTAGTTGAAGCCCGGTTTTTTGCTGCCGTCCTTATATTCGTAGTATTCGTCGGTCCAGAGCATGCGCTTGGGCCAGGCCGTCAGGCCGGGGAAGTCGGGCTCCTGCACTTCGAGCATGGCGGTTTGCACCACGGGGTGGATATGAAACATGTGGCCCACCATATCGGTGTACCATTTCCAGTCGTACTCCGTGTCGGAGGCGGCGTGCACGCCCACCCAGCCTTTGCCGGATTGGATGAAACGTTCTACGGCACCTTGCTCGGCGTCGGTGAACACGTCGCCGGTGGTATTGACCATCAGCAGAACGTCGTAGCGGGCCAGTTGCTGGTCGGTAAGGGGCATGGCCCGCTGTTTCACATCGAGGGTGAAATCATGGAGTTTCGCCAGTTTTTGCAGGGCGGGGATGGCATCAAAAGTGCTTTCGTGTTGCCAGCCGGCGGTCTGCACCACCATGAGGGCCTTAAATTGCTGGGCGTTCAGGTGGAACACCAGGGCGCTGACGCAGGTGCAAAGGAAGGTAAGGAGAAGCTTTTGCATGGATCGTTTAGACTTGTGGATGGGGCCTAAGGTAAGCCCCTTCGCCGAATTCAAGGTCCGGGCGGGGTGAAAATTCTCAAGGGGAGTGGGGGGAGGCAGCAGCGCACGTACGAAAAGCAGTTGAGGGCTGGCGATAATTTTCCTAGCGCCCCTCTGCTTCCGTTTGCCAACTGGCCTGTTGCTAGCTGCCCGCTGATGGTGTATTGTTTTTGGTTATTTTAGGGCTGGGTGTTGCGTGGTATGGATTTACAAACTATCTTTGAATAAGCGGCTTTCACTTTTATCCTCACCATTGATTTTGGCAATCGGGAAAGTGAAAATTTCCGTATTTGTACTCATCAAGATAAACCCTTTTCTTATGCCATTTTGCGAAATATCCAAGGAGAAACAATCCGAGAATTGATTCTTTATGGGGCTGATGTAAATACTTTTGAATTGAATGTAAGGCCAGGACTGTACTTAATTGAATTTTTTACTTTAAGTGGAATTGTTGTTCAGAAAATAGTTGTACGATGAGAGGCAATGTTCCTAATATTTTAGTAGTATGCAGCTGGGTGTTTTTTGGTGTTACCCTCTTCGCTCAAAACACCTTTATAAACAAGTATGCCTTTGATGTGCAGTATGGTGATGCCGCAAGGAAAATTATTCAGGTTCCTGACGGAATGGCGTTTTTCAACTCAACTTTTCTCGTGGATCAAGAGCATTCAGATAGAGGTGGGTTGGTGCGCTTGGATGAGGATGGCGTGGTTGTTTATGCTCGAAATTGGGATTTCCCTGAAGGTAGGGTAGGAATTTCTTTTAAAGAGTCGATGATCTTACACCGTGACACAATTATCCTCGCTGCTAACCATGTAAATGAAGTTCATTTTTCTAATAACACGATAATTTTCGCAGAATTGGAAACTGGAACGGAAAGGGTGCTGCGCTTCTCAGATGAGCAGCCATATTATGTGGGAGATCTTTTCCTTTTGTCTGAAGACAAGCTAGTCCTTTCTAGTCAGCGTCCAAAAGTTGAACCCAAGTCTTTTCCCTCTACTATACGCTGGTTAGAATTGAACGGAAGTGAATTTAGAAGAATAAACTATTTCGATGACTTTAGCCGAGTAGCTAGTGAACGAATGGCCAAGGATATCAATGATCAGTTTTATATACCTTCATTAGGCTGTAAAGGAGCCTCAAACTGCTATCCACACCAAGCATGGCTCTCAAAAATCGACCCTACTGGCCAATTGGTTTGGCAAAAAAACTACGGACGAACAGCTGGCAACCAGGTCGTTTGGCCCCAAGTGGCGGTTGCCAACGACAGCACGATCGCTTTTGCCTGGACGAGGGATACCAACGATTGGGATGTTCAAGAGTCTCCCCCGGTGATCTATATGCTCGATACGCTGGGGAATAAACGGGATAGCTTCACTTTTCACGGTAACCTCCGTACGCTGAACACCCTGCGCGCCACCAGCAATGGGGATCTCTTGGGCTGTGGGGTGGCCTGGACGGACATCGGCTGGTGCGGCTGGATGTTCCGGATGTCTTCTAAAGCAGAACTCATCTGGGAGCGCTACATCCAGGATCACCGGACGGCGGAGGAAGACAACGTGAAGACAGAGCTTTTTGACGTCACTGAATTCACCGATGGCAGTATAGCCGGGGCCGGATACATCATTGAACTCCGCCCCGAAGGCCGGAACAGCCTCGAAGCCTGGATCGTCAAACTCGACGCCAATGGTTGCCTGGACCCAGGGTGCACTTCCGATACCATCCATCTCCAGCAACCAGTAGCCGTGCAGGAAACGGATCCAGCGAATGGTGAAAATGACTTTAAACTATGGCCCAACCCGACCCGGGATTGGCTCAATCTGGAAATAAGCCTCACTGGCCTGCCCGCAGGTGAGTATGCCTACGAGGTGATGAGCCCGGCGGGCCGCATCATCCTGCAAAGTAAACGCAGCAGCGAACGGGAACAGATTGATGTCCGCGCATTGCCCCCCGGCCTTTACTTCCTCAATCTGCTAAAAAACGGCCGCCGCCTGGGCAGTAAAAAATTCGTCAAAACCCCCTAAAATAAGCATCCGTGTCAGCAATTCTTCTCCGTGTCAGCTTCTTTTTCTTGCTCTTGGGCAGCAGCCTTTCCGTAGGGGCGCAGTACATCCCTACCGCCGTTGAAGGGGCCAACTGGGTGCTGTTGAACTCGAATACGCCCAATTATGCAGATGGGTTTACCGTCTTTGCACAGGTTATCGCTGGGGATTCTATCGTGGATGGGAGGCATTACAAGAAGCTTTACCAGCATAGGATTGTTTACGTTGATACGGCCATGGGGCCTCGGTTGGCTCCGCCTTACCAGGTACTCCCCGAGCGAGAACTGATCGGGCTGCTGCGCGACGATACCACCAACCAGCGGGTATACGGCAGGGTCCACCGCTTTTATTCGGAGAGCAGAGCACTATCCCCCGATACCCTATTGCAAGATTATAATTTGGAGGTAGGTGATACTGTGCGGGGCTATTATTTTTTTGATTTCGACCCTTTTAGGATAACGGTGACGGAAAAAGGATCCATCAATATTTTTGGAGCTGAGCGGCCTTACCTTTCTACCTATGGGTACGATTTTTACCAAGGTGTTGGCTCGGAAGAGTACGGGCCGCTTTCAGGCGGCAGTTACTTCAGGACGAATATGTATAGTTACCGGCTAATCGACTACTGCGTCGGCGAATTCAGTGACTGCGATTTGGTCCTTACCTCCACCAGCAACTTGGTGTTGGCCGAAAGCGTCCGCCTATTCCCCAATCCCGCCCAGAACGAAGTTTTCCTGGAATTAGAACTCAAACGAAGTCACCAGCAAGCTTACCTTACCTGCTACGATCTGCACGGCCGTAAGGTCGGCGAACGAAAGATCTCCGGCCTGGGCGCTGGCCCGCACCGCATCGCTTTTCCCACCGCTGACCTCCCCGCAGGTTGGTACGTGTTGCGCCTTACCCTCCCGGGCGGGAGTGTGGTGAAGCAGTTTTTGAAGACTGCTGGTTGAGGTGGGTGGTTACTAGTGCAGCATAGGTAAGGACAATGGGCGCTACATTTTTGCTTGCTGATTGTTAGGCGGTTGGTAAACTTTAATACAACTAATGCTCGTGGTCCCTCTGGGCGTAATTGATTGTGTAGGAAAAACCAAAAAATCAGGGCTGAAAAATTAGGTCAGCGCTAAAACGCTTCGGCAAAACCAAAGTAGAAATTGCGGCCTCCTTCGGCGAAGGCAATGTCCATGCGTAATGCCACATTTTCTCCGGGGATGACGGCAAAACGGAGTCCAACTCCCCCGGCCATACGCCAGGGGGCGCTGAAGTTAAGCCACTGGTTGCTTACGTTGCCCAAGCCAACGAAGGTAGTTGCCCCTAGCCAAGGCAATAGCCCGAAGCGGTATTCTGCCTGCCCAGCCAGCAGGTGTCGGTCTCTAAAGCGCCCGCGGTAAATACCTCGCATGGTGTTTTCTCCGCCCAACAGCGCTAATTCAGTAAAGGGAACTTCTCCTGCCGTCATCGTTTGTAATAGCTGGAACGCCAGTACTTTTTTGCCTTTTTGATCGAGTGGAAAGTAGGCACGAAGGTCGGAGGTGAGGCGCGAGAAGTTGTGGGTTCCTGCCCAGTTTTTGCGGTAGCCCTCCCAAGTCACATTCAGGAAGCAGTTGCGGGTAGGGGTCAGGATATCATCCCGGTTATCGAGGAGAAAGGATGCCATGGGGCCTAACCCTGAACTACCCTCCAACCCTGCTGGATTTTCGCTGGCCAGCACCCCACCTTCAGGCCAAGAGAGGTTGAAAGTGTTGAAATAGCGCAGGCCACCGCCTACAAAAACGGATGGGCGGATGCGGAAAAGTGCTTGTTGCTGGGCCTGGAAGTAGGATAAGCCGATGCTTTCCTCATTTGAACGGGGCATTTCCGCCCCTATGCCATAGTAGAATTGAGGAAACTTGTAAAGGTCAATTTCTCCGGGAAGAAACCATTTTTCCCCCCGCAAGAAGGTGCGGTGATCTGTATGGAAGAAGTATTGCTGGTTAGTGGTTAGAATGGCTACTGCGTTGGCATTCGAACGACGTGCAATGGAATCGGCACGGCTTCCCTGATAGAGTAGGGTAGCATTGATGCCAAATTGCCATTTTGTTTCCGGGGCGTAGCCGATAACCGGTGCAAAAGACCAGCGTGCAGCGGTAGGGAAATCTCTTTGTTGTGCCTGGGTCTTTCCCCAAGCAAGTGCGCAAAGCAGTGTAAAGGCCAGCAGCAGCTTGTTCATTTTAAAGCCAGTTTACCATTACCCCCAAAAAAAGTAAGCGGCGGGAAAAAAGTTCAAAGCGCGATGCCGTATAATCGAAATTGTAGGCCACCCCACTGGGGTTTTCGTAGTCAAAGGCGTTGTTGAGGTTGGCGAAAGCAAGTACTGACCAAGATTCGCCGAGGGGGATGAGCTTTGAAACATTTGCGTTCAGCAGAAAATAATTGGGCAGGCGGCGGGGCATTTCGGCTGGTCCAAAAATGGGCGCATAGAGTTCGAGGGCTTCGTTAAAACGCACGGCTTGTAAAGGGGAGTAGAGCGTCCCTGCCCGCCAGATGCTGCTCAGCCCAAAAGTCCAGCCGCCGGGTGCCTGGTATTGGGCCGTACTGCGGAGGAAAAAGGGCACGTCAAAGGCATCGAAATTACGGACTTCCTGTTGTTCACCGCTGACGCGGAGCAGGGTGCCCGCTAGGGAGAGGGTTAACTTGGGGGGGATGCGAAAGTCAATGCCTGATTCCGCACCCCAAACGGTTCTTGCCCGGTCCTTCAATTGCTCCTGCTTGTGGTAAAGCCCCGCTTGGTATACCCAGCGTTTGCGGCGATATTCGTAATCAATGGCGAGCTGCTGACTCAGTATTTGGGCTTCTCCTGGGGCCACCAGGCCAGCGGGGTTGAGCCGCCGGTAATTGCCCGCTGAAAATAAAACCCGCTGCCGGTTGGTGGGCGTCCACTCCCCGTACACCTGTCCGCCCAAAAACCGGGGGGCGGGGCCAATGGGCAATTGCCCCCGTACCCCGAGTCCGAGTCGCCAGTGTGGCCCTAACTCACGATTGGCGAAAGAATAGGCTTCGTACAAGGGCAGGATTTCCGTACCCGTAAACTCCGTCACAGGGTCGGTGGGTCGGAGGGCGTAATCGTAAGCAGGAACCGTTCCTTGGGCTACTAGGCGGCGGTGATCGGCCGTGAGGCCCGTTTGCCAAGTCCAGGGGCCCAACAGGGTGCGGTAGGCCAGGCTGAAATACAGGTCTTCTCCCTGGGAGGCAATGTTGAGGTTACCGCCGCCGAAAGTTGCCCGGTCCCTCGTCCAGCCCAAAGCGGTAGAAAAATAGGCATTCTTTCCCGTGCGGCGGCGGTAACTCAAAACCGTAGAATGGCGGTACCGGGATTGGTCGAAGCGGAGGTCGGCGTTGCTGGGGTGCTCGGTCAGGAAGCGGTAGCTTTCATCCAATTGGTAGTGCAGAAGTTTTAAATTACTGACGGAGTCAGGCCGCCAATGCCAGTATACGCCGCCGTCTACGGCTCGGAAGGAGGGCAACTGCGCTAAGGCCGCAGGGTTCGCCTGGGTGAGTAAATCGGACGGCTGGTAACTGCCGAAGACTAAAAAACGCCCCCGCTGGCCCGTTGCTCCGGCCAGGTTCAGTCCTAGGCCAGCCAGAGAAAGCGTGGCTCCTCCGTAGAGCTGCTCAGGGAGTTGTTCGCTGCCTTGGAGGCTGATCAAGCCAGCGGCTACGTTGCCAAATTCCAGGGGGGGATTGGAAGGGAAGACTTGCACATCTTCTAATGTGGCGGTATTAAAGATGCTGAAAGTGCCAATACCCTCCAGCTGGGCAAACCGCACCGCCCCGTACAGGGGGACGCCCTCAAAAAAAACGGAGGAGGCATTGGGGGAACTGCCCCTTAAACTCACCGCCGCCGATTCATCCGTGTTGGTGGCCGAAGGGCTAGCCGTAACCGCAAGTAAGGGGTCGGCCTTTGCAATGGGATTGGTGTAGATCTCCAGCGGGTCTAGCTTCTCCACCCGAAAACCAGCGGCCAAGACTTGCTCAGCACTTATTTCCACTTGGGCCAACTCATTGGAAGCATCCTGTAGCCGCAGCTGAAGTTCTTTCTCTTTGGAGGGAAGTTCAGGGTGAGGCAAGACGAGTAAGCGGTAACCGATAAAGCTGACTTCCAGCTGGCACTTCTCAGCGAAATCCGGCGAGGGAGGCGCAAGATAAAATTCCCCGGCTGCGTCCGTAGTCGTGCCCCCCAGCAGGTGTTCTCCGGCTACCCAACTAAGGGTAGCTCCCGGCAGGGGCTCCCCGTTAGCCAGGTCTACAACACTGCCCCGCCACCCCTCGCCCTGCCCCTGGGCAACGGCACAGAAGAGCCAAGCCAATAAAAATAATGGGTAGGGCCAAGGGGATGAAGGTAGCTTAAACATCGGCTAAGCTTCAAAGGTATTGGTTAACGCTTATTTTCCAATTCGGGTCGCAACACGTTTTTTACCCAAGCGAAGGCCGGGTAGTCCGTTAAGATTCCTTGGTAAACATCCCGGGCCTCAACGGGTCGTTCTTGGTCTTCCAAGACAATACCCAACCAAGCACGGGCGTGGGGGTATAGCCATTGATCCATTGCCTCACACCCCATGATTTCGATGGCTTGGCGCAGGCTCTCTTCCGCTATCGCAACGCTACCGCCCCAGTTTTCGGGGGTGTTGTACTGGGCAATCCCGTAAAAGGTTAACACCAAAGGAGATGTCGGCGCTGTCTTGAGTGCTTTGCGGTAAAGTTTTTGGGACTTAGGCCCCAGGATCATGCCTTTCATTGGGGAGTAAGCCATTTTCAGTCCGTAGATGCCCGCCAGGATGGCCTGGGATTCTGCCGCTTTGGTTCCTTCCGAGGCAGCGAGGTCCTCGGCCAGTTTTTGCGCTGGGCCAACGTATTGGTTGAAGGTCGCTCCGTCTTCGCTGGCCATGGTGTTATTGAGCAATACATAGTAGGCCTGTAAGCGGGCAAAATGGTCCGCTTCCTCGTCAGTCACTAACCAGTTGTCAACGATGGCTTTCGCACCCTCCAGGTCTCCGGCTAGGTACACCGGGAGCAGTTTGCCACCGCTCTGGGCGGTTGCGGGTAGGGTGCCAAACAGGATGGCTGCAATGAAGAGCCAAAGAAATTTTGCATTTTTCATGGTCGAAAAATTTAGAAAGGGTTAGTTAAAATAGTGAAATTAGTACACCCGTTGCCAAGGGTGAATGGGGCCCAAAAAGCAGGGCGAATAAACCGATCCAAAGCACAAAGTGCAAATACCAAGGGGCACTGAAGGCGTATAAGTTGAGGTACCGGCCTACGGTTGCGTCGATGGTGGATCGGTAATAAGCCAGTAGTCCATCCATGCCATACTGATCCACATGGTCGGGTTGGTGCTCCGCCAAGTAGGCGCGTAGTCGTTGCTCTGGCAAAAGGCTATTGGCCGCCAAAGTCAGATCGGAATAAAAAGGGTTTGTCTCGATCAGCCACTGGATACAGATGGCCCAGTAAACGACCTCAAAACGCCAGATTCCCGTGAGCGACAAAACAATCGTGAGCAACAGCGTGAAAGCAGAACCAGCCCCTAAAAATAATAGACCGTCTCGTTGCGAAGGTACATCGCTAACGGCTACGTAGGGATGAGGATACGGCCGCCAACTGAAGCCAAATTTTTCAATGGTCAACCCTCGCAATCGTGCCACGGCGATGTGACCCAACTCGTGCCAGAGGGTGAAAAGCGTTATTATAGCAAGGATCACGATGAATTCCATAAGCTACTGATTTAACGGTACACCTGCGTGCGCCGGAATAACAAAGCAAATGAGATGAAAGAAACAACCATCCACGCAATCAACGGGAGGAGCACTCCAGTCTCACCCCGTAAGAAAGCGACTAAGTGAGTAAGGGGCAGTACGCTCGCGATGGAGTAAAGGAATGATGTTTCGCTGATCTGGAAAAAGGCTCCACACGTAAAAAGCATGAAGAAGAACAGGAAATTTAGGAAGCCGTTCTCATCGCCTTTGCGACCAGGCAGCGTCAGTAGCAGACTGAGCAACGCAAACGTTACTGAGCCCAGCGCTACTCCCGCCAAATGAAGGAACACTTGTTCGCTAGTCGGTAAGTAACTGAATGTAAGCCCGGCCGTCAACAACAATAGTACATAGGTAAAAAGCATGAGGCTCACCCGACTCAGGAAAAGCCCTGTGAAGTGATACATTACCGGTATTGGCGTACACTTGATCACTTTGAGTAAATTGTTGGTTCGCAAGTTCTTCACAATGGGCCCAAAACCGTACAAGGCGTCGTTGGCGATGGTCATGCCGAGGATGCCAGTAAATAAGTATTCGACGTATTCAAGGTCGTCAAGCCCCCCCCAGATGTATCCGAAGAGTAAAAATAAGAAAATAGGAAAGGCTAGCGAAAAGAAAAGGGCTTCCTTGACCCTCAAAAAGGAGAGGGTTTGTAAATAGGAAGACCAACCGATTACGCGTATTGCTCGCATGATTACTTATTTTGCGTGAGATAAAGGAAAACGTCTTTAAGGTCTTTGGGGAAAATGGATAAGCGCGGAGTAGCCAATTTCACAGCATCTAAAAACGCATTCAGATCCGCTGGGAAAACGTAG
Source organism: Neolewinella lacunae (assembly GCF_014349155.1). Taxonomy (GTDB): domain Bacteria; phylum Bacteroidota; class Bacteroidia; order Chitinophagales; family Saprospiraceae; genus Neolewinella; species Neolewinella lacunae. The sequence goes on from NZ_JACSIT010000085.1 coordinate 49,723, forward strand.
ACTTTGTCGTCTTCGAAAAAGTGAGGGGATTGGACCACTGCGGGCAGGTGAAGCGCGGAGCGATCAAGCACCACTTTTTTATCCGCTACCAAATAACGGGTTGAAAGAAAGCCGCTTGGCGTATCCGCAGGGTATACCTTGCCCTGGTGGATGAAAACGATGCGGTCCGCAAAGCGTTCCGCCTCTTCCCAGTGGTGGGTGCTAAAAAGTATGGTACGGCCAGGCCGCTGAAACAAATCCCAGCATTGGTCGCGAATGAAAGGGTCTAGATTAGCCGTAGCCTCATCGAGAATGAGGAACTCTGGGCTATGCATCAAAGCCAGTAGTAGCCCAACTTTACGCCGTTCGCCGTTCGAAAGAACATAGCTCTGTTTGCGCATCAAGGGCTCCATCCCTAACTTATCTATAATAGGCTGTAATTGCGCAAAACTCAGGCCGTGCATTAGCGCGTGGTAGCGGCTCACTTCTTGAGGCGTAAGGTAATCGAAAAGCGGAGTGTACTCAAAAACCACCCCGATGCGGCCTTTGTGAGCGGCGAAAGCATCCCCGAAAACCGATACCTCCCCTTCCATTGGGCGAATCATCCCAGTGATGAGGTCGGTTAGCGTAGACTTGCCCGCACCATTTGGGCCGAGCAAGGCTACCCGTTCACCGGGTGCTACCGAAAAGGAAACATCCCGCAAAATCCAGCGGTCATTACGCCGGAAGCCAACCCCTACTAAATTCAGGGCCAGTTTACTGTTCACCCGTTTGGTGGTTAGGTCAATTGTCTTGGTCATCGTCCGCAGGTTTACCAATTACAATGCATTTTTGAACGGTTTCTGAAACCCCATTTATTCCTAGAAAGCGGTTGACTTCGTCATCCAAAAAACCGCCTACCAAGCAGGACCCTAGCCCTAAAGCAAGGGCACTCAGGCCAGTATTCTGCGCAATCGCTCCAGTTTCCATCAGTATCCAGCGATAGCCCCGGTCGCCATATTTTAGCATGGCGCGCTCTGCGACGCTGGTCACCAGAAACACGGCACTACAGTTGTCCATATCAACAAAAGGCGCTCCAGGAACGATACGGGCAACCTCGCTCCGGAAATCGCCGCTCTTTAAGCGTTCCAGCGCTTCCACGTCGGGGCGATAGTGGTACAATCCAAGCTCCACATCTCCGGCCAACAGAGCTACGTAGAGTTCCAAGGGGTAAAGGCCGCCTCCCGACGGGGCATACCGAAAGCCTACCTTTTCTTCTTCCCCGAGCTGTTCGTAGCGCGATATACCGTAAGTATAGTGGCACAACACAAATAGCTCACGAAGGGAAAGGTCGTAAGGGGTATAGATCCGCTCGCTACGACGGTTACCCAGCAGGGTGAAGTAGTCCGCTTGCGACGGAGGCCCAAGTAACTGGTATTCGGTCAAGGATACTCTCTTTGCCCCTGGATATACCTTGTAGGGCCGTTGAGACCGTTGACGGAAATAATCAGTATCGAATCGCGCTAAACCGATCCCGTAGCGCCTCGCCAGAAAACGGTCTAACTTGCTGTTTTCGTGGTAGATCAACGCCTGAGAGTCCGCGTATTTTTCTAAGCCATAGGGCCCAGTATCAAATTTACCGTAACGTTTTTTGTGTTGAAGGGTATGAATATCCATCAGTGAGTCCATTGTTAAGGGAAGGGATGGGGATACGGATTTAGCTGGTCGAAGTCACGCACCAAGTATCCTAGCTTTTCAGGAACTTCGTAGAGCCGACGGCCACCGGAGAAATAGTGAGCGTAAGAGCCTGCCATTTCAATTAGCTGTGGTACAATCACCCTAAGGCTGCAAAATCCAGCTTGTCGTACATCTGGAGTGCTAAGGTCCTTGCAAAGCACACTGTAGCCTTTGTCGTCCAATAACTTGGTGATTCGGCGTATTTCTTCCCGATCCGTGTTGGTGCGTTTCTCATAGAAATTTATTTTTTTTTCCGCATCCTTAAACCGCCAACGATCAAAAACGTGCCAAAGGTCCGGGCGCTTTTGGTAGAAAATCGAATGTTCTTCAAAATTCATTATATCGTCGAAGTTGTCATCCGGCACCCAATCGGGCATTTCCCCTAACAAGTAGCGAAAATAGGAAATGGCCTGCCCGATTTCATTGGCCACTTTCTTAAGCGCATCGGCATAGGTACTGCGAGCCGCTGAACCAACGGCAACGAATTTCCCAAAATCCGATTCTCCAAAACAGAAGCCAAACACCGCCGGTACGCCCAGGTCTAGATTGACGTCAAGGAAATGGAACTCGAAGTTGCTAGGGAATTTTTCATCTAAGTAAGCACGAATTTCCCGGTCAATAAGGATTTTAGGTACGTCCAACCACTGCATCCAGGTAATGGTGAAAGAATCGCGCTCAATGTTTTCGTACAACCCATTAAGAATCGCGGCGTGCTCGTTGACGTGGCCAGCCATCCCGGTAGATGACGTCACCGCCACCCATTCTTCTTCCTCTACCCAAGGGATGTAGATCAGGCTTCCTGGATAAAGTACTTTCCTCCCGCAGCCAATATCCCAGCATTCTACCCAGTTTACTTCACTTTTTTCAGTAAAAGGAATAATGGGGAAATCAAATTTTTCGTACTGTTTCTCGTGGTATAGCGCAATTTCGCGGGGAGAAAATGCACCGCGCTCTTTGAGTTGCTCATAGCTCCCAAAAACTAGGCTTTCACGGTTGTAGAAGGCCGGGCAGTAGCGTTCAACTACTTCGCCCACGGTAGTTAAGATGGCATTGTCCCAATTCGGCGCACAGCCACTGCTTCGGCCACTGAACTTAAATCCCCCTACTTTGGTCGAGTCTCCCGGCCATACGCCGAAACTCACCAACTTGGGGTCATAATCCATGCGCGGCAAGCGAAAAATGTGTTGTAGCACTCCCAGCTCGGGTGAAATGAGCTTAAGGCCATTACGCAATCCACTTTTACGGGTATCGACCATGGCAAAGGAGATTTAATTGTAAATGATGAGGGGTTCTAACCAGGGAGCCGAGGCGTGTTCCAATTCAGGCTTACACACTGGGCAAACTGGTGCTTTAAGAAACGGGTGGATAGCAGTCTCCATGTCGTAAAGATCGAAGGTGACCATGTTGCCATAAGTAACGGGAACCGCGAAGTCAAGACGGAATTTCATCAGCTCTAGTATGGCCAAAGAAGCGATCACGTCGTAAGCAGGCATGGGAGCCCCTTGGCTTTTGGCAGCAATGCGTTGTTCCGTCAAATAAGCCTCATAATGCTCAAATTGATTGACGTGCTCCAGGTGGCTTTTACGGCGACTACTCAGGCAGTGGTAGCAGCCCGTGTCCTTACCCATAAAGAGGGGACCAACGGAGGCACTCAACCCGTCCATCCCCCGGATGAGTAACCAAGGCCTATTATTGGCTAAGGCTCGGCGGTTGATCTGGTCGAGCTGGTAAGGGTGCCAGTCATCATAAGCACAGATGAGGAGGTCTTGCTCTAGCAGCTTTCCCAGCTTCGTTTCCTCCAAAGCCTGCGCTGGTCTTGCCAGTTGCTCTATGCGGACCAGCCCACTTAAGCGGGCTTTCTGTTCGATCAATTCTACCAGGTGACCATCACCAATAATTCCCAGGCTGGTACTTGCCCACTTATTTTGTAGTGCTATTGCGCTTTCCCCCAATTGAGCAAATTCTACCCTACTCCAAAAAAGGTACTGAGGCGCGCTCTTTCGCTTGAGCAATTCACGCAATGTATAATCCGTAATAATGCCATTGTCGCGCAAATCCTGTACAATGGATATTACTTTCTCGCGGGGGAACTGGACGCTTAACTGCTCAATCAGTACTTCCGTACCCCCCGGGGTAGGTTTTTTCTGCAGCATTTGTACAATTAGCTCAAATATTTCCTTTTCCGTTTTTCCTTCGAACTTTATTTCTATTCCAGTTTCCTTATTCCTTACCTGGTATCCGTCAATTTTTTCATCAGGAAAGATGTCCATAATTTCATTTAGTACCATGATTTGTTTTTTGTGGTGAAAAGGTTCCCGATCAATCGAGGCAGACCGGGAACCATTTTCTACCGTATTACGCTACATTCTTCTTTTTGCCGATCTTGAAGTTGCAGCAGGAACAGGTGTTACAGTTGCAAGCGCCAGCAACTACGCGCCGGAGCGCGCCGCCAGCACCCTGAAGTTTGGTAATCTTCATGATACGAATGGTTTAGTGAAAAATGATGGAATAAGTGTGAATATAAAACCGTTTAGCGACAATTGGCAGAGCCAGGCTTACGCTAGACGTTTTGTTCAATAATTACTTTTCGGAATGCATAACGATTAACCTTCCGGTGGAAATCGTACAAGCTGCGCTCCCATTCTTCAGCGGTTCCCATTGCCGGTTGGTAGACAAGGTGATACCCGTCGTACTCCTCCGGGGGCAGCTTCCTGAGCCTGCCCTGGGAACTTAAGGTTGAATGCTCCACGGTGTAAGGCAAAGGCACCCATAACTGCGGCATCCAACGCTCGAAGCCACCTTGTTTCATCCAAGCAAAAGCGCGTTGGAAGACGGCTGGCGTTTCTCGCTCAAAACCGAAACTCCCCCGAACGAAAACCCGCAGATCAAACATTGCACATTGCCGTAAGAAGTCCTCAATACCTCCAAGGTTTATGCTGCCTCCGAAGCGCCCGTGAAGTTCCGCTGCGTCTATGCTGTGTATATCAAGTAATAGTAAATGACACCCACGCTTGGCCAAGCGTCGGGGGAGATCTGCCCGCAGGCAAATCTCCGCATTGCCTTCAGCAACCCAGGGGTGTCCGGTCTTTTCGGCGAGCTGAAAAAACACCTCTTCTCCCCATTTTTGCAAATAGGCGTCAACTCCACGGAAAAGTAGTGGAATGTCTGCCGGAATCGCCGCTAGGAGTCGTTCAACATCCTCGGGGTCTCGACAGCTAATATTCCCAGCTTTGTTACTGGCTGTGCTTTGATAGCACCTGCTGTCCAGAGTAAGTTGGACGGTGAAAAATTTTCCGTAATGATTCCGAAACACCCGCGTCGCAGCCGTAGCCGCAGAATAGGTCTTCACAACAAATGGCGAACGTTCGGCCGGGGCAAGGTACTGCTTGCGCAGCGTCATACCTGCCAAGTAGCTGCCAGCTACTTCTTCCCAGAGCACGGACGGGCTACCAATGAGCAGCGCATTTGCACCGTTATCCTCCTCCCCGCCTTGGCGTGAAAAAAAGGGCCCCCCAAGAATTACCGTGGCCCCTTGTTGACGAATTGAAGCGCACAGTCCAGCAGCCAATCTAGCTCCAGTTACATCCGCAAAGAGAAACACCAAATCTCCGGAAGCAACGCAAGGGGAAGTCTGATCTCCTGCGGATACCGTAATCTCACCAAAGTTACTCGAGAAGTGGGCTAGCGATAATTCAAATACCTGTGCCACCTCTTCGGGGATTCCCCGGAAGAATGATCCTGTTTTGCACTGATCATTGTGCGAGAAATCTGTACAATATATAATGCGAAGGTCCATCGCTTTGGCTTTGCAGATATTCTGTATACCGCAAAAATACTTCGTAACGACCCCCTGAGTCAATAGGGGGATTTTCTCAAAAATTATGAGAGAATTCTACTATTTTTCACCGTAAACGCATACTGGTGCAGGGCATTGCGACCACTCAAGTCTAACTTCTTACGGATGTTATAGCAATGATTGTTTACTGTAGCTACGCTGATGTTCAGTTGATGGCTGATTTCTGGCATGGTTAGCGCGTCGGCCACCAACGACAAGATTTCCTTTTCCCGGTCGGATAATTTTAAATCCGGCGGTGTGTCCAGCGTCAGGTTGTGAAACGACTTATTGAGTAACTCATGCACCTTGGGGGTGGTGTAGGGTTCCCCAGCTGCTACCGTTTCCATGCAAACCAGCAACTCTTCGAAGGTACAGTCTGAGATGATAAACCCATCTCCATATTGGTACTGATGTGTGCCTACGTACTGGTCTCCAAAGCGGTGGGCGTAAATGACGATCCGAGTCAGTGGAGCTGCTTCGCGTACCTGAGCGCAAATTTCTGCTACCGGCATGTCCTGAAAATCCGCCCCCAAAATGCAAATATTAGGCTGGTGAAGGCTAACCAGCGAAGCGACCCGCGCGCCCCAGCGCGTTTGTCCCACCACCGTATAGCCATTCAAGACGAACAGTTCCTTAAGGCAATCACTCAGCAACTGGTTCTGCTTCGCGATTAGAATGCTAATGGGAGTAGCTTTCGGCAGGGGCATGGAGCATGGTTTTGCGGACGGCGGTAGAGTTTGGTGAACCAGCTAGCCTGGGTAAAGATAAGCAAATCGTAACTATTCAGGGTGTCGAGCCAGCCTCATATAGTCACAATTTCCCGGAGTGAAGAGGTTAACGAGTTCTTCTACCGGGTCCGCCTGCCGCTTTATTGCAGTAGCAACAAAGGAGCGAATGTCCATAAATTCCTGGGCGGCGACCAGCGAACGGAAGCCTCCAGATACTTTTTGACGGACCTTATTCATGCGCAGATCCCTTTCCGCCTGATTATTATCAAACTGAGCCAATGCATGCGTCATAAAACGTAACACTTCGTCTTCATTGTCTCTTAGTCGCAGCAGTAGGTTCACCGTTTTGGTTTGAGCTGTTCGCCCGCGCGTACTCCCGTCCTCTTTAACGGCCGGAGGATTTTGCTTCAGCCCGATCGCAAGGAGCTCGCGGTATTTTTTTCGGTGGCGGCCCTGCCATCGGCGATCAACGACACTGGTGGAGGATTCGACTTTTTGTCGCTTTACTTGGAGCAAAAGTTTGATGAAGGGATCGGCCCATTCTCCCTGTTTATCCCGATCAATAGCATAGATAAGGTCACGTAGCAGATGGGCAACACATAAGGAGTGAGTGGCTTGGGGATAGGCATGATAAGAGTGATAGTCATCCCGGTGCAGGATTCCTTCAAACCAAGTGAGCACATCCATCTCATCATGTGCTTCACGTCCTCTCTTGGGATGAATCATGAACAAACTGAACAATTCCGTTGCCGCCACATGTACCCAGTGTCCGATACCTTTGACCTTCATACCCGTCTCGTCAAAAAAGCCGCACAGGGATGCTATTATGGAAAAGCGTAACGTCTCCAGAAACTCCGGTAATTGGCGTGCAGCACTCTTGCGAAAGTTGTCCAGCGTTCCGGTACTCAAGTTTACGCCAAAAACCTTCAGTAACTGCTTGGTCCGAAAAGCAGGTATGAATTGAAAAGCTGATAGATAGACACTGATCGCTTTGACTCTGGGGCCGTACTGGAATTCGTGCTTGATATCTTCCGGGCAACCAGCTGCCTGCCATTGGATGGCACAGCATGGGCAGGTCTTGATTTCAATCCTGTGCTCGGTAACAATCGTTTTTAGCGGTGGAATATCTTCCACCTGCTTGCGAATAAAACCATCCGGAGATACTCCTGATAAGTTAGATCCGCAGCCCGGGCACGCGGTGATCGTGTAGGGGATAATCTCGTCGGGATTGTCGATCAGGCGGCTCTTGCTTCCTTTGTGCCCCGATTGACCGCCGGGATTTTTGCCCGACTTTTCCCGTAGAGACCTTGCCTTAGTAGGCTTGAAGTCATCCTTGCTTGGCGGCTTGGAACTATTGCCACTAGTAACCGCTAACTTATCTTCAAGCTTCTTTATCGTCGCTTGCTGAGCTTCGCAGAATGGCATGAATAAGTCCACAAGCATCAAGCCCTCAGCACTAAGCGCCGGGCGGAGATTATCAACTTCAGCCTTAAGTTTTGCGAAAGTCATGCCGAAAAGTACTACTAAT
>NZ_JACSIT010000086.1 GCF_014349155.1 Neolewinella lacunae
AACGAAGTTACCCTGACGGTAACGGACGTTAACGGCAACAGTTCCACCTGCACGGCCACGGTAACGGTAGAAGACAACATCGCTCCCGAGATTGTCGTCACCCCCCAAACGGTAGTACTAAGCAACGCCAACGGAACGGCTACCCTGACGGTTGCCGACCTGGCTACCGCTACGGACATCTGCGGCATCGCCTCTTTGACGGCCAGCCAGCTGCTCTTCACCTGCGAAGACATCGGTGAGGTGGAAGTGATCATCACGGCCACGGACGTGAACGGCAACGTAACGACGGCCCCGGTCATCGTGACGGTCCAGTTCCTGCAGCCCAACCTTTCCTGCATCGGCGAGATCAACCTGACGCTCAACGATGACTGCCAGGGCCTGCTGATTCCCCGCATGGTCCTGACGGGCAACGTTGCGTGCCTGGACGTATTTGGCTTTGACATCACGGTAATGGACAGCGACCCGAGCAACGGTCCGATCATCGACGGCTGCGGCAGCTTCCAGTACTCCATCCGCTCCATCGATCCCACGCTTCCTCCGACGGAAGACTTCACAGGTGATTTTGCCCCGGCCAACTGGCTGCTGGAAGCCTTCTACACGGACGGTTTCCCGATTGGCCAATCTGGCGACATTGGCATTGCCGAGTTCACCGACAACCAAACGCTGCGCTTCCAGACGCTGGGCGATAACTTCGGCGTCACGCTGATCGCCCGTGCCCAGTACCTTTTCGACCAGGCGGGTACGGTAAGCATGAGCTACGACTACAACGGTGCTGATGCTGGCTTCGATAACGCGGTAGTTCTCTACACTTTTGAAGGCGACGTAGCCGAAGTAATTCTGGACACGGACATGCCAGAGGCAGGTGAACTGAGCTTCACCGTCGAACCCGGCAACACGCTCTTCATCGGTATCGTTGACGATGGCTTCACGCCCATCGGCAGCAACACGCCCAGCGAACTGACGATCACCAACTTCGTCTTCACGCCGCCCAGCCTGCGGGTACTCGACTTCGAGACCTGCTGGGGCATCGTCAACGCCGAAGACAAGACGCCGCCGGCGGTTGTCACGGAAGTAGAAGACGTGAACCTGCTCTGCGTAGACCTTGACGCGAACACGCTGACGACGCTTCCGGCCAACATCAGCAAGTGCTACGAAGTGTTCTCCAACAACCGCAGCGCGACGGCTTCTGGCCAAGTAGGCGCAGTTGCTGGCACGACGGTAGCGGGTACGATGGCCCCCCAGCTGCGGGCCCGCCTGCTGGCCGGTGGCCTGACGCCGCTGCTGCCGACCTTCACGGACGG
>NZ_JACSIT010000087.1 GCF_014349155.1 Neolewinella lacunae
CCGTTGCTCGGGTCGCTGTCCATTACCGTGATGTCAAAGCCAAATACGTCCAGGCACGCAACGTTGCCCGTCAGGACCATGCGGGGAATCAGCAGGCCCTGGCAGTCATCGTTGAGCGTCAGGTTGATCTCGCCGATGCAGGAAAGGTTGGGCTGCAGGAACTGGACCGTCACGATGACCGGGGCCGTCGTTACGTTGCCGTTCACGTCCGTGGCCGTGATGATCACTTCCACCTCACCGATGTCTTCGCAGGTGAAGAGCAGCTGGCTGGCCGTCAAAGAGGCGATGCCGCAGATGTCCGTAGCGGTAGCCAGGTCGGCAACCGTCAGGGTAGCCGTTCCGTTGGCGTTGCTTAGTACTACCGTTTGGGGGGTGACGACAATCTCGGGAGCGATGTTGTCTTCTACCGTTACCGTGGCCGTGCAGGTGGAACTGTTGCCGTTAACGTCCGTTACCGTCAGGGTAACTTCGTTGGGGCCTACGTTGGCGCAGGTGAAGTCCGCCTGGCTGACGGCGTAGGTCTCGATGCCACAGGCGTCAGAAGAACCGTTGTCGACCAGCGGTGCATCGCTGCTGCCGCCACCGCCGCCGGCCGCGAAGACCTGGCCGCCGTTGGCGCTGCTGATGTCCATAGTGTAATCACTGGTTGCTCCGTTGCCGAAGGTGGTGATTACCATCGTGTAGTCTCCGGGAACGAGGTCGAGTTGAATGATGATCAGCGGATCAAGGTTGCCGTTGCCATCGTCGTTGTAAGCCAGAATATTGGCACAGGGAGCAGCAGGGTCGAAACCACCACCGTACAACGCTGCGGTCAGGTCGTCAACACCGCTGAAGGCAAAAGTGTACATATCAGCCGCACTGATCGTGAAGCTGAACGTCTCGTAAAACACGTTGGTACCCACACCAGAGGGGCTACAAGCACCCGG
>NZ_JACSIT010000088.1 GCF_014349155.1 Neolewinella lacunae
TTCCAGGTCGGTGGGCTCGTTGACCGTGCCCGTAGCGATTTCCGTACAGCCATTGGCGTCGGTTACCGTCACCGTGTAGGTGCCTGCGGCCAGACCCGTGGCCGTGGCCGTCGTCTGTCCGTTGCTCCACAGGTAGGTGTAGTCGGGGGTGCCGCCGGTGACAACTACCGTCAGCGTGCCGTCCGTGTCTCCGTTGCAGAGCACGTCCGTGTCAGCGATGGTAGCTTCCAGGTCCGTAGACTCTTCCACTTCGAAGGTCGCTTCGATCGTACAGTCGTTGGCGTCGGTTACCGTCACGGAGTAGATGCCGGCGGTCAGACCCGTCAGGTCTTCGGTCGTGGCACCGTTGCTCCACAGGTAAGTGTAGCCGGGGGTGCCGCCGCCGACCGTGATGTTGATCGCGCCGGTAGCGTCGCCGTTGCACTCAACGTCGGTTTCCATACCCGTCAGGGTCAGTTCCGTGGGTTCGTTGACCGTGCCGGTGGCGATTTCCGTACAGCCGTTGGCGTCGGTAACCGTTACCGTGTAGATGCCCGCAGCCAGGCCCGTGGCCGTAGCCGTCGTCTGTCCGTTGCTCCACAGG
>NZ_JACSIT010000089.1 GCF_014349155.1 Neolewinella lacunae
CACCCTCCCGAACCGTGATCTCGTCCGTCAGGCTCACCAGTTCGCTCAGGCGACCCGCAGCCGTAGCCATCACTTCCAGCGTCAGCACCGCATCACCCCGCAGGGCTACCGCCACCAGGCCGTCTCCAGCCCGGTTCAGGTTGATCGCGCCTTCGCCTTCGTAGCTGGCCGTCACCAGCTCCAGGCCAGTGGCCAGTTCGATTGTACCCTGGAAGCCCGCCAGCTCAGTGCCGCGGATTTCCATCGTGTGCATCTGACCAGCTTCCAACTGGACGTCAGCGGCTTCGATGGAGGCCGTAGAACGTCCATTGCCCACTACGTCACCGTAAGCGAAGGCCACGAAGTCCGCATCCAGGATGCTGCCCGTCAGGTCGTTGGCATTGTACACCTCGGGGAAGGCCGCAGCGTAAGGGTTGCTCACGTCAACGTCCGCCGGCACGAAGCCCCAGCTCTCGCCGGTAGCGTAGTTCGCGTCGAGGCCGAGGATCACCCGCTGGATCGCAACGAGGTCCAGTACGTTCAGGTTCCGGTTCTGGTCGACGTCCGCCGCCAGGTAGTCGTAGGGAGACGTGAAGTCTTCCGCACCCAGGATCACGTTGGCGATCTTGACGATGTCCGAAGTCTTTACATCCTGTACGTTTACCGCTACGGCGTACTCGGGTTGTACCGTGTAGTC
>NZ_JACSIT010000090.1 GCF_014349155.1 Neolewinella lacunae
ACTTACCACTTTTAGTGATGTAGCAGGGGTCGAAAGCAATAACCCTGTCTTTACTCAGATGTTGCTTGACTAGGAGCAAGTTGAGTTGAAAAAAATCAAAAGATCTAGCGAAATTGTGCCGAAACGTACTCTCGTCGCGTTCGTCGTAGCGGGCAAGGTGAGTGAAGTTGTAGCGGCCGTGGATACACAGCCACAAGTCGAACAAGTCAAGTAAAAAATCTCGTTGCCAGACGCCAATGTCATCCATTTGCTGTATAATTGTGCGAGCGAGGGCGCGAGTCTTCGTAGGACAAGTCATAGCTTGGTGTGTTTGGTAACTTCCAAGATATGTACTTGTCCGTTTTCATCCAAACTGGCCCATTTTTAGCCTAAAATCACTACGGACCATTGCTAAGAGAAGACGTAACTTTAACTGCGGTGCAAAAATCAAGCCTCATTCAACAACTACTCTATTCCGGTAAACCGCTTCCCAAAGAGCTGGCTTTTGTACCCAACGCCAATAACCCATTCACTGGCCCCGTGCCCTCTGGACCGAAAAATGCTGCTACCTGCCGTTGTAGTATTATTCAGATGGCCCATTCTTACCAACTTACTCGCGACCATATTAGCGACAATGGCAGTAGAAGGTCTATTTACGGGCTTTATGGCTCGAGGGGCACCACCTTTAACCCAAGCGGAGGAAGCGTGAGGGTATGGTCTGGTTGGGGAATGGAAGGCCCCGCCCGCTGGAATGCCCTTACGGGCCAAAGTCAGGACGGCTGCCCACGCGCACCCTTTGGTGCTACCTGGAATGCCGAAGTAGACGACAACATTGTCGCAAACTTCAATCAGGGTTACGAAATTACAATGCCCGCCCCGAACATTGCTTCCATGGTCTTTAATTATTTATGCATTGATCAGGACGACAACCCACTTGAAACGGATTGCGAGTGCGACGAGGACAAAATAGTACGTTTTCAAGCCCAGTACCACTCAATCACCAAGAGTCAAGCCGAGGTCTTCAAAGGAGGTCTCTTTTGTGCAAACGATAAGAACGCCGCAGCTGAAGCCATCGATTTTGCCTTGCTGAGTGTGGGCAACCCTTTGAGTGAAAACTTGAATGATCCGAACAATCCCTACGCTATAGGAGATTACCAAAACATTGCCGTGAGCATCAACGGATCTACTACAGAATGTGGCATTACTTACTCAAGACCATCGGTGGTAGACTTCCTTGAATTGGCCTACTATGCTTACCGGTACATTAAAGCTGGAGACTTGATCAACACTGGAGAACCCGTTGCCGATGATGTTCTTCGGACGGGCTTTGAACAGTACTATTCCAACAATGTCTTTGATAAACTTAGCGAAATTTTCGATTCTCCTTGGCAAACCTATACTGGTCGCTGTGGAGGTGATATAAATGGCCGTTCTGCTGTCTTTCAGTTGTTAGATGACAACAATAATACTTCCCCTACCCAAGGAAATGCTGGTACTGTAAACTTCATTGCTAGATTTAATGTGAACCAACCAGTTGAGGTAATGATCTCGTCTGGAGCCAGTATGCGGGTAGCTGGACAAAGAAGGTGGAAAGCGGATGCCTCCGTTTTATCTTCCTTCAGGCTTGCGAGTGTAGTGCTTGCCACCGCCGAAACAAATGATAATGGAGACCCTGAATTGTGTTGTACACCCGGAATGGCCAGCTATGCCTTATCGGCAATCAGTGGGGATGATCCCAGTTCCGGCATCTCTGAAAACACCTGGCGAGGTCTTACCCAAAGTTTTTTTAATGTTTGGGGATTCAATGATTTTCGTATTCGCCCCGATGATCAAGTTGGCCACTACGTCAGGACAAGCTCAATCTGTGAAAATACTATTTCTGTAGATGACCCAAAAGTACTTCAGAATGATCCCGAGCGTTTTGCTAAGATCACATCGTTCCAATCTCTCCAAGATTTGATGGTAGACGGTTACAGTAGCGAAGTCTCCATATTTGACATTGCGGGCAGGCGAGTCTGGCAGGGCAATGACGGCAATCTTTCAAGCCAAGGTTCTATCCTGAACCTTGGACGCCAACTGCCAGCAGGTATTTACTTGGCAGTAGTACGCACAACAGAGGGTAAAGTCAAAGTGGCCAAATTTGTCCACCAAAATCGCTAAAATCAAGCAGCCATGCCCAATCAATTAATGTTTCTCCGGCACCTCACTTTGGCTTTCCTCTTGCTCATGCTGGCCGGATGCACGGGCTGTGAGCCCATTGATGGAAGCAACCTGAGCGACCCTTGCGAAGGCCGGCAATGCCGGATTGGGTCTACCTGCGAAGGGGGAGAGTGCATTTGCAACGATCCCGCCCTGACCATCGGCCCCAGCTTCTGCATCAACCCACAGTATACGGATTCTTGGGTGACGTATGATGTTACCCCAATTAGCGATACCATGGTGGTGGCGTTGAACGGACAACAATGGCGTGATTTGGATTGGGAAAACTTGCCCGAAAGGGCCATCTCTTTCCGGGGCTGGTCCTATGCCCGGGGTGGTGACCATAGCATCGGGCCGAGCGTAACATTGACACGCTCGCCGTTTAATCCTGACACCTTGGGGATCTATCCAATCACCAGGCAAATGGTTACCTATCACTACATTGAGGGCTGTTGTTCCTGCATTGCCCTATTTAGAGGGCGTTTAGTGAATGAGAATACCATCCAAGGCTACGTTACTACCTCGGGTTGTACCAACCCAGGTGAAAACGGTTTTCCACCCGTGAAATACGAACGCTATCCCATGACTTGGCACCGCTTGAACTAGAGGTCTCCCCGATGGGCTGCGCAGGGTACACCCTGGCGCTTCTTGCGCGAAGATCTTCGTGAGAAGCACCAGGCTGCCCTACAAAAGATGGCCTATCTAAGCATTAGGCCCCCGGCCCCAAAAGGGGGAGCATTTGCGCGGCCGCAGGTGCCAGGTTAGGGACGGGGAGAAAGGCAGGTCAACACCCCGAGTGTGTTACCTTCGCCCCGCCGCCAACCCCACCCCACGTGATGCTCGCCACCCAACGCCGTACTTTTTCGCTCGGGCCCTACACCCTCCAATTGGATACGGTAGCCGACAGCGAAGCCTTGCTCGATGCCCTCATCGCCCGGGGCGCCAGCGACCCCGACTACCAAGACGAGGTGCTCCCCTACTGGGCCGATCTCTGGCACAGCGCCCTGGCCCTTGGCGAATACGTGGCCACGGCCGACCAGGACTGGCCCAACACCCGCGTCATTGAGTTGGGCTGTGGACTGGGCCTGCCCGGCATCGCAGCAGTCCTCCGGGGCGGGAAAGTCACTTTCACTGATTACGTTACGGACGCCCTGGATTTTGCCCGCCACAACCTGGCGCTCAACCAGGCCAATGCCCAGGCAGCATTTCTCCGCCTCGACTGGCGCGACCCACCGCAGGATGTGCAGTACGACCTCGTCTTGGCCGCCGACGTCGCCTACGAAAGCCGCTTTTTTCAACCCCTCTACCACACCATTCACCGTTTGTTGGTCCCAGGTGGAGAATGTTGGCTCACGGAGCCGGGGCGGAAGATTGCCCGGGAGTTCCTGGAAGGCTTCAGCGCCGCTGGTTTTGCAGTGCTTGGTGAAGTCTTTACTACGGTGGCCCTCAATGGTACTGAGCAGCGCGTCCGGTTGGTTCGGCTGCGGAAGCCAGTGGGCGACCTTCCGTCTTAGGGGTCGGGCTGAAGCCGCGACAATACCTTGGACTGCGGTGTTGGGGGTCGGGCTGAAGCCGCGACAGTACCTTGGGCAATCTCTGGGTCGGGCTGAAGCCGCGACAGTACCAGGGGGTCGGGCTGAAGCCGCGACAGTACCGGGGGGTCGGGGCGAGTTGAAGCCCGGCTACCCCTTCATCTTTGTCGGTCCGGGTTTTGCGCTACCTTTGCGCCGCCGCACTAAAAAAGCAAGCCCGATGACTGAAGACGGACTCGTTACCATCACTGTAGTGGATCGCTTCGGCGAAGCCCACGAGCTGGAAGCCCCCACCGACATGAACATGAACCTGATGGAGGTCTGCAAGGCCTACGAACTTCCCGTGAAAGGTACTTGCGGCGGCATGGCCCTGTGCAGTACCTGCCACTGTTACGTGCTTTCGGACACGGAGCTGCCCGCGATGGGTGGCGATGAGGAGGATATGCTCGACCAGGCCTTCTTCGTAGAGAGCAACTCCCGCCTGGGCTGCCAGCTGCGCATTACGCCCGCCCTTGACGGCCTGCGCGTCCAGCTGGCTCCGGAGGCCGAAGAATAAATTTTTCCAAAAGACGCAGAAAACTTTTGCAGTTCCAAAACTGTCTGTATATTTGCAGCCCCTTAACGAAGGGACAACAAAATTAACATCGCGGGGTGGAGCAGTTGGTAGCTCGTCGGGCTCAAGAACTGTTCTATTAAAACCAGTTAGCGTGTTTACTAAACAACGTGGCGACATCGCCGAACAGGCTGTTGTACTTCAATCTCTGCGAAGGGGTTGGGGAGTACTGCGGCCAGTAGGAGATTGGCTCCCTTACGATTTAGTATTGGACGTGAAAGGTAGGTTAGTCAAGGTGCAGGTAAAATTTGCCTGGTTTGATGAAGTTAAAGGCAACTACGTTGTCGATAACCGTCGCACCAAAACAAACCGCCGGGAAATGGTCAGGTCAAATTATTCTCTTGCGGATTTTGACTTTGCCATCGCCTACATCAACGAACTTGATGTATTCTACGTCATGCCTTGTGCAGCGTTTACGGGTTTCGGATCGGAGATACACTTAGTCGAATCCGCAAGCGTCAGCGAAAACCGCGTTCTGCGGAGTTTCGTGAAGCTTGGAACTTAATAGAACAATGGGCTGCCCCAGAGGAAACTCTGGGGTGAATTTCATCAAATTCGGGGAAGCCTTTAGTATGGTAATCCCGAGCCAAGCCCGCTGGAAACAGCAGGAAGGTGTAGAGACTTTATGGTGAACACCGTAGCATTAAGTTGCCGGTGAAGAGAAAGTCCAGACCATCAAATTCGTCACAATCCGGTGACGAGCGTAGCGAAAGCTATAGTGGTAAGCATAACCCGAAGGTCACAGGTTCGAGTCCTGTCCCCGCTACATAGAAAGCCGTTGTCGACAGTGTTCGACGACGGCTTTTCTTTTTGCCCCTGCCCGGGAGCGCAGCAACCATGCTGGCAGCCCGCTTTGCAGGCCTTAGTTGGCGGGGCATTCAACCAATCTCCTTCACCAGGCATTAGAGCAAGTCAGGATATGCCAAGCTCCGGTTTTCAGCGCTTGCGCAACCGGCCCAGGCCCGCTCCTGCTGCTTCAAAAAGATAACCCACCATGGCAACCGTTAAATTCACTTTCGAAGACAAAAGCATTTCCCCCAAGACCGTCGAAAATGTTCCCGCGGACGTCAGTATTCTGGAGGTAACGGAAGAAAACGGCATCCACCTGAACCACAATTGCGGGGAGGTTTGTGCCTGTAGTACCTGCCACATCTACGTACACAGCGGCGGTGAATCCCTGGAAGAGATCAGCGACAAGGAAGAAGATTTTATCGACCGGGCCATCAACCCCCGCATCGAAAGCCGCCTGGGTTGCCAGGCCGTCATCCTGGACGAAGACGCCGTCATTGAGGTAGAGATCCCCGACCAGCGCCAGATCATTGGCCACGAACATTGATGTTTTTCCCCGGCATTCGGCTCCAAGGGAGTTGAGGAGGGCGGCTTTGGGCGGCCCTTCCCGCTCCCACTAATCCCCGCCCACACCCGAATGTTTAACCAAAAATACTAAACACACATGAGTTTTAAAGATTTTGATGACTTTCCTTTCGGCTGGGCCGACCACGAAGACATCGCCATGGCCCTTTACGACCGCTTCGGCGACGAGTTTGGCCAAGACCGCATCTACCGCATTCGCTTCACGGACCTGCTGGAGTGGATTCTGGAAATTCCGAGCTTTACGGGAACCCGCGAAGGCTCTACGGAAGAGCACCTGGAACAAATCCAGGCCCGCTGGGTGTACGAATGGCGGGAAAACCAGTAGCTTTCGCCTGGCCCATTAATCGCTCACGTCGATGAACGAACTGGAAAAATTCGAGACCATCAACACCTTCATCTTTGACGTTGATGGGGTATTGACCAATTCCCAGGTATTGGTCATGGAGGACGGTAAACTGCTGCGGCACATGAGCGTGCGCGACGGCTACGCCATCCGCCGGGCCGTTGACATGGGCTACCGGGTGGCCATCATCACCGGCGGCAAAAGCGAGGGGGTGGTTAGTCGCCTGCGGGATCTGGGCGTGGTCAACATCTACCACAGCATCAGCAACAAACTGGACGCCTACCGCGCCTTTATGGAGCTGTACGACGAAGACATCACTTACGAAAATGTGCTCTACATGGGTGATGACGTACCCGACTACGAAGTGATGCGCCTGGTGGGGCTCCCGGCTTGCCCGCGGGACGCCTGCCCGGAAATCCTCTCCGTGGCCACCTACGTCAGCCACGCCAACGGAGGGGCGGGTGCGGTGCGCGACGTCATTGAACGCACCTTGCGCCTCAACGGGCACTGGATCCCCGACGAAGAAGAAAAGGCCCTGGCCAACGGCGGTTGACCCCGCCGTAACGGACCTCCCCAGCTCTTCCCCTTGGGAGACTGCGCTGGCACCTGCGGCCGCGCCCTGAAGAAGTTTATCTTTGTGCGCTGCCAATGGGTAGCGCCCCTAATTTGCACTCCTTAAGTTTCCAATATGCAGGCCCCGATCGCCAAAAAGCAACCCAAGCTCCTCAGCATCCACGGTCATGACCGAATCGACGATTACTACTGGCTCAACCAGCGGGAAGACCCCGAGGTAATTGCCCATCTGGAAGCTGAAAACGCCTATTTTGCCGCCCAAACCAAGGAGCAGGAGCCCCTCCGCGAGACCCTGTTTCAGGAAATCAAGGGCCGGATCAAGGAAGATGATGCCAGCGTCCCTTACGTTCGGCGCGGCTACCGCTACCAGACGCGTTACGCCATCGGGGAACAGTATCCCAGCTACGTGCGTACCCCGGTAGATGGTTCGAATGAGGAAATGGTGCTGCACATCAACGAGATGGCCGCCCCGTACGATTACTACGAAGTTACGGGGCTGAACGTGAGCGACGACAATCGTTACGTGGCCTACGGCGAGGACACCATCGGCCGCCGGGTGTATACCCTCCACATCAAAGACCTGCTGACGGGGCAGTACCTGCCCGATCAAATCCCCAACACCACTGGCGGATCGGTATGGAGTGCGGATGGTCAATATCTTTTCTACTCCGTCAAAGACGAAGCCCTGCGCCCCTATAAGATCATGCGCCACCGCCTGGGGACGGCCCCGCAAGACGACGTGGTGATCTACGAAGAGTCCGACGACACCTTCCGGGCTTTTGTCTACCGCTCACAGTCCATGAAATACATCATTCTGGGTTCTGCCCAGACCCTGAGCATGGAGTACCACCTGCTGCGGGCGGATGATCCTACCGGCGAACCACGGGTTTTTCAGCCCCGGGAGCGGGAACTCGAGTACAGCATTGAGCACATTGAAGAGCGCTTTTACGTACTGACCAACCTGAATGCGAAGAACTTCCAGCTCATGGTCACGCCCGAAACGCAAACGGGCAAGGCGCACTGGCGCACCGTCATTCCCCACCGCGCGGACGTACTATTGGAGGGCATTGACGTCTTCCGCCACTTCATCGTGCTGAGTGAGCGCAAGGATGGCCTGACGCAGTTGCGGGTGCTGGACCTCCCCACCCCGACGAATCCGGAAGATCTCGCCACTCCCCGGCCGGGAACGAACGAAGACCATTACCTGGAGTTTAAGGACGGGGCCTATATGGCCTACACGACCCAGAACCTGGAATTCGACACGGAGCTGCTCCGTTTCGGCTACCAGAGCATGACGACGCCGCCGAGCACTTACGATTATCACCTGCGCACCCACGAGCGCACCCTGCTGAAGCGGCAACCCGTGCTGGGGGATTTTGACCCGATGTTTTACACCAGCGAAAGGCAATTTGCGGTGGCCAGCGACGGGACCCGTATTCCCCTCAGCATTGTCTACCACCGGGATACGCCGCTGGACGGTACCTCCCCCACCCTCCTCTACGCCTACGGCAGCTACGGACACAGTCTGGATCCTTACTTCAGCATTGCGCGGCTGTCCCTGCTGGACCGGGGCTTTGTGTACGCCATTGCCCACATCCGCGGTGGGGAGGAAATGGGGCGGCACTGGTATGACGACGGTAAGTTGTTGAAGAAGATGAACACCTTTACCGACTTCATCGCGGCTGGCGAGTGGCTCATCACCCGGAAGTACGCAGCTCCGAAGAAACTCTTTGCCATGGGTGGTAGCGCCGGCGGCTTGCTAATGGGTGCGGTGGTTAACCTGCGCCCTGAACTGTGGGCGGGCATCGTCGCGGCCGTCCCGTTCGTGGATGTGGTGACGACCATGCTGGACAATAGCATCCCCCTGACGACGGGCGAATACGACGAATGGGGCAACCCCAACCTCCCGGAATACTACGAATACATTCTCAGCTACAGTCCGTACGATCAGGTGACCGCAAAAGCCTATCCTCCGATGTTGGTGACAACGGGCCTGCACGATAGCCAGGTGCAGTACTGGGAGCCTGCCAAATGGGTGGCCAAACTGCGTGAACTGAAGACCAACGACGCCCAAATCCTGCTCCACACCAATATGGAGGCGGGCCACGGTGGAGCTTCGGGGCGCTTTGATGCCATCCGGGAAATTGCGCGGGATTATGCGTGGTTGATTTACCGGAGTACCCTGGAGGTGGAGTAGGCGGCCAAATTGAGGTAAGGTTGGGAAGTAGTAACGTAAATGACCGCTGATTATCAGACGATTAAGTTTGGTAGTTCTGTAGTTCGGTAGTGAGGACGTAATCCACTACCGAAGTACAAAACTACCGAACTGCCCTCTGACAGCCTTTGAATATCAGTTAGTTGTGGTTATTGCAAGGGCCCAACCTCACGTTATTAACGGCGCTCTTGACAAAATCAGTTGCACGGCAGCAAGCCCAAAGCTTCAACCAGCCCTTACCGCGCGACTACCGTTGCCCCGTACTGGCGGGCGGCGTAGTATTCCAGCAATTGCAGGCGGTCGTAGCCAGCCGGGTGGGTAGCGCTGGCGGGCAGGAGATGCTCGGCACCCGGGCGGGAAAGGATGAAGGCGGCGGCGGCAACGACCTCCGGTGCGGAGTAGCCGGCGCGGACCATCAGATCGAGCGCGTGTTGATCGGCCACCACCTCGGAGCGTTGGCGGTAGGTGAGGATCTGCAGCAGTTCGCGTTCGGCGAGGGTCACGTTGGTGGCATAAACGTTACCCGGACGAAGATCTCCGCCGTGGGCCAGTTCGTGGGCGACGATGAAGGCTAGTGCCACCTCGTGGTTGAGCAGCTCTTGGTAGGCCTTATCGCTTACCCAAATGAGGCGGCTCGAAGAGCACGTCATGGCATTAATCTGTTGGAGGCCACGGCGGTCGCGCATGATCTCCACGGAATAACTTTCGGCAGGGCGGCCGGTACCGGGAGCCAGCTGATCTACCAGGTAGCGCAGGTAGCGGCGGCCGGTGTGGTGGACGAGTTCGAAATTGGTATCGAGGGCACAACTGGCCACCGGCATGGAAACTTCCCCCACTTCAGCGTAGGAGACGGCGGCCTCCGGGCCAGGGGGGGCGAGGGGCCACGAACAGGAAAAGGCCAGCAGCGCCGGGGCAATACGGAATAGGGTGACAGATTTCATCGGGTTATCGGTTTTTGGTTGGATAGCTTAAACACTCCCCCACAAAACCACTTCACCCAACTTAAAAATTGCAAGCTATTTGTTAACCAAAATATAATTACGCCAAGCAGCGTAAGAGCACACAATGTTTTATCAATTTATTGTCAAAAATACCGCGTGCGTACGTAAAATTCGTTATCCCGGACGCCAAAAGCTTTAGCCAGTAGCGGACTGACTACGACAATTACGTTGGGTCCGTAAATCTGTTCGGGGATGCGCCCTACGACGCGGGCGTAGAGTTTCTTGCGGCTGCGCGGGTCATCAATTTCAATCAGGCTGTTGAGCGGTGCGGTGCGGTGGAGGGCCATCCATTTGCTGGTGTCGCCTTTTTTGGTCCAGGCCGCCTTTCCGTTGGTACTGTTGAGTTTTTTGCCGGGGGTGTACTGTTCCCATAGTTCGCGGAGCCCCCGGTTTTGGCGGACGTAGGGATCTTCCAGTTCTCCCTGCCACTCGGGGGGGATGCCGTCGATTTTGCAATAGCCGAGGTTCAGGACGGTGCTGGCAGACAAGGCCTGGGGGTTCAGGCCGGGATTGAGCCGCAGGAGGATGGATTCATCGGCCCAGCCCAGGGTGCGGCGGGCGAGTCCGAACAGCGTTTCGCCGGGCCCCAATTGGTAGCGCACGGGGGCAAACCAGGCCGAGCTGTCGCGGGAAATGTTGGTCCGGATGGCCCGTTTGGGGATGGGTACGCGCACCCGGTCGCCGGGCTTGTAAGCGGTCCGGAGCTGGGGGTTGAGAAGGTAGACATCCTCCAGCCCCAGGCCGTAGAATTTGGCAGTTCCGTAGAGGCTTTGGCCCGTGGAGAGGTAGTGATCGAAGAGGAGTTGGCCGGTACC
Organism: Neolewinella lacunae; assembly: GCF_014349155.1. Lineage (GTDB taxonomy): Bacteria > Bacteroidota > Bacteroidia > Chitinophagales > Saprospiraceae > Neolewinella > Neolewinella lacunae. The sequence goes on from NZ_JACSIT010000090.1 coordinate 10,645, forward strand.
TGCATCGAAACGCAGATGCAGGGTATCGCGGGGCAATAAAAAGTAGAGGCTATCGCCCGTGCGTTGCGCGAAGCACGCCGCCGTCGTTGCCAGGGACAACAAGGTGAGTAATAAGGATTTCAAGGGGAAGACTATTTGGATCAGTACTTAGGTACCTCCACGCTGGCCAGCGAACCCGAAGTCCATACGCCCGCCGAAGAGGTAAAATGCCCCGGCAAGGTACGGAATTTTGTTGCCGGAAAAAAGAAGGGGCTTGGCAATAGGAGGAGTTGGGGGTGACTGAGAGGAGTTTTTGGTGGTTTTTTGCGGCGACCGGGGTACTTTCGAACATGATCGAATGTTCAGGGGCCAGTCCAACACCGCCTCCAACCTTCCCCGGCACCTGCGGCCGCGCCCTAACCAAACGGCGCCCTTAGGAAAGACGGCCTTTGCTCGCCTTGAGGGTATTCATCAGCAAACTGACGACCGTCATCGGGCCCACCCCACCGGGGACGGGCGTCATCGCACTGACGATCGGCTCCAGGCTGGCGTAATCAACGTCGCCACACAAACGGAAGCCGCGACTGCGCGAAGCGTCTTCGACGCGGTTGATGCCTACGTCAATAACCACCGCGCCGGGTTTTACCAGCTCGGCCGTCACCATTTCGGGGATGCCGATGGCGGCGATGAGGATGTCGGCGCGGCGGGTGTGGGCGGCCATATCCTGGGTGCGGCTGTGGCAGAGCGTAACGGTGGCGTTACCGGGATTGCCCTTGCGGCTCAACAGAATACTCATCGGCGTACCGACGATATTGGAGCGCCCCAGCACCACCACCTCCTTGCCTTCGGTCTCGATGCCGTAGCGCTCGAGCATCGTCATGATGCCATTGGGGGTGGCGGGCAGGTAGGCCGGCAGCCCCAGGGTCATGCGGCCGATGTTGACGGGAGTGAAGCCATCAACGTCTTTTTCCGGACGGATGGCGAGGTTTACGGTGTCCTCATCAATGTGTTTGGGCAGGGGCAACTGGACGATGAAGCCGTCCACGTCGGGGTCATCGTTAAGCCGCCGGACAATCTCCAGGACCTCCTCCTGCGTCGTTTCGCTGCCCCGGCGGATGAGGGTAGACTGGAAGCCGACCTGCTCGCAACTTTGCACTTTATTGCGGACGTACACTTCGGAAGCGGGGTCAGCACCCACCAAAACGGCGGCCAGGTGGGGGATTTTACCCCCCGCCAGGCGGATTTGGTCCACCTCCTGGCGCAATTCTTCCTTAATTGTCTCGGCGAGGGCTTTTCCGTCCAATACTTGCATGGGCAAATTCGTTTTGCGCCAAAGATAGCCGCACAATTCGTTTTTGTCGCAAGGCCGCCTGCGTCATTTCGTTGGCACGGCTACCTTTGCTTTTTTCCAGCGCAACTTTGTTCCGCCCTTTTCGTTCCGTGCGGTGCGGAGCGCTTTATTTTGGCGCTGTCGCAGGTGCAATGGCGGTCGTACCTCCCTCCCCTTAATCTTATCCCGATGCCCCAACTTTACTCGCGTCTTTTTTTGCTTTTGTCGCTGCTCCTGGCCACAGTCGGAGCAATGGATGCCCAAAACATCCGCATTTCCCAGGGTGGCCGGGTAAACGTTTGTGCCGGGACTTTTTTTGACTCCGGTGGCCCCAATGGCAACCACTCCACCAGCGGGCAGTTTCAGGAAATCACGCTTTGTCCGGACGGCAGCGGAGGGACGCACGTGCAACTCGTGTTCAGCCGCTACAGCTCGGTGGGAACGATGACCATTTTTAATGGACCGACCAATGCTTCGCCTGTTTTGGAAGTCATCACCACCGATGAGGTAGGGATGAATGCCATCATCCGGGCTTCGGCGGCCAACGTTTCGGGCTGCCTGACGGTGCGCTTTGAAAGTGCGGGCAACGGCCCGGGCTGGGAGGCGGCCATCAACTGTGTAACTTCCTGCAGCCCGGTCAATGCCGTCCTGGTTTCCACCACCCCGGCGGCAATGCCCGACGCGAGTGGGTACATTGACGTTTGCCCCGGGCAATCGATCACCTTCAGGGCCCGGGGGGATTACCCCGATGCGGGCAACCCCTACCCGCAGTCGGATGCGACATCCACCTTCACCTGGTTTTTTCAGGATGGCACCACTGCTACGGGGCCTACGGTGGCCCACGTGTACGATGAGCCAGGGGGCTACGTCGTTCAACTCTTCATCGATGACGTCAGGGGATGCCGCAGCAGCAACAGCATCAGCCAGCGGGTGCGGGTAGCGCCGCCGCCGATTTTTAACATCCCCACCAACCTGGGGCAAGACCTCTGCGTGGGTGAGGAGATCCCCTTTGTGCTCGGTCGGCCCGCAACGGGCAATGGCCTGGCGATCAACCCCGCTGCCCAGGAGTTTTCGTTTAATACGAGCCAGACGCTCACGGAGCTTACCGCCCTGCCCGACGGCAACGGCACGGAATACAGCAGCCCCCTGTTTTTCACCAACTTCAACCCCGGCCAAACCCTCCAGCAAGGAGCTGATCTCGTCCGCATTTGCGCTACGATGGAGCACAGTTACCTCGGTGACCTCGACATCTGGCTGGAATGCCCCGATGGCAATCGCCTGGATCTTCACCGTTTCGGGGCCAACAACAACGTACGCCGCCAATTGCTGGGCCAGGGCAACGAAAACACGACCACTCCGGACCCGCCGGGGGTATACTGCTGGACAGCCACCGCGCCCCGTACCATGACCCAAACGGTAGACGCACAAAACATCCGCGACGGTGAAACGATGCCAGAAATCGACTACGCTGCCGAGCAGAATTTCAACAACCTCGCGGGCTGCCCCCTCAACGGCAACTGGACATTGAACATTCGCGACAACATCCTGCGCGACAACGGTTACATCTATTCCTGGACCATTGAGTTTGCCTCCGAGGTTTACCCCGACCAGGAAACCTTTCTGGTGCCCATCCAGAGCCTGGCCTTTGCCCCCAACCCGGCTTTCGGCTTTTATTCGGCCGATAGCGTACTCGTTGCCCCGCGTAACCCCGGCCAAACGGGCGTAACCATTATCTCTACCGACGTCTACGGCTGCGTGTACGACACGACCATTGCCGTGGAGTACCTTTCTCCCTTCGATCCAGCGTGTGCGGATTGCGACCGACTGCTGGCCCGCAACCAGGTGGATACGGCCATTTGTATTGGGGGCAGTTTCACTCCGAACGTCGCCGGACCTGCCCCCAACGATACGCTGGTGACCTGGACTTCCTCCGTCCCCTTCCCCTTCGGCAATTCCCTTTATCCGAATGCCAATACGCCCCTTTCCTCGATCATCAATGTCACGTCACAGAACCCGAACCGGATTTTGGACGCGAATGCCGATCTACTTTCGGTGTGCGTGAACCTGGAGAACAACGGACCGCTCAACGAGGTTACTCTTCAGCTGGTGGCCCCCAACGGCCGTACCCTTACGTTGCTGGAAAACTTCGGGGGCAGCGGGCAGGATCTTACTCAGACCTGCTTCAGCCCCACGGCAACGGCCCTGATCAGCAGTGCTGCACCGCCGTACACTGGAACCTTCCGCGCCAGCAATGGGGGCTGGACGGCCTTTAACACCAGCAACGCCAACGGGGTATGGTCGCTGCGGGCCTGGGACCGGGCGGGCAACGACCTGGGCGCCTTCCTGAGTTGGTCGATCACCCTGCGCTACGACCGGGAGATTACCTACCGTTGGACTCCGGCGAATGCTTCCCTGAGCTGTACGGACTGCCCCAATCCCACCATTACGCCCACCGCCGCAGGCACTTATACCCTGACGGTTACAACCGCCGATGGCTGCTCCGAGCAGGCGACGGTAAACGTAACGGCCAACGTGCTGGACCTGATGGTAACGGAAACCCTGACCCAGCCAGCGTGCCCGGGGACGGCAACGGGGGCAATTGACCTGACCATTATGGGTGCGGGGGGCAACACTTTCCTCTGGTCCGACGGTGTAACGACGCAAAACCGGACGGGCCTGAGGGCGGGAACCTACTCCGTGCAAGTCACCGCGCCGAATGGCTGCCGGGATGACTTCAGCTATACGCTGACGGATCCTCCGGCACTGTCACTCAACCTGGAGGCGGTGATGGATGTCCGCTGCAACGGAGGATCCACCGGCGAGATTGAGGTCCGTACGACGGGTGGCACCCCACCCTACTCCTACCTATGGGATGACCCCAATGCGCAGAACGACGAAGACGCGGGAGCCCTGGAGGCGGGGACCTATAACCTGGTGGTAACCGACGCGCGGGGCTGTACCGCCACGTTGGCGGCTACCGTCAACGAGCCTTTGCCCATTACCCTCAGCTTTCGGCCCTACGCCGTCCGTTGTTTGAACGGCGACGATGGCCGGGCAGTGGCCGTTGCTGCCGGTGGCAATGGCGGCTATACCTACGCCTGGCAAACGGGGGCGGTGACCGACAGTGTCTCCAACCTGATGGCGGGCAGTTACGAAGTGACGGTCACCGACCGCCTGGGGTGCCAGACGATGGCCACCGTTGCCATTGCCCAGCCCGCGACGCCCGTTACGGCTACCGTCGGGCAGGATGAACAGGGTTGTTTCGGCACTTCTACCAACCGCGCCACGGTAGTCCCCATGGGGGGCAGCGGCGGCTATACTTACCTCTGGAGCAACGGAGAGACGGCGGCAACCGCCGTGGCCCTGCCCGCCGGCAACCAAACGGTTACGGTGACTGACAACGGTGGCTGTGCCCAGACTTTCTCCGTGGTGCTGACCGATCTACCTGCGGTGACGGCCAACATCATCACCACTCCCCCCAGCTGCAATGACCGTGCGGATGGCCGGCTCGGGGTAATCCCCGGCGGGGGTACGGGACAAACGGAGGCAGATTACACCTACCAGTGGTCCACCGGTGGCACCGGCGTGGTGATTACCAACGTCCCGGGTGGCCGGATCTACGGGGTGACCGTAACGGATGGCCGGGGCTGTACGACCACTGCGGAGCGCTTGCTCCCCGCGCCGCCACCCATCACCTTTTCGGTAGTGGAAGACCCGGTGGATTGTTTCGGCAACGCCACCGGTGGACTTACCCTGACCAACATCAACGGCCCTAACCCGGGGAACTTTGCCATCCAGTGGGGCCCGGCGGCCAACAACAGTACGGCAGCCAGCATCTCCGGGTTGCCGGCGGGCAACAACTACCGTGTGCGGATTACCGATGTGGGCACCTGTACGGTGGATACGGTGCTGCGCATCACGGAGCCAGCGCTTTTAGCACCCAGCATTACCAAGCGCGACGTAGGATGTTTTGGCGAGACCAACGGTTCGATCAGTGTAATGGGCACTGGCGGGGTTGGGGGCTATACCTACCTGTGGAATACGGGGGCAACGCAAAACCAATTGTCTAACCTGGCGGCGGGCACCTACGACCTCACCCTGACGGACGCCAATGCTTGCCAAAGCATTTCCAGCGTAGTGGTCACTGAGCCCGCTCCGGTGGGGATCACTGCCGAAGCCGTGGCTGCGCTCTGCGCCGGTGAGGCTACGGGACGCATTACCCTGACGGGCGCAGGCGGGCGGCCACCGTACGTCTTTGGCCTGGAGAACCGGGGCTTTACCCGCAACAATGTATTTATCGGGTTGCCGGCGGCGGAGTACGTGGCCTTCGTACGCGACAGTGCGGGGTGCAGCATCAGCACTACGGCGATTGTGAACGATGGTCCGGTATTCAGCCTGGATCTGGGTCCGGACCAGGACATCATCTTCGGCGATAGTTTGCGCCTGATGCCTGCCTTGGAAGGTGGCATCGGGATGATTACCTACAATTGGCGCGGGGCCTACCCTGGCACCCTGAGTTGTGAAGACTGCCCCGAGCCTCTGGCCAGCCCGGAATACGAAATCGACTACACCCTGACGGTGATGGACGAAACGGGCTGTGAAGATGAAGACCGGGTGCGGGTGCGCGTACGCAAGATCCGGGAGGTGGCGGTGCCCAGCGGCTTTTCGCCCAACGGGGATACGCGCAATGACCTGTTGCTGGTCCATGGCCGCCCGGGAACGCGGGTACTCAACTTCGCCATTTTTGATCGCTGGGGGAACCTGCTTTTTGAGGATGGGGACTTTGAAGTCAACGACCCCTTGCGCGGCTGGGATGGCACCAAGGGTGGTCAGCCCGTCAACGCTGGTGTTTACCTTTACCGGGTATCGATCCAATACGACGACCTTTCCGAAGAAACCCTGGCGGGCGAGACTTCCCTGATCCGTTAACCTTGTTTACCTCCCCCCGCATGTTTTGCTTCTCTTACCGTTTTTCGCGTATCTTCCTGGTGGCCCTCCTGCTGGGGGGCAGTCTGCTGCTCACCAACGCGGTGCTGGCCCAGGATGCACGCTACGCCAACCTGGCCGCCACGCCACAGCTGACCAACCCGGCCCTGACCGGAGTGATGAACGGCCAAATGCGCTTTACGGCCAACTACCGGGAATTGTACACCGGCCTGCTGGGCTCGGAGGGCTACCGCAGCGTGGGGGCCGGGGTGGAATTGCGACGGCCGGCGGGCAATGGCAACTTCTTCGGGCTAGGCGGGCAGTTGCAGCGCGACGAGGCGGGAGCCAGTGAATTTACCCGCACCCAGGGCCTCCTGGGCCTGAGCTACCAGCAACAAATCGGGGGATCGCGGCGGGGCGGAACCGGACACTTCCTCTCCGGTGGTGCTCAACTGGGCTTTGGACAAAGGGGCTACGACCTCAACAAACTGTGGTTTTCGGAACAATACTTCTTTGACAACAACACCCGTGAGGCTTACCTGGACCGCACCCTGGACACTGGCGAGCCTTTCTCGGGCAACGGTGCGGGGGCTTACTTGGACGTCAATGCCGGTGTGGCCTGGTTTGGCACTTTGGGCGATCGGGCGGGCGCATACTTTGGCATCGCTACGTATCACCTCAACGCACCGAACGTTTCTCCGCTGCCAGGACAGCGGGACGTGCTCGACCAACGCTACGTCGTCCACGGGGGTGGAGAAATCCCGCTGGGGCGCGGCGACATGAGTTTGCTGCCCGCCGCGCGTTTTATGACCCAGGGGCCTGCCTTCGAGGGGTTGTTGGGGGCCAACGTTCGCTACACCGAACGACGGTGGCAGGAAGTGGCCCTGCGCGCCGGGCTGTGGGCGCAACTGAGCAACCAATCCGGGGACCAGCCGGGGCTCAATGCCTACATCATCTCCGTAGGTTTAGAAACCGAACGCCTTCAATTTGGAGTGAACTACGATCTCTCGGCCGGAGCGGTAGGGACCATCACCAACAGCCGGGGGGGCTGGGAACTGAGCATGATTTACGTCCAGAAGGCCAACTACCGGCAACGGGTCAACTGCCCTACTTTCTAGTGGGCAATCCGTTGGGACCTCCCTTGCTCTCCCCCTTCGGGGGTTGGGGGGGCAACAAACTCCCCCCTCCGGGGGGTTGGGGGGGAGCACCTGCGTCCGCGCCCTGAATAAGAAGCTATAACACCTTAACATTTCAGGCAATTCCTAATACGGCTCCGGCTTGGTATCTTTGCCGGGACACTTTGAACATATACGCATTCCGGACGACCGTTGCCCGCCAGGGAAATTGAGCAAATCGGTGATTGGTACCAAGCCATCGGCTGGCCTGCCTACGCCAGCGCCACGCTGAGCAGCAAAAGGATGACTTTTGCGCCTTGGGTACGTCCCCACTGCATTGTCTGCGGACCACGCCCCTGAACATGAAATATTTATTGCTCTTCGCTTCTTTTTGGTCATTGACAGGTGGGCTCGCCGCTCAGTCATTCGTAGTTTCCGTCGGTGAAAAGCCGGTACAGCACGCATTGGAAGTGACGGGGACGCAGGAAATCAAAATCACCCTGGAGGGCGTGGCTGAGGGCGAAACCTACGCGCTGTACATTGCCAATGACCGCGAAGAGCGGCGTTTTTCTTTTGCGGATGTGCCTACGGGAGGGACGCTGCGCGACGGTCATTATATCCTGGGGGTCGGGACGGGTCAGGCGCTGGAAGTTTGTGTGCATGAGCGGCTCCACCAAGCCGGAACCCTTTACCTTTCGGCGCGCAAAAACCGTGGGCGTACGGCGGAAAAACTGATGGCCATGACGGCTATGCCTTCTACGGATGCGGACTTCTTGCTGAATACGGTTTTTCGCAACGAAAGTTGTTTTGAGCTTACGCCCATTCGCCTGTTAAGCGGTGACAATACCATCCAGAACGGACGGCGGGTGACGCAAACCGGCGTTTTCGGCAACGGGACGGCCACGGTAGGCATTGAAGACGGCATTGTGATGACGACGGGCTTCGTCGACGACCTTCCCGGCCCCAACGACGAGTTTTTCCCGGCCGGTGGAAGCTACCCTTCTTCTAACAATACGGATCCCGATGCGGCGGCGCTGGCGGGTGCCTTTGATTACTACGACGTTGCGGTGATTGAATTTGAGTTTGTACCTACCACCACCAGCATCAGTTTTGACTACATTTTCTTTTCTGAGGAGTACTTTGCCTGTCCACCCTTCGCGGGTTTTGGCAACGATGCTTTTGCGTTTTACCTGGAAGGCCCGGGGGTGCCCGGGGGGCGGATGAACATTGCCAGGCTGCCGAACGGCGACAACATTACGGCGGCGACACTGAACTACATTACCACCCCCAGCCTTTACGTGGACAATTACCCGGGGCGCTTTGTGCCTTGTTCCGATACCCCAGTCCCCCCCTCCCGCCTGGCCGGGATTTCTTACGACGGCTTTTCGCAGAAACTAACGGCGACGGCGACGGTGATTCCCTGCGAAACCTACCGCCTGAAGCTGGTGGTGGTGGACGTGGCCGACCCAACGCTCGATTCGGGCGTACTGCTGGAAGCGGGCTCCTTTACGGCTGGCTTGATTGCCGACCCCGAGCCCTCGGTACAGGGCATTCCCGGCCTCGTCACTCCCCTCGAAGGCTGCGACACGGCCTTTCTGACCTTCAACCGCCTGTTTTCTGACGCCGACGACTTGGCCCTGCCCCTGGAAGTCAACTATAACCTGATTACGACGGGAACGGGACTGAACCTGGCCGACTTAGGCCTCGATTTTGAATTGCCCCCACCACCCTTCATCATTCCAGCTGGAGATACCAGCGCAGTGCTGAAAATCCCCATCCTGGCCGACGCTGATGGCGGGGAGGGCGTCGAAGCTTTCATCCTAAAATACGACGGTACCTGCAACTGTGCCGAAAACCGGGATACCTTCTACATTCAGGATGCCGTTGCGATGCTGGTCGACATCGTCACGCCAGACCAAGGGCTTTGCGCCGGGCAGGCCATTCAACTCCAAAGCAGCGTCTCCGGAGGCGACAATAACTTCAGCTACCTATGGCCCGACGGGCAAACGAGCGATAACGTCAGTTACGTGGCTACTGGCCGGGACACTACCATTTGGCTTACCGTATCCGACGGCTGCGGCAGAACCGGACGGGATTCTGTCCGCATCAGCGCTTCGGCCATCTCCGCCACGGTAGGGGGGGATTACTCCCTGTGCAGCACTCCAGTGGTGTCCGTGCCGGTAGATGTGGAAGGCGGCTTAAGCTACGTCATTACCCTGCGGGTAGACTCCAATGGCGTGGTAACGGAAACGGACTATACCATTACCCAGGATACCAGTTTCACTTTTGACCGGGCGGCCAGCATCCGGGTGACTGCCGTGCGCGATGGCAATGGCTGCGGGGGCAGCACGAGCGGGGTAGCGATTGTGCGGGACGCTGACGTGCAGGTTACCCCCACCCTGGGGCAACCCGACTGTGGCGGTTCCAACGGTACGATCGACTTGCAGGTAGCGGGCGGCAATGCCAACTTTTCGTTTAACTGGCTCGACGACGGCAGCATTACCGGAGGCAGCCGCAGCAACCTTCCGCCCGCCAGCTACACGGTGGAAATTGCCCGCCTGAGCGACCCAGCCTGCCCACTGACCTTCAATTATACCCTGACGGGTCCACCACCGCTGGTTCTTGATTCCGTAGCCTACCTGCGCCCTGCCTGTGCGGGCGAGACGATCCTGCTGGCTCCCGTCGTTTCGGGAGGTACCCCACCCTACTCGTTTAATTGGCCCGATTCGGTGCGCACCGATAGCCTACTGGCCATCCGTACCCAGAATGGCAGCCACAGTTACCAGGTCTTTGTGACTGACGCCTGCGGAGAGGAGGTAACGGGTACGGTCAGTTTCACCCTGCCCGCCTTCAGCGTGTCGCTTGCCGGGCGTTACTCACTTTGCAACGCCAGTCCCGCCCTCGTTCCCATTACCTTAACGGGACCGGCGGGCGATTACGCGGTAACACTTCAGATCGACTCGGCGGGCACCATTTTTACGCGCAGGCTGTTGCTTTCGCCCGGGGTTACTGACCTGACTTTTTCTGCCGCTGCCGTGCTTACCGTGCTTTCCCTGACGAACGAACAGGGTTGTGTGGGCGATATCCTCAGTTCCGGGGCGGAAATTGTCGATCCCCAACTCCGTTTCACCCCTACCCTCGTCCACCCCATTTGCCGGGGGGATGCTACGGGAAGCATCCGCCTAACGGATGCAGGCCGGGTTCCGCTGCAGTACACCTGGTCGGACGCGGGTCCCGGTACGCCCACCCGCACGGGCCTGCGGGCTGGCACCTACGGCGTTCGTATTGCTGATGCAGCAGACCCCGGTTGTTTTCGGGACACCACCTTCGTACTGACCGAGCCCGCAGCATTTGTTGTCAACGCCGTGGCGGAGATGGCCAACTGCCCGGGCGAAACGATTACTTTAGCCGCCGCGCACCAGGGAGGGACCCCGCCTTATACTTACAATTGGGCCAACGGATTGGGTACGGATAGCCTCTTCACCGTGACTACCCTGGCGGGCAACAATAACTACCCGCTGGAGATTACTGATGCTTGTGGGCAGGTGCTGCGGGATACCGTGGAAATAGTTTTGCCGGACGTCACCGCGATGGTCAGTGGCAATTTCTCAGTTTGTACGCCCCCGTTCAACGCGGACGTACCCATCCGGCTGGCGGGGAGTACGGTGGGGTACACTTTCACGGTGCGGGAAAATGGCGTAGACCGCACCTTATTCGCCACGGGGGATACCCTGTTGAACTACACCCTGGCTACAATGGTACAGCTTATTTCCGTAGTGGCAGGCACTGCTGGCTGCCCGGGGATGGCTGGCGGCATTGCCAACGTCCGCAACGGCAATTGGGAAGTGGAGGCGACCGTTACCCCGGTGCTTTGTGCGGGAGAAAACAGCGGGAGCATCAGCCTGAACGTCAACAACAACCCAAGCGCTTACACTTACCAGTGGAGCCCCGCTACGCTGAGTGGTCCTAACGTAAGCAACCTGGCGGCGGGCACCTACCGCGTTACGGTAACCGAGCAGACCCCCGAAGCCTGTCAGTGGGATACCCTCATCACCCTTCTTGCGCCTGCCTCGGCCATTACTTTCCAAGGGGACAGCGCCCGCGCCGAAAGCTGTCTCGAACTGGCCTACGCCAGCGCCACCTTTACCGGCGGGACGCCACCGTTGACTTACTCGTGGAGCAATGGCGCAAGCGGAGCGGTTTTGGGCGACGTACCAGCCGGCAGCTATACCCTGACGGTCAGCGACGCCAACGGTTGTGAAGTGGTAAGAAATTTCAGTCTTCCCGACTTACGCCAGGACGTACTGGCCCTCATCCTCTCCTCCGGAACGGAGCTTACCTGTAGCCAACCCTCCCAAAACCTGAGCGCCGCGCAGGGCATTCAGGCGGTTAGCTACCAGTGGACAGGGCCGGGCGGCACCGACCTGGGGACCAGCCGCACCATCAGCGTTGCCGTGCCAGGCGATTACGTACTCAACGTCCTCAACCCCGCCACGGGCTGTACCGCAGCGGATACCCTGACCATTACCGAAGTACCCAATGGGTTGGAACTGGAACTGGATTCCCTTTACGCCATCACTTGCAGCACGCCCGCAGTTGATCTGACGGTGCGCCGCCTGGACCAAAGCGGTGTGGCAAATTTCGAATGGCGCTTCAATGGAACCATCGTTGGCCGGGCCGCTACCTTGCCCAACGTCACTGCCCCCGGTGTGTATACCCTGACCATCATCCGCCAGGCCGACAATTGCAGCACCAGCTTAACGACCGAGGTGATAGTAGACCGCACCAACCCGCAGGTCAGGGTTGACCAAGCCCTCCTCACCGTTAATTGCACCGATCAGCAGGTAAATCCCCGCGTGGAAGCGGAGGGTCCCTACCGTTTCCTGTGGACCTCCAGCGATGGCAGCATCAGTGGCGCGGCCGATGGCAACAGCGTGAGCGTTACCCGTCCCGGGCGCTACGAAGTATTGGTAACGGATACCTTGAATGGTTGTACCACCATGGCCACCGTTCGGGTGAACGAGGACGGCGATCGCCTGCGCCCCAACGCCGGGGCAGACCGCCTGCTCAATTGTGGTGCCAATGGTACAGTGCTGGAGGCTACGGCCAGCCCCAACCTGCCCAACACCCGCTTCCGGTGGTACGACCGTTCAGGAACGCAACTGAGCAACGTCGCCCGCCTGCTGGTCAGTACCGCCGGCGAATACATCCTCGAAGCCATTCACCCCGTCTCAGGTTGTTCGGCTTTTGATACCGTCCGCATCACTACCGAGGCACCTGCGGAGGTGAGCTATACCCTCCTGCAGCCGCCGTGCCCGGAGGTAGGGGGAAGCCTGACGGTGCGATCCGTGACGGGTACCCATCCCCCTTTCAGTTACCGTACGGAAAGCGGGTTGGGCAGGCCAGTTGGAAATGGCCTCCGTGAATTACCCGAAGGCGAGCACGTTTTGATCGTCACGGATGCTTTGGGTTGTGAACTGCGGGACACTTTCCAGATCTTTTCCCCGGGCTTTTTCGAGGGTTTTGCGGAGGATATTACCGTCTTCCTGGGTGAAGAGATTGTGTTAGGTGCCGAGACGAATCGGGGCGCCGGAGCGCGGGTGCAGTGGACGTGGGGAAACATTGCCGATACCAGCAGTTGTCTGCTTTGTCCCAATCCCGTGGTGCACGCCCTTGAATCTTTTGTGGCGACGGCTGTGGCGGTCGATACCCACGGCTGTGTTTTGCAGCTTCGCCAGCAGGTCTTCGTCAGGGAGCGCGACCTGGTCTACCTCCCCGACGCCTTCAGCCCCAGGAACGGAGACGGGGTGAACGACATTTACACCGTCTTCGGCGATGCGGATTTTGTAACGGCGGTGGAATCTTTTGCCATTTTTGATCGCTGGGGAAATCAGGTTTTCGGGAATCAGCATTTCCTGGTGAACGACCCTACAGCGGGTTGGGATGGCACCTACCGGGGTAAGGCCAGTCCGCCCGGCGTCTACGTCTATTCCGTCGCCGTACGCCGCTACGACGGACGGCTGGAAGTGCACAAGGGAGGCTTTATCTTGGTGGAATAAACAACAACGAGGCTTCGACTTGTCCTACCAGGGATGCTTTACCAACTTTCCGTTGGTGCGCTAAAGTTCTGCCGTGCCTGTACCTTTGCAAAAAATTGATCCATGAAGGCTTGTATTCTTAGGACTTGCTGCTTGCTGTGGCTGGGCTACGGCTTGCTGGGTTGCGGGGGCGGAGCGATGGGACCAGCGGAAGTCGTCGTCGCTACGGTTACGGACGCGGGGGACTCGATCTTCCGGTCCATTTCTTTAAACTATCGCACCGAGGAAATGCCCGAGCGGCATTACCTGATCTTGCGAAAAGAACTTTCGTTGCCGAAGATGCAAGACTTTCTGGCCACCGAAAGCCAAGTCCTGCGGGCCAAGGCTGTCGCCGCTGGCATTCAGTCTCTGGGTCCACCCAGTCATCTTTTCTATTCCTGGGAACCCGAGAAAGGCTGGGGTGACGCCGCAGTGGCACTGCCCGTAGCGGCCGACGTAGAACTGCCCCCTTACCTTACCATCAACCTACCAGCCACACCAGCCCTTAGCCTGGAATTTGAAGGTTCTCACGCCGCCCTTCCGGCCCTGCACTATGCGCTCGGCACGGAGCTTTCGCGCCGCAGTCTCCACGCCAGTAAACCCAGCATTGAAGAGCTCCTCGTTGGCCCCGCCGATTCCGTACCCGTCAGCAATTACCGCACCCGCTTGATTTACCCATATTCCCCCCGCCAATGACGCGCCAAGAGCTCTTTTCCGCCATCCAACGCAAGCGAAGTTTCCTTTGCGTTGGCCTCGATACCGACCCCAGCAAAATCCCCGGCCAACTGAATGGGGACGTCCTGGCCTTCAACAAAGCCATCATCGATGCCACGCGCGATTACTGCGTCGCCTACAAGCCCAATACCGCCTTCTACGAAGCACTGGGCCTCGATGGGATGCGCATCCTTAAGGATACGATTGACTACATCGGCAAGGAGCATTTCATCATCGCGGACGCCAAACGCGGAGACATTGGCAATACCAGCGGCTACTACGCCAGCTTTGCTTTTCATACCCTGGGGGCCGACGCCATCACCGTTGCTCCGTACATGGGAGCCGACTCCGTGCAGCCTTTCCTCAACTACCCCGGCAAGTGGGCCATTGTGCTGGCCCTGACGAGCAACCCCGGCAGCGACGATTTCCAACACGGCGCGGTTGGCGACGCCGCCCCCCTCTACGCCCGGGTGATGCAACGCGCCCAAACCTGGGGCTCCCCCGAGCAACTGATGTTCGTATGCGGGGCCACCCACCCCGAAAAATTTGCCGAGTTGCGCCAACTGGCCCCCGAGCACTTTTTCCTGGTACCCGGCATCGGCGCGCAGGGGGGCGACCTCGACGCCGTTTGTCGCCACGGCATGAACGCGGAGTGTGGCTTGCTGGTAAACAGCAGCCGGGGCATCCTCTACGCTGCGCCTGATGCGGGCTTTGCCGAGGCCGCCCGGGCCGCCGCCCACGAGCTGCAGCAACAAATGGAAGCCGCCCTGAAAAATTACCTGCCCTAAAAGTTCTTAGTTATTGGGGAACTATTTACCTTTGCGTCGCTTTAAATAGCACGTCGGCTTTCAGTACGTTGAAAGCCACTCTATACGGTGGTTGTAGCTCAGTTGGTTAGAGCGCTGGATTGTGATTCCAGAGGTCGCCGGTTCAAGCCCGGTCTTCCACCCTACGCCGGGTTTCCCGGTCCAGGCCCCCTCCTTTAACAGGTTGGGGGCCTTTGCTTTTGGTGCTGCCCTGAATGATGTTAGGTTTGCCTTGGCCGCAACTACTCCACGTTGCAGCAGCTGGCCAGCAGGGAAACGTACTCGGGGCGGTCACCCGCCAGCTTGTGGATAAACTTCTCCCGGACCTGCCCGTCTTGCAAAACGAACACCCCCGGCATCTGAAAGCCGTCGCCGAGTTGCTTGGTGCCCACGCCATGGCCATCGAGCACGCCGGCCTGGAAACCGCGGATCCAGGAATGGAGGCCGAAAAGTTGCCGGGCCGTGCCCTTGGTGAGCCCGAAAGCCTGATAAAAACGGCAGCCGGGGTCGGAGACGTGGCTGACGCCGCTCAACTGGTATTTCTCAAAGTACTTTTCGGCCGTGGCGTTGTCGGACATGTGCACCAACACCAGCTTCCCTCCGTAGCCGTGGATTTCGGGCAAGCGATCCGCCAGGTCGCGGAGCGCCTCCCGGCAAAAAGTACAGCCGAAGTGGCGAAGAAAGACCAGCAAAACGGGCTGCTGCTCGCTCAGGCCTTCCACCGAAAGACCATCGGTGGTTTTCATTTGGCGGAGCGCTACGCCGTACATTTCGGCCATCATCATCTTCCTTTTTATGCGGTTAAATTTAGGTGTAGTAACACCACAATTAGGCCTTTGGCTGCAAAAAATGCGTCCATAAAATGCTCCGCCCGATTCCATACTACCGACGGTCATTTGCTGGCCCCGGCCCTGCTTCTTATCCGGACAATGCACCTGCGGCCGCGCCCCCTCAGCATGCAAAGATCGCTATAAGCTGTTCAGTAAGTCCCTTTTCATTTCCAGAGCCTGTAGGATGGCGGGCATCCGTTCCCGCGTATGGGCGTAACCGAGGTCGTGTAATTCCCGTAACTTATTGATGCTGAATATATTGTACGAATTGAGCATTGATGGCTCAATGACGATGTCACACAGTTCCGTGCTCGGCAAAGTATTGGCCATGATGGAGAGATCGAAGCAGCGCCAGACGATGTTGACGACCGAACCGACGTCCGCCGGCGGCAAAAGCCCGTAAGGCATGAGGTTGCTCCCGATGATGAAGTCTGCCTCGTGCAGCAATGGGGTAACGGGCATGTTTTGGATGACCCCGCCATCAACGTAATGGGCCCCGTCGATGATGACGGGTTTGAAGACGAAGGGAATCGAACAACTGGCCGCCAGAATATCGTGGAGCGGCCCGGAGTTGCGCAATTCCTGCATGCCCGTGTTCAGGTTCGTAATGCCGATGTAAAGCGGATAGCGGAGCCCTTCAAAAGAGTTATCGGGCAGGATTTCCGCTACCTTCTCCTTGAGGTAATCGAGCGTCGTCAGCCCGGTAATGGGAATCCCGACGCGGACGAGGCGAAACAAGGAGGCGTCAGCCAGCACGTCCATCATATCGTCTGGGGTAAGCCCCGCCGCGTACTGGGTGGCCACGATGGCTCCTGCACTGACCCCCACCAGGCGGTTGGGTACAATCCCCTCCTCCAACAGGGCACGCAGCAACCCGATGTGGGCCGCGCCGCGGGCACCTCCTCCGGATAATGTCAGGCCGATGGTCATTAGTAAGGGAGTAAAGGAGTAAAGGAATAAGGGAGCTGCCGCCCGGACTGGCGCAACAGGTGAACAGTCTCAACAGTCCAGAGTTTTCCCCTTCCGTGGCGATTGGCAGAGCCCACCTTCCATCCATTAATCCTTTACTCCCTTACTCAGAGCTCCAGGTCGCCGCCAATCTCCTCGTGCCAGGGCAAACCGTGCTCGCCGAGTTTGGCCAGGAACGGATCGGGGTTAAACTGCTCGACGTTGAAGACGCCGGCACCGCCCCAGGCTCCGGTCAGCAGCATCATTGCACCGGTCATGGCGGGTACGCCGGTGGTGTAGCTTACGCCCTGGGCGCGGGTTTCCTTGTAGGCCTGGGCGTGGTGGCAGTTGTTCCAGATGTAGTAGGTCTGTTCCTTGCCATCCTTGATGCCCCGGATGCGACAGCCGATGCTGGTTTGGCCCACGTAATTTTCGCCTAGATCTCCGGGGTCCGGCAGTACCGTTTTCAGGAATTCCAGGGGGATGATCTCGACGCCCTTGTGCATCACGGGCTGGATACCGGCCATGCCGATGTTTTGGATCACGCGCAGGTGGGTGAGGTATTCGTCGCCGAAGGTCATCCAGAAGCGGGCCCGCTTGAGGGTTGGGAAGTGCTTGACGAGACTTTCCAGTTCTTCGTGGTAAAGGACGTAGCTGGCCTTGGGGCCCACGTCGGGATACGTAAGATCTTTGCGGATGCTGAAGGGTGGGATTTCCACCCATTCGCCGTTTTCCCAGTACTTGCCGTTCTGGGTGATTTCCCGGATGTTGATTTCGGGATTGAAGTTGGTGGCGAAGGCCTTGCCGTGGTCGCCGGCGTTGGCATCAACGATGTCCAGGTAATGGATTTCGTCGAAGATGTGCTTGGCGGCGCGGGCGGTGAAGATGCTCGTCACACCGGGGTCAAAGCCGCAGCCGAGGATGGCCGTGAGGCCAGCAGCCTCGAAGCGTTCCTGGTAGGCCCACTGGTGGCTGTACTCAAACTTGGCTTCCTCCTTGGGCTCGTAGTTGGCCGTATCGAGGTAGTGCACGCCGGCGGCGAGGCAGGCGTCCATGATGGTCAGGTCCTGGTAAGGCAGGGCTACGTGAATGACGAGTTCGGGCTGGTACTCCCGCAGCAGGGCGGTGAGGGCTGGCACGTCTTCAGCGTCAATGGCTGCCGTGGTGATTTTGTCGTAGCCGAGGTCCTTCCGGATGTCGGCAGCAATCTCGTCGCACTTCGCTTTGGTGCGGCTCGCGATCATGAATTCGGTGAACACCCCGGGGTATTCGGCGCATTTGTAGGCTACTACGCGGGCGACGCCTCCGGCGCCGATGATGACAACTTTGCTCATGGGGATGGTGGTTTAGGGGAGGTCGGGGTAATCGACCTTAGAGGGCCGTTCAACGGGAGTAAGCATGGGCAGGTGCATGACCTTGGCCTCGTCCGGGCCCACGGTCATGAAACGCATGAAGCCACCGTGGGATTCTGCGACGTGCTTGGCAAAGGAAACGAAATCGCGGTAGTAGAGGTAGGCAAACGGCAGGGCCATTTTCGGGAAGATCTCGTTGAACCGGGCCAGCCGACTGGCAATTTCTTGCTGCCGGGGCTCCACGGCGTTGGGCAATTCCCGGCTGAGTTCCTGGATGCGGGTGCTCAGGTTCTCTTGCAGTAGCTCGTAATACGCCGTCAGGTGGCCAGCGTTGTTGAAGCTGCGGATGTCGGCCAGGCGCTGGGCCTCCTCGAGTTCTACCTCGTCGATGTCATCGTCCGCGCCAGCAACCAAGATGGTGATCAGGGGGATGGCGTCGAAGAAGAGTTGCTGTTCGTCGGGACTCAGGTTCTTGAATTCTTTCAGCATATTTATGGCTAATTTTGCGCAAATATAGGGGAACCAAAATGGTTTCCTTTATCCTGCCATTCATCTTTTCCCAACATGCAACAAGCCTTGCTTTTTCTCTTCGCGGTTGTCGCCGGTGTTATGCTTCCCATCCAGGCGGGCCTCAACAGCGAAATCGGCAAGTCGCTCAAAAGCCCGGTGTACGCCACCCTGGTTTCTTTCGTCGTCGGCACCTTCGGCCTACTGTGCTATTTGTTGCTCGCCCGGACGCAGTGGTCGGAGCTCAAAAACGGCTTCCAGTTGCCCTGGTACTACTGGTCCGGAGGGCTCCTCGGGGCGGTCTACGTCGCAGCCATCATCGTTTTGACGCCTCGCCTGGGCGTTGCCCTCACGTTTGGTCTCACGGTGGCCGCACAGATGGTTTTTGGGGTGATCATGGACCACTACGGCTGGCTCGGCGTACCCGTTTCGCCCATCAATTGGCCGCGCGTGATTGGCGTGGCCCTCATCATCGCTGGTGTAGTGATAGTACGGTTCAACTAGGCCGTAGCACAGTTTTGGGCGCGGCCGCAGGTGCCACGCGCGTCCCCCACGGGGAAGAGCCGGGGAAGTGAAAGGGGCTGTGTGGAATCGCCTGCCCCCCAGCGTCCTTACCCCGGTAAGCACCCAAGAGACCACTGGTTTCGGGGCACTGCTTTTCCCTTCACCGTATTTTTAGTCGCTAAATTCATCCCCCCAATGCGCTTTTTCCTATCCCTCTCCCTGCTCTTCCTTTCCGCTTTGGCCATCGCCCAGGCACCGTCGGTATTTGCCCTGGAGGCCCGTGCCGGCGAAAGCCTCAATTATGAAATGGACCTCAACGCAGGTGCGCCCATCACCGACCTCAGCTGGGCCTGGAATTCCAGCAATGCCTGCTTCGTAGAGCCCCGCAAGCAATACTTCACCGGCAACCACGTCCTGTTCAAAACCGAAATCCCCACCTACTCCACCATGGTCATCCGACTGGTTCCTACCGACCCGAGCCAGAACATGAGCATTTACGCCTATTCCGGTGGCGGCGGAGCCTTACCTCCCGCCCTCGCCAGCTGCGTAAGTTGCGAAGCCGATTTCTATCAGGATCGCCCCTCCCGCACCCGCCCCAACCCCGATCATACCCGCAGCGTCGAGCTCCGTGCCGTCACCCGCCCCTATCCCGTTACCATCGGCGTCGTTGGTGCAGACGGACTGGCCGAGGGCACCTTCACCCTGGAAATTACCGTTACCAAAAACCGTTAACGCAGCAGCACCACGTCTCCGCTTTCCCACATCCGGGTGCCATCAACGAGCTCGATATCCAGCTGCCAGATGAAGACCTGGGGATTCAGAAAACGCCCCCCGTGCTGCCCGTCCCAGCCAAAGTCTTCGCCCGCCCGGTTGGGGTCGGCAGCGAGGTCGTAAACCATCTCGCCCCAACGGTCAAAAATCCGGAAGTTCAGCACCTGGGCCACTTGCGCACCCCAGTATGGCCGTAATCGATCGTTCTGACCGTCGCCGTTGGGACTAAAAGCCGTAGGCACGAAGGTCCGGACCGTCTCGTCCACTTCAATGATGACCTCGTCGGTCGCCGAACATCCTCCCGGCCCGACGAGTACCAGGCGGTACCCCTGGGAGACGAAGGGGCGCACCACGAGCGGCCCGTCGGAAGTCCAGGCGGGCAGCGGACCACTGCTCGTCCACCGCAAAGTATCCCAGCTGGCCAGATTGGTAACGAAATTGAGCGCCAGGCTATCGCCCAGGCGAATCAGGGTGTCTTCCCGCAAATCCAAACTCACCTCCGGCCCGGCGACGATGCTGACGCTGGTGGCTGCGGAACAGCCGTCGGCCCCCACCACTTCCACCCGGTATTGCCCGAGGGGCAGGTCTTCGTATACCAGCCGGTCGGTGAGCAGTCCATTGTCTACGCGGTAGCGGAAGGGCCCCTGCCCGCCAGTTACCCCCAGGATGGTGAGGTCGCCCGTTTTGTCGGCGCTGCAGGCAGGTTGTTCCACCTCCAGTTCAAGGGCATCTACGGCCAGGGCGCTGCGCAGTAATTCCACCGAGTCGGTAGCCTGGCAGCCGTTGGTGGCATTCGTCAGGGTCAGGTAGTAAAAGCCCGGCACTTCGCCCCGCACCTGGTAGGGGTCCGCCGTTGCTGTCGCCGAATTGCCCGGGCTGCGCCAGCGGAGGCTGATGTTGCTGCCGCGGGCACTGCCACTGCCGTCAATGGTAGCCACCGAGCGGAAGCAGTTGAGCACCGGAGGCTCCGCCAAAGCTACGACGGGTGGCACCCGGTTAGCGGCCACGGCGACCAAATTCGTATCCCGGCAGCCATTCCGGCTTTCCAGAGCGATAAGGCGGTAGGTGCCTGGTTCACCGACCATTTGCCGGGCCAACTGCCCGATTTGGTTGCCCGTCGCATCCTGCCAGCGGTAAGTAAGCAGCGCTCCGGGAGCAGCGGGGGTGGGTGTGAGAGTCACCGTATCCCGGTTGCAGGTCAGCAGTTCCGGTGGCAGGATGTCGATCTGCGGTTTAGCAAAGTCGCTCCGCACCGTCGCCGTGGTGGTGTCCCTGCACCCGTTGATGCGGTCCGTTACAATCAGGCGGTAGGTGCCGGCACGTCCCACCGTCTGCCGGGGCGTAGCCGGGCGATCACCGGCGGGCCCTAACCAGGAGTAAGTTACGGCGGGCTGCGAGCGCGTACCGTCCAGCAACAGCGTCGGGCGGTTGCAATTGACGAGGTCGCCCTGCGGCAAAGTAATGATCGCAACGGGGGGAAGGGTATCATTGGTCACCCGAACGATGTCTGCCGCCGAACAGTCGTTGGCCGGGTCCGTCACATTGAGCTGGTAACGCCCCATAGTGTTAATGAGCGGACTGAGCGTCTGCCCACCGGCAATGATGCGCCCATCGCGGGTGGTCCACTGGAACGTCGCTTGTCCGCTCAGGGATTCCCAGTCGCCGGACAGCCGCAGCTCCCGCCGCGTGCAGGTGAGCGTCGTATCCGCACCCGCAAATGCCCGCGGGGCCTCTACGTCGCGGAAAATGACGACGGAATCGACCGTCTGGCAGAAATTCCGTGGGTCGGTAACGGAGAACCGGTAGGTGTCGGGCTGAAAGACAGTGGCTACCCGTCGGGTAGCATTGTTGATGAAGAAACCGACGTCGGAAGTCCAACGCAGTACCGGCGGTAAACCGCTCGCAGTGGTGGCCGTGCCCCGGAGGACCAATGAGTCCAGCGCGCAGTAGAAGGTGTCCGAGATTCCGGCATCGACGGTAGGCACTTGCAAGTCCTCGGCTACGGAAACGCTGAATGCATTGTCGCACCCCGTCAGGGTATTTTCCACCGTGAAAAGGAAATCTCCCGCCCCCGTCACGAGGATGTCGCCAGGTGCTACCTCCTGTACGATTTCATTGCCCCCACTCACGATCCGCTCCCACCGCCAGGCGCGGTCCGCCTGCCCCACCGGCCGCCCTTGCAGCGTGACCGATCCGTTGGCACAGTTCACTATTGTGTCTGGCAAAGGGACAACCGACGGCAATTCGTCGTCGTTATCGACCCGCACCATCGCAGCGGCGGAGCAGCCATTGACCGTATCCAGTACCGTCAGGGTATAATCTCCGTCGCAGCGTACCGAAGGATTGAGGGTGGACGCGCCTTCCAGGCAAAGGGGGCTCGGTCCTCCCGACCAGGCGTAAACGAAATTTCGACCGAGGCTGGACTGGATGCCGTCGAGCACCCGGCGCTTATTGTTACAGTCCAGGATTCGCGCAGGGCCAGCGTTGGCGATGGGGCGCAGGGTATCGTAGCCCACCGCTACCGTATCCACAATACTGCAATCGCTGAAGGTATTGGTGGTGCGCAACTGGTAAATGCCGCCCTGGCTCACGCGCAGGCTATCCGCCGTAGCGCCCACGATGGCGGTGCCGTCCGCGTTGAGCCACTGGTAGGCGTAGGGAAAGGCGGGTTGCGGCGACCTATCCACCAGCAAGGTGCTGGTGATAGCGCAGGTCAGCAGGCCGTCCGGGCCCGCGTTACCGACCGGCAAAACCCGGGTATCCGTCACCGTGCCAGTAGCCTCGCCCCGCAGTCCCGCAGCGCTGAAGACAATGATGGTGTAATCCCCCACCCGCGTCACGGGCAGGCTGCTGTCGTTCTGCCCCTGGATCACCGATCCGTTCCGCGTCCAGCGGTAGGTACAGCCCACGCAGGGCTCCCGGAAGGTAGCGATCAGGCGCAGCGTATCCGATTTACACGTCAGGCTGGTATCGGGGAGGGCCGGAAAAGGCGGACAGGGTGCCCGCGTAGCCATCACGCTACCGCTCACCTGGCAACCGTTGTCCTGATTGGTGACCCGGACGGTATACAAACCAGGTTGGGCAATGCGGACGGTATCGCGGTCGGCCTGGGCAAGCACCGCAGGCCCCGTCCAGGCATAACCATAATTGCCCACCACATCCGGCTGCACCGCCAGGGCAAAGTCAAGGGTATCGCACGGAAGCTCCGCAGGAGAAAAACCCAGCCCCGGCACAAAAAGATCGCGGAAAATCGTCACGTTGTCTACACTCGAACATCCCGTCGCCCGCTGCGTCACCCGCAGCAGGTAGGTTCCCGGTTCGGATACCGTCACCCGCTGGGCAAAAGCCAGGGTATCGTCGCCCACCGTAGTCCACAAGTACTCGAACTCAGCCCCTTGAACACTCTGACTGCCATTGAGTTCCACCGTTCGGTCGGTGCAATTGATTGTATCACGCGGTCCCGCTTCGGCCAGGGGCTGTACGACGTTGCGCCGGACGTCCACGAAGACGGTATCGCCGGCGCCGGAGATGAGGTTGCGAATGGCAAATCCGTAGCGGCCCGGCGTAAAGACGTCCAGTTGCCGGGGCCCCGCACCGGGCTGGGTGGTGGCTCCGGCGGGGATGAACCATTCTACGGCGACGTTGGCGGAAGGAGCTGGCACGGAAGGTCCGCCATCGAGCGTCACCAGGGCGTTACGGCAGGTCAGGCTATCGGGCGGCACCAGCACGGCCAGGGCCGGACAGTCCGCTACCACCACCGTCCTGGCGGTATCGAGGCAACTTTCGTTGAAATTGCCGAGCACCAGGGTGTAGACGCCGGGAACGGTAACGCGGGGGCGCTGGCCCACCAAATCCACGGGAATGCCGTCGCGAAACCAGCGCACCACCGGCGCATCCGTACCCAGGCTGCGGTCCAGGCGCGTCTCGCCCGTCGTACAGTCGAGAAAGGCCGTATCCGGTAAGACGGCCACCACGGCCGTACCCACCAGTTCGGTGGTAATGGAATCGCGGGCGCTGCAGCCCGTTTCCAGATTGAGGACTTCGTAGACGTAAGTTCCCGGGCACGCTACCCAAATGCGGCTCGTGTCAGTTGCTGCAGGCAGGCAGTTGCCACTCCAGCGCTGAAGGTTGGGGAAAGCAAGGTTGGTTTGGCCTGCATCGAGCAGCACCGAATCCGTAAAGCAGTTGAAATCAAGCGGGAGGGCCAGGCGAATGAAGGGCGTATCGAGCGCGACCCGCACCAGCGTTGAGTCGCTCGCGCGGCAGCCATTGGAGGTGTCGAGGACCGTAAGGCGGAACAGTCCGCCGGGGGGTGCAACGGTCAGGGTAAGGCCTTGGCTCAGGGTGTCCGCCGGGCGGGTGGGATCAAGCCAGGCGTAGGTAAATTCAGGGCCTTGGCTGGTGCCGGGTTCGCCCAACGTCGCCGTGGGGCTGTAGCAATTGAGGGTCAGGGTTGCCTGGCCCGTAACGGCAAGGGGGCGTAGGGTATCGGCCGGCACCACGATGGTATCGCGGGCACTACACTGGCTGCGCTGGTCGGTCACGATCAGTTGGTAACGCCCCGCGCGTTGCGCCAGAAAGGTGCTCGCCCGGCCAATGGTATCGGGGCTGCTCTCGTAGATCCAGGCGTAGCGCAGGCCGTTGGCGGAGCTGGCGGCGGAGCCATCGAGCAGGCGCTCGGGGAAGAAGCAGGAAAGGGGCGCGGTCGCAGGTGCCAGGTTAAGGGACGCCGGAGCAAGGTCCCGGTCGACGAAAAACGTGGTATCCCGCCGGCAGCCATTGTCGCGGTTGATGACGGTGAGGGTGACGTTCCCCGGGCAGGCGAGGTCGAGCACGGGACCATTGACCGGGGTGCTCAGGCAGTCGCCCGTCCACCGGTAATCCAGAGCTGCGTGGCGGGTCTGGAAGGTATCGGCCAGCAGACGGATGCTCGGCGAAGCACAATTGATGAGTTGGTTGCCGCTGAGGCGCACGCTGGGCTGCAGGGTATCCTGGCGGATGAGGTAGCTGGTGTCTAGCTGGCAGCCCGTGGCGGGGTCGGTGATGCGCAGCGAGTAGGTGCCAGGAGCGTCCACGGTGATGGCCGGACCGTCAAGGGGCCCCAGGACGTTGCCCGTGGGGGGAGCAGTCCAGGCGTAGGTGTAAGCTGGTCCGGTGGGCGTGGGCGTGGCACCGATGCCCAGGCTGGGGTTTACGCAGGAAAGGATCGCGCATTGCTCGTTGGTCCCCGTACACTGCACCTGCGTCAGCGCCAGATCGGCCCCCACCCGGAAGCGCAGGTCGGGCAAAACGATCGTATCGCGCAGGGTGCAAAACTGCCCCCGGGTGCCCACCGTCAACTCAAAAATGTAGGTGCCCGCCGTATCGGTGGGCAAGACCAGGTCGGTCCGCAACAGGTCGCCAGCGGCGTTGAGCCAGCGGATGGACTGCGTAAAAGCGAGGTTACTGCCCGTAGCGTCCAGCACGGCGGAAGGGGTATTGCAGGTCAGGGCCGCAGGATAAGGGGCAAAAACGATGTCCGGATTCAGGACGAGCAGGTCGAGATTGACCGTAGAATCGCAGCCGTTCACGGCGGGCAGTACGCGGGTGAAGGTGCCGGTACTGGTAAAAGCTTCGGAGCCGATGAAGAAGGCTTCGCCCGCACAAATCGCCGTCGTGGTGTCCGTGCGGATGGGCGGCGCGATGCTGAGGTTAAGCGTCACGATGCTGTCGCAGCCCAGAAAAGACGTGAGGGTATCGACGTAAGTACCCGGCAGCGCGTACACATTGGGGCCCTGGGGGTAGTTGGCCTCCGCGCAGATGGTGGTATCGAGGGTGGTGCGAAGCACATCGACCACCCGAAGGTCAAGCACCACCACGCTGTCGCAGTCCGCGCGGCCAGCCAGGGTCACGGGAAAAACGCCGGTGGTATTGAAGTCGGTTGTCCCTACGCGCACCGAACCGCCGATGCAGACGGTCCGCTCCAGAAAGGTGGTATCGGGAATGGGATAGAGCGTAACGCGTTGGCAGTTGGGAGTGAGGTCGCCACAAAAAGTGGGATCCACGGCGGCGAAATCCTGGCGAAGTGCCCCGGGACTCAGCGAGCCATCCAGGCGCAGTTGGTCGAGTTCGCCCAGGCGGTAGCTCAGCCCGCAAATCTCGTACTCGCCAGCGGGCAGGCCAGCGAGGTTGGGGTTGTCTTGCACGAAGAGCGCCGAGTCATTGCGGGAAATCAGGTAGGTATAGCCGTATTCTTCGGCCGGGGGACGGGGCTGGCGGTAGCGTGGCGTGGGCGTGATGGGTAGGTTGGTGGAGAATTCACAGGCTTCGCTGGGGGCAACGGGCAGGAGCTCACCCGCGTCGGCAAAACAGCAGGGGCCCTGGGCGTTGCGGTCATCGCAGAAGGTGAGGAGCAGGTAAGTCGCCCTACCCTGCTGGCCGGTCCGCTGATTGTCGAACGTGATCGTCCAGTTGCCGTTGACGGGGCCGGTGTTCAAATCGGCGAAGCAGCCGCTGGCGGGGAAGTAGTCTCCCGTGTACAAACCAAAGGCGGCCCAGTTGAAGGCGGCGTTGTTGTTCCACTGCGCAGGGGCACCGGGGTCGGGGGCGGCGGTGCTGTCGCAGGCCAGAAAGTCGATGAACCAACGGGCCAGGTTGGTCGGGGGGCGGGTTTGGCCGTTGATGGGGCCCGTGAGGACGATGCTTTGGCCAGCCGGACTGGTCAGGCGAATGCTCAGGTCGTAAACGTAGGAGTGCTGGAAGTAGAGCCGGACGCCACAGAGCCCCTGGTTGGGGTTGGCCAGGTCGTTATTAAGATAATCGGCAATGGTGATGTTGAGCGGTGTTTCGCCGAAGTTGCCGATCTGGATCGTATCGGTGTATCCACAACGCTGTCCCCAGGCGGCGGGTAAGGCCACTGCGAGCAAGCTACAACAGAACAGCAGGCGAAGCACGAAAGGAAAACGCAACGGCAATGTTCAATATTTGGGATTACGGGGGTAAAGATAAGCGACGGAAGGCATTAGCCGGGCCAGGGTCAGGTATTGTCCATCCCCCGGGTCGGACCAAAGGTGGAGGATGCGAACCTGGCCGCCATGCCCCCGCCTGCTTTGGTCGCCGGGCTGACGTTCGTCTTGCCCGAACCGCCACTGAGCCGGTTCCGAAGAGCAAAAAAAACGAGGTCAAGCGCAAAAAAACCGGGACGAGCGCAGCGAAAAACCAGTTGAATTCACCCAAAAGCGGACTAATTTACGGAACGGTAAGAAAATAGCATCCGGGGGCCAGCCAAGTTCCGGGGGCACGGTTATCTTTGCGCCTAGTCGTGCTACTCTCTTACGATACCAAAGAGAGTCTTTCCGGTTAAATACCGGAACCTCCGAATAAGCTGGCCTCCGGGGCCGGTGCCGGAGGGTCTACTACCGAAAATAAACCCATCGCCCCCCGGGCGGTTATTTAATCGCCCCGGGTTGCGTTTTTGCACGGTTTGCGCCAGCGCTGGTTGTTTCCACTGGCGGTTGTGGTAGCCAAGGCATTTTCCCGGGAACAGCTCATTCCTTTTCCTTCCCCGGACAGCCTGACCTTATGAAATTCGGTAAATTGACGGACCTCAGTGCGGTCGACTTTTCCTTTCCAGTGGAACCCCTGGCCAACGCGGCGCGGCTCGATCGTTACCGCCTGGGCCCGGACGATGGCCCCTCCCGCATTTATGTGGGCCCCACGGGCTGGAGCATGAAGGAATGGGTGGGCACCTGGTATCCACCCAAGACGAAGTCGGCCGATTACCTCCGGCACTACGGGCAGCAATTCAACACCATCGAGTTCAATACCACCCACTACCGCATCCCCGACGCGGAGCTGGTGGACCGCTGGTGCCAGAGTGTTCCCGCCGATTTTCGTTTTTGCCCGAAGTTGCCGCAGACGGTAAGCCACGTCGGCGACTTTGGCCGGGGCAGCGGAGATTTTCAGCGTTTCGTGGGGGTGCTCGATGGCTTCGGGGAAAAGCTGGGCTGTGTATTCGGGCAGTTGCCGCCCTATTTCGGGGCCGAGCGGCTGCCGCAGTTGGAGGCCTTTCTAGACCGCTGGCCGAGGGTGCTGCCCCTGGCCATCGAAGTGCGGCACGAAAGCTGGTTTGCAGACCCTTTCGCCACCGAAGCCCTGATGGATGCCCTGGCCGCCAGGGGCGTTGCGGCGGTGATTACCGACGTGGCGGGCCGGCGGGATGTCCTCCACAACTACATCACCGCCCCCCGCACGATGGTCCGCTTCGTTGGCAACGGCTTGGTTCCCTCGGACTACGAACGCCTGGCCGACTGGGCCGCAAAGCTCCGGCAGTGGAACCTGCCCGAAGTTTACTTTTTTCCGCACCAGCCCGACAATGTCCTCGCGCCGGAGGCCACGGCCCATTTTGTCGGATTGCTGAAAAGCCAGGACATTGGCAGTACCCGGGGGCCAGCTGATTTGCGGGATATGGGACAGATCAGCCTGTTTTGATGCGCGCTATTTCTCCGCTTCCGTTCGGCGATGCAACTGCGCATAGGCAATGAACAAAGTTCCGTCCAGCGACTTTTACCCACAAAAATACCCCACAACAGCATGGCAGGATTTACCCTTTACAGCGATCACTTCAGCGGCCAGGTGCCCAAAGTTTGTGTATTTAACGATTTTGGTGCGGGCGGCGACAACCAGAGCCCCGATCTCCGCTGGGAAAATGCCCCGGCGGGCACCAAGAGTTTCGTACTGGTCCTTCACGACCCCGATGCACCTACGCCGGCTGGGTGGACGCACTGGTGTGCTTTCGATATTCCAGCCGACACTACTTCTCTGGCGCTCGGGGCCAGCCCAGGCGCGCTTCCCGGTGGCACGAAGGAAACCCGCAACAGCTACGGTGCTTTCGGCTACGGTGGTCCCTGCCCTCCTCCGGGTGATCCCGCCCACTGCTACCACTTCACCCTGTATGCGCTCAGTACGTCGTCCTTAGGATTGGAGGCCGATACGCCCATGCCAATGGTGGTGTTTGTTGCCCGTGAGCACATCCTGGGTAAGGCGGGCATTACCGCGATGTACGCCCGTTGATGTCTGGGCATCGGAACGGATCCGCTAGATCAGCGGCTTGAGCACGTCGTAGGACTGCTGGGTCAGCTGGGTGTAGAAGGCTTCGGTGAAGGCGGAGCTGCCGTGGTCTTCCAGGAATTTCTTTTGCTCGGGGCTCAGTCCTACGGGGTTTTCGTCGATGCTGCCGGGATAGGGATTGGCGGGGGTGCGATCGAGCGGCGGACAAAACTCCACGGAAACGGCACCGTCGTAACCCACCTCGCGGAGCACGCCGATGATGGCTGCCCAATCCAGGCTGCCCATGCCCGGTGCCATGCGGTTGTTGTCCGCCACGTGGAAACCGTGGAGGCGGTCGGCGCAGCGGCGGATGGCGGCGGCCCAGTCGGCTTCCTCCAGGTTCATGTGAAAGATATCGAGGCAAACGCCGCAGTTCGGCCCCGTGGCTTCGGCGAGGGCGTAGGCCTGGTCGGCGCGGTTGATGAAGTAGGTCTCGAAGCGGTTGATGGGCTCAATGCCCAGTAGCACGCCCGCCCGCTCGGCGTGGGCGTAGACTTCCTGCATGCCCGCCACGGCCAGCTCCCACTCCACTTCCGGACGACCGTCGGGGACGATCTTGCCCACCGTTCCGGGGACGACGCTGACCATGTGTCCGTCGAGTTCCTTGACCATATCGATCAGCCGTTTGATGTAGGCAACGGTATGGGCCCGCTCCCCGGCGCTGCCCGATACGAGGTTAAGGCCGTCTTCCATCAGGGTGACGCTGCCCCAGCACTTTAGCTTGTGATCTTTGAGTTGTTGCCGCACTTCCCGCGTATCGTACAGCTGGGGGGCACCCATAATTTCGATGGAATCGTAGCCGATGGTGGAGATGCGGCCGAGGGTGGTGGTGAGCGGCTCGGCGCGCATCCAGTTGTGGATGGAAAGATGCATGGTGAAAATAATAGATCAGTGGGAAGAGAAAGGGACCGGAAAATCAGCGGTTCAGTTGGCGCAGGTTGTGGATGAAGCGCCGGTCGATGGGTTTGCCGTGGAGCACATCGAGGGTATTGCGGGCGGTCAGGACGCACATTTCGTCGTAAGTCCGGGCCGTCAGCGAAGCCAGGTGGGGGGTGATCAAGACGTTTGGCAGGGCCAACAGGGGCGAAGCGGGATCCGGTGGTTGGGTGGTGAGTACGTCGGCAGCGTAGCCTCCGAGGTGGCCCGACTGGAGCCCGGCGAGCAAAGCGGCTTCGTCGATGATTTCCCCGCGGGCCGTGTTGATCAGGAGTGCGCCGGGCTTGACCCTGGCGAGCATTTCGGCGTTGAGGAGTTGGCGGGTCGTGACGTTGAGGGGCAGGTGGATGGTGAGCAGGTCCGACTCGGCCAGCAGGTCGGGTAAGTCCCGGGCCATTGCTCCGTCGTCCTTGGCCTGCACCTGCGGATGCGCCAAATGCAGCACCCGCATCCCGAAGGCGGTGGCCAGTTTGGCGACGCGCTGCCCGATGTTGCCGTAGCCCATGATGCCGAGGGTTTTGCCGCGCAGTTCGTCGCCGGCGTAGCTGTTGCGGTAGGCCCAGTTGCCGGCCTTCGTGGCGGTAATGGCCGCAAACATTTGCCGCTGGAGGCTCAGCATCAGGCCCAGGGTGTGTTCGGCCACGGTTTCGGCGTTCACACCGGGGGCGTTGACCACGGGAATGCCCCGTTGGGTGGCGGTGGCCACGTCGATATTGTCTAAGCCCACGCCACAGCGGGCAATCACCTTCAGGCTGGGGCAGAGGTCGAGCAAGGCCGCATTGACCTCCCCCTTGCCCCGGGTTACGATGGCTTCAATGTCGTAGCGCCGGGCCTCGTCGGGGCCGCTAAAGGGCGTCTCGGCCAACACCACGCGGGCGCTCTGGCGGAGCAGCAGTTCGGCAGATTCAGAAACGGTTTCAAGTAGTAAAAGCATGGTTGGTAAGGGGTTTATTCGCCAGTGTACAAGGTAGCGTTCTCGGCCTTGTAGCCGCGAAAATCGTTGCGGCCGGAAACGTAAAGGCCCGCCTGGAAGAGATCATCGGCAAAAATGGCCGGGTCGATGGCGTCCCGCTCTGAGGGGTGGGAAGTGATCTCAACGAGGTTGCCGGAGGGGTCGCGGACGAACATTTGCATCGCCCCGTCGGGCAGTTGCCGGACCTTCCCCCAGGGCGCGGTATCGATAATGCCCAGCGCTTTCATCCGGTGAAAAACGGCGTTGAAGTCATCGACCGTGATGCACAGGTGGCCCCGAAACGACTGTGCATCTTCCCACTCGGAGAGGTGGAGCTGCTGTCCGTTGCGGAACTTGAAAAAAGCCGTAGGGTAATCGAAAACGAAGGCCGCCACCGGCTCCAGCCCCAGCTCTTCTTCGTAGAAACGGGCGGCCGGCTCGAGGGCATCGACGATCAGGGTAACGTGGTTAATGTTGGCCATACGTGGGCATATTTTGCAGATCGGGGGCGTCCGGCTCCGCGCGCAGAAAAGAACGCCTGAAGTTGGGCAAAAAGGTAGGCTGAATTTTCCGGCCATTCAAGCCGCAGCCCCTTTACTTGCGGTATTCGGCCACAAAGTCCCAGTTGGGGCTCAGGCCTAGTCCGGGACCAGTGGGCGCAGCGATGCGGCCGTCCTGGGTCGTGATCGTCTCATTGACCAACTCGTACATCATCGGGTTGCCGCCGGCGGAGAACTCGATGATGGCCGCCGCCGGGCTGGCGAAGGCCACCGAAGCGCCCGCCATAAAGCTAAAGGCGGAGCCCCAGCAATGGGGGGCCAGCTCCAGCTGGTAGGTGGCGGCCAGGGCGGCTACCCGCCAGGCTTCGGTGATGCCGCCGATGATGGCCGCGTCGGGCTGCACCACGTCTACGGCCCGCAAATCCACCAGCTCGCGGATGTTGAAGCGGGTAAATTCACTCTCGCCGGCCGCAATGGGCGTCGCAGTGGTCGCGCGGACCTCGGCCGTGCCCCGCTTGTTGTCGGGGGAAATCGGTTCCTCAAACCAGTAGAGCTGGCAGTCCTCCACGCCGCGGCAAAACTGTTTGGCTTCGGCCACGCTGTAGGTGCCGTGGGCGTCGGCCATGATTTTGACCTCCGGCCCCAGCGCGGCACGGGCCGCTTTGACGCGGGCCACGCTGTTGGCCACGGTGCCGTCCATGATGCCCACCCGCATTTTCACGGACCGGAAGCCCTTGGCCGTATAACCCAGCAATTGCTCACCGATGCCTTCCACGTTCTGCCAGCCGCCACTGGCGTAGACTTCCATCGTCGGCCGCAGGGCACCGCCCAGCAGCTGGACCACCGGGACGTTGAGCGACTTGCCCAGCAAATCCCACAGTGCCATATCCACGCCGCTCATGGCCGCCACGTGGATGCCCCGGTTGCCGAGAATGGGAAAAACGCGGCCCCGGTCGAGGGCGTAGTGATCCCGCGTGCCATTGTACATCCGCTCCCAGATTTCGCCAATGTTGCGCGCGTCCAGGCCGATGAGTTGGGGGGCCAGTTCGCGTTCCACGCAGGTGACGATGGAGGCGCACACGCCCGAAGACCCCACGGCGGCTTTCGCCTCCCCGAAGCCCTGCCGCCCGTCGTCTAGCGTGACCACCACCAGGGTCATGTCAAAATCGGTCAGCAGCCCGTAGTCGGAGCGGTGCTGCTTGGCGGGCGGAATGGGGCAAGAAAGCCAGTAGGCTTCCAGCTTCGCAATTTTCATGATCGGCATTTAAGGATGCTCAAGTTGTTGGGCGCGGCCGCAGGCGATAGTCCCGGAGACGTTCGGGATGCAGTGGCGGGGGACAAAATAGAATGTTCTGCGCAAATCTTCCGCACGCTGGTTCTGCTCAGCGGATGGCTTTGTCCAGCTTGTTCAGGTACTGGGTGCTGGTTTCCTTCAGGTAAATGCCCAGGGAAATGGCCGTTTTATCTAAGACGTTGATGGAAAAGAAATCGTAATCCATGTTGTGTTCGCGGCCGCTGCTGAGCTGCTCTCGCTGCCGGATGATGAGCTCGTACTCCGCCTGCGAGATGTTGTTGACGCCGCCCGCATTGACGTAGTCCCGAATGCGGCGTTCGGTAGCGACGAGGCCCTGGGTCAGGATGTTCAGGCTATCGGCAGCGTCGGCCAGGATTTTGCGCTGCAGGTTGATGCCGTCGATGGCCGCCGCCGTTTCCGAGGCCACGGTCCGCTCCGTCTTTTCGGCGGAGTAGTAGTGCTCATCGACGTCGCGGTTAAACTGCCGCACCGTCAGCAAATGCAATTCGGCCAGGTCGCGCATGGGCACGATGATGGCCCGGAATTTCTGTTCCTGAAGAGCATGGTACTGCCGCTCGCCCGCCAGGGTGCCGCGGGCGTGGGGGTCCTCCACCGCAAAAAACACGCGGCTGAGTTGGCTCGTGACCCGGTGATCCACCACCCGCAGTTCGCTCAGCAGGCGGGAAAAAACCATGGCCCGCTCGTTGAAAGTCGTGATGTTTTGCAGAATTTCGTCCAGCGGCTCCGGCCCGGTTTGCGTAAAACGGTCGTCGTCGAGGATGGAAAAGCGGGCCTGGGCGGAGGGGACGTCCGGCTCGGGGTCGGGCTGCGGCGGCGGTTCCGGCGCGGGCTGCCCCTCGTTGAAGATGTCGTCGTAAGGATTTGGCATAGAGGCAAGATAGGGACTTTCCCGAATAATGGGTGGTGGGATCCTTCGGGGCCTTGGTTTGTTATTGGTCGCTTTTGCTGGTTTTTGGGGTGGGAGTTTTCTAGTCTTAGGAGGGGCTTTTCGCGCGTGGATGAGACCTCTCCCTCGGCTTATTTCTGGGGCCCCTACCCCAGAAAACGCGTCCACAGGAGAGGGGTGACGCAAAAGTTTGTTTATCAATGTTTTAGGTTAGATTTTTGAAAGGAGGTAGCTTTTTGCTACCGCTTTCCCGTGATTCATCACTTTCATTAGAATGAGAGACTTTTGAGAGGAAACTCTACCGGCTGATAACCATTCCTTTAGCGTAAAAAGAACGGTGCTTGGGTCTCCCCTCCCACATGGGACCGGCGTAGCCAGCCGCGTAGCGCACGGGTTGGGGGAGGGGTAAATTGGGAGAAGTGCCACTCTAGTCTTTTTTTGTTTGAGGAGGGATTTTCAGTAGCAGATGAGACCTCTCCCTCGGTCCCTCTCCATAGGAGAGGGATGACCCACTCTAGTCTTTTTTAGTTTTTTAAGTAGTGTTTTTTAGTCGATGAGGGTCAGCCAAGGGGAGCATTTATCGCTAAAACCAACGGAAATTCTATGAAGCAATGCCTCTGTAAAAGTCAAATCTCTTGGAATGATCCGCCAACCTCTTAGCTCCCCTCCCACATGGGGAGGGGTTGGGGGAGGGGTAAAATGGGAAGTGATAACCCTCTCTGGTAGTCTCCCCCCCTACTCCACCTCCAAAGTCTCCTGCACCAGCGCGACGATGTCCCGCAAGTGGTTGCGGACCATCCCGGAGCCGTAGCGGGCCGTGGCGGCGTTGGCCGCAGCCTGGATGTTGAGCAACTCCGCCCGGACGGCGGCGCTGACGTCGGTGCGCTTGGCCGCGTCCTCCTTGAGCAACTGGGCCAGGCGCATGACGTGCGAACGCTGGAGGTTGCGCCGGAAAGCATCAATGTCTTTGCCCGGGGTCAACTCCGACCAAATCCCGCGGCGGACATCCCCCAGCATTTCCGTCAGGGGGTAGGCCACGGTACGGCCGTACAGCGCTTCCTGCTCGATGAGGCGCGTCAGGCGGTCCATGCGCAACAGGTTGTTGAGTTGCCGCTCCTGCAGGCTCCGGATTTCGGTGACGACGCCGGAGGGACCGATGTTGCGGGTCACTTCGTCCTGCAACAGCCACTCCGGCGTGGTGAAGAAGTGCTGGTTGAGGAAGGCAACGGATTTTTTCTGCTCCGCGCGGTCGGTTGGCGTGTAGGTGTAGCCTGCTTCGTCGGTCGTTTTGAGTTTTTCGTAGACGCCGCCGACGTTGGTTGTGACGTGGCCAGCGAAGCGGGACCACACGCCAAGGAGTTCTCTGTAAAGTTCTTCCAGGTCGCTGTAGTCTTCGCCGGCCGTGGCCGTCCACTTGGCCAGGTTGGGGGCCACGATTTTGAGGTTGGCCAGGGCGTAGGTGCTGGCCTTGATGGGGTCATCGCCGACGCTTTCGGTTTGGGAGCTCGGGTCGAAACTATTCGTACCGCCGAAGAGGTAAACGGGGTCGCCGTTTTTCTCCCGGACCCAGGCGTTGAGGGTGGCTTTTTCGGCGGCGGGGCTGCTGGCGTCGGGGATCACGCGGTAGCCCCAGTTGATGGCGTAGATGTCGTAGGGGCCCAGCATCCGCACCCAGCGCACGCCCGTATCGCCCGGCTGGGCGACGTAGTTGTAGCGGGTATAATCCATGATCGTAGTGGCCAGGCCCCACTTTTGGGTAAAGCTTGCCGAGCGGAGGGAATCCACCGGGTAAGCGTAGCTGGCCTTCATGTTGTGGGGCAAGCCCAGGGCGTGGCCGATTTCGTGGGAAATCACGCGGCGCATCATCTCGCCGATCTCTTCGTCGGGGGTGTTGAGGGTGCGGGCGGAGGGGTTGGCCGCACCGGTTTCCAGCAGGTAGCGGTTGCGGTAGCTGCGCAGGTGGTTGTGGTACCAGATGATGTCGCTTTCGATGATTTCTCCGGAGCGGGGGTCGCTCACGCTGGGCCCGACGGCGTTACGGGTTTCGCTGGCGACGTAGCGGACGGTGGAGAAGCGGGCGTCTTCGGGGCTCCAGTCGGGGTCTTCCTCGGGCGTCGGGGCGTCTTTGGCGATGATGGCGTTCTTAAAGCCAGCGGCCTTGAAGGCCTCCTGCCAGTCTTCGATGCCCTGGCGGAAGTAGGGGCGGAATTTCTCCGGCGTAGCGGGGTCGAGGTAGTAAACGATGGGTTTTACAGGCTCCACCAGTTCCCCCCGCGCGTAGGCGGCGGGGTCTTTGGGTTCCAGGCGCCAGCGGCGGAGGTAAGTTTTTTGGTCGGCCTTCAGCGCCTCGCTGCCGTAGTCGATCTGTCGGATGGTGAACCAGCCCACGCGGGGGTCGTGCAGGCGGGGTTGCATCGGCGTTTCGGGCAGGAGGTAAAGGGATTGGGCCATCTGCAAACTGATGGTGCCGGTGCGGGAATTGGACGGCGGCTCGGTCGCCACGAAGGTCATATCGTGGCGCACCTCCACGTTCTCGGGATAGCTGGCCATGCGGCTGATGAAGGAGCGGGCTTTATCGAGGTTGCGCACTTTATAAGTGGTCCGTACCTGGTTCGAAAGACCGCTGATGGCGGGCACGTCGGTAGTGAACAGCTCCGAAACTTCGATCACCGCGGCGGTGGAATCGGGGTTGAAGGCCTCGATTTTGAAGGCCATGATCAGCGGGGCGTAGTTGTTGTCCTGCACCGAAAGGAAGATGGGCAGCTCCGCGTCGGCAACGTTGCTGTAGGAGATGGATTTGAGGTGAATGGCGTTGTTCATCCGCGACCAATGCACCAGCTGCTCGTTCGTTTTGGAGCCGGCGTTGACGTAGCCGCCGCCCAGGTTGGCCGGAATTTTGGCGATGCGGCTCACCAGCAGCATATCGCGGTCCAGGCGGCTGAACGGTACCTCGAAGTAGTATTTTTCGCCCACCAGGTGGGTTTTGAAAAGGCCCTCGGTGGTGACGGCGTCTTTGGTGATCACCTTGTCGTAGTCCTTAAAAGGCGATTTCTTTTTCTCCTCCTTCGCCTCCGTTTTGGCTGTGTCGGGGGCGGGCGTTTCCTGCGCGCGCAAGGGAAAAACGAGGGCCAGGAGCAGGAGGCTGAGCAAGTATTTGGTCATGTGAGTACGGGGTTAGGCGGGCAAGATAAGTGCTGAGGTCTAAAATGGCCTGTAAGGTAGATGAAACTGGGCGCGGCCGCAGGTGCAGAGGGAAGTCGTTGGAGTGCAATGGATGGCTTGACTGAGCGCCAGGCGTGGAGACTAATTTTTCTAAGCTCGACTTTTAGGCCTTTCTTTCCTGCTGAGGATAGTCATTCCTTGAGGTATCAAGTGTTGGCTTCAAAAGTTTCAACCTCGGTCCTTTTAAGAGAGGCTGATAATTTATACTGCCTGGCTTGCTGGGGGTTCTGGTAAGCAACGACTTTTAAAAGTAGGCTGTTCCGTTTGAATATGATTGTACGTTACTCTTTTTGCCCTCTCCCTCGGTTCCTCTCCAACGGAGAGGGATGACCCAAGCACCATTCTTTTTAAGTTACACTAAGCATTTTTGAGGCTCTAAGCTCGTCTCGACATTCTTGAAAGAGAAGCTAAAATTGGTAGTGACAAAAAGTAAGCAAAGGGAACAGCCTACTTTTAAAAGATGCCCATCCGGACGCCCGCAGGTTACCCGCCACAAAGTACCCCCGTTCGCTTGAGTTGGCAAGTGGGCGGGCAACGCTACGGGGTCCTGGCTACTCCATCAACCCATAAACACTTTACTATCAATGATTTAGGTAGGACCCCGTAGCGTCTTGTCATTCTCTGGAGCTTAGCGGAAGAGGATGACAAGACCTGCGGGCGTCCGGTCTGTGCATCACCCTAGACTTCCCCTTGAAAATCTCATTCCCCTTAAATCGAATATACCTGGATACAGGGGAGTTTAGCTGGCCTTCGCCCTACCCTGCTCCTTCCCCCCTGAACCTTGCACCTGCGTCAGCGCCCAAAAAAGAAAGGAGCGGGGCCGCTAAAAAACATTCATCCGGCAGGCCCTGTTTGCTCCCGCTAGAGGCCTTATCTTTGCGCCCGCCCCAAAATTTCCCATCCCTTGCTGCAGCAGCTCGAAGCCATCTACCACCGTTTCAAGAACCTGGAGGAACAACTCTCGGACCCGGAAATTATTACCAACCCCGACCGCTTCACCAAGGTCAACAAAGACTACGGTAAACTCCGCCCCCTGGCCGATACCTACCTGGAGTACAAAGACCTGCTCGATAACCTGCAATCCAGCGAAGCGATGCGCAAGGACCCCGACCCCGAAATGCGGGAAATGGCCCAGCAGGAATACGAGGACCTGCGCGATAAAAAGGCCGAAATGGACGAGCGGATCAAGTTCATGCTCATCCCCAAAGACCCGGAAGACGAACGCGACATCATCATGGAAATCCGCGCCGGAACGGGCGGTGACGAGGCCGCCATTTTTGCCGGCGACCTCTTCGACATGTACAAGCGCTACTGCGAAGGCCAGGGCTGGAAAATCGAGATCATCGACGAAAACGAAGGCACCGCCGGCGGCTATTCCAAGCTGGTTTTTGAAGTCCACGGCGACGACGTCTACTCCCACCTCAAGTTCGAGTCGGGCGCCCACCGCGTACAACGCGTGCCCAAAACCGAGAGCCAGGGCCGCGTCCATACCTCCGCCGCCACCGTCGCCGTCCTGGCCAAAATGGAAGAGGAAGACATCAACATCAACCGCGCCGATCTGAAGATCGACACCTTCCGCGCCTCCGGAGCGGGTGGGCAGCACGTCAACAAGACCGAATCGGCCATCCGCATCACCCACCTTCCCACGGGCATCATCAGCGAGAGCCAGGACGGGCGCAGCCAGCACAAGAACAAGGAAATTGCCATGGCCCAGCTCTACCGCCGCATCAAAGAAGCCGCCGATTCCGCCGCCGCCAGCGAGATGGCCTCCACCCGGAAGTCACTGGTAGGCTCCGGAGACCGCTCCGAGAAAATCCGCACCTACAACTACCCCCAGAACCGGGTGACCGACCACCGCATCAACCTTACCTTGCATTCGCTGGATAAGATCGTTGCCGGAGGACTAGACCCGATTATCGAAGGCCTGCAGGTGGCGGAGAATGCCAGTAAGTTGAAGGAGGGGGAAGTGGGGTAAGGTGATAATTTATAATGCCTGGCGTGCTGAGGGTTCTGTTGGGCAACGCTTTTTAAAAGAGGCCAATCCGGACGCCCGCAGGTCCCCCGCCGTAATGTTTCGAGGTGCACCTAAATTGGCTCGTGGGCGCGGGACGCTACGGGGACCTAGCAACTCAACAAACTAATAATTCATTCACTATCAATTATTTATACAGGACCCCGTAGCGTCATTTCATTCTCTTGCGCTACGCTACAGAGAATGAAATGACCTGCGGGCGTCCGGTCTGTTCATCCCCCAAGACTCGCCCTTGAAAATCTTATCCCTTTTGAACCGGAGGCAAACCATTGATGCGGTCAAAAAGGGCTAAAGTCAAATTAAGTACATCAAGATAAACCCCAACAAAGCATTCCATCGTCCGAGTATTCATTTTCACCTGTTTTCAATTTCATTCCTCAAAATAGGGCTCCGACTTGACGAATGCATCACCCGTCCACTTAAAAGCAATGACTTCGCCAAGTAAATATTTATTATCCCTAAGCGGTCCCGAAAGAAGGTAATTTACCAACCTAAAGATGATGCCATTTTCAGCTTCATGAAATAAGCTGCAGTAAATATCCGCATTTGCCTCAAAATCCCTTGCCACTGAATCAGGTGTACCCGCGGTAAAAAAGTCCTTAAACCCAACACTTAAAGAAGCAGCTGCCACCTTGTCAATAGTCAAATTTTTCGTTTTGGGCTTGTAGTCAAAGACCAGTAGGTCGTTCTGATTGACGGTGGAATTGGCACCAGTGAAGTGGGAATAGACTACTTTAAAATTCCCATCAGATTTTTTAAAAAGACTAATTTCATCCACCGCGTAGGCGCGCTGCCCGCTTTCGTATCCGAAGTCTATTCTCGCCTGCCCCTTTATCGAATCCAGCGTCAAGCTATAATATTCAATATGATCCGCATCACTCGTATCCGGATAATGCCTTTGGTGGAGCAGGATGCTGTCCTTTAGCTGGGCATCAACACCTTCAATTTTAATCTGCTGAACGACATCACAGATGACGCAGGGAGGCTGGGCTGGAGCGCAGGATTGACACAGCAGGAAAAAGCATATTATGGGGAATATTTTCATGGGTGATTGAGCCTGTCTTTTGCCGTTCTCCATTTGGCAATGGTGGAATGCCTAGGGTGTGGGGTGGAGGGTAGACGTTGTTAGGGAGTGATTGAATTTATACCTTCCCATCTTCCCATCCAAATTTTTCGGATCAAAACTATGGCCAATTACGCTTTGGTGGCTTACTTATCCGGCTGAAAGCTGATGGGGCTTGGGGGAGATTTGGGTAGCTGTTTGTGACGAAGCTTGTTCCTTACGATTGAGGGGGCTGGTGGCTAGCGGTCTCGTATATGCGGCGTGACCAGCTTTTGCTGGACATGACCGTCATATACAATGTTATCATCTGGCTTCTTTTTTATTCAACAATTATTTTTCCAGTCATATATATTGAACTCCAAGTAGCAAATTGTATTTCCATATTTTGAAGTTTATACGATTCATCAAGTTCATAGTCTATCCGCAATCTATCTGAACCCAATGTCAAATTTTCTCGCCATTGTTCCATAATAAATTGAATTACCGTCGCAAAAGTATTTTCCTTTTTCTTCAATTTGATAGTCAGTAATTGTTTCGGATTTTTGGATTCCATTATTTCCAATCCTTTAAACATTTTTTCATTATCTAAAAAATGGTTAAAATCTACTTTAAACCCCAAAATGTTATCTCCGAAATATGGTTTCATATTTTTGGCAGTAGTATTTTGAAATTTATCCAAATCCCACAATTCGAATTTTTGATTGATTATTTTACTTACTTTTCCTATTGCAACAACTCTACTTCCTTCTCGAATTTTGACTTCTTTCCCAATTTCAAATTTGCCAAAGTGGATTTCTCTACTTGCTGTTAATAATTCAAGTTCGACTTCTTCTCCTGGTTTTGCTTCGTTTTTATCTACGATTTCATAGGTAGCGTCCCAATCTGAGTTGTTGTAATAAAATTGACCTCGATAACCATTGAAAAAAGGTGTTTTTCGACCTCCTTCATTTTCTGTTAGAACTTTCACCTTAATGATTAAATCGGGGTTTTTCATTTTTTTCTGCTTGATGATAACTACCTTATACCCGCAACTATCCTGTATCTCACTTGCGCTTTTCGCCACCCAGCAAGTCATCCAAGGGACTGACGATGCTGCGCAGGTGCTGATCGGATACGTGGGTGTAGAGCAGGGTGGTCTTGATGTCTTTGTAGCCGAGCAGCTCCA
This sequence comes from Neolewinella lacunae, assembly GCF_014349155.1. Taxonomy (GTDB): domain Bacteria; phylum Bacteroidota; class Bacteroidia; order Chitinophagales; family Saprospiraceae; genus Neolewinella; species Neolewinella lacunae. The sequence continues at coordinate 51,662 of NZ_JACSIT010000090.1, forward strand.
GGATGTAGCGCACGTCGGTACCGCGTTCGAGTAAGTGGGTGGCAAAGCAGTGACGTAAGGTGTGCGGGGTCACCTTGCGGTGGATGCCCGCACGCCGGGCGCAAGCACGCACCACCGCCTGCACGCTGCGGGGAGAATAAGGGTTTTCCCCGTCCTGACCGTTGAACAGCCATCCTTTGGGTTGGTAAGCCTCAAAGTACTGTTGCAGCATGGCTTTGAGCTGCTGGCTCAACATCACTACCCGGTCTTTGCGGCCTTTGCCCTCCCGTACCAGCAGTTGGTGGCGCTCCCAATGCACGTCCGTCAGCCGTAGGGCCAGTAGCTCGGCCAGACGTAATCCAGAACCGTAAAGGGTGTAGAGGATGGTCAAGTGCTTAAGGTTTTCGCTGGCGCGTAGGAGCCGGTCTATTTCTTGAATCGATAAAACCGAAGGCAAAGTAAGGCTTTTTCTCGGACGCTGCACCTGCTCCAAAGAAAAATCTGGCCGGAAAATTGCTTTATCGTAGTAAAATTCTGGCATTGGCGGCCGGGTGCCGTTGGCTATCCGAGGCTCCAGCCCAGGCAAGGCTGGACAGGTAAGCGTTGACGTGCATTTCCGTGGCTTTTCTATCCGCCACCCCCTAAACCGAATGGCTAGGTTGCGTCATAGCCCTTGTTAACCCCCGGCCAAATCTATGCCATCCCCTCCGCCCATCCAAATCTTCAGGCTCAAAACTATGGCCAATCATGCTTTGGGGCTTACTTATCCGGCTGAAAGCTGCTGGGTTTTGGCGGAGATTCGGGTAGCAACTTGTGCACAGGCTTGTTTCTTACGATTGAGAGGGGGGGTGGTAGCTAACGGTTAAGTATAAGCGGTCGTTTTAATGCCGCTTATACAGTGCTAGCAGCTTTATTATTTTAATCTATTCTCTTTAACTCTTTGTCTTATAAGTGTTAAAAGCTTATCCACTAATTCTTTGTCGGGATCAGCGCTTGAGAAATGAAGCGAACGTGCATGCGCAAAAAGTGTGGTTCGTAATTCAGATAGGGTAATTTCACTTGTATTTTCATTTCGTATTGAGTCAATGATTTTATTAGCAGTTGCAAAGCAGCTGTCTGTCGATCCAGCACTTTCATATCCATTAAAAGATAGGGCAAAATACATTCCTCCATCTTCTATACGTTTTGGAATTTCTTCCAATTTTAGATTTTCATTAGTTATTTCACTCATTGTATTTCTATTGGAATTTTGTGTTAAGGTTTGCCAAAAATAATTACCGTTTTTATTATCTTAATTGCTTCTAACGTTCAGGCTATGCGCACAACCGACCGAATGGGAGGGTTGTCGTATAGCCGTTGTTAGACACTGACCAAATCTACGCCTTTCCCTTCAGACCGCCAAATTTTGTGCGGATCAATCCCCTCGCTACACTGGGCGACCCCTCCGGGTCTGGGCCGAGATTTTTCGGTGGGCGGAGGGGGTGGTTTTGGGAGGAATTGGCTCAACTAATTTTATTACCTTGGCTCCCCTTAATTTATTTTAATTTTAATCGTCCGAGATAGCCATATTCCCCGACATTTTCCTTTTCCTCTAATTCCATTGGGTTTAAACTCCATGCTTTGGCTACTTCAAGCACGTGTTCTGCATCGGGGTAAAGCATCTTTTCCCAATACTCTTCTTGCTCGGCATCTTTACTATTGGTATCAATCAAATCCCATTTCATTTCAACGCTGGTTGGCTCTCCTTCAATAAAGCTGTTGCCATCTCCTATGTAGTATAATCTTTCCGTGTTGCCATCTACAGATTTCATCCAGAAGGCCGATCCGCTCCCTCGAAAGTTGCCAAACATCTGCGCTTCACCAAATTTTTGGCTCAATCCATTTAAAAATCTTTGTGCTCTTTCACGTCCCTCCATATAACCAGGTTCTGGCAAACCCCAACCTAAAATTAAAATCCAACCTTCAATTGGTGGCAGAACAAAAATTTCCCCGTTTCTTGCTTGCAATTTCCCTTCCACCCAATTTGCCTTCCGCTGTTTCTCCAATCGTAAAGCTTTCAAAAGACTGTTCGTGTCTTCCGTTTTAACTGCCGCCCAGATACACTTATGCCCGAATTTTATGGGTTTGGTTGGGTCTCGCTTTTCCAGTTCTTGTTCCAAAATAGATTTCGGCCTTGGACTACTCTGGCCAAATAATTTTGACATCCATTCAGAAATGGATAACAATATTATGCGGAAAACTAGTTTGTACATTTGTCTTTTTTGTTGCCAAGGGTTATCAATTATCTGATGCTGCATTTGGAAGTTGCGACAATCAGTTAAGTCGCAAACTTACGGCTTTTCTGTGCTCGAAGTTGCAAACTCCTGCTGGCCGCTAAGCTATGTAGGCTAGTGCTGCACTTGCTCACTTTTTCACCGCAATTATTATCCCCGTCGCCCAATTCTGTTTTGTCAATGTCAAGTCTCTTCTGCTTTCCAGGTATTTTACAAAATTGATTGCTTTTTCTTCATGTCCTTCGGGCCAGTTGGATTG
>NZ_JACSIT010000091.1 GCF_014349155.1 Neolewinella lacunae
ACTTACCACTTTTAGTGATGTAGCAGGGGTCGAAAGCAATAACCCTGTCTTTACTCAGATGTTGCTTGACTAGGAGCAAGTTGAGTTGAAAAAAATCAAAAGATCTAGCGAAATTGTGCCGAAACGTACTCTCGTCGCGTTCGTCGTAGCGGGCAAGGTGAGTGAAGTTGTAGCGGCCGTGGATACACAGCCACAAGTCGAACAAGTCAAGTAAAAAATCTCGTTGCCAGACGCCAATGTCATCCATTTGCTGTATAATTGTGCGAGCGAGGGCGCGAGTCTTCGTAGGACAAGTCATAGCTTGGTGTGTTTGGTAACTTCCAAGATATGTACTTGTCCGTTTTCATCCAAACTGGCCCATTTTTAGCCTAAAATCACTACGGACCATTGCCCAAATCAGCAAACCCTGCACTTTCATTGTCCGGATCCTGCTCCGCGAACTCCCCAATTGGAATACTTGGCCCCAAGGAAATTCCGAGGTAACCCCTTTCGCCTTGCGCAGCCATCCCGGTTGCGATGGCCAACAGCATCAGCATAATAAGTATAGTCTTCTTCATTTGTGGTGAATTTAATTTGTTAAGCATTAGGTTTTGGAAAGCTCCCCGTTTTTCAGGGGCAGGGATCCCCAATGTTGTACGTTCTTGCTTTAAGCATAGATGCCCCCAAAAGCACCTGAAATTGGTGCTTTTCTCACCACTTCATTTTGCAGTATACTTTCGTTTAGTTTCCAGCTGAATTTTACTCCCCAATTCTCCTGATTATGCAAAGGGCATCCCCTTCCGCGAGGTGCGGAATAGACCTTCTCAACGATTGAACCTTAAATTTTCTGTTCCGTTGCTAAAATACCCAACTAGGCCGTCGGAGAGACAACAAGGAAGACAGTAAAAAATATGATCAAATGAATAGGTAAGGGTATAGCTGTATCGAAAATGGGTTTATTTATCCAGTAATAGATGGCCGGAAAGGTAAAGCGTTTTTCTGAATTTCCCACCTTCGCTGGTATATTTTTTTACTCGGAGATATAATTTTTTAGGCTCGCTACCGGTTCCAGACCTCCGGTCCGGCTGGATTTTTTAGCCCATGGAGTTACATGGAGTGAGGCATGGAGTTACTTGGAGTGAGGGCAAAACTTGAGGAAAAGACCTTCCCCGTACGTACCGCAGGCCGGAACCGAGTCAATTCATTATCAGGAGTGTGCTTAAAACTTCAGGCCAAGCCCTACGCTGAAGTTTAACGTTCTAATCTTCTGGCTCACATCACGGGTCTGGGTGGCACCCTCACTGATGCTTATCACCACATTGGAAAACTCTGGCTCTGCGGTGAAATAATCAAGGTTGGTCGTTAAACAGAGCTTGTTCCCTAAATCAAAGGTAAAACCTCCCCCGTAGAGCTGTCCGAACGCTGATGCAGTTGCGCTGCTCCGCTCAATAGTTAATATCGTTATGCCTCTCGAATTTCCTACAGCTTCTATTTTAGGCGAAGTGGCACTTACAATACCGGCCATTACCCGCACGTAAAAACTTAGTTTATCCGAAAAGGGAACCGAGCCAAACCCACCCAGCATTGCTGTGCGAACGCCCCAACTACCACTTTCAACATCATAATCAAAATCTATATCGAGTATTTCATTGAACCTCTCATACCGGACTTCGTCATCAAATGGGTTTAGCTGTCCGCGCAACATGGCCGTTATCCCATAGTTGCCCTTGCCCAGCTGGTAGACGAGAGATAGGTCCAGCATTGCGCCCATCTCCCCAAACCCTGCTTCTTCACTTCTGTCGTCCTGGCTCGCGAACACCCCAATTGGAATACTTGGCCCCAAGGAAATTCCGAGGTATCCTCTTTTGCCTTGCGCGTCCAGCCCGGTTGCGATGGCCAACAGCGTCAGCGTGATAAGTATAGTCTTCTTCATTTGTGGCGAATCTAATTGGTTAAACATAAGGTTTTCGAAAGCGGGCCTTTTTCATGGGTAGGGATCCTCGTTTTGAAACCAATTTCTACGGAGGGGTAATCTTCCAAGGCAAATGTTTCTATGAAATGTACATCGTGAAGTCAAGACGTTTTACGTCGCAGCAGACGGGATCCGGACCTCTGGTCCGGCAGGGTTTTTAGCCCATGGAGTGGCATGGAGTTACTTGGAGTTTTTGCCGAGGTCTCACCGTGAGGTCAAGATGTTTTACTTCGCAGGCAGACATCCAGGGGGCATTATTCGACGTGAAACGTCTCAACCATCCCCTACCCCTTAATCACCCGAAAAACCTGCCCCTGCACCCGCACGTAGTAGCTCCCGCGCGGGAAACTCGTCAGCGAAAAATCCCGGGCCAGGTGGGCAGCGGGGCCAGCCCAAAGCCGCTGGCCCAGGCCATCGTAGACGCTGGCGGGTGCGGCGAGCAGTGCCGTTGGTAAATCCCAAAACAGCGTTCCGGTGGTCGGATTAGGGTACGGCGCGGGCCAGCGTTCCAACCCCGGTTCCGGCACCGCGTTGGGGCTACAGGTCTCAACTTCCAGCGTCAAGCCCAGATTTTGGATAAAATCCGGGCATTCCCCGGGGGCCGATACTACCGTATAGCTGCCCGGTTGGGTCACGACCAATTCAACACCATTTTCACCCTCCAATGGGCTGCCATCGCGGAACCAGCGAACGTTCACCGCCGTCTGGTCCAACAGCCGAAAACGCAGGGTATCGCCGGGGCAGAGCAGGGATTGCCCCTCGTCTCCGATCGTGAAATCGCCCGTACTTTCCACGGCGGGCGGCAGGAAAACCAGTCCATCCACCAACACTTCGGGCGCCCGCAAAGTAGTGCCCTCACGTACGATTTCGGCCGAGAGGTAAAGTGGAGTATCTCCGTAACAGATTGATACGGTGGAGTCGGTCGCGCCCTCCAGCAACAGCGTATCCGTACTCCCGAAGGCCCGCGTGAACCAGCGGTAAGAGGTGGCGGAATCGACCCGAAACGTCTCGCACGCGTTCGGGCACAGCAGCAAATTGCCGGTGATGGAGGGCGTTTGGGCCAAAAGGCCGGGTCCGGCGAAGGGCAAAAATGCCAGGCAGCAGAGTAAAATTCGCAGCATCGTGTAGGTGATTGGGTTACTGCCTGTCCAGACGGTGGTGCGCGGCGGAAGCGTTGGTGGGTTGGGGTGGAAAATGGTTTTTATTGGGGCGCGGCCGCAGGTGCCAGGAATTGAATAAGGAGCGGGGAAGGGTTCTCGGGGCGGTCTCTTGCCCATGGAGTGAGGTCAAGAACTTTTACGTCGCAGCAGCCTGGATCTGGGCCTCCGGTCCGGCGATGGTTTTTAGCCCATGGAGTAGCATGGAGTGAGTCATGGAGTTTTGCTGCGCAGTATTTCATGCTCATGGAGGGAGGTCAAGACGTTTTACGTCGCAGCAAACCGGATCCGGCTGGTTTAAGCCCATGGAGCTACTTGGGGATCTTGCTTTAGGGCTAGCGTTGACGCACAGATCGAGAAAATTTCACTTTGCTGGGGAGAACTTATCTGGGCAAGCCTACATTTACGGTGCGGAGCGCTCCCAAAGGCCCCTTGGTTCTGCCGAAGTCCTCTGCCGGGAGAATTTCCTCCCGCAGTCCTCGTCCCTGGCAAGAGAGGGAACGTCGCTGAGGAGCGCAATACGGTAGCCAGGTGCTGTGGCGTCTCTGTTGAGTTTGAGTGGCGGCCCCGCAAAGCCAGTTGCTTTGCCGCAGCAGCCGGGAGATAGGCTTAGTGTTTAAAACAACAATAAAGCAACGATGAATCCTTTCAAAAGCACGTACAGTTCAGACCAAACGGACCAAGAACTCATCCAACAAGTCTTGGAAGGGAACAAAAATGCTTTAACCCAACTTGTGGAACGCCACCAGCCTTTCCTCTACAACACAGCGTGGAAAATGACCGGCAGCATCGCCGACGCGGAAGACCTCACGCAAGAGACCTGGATCAAAATTATTAGTAATCTCAGCCGCTTTAAACAAGAAAGTACTTTCCAGACCTGGGCTTACCGCATCGCAAAAAACCATTTCCTCAATAGTAAAACTAAGGCATCGAGCGTATTTGCCAATAACTTTGAAGAATTGGGTGCACGTTTAGATGCTGCCCCCAACACCGATTTATCCGAAAGTGAGCAAATGGAACAGCGCGAAACCATCCGGGAAGTGCGCTTGAATTGTCTGTCGGGCATGTTGCTCTGCCTGACCAAAGAACAACGCCTGATCTACATCATTGGGGAAATATTTAGTGCCGACCACACGATTGGGTCAGAAATAATGGAAATCAGCAAGGCCAACTACCGAATGAAATTGAGTAAGGCCCGGAAGGATTTGTACAATTTCATGCAAAACAAATGTGGGTTGGTTAATAAGGCCAACCCGTGCCGCTGCCACAAGAAAGTAACTTTTGCTACCGCCAACGGCATGGTGGATGCCAAAAACCTCCTTTACAACCGAAAAGAGTACTCGACATTCAAGGAGCAACTAGGGGATGATGCCAACTTTTTGGTCGACGATTCAGAACTCAAATACGCGAGCCTGCACCACGACCACAGTTTTAAAACGCAATTCGAGAAGAAAAACTTCCTCGTCCAGCTCCTGGATGACGAGAATTGGAAAAGCAGATTGAATTTGAATTGAGCGCCCGGTTTTAGCCCTTTGTTGAGCCACCATCCCACTGCTCCGGCGCAAGAGGAACAGGCAATTTAGCGCAGCTTCGCGGCAGGGCGGCAGGGCGGGCAAAAAAAATTCTCGAAAGTCTTTACACCTGCGGAGTCCTCTTGTCTAAGGAGGAAAAGACCGCTGTATGGGAGTGAAGATCTTCGACAAAAGCCTGCCACGACACATCAAAACTGGCATCTGGGCGAGTATTGTGTCAGCAGTGATGCTGATTGGCATTGGCATTTTTTGGCTGGTTCACCCTGCCGCCGCGGAAGGCTCCTTCACGATTGTCCCGGACTCCGATGCAGCCCTGCGGTTTGCAAAAATCGCCTCCATCTTTAAGGCGGTTGGCGATGTACTTCCCCCCATTTTCGTACTGTTCGCAATCCGGTTTCGGCAATACACCCTGGCTGGCTACTTCCACCTGGCGACCCTCCTTCTGGTTATTGTCGTGGACATGTTTGTCTGGGGCCTTTTCGTACCCAACGCAAGGGCTACGGACATCCTACAACACATCCCCTTTGCCATCCCCATTATGGTTGCGGCGTACTGCTTTTTGAAACCAATCAATAAAAATCCATAATCATGCTTCTCTTCATCCGCGTTTTCCTGGTGCTGTACGGCCTCATTGCCATTGCCACAGGTTTTATGGGGACTACCACTGCGTATGACCCTGCGGCAGTTGATCCGATGACGGATAACAACCACCGTTACGTTGCAGCTATTTGGATGGCCACCTCACTAGCCTTTTTCTACGTGGCCTGGAACCCGTCCGAAACCGCCCTGTTTCGTTTCCTGATGATTGCTGTTTTCTTCGGGGGTATTGTCCGGACCGCAGCCTTGATCCACTACCCCCCAACCCCCTTCATCATTTTCGGCATTTTGATAGAATTGATTCCAACCGCACTAATGCTTTGGTTTCACACGAAGCTATTAAACGCTGGTTCACTATAAAAAAACATTTATAATGTTATATTCCAATCAAAAAGTACTCATCACCGGTGGGGGTTCAGGCATCGGGCTTTCCCTTGCAAAAAAATTCCTGACCCACAACAACACGGTCATCATCACGGGTAGGAACCTTTCTAAACTGGAAAAGGTTAAAGCCGAATTTCCTGGCATCCATATCTTCCAAAGTGACGTAACCCAGGAGGACGAGGTTAAACAGCTAGCGGCAGCCGTTCAAAAAGTCTTTGGCGGCATAGATGTCTTAATAAACAATGCGGGAATAATGCTGCTCCTGGATACGGGCAACGAAAACAATGACCTGCAAAAGCAAATGGAAGAAATAGAAATCAACTTCCACTCCCCTATCCGGATGCTGCACCACTTTTTACCCCAGCTGAAGAAAAGTAAAAATGGAGTACTGGTGAATGTTTCCTCGGGCCTGGCCTTCGTTCCATTCGCTCAATCACCTGTGTATTCGGGCACAAAAGCCGCCGTGCATTTCTGGACAAAATCTATTCGTCCTCAGCTAAAACCCTATAAAATTAAAGTAGTTGAGCTTTTGCCGCCGGTGGTAGACACCAAATTAGCGGCGGATGCGGACTTAAAAGACGACAACCTGAATCCAATGCCACCCGAGCGATTGGCAGATATTTTCTGGAAAGACTACACCAACGGTAAGGAAGAAATTACCCCGGGAATTTCAAAAACATTAAAGATCATGAGTCGCTTAGCGCCCGCCTTCATTTTCAAGCAACTTAACAAGCAAGCCATTCCAAACAAATAACGCAATGAATAAATCACTGGCGTACATTTCAATAATCGGCATTGCCGCATTTGTAGGCAACATGCTGGTCATTGGCCTCGGGTTTGGGACCTACTGGCAAACGCTGGACCCCGTGGAATTCATGAAGCAATTCACGCTTCAGTTCCCCAACCTACTCCCCCCGACCATGGGCATTCTCTTGCCCGCCCTGATTGCTACCATTGCTTTGGTGGTGAAGACGAAAGGTCAAATGGAAGTCCGTAAAAACTGGAGCATTGCGCTTGCGGGCCTGGTCATTGCTTGCACGATAACCAGCGTTTATCACTTGCCCGCCAACCTAGGCTTTATGCAATCAAAATATTCCGCCGAAGAAGCTTTGAGCAAACTCCATTGGTGGGTGATCCTTCACTGGGTCAGAACCATTGTGGTTTTCACCGCTGCCATTTTTGCAGTTAGGGCTTTTGAGGTGTCTCGTAGTAATTCAACAACATAACAAAACGATGAATCCGAAAACAATTACTTACGCACTCTTAATGCTAGGCATTATGGCGTTTCTCAATATCAAAGCACAAGATGTATATCCAGGAAAAGCCCAGAAGGTAGAAAAGGACATATCTGCAGATTTCCCTTTTGAATCAAAATACTTAAGCCTGGGCGCTGAGAATATTCATTATATAGAATCTGGCGAAGGAGACCCCGTTCTGTTACTACACGGATTGCCAGCCAATGTTTATCTGTGGAGAAATATTATACCCCAGATAGATGATAATAAAAAAGTAATAGCCCTTGATTTTCTAGGTTTTGGCAAATCGAGTTTCCCAAAGGATAGCATTGTTTCAGTAGAAGTACAGTATAAAATGTTCACCGACTTCATTGAAGCCAAGCAACTCAAAAATGTTACTTTGCTCATACAAGACATTGGCTCATTGGTAGGCATGCTGTACGCAATCAGAGAGCCACAGAACGTAAAAGGAATAGCCCTCTTCGAAGCACCTTTTATGCCTGCTGAAGTGATGTACGATCAACTGCCCTTTAGCTTCAGGTTCTTTATGAAATTAACGCGTACCCAAAAAGGGAATGAAGCGTGGATGGTAAAACGGAATTTTGCAGGCAAAAAATTAGCAGTAAATTTTTTCACGGGCAGAAAATTACCAAAAGAAGCGTACCAGTATTACACTCAACCCTGGGATGAGCAAGAACGACGCTACGCAATAACCAAGGGGCCGGACCCGGCGGTATTGTCATACACGAAAGGAAAAGGCGAAAGTGAATTTGCTACTTTATTAGACACAATTTCCAGCGGAATGAAAGTAACAAAACTGCCAATTCTATATCTCTATGCCAAAAAAGGCTTGGTAAACCGAAAAGAAGCCGTGGAATATGCGATGGAAAATTTCAGAAATGCCACTTATGTATACCTGGGTAAAGGGAAGCACTTCCTGAGCGAAAGCCACCCGAAACAGATGAGTGATGAATTTAACCAATGGTTTGAAATTTTAAAATAAAAAAATGGACAATTTTACAATTTTCAACATGCAAACCATCGCAGGTTTGCTCACTTTTTACTTCGCGTTCAAGTGGTTCGTCTTTCCTAGGCTCGCTAAACTCAGTGTCCATGACGCATTGGTGCCGATGGTGCTTATTCACGGCCTTCGTTACTTAGGGATGGTCTTTATGGTAGACACCCAAGTGTACGACGAATTCCCCGACGACTTAGCATTTACCGTTGGCATTTGGGATTACGCTACAGCGATCCTTGCCGTTGCTACCGCTTTTGCTTTGAGAAACAGGTGGAAGTACGCCATACCCTTAGTTTGGGTATTTAACATCTTCGGGGTCACAGACCTGGTGGTGGCCTTCCCCCAAGTATTTGCCATAGAGTTCTACAATTATGATCTGGGGACTATGTGGTGGGCATTCACAACCATCGGCGTTGTGAATTTGATTTCCCACGTCTATATTTTCTACCGCTTACTCCGGCCGCATCCTACCGCTCCCACAGTGGCTGTAGATTACAACAAGCTCAGCGATACAATCTAAGAACTTGTCCAAATTTTTACTCCCTGATAAACAAGCAGTTTGCGACGCAAACTTCAAATTGTCAGACTTTATTTCTCTCCCTTTTCAAGATATAGTGGTTAAGCTTCTTGAAGACCCCACACCGCCATTAAATAAATAAATCTTTTCAACAAATCAATTATGACCAAGCAAGAAATCACCAGGCAGCTGAAAAAAACCATCAAGCAGCTAAAAGCGATTATCGAACAAGACAAAAAGGGCAAGAAAGCCAAAAAAGCCAAAAACAAAGCGAGGTAAAGGAAACGGATAAAGGGGAATCAGCTGAATAGTCATTGCTTCGGCCACCAAGTATAATAATTTCACGCCCTTTCATTAACTGCAATCGAAACACCTCCTCCTCTCCAAGAACAGGAAACAGTTCGGAAAAAGCAATTTTGCAAACAACACATTTTTGAAAAACGGTCCGCACATCCAAACCACTACTCCAGCACCCGATACCCCCAAAACATTGAGTGGGTCGGTAGACTTGGAAGATTGGGAGCGGGTCTTGAGCATGAAAGCAACGGAGCAAAGTATCGAACAAGAAATTGCAGCGTGTATTCGAGCTTACGCTAATAAAGTTATAGCGAAACATTATGAACAACAAAACCAGACCCACCCTTATTTACGTAATTGTCGCACTAACGGCACTGACTGTTACGAGAGCTCAGGCTATTTATTTTCTCTTCACTTTAGAAATGTTTGGTGGCACCAGTCCTGACGAGTGGCTTGGGCCATGGGTCACTGATTCCATTTTGGGGATTATGTTGCCTTTAGTCATTTACTTTATTTTAAATGGCTCGGGAATGAAAACCTGGGCCCTGATTATCGTTTACAGCGCGCTCGGTTCGTTCGACTACGCCAATGGTTTAGTAACGGAATGGCTACATCCATTACCTGAAGAAACGGCTGGAAGGATGTTAGTATTTTCCGCCCTTGCCGCCACGTTAACCTTTCAGATCGTTGCCACCTATTTACTTTTTCAGGATAAAGCAGTAGGTCATTTTTTTAAGCAGAATCATTAGTTGTTTAAATTGCTATGAGAAAAATAAAGCTTCAAAGGGTTATTGTTATCGCCCTGACCATGAGCCTCGTAGGAGGGCTACAGTCATTGTACGATTATGCCATATTAATGAGTCTTTTTAGCTTAGGTCCGTCATCGCTGTATCAGTTTAAAACCGAGTTTGTGTTCAATCTTGCGTCAGGTTTCGGAGGTGGTTTGGTAGCTGGGGTGACGCTAAATTTAATTGACGAAAGATATCGTACTAAACCTTACTACCAGAGTCTGTTCATTTTGATCGCTATGTTCATAGCCGTCTGGGTCATCAGGAATATTATCGAGGGCTTAATTCAGGTGCAAATGGGAGGCACGTTCTATTTTTCATTCGACGCAACGGACATTAAAAATATTTTCTTCTGAATGATCATCGTCATTCTCGCTTACTTCTTCCTCGAAATGAATAACAAGTTCGGCCCTGGGAAACTGCAGAAAATATTTCTAGGCAAGTTCAATACACCAGTTGAAGAAGAGCGAATTTTCATGTTTCTTGACCTGAAATCTTCCACAACCATAGCCGAAAAACTAGGGGGCATACAGTACCACCTCTTTCTAAAAGAGGTTTTTTCTGATGTCACGATCCCCATTTTGGCTACTCAGGGGGACATTTACCAATACATTGGTGATGAAATTGTCCTAACCTGGGAGATAACCCACCCGGAGAATGCAGTCAACTGCATTCAATGCTTTTTTGAAATCCAGCAATTGCTTGAAAAAAAAGAAAGCAGATACCTACGGAAGTTCGGGCTGACGCCACAATTTAAAGCTGGGGCGCACTTTGGATATGTGATAGCGGGCGAAATAGGGGTAATTAAGCGAGACATCACCTATTCAGGGGACGTACTCAATACTACCGCACGCATCCAGGGCATGTGCAACGAATTGAAAAGTAATTTCCTAATCTCCCGGCCTTTATTTGAAATGGGTGGATTGAATGCCCAGGACTACAAATTCGAGCAAAAAGGCGATATCTTGCTAAAAGGAAAGGCAGAATCAATGGAGTTAATAGCGGTTACCTTGCAGCTATAATTTCCAGCCTGGGACATCCCAGGAGAAGAGTTTAAACGCGAGGTCAAGACGTTTTACGTCGCAGGGAATTACTGTGCGACGTAAAACGTCTCCACCTCACGGCTCAACCTCACGCCGCCCTAAGCAAAGTCCTGGGCTAAAACGGAACGCACATCGGTGGCGGGTCGACCGAGGAGCGTGGGGATATCCTGCGTGACTTTATTTGCCGCTCCGGAGCGCATGAGGTTGTAAACGGGGATCATGTAGTCGGCCACGAAGGGAGGAGCTCCGGCGGCAGCCAGTGCCCCACGGTAGGTTTCGTCGCTGGGTTCGGGGTAGACGATGGTTTTGCCCGTCAGCTCAGAAATCAGGGCGGCGATGTCGTGCATGCTGTGGACCTCCGGACCGGTCAGCTCGTACACCCGGCCAACGTGGTCTTCCGTTGCCAGGGCCAGGGCCGCCACCTCGCCGATGTCGGCCGGGGCGACGAAAGCGGCTTCCCCTGCCCCCGAGGGAGTAAAAATGATGCCTCGCTGCTCGATGTTTTCCCGTTCGTAGATGCCGAAGTTGCTGGCGAAGAAGCTGGGCCGCAGGATGGTCACCGGTAAGCCGGAGGTCCGCAGTTTGGCTTCCATTTCCGCGTGGAAGGGCAGCTCCGCCAGGTCGTTCATCCCCAGGGCACTGAGGTAGGTGACGCGGGGCCGGCCGTGGTCGGCCAGGTAATCCAGGAAGGGAGCGACCATCTCGCTGAGTCCCGGTTCCAGGGGTGGGCCAACGACAAAAACGGCCGCGTGGCCATCGACGGCCGAGTAAGTACTGGGGTCTTTGAAATCGAAAATGGCCGTAGCCGTGGGGGCTCCCGCGATGGCTTGGCGGCTGGCGGCCGTGACGGCCACGCCAGCGTGCTGTTGCAGGGCAGCAACTACCTGCCGGCCAATGGTTCCGGTAGCACCGGTGACGAATACTTTAGTCATGTTAAAATGCTTTTGTTAACGGGGCAAAGTTGGGTGCGATTAGTACCTTTACGCAAGTAGGTACGAAAAAGTCAGGTAGGTACCTAAAAGTAACCAATGTTGAAAATCAGGTAATTATGTCCGAAAAAAATATGCCCCTCCGCGATGCTGGCCCCAAAAACACCGGTTTTGGGCAGTGTCCGGTGATGACCTCCCTGGCCGTCATCGGCGGGAAATGGAAGCCGGCCATCCTGTATTTTCTCCAGCAACACGGGGTACTGCGCTTCGGCGAACTGCGCAAGGTGGTGCCGGGCATCACCCAGAAAATGCTCTCGCAACAGCTCAAGGAATTGGAAACAGATGGCATCATCGTGCGCCGGGTGTACGCCGAAATTCCTCCGCGGGTGGAGTACCGGCTCAGTACGTTGGGCGAGAGCCTCCGGCCCATGCTGGACGCGATGGCGAGCTGGGGGATGGATTATTTGCGGCGTGGGTGAGCTTTAGACCGGATTAGCCCATGGAGGGGCATGGAGTGAGGCATGGAGTTGCATGGAGTTTTTTTTGCGGGAGGTCAAGACGTTTTACGAGCCCATGGAGTTACCTGGAGTTAAGCATAGAGTTACGTGGAGTGGATCCCGACCTCTGAATTTACCCCGCCTTTACACCTTTTTACATTTGGATCGGGGCCGGTGGCCGGGGCTGGCGCTACTTTGCCGGCCTTATCATCACCCGTAGTCGTGGTGTGACGGATCGTCACCCCGCACCACCCTACTCAAGCGATTTTCCCATGCATTTTCGTTCCCTGCTTTTTCTTCTTTGCTGTTTGAGTGCGTCATTGTGGGCGCAGTTGCCGCCCGTTAGCCCGAAGGCCGAGTTGCGGCAGCAGGTGGGCAATACCCATATTACGGTGGAGTTCGCCCGGCCGATCGCCCGGGGCCGGAAGATTTTTGGGGGCCAGGTGCCCTACGGACAGCAGTGGCAGACCGGCGCGGAGGCCACCTTCATCCGTTTCGACCAGCCCGTCACCATCGCCGGGAAGGAACTGCCAGCCGGTGGCTACGCGCTGATCACCATCCCCGATAAAACGGAATGGACCATCATGATCCACGACGCCGCGCACGGCAGCATGCGTTACGACAAATCAACCTATAAGGTCCAAATCTGCGTCCCCGTCACCCAGCCTAACCGCTTTTACGAAGCCCTCTCGCTGGAGTTCGACGTGCTGCAACACAGCGCCCGCCTCTACATCACCTGGACGGACGTACAGGTAAGCATCCCCATCGAAACGCAATCGGAGCAGTCGGCCACGGCCTACATCAACAACCTGCTGAAGAGCTCCACGCCATACGTCGAGGAAGACCATTTCCGGGCAGTGAATTACCTGCTCTTCAATAAGGTAGAACCCGAAAAAGCCATCTCCCTCATCCAACGGATCCAGCGGGACAATCCTGCGGAATACCCTTACCGGCAGCTCGTGCGGGCCTACCTGCAACTGGGCAAAAAAGAGGCGGCCCTAAAGGCCCTCGACGAAGGAAGAGCTGCCCTCCGCCGGGAGTACGCCGATGACCAACAGACGCTCAATGCCTTTCTTGAGGCTTATACGGAGCAGCGGGCGAAGATCGTGGCGGGCACGGCGGATGGGCAGAAGGCTTGGTGAGGTGCCTGCTTCGCAGTTTTTTTTGAACCACTAAGCGTACGAAGGGGAGCTTCGCTCTTTTTTTGAACCACTAAGCACACGAAGAGGGGCTAAGTAGGGCAAGACTGGATCCGGACCTCTGGTCCGGCGAGGTTCTTTTTGACCATGGAGTGGCATAGAGTTGCATGGAGTTTTTTGCGCGAGGTCAAGACTTTCCACGTCGCTGAAGGAAATTCAAAGCGTCCACATTCGGCGTATAACGCCTCAACCAATGGTGGAACGCTTTGACCTCACCATTCAAGCTCATTACGTAATCAAAATAGTTTCATTTTAAAATTTATTTCAACTTTAGCATCAATTTGTTTGCCCAGTTGCGTAAGCGGCCCTACTTTTGAATCAAATAGTGAACCATGGGCCACTTTATCATCAAGGACGCTACACTTTTTGGCGAAATTTTGCAAGAACACCCCTTGGACATTGACCTGGAGACGATCACTGTGCGCGACTTGATTGCGGCGAGGGTGACGGAAGAAGTGGGGCGGCGGAACAAGCTTACGCCAGAGCATTACCGCTATCTGGTGGATCTGGCCCCGGCCGAAAGCCGCCTCAACGCCATGGTGCGCAGGCTCTCGGGGCTGAAGGCAGTGGATGCGGAAAATCCGATCCTGGAAGCACTACAGGCCTTCGAGCGGAACGTCTTTTTCGTCCTGGTGGGCGACCGGCAGGTAACGTCGCTGGAAGAAGTTATTCCTGCTACGGCGCAACAGGAAGTCACCTTCATCAAGCTTACCCAATTGATTGGTGGGTAGACAAATCCTTACGCTGATGATCAAGCAATTGTTACCATTCTTCGCTCCGAAGACTTCCCCGGCACCTGCGGCCGCGCCCAATGCACCTGATTTTGCCCGCACCGTGGCCGCCATTCAGGAAACGACGGCCCCAAAAGACTTCGATTTCAATCCCTTGCTCGATGCGTTTGGCCTGCCCATGAACCTGCTGATCAAGGAGCACGATGTCGAGCCCGGCCTCCAGGCCCTGCTGCGCCACGCCGCCACCGCCTCCGCCGCAAGGCCCTCCGCCACCTGGCGCAAGAAGGCCCGGGCGCTGGGTACGGCCTTCGGAGTAGAGGCCAGCACCGCTTTTTTGCAAGATTTCCTCCTGCTACTGCACGCCATTAAACCTACTACACCCGCCGAATACACCGCCACGGAGTACCGCGACTACCTGATCCACAAAAACCACCAGCCGGTGGTGAAGGGGCTCCTTTGGCTCTGCAGCCAGCAGGACCGCGAGGATTTTGCGCACCACCTGGGCGGCATTGCGCTGGTGGCCTACAAAAAAGTACCGGGCCAGGGACCGCTGGACCTGGCCATTGGCAACGCCTGCACCGCAGCGCTGGCCCTGATGGAAGGCCACCACGGCATCGGCCAACTCGCCAGCCTCAGCTACCGCGTTAAGCAGAGCAGCATCCGCAAAAAAATAGAGCGTTTGCTGGACGAAAGTGCGGGGACTCGCAACTTGAGTCGGCAGGAAATCGAAGATATATCCGTGCGCGACTACGGCCTGCGGGGCGATGTCCTCGAAAGCAGCATCGGCGAATACACCGCCGTGCTCCGGCTGGAAAAACCTGGCAAGGTGGCCCTCACCTGGCGGAAAGCGGACAAAACGCAAAAGAGCGTGCCCCAATCCGTACGCGCGCACTTTGCGGGAGACTTGACGCGCCTGAAAGCCACGAAAAAGGCGTTGGAAAGCGACAGCAGCAGTTTGCGGGACCGCCTGGACTGGAGCCTGCGCCTGAACCGCAGCCTCCCCATGGCCTACTTTTTGGAAACGTGGCTGGGCAAGGACTTGCTGCGCTACTTCGCCGACCGGCTCATCTGGCAATTCAGCGACGGCGGAGCGGAAACGGCCGTGAGTGCCATCCGCGGACCGGAGGGCTGGGAAAATGCCGCCGGGGAACCGGTGGAGGTAAACGACAAAAGCGTGGTGCGCATGTGGCATCCCGCGCTGGCTACGACCACCGAGGTGGAAGCCTGGCGGGCTTACTGCATCGCGCGGCAATTGACGCAGCCGCTGAAGCAGGCCTTCCGCGAGGTGTACCTGCTGACGCTGGCCGAAGAAAATACCCGCACGTACAGCAACCGGATGGCGGCACACCTGCTGAAACAACACCAATTTGCGCAGTTGGCGCGGGGTCGGGGCTGGACCTACTCCCTGATCGGTGCCTTCGACCACGGCATGGCGACCCAGCCCTGCTACCAGGAGCTTCAGGAAGTGGGCATCCGCGCCGAATACCTGATCCAGGAATTGGATAACCGGGACGGCTTCAACCAGATGGGCATTTGGAACGTGGTGGGCACCGACCAGGTCCGCTTTTTCAACCTCAACAATGGCCGGGAGGTGCTGGAGCTCGTGCGGGTCCCGCCCATCGTGCTCTCGGAGGTTTTGCGGGATACCGACCTGTTCGTTGGGGTGGCCAGCATCGGCAACGACGAGCAGTGGGCCGACGGGGGCGGGGAAAGGTTCCAGACTTACTGGCGGAGCTACTCGACGGATGCGCTTACGGAGCTGGGGGCCAATCGGAAACTCGCGCTGGAGCGGCTGCTGCCCCGCCTGAAAATTCGCAACGTGGCTACGCTCGATGATAAATACTTACGGGTGCGGGGTAAAATCCGTCACTATAAAATCCACATCGGCAGCGGCAATATTTTGATGGAGCCGAATGACCAGTATTTGTGCATCGTGCCGGGGCCGACGGGTGCGCGGGCCACTCCCGGCGAAGGCCTTTATTTGCCCTTCGAGGGCGACCGGACGCTCTCGATTATTCTATCCAAAGCGCTACTCCTGGCCGATGACGACAAGATAAAAGACGTGACGATAACGCGGCAGTTGAAGCGGTGGTGATTTCCTTTTTAGTAGGGATTTTTTGGGCGCGGGCGCGGAGATGGTTGAGGGAGAAGGGGATTTACAAAATACGATTTAGGATTTAAGATTTAGGATTGGGCTACGCGGCTGGGTGGTGGGCTTGCGCGGCTCGAAGGATTTTTACTGCGCGCAGGATTTACATTGGGATAGACGATAGACGATAGAGGATATTTGATTGGGCTTGCGCGGGAGGGGGGATTTTTTGCTGCGGCCGGGGATTTAGAACTGTGATGTGAAACGACTTGACCTCGCGTTGGCCGGGGAAACTCCAACGAACTTCATTTATCGAAAACGTCGGGCTTTACCCGACGCTACGCTGGTCCCTTCCAGGGACGATCAGCTAGAGCCGAGATTTTTAGCAGGATGGGGCTGGCTGGGAAAACTCCATGCTACTCCATGCAAAGCTCCAAGCAACTCCATGGGCTAAAACGCAAATGATGCTTGGAGGCAAACCGCGAATTGGTACCACCCCAACCACTTTAAAGATCTTGCAGCACCAATCGTTTATACATTTCTATTGGCATCATCCCAATCTCCCTTCTCCGCTTATCTAAATTTTCTACATCGTCTGTTTTGGCTAATTCGACCGTTTTGTTAACTGGGTCCACTTTGCTAAACTGCGTTCCGTATAATTGGTTTTCGCCATTGTTCATTTTGATCCTATCGTACAGATAGGCAAAACTTTGGCCGTCCATGTCACCATTTTTCACGGCGCTTTCTACGTTGCTAAGCTGAGCTTGCTGCCACTCCTTATCTTCGTCGCTATGTTGAATCATTAGAAATACGCCCTGCATAGCATCCCTACCTACTAATTGCTTAGTGGGAAATCCGTGTTGTTGAAAGATTTCTTTCAGCCGGTTTCTGTTTTGCTCGTCCACTGTGACGCCTACCCCTGGAGTGACGCTGGCAGGGTCAATCTGGTATTTCTCGATGATATCTTGCACTATATTGCCTCTGGCTGCTTGGTCGGCAACGTACATACGAATTAACTCCGCCTGCAATTCTTGGTTTTCTACGGCGGGGGCAGGGGTGCTGGCACAGGATGGTAATTCTGGAGAAAATTGCTTTGCGCAAATCTCTTGCAACGCCGCTTCTTCTTGAGCATTCAATAGCGTAGCAATTTCCCCTGATTTTCCAAGTTTATTTTTGACCTTAAGCCCTACGACGAGGTACTGAAGATCGAGTTGAGGCGATATGTTCCGTAGAGAGTCAAATTGCTTATCCGCCAACACAAAGTTTTCCTCGATGGAGCTTTCGATCATGCGCCACCCCAATTTCCAAATTTCTTCCTCCGTTCTTTGAGAGGGGCCAGCTGGACCACAAGACGCTAAAAAGCCTAGGCTGGCTATCAACAAGGTTAGTATTTTCATGCTGCGTTTCCTTTTTCGGTCACTCCTCGCTCCCGCTGTGAATGCCCGGTGCTGGGCCAATTGTGATTTGTGCATTCAGCTGGTCAGGGCAGTAAAATAAGGTCTTTCACAGACTTTGGAACAAGAGACGTACCAGCGTGGGACTTGGTGCCTGAAAACGCTAGGATTTCCCTAACACGCTTGACCTATACAGCGGCAATCTGCTGGGCCCCATACTTGGCTAGCCGCGAAAAACTCCATGCAACTCCATGTTAAACTCCAAGCAACTCCATGGGCTAAATGCCGCCCACGGATAAACTAGGTCTTGACCTCACGATACAACTTCGACGTGAAACGTCTTGACCTCACGATACAACTTCGACGTGAAACGTCTTGACCTCACGATACAACTTTCGACGTGAAACGTCTTGACCTCACGATACAACTGCGACGTAAAACGTCTTGACCTCACTCCACGCAACTCCATGGGCGAAATCCCCCCCCACGTTTCGCGTTTAGTCAATAACGAGTTTGCGCTGGACGGAACTTTCTTCGTCGCCCAACTTGACGACGTAGAGGCCTTTGGGAAGGGTGGAAAAATCAAAACCCAGCGTATTGTTGCCCGGGGAAAGGACTTGCCGCTGCTGCCGGAGCCGCTTACCGCTTACGTCGAATACGGAGACGCTGATCTTCGCCGCTTCTTGGGCGTGGTAAATGAGCTGGACCACACCCGATTTACTGGGGTTGGGATAAAAGGCGCCCACCGCTTCGTTGCCGCCGGAAGTGTTTACGCTGACCACTTCGCTGTGGACGAACTGCCCGTCAAAATCAATTTGCTTGAGGCGGTAGTAGGCCATTCCGCGGGTGGGTACATCCACCAAGAAGGCGTAATTTTGCGGCTCATTGGCGGTGCCACCTCCGGCCACCTCACCGATTTTCTGGAAGGCCAATCCATCCGTGCTGGCTTCCACTTCAAATTTTTCGTTGTTCTGTTCCGTAGCCGTTTGCCAAAGCAGGGTGGTTTTATTCGCGTTTTGCACTGCTTTAAAATACACCATTTCAACGGGTAAGCCGACGGAACTTTGCACATCGCCCGTTAAGATGGCAACAGGGTCTGCACAAAAGCCCGCATTATTCCAAGTTCCCAAACTCAGGCTGGGCGGATTAGGCGCGGAAGCCGACAAGTTGAAGTACAACTCAGCAGTCGTGTAATCCGGTGCATTGAGGGGGCCGTCATTATCGAGTTGTATTTCCCACCGATCCTGGGTAACGTCCCAGATAATGCGTAATTCACAAACGCCCGCCGGACAACTTTGCGTAAAATCGCCCGGTAGGCTTTCGTAGGTATTCCGGATGACTCCGCCGTCGTTGGTCGTTCCGGAAAGACTAAGCGTAAAGTTTTGGGCACCTAAAACACCGATACAACCTCGGTAGGTAATTTGCCCCTCGGAATAGGAGCACAGGGCACATAGCAGTACCAGGATAAAAATAAATCGTTTCATTGGTCGAATTTTTAAAGCAATTGAAGTAGGTGGTAATGCTGGCCATCCTCTGAAAAATTCGCTTCCACCTTGTTTCCTTTGTCTTTTTATTCCCGATTACCTATTTCCCGCGTACAATAGGTGAAGGCCCCGGACCATTACCGAAAGGGAGTTCAGGACAGCGACCGGATTCTCCGGCCAAGTGCACTAACCCTAAGTGATTAGTCCTCCCGGCCAGGAACGCCTAAAACGACAAAGGACATCCAGGATGACCAAGCGATATTCCAGGTTTTAGTAGCGTTACCAGGGCTGTTTTGGCCTGCTTTGCAGTGGCCGCCGGCAAGATAGGCAATTATAGCAGAAACGTGTTTTTCCGGCCAACTGCGGTGGAATAGACTTTATTAGTTATCGGGGACCTGCCGTTTTGGGAAGAGCCGGGCTAAAGCTGCGACAGTACTCTGGGAGGCCTGCGGTCGTGATTGGTCGGGCTAAAGCCGCGACAATACCTTGCGGGACTTCCACCGCTTCCCAAAGACATTCCCTGGCACCTGCGGCCGCGCCCTAAAAAAACTTAGCGGTACGACAAAAGGCCCGAAATTTTGCCCAGCCAAGGGCTTGCACCCGAGTAATTTTGTAGATTGGGCCCGCTAAAGCCGATCATGTACTATGGCCAACTACAATATTGATGCCGATAAGGCGCTGACTTACGACGTCATCGTTGTCGGGTCAGGAATTTCCGGCGGCTGGGCTGCCAAGGAGTTTACCGAAAAGGGGCTCAAGACCCTCGTTTTGGAGCGCGGGCGCATCGTCAAGCACGTCGAGGATTACCCTACGATGAACCTTGACCCCTGGGACATGGAGCTCCGCGGCGGGCTCACCCCCGAGGAAAAGGACCGCCACTACAAGGGCGGCCGCTCCGGCTTCATCGGTAAGGATACCGAGCATTTCTGGGCCAACGACCGTGAAAATCCTTACACCGAGGAAAAGCCGTTCCTCTGGATCCGCGCCCACCAGATGGGCGGCCGCTCCCTGCTCTGGGGCAAGCAGACCTACCGCTGGAGCGACATCGACTTTGAGGCCAACGCCAAAGACGGCCACGGCGTCGACTGGCCCATCCGCTACAAAGACCTCGAGCCCTGGTACACCTACGTGGAAAAATTTGCCGGCATCAGCGGCTCCGCCGAGAACCTCAAACAGCTGCCCGACGGACACTTTTTGCCGCCGATGGACCTCAACGTCGTCGAAAAATCCGTCAAGGAACGCATTGAAAAGAACCACCCCGGGCGCAAGATGATCATCGGCCGCGTCGCGCACCTGACCGAGCCGCTCAACGGCCGCGGCACCTGCCAGTACCGCAACCGCTGCAGCCGGGGCTGCCCCTACGGCGCCTACTTCAGCTCCAATGCAGTGACGCTGCCGGCGGCCAACGCCACGGGCAATCTCACGATTCGCCCCTTCTCCATCGTCCAGGAAGTGATCTACGACGAAAAAGCCGGCAAAGCCACCGGCGTACGGGTCATCGACGCGGAAACGAGCGAAGTGATTGACTACAAAGCCAAAATCATTTTCCTCAACGCCTCCACCCTGAGCAGCACCCAGATCCTGCTGAATTCCAAGTCCAGCCGCTTCGAAAACGGCATGGGCAACGATTCCGGCGAGCTGGGGCACAACCTGATGGACCACACCTACCGCGTCGGGGCCGTTGGCCAGGTGGAAGGGTTTGAAGACCGCTACTACAAAGGGCGGCGGCCCAATGGCATCTACATTCCGCGCTACTGGAACATTGACCGGGAGAGCCAGTCGGATAAATTCGTCCGGGGCTTCGGCTTCCAGGGCGGGGCCGGCCGGGGTGGTTCGCGCGCAGCGGCCAACCGCGCGGAATTCGGGGCAGAATACAAGGATTCGCTCTTCGCTCCCGGCCCCTGGGAGTTCTTCATCACCGGCTTTTCCGAATGTTTGCCCTACCACAGCAACGAGGTAAAACTCAACACCGACGTGCTCGACAAGTGGGGGCAGCCCACCCTGACGATCAACGCCGAGTGGGGAGACAACGAGCGGGCGCTCAACGACCAGGCGCAGGCAGACGCCACCGAAATGCTGGAGCAGGCGGGACTGACCAACATCGTCAGCTTCAACAACCAGCACGAAATGGGCTACGGCATCCACGAAATGGGCACCGCCCGGATGGGCCGCGACCCCAAAACGTCGGTTCTCAACGGCTGGAACCAGATCCACGCCGTCAAAAACGTCTTCGTTACCGACGGTGCCTGCATGACGAGCTCGGCCTGCGTCAACCCCTCCCTCACCTACATGGCGCTGACGGCGCGCGCGGCCAACTACGCCGTTTCTGAACTCAACAAACGCAATATCTGATGCTGAACCGTAGAGAATTACTCCGCCGCGCTTCCTGGCTGACCGGTGGTGCGCTGGCCGCGCCGGCGATGCTGGCGATTTTGCAATCCTGCCAGGAAGAAGCCAAGGCGAGCTTCGAGCCCACCTACTTCACCCCCGCCGAGGCGGCGTTTGTGACGGCTTACGTCGATACCCTCTTGCCCCGTACGGAGACTCCGGGCGGCCTGGACGTTGGGGTGGATCGCTTCATCGATAAGGTGATGGCCGCGGCCGGTCCGCGCGTCGATACCCCCGGCGATTTCGGGTCGGGCATCCGCGCGATGGAGGAAGAGGCCAGCAAATTGCACGGCCGGGCCTTCGCGGAACTGGACCTGGCGCAGCGCGGCGAATTGTTTGCGGCGGCCGAAGAGCGCTCGGCCCGCTACAACCCCCAGGTGTGGGGCACGGCGGTGGGCGAACAGCCGCCGATTGATTTTTACCGCTCTTTCAAATCGATGGTGCTTTGGGCCTACCTCAGCTCGGAAACCATCGCTACCGAGGTGCTCAATTACGACCCCGTCCCAGGCGAATACAACGGCGATATTCCGCTCTCTAGCGTCAATGGCCGGGCCTGGAGTTTGTAGTTTTTTTTGCTGCGCAGTATTTCGTGCTGGGCGCGGCCGCAGGTGCTCCCCCCCGAAGGGGGGAGTTAGGATGAGGAGCAGTGACAGCCTTCGCCTCACGGTTTATCGCTGCGACGTAGAAGGTCGTGACCCTCACTCCATGCCACTTCCATGGGCTGAAAAAACCCTCGCCGGACAAGAGGTCCGAATCAGGGCTGCTGCGAACCAAACCGTCTTGACCTCACGTCCAGACCTACTTAGCTCCTCTTCGTGTTCTTAGTGGTTCAAAAATGGTAGAGCCGTTATACGGCGACCCAATCCATTTTTCGGCGTACAACACCTCAACCATCTTTTCGTATCCGAAGTAGTTCAAAAACCCTGCGCAGCAGGCACCCATGGGCTAAAAAAACGCCACCACCAAATAAAACACCGAAGGGCAAAGCAAGCACCCCAGCCCCGTATAAAACGTCGCCGTAAGCGCACCGTAGGGCACCAGCTTTTCATCCGTCGCCGCCAGGCCAGCAATTACGCCGCTGGTCGTGCCCAATAATCCCCCAAAAACAATGGCGGAATGGGGATTATCCAATTGAATGGCCTTTGCGATGAGCGGCGTGACGATGGTCGTAAAAATGGTTTTTACCACGCCCGTCGCTACGCTGATGGCAATAACGTCGGAACTAGCCCCGATCGCCGTACCGGTCACCGGCCCCACGATGTAAGTACAGGCTCCCGCGCCAATGGTCGTCAGGCTCACCGCATCGGTATACCCCATTGCTAAGGCAATTAAAACACCGAGAAAAAAGGAGACCGATACGCCGGTGAACAGGGCAATCAGTCCTGCCAGGCCGGCCCTTTTTACCTGGGATAAATCCGCACTCATCGCGGTGGAAACCACGGCGAAATCGCGGAGCATCGCCCCGCCCAGCACGGCCATCCCCGCAAAAAGGGGGACATCGGCAATGCCCTTATTCCCGCCCAACAGCGCCAGCGCCAAACCGATGACGATCGCGATGGCCACGCCGGGAATTTTATTGCCCAGCAGGTGCTTCGCCACCCAGAAGGAAAACACCATCACCAGGCCCACGCAGAGGAAAGCGAAGATGAGCCCGTTTTTATCGATAATGTCTCTAGCGATCTCCATCCTCGGGTGATTGGGGCAGGGCATTTTCATCCCCTCGCCCGATTTTAGACAGCACGGGAACGAGCAACATGCATGCCACCGTCACCCCTACGCCCGCAGCGAGCGTCACAAAACCTCCGGAAAGGGCGGCCCGGACGTTGAGGGTGGCGGCCATAGCGACGATGATGGGAATGTACATGGCGCTCCAGAACAGGATGCCGCTTTCGGTCTCGGGCGGCAGCAGGTTTTTTCTCCGCAGGTAAATATTGGCGGCCATCAGAAGAAACATGGCAAAACCTACCCCGCCGATGTCACTGTCGATGTTGATGAGCTGGCCCAGCAGGTTGCCCAGCAGCTTGCCGATTAAAAAGCAGGCGGCCAGCAGCGCGACTCCGTAAATTTTCATAGATGGCCGCTGGAGTTGACAAAAAGATCTTTGATGGCTTGCTTGGTGACTTTCCCCATTACGTTCCGCGGGAGGTCTTCCTGGAGCAGGTACTTCCGGGGCGTCTTGTAGCCGGGGAGCTGTTCGTTCATCCAGGCCTTCAGCGCGGGGAGGTCGAGGTCGGCGGCCGCCGGCACTATGCTGGCACCAATGACTTCTCCCCATTCGTCATCCGGGATGCCCACCACGGCGCAGTCTTTGACGCCAGGGTGGTTGCGGAGCACTTCCTCAATTTCAATGGCGGAGATTTTGTAGCCGCCCGACTTAATGATGTCAATCGAATTCCTGCCCAGGATCTGGTAGCTGTCTTCGTTGAGCACTGCTACGTCGCCCGTGCGGAACCAGCCATCGGGGGTGAAGGTCTTGCTGGTTTCCTCCGGCTTGCCCCAGTATTCTTTGAAGACGTTGGCGCCTTTGATTTGGATCTCTCCTGGCTGTCCGGTAGCGGTAAGGGGCTGGTCGTTTTCGTCGGCCAGGCGCACTTCCACGCCCGGCAGGGGCTGGCCGATGTGTCCGGGCCGCCGCGTTCCGTGGTAGGGGTTACTGATGGCCATGCCCATTTCCGTCATCCCGTACCGTTCCAGTAAAGTATGGCCGCTAATCGCTTTCCACTGTTCCAGAACGCTCACCGGCAGGGCGGCGGAGCCGGAGACCATCAAGCGGAACTTCACCAGGGCGGTGGAGATCGCTTCCTGTTCTTTAGCCGACAGCGTATGGTAGTAAGCAATCAACTTGAAATAGATGGTGGGGACGGCCATGAAAACGTTCACCTCCCCCCGGCGGAACAACTCAAAAACCCCGGCTTCCCGGAATTTGGGCAAAAATTCGCAGCAGGCCCCGCTCCACAGCGCACAACTTAAGACGTTGATGATGCCGTGGACGTGGTGGAGGGGGAGTACGTTGAGCGCGTGATCATCGGGGTGCCATTCCCACGACGTGGTCAGCGCCGTAATCTGGGCTTCGATGTTGGCGTGGGTCGTTACCACCCCTTTCGGTGCGCCGGTAGTGCCGCTGGTGTAGAGGATGAGGGCATTGCGGGTGGGGTCTACTTCGGGCAAAGGGCCTTTTTCCTGGCCAAGTTCTTCGGCCGGCAGAAAAACGAAGGCCGGGTTACTGAAAAGAGGGTTGAGGAGTGCCGCGTAGTCCGCCGAAAAAACCACCGTCGAGGCCTGGGTATCGGTCAGGACGTATTCAATGGACGGCAGGGGATGTTTTTCGCACAGGGGAACGGCCACGCCGCCGGCCCGCCAAATCCCCCACTGGATGGCGGCGTAAGCAAAGCCGGCGGGTACCAGGAAGGCGATGCGGGCGCCGTTGAGGTCGGGCTCCCCGTTCAAAAGTTTGCGGGCAACGCTCTCTGAGGCGGCCAGGAGCTGGGCGTAGGAATAATCCTGTCCCTCGCTTTTTATGGCTGTTCTTGTGGCGAAGGCGTGCGCCCTCTCTACTAGTTGTATCATTCCCTGTTGGTTCGGCGGTGGTGTAGACGGGGTGTAACCGGACGGCAGCTGCCCAGCACCCACGGTGGGGACGGTGAGGGCGATAAAGGTAATAGGATTTGCGAAAGCGGCAAGTGGGGAAGAAGGGCAGCAAACCCTGCTGTTCTTACCCCGCAGGAGCAGGAGGAAAAACAGCAGGGTTTCGGTGGGCAGCGGTGGCCATTCGGAGGTCCGGTCCTTTCCCGCTGGGCCACCCGCGTCAAAAAAATTTGTCCTCCTTCCAGTTTTTCGGATTGTTGATGATGTAGGCGGAAATCCTTAAGAAGGCACCATCATCGCGGATGATGTGATCGTGGAAGCGGGTCTGCCAATGGAATTCAAATCCCAGGCGGCGGGCGTGTTTCGTCACGGCGGATTTGTACGATCCCACGATGGAGGAAATGGAATTTTTGCCGATGTTTTGAAATCGTTGTTGGCCGATGGTTTTGGGGGGCGATGGGGGCGATGGGGGCGATGGGGGCGATGGGGGCGATGGGGGCGTAGAGACAGGGCATGCCCTGTCTGTACGATCCCCGGCGCCCCCATCATCCGCGCGATCCCCGGCGCCCCCATCATCCCCGCCACGATCATCCGCAATCCGATCATCCCCGCCGCCATCATCCCCGCCACGATCATTCGCGATTCCATCATCCACGCCATCATCATCCCCGCCGCCATCATCCCGCCCATGATCATCCCCCTGCGCAGGAATAATCAGAATCCCATGAATATGATTTGGCATCACGATGAATGCCCCCAATTCCACGTTTTCCGTATGGTAGGGGATCTGGTGCCACAATACATCCGCGATGGCACCCACCGGCGACAATTGCATCTTTTTATCCACAATTTCCCCGAAATAATGCGCCCTGTTGTGCGTACAAATGGTGATGAAATACGCACCCGCCCAGCGGTAGTCCCAGTGCTGGTGGCGGGCCGAAGGGATGCGGTATTTGTTTTTGTATTTTTCCACGGAGGGATGGGTTAAGGTGATGCGGTAGGATGCAGGGAGGCAAAACCGTTCTAGTCACGCCCTTGGGTTAATCAAATGGTGGCCCTTGCCCCAATGCGGGGATCTTATGCGGCGCACGTCATAAACCCGTTCCAAAAATAATAAATTTCCAATCCCCTACCCCAACAAATTATACAACACCTGCACCGCCAATATCTTCCCAATCAGCACTACCGGCAGCATGCGGGTATAACCGATGGTGGGGTATTTATTGCCCGCCTGCTCAATGGCAAAATCCAGCACGGCCGGCTGGCTGCCCACCATACCACTCAGGAAGCTGAAGGGGATGCCCAGCAGCCGGTAGCCAATCACCAGCGTAGCCAGGGTGGAAAAGATGGCGATGACGCCGCCGGCCAGGAAAAGCTGGTAACCCAGCCCGGTCTGCAGCGTCTGGAAAAAGGTTTGGCCCGAGCGGATGCCAATGCCCGCCAGCAAAAAAATGAGCCCCATCTGCCGCAGCGTCAGGTTCGCGCCGTAGGGCAAAGTCCACACAATCGGCCCCGTCCGCCGCAACTGCCCCAACAGCAAGGCCACAATCAACGGTCCACCGGCAAAGCCCAGACTAAAACTATAGCCCCCCGGCAAAGTAATGTTGATCATGCCCAGCAACAGCCCCAGCGTAATGCCGAACCCGAAGGAAAGCAAATTCACCCGCGCCAGCGCTTCGTAGCTGTTGCCAAAGACTTTCTCAATGGCCGCAAAATCATTGCGGTGGGCCACCAGCAAAATGCGGTCGCCCAGCTCCAATACCGTGTCGCCCGAGGCCAACAGGTCCATATCCCCCCGCTGCACGCGCGTGATGAGCACGTTGAAATGCTCCTGCAAATTGAGCGAGGCAATCGTCTTACCCGCAATGCCGTCGTTGGAAACAAAGAGCCGGCGGGTGTCGAAAACGGAACGATCGTAGGTCAGCTGCCCTTCGTCGGGCGGACCAATCAGCGGGCCCACCGTAGCCAAATGCTCTTCCGTGCCGACCACCACCAGCAAGTCGCCGAGCTCCGGAATGGTCTCCCAGGAAGTCAGCGAAGTCCGCCCTTCGTGCAGGATGCGGCCGAAGACGACCCGCGCGGGGTGCGCACGGTTAAAATCGCGGAGGGTCCGCCCGATTACGGCGGCATTTTCCACGCGGTAGGTGACGCTCGTCAGCTCTTCGCCGAGGGGATAATCGCGGTGCAACGTGCGGGCCTCGGCGGGGTAATCCACCCGCAGCAGCCGCTGGTAGGCGACGATGGCCATCATCACCCCCAGCACCCCCATCGGGTAGGCCAGGGAGTAGCCCACCACGGCTTGCTCGCTCATCCGGTCCACCGCACCTGCGTCCGCGCCCTTCTGGATCGCGTCCAAAAGCCCCGCCAGCGCCGGCGTATTCGTCGATGCCCCCGCGTACAGCCCGCCCGTGAGTGCCGCATCAAAGCCCAGCCAGCGGCCAATGCCGTAGGCCATCAGCCCCGAAAGCAGCACCGTAAAGAAGGCAAAATAGACGTCGCGAAAGCCATGCCGCCGGAAACTGGCGAAAAAAGCCGAGGCCGAACTGAGGCCCACCGTGTACACAAACATGGCCAGCCCCAGAAAAATAATGAACTGCGGCACCGTCAACTCCGGACTCAGCGCCCCGAAGCCCAGCCCAACGAAAAGCACTGCCGCCACCCCCAGTTTAAAACTGCCAATGCGTAATTCCCCCACCCCATAACCCAGGGCAATGACGGTAAAAAGCAGCAGGAGCGGAGATTGGATGAAGGCTTGAATCATGGCCAGAAAATTGCGCGCTTGAACCCGCCACACAGCAAGTTGGGCGCGAACGCAGGTGCAAAGGACGGGATAATTGAGCAATGGCGGAGCGGCGGCCGAGATTTAGCCCTTCATCTTTGCCTAAAAAACTCCAAGCAACTCCATGCGCCAAAATTTGATAGACGATATTGGATATTTGATTTAACTGTCGCTTTTATCGAAAACGTCGGGCTCCACCCGACGCTACCCAAGCGCCCGCTACGGGGGAGATCCGCTAGGCCCGAGATTTTTGGAAAGATCAAGAAATAAAAAATACTCCAAGTAACTCCATGCTTAACTCCATGCAACTCCTTGGGCTAAAAAAACGCCCCCTTACCCCGCAAAATAACTCCGGTACTTCCCCTCCTCCCCTTCCGGAATCCGCTGGAACTTATTAAAATACCATTCATACTTCCAGTGAAAACCCGTCACTTTCTGCAACGCAAAGAGCCCAAATGACTTGAGCACAAACTTCACCGTCCGCCAGGCCCGCGCGTAGTTCCCCGGAAAGTGCTTACGTTGCAGGGCCCAGGCATCCTGCCAGCGCTGGCGCACGGACCGAAACCGGGAAAGGTCCCGCGAAAGGCCCCCAAGTTCGAAGATGACCGTCAGGCTGGGAATGTGCTGGTTGGGGTAGGCGCGCAGGGCCCGGATCTTGTAGTCGTCGTCCGCCGCAATCCGGAAGCTGAGGTCATAGCGGTTGTTTTGGTAAAAGGCGCGGGGGAAGAGGCTGGCCTGGTGATTGGGCAGTCCTCGTGCCGGGCAGAGGGGACCCACGGGGCGGGCCATGGGGTTGAGCCGGAAGATGTGCTTACCGTCGGTCATCACCGCCGTGCCGTAGTAATAGACGTCGGGCTCCGTAATCTCCGCCACCAACTCCGCCAGGCTCTCCGGCGCGTAGAAGGCGTCGCCCGCGTTGAGGAAAAGGCAAAAGTCGCCGGTGGCCTGGTCGAGCCCCTTGTTCATCGCATCGTAGAGGCCCGCGTCGGGGGCGCTGGCGAAATAGCTGAGTTGGGAGCGGTATTGTTCCAGGTACTCCACCGTCCCGTCCGTACTGGCTCCATCAATGATGATGTACTCCACGTGGGGGTAAGTCTGGCCGAAGACGGAGGCCAGGGTGAGGGGCAGGGTGCTGCGGCGGTTGTAGACTACGGTGATGATGGAGATGCGGGGCGGGACGTTCATTGCGCGGAAAGTATTTGCTGGTACAAAGCCCGGTATTCCCCGGCAATGGCGGTGGCCGAAAAGCGTTCCGTGGCCTGCTGCCGGGCCGCTGCGGTCATCGCTGCGTACGCGGCGGGCGGCAAAGCACAGATGTGGCGAACCCCCGCCGCGAGGCCTTCAGGGGCGAAGGGAGGGGCAGCGTAGCCGCTCACGAGGTGCTCCACCAAGGCCCCCGTACCCGTAGCGTTGAAACAAACGACGGGCGTGCCACAGGCCATCGCCTCCACAATCGTTTTGCCAAAAGCCTCCTGGATGGACGGTGCCACGAACACATCGGCTGCTGAGTAGGCCAGCCGCAGGTAAGCATCATCTTCCACGTAACCGAGTGCCGTGTACCGGCCAGCCAGGGGTGCCAAAGCCGCCGGGTCCACCCGCCCGAAAAAGACGTAGTGAATGTCCGGTCCCTCCGCCCCCAGCAATTCCATGGCCCGCTGGTACTGCCCAAATCCTTTGTACGGGTTGGCGCTGTTGATGGCCCCGCTCAAGACCAGCTTCCGTCCATCGTCGGGCAGGCCCAGGCGCTGGCGGGCCAGGTGCTTTTCTTCCGGAAAGAAAAGGTCCATATTGACGCAGTTCATAATCTGGTGCACGGCGTGCCCGGCGGGGTGGTAGACGGGAGATTGCCGCAGACAGTCGGCCATCCACGGACTGATCGGCGCCCAGTGGATGGGCAGGGCTGCAAAAGCCGCCCGCTTGGCCGCCAAGCGCCGCGAAGAAAGGTCGGGGTCGGCCGCAGATTGCAGTACCGGACAAGCCCCGCAGCCCGTAGTATATTTCGTACAATCGAGCGAGTAATGGCAACCACCGGTGAAGGGCCACATGTCCCGCACCGTCCAAACCAGGGGTTTGTTGAGCGCGGCGATGTTGCGGACCCCGAGCATGCCGTTGTTGATCCAGTGGAGGTGGACAATATCAGCCGCCTTTACCAAAGGGTGCTGCGCCAGGTCGTTGCCCAGCACGCCCGGAGAAAACAGGCGCTTGTTTTTGAGGGGATAGCGGAGCAGCAGCAGACGGTCCAGGCGCGGCAGCATGCGCTGTTTAAACCACGAAGGACGGTCCGTGCCGATCAAGGAGTGGATGCCCGCCTCCGCATCCGGCGAAGCTTCCTGGCTCAGCACCTGGCTATCAACGCCCAGCTTCCTCAGGCCCTGGTGCAACCACAACACGCCCCGGCCCGCGCCGCTGAAAAGTTTCGTCCCGTTGAGGTGGAGGATCTTCAAGTCATCGGGGATTAGCGCACAAAAATGCCGTCAACCTGCAATTGCTCACCGGTGTCGGAATGGTAAAAGCCGGGTTCGAGGCCCACCAGGCGGAAGCCGCGCTCCGTCAGCAAGGCCATACATTCTTCCAGGCCGAGACCCTGGTCGTAGAGCGGGACCAGCGAAATTTCCAACTGGATGGCCCGCACATCCCCCAGGCTCTGCTGCGCGCCTTTGAGCACCTCCCGCTCGTAGCCCTGGGTATCAATCTTCAGGTAGGTTTTTTTGCCCGCCAGCCGGAGGGCGGCGAATTGCTCGTCAACGGTACTCAGTTGAATCGTCTCCTTGGCCACGTACACGCTATCGGGCGCACCCTCGAGGTGTTCGGGCAGCAAGTCGCGGAGGGAGCTGCTGTAGCTGTTTTGCGATACGTTGATCTCCCCCACCCCGGCGGCTGCCCCCAGGGCGAGTTGGTGGACCTGCCACTGCGGATCCCCAGCTGCAACGGCCTGTAACGCCGCAAAAGCAGCGGCCGTAGGCTCGAAGGAATGGATGGTCCCCGTGTAGCCCAATTGCCGGAGTTCTCCGCCGTATTGCCCCACATTCGCCCCCACGTCCAACACCATCTCAATGCCATGGTGCCGCAGCAGGGCCCGCCGCCGCCGCAATTCGTGGGGCGGCTTCAGCTGCACGTACAGCCCGCGTGCGGCGAGAAAATCCTGAATCTTTTTGGCGATGGACATTGGCAAAGGCATGGTTCGGCCCCGGATGATCCGGCAAGACCCCAACGGCGGCAAAGTTAAGCCTTCCCGCCCAACTGCGCTCTGCTGCGGAATTACGGGGTTTGGGGAGTAAGCACACGGATGCGAACTGCGCCCCGACCAACACGTACTTCCTCTCCGCTCATGGCAAGCCCTGCAAAAACCCTTTCATCGCCCGGTGCTGCTCATCCACCCGGCCAACCACCGCCCCCAGCCTCGGCCAGCCGTGCGCCCGTTCGTATTCGTAGATGCGGATGACGTCGTCGGCCAGACCTTCAAATGCCCCGAAGCGATCAAAACTGCCCCGCCCCAGTTTGCGCCGGATTTTATCACGCAGGCCCGGCGAGCGGAACGCGTAGGTGTCCAGAATTACGCCCCCCAGAACGTCTTTCAGCCCGCGCCCGCGACCGTCTTCGGTCAGCAAAATACTCGGCTTGCGCAGGCTGCTCATGCAGATGTGGGCGTGTACGCGGTAGCCGACGTGAAAGTCGGCCGCCTGGTACAGGGCCAACAGTTTATCTACGCCGCCACTGATGTCTTCGTAAGCAATGCCCTCCGCCTGCAACCAATCCACCAAGGCCCGGTGCTGGGTCACGAAGGGGTTCGGACGGTCACCGTACACCGCCGCAATCACGGCAGGCTCCACAGAATGGTGAAAAGCAACCGTCAGCCGCTCCCGC
Source organism: Neolewinella lacunae (assembly GCF_014349155.1). Taxonomy (GTDB): domain Bacteria; phylum Bacteroidota; class Bacteroidia; order Chitinophagales; family Saprospiraceae; genus Neolewinella; species Neolewinella lacunae. The sequence goes on from NZ_JACSIT010000091.1 coordinate 31,459, forward strand.
CCGAAGTGCGCAGCTAAGCGCAGCAACAAGTCTTTGGCCTGTTTCGCTAATCCCGGGCTCTGCACGAAATTAACGCCCGGTGAAAACACCACCCGCCCGGGCCCCGCGGCCGGTAGACCCACGAAGGGCGTCCCGATGCGCTCCGGGACGTAGAGGGCCGGACAGCCCGTCATTACGCCCCCGGGGATGCCAGCACGATCCAGGGCGTTCAAGGAGCGGTAATCCCGTACACTCAGGCCCAGCCCATCCGCCGCGCAGCGTTGCAACAAGGCCAAAGTTTGGTCGGTAAACCGGTAGTTGCGGCTGTCTTCCCAGGTCCCCGGGTAGGCGTGCCACCCCGCGCCTAGCGTGGTAATGGGTGCGGTGATTTCCCGCAGGTCTTCCCGCAGGGGATAGACGTTGGGGTACATGTCTTTGCGGAGGGCAGGGCCACCGAGTAAGATCAGGGCAGCGGCACCGTTGACGGTCGCTAGGTCTTCGTCGGTAAAAGTTTTCCAGCCATCGAGGTCAACGACAGCGCGGTCGGGCCGGTGGGCCGCCAGCAGGGCGTGGCCGCGGTGGCGGATGAGGAAGTCGCCTGCGTTGTTCCGCGAGCCCGTCAGGGTTACGTAGTAGGGGCGCATCACTCGAGTTGGTTCCAGTAAAGAATGGCATCAGCAGCCAGGGCAACGCGGGCTTTGCGGCCCACCACCTCCCCGAGGAACTGCGGCGATATCCCGAAGGCAGGGCGCTTCCAGGTCAGGTCGTCGGAGCGCAGTATCTCCCCCGCCGCCACGTCGCGGCGCAAGACCAGGCTCCGGCGGGCGTTGCGGCGGGAAATGTCTTCCTCCGGCAAGGCACGCTTCTGGAAACTGCCCAGGCGGGAGAAAAGGACGTCCATCCGCCGCTGAAAGGCCCGCAGATCGTCCTTGTCCATGGCGTGGTAGTGGTCGTTGCCCGGCAGGCTTTTATCGTGGGTGAAGTGTTTTTCCAGAACCGGTGCGCCCAGGAGTACGGCCGTTTCCAGGACCGACATATCTCCCGGTAAAGTGTGGTCGCTGTAACCCAGGGTGCGGCCGGGGAAGCGCTGCCGGAGGTCGAGAATCATCCCCAGGTTGGCCAATGCATCGGGGGTGGGGTAATTCAGGATGCAGTGCAACAGGCACAAGGGGTTGCCCTTCGCCTCGATGCGCTGGACGGCCGCGAAGACCTCATCCAAGTTGGCCGCCCCCGTCGAAAGCAAAACGGGCTTGCCAAAATCACACATGAATTCAATGAAGGGGTGGTTGGTCAGGTCCGAACTGCTGATTTTGTACACCTCCATCAGGTCGTTGAGAAAGGTGGCGCTTTCCACATCAAAAGGGGTCGATAAAAATTCGATACCCACCCCATCGCAGTGGATTTTCAGGGCCTCGAATTCTTCCTTCCAGAACTTGTCGTATTTCTGGAACAGCGCGTGCTGGCTGGTGGTGGGTTCCTTACTCAGATCCCAGTAGGAGGGGCTGTGGCGGGCGGCGATTTTGTCGGCCTTGTACGACTGAAACTTTATCGCATCCGCTCCGCCCTCGGCTGCTTCTTCGATCAGGCGCTTGGCCAGTTCCATGGAGCCTTCGTGGTTGACGCCCGCCTCGGCGATGACGAAAGGACGTCGGATCTCGGCTGCCCGGGGATCGTTGGTCCGGATAAATTGCGCTAGGCTCATGGTTGGTCGATGGTTTGCTTAATCAATTGAAGTACGCGGTCCAGGCCCGTGCGGATTTCCTGGGCCAACATCAATTCTCCCAGGTGGCGGCGCTGCTCTGCGGAGTCGAGCAGCCCCAGGAAGGCATCCAGAATGGCCCCATCCTCGGCCTCCGCCCCCAGGCCCAGGTTGATGAAGCCGTAGTTGGGGCCGGCGAAGAAGTGGGTAGTCTCACGCGGGTTCTGGCACAGCACGATGGTGGGTAAGCCCAGTGCGGCGGTTTCGAAGGTCGTCCGGCCCGCCGAGGTAAACGCCAGGTCGGCCCCCAGCATGTGCTCGGCCATATCCCGCACGTCATCCAGCAACTCAATTTCCCCCGTGTAGTCCTTCAGGCTCGCGCGGGCGGCGTAGCCCCGGCCCAGAATGACTTTTACCCGGATGCCCCGCCGCCGGCATTCCGGCAAAATCAAGGCAAGCACCCGCTGCGTGAAGTTGTTCGGGTCTACCCCGCCAAAAGTCACCAGCACGTCCTGCACCACTGGGCGCGTCACGACCGATTCTCCGGTGAGCAGGAATTCCGGTCGCAGGCAGAAGTAGCGGTGCCCGAAGTAATGGTTGAGCAATACTTTTTGTTCCGGATACATGGCATTGATGACCAGGTCGGCGTAACGCGCCCCAGGGCCCAAGTCTTCAAAGTTGATCAGGGGCACCCCCAGCGCCTTCAGCTCGGCCATTTCCGCTGCGGTGGTGTCGAGGCGGTCATTGATGATGACGTCGGGCGCCAACTCGGCCAGGCAGCGGACGAGCTCACCGGGCGCACTCATCCGCACGGGGTAGTTGTAGGCAGCGATCGTCGAGAACGCCAGCTGGCTGTTGGCGTCCACGACGAAGTTCAGTTCGTGGTCCAGAATACCGCTGGCGATGGCGAGCAGGTTATGGACGTGCCCCAGGCCAATGGCCGGATAGCCCGCCGTGACCAACGCAATACGCTTCCGGCGCAGGTAGTATTCGCACAGGGCCCAGTCGGCAAAAGTGTCCACGTCGATGCTTTCCCGGTCGGAAATGGCGAAGACGGCCACCTCCGCCCCGAAGCGGGAAGTTGGCGTCACCACCCGGCGGCGGGCGATGAAAAAGCCCCCCGTCTCGCGGTACCGCGGCGGCAGGTATTGGCGGTTGAGGCGCGCGGTGTAAGCCGGCACCAGCTTCCCATCTCGTTCTTCCCAGGACAGGTGGCGGTCGTCAACGGCACTGATGAGGGTATCAATAGTAGGGTTGGCCAACATCCGGTCGATGGCCGCATCAAGGGTCGCCGTTTGCAGGAGCGGGGAGGTCGGCTGGGCCGTGATGACCAGGTCGTAGGGCTGTCCGCAATTGGCTTCGGCCTGCACCGTGGCATCGTAAATGACGCTGTCGAGCGTAGTCGCATCCTGGCTCAGCGAAGGGTCTCTTTCGATGACGCCCGCCCCCAGCTTGCGGGCCACCATCCGGATTTCTTCGTCTTCGGAACTCACCACCACTTCCGCCCCGTGGCGACTGCCCTTGGCCATGCGAATGGTGTAGTACAACAGGGGCTTGCCGCCCAAAGTCCGCAGGTTTTTTCGCGGAATGCCTTTGGACCCTCCCCGGGCGGGGATGACGATGAGGATGCGGGGGTTCATTGGGTAAAGGTAGTACGTGCCAGCGGATGGCCAAGCATCCATTGGCCGTAAGAAACGCCGATCCACGCCCCAAAAAACCAAATTGCCAAGGGCCCGACCAGAGGTGCGGATCCGGTCTGCTGCGACGTAAAACGCCTTGACCTCACAAAACTCCAAGCAACTCCATGCCTCACTCCATGTTACTCCATGGGCTAAAAAATCACCGGACCAGAGGTCCGGATCCGGTCTGCTGCGACGTAAAACGCCTTGACCTCACAAAACTCCAAGCAACTCCATGCCTCACTCCATGTTACTCCATGGGCTAAAAAATCACCGGATTAGAGGTCCGGATCCGGTCTGCTGCGACGTAAAACGTCTTGACCTCACAAAACTCCAAGCAACTCCATGCCTCACTCCATGTTACTCCATGGGCTAAAAGAGCCAGCCGGACCAGAGGTCCGGATCCGTCAGGCCAGCGCCTCCCGGTAGTGGGCAATGACCCGCTCTTCGGCAAAAACGCTCAGCACCAGTTCCCGACTCCGCACGCCCAATCCGGGCAGATCCGCAGCCGGGTCCGCTGCCGCCAGGCAGGCTGCTGCCAGCGCCGCGGCATCTCGCGCGGGCACGAGCCAACCATTGACGCCCGGCAAAACGACCTCCCGCACGCCTGCCACGTCCGCCCCAATCAAGGCCCGGCCCGTTGCCCCCGCTTCCAGGAGGACCCGCGGACAACCCTCCCGGTACGAAGGCAAGACGACCACCGCCGCCCGCGCCAGGTGCGGCCGCACGTCAGTCGTCGCCCCGGCGTAACGGATGACGCCCTCCCCGATCCAGCCTTCCAGCTCCGCCGCACTGATGCCCGTGGGGTTTTCGCCGTCAAGCGGGCCCAAAACGTCGAAGACCAGGTCCGGACGCTCCCGTCGCACCAGCCGCGCCGCCGCCACGTACTCCCGGATGCCCTTATCCGCGAGCAGGCGCCCGACGAAGAGAAAATGCCCCGCTGCGGCCTGCGCGTAAGGCACCAGCGGGAAGTCGGCCACCCGCACACCGGAGCCTGGCACCACGCCTGCTTGCTCCCCCGTCACCAGGCCCGCTTGTAAAAACAGGTCGCGGTCGTCGGGATTATGAAAAAATACCCGCGTGCTGCCGCGCAGGGCCCAGCGGTACAAGTGCCTGACGATCCAGGCCGTTGCCCCGCCGGCCAGAAAGGTGTAGCCCAGCCCCGTCAGCGTATTGATGCTTCGCACCCCGTTGCGCCGGGCGGCGATGGAGCCGAAAATGACGGGCTTGATGGTGTAGTGCAGCACTGCCGCCACCCCCTCCCGGCGGTAGTGCTGCGCCAGTTCGCGGGTCAGGGCCAGGTCTTGGAGGGGGTTGAGGCCACTGCGGCGCAAGCGCTGTAAGGCGATGAATTGCGCGCCCGTAGCTTCCAGGGCGGCGCGGGCCGGGCCATCGGGGGCCAGCAAAATGACGCGGTGCCCCTCGGCCAGCAATGCTTCGATGATGCCCCGGCGAAAGTTCCAGAGGTTCCAGGCCGTATTGGCCACCAGCGCAATGGTTGGGGGGGCGGAGCGTTCGATGGGCAGTACTTGAGGGGGCAATTTACGGTGCCAGCGGCCCTGCGTCGAGAAATTGGCGCAGGAAATGGGGGTTGGCAGACCATTCCAGGGTCTGCGTTGGGAGCCAGGCCCGGTAGCGGTCGAGCAACCATTGCCGGACCTCCCCTTGCTCTTCCGTCGGGAACACGGCACCTGCGGCCGCGCCCGCAATAATGCCCCGCAATTCGGGGTCGTCGGGGCCATTGACGAGGGCCAGAATGGGTCGGCCACTGGCCAGATAATCCCACAATTTGGCCGTCAGCACGCCGTAATAGCCAGGTGCCGACCAGCTGAGCAGCAGTAAAAGCGTAGCGGATTGTTGCATTTTTTGCGCGGCCGCAGGTGCAATGGAAGTCTGAATATCGAGGCACTCCGCCGGCAGCTCCCGCATCCACTCCCGGAACAAATCGGCGTCTTTGCCCCGGTAGAGCAGGCGCAGGTGGCGGGCCGGGATCTCCCCCGCCGCCAGCAAATCCGCCAGGGCTTCAGCCAGGGGTGCGGCCGACTGCAAACCCGCGTACAAACTGCCCGTGTAGACGATGGTGAAGTGCACGGTTCGGGGTGCCGTAGTCGCCGGCGGCAAGCCCAAAAGGGCGTTGCGAAACACCTGGATGCGGGGGTGCCAGCCCGCCAGCTGCGCCCGTTGCCCCTCGGAAACGGTCCAGACCACGTCGGCCAACTTCAGCACCCGCCCCCCCCAGCGGCGTTGCAGGGCTGGCCACCAGACGTCGGCGCGAACCAGATCCACCGGCAGGTCGCGGAAATCGGCCACCCAGCGCAGGTGGGGAAACTCCCGCTTCAGCTGCCGGGCCACGAGGTGATCCGTCCAGGGCTGGTACGAAGAAAAGACGGTATCGATGCCTTCCTCGCGGATGAGCTGTCGGGCCAGGGCGAGGGCCTTCCGCCGGTAGTCCGCCCCCCCGTCGTCGGTAAAATACACGAAAGGGAAGGCCTGCCGGAGGGGCAACAGAAAACGGTACAAAGGCTTGCGGCGGGTAGCGCTGCCCAGGGTTTGCCCGTCTTTACCCAGCCAATTGCGGAGGTCGTTGGCTGCAATGGCGTAGGTAGCAGCTACGAACGGCAAGGGCTCGCGCGCCGCGCCCCGGCAAATGACGAAAAGCTTCCCCTCCCGCGCGAAGTATTCGGCGAGGTGCCGCAGCCGGCGCGCGGCGGGCCCGGCGTGGGGCGGGAAGCGTTGGGTGAGGAAGAGCGTCGGCATGTCTCAGAGGGGGCGGGCGATGCGGTAATAGATTTCAACGCCCGTTTTGGCCAGGTAATCCGTAGCGCCGGGGGCCAGCCGCAGGATGTCGGCGTGGTAGTGCAACACCTCCGATCCCGTAGCCGCAACGTGGAAGGCCAGGGTGCTGATGCCGGTGATGAAGGTGATCCGGTTGCCGGCGGCCAGGGATTCAATGCTCGTCGTTTGGGGCAATTCCCGCAGCTCGATTTGGTCCCTAAACTCGGCCAGCACGGCGCGGTACTGCGGGGCATTCTCCGGGTGGCGGGCCTGGACGGGGTGCAGTTTTACGTACAACACCGTGATGCCGCGCGCGACGATCTTGGTGAGCACCGTCCGGAGCAAAGTCAGGTACACCGGCAGGGCAATGTAACCGGATTCCACGAGGCAGGAAGTCCCCAGCACATAGGCACCGGTGTATTCACCCACGAACTGGGGAGGAAAGACTTCCCGGACCACCACGCGTTTTTCCGGCGCGGCCCAGGGGAAGCAGCCGGGGAGCGTGCTGTAGCAGCGCCCTACGCCGTCGAGCAGGGCAATGGTGCGGCCCACGTTCAGCCGCTGCCCGGGCACCATCGTCGTGCGCGCTTGCCAGGCCCGGAGCTGTTGCCTCCAGCCCTCCACCCGCAAGAAATTGAAGTAAAAGCCCAGCTCTTCGCGCGACTGGTAGCTGCCAAACCCGTCTTCCAGCACGTGGTAGGCGGCTGCGTGGTGGGCCAGGACGTTGATGTACCAGTAAGTATACATCGGGGCGTAGACCTGGAAATCGGGCGCCACTTGGTCCAGTACCTCCGCCTTAAAGTGGGCGTAGCGGCGGCGGTTGGTGCGGCGGTGGCGGAGGAGGTTGCGGCCGTTGGCAGCCAGGTATTCCTCTCCGTTGCGGATGGGGTAAGCGGCGGTATCCCCCGCGCGGTAGCTGCCCCGGCTGCGGATGACCAAGACGGTGGCTGGGTCAAGGTTCTCCTGCCGGATGATGGCGTCCGTCAGGCGTTCCTGGAGAATGGCGTGGGTAACGAAAACGTGGGCGAATGCCATGGGAAAGAGAGGTAACGTCAGGTTGGGGAGTGGAAGAAAATATTTTCCCGCTCAAAGTCGCGCTGCTCAGTACCATTCTTCTCCCGCCAGGCTGGCGTAGACGGCCTCGATGCCGGTGCGGAGGTCAATGCGGTGCTTCCAGCCGAGGGCGTGGATTTTACTGACGTTCATCAGTTTGCGGGGGGTGCCGTCGGGCTTGGATAAGTCGTGGGTGATTTCCCCGGGGTAGCCGACGATGTCTTTTACCATCTCCGCGAGGGCGAGGATGGAGAGGTCTTCGCCCGTGCCGATGTTGACGAAGCCAGCCTCGCTGTAGTGGTTCATGAGGTAGACGCAGGCTTCGGCCAGGTCGTCAGCGTGGAGGAATTCCCGAAGGGGTGAGCCAGTGCCCCACATGACGACTTCGGCGGCACCTTCTTTCTTGGCGGTGTGGAACTTGCGGATGAGGGCGGGCAAGACGTGGCTGCGCTCGAGGTCGTAGTTGTCGTTGGGCCCGTAGAGGTTGGTGGGCATCGCCGAGATGAAATCGCAGCCATACTGGTGGCGGTAGGCATCGCAGAGTTTGATGCCGGCAATTTTGGCGATGGCGTAGGGCTCGTTGGTGGGCTCCAGCAGTCCGGTCAGCAGGGCGTCCTCCGTCAGGGGCTGGGGGGCCAGCTTGGGGTAGATGCAGGAGGAACCGAGAAAGAGCAGTTTCTGCACCCCGTACTGCCGGGCGGCCTCGATGATGTTGGCCTCGATCATGAGGTTATCGTAGAGGAATTCGCCGCGGTAAGTGTTGTTGGCCAGGATGCCCCCCACCTTGGCGGCGGCCAGAAAGACGTAGGCCGGGCGCTCCTCGGCGAAGAAGCGGTTGACGAGGCGCTGGTCGCGCAGGTCGAGCTCGCGGCTGCTGCGGGTAATGAGGTAGGTGTAGCCCTCAGCTTCGAGCTTGCGTTGAATGGCGGAGCCGACCATGCCGCGGTGGCCAGCGATGTAAATTTTATCTGTTTTGTTCATTGTCTTTTTTGGGAAGCTTCGCTCCCTTTTTTTGAACCACTAAGAGATGGTTGAGGCGTGGTACGCCGAAGAAGGAATTGGGTCGCCGTACAACGGCTCCACCATTTTTAAACCACTAAGGACACGAAGAGGGGCAAAAGGGACTAAATCTTAGTCCCTCTTCGTGTTCTTAGTGGTTCAAAACAGGAGCGAAGCTCAAAAAACCTACTCATACTGCTCCCGCACCACAAACCCCGCCTCCTTCAGCAACTGGTGCTTCCGGAAAATCTCTACGTCGGCCCGGACCATCTCCGCACACATTTCCGCCAGGGTGTAGGTCGCCTTCCAGCCCAGTTGCTGCTGGGCCTTCTTGGGGTCGCCCAGGAGCAAGTCGACCTCGGTAGGCCGGAAGTAGGCCGGGTCTACCGCCACTACGGCGGTGCCAACGGGAAGCGGGAAAGCGGGGTCGGCCACGGAGGCAATCCGCCCTACTTCGTGCACTCCCTTGCCCTGCCAATCCAGTTCCACCCCCACCTCGCGGAAGCTCATCACCACGAATTCCCGCACGCGGGTGGTCACGCCGGTGGCCAAGACGAAGTCTTCCGCCACGTCGTGTTGCAGGATGCGCCACATGCCTTCGACGTAGTCTTTGGCGTGGCCCCAGTCGCGTTCGGCGTCGAGGTTGCCGAGGTAAAGTTTGTTTTGGAGACCAAGGCTGATTTTGGCCACCGCGCGGGTGATCTTGCGGGTCACGAAAGTCTCCCCGCGCAAGGGGGACTCGTGGTTGAACAAGATGCCGTTGCAGGCAAACATCCCGTAGGCTTCGCGGTAGTTCACGGTAATCCAGTAGGCGTAGAGCTTGGCCACCGCGTAGGGCGAGCGGGGATAAAAGGGCGTCGTCTCCCGCTGGGGGACTTCCTGCACCTTGCCGTACAGTTCGCTGGTGGACGCCTGGTAAAAGCGGGTTTTCTCCGTCAGGCCCAGCAGGCGGATGGCTTCCAGCAGGCGGGTCGTGCCGATGCCGTCGGTGTCGGCGGCGTACTCCGGCATATCGAAACTGACCTTCACGTGGCTCATCGCGCCGAGGTTGTAGATTTCGTCGGGCTGGACTTCCTGGACGATGCGGACCAGGTTGGTGGAGTCCGTCAAGTCGCCGTAGTGTAAGACGAAGTTGCGGTTATCGACGTGGGGGTCCTGGTAGAGGTGGTCAATGCGGTCGGTGTTGAACAGGGAGGAGCGGCGTTTGATGCCGTGGACTTCGTAGCCTTTCTGCAACAGCAGTTCCGAAAGGTAGGCACCATCCTGGCCGGTGACGCCGGTAATGAGGGCGCGCTTAGACATACAAGATTTTTTTTGCGAAGGTAGCGCATTTCGGCGGGCCAGCGGAAGCAAGTGGGCCAAACGTATTGCTGCCCGGCGGATGTCTGCGGTCACTTTCCTTGCCACTGCTTACCTTTGGAGACTGGCCCGCCGCCGCAAAAAAATGAAGGAACAACCGCAAGCTTTCAAATTATCCGCCGGCGGATCCCTTTGGCTCGACCTCCTCCGCGGGCTCAGTGCCCAGGCCGTCGTTATTGGCCACGGCCTTTTCTTCTGTGGCCTGATGAACCTGGAAACGGACCCCGGAATTTTCGTCGTGCAAAATTTTGCCGTCCTCCTGTTCTTCATCCTCTCGGGTTTCCTCATCACCTACTCTACAGCGGGGAAGCTGGTACGCACGCCGGGTTACGGATTTAGCCACTTCTTCATCGACCGCTTCAGCCGCATTTATACCGCCTTCGTTCCCGCCCTGGTGCTGGTTTTCTTGATCGATAGCTGGAGCATCTACCTCAACGCCGCAACCTACCAATACGGCGCAGGCTACAACCCAAAAACCTTCGTGGGCAACCTGCTCATGCTCCAGGATGCTCCCGGCGTCAGCCTGCTGCTGGGCCGCCTGACCAGCTTTGGCTCCGGCCGCCCTTTCTGGACCTTGAGCGTAGAGTGGTGGATTTACCTCTGCTTCGGCTGGTTGCTGCTGCGGGTGCTCCGCCCCGCCCGCAGGCGCTGGTACGACGCGCTGCTTTTGCTGCCCCTGCTGGTGATCCCCGCTTTCAATTTCTGGGGCGGAAAGGGCAACGGCCTCATGGTTACCTGGCTGTTCGGTGCGGTAGCTTATCTGCTCTTGGCGGGGCACCAGCTCCAGAAATTACGCCCTCAATGCTACCTCGCCGGAGCACTCCTATTTGCCGCTCTGGGGGCCCTGCGCTTCCGGGAAACGGGGCAGGAATACGACGTCATTTTGGCCTTCGCCGCCACCGGGGCCGTAATGACCTTACTGGCCTACTTTCAACATACCACCTGGCCCCGCCGGCTGGCCAGCGCGGTACGCACCAACGCCGCTTTTTCCTACACCCTCTACCTCCTCCACTACACCGTTTACGATTTCCTACGCAGCCACCTGGGGGATTTTTTCACGCCGTGGACGCTGCTGCTGGCGGGTTTTCTGCTCTCCAACCTCCTCAGTTTGGCCGTCGGGCTTTTCTTTGAGACCAAGGCAACGCGGTGGGTGAAAAATGGGCTGTACCGCCGTTTTTTGCCGGGGGCGTAGCGGAGGCTTCGCTTTAAGTGGAACTGATGAATAATTACAACTCAGCAACCAACACCACTTCGAGCTCATCCAACTTTACCAGGTCCTTGTCATTCGTCAGGAATTTTTCACAGCCTTCGTCAATCGCTACGGCAACCTGAAAGGCATCCATTCCCTTAAGACTTTGGTATTTGCCACGTAGTTTGGCGGCCAATTCAGCCCGGATAAGCGAAATCGGGAGAACATCGATTCCAGTGTGTTCGATGAAATCCTTGAGCTGAACGATGATCTCTAAACGCTGATCCCGGATAGGTTTGACGGAAAATTCCGATAGCGTAACCACACTCGTTACAAACTCATCCCCCGATTTAAATCGATCAATAAAGTATGCTTTTACCTTCTCAGCAAAATCGGGGTGCTCCTCTATCAGATAGATGAATGGAGCCGTGTCGATAAAGATTTTCATTAGAGCTTGTCTAAAATTTTTAAGAACTGATAATCAATGACTTATGGTTCTGGCTAGACAAAAAATTGCGCGCATAGTGGGCTACGTAAGTCATTTTTTGTGACGCCAGGTTCATAAGTGCTTGGTTATCAGGAAGTAAAAATTTAGACAAGCTCTTAGAAGGACCTTTCTTCCGAGCGAAGTTCATTTACGTATGCTTGAGCATCGCCGCCCCAAAAACCCTTGCCCGCCCCGACAAAGGCCTGTAAGGCTTCTTCCATCCGGCGCTGCCTGCGCAAACGTTCTTTTATTTCGTCCAAGATCAACTCAAGTTCCTCTTTTTGTAAGAGCTTGATGTTGGTCAGCACTTGTTCCACTAATGCCGTCATGACTTTTCCTTTATCAACGACTAAAGATAGCGAACGGTTGCTTACCCACTCTTCGCTTGTCTAATCGCTCATCGTAGCTCAGCCCAAGCGGGTGATTACTCGCCCGCAGTTTCGGGCTCAAGCCCCCAACTCCGCCAGCAAAATATCCCGGATCCGCTCTGCAGCCCGCCCATCCCAGAGGGGTGGAATGATGCCGGTTTTGGCGCGGCCGGCCAGGATGTTGTCGATCTCGGCCAAGACGGTATCGGGGTGCAGATCGGCCAGCAGCAGGTTCGTGCCCAGCTCCACCGTGATCGGCCGCTCGGTCGTGTCGCGGAAGGTGAGGCAGGGGACCTGCAGGTAGGTCGTCTCTTCCTGGATGCCGCCGGAATCCGTCACAATCAGGCGCGCATTGTCCATGAGCTGCAAAAATTGCAGATAGCCCTGCGGCTCCAAAAGGTGGAGGTTTTCAATGGCCAACACTTCATCCAGCAGGCCAAAATGCGCAAAATTATTGCGCGTCCGCGGGTGCATGGGAAAGACGACGGGCAGGCGACGGGCACTGCGCCGCAAAATATCCAGTATCGCCCCCAGCCCCTCGGCACCGTCTACGTTGTGCGGCCGGTGCATCGTCGTCAGGAGGTAAGATTTTGCTGCCAGCCCGAGGCCCTCCAGGACTTTCTCCTGCGCGGCTTTTTCCCGGAAGTGGATCAAAGAATCGATCATCACGTTGCCCACCAGGTGGATGCCCCGGCTCAGGGTATTTTCCCGGGCCAGGTTGACCAGGCCGCTGTGTTCCGTGACGAAGTGGTACTGGCAAATGGCGTCGGTCACTACGCGGTTGACTTCCTCGGGCATCGTCCGGTCCCCACTCCGCAGGCCCGCCTCCACGTGGGCTACGGGGATGCCCATCTTCACCGCTACCAGCGTGGTAGCCGTCGTGGCGTTTACGTCGCCCACCACCAAGACCAGATCGGGTTGCTCGGCCAGCAAGACCTCCTCGAATTTCAACATCACGTTGGCCTTCTGGTAAGTATGGCTCCCCCCCCCCACGCCCAGGTGAAAGTGTGGCTCCGGCAAACCGAGTTGGTTGAAGAAGATGTCGCTCATCTTCGCATCGTAGTGCTGGCCGGTGTGGACAATGCGGCTGTCAATCTGGCCCGAAGCCACGAAGGCGCGGTGCAGCGGAGCTACTTTCATGAAGTTCGGCCGGGCACCGACAACGGATAGGATCTTAATCATCGGACAAAGGTAGGGACAGTCCTGCTTTCCACGGCCAGCCAGCCCGGGCTTTGGCCCAACCTTGCTCCTTCACTTTTCCCTGCACCTGCGACCGCGCCCTCCGCAACAATTCCTACATCCGCAGCCACGTGGCGGGCACCAGATCCGAAGTATCGATACTGGGGTCGGTAAACCAGTTGGCCGGGGCAACGACGGTTTTCTCCGGACCCACGTTGAGCCAGGCCGCCCACCAGGCGAAGGAACTGTTCGGGATGATGAAGTGGCGGCAGGCCTGCATCAGGCGCAGGTAGTTGCCAAATTTCCAGCCCTTGTGCTCGTGCCCCACCACCTCGGTCGGGAAGTCCAGCACAATATTTTCCCGGCACCACGCCACATCATCGGAAAAGATGAAAAAGCGGGGTTCACTAAGCGTGCGCCCCAGGTGGTCGGCCGCCCGCAGGAAGTACTCGCGGTTGGTGGCGTTGAGAATGGCGTCCTGCAAAAAGTCGGTGCGGCGCACGTTCAGGCAAATCGAATTGCTCTCCCTGATCCGCGCCAGCAGGGCTTCCGACTCCGGCAAGAGCGGCCGACTGAACTGAAAGTCGCGCCGGATTTCGTCCTCCACCCCGGCAAAGTAACGGGGGCTCTGCCACCAACCGTTGTAAATGACGCCCTCCTGCGGAGCCGCCAGCACCGAGGCGTCGAAGTGGAAATGCGGCTCTTTGTACACCGCTTGCTTGCGCAGGTAAACGTAGCGCAGGCCCAGGCTCAAGTAGCGGTTTCGGAGGTTAAAGACGGTCCGCAGCAAGGCTGGCGGCTGGAGGAAATCCGCCTCCACCCGGAAAACGTCCAGGTCATAATCCCGGTACACGAAACCCGGCGGGTTGTTGCGGTAGAGCAGGTTGGTGAGGTCGAATTTCAATTCCGTCCCCAGCTGCCGGGCCAACTGTTTGCCCAGGGCGTACTGGAACATCTGGTTCCCCATGCCGCCTTTTAGTCTGATCAGGATCATGTGGTCTTAAGTGGTTTACTCGACGGCTGGCATTCGCGCGGCCATTTCCCCGAGGAGTTTTTCGCCCAGCTTGCGGTGGACGGCCAGGTGGTCAATACTGGTTTGGAAGACGCGGTATTGGGGGGCCAGAAAGGCCGCCGCGGCCGCCAGTTCTTCCGCCGCCAGGTGCTGGGCTTCGTAAAGGATGAAAGTGGGGGCGTAGCGGCTCAGGTCCAGTTGCCCGAGAATTTTCCAATCGTAGCCCTCGGTGTCGATGTGGAGCAGGTCGATGCCCGCAATATTGTGCCGCGCCAGTAAGTCGGCCAGCGTAATGCCCTCCACCGTGGTGGTGCGGACGTAAGGGGTCAAGACGCCGTCGAGTTCCTTTTCGATGTGGCCGCGGTAGAAGGAGCCCAGTTGTTCGTACCAGTAGGGCAGGTCGGGCAAGTCGGTCTTGGCCCGGGGGTCTACGTAGTAAAAGGGCAGCGCAGTGCCGTCGTTGATGGCGACGTTGGCGAGTTGGAAGCGTTCCCGGTCGGGGTAGTTTTCCTGGAGGCGGGCGAAAGTGGCCGGCAGTGGCTCCACCAGCAGGCCGCGCCAGGCGGGGTAGCGTTGGAACAAGGGGTAGAGGGGGTCGCCCGTCTTACCGTCGTTGCTGCCGATCTGGACGATCTGGGCCGGGTGCCCCCCCAGCACCCTGGCGAACCAGTAGGCGGGGAAGCGAGGGTCCCGGAGGTAGGGCTTGCGCAACAGGCGGCGGCGCAGTTTTTTGAGGAAGGCTTTGATCATGGTCGGATGACTTGTTCGGTGGGCATTTGCAGCCATTCGGCCACGCGTTTCTCGAGCGTTTGGGCAGTGGCGTAGGCCTGGCAAGACTGGCGCATGGCCAGCACCCGTTGCCGGTAGGCGGGGTCTTCCAGCACCGTCGCGATGTTGCGGGCAATGGCCCCAGCGTCGTCCACGTCCTTATCCGCCAGCAAGCCAACGCCGTGGTAATGGACACGGGCGGCGCAGCCCGGTTGGTCCGATTGTTTGCCGGAATACACCAGCATGGGCACCCCACAGTGCAAACACTCGTGGATGGTGTGGATGCCCCCGTGGTTGATGGAAAGATCGGCCTGCCGCAGCACCCGCAGCTGGGGGACGTAAGTAAAAGTGTGGACTTGCTCCGGCAATTCCCCCAGCGCAGCGGGATCAAAAGTACCGCCCAAGCCGAGGAATAGCGTCCAGTTCCTCCGAACCGCCACCGCCGCCACCAAGCGCCGGAGGAAAGCCGCATCGCCACCGGAAAGGGTGCTGATGGTGCAGAGGATGAGCTTGCGGCCCGACTTCGCCTGCTCCTCCAGCAAGTCACTGCACCTGCGGCCGCGCCCACTCCACGCATCGGCTTCCCACCGCTTTGCGTAGACCATTGGCCCAACGTAATGCAGACCCGGCCGGGGGACGTGCGGAAACTCCATCTCGTAGGGCGTCATCGTCAGCACCGGCAGTCTCGCGTAGCTGAACACTCCCGGCCACCAGTTTTCCCGGATGTAGGCCGGCGGGAAGCCATTTTCCCGCGCCAGGGCCAGCAGGACGCTGCGGCGGTCGGTGCCAAAACTGCGCCAGGCCATGCGGCGAAACATCCACTGTCGCTGCCGCCGCACCCGCTCCCAGTGGGCTGCAATGCCGGCCGGGCTCCCGCGTTCGCCCCCCCGCCCTGGAATGACGTCGGTCAGCAAATAAGGCAAACCCGGCTGTCGCCAAAGGGAGTACCACTGGCTCAGTAAAGCAAATTTCTGGCCCAGCCCGTAGGCGGCAAAAATGTATTCGTGCAGCTCAATGTCGATCAAAACCAGGTCGGGGCGCAGTCGTTCCACCAAGGATTGAAAGGCGCGGGGGCGGTAGCGCTCCAGGGCCATCCTGCGCCGCTGCCGGCGCTGCCGGAAGCGCCACCAGATTCTGCCCACTTTGCCCAGGCCCGCTGGTAGTGACGGGGCCGGATCCGTGGAGATGAAAGGCAACTCCTCAAAGACAAAACCCTCGGTTTCTACCCTTTCCCCCACCGGACGCGGAGCGGCCAGCACCACCCCGTGCCCCGCCGCCGTCAGGCGATCCGCAAGGGCCAGGCTGGCGTGGAGAATGCCCGTAAGACCGGTGGTGACGATCAACAACTGCGCCATCTATTCTTCGTTCATGGCATCCAGCAGGCTGCGGATGACGGCCTCGGTGTGGGCCGCCAAGCTGCGCACCGTCGGGAAACGGAAAATGGTGTTGGCGGGCAAGTCAAGCTCCAGGGCATCGTTGATTTGGTTGATCAGGCGGATGGCCGACAGGGAGTGCCCCCCCAGGTCATGAAAACTCGTCGTTACACCAATGTCTTCCAGCCCCAGGGTGTCCCGCCAGAGCTGGAGGATGATGCCTTCTAATTCGTTGGCCGGAGCGGTGGCCTCGCCAGCCCCACCAACCAACACCGGCGCGGGCAAGGCGGCGCGGTCAATTTTGCCGTTGCTGTTCAAGGGGAAGTCGGCCAGGACCATGTAGTGCCCCGGCACCATGTAGGCGGGCAGTCGCTCGGCCAGGAAGGCCTGGGCCCCGTCGGCAGAAAAATCGTCCGCCACTACGTAAGCTACCAGGTAGGCGTCGTGCCCTTCCTGCCGGGCCAGCACCTGGGCCCGCGTCACCCCCGGCAGCGTGAGCAAAACCGCTTCGATTTCCCCGAGTTCCACCCGGAAGCCGCGTAGTTTGATCTGGGAATCGATCCGCCCCAGGAAATCAATGTTGCCGTCGGGCAGCCACCGTGCCAGGTCGCCCGTGCGGTATAGGCGCTGGGGCGTGCCCCGGCCGTCGATGGCTACCCGGACGAATTTCTCGGCCGTCAGCTCCGGCTTGCCGTGGTAACCGAGGGCCACCTGCAGGCCGCCGATGTGGAGCTCTCCCGGCACCCCCGGCTCGCAGCGCACCCCGTCGGGCCCCAGAATGTAGAGCGGAACGTTGGGCAGGGGCCGCCCGATGGGGACTTGCGTTAGCGCCGGCCCCGCCGCGGGAGCCCGCCAGTGCGTCACCTCAATGGAGGCTTCCGTGGGGCCGTAGAGGTTGTGGAGTTCTACGCCCGGGAGCCGCGAGCGGAAGAGGTTCACCTGGTGCGGCGTCAGCGCTTCGCCACTGCAAAAAACGCGGCGAAGGCTCGGCAATTCCAGCGGCCCGCCCAGAAAAGCCTCCAGCATGGGCGGCACAAAATGGGCGATCGTGATGCCTTCGCGCCGGATGAGGGCAGCGAGGTATTGGTTGTCTTTGTGCCCCTCGGGTTTGGCAAATACCAGCTTCATGCCCGTCATCAAGGGCCAGAAAAGTTCCCAGATGGAGACGTCGAAACAGTAGGTCGTTTTTTGCAGCAGCACGTCGGAGTCCGCCGATACGGGGAAGGCCCGGAGGCCGAATCTGAGGCGGTTCATCACCCCCCGGTAGCGGTTGCGCACGCCCTTCGGCTGGCCCGTCGATCCCGAAGTATGGATGATGTACATGAGTTGGTCCGGGCCGGGCCGGAGAATGGGGCGGCCCGCCGGATGGTCGGCAAAAACCGGCGGAGCGGCATCGAGCAAGACCAGTTCACCCTCGTGCAGCGGGCGCAGGGTCGCCGCGTAGCGTTCCTGGGTGAGCAAGACCGGGGCGGCGGTATCTTCCAGGAGGTAGCGGATGCGCAGGGCAGGGTAGGTGGGGTCAATGGGCACGTAAGCCGCCCCCGCCTTGAGGATGCCGAGCAGGCCCACCATCATCTCCACCGAGCGGTCCAGGCAGATGGCCACCGGCGTTTCGGGCGGCAGCTGGAGGGCCAGCAGGTAGTTGGCCAGGCGGTTGGAGCGCTCGTCGAGGGCCGCAAAAGTGAGGGACGTCGCTTCGGCCACCACGGCGGTGCGAGCAGGGTGGTAATCAACGCTGGCGTAGAAAAAATCGAGCACCGTGTCTTCCCCGAGCAGGCTGGGGTCGACGGGATTAAAAGTATCGAGCAGGGCGCGGCCGCAGGTGCTGGGGAAGTTGACCGGCAAGGAGCGGTCGGCCAGGAAATCCTCCAGCAAATCCAGGTACTGCTGCGGGAGCAAGCGCTGCAAGGCCGGGTCGATGATGGCATCGTTGCAATCAAAGCAGAGGTCCAGCCGTCCTTTCCCCTCGAAGTCGAAAACCTGAAATTTGAGGTGGTGCCCGGGCTCGGTGTGGCCAGGGTGCAGCCATTCGGCCTCCAGCGCGGGGTCCCCCTCCCCCACCAACGCCTGGTTGAGGTAGTTGAAAAGTACGTTGAAGCGCTGGTTGAGCTGCGCAGAACTCGTGCCCGGCTTGGCGTAGCGCAGCCATTCCATGGTTTCGGCCCGGACTTTGGCCAAGAGGCTGGCGAAGGTGTCTTCCGGACTGATCTGCACGCTCTGGGGAAAGAGCTCCATCAGCAGGCCGGGCGTCTTTTTGTCGGCCGCACTCAGTCGGTGGTGGGCGGGAACGCCGATGCAGGGCCGTGCGCCGCCGCTGATCCGGTGGAGGAGGGCGAAGAGGACGGTGGCAAAAACGGTGTAGCGGGCCAGGTCCACCGACCAATTGCGCACCTCCGGCGTAGCACAGACTGCGTCGAGGCGGGCCATCGTCGCCGCGTCCAGCGTACGGAGGTAGCGGAGGGTGCGGCTGGCCCGCTCGGGGTTGCCCCGGCCGAACAACAAGGGGGGCGTGGGGAGTTCCCGGGCTTTTTCCGCCCAGTAGGCCGTGGTTTTTTCCCGCTCCGGCGTTGTTGCTGCCAGCGCATCCGCTTCCAGGTAACGGCGGAAGCTGGAGAAGTCCCCCTCCGGAAGAGGCAAGCCAGCGGCCAGTGCAGCGTAGGCGGCCTCGACGTAGCGGAATTGCAAGGCCAGGCTCCAGCCGTCGGTGATGAGGTGGTGCTGGTTGAAGTACCAAACGTAGTGATCTTCGGCCACCTTCAGCAGGGCGAGGTCGAAGAGGTGCTCCCCGGGCGAGAACACGCGCTGGCAACGTTCGTCCAGCCAGGTGGCCAGTAGCCCGGCGGGGTCGGCGGCGGCGGAGCAATCGAAGTAGCTTAAGGCAGCGGACGGTGGCACCGCGAAGGTCTGCTCGGGTTCTCCGTCGCGTTCCCCGAACACCAGGTGCAGGGCATCGAAGCGCTCCACCAGCGCCTGGCAGGCTTGGCGAAAAAGTTCCGGGTCAATGGCGCGCCGCCAGGTGAAGGCGAACGCCATGTTGTTGAGCGGACTACCGGGCAGCAGGCGTTGGCCGGTCCATACCCAGGTTTGGGTCCGGGTGAGGGGATAACGGTCGGCGTTGGACGATTGGCTAGGCATGGTGGTCAGCGTTTGGGTTCCTTAGGCTCTGCGGGCAGCGCTTACGTAACGGGCCATTGCAGCCACGGTCAGGAAGTTTTCGATGGCCATATCCTGGGGTTGGACCCGGAAGTGGAAGGTGTTTTCCAGGTGTTCGACGAGGCGCATCATTTCCATGGAGCCGAGCAGTCCACTGCCCAGGAGGTCGTCCTCGGGGTCAATGTCCAGGCTTTGGTCTCCGGCGTGGATCTCGTTTTTGATGTAGTCGATGATGGTTTGTTCCATGTTGGATCGCTTGGGATGGTCGGTTCAGGAGGGGACTTGGTCCGCCAGGAGAGATTGGAGCGCCGGGCGGTCAATTTTGTCGGATCCGGTGCGGGGGAAAGATTCCCGAAGGTACAGGCTTTCGGGGAGGGCGTACCAGGGGAAGGCGGCGGCGAGGTGCTCTTGGAGGTCTTGCACGGTGGCTTCGTCGCCGGCCCGGAGGATGACGGCCACGACAATGCTGAGGGCATCGGCCTGGCGCTGGACGGTCACCGCCGCCGCTTCCGCTACGGCCGGATGGGTCAGCAAGTGGGCTTCGAGTGCACTGAGTTCTACGCGGTAGCCCCGGATTTTCACCTGATGGTCGCGGCGGCCCAGGAAGTGGAGGACGCCAACGGGGTCTTCCCGAACGAGGTCGCCCGTCCGGTAAAAACGCTCCGTGGATCCTCCCTGGGTAACGTGGGTGTACCAGGCCCGCGTGCTCAACTCCACTTGGTTCCAGTAGCCGAGCATGTTGGTGGTGGCGCGGATGAGGAGTTCCCCGCTGTTGCCCGTTGCGACGGGCTGGTCTTGGTCGTCGACAATCAGGCGTTCGGTATTGTCCCACACCTCTCCGATGGGGATGGACGCGTCGTCTTGGGGCGGACCGGGGAGGTCGTAGACGGTGCAGACGTTGGTTTCGGCCGGGCCGTACCAGTTGGCGATGCGGGTAGTCGGGAGCAATTCAGCCAGCTGCCGGGCGTAGCGGGGGGCGAGGGGCTCGCCGGCGTAAAAGAGGTAGCGGAGGGAAGTGAGGTCTTGGCCAGCCAGTGCCCCGGCGTTGAGGAGCTGGGTTATGGCCAGGGGAACGGAGTACCAGACCGTCAGCCGTTCTTCGCCGAAGAGCCGCCCCAGGCTGGCGGGCAGGACGGTGTGGGCATCAGTGGCCAGTACGGCGGTGGCGCCCACGAGCGGAGCGCCGAAATAGGCCAGTTGGGAGATATCGAAATAGATGGGCGCGTGGTTGCCGAAGCGGTCTTGAGGGCCAAAGGCGTAGCGGGCCGCAGCGTTGCGCACGAAGGCCAATCCGCTGGCGTGGCTGTGCATGATGCCCTTGGGTTGGCCCGTCGAGCCGGAAGTATAGATGAGGTAAGCCAGGTCGGTTTCCACCTGGCGGGGAACGGCAAAAGTGGCGGGAGGAGCAGCGAAAACCGTGGGCCAATCCACGGCTGGGTAGTCCTCCACCTCGCTCATTCCAACGATGCCCTGCACCTGCGGCCGCGCCCCCAACAGCTTCAGTAGACTGCGGCGTTGGGAAGGGTGCGTGACGAGGATGCGGATGCCACAGTCTTGCAGGAGGAAGTGGTTTTGGCTTTCGGGGGCCTTGGGGTTGAGGGGGACGTAAACCGCGCCGCAGCGCAGGATGCCGAAGATGGCCACCGCCGTTTCTAAGGAACGGCCGAGGAAGATGCCGACGCGGTCGCCCCGCCGGACGCCAAAGTCGTACAATACCGTGGCCAACTGGTCCGCCCGCTGCACCAGCTCGGCGTAGGTCAGTGCCGCGCCCGCACAGCGAAAAGCCTCCTGCGTGGGGTCACGGTCGGCGGAAGCCAGGATGGTATGCGGCAGGAGATAGATCAAAGCCCGAGGAGTTTGGCGATGATGTTGCGCTGGATGTCGGAAGTGCCGGCGTACAGCACGCCGCCAACGGCATCGCGCAGGTCTTTTTCGACGCCGTAGTCGTGAAGGTAGCCCGCGCCGCCGTGGGTGCGGATGGCATCGAGGCTGGAGGCCACGAAGGCTTCGCTGAGCTGGAGTTTGAGCAGGGCCGCTTCGAGGCGGGCGGCTTTGCCCTGTTGTTTGAGCCAGGCCGTTTTGTAGAGGAGGAGGCGGGAGGTTTCCAGGCGGAGCTTCATATCGGCGATGCGGTGGCTGACGGCCTGAAAGCCGCCGATGGCCTGCCCAAACTGCTTGCGCTGGCGGGCGAAGGCGATGGCCGTTTCCAACTGCCGCTCCATGGCCCCGAGCTGGGAGGCGAGGATGGCGCAGCGGTCGTACTCCAGAGAGTGGTTCATGATGGAGAAGCCCAGCCCCTCCGTGCCCAGCAGGCTGCTGGCCGGCACGTGGCAATCGGTAAAGGTGAGGGACCCGAAGGGGATGGACCGCATGCCCATCTTGCTCATCTTCTCGCTGCTGCTGAAGCCCGGCGTTCCGCGCTCCACCAGAAAGGCCGAGATGCCCCAGCTGCCGCGTTCGGGCCGGGCGTTGGCAAAGACCAGGACGACGTCGGCAATGGGGCCCAGGGTGATGAGGGCTTTGGTGCCGTTGAGGACGTAGCCAGTGTCGGTCTTGCGGGCGGAGAGCTGCATGCTCATCACGTCGGAGCCCGCGTCGGGTTCCGTCAGGGCGTGGGCCCCGATGCTGCGCCCCTGGGCCATGGCGGGCAGGTAGCGTTCCTTCTGGGCGGCATTGCCGAAGTGCAGGATGGGCGTCATCACCGTCCACATCTGGGCGTTGAGGGCGAAGGCCAAACCGTTGTCGGCACAACCCCGGCCGAGGGCCTCCATGGCCAGGATGGCGCGCAGGAAGTCGACCTTCTCCAGTGGTCCGCCGTAGGCCGCTGGAAGGGCCAGGGCCTGGATGCCAAAGGCGGCACAGCGCTCCCAGTCCTGGCGCGGAAACTGCTGCTGTGCATCGTTATTCAGGTGTTGCGCGCCAAGCTCGGCGGTGGCAAAGTCGGTGACCGATTGCTGGTAAGTCAGGTAAGCTTCGGGCCAGGAGAAATCCATGCAGTGGGGGGATTGGGGTGGGCCGTAGGAAATTGCTTTCCTACGGCCCACCAAGGTACACGCAGCGGCGCTAAGCCTCCGCCTTCCCGGAAATTCATCTAGAAAGTATAGCGCAGGACGCCACGAATCTGGAAAGGGGTGCCGGGGGTGAAGTGAATCTCTTCGACGCTGTTGAGTTCGTTGCGCAGCCGCGACTCGGTGGCGAACTGGGTTTCGTTCCAGTCTACGTCGAGGAGGTTGTCAATCGTCAGGCCGAGGGTGAAAGGGCGGAAGTTGTAGTTGGCGTTGAAGTCCACCACGGTGTACCCCTTGGCTACAATGCTGTTGTCTTCGTTGGCGGGTCGGTCGCCGAGGTAGCGCAGGCGGATGCCGCCGGTGAAGTCTCCCTGAATGGCGTTGAGGGCACCTACGAGGGTGGAAATTGGGGCCAGGGGGATGAGGTCTTCGCCCTCCGCCGCTTCGAGGCTGCGGGCGCGGGTGTAGGTATAATCGACCGTGGCGTAGAGCCAGTCGGCCGCCTGGTAGCGCAGGCCTACGTCGATGCCGTAGCGGCGGGTTTCGCCACTGGGTTCCACGATGCCGGCGTCGCCGACGTACACAAATTCCTGGTCGAGTTTCAAGTACCACAGCGCCACGTTGGCGACCATGCGGGGCAGGGGCTTGAAGATGGCCCCCAGGTCGGCCCCGTAGGCGGAGGGGAGGATCTCGCGGTTGTCTTGCTCCAGCACCACGCGGGTGTCGTTGGAGTGGAATCCAATGCCAGTTTTGAAGAAGAGCTGCACGTCGTTGCTGGCGTTGTAGATGGCGCTGAACTTGGGCGTCACCTTGCCTCTCGTCTGGCCCAGCGGATCGTAGAGGGGCGTCAGGTCGTTGAGGTAGTTGTACTGGAAGTAGTCGTAGCGGAGGCCGGGGCGGAAGACGAAGTTGCCCACGTCAAATTCCGCATCGGCGAAGGCGTAGAGGTTGCGCTCATCGACGTCCCCCTGCTGGATGATTTCCAGCGTTTCGGTGCGGTTGAGGGTACGGCTCAGGGAGTTGCCTTCGCTGCGGTCGGCACGCAGGCCCGCCCCGATGCGGAACAGTGCGCTGACGTCGCCGAGGTAAGCCACTTTATTGTAGCTGCTTTCGAAGCCGAACAAGCGGCGGTCTTCCACCTGGCGGATCTGGTCGCCGTTGACGGGGTCTTCGAGGAAGAATGTGAAGTTGGAGAAGAGCTCAAAATCGTACAGCGAGTAGTACATGTTGGCCTTTACGAAGGAGTTCTTCGGCATGAGGCGGCTGAGTTCGAGGGCGACGTTGGTGCGGCTGGTGTTGCCACCCTCCGTATCGTCGATGGCCCCAAAGCGGGTGATGGTGCCGTCGGCAACGGCGCGTTCGGGGATCTGCCCAGAGGCGTCCCACTCACTCTCGAAGTGCGAAGCCAGGAGGGAAAATTGCAGGCCATTATCCAGCACCCCTGAGTACTTCGCCATCAGGTTGTTGCGGTAGAAATTCTGCGACGACTCAAAGGGGCCGTCGGAATGGAGGTACTCGGCAGCAACGTAAGCGTGGCGGTTGGCCGTATCGAGCAGCGAGACCATACCCAGGGTGCGGAAGGTATTGAAATTGCCCACTTCCAAACCGATCTGTGAGGATTCCAGGCGGTCTTTGGTTTGGAAATTGACGTAGCCGGCGGTGTTGAAGTTGCCTACATCGGCGTAGTAGGGCCCTTTGCCAAAGTCGATCTTATCCACCGTTTCGGGGATGAGGAAGTGCAAATCGGCGTAGCCCTGCCCGTGGGCGTGGGAGACCATATTAACGGGCATACCGTCTACCGCGATGGCGATGTCCGTTCCGTGGTCGATGTCAAAGCCGCGCAGAAACAACTGTTCGGCCTTGCCCCCTCCGGCGTGCTGGCCGATGAACAGCCCGGGAACTTTGCGGAGGATTTCCTGGCTCGACTTGACGGGGTCGATCTCGACGTCAATGGCCGAGACGAGGTTGAACTCCCGGCTGTTGTTTTTCACAACGATCTCGCCGAGGTCGTAGTAGGATTCTTCCAGGACGATCTTCAGGCGGGCCTCGGGATCCCGGACAATCACCCGCGCGGGCTTGAAGCCCAGGTAGGTCGTCAGCAGCGTATCGCCGGTATTGACGCCGCGGATGAGAAAGTTGCCAAATTCGTCGGAGTGGGTATGGGTGTCACTTCCGGCCAAAGAAACGTAAGCCCCCAGCAGCGGAGTACCGGCTTCAGACTGAACGCGTCCCTGGACATTTTGCCCCGGCACGACGCCGGGCGTGGCCACGCAGGCCAGCAAAAAAAAGAAACTCAACACCCGGTGGCGGAGTAAAAACTGTTCCATATAGCTGATATTTAAAGTGAGTGTTATGGTGCTTCACTGGAGAAGTACCGATCTGGATTCCTCCGGTACGCTGTAATGACCTTTAATCGATCAGCGAACGGTAGGCTGCGGACCCTACGGGGCAGTAATTTTAAAAGATGCTTTTTGGTTCCGTGGCTACCATCCGGAATTGGCAAAATACGTGACAAAGTTGCGAATGGATTTGGGCCCCGGAGGGATACGGACTTCAAAAAGTGAAAAAATTCGCGCGGTGCGGCCAGAAGACGCAGGTGCGCGGACGGAGCGAAGTCCGGCCAAGCGCTTACTTTTACCGAAGGCTTCCCAAACCAAAAAGACCGGGCCTTGCGTAGGTGGGGGGCGAATGCAGCGCAGGGATGGGCAGCCACAACAAATTGGCTGGACCGATCCTTAGGCAACACATGAGGGTCCAGATGACGCACAAAGTATGCACGAACTAAAAAAAGTAGTGGCCATTCTCTCGCTGGCGGAGCGAAAAAAGTTTGCCTGGCTGGCCCTGGTGATCTTTGTGATGGGCCTGCTGGAGGTGGTGGGCGTGGTGTCTATTTTACCCTTCATCAAACTGGTGGCCGACCCCGGCATTGTAGACCGGCACCGGGTGCTCTACAACATCTACCACTGGCTCCACTTCAGCAGCCAGCGGCAGATGCTCATCTGGGCCGGGGTGGCCGTCATCGTCTTGCTGCTCCTGACCAATGCCTTCTCAGTGTTCAAGACCTGGCTGCAATTCCGCATCTCCTGGAGTGTGGCCCACCACGTGAGCATGCGCCTGCTCCAGACCTACCTGGGGCGGCCCTACGAGTATTTCCTGCGGCGGAATACGACGGAGTTTACGGCCAACGTCATCGGAGAAACCACCAACTTTACCAACGGGGTGGTTTTGCCCCTCATCGAGATCTTCTCCCGGGGCCTCGTCTCGCTGATCATTTTCGGTCTCCTGGTGTGGGTAGATCCCTTCATCGCCCTGGTGATGTTTGGCTTCTTGGGGGCGGCCTACCTGGTCATTTACTTCGCCCAACGCAGCTACCTGCGCCGCATCGGGGAGTTGCGCATGGCCCTGGTCATCAAACGCTATAAAAACCTGCAGGAGATGTTTGCCGGCATCAAGACAGTGCAAGTCTTCAACCGCCAGGCTTTTTTCGCCGACCGCTACGAGGCGGCCTCCCTGGATTTTTGCGACATCCAGCCGAAGTACAATGTAATTGTCGCCTCCCCCCGCTACATCCTGGAAGTGCTGGCCTTCGGGGCCATCGTGGGCATTACCATCTACCTGTACCTTACCGAGGGCAACATCGCCAAACTGTTCCCTAAGTTGAGCCTCTACGCCGTGGCGGGTTACCGCTTATTGCCCGCGCTGCAATCGGCCTTCGCGGCGGTGGGAAAGTTTGTCCACAACTACCCCGTCATCGATAAGCTCTACGCCGCCCTTTACGCCGATCACCTGCCGCAGGAAGCGGCCCTACAGCCCCCCGGCGAGGCCCTGCCCCTGCGCGAAGCCATCACGCTGCACCAGGTCGGCTTCAGCTACGAGGGCAACGAACAGGCGACCTTACGAGACATCAACCTGACCATCCGCCGGGGCGAAACCGTGGCCTTCGTGGGCACCACCGGATCGGGCAAAACGACCTTGGTGGACCTCATCGTGGGCCTCCTGCACCCCAGCCGGGGCAGCGTTTGCATTGACGGCCGGGCGCTATCCGCCGAACAGCTGGCGGCCTGGCGCAGCAGCGTAGCTTACGTGCCACAAGACGTTTTTCTCTTCGACGACTCCGTTGCCCGCAACATCACCCTGCGGGAGGGGGGCGTGTCCGACGAGCGACGCCGGCTGGATGAGGCAACGCAGCTGGCCGACATTCACCGCTTCATCCAGGAAGAACTGCCCGCCGGCTACGCAACCCAGATCGGCGAAAAAGGCGTCCGACTCAGCGGTGGGCAGCGGCAGCGCCTCGGCCTGGCCCGCGCCTTTTACCACCGGCCCTCGGTCCTGATTCTGGACGAAGCCACCAGCGCGCTCGATAACGTCACCGAACGCGGCATCATCCATGCGCTCCAGGGACTGCCCGAGGGCATTACCACCATCCTGATCGCCCACCGCCTGTCTACCGTCCGCTACGCCGACCGCATCTTTTTGCTCGACGAGGGCCGGCTCGTAGCCTCCGGAACCTACGAAGAACTGCTCACCCACAACGACCTTTTCAAAAACATGGCCCAGGCCTACTGAGTCCAGTTAATTCCCCACTATGCGATTTTCTACCCATCAACTGCTGCCCCTGCTGTTCAGCATGCTCTTCCTTTTCCCGCCGAGCGCCCACGCCCACGCCCCAGACCAGAGCTACCTCTACCTCAGCATTTACCAGGACAACATCAAGGGACGCTACGAGATTTCGCTTTCCGACATCAACCGCGCCGTCGGGTCCCAACTAACACGGCCCATGACCGCAGCGGCCTTCGAGCCCTACCTGGAGCCACTGCGGGCTTACATCCAGCGCCGCTCCAGCTTTACCGGAAACGTCCCGTATACGATCACCTTTACCGACTTTGAGGTCGTCAACCTGGAAGAAGAGGAAGACTTCGTCCGCATCGGCTTCACGCTGGGTGCGCTTACCAGCATTCCCGATTCCTTGGACATCACCTACAACCTGCTGTTCGATGTTTCCCCCAACCACAGCGGCGGCCTCATCCAAGAGCACAACTGGAAGGCGGGGGTGCTGAACAACTACGCCAAACTCTCGGCCATCTTCGATAAAAACACCACGCGGCAAACGCTGGACCTCACGAACGGCTCCGTTTGGCAAGGTTTCACCGCCCTGGTAAAACTCGGCATGTGGCACATCTGGATCGGGCTGGACCACATCCTTTTCCTCGTAGCCCTCATCCTGCCTTCCGTCGTGCGCCGGCGGCCCCGGGCAATTCCTATGGCAAAAGGCAAAAACTGGGAGTGGGTCCCGGTGCAAGACTTCAAATCGGCGTTCCTGTACATCCTCAAGATCGTCACGTCCTTCACCATCGCCCACTCCATCACGCTGGCGCTGGCGTCGTTGGACATCGTCACGCTCAATTCCCGCCTGGTGGAAAGCATCATTGCCTTTTCCATCGCCGTGGCGGCTTTCCACAACATCGTCCCCATTTTCCGGGCGCGGGAGTGGGTGATCACCTTCATTTTTGGCTTGTTCCACGGCTTCGGCTTCGCCAGTGTGCTGGGGGAAAAGGGCTTGAGCGGCGATTACATGGCCTATTCCCTGCTGGGCTTCAACATCGGGGTAGAAATTGGACAGGTGCTCATTGTCTGCATGATCTTCCCCATCCTCTTCCTGATCCGGAAAACCCGCTTCTACCCCCACTTTGTCCTCTGGGGGTCGGTCTTCCTCATCCTCATGGCGCTGCACTGGGTGATCGAGCGGGCCTTCGATTTCAACTTCAAGTTTTTTGACCTGTTCAAAAATATCTTTGGCATTTCCTAAGTGCGTGTCTAACGACTTTTCCTATGTCTTCAGCCCGGCCGCCTCTTTCTCAGTCTGACCTGCTGCGCCAGTGGCGTAACCGGGCCAAGCCGCTCGATCGGTCCATTCCGCAGCGGCCGGCGGAGAGCGTAGTCCATCCCACCAGCGGCCAGGCCCGGCTGTGGTTGCTGCAGGAGCTGTATCCCGACAATGCTTTTTACCAGTACGGCCACCGCTACCACTTCCGGGGCCCCCTGGACGCCGACCGGCTGGAGGCCTGTTTCCGCCTGGTCATCGACCGCCACGAAATCCTGCGCAGCAACTACCGCCGCGAGGGGGAGGACCTGCTGCTCGTCGTACGCCCCACGGCCGACTTCTCCCTGGAGCGCGCCGACCTGAGCGCCGCACCTGTCCCCGAGACCCTGGCCCGGGAGCACGCCGACCGCGCGGTACGGAAGACCTTCGACCTGGCCAAAGACCCTCTGCTGCGGGCGACGCTGCTCCGCCTCGGGCCGGAGGAACACTGGCTCATCGTGAGCATCCACCACATCATCGGCGACCGCGCTTCCTTGCTGGTCCTCAACGACGAAGTCTACCGCAGCTACACCGCCCTGAGCAACGGAGAGTCACCTACGCTGCCGGAGCTGGCCCTGCAGTTTCCCGACTTTGCCCACTGGCGCAACCAACGTCCGGAGGCCGAAGCCAGCCTGGCCTACTGGGCTGAACAGCTGGCGGGCGACTTGCCGCAGTCGGCGCTGCCTTTCGACCGTCCACGGCGGGGCGATGCCTCCTACGCCGGGGCAACCATCTCCCTGGATTTGAGCGAAGACGTCTCGGCTGGCCTCAAAGACCTGGCCCGGGCGGCGGGTACTACGGCCAACGTGGTCCTCCTTGCCGTCTACCAAACCTTGCACCTGCGTTTTAGCGCCCAAAAAGACCTCACGGTGGGCACGCCGATCAGCATTCGCGACCGGACGGAGCTGGAAAACATGATCGGTTTCCTCAACGAAACGATGGTACTGCGCAGCCAATTTCCTGACCCCAACGAATCCTTTCGCGGGCTCCTCGACCGGGTAAAAAGCCAGGTGGAAGCTGCGCTGGAGCACAAAGATGTGCCCTTCGACCGCTTGGTGCAGCACCTCCAGCCCGCCCGCGTGCCCGGGGCCAACCCGCTATTCCAGAATATGTTTGTGTTCAACACCGAGGCCCCGGCGGCGGTCTTGCCCGCGGGGCTGACGGTAGACGATGCGATGCTCGACCTGGGCGTGGCCAAGTTCGACCAGACCCTCTTTGCCACCGATCGCGGCAGCCACTTCAGCCTGGCCCTGGAGTACGCCACCGACCTGTTCGAGCCCGCCACCGCCCGCCGGATGCTGGAATCCACCGCCCAGTTGGCTGCCGCCGTAGTGGCCAATCCCACGGAGCGCCTGACCCACCTGGATCTGCTGCCGCCCGCCGAAAAGCACCGGATGCTGGTGGAGTGGAACGCCACGGCAAGGCCCGCGCCCGCCGCCCGTACCGTGGTGGAACTCATCGTCGCCGCCGCCCGCCGCAACCCGGAAGCCTGCGCGGTTGCCGACGCCAAGCACACCCTCACCTACGGCGATTTGCTGCACCGGGCCGACCGCCTGGCCAGCGACCTCCGCAGCGCCGGAACGCGCCCGGGCGACCTGGTGGGGCTCTACGCCGACCGCCACGTGGCGACCATCGTGGGCCTTCTCGGCATCCTCCGGGCGGGGGCGGCCTACGTGCCCCTCGACCCCGAGTACCCCGAGGCCCGCACCGCCTACGTAGTGGCCGATGCGGGCATCCGGACGGTCGTCCTGCTCCCCGAATCCCGCGAAAAATTCCCCGTTGCCACCCTGCAATTGCTCGACATTCCCGGTGCCAACGGCCCGGCCGCTACGCTGGATTCCCTACCTGCGGCTACCGACCTGGCCTACCTCATCTACACCTCCGGCAGCACGGGCCAGGCCAAGGGCGTCGCCATCACCCACGGCAACCTGCTGTACTCCACCGCGGCGCGGTTCGGTTACTTCCAGCACCAGCCCACGGCCTTTCTGCTGCTGTCTTCCTTCGCCTTCGATAGTTCGGTCGCGGGTATTTTCTGGACGCTCTGCCAAGGGGGCAAGCTCGTCTTACCCCCACCCCGGAGCGAGCAAGACCTCGGCGGATTAGCTGGCCTCATCCGCCGCCACAGCATTTCCCACACCCTCCTCTTGCCGTCGCTTTACCAGCTGCTGCTCGAGTTTAGCGACGCCGAAGCCCTGGCGAGTTTACGCACCGTGATGGTGGCCGGGGAGGCCTGCCACGCCGCCCAGATAGCCGCCCATTTTGCGCACTTGCCGGGGGTGGAACTCGTCAATGAATACGGCCCCACCGAAGGCACGGTCTGGAGTACCGCCCACCGCATCGAAGCCAGCGACCTGGCGGGCGTGGTGCCCATTGGCAGGCCCATCGCGAACGTCAAACATTACGTGCTTGACGCGCATTTGCAGCCCGTACCGGTGGGGGTGGCGGGCGAACTTTACATCGGCGGGCCGGGCCTGAGCCCGGGTTACTGGCAACGGCCGGAACTTACGGCGGAGCGGTTTCCGGAGCTTCCCGCCGCGACTTTGGGCCTCGCTGGCGCTAAGGTGGGCGCGGCCGCAGGTGCCACGAACGTTGAACGAGCGAGGCTCTACCGGACGGGGGACCTCGTCCGCTACCGGCCCACGGGGCAGATCGACTTTTTGGGGCGGGCCGACCAGCAGGTCAAAATCCGGGGTTTTCGCGTGGAGCTGGAGGAAATCAGCCGCCAACTCGAAGCCCTGCCCGCCGTGCGGGAGGCCGTCACTACCGTCGATCATTCCCCAGCGGGCCCCCAGCTCGTCGTTTACTACACCCTCCGGACGGAAACGACCGAAACGGCCCTGCGCAGCGCCCTCAGCCGGGTACTGCCTGCCTACATGGTCCCCGCCGTCTGGGTGGCGCTGCCCGAATTGCCCCGCCTGCCCAATGGCAAAGTTGCCACCGCGGCCCTCCCCGCACCGCAGCCGCTGAACCACAGGGGCCCCAGCCCCACAGCCCTACCGACGACGCCAACCGAACAAGCCCTGGCCGCCATCTGGGAAAAAGTCCTCCAAAGGGGCGCGGTGGGGCTGGACGACAACTACTTCAGCAGCGGCGGTGATTCCATCCGGAGCATCCGCATCATTGCCCTGGCGAGCAAGCAGGGCCTCCACCTGGCTCCGCACCATATTTTCACTTACCAGACGGTACGGGAGCTGGCCGCCGTGCTCGACGAGGCGGCTTCGGTCTTGGCCGCTGGCAGTGCGGAGGCCAGCACGGTTGTCCCCCTGCGCGTAGGCGGCGAGGGCGGCCCCCTTTTCTGCATCCACGCCGGTGGTGGCCACGTTTTTTTCTACCAGCCCCTGGCCCAGCATTTGCCGCCCGGCCGGCCCGTGTACGCCATCCAGCCCCGCACCCTGGCGGGCGAGGAGACGCTCCCCGGCAGCATCGCAGAAATGGCGGCGGATTACCTGGCGGAAATGCGTAAGGTACAGCCCACGGGCCCCTACCACCTCCTCGGCACCTGCTTCAGCAACGCGGTAGTCCTGGAGCTGGCCCACCAGCTCACGGCGGCGGGCGAAACGATAGGCAGCCTCTTTTTCATCGACTCCGGCCCCACCCGCCTGGAGGCCATCCAGCGGGTGCGTTTTTCCCCGCTCTACACCGCCGTGCGCATTTTGCGGGAGCGGAACTGGAAACAACTGCGCCGCACCATCTACCGCTACTGGTTTTACACCCGGCAGGCGCTGGGCATCCCACTGGAAGACGCGCAGGGCAAGGTGCTGCGGCAGACGGTCAATGGCCTGTTCCGCCTCTATTCCGATTACGATTGGCGGCCGGTGGAGCAACGCCTGACCCTCATCCGCAGCACCCAGTTTGCTGGCGACCCGGGCAAGCAATTTCACCTCGACCAACTGGGGCGTTTGGCGGGGGGTGGGTTGGACGTCCGCGTCACCCCCGGCACCCACGGCGATCTTTTTGCCGAGCCCTACGTTGGTGGCTTAGCTACAATCATCGAAGCATGTCTGCAGGAAGCCACTACCACCGTTCGCTAGCCGCTACGCCCTGGGCCATCGGGTCGCCCGAGCGTGCCTGGCCCGCGCCGGGGATCGTCGAGGTCTGGCGGACGCCCCTGCCCGGGACGCCGGAGTCGGCGGAGAGTGCCTATCCCTTGCTGTCGGCCGGAGAACGGGAGCGGGCCGAGCGCTTTTATTTTCCGGCGGACCGCTATGCCTACGTTCGTACCCGCGGCATCCTGCGGCGTTTGCTGGCGGGCTACCTCGGGCAACGGGCGGAAGACCTCGTTTTCCGCACCAACCCCTACGGCAAGCCCTACCTGGCCGACCATCCCGAGCTGGCCTTTAACCTCTCCCACGGCGGTGGCTACGGCTTGTTCGCCTTTACGGGGGCAACAACCGTTGGCATTGACCTGGAATCCATCGCGTTGGACGTGGATACCGACCAATTTTCCCACCGGGTTTTCTCCCCCACCGAGCGCCTGCGGGTCTTGGAACTGGAAAACGCCGAAGAACGCCGGGCCACCTTTTACCGGACCTGGACGCGCAAGGAAGCCTTCCTCAAAGCCCACGGGGAGGGCCTCACCCTTCCCCTCGACCAGTTTACGGTGCCCGCCGACCTGGCCGCACCCCTCCGCATCGAAAGCATCAAGTGGGACCCGGCCAGCGCCGAAACATGGTCCTTGGCCTCCTTCATGGTCACGGAACAACTGCCCGCCGCCCTGGTCATCGCTGGCCCCTTGAAAGACATCCGCTTTTTTGATTTTGGGTAAAAACCTGAGATTTACTAGCCATCCTGCTGACTCGTCCTGAAATTGGTTGACACCAAATTATGTCAACTACCCGCCGGCCGGGGATTTTTAACTGTCAACCTAATCCAGGACGAGTCACCTCCTTTTCCCCCTTCCCCCCTTTACTCCCTTCCCCCCTTATTCCCTTATTCCTTTCCCCCCTTTATTCCTTTCCCCCCTTATTCCCTTCCCCCTTTATTCCTTACGCCTTTCCCAGCTTTCGACGATCTCCTCAAACACCGTCTGGAGGGGCTTCGTGATGTTCCAGTTGGGGTAGTGGGCCCGCATTTTACTCAGGTCAGAGATGTAGCAGATGTGGTCGCCCTGGCGGTTTTCTTCGGTGTAGGTGTAGTTCATGGCTTTGCCGGTGATGCCCGCCACGCGGTCGAAGGCCTCCAGGATGGAGGTGGAGTTGGCGCGGCCGCCGCCGATATTGTAGACCTCGCCACTGCGGGGGGCGGCGAAGAATTCCTCGATGAAGCGGGCCACGTCGTAGGAGTGGATATTGTCGCGCACCTGCTTGCCCTGGTAACCGAAAACGGTGTAGGTGCCGCCGGTTACGTTGACGCGGATGAGGTAGCTCAGGAAGCCGTGCAGTTCCACCCCCGAGTGATTTGGCCCCGTCAGACAGCCGCCCCGCAGCGCGCAGGTGGGCATGCCGAAATAGCGACCGTATTCCTGGACCATAACGTCGGCCGCCACCTTTGAGGCACCAAAGAGCGAATGTTTCGACTGGTCGATGGTGAAGGTCTCGCGGATGCCCGCCTGGTACTCGGGGCTGGCGTAATCCCAGCGGGTGGGTAGTTCCACCAAGTCCAGCCGGTTGGGCGCATCGCCGTAGACTTTATTGGTGCTCAGGTGGACGAAGGGTGCTTCGGGGCAGTACTGGCGGGTGGCCTCCAGCAGGTTAAGGGTTCCGCCGGCGTTGACGTCAAAATCGTCGAATGGCCGCGAAGCCGCCAAATCGTGGGAAGGCTGCGCGGCCGTGTGCGCCACGTGGGTAGGCCGCAACTCCGCAAAAAGCGCGAGTACCCCCGCCCGGTCGCGGATGTCCAGCTCGATGTGGGAGAAATTGGGGCATTCCGCCAGCAGTTGCCCCTGGTTCCAGCGGGTATCGCCCCGGGGACCAAAAAAATCGGCCCGCATGTTGTTGTCCACCCCGTACACGCGCCAGCCCAAGGCGTGAAAATGACGAACGACTTCGGAACCGATGAGGCCGGAGGAACCGGTGACTAGTAATTTTTGCATGGGAACGGGAGGTAAAAAATTTAGGTCGTGGGGTGAATGTTGAGGGTCAGGCTACCCGTAAAATCGATTTCCAGGCACTGGGCGGCTTGCCAACGGTTCCAGCTCAGCGCTTGTTGGTAATCCGTCAGCCGGGCCGGGTTAGCGGGCCAGTGGAGACTAAGTCCGCCCACCAGGGCATTCCCCGGCCGGAGTTCCACCGCCAGCCCCGCCTGAAAGTGCAGGTAGGCCGTGGCAGAGGTACGGGGGCGGAGCTCGTCGTGGATTTGCAGCCCGCCCTCCACGAGTTGAAAGGTGCGACGGTGGTGGCCCGGGTAGCCACCGTGGCGGGCGCTGAGGGTGTCCATAGACTCAGCCACGAGCGTGGTGCGGGCCCGCCGCCCAACGCGGAAGCCCCCCCAGACGTCGGAGGAGTTCTTACCATCCACCACCACCGTATTGTGGGCGGCGGTGGAGCGCTCCCAGGCGCGGCGGGCGTCTTTTTCGTAGGTCCCGCTGCCGGCGTCGACGATGACGGGCTGGCCATCGAGGTGCACCACAAAAGTCAGGTTATCGGCGTGGGCGTGGCCCGGTTGGTGATCGGGACCGATGGCGGCAGCGTCAATCCAGACGTCGAGGCGGTCCGTGCGCCAGCGGCGGTAGCCACTGTCTTTGAGGATGCCCGCCGCCGGGGAAAAGCCGAGTTGGCGGGCGTAGGCCAGCACTTGTTGGGGCGGCGGGGCCACACCCGGGCTGCTGTCGTTAAAGTGGGGGTAGTGAGCACTGGGGCTGAGCATGGCCAGCAGCCACGCCAGTTGCTTCTCCAAGGTAGTGTGCAGGGTGACCCGCAGTTGATCGCCGGGGGGAAGGAAGGCGTAGACGTCCAGCTGCCGCCAGAGCAAAATCAGGTGGTACATCACGCTCAGTTCGTAGTGGCCGCCATCGGGGTAGTACTGTTCGCGCAGTTCGGCCCGCAGCAGGTTATCGGCCCGCTGGCGGCCGGGACCGTCGTTGAGGTAGCGGGAAGTAAGGCTGAGGGCCAGGGCATTCTCCAGCAAATGATTACCGCCCAGGTGGTACTCCACCTTACGCAGCAGGGTGAAGTACTGCCGGGCGACCGAGGTGTGTACCGAAGGAGGCAAACACCGGTGGCCCTGCCGGCCGTAAAAGTGGAGCCAATTGACCAGGCGGAGGCTGATGGGATAAGGCTCCCAGCCATCGCGGTGGGTCGCCTCCGCCGCCATCCAGGCTTCCACCAGTGCGTAGCCCAGGGCGGGGTCCAGGCCGGGCTGCCGCAGGTACTCGAAGTAGTTGAGGTGGTAGGTCCAGAGTTTGCCGAAAGCGGGGTAGTTCCAGTCAATGGCATCCGGCTGGCCAAAGTCTTTGGCCTGGTGCAGGAAGCGGAAGTGGGCAGCCCCTTCGAGCGTGGGGGGCAGGGTGGCTTCGGATGCTGCGGAGAGACTGGGCAGCGTCCCCTGCTCCTGGGTCTTTACTCCCCCCTTCGGGGGGGCGGGGGGGAGCACCTGCGTCCGCGCCCCATTTTCCAGCAATCGGCCAGAAAGGCGGTACCAGGCCTGGAAGACGAGTTGCCGGGCGCGGAGGTGACGCAGCGTGTGCCAGTAGCGGAGGAGGGAGTGGATGGCGGAAAAATTTGCGGATGGGTCGGGCCAGAAAATACTGTCGCCCCAATCCCGCGAGGGGAGGGGGGCGACAAATATCGAATTTATTCGGGCTTCTAACGTGGTTTAGCGCACGATAAGCAGGCGGTGGGTGCTGGAAGTTTCGCCGCTGATGACCTGAACGGAGTAGGTGCCGTTGGGGAGGTCTTCGAGGGGAAGTTGGAATACGCTGCCCGCCTGGGTACGGCGCTCACCGCGTACCCGTCCGTTGGCGTCGAAGACGCGCAGGACGACCTCACCTTCGAGTTCGGCGGGGATGCTGATGTTGACCATGGCCAGTGCCGTGGGGTTGGGAAAAAGCTGTACGCTGGCGTGCAGGTTGTTGGCCAGGGCCAGGCCTTCGGGTTGCTCCAGGCCGTCGGTGAAGTTGCTGCAGCCGCCGATGAGCTCGATCGCCCCGATGTCGCGCGTGCCGTCGGGAGACTGGCCAGCTTGGTCGGGCGATGCGTCGGCGGGGTTGCCATTGCCTACGGCGTCGCTGGGGCAGGTAGGCGCGTGGGTCAGGGTCGTGCCGCCGTTGTTGGCCAGGGGCCCGAGGTTGGCGTTGCCGCCCTCGATGTCGGTTCCAACGGCGGGGAATTCGTTGGCGATGTCATCACCAATCAGGTTGTAGCCGCCGGAGTTTACCGCTGCTGCGGCCGTGACAAAATCGGGGGCGATGCCCGCGAAGTTATCGGCCACGATCGTTCCGGTGATGTCCAGGCTGGCGTCTTCAAAGGCTTGGGCAATACCGCCGCCGGCCGCTGCCGTGTTCTGCGTGATGGTGCTGTTGACGATGCTCATCGTACCGTCGTTGGTAATACCTCCACCGGCACCGCCCGTCATGTTGGAAGACACCGTGGAAGCCGTCAGGGTAAAGACACCGCCGGAACGGTTAAAGATACCGGCACCCGCCGTTGCCTCAGCGGCCACCGTATTGAAGGCGATGGTAGAGCCCGTGACGTTGACGATACCGCCGTTGTTAAAGATTCCACCACCAGCGTCGCCAGGAGCCGTGCCATTGACGGTGTTGTTGAAGATGGAGACGTTTTCTACCGTCATCGTGGCCATTCCACTCTGGTTCCAGAGGCCAGCGCCTTCGTTGCCAGCAAAGTTGTCCATAACCATGCCACCGGTGAAGCTGGAGGTGCTGCTGGTACCCGTTACGTGGAAGGCTCCACCGTTGCCGGGCGCGCGTCCAGTAACATTGCTGCGGTAGGTGACGTCGATGGAGGTGTAGCTGCCGTCAACTTGCTCGACCGCACCACCGGCGCGGTTGGAAGAGTTGCCGAAGAAGTTGCCACCAGTGACGGTCACTGCTCCGGCCGTACTGAAGAGGCCACCACCGCTGCCCGCCGTGCCGGTTGCTGCGTTGTTGGTGACTTCAACGTCTTCCAAAATCATGGTGCCGCCGTTGTTGAACAGTCCGCCTCCACCGTCGTCGGCCTTAACGCCGAGGGCGATGTTGCCGTCCACTTCTACGCCGATGACGCGCATGGTACCGACGTTGTTCCAGAGGCCGCCGCCTTCCTGTCCGGCGCGGTTTTCGTTTACCTGTCCACCGCGGATCGTAACACTGCCGTTGCCGCCCACGTGAAGGCCACCGCCGTTACCGGGTGCGTTGAAAACTTCGTTATTGGAGAGAATGGCGTTGATGATCATCACCTCGGAACTGTCGCCGGAGATGTCCTCAATACCACCGCCAGCGCGGTTGGCCGTGTTGCCCATGATGATGGCGCTATCGATTTGCAGGGTAGCACCGCCGTGGTTGAGGATGCCACCACCGCTGCCGGAAGTACCGGTGGCCGAATTGTTGGTGATCGTTACCCCGGGGGTAAGTACCATGGTGCCGCCGCCATTGCTGTAGAGGCCGCCGCCGCCTTGGTCGGCGTCATTGCCTTCGGCGGTGTTGCCGTCGATGACGACGGAGCCGCCCAGGGTCAGGGTTCCGGTGGCGATCCAGATGCCGCCGCCTTCGGAGCCTGCGATGTTGCCATTGACGGTGCCACTGACGAAGTTGACACTACCGTTGCCCCCTACGTGGATGCCGCCGCCGTTGCCGGGGGAGTTGAACACTTCGTTGGAGTCTACGCGGGTGCTGGTGAGGACGGTGACGAGGGAGTCGCCAGAGACGTCTTCAATGCCGCCGCCGGCCCGGTTGGCCGTGTTGCGCATGATGCTGGCTCCGGTGATGGTCAGGCCGCTGTCTTCGTCGACCAAAATACCGCCGCCGCTGCCGAGCGTACCCGTGGCGTGGTTGTCGGTAATGACCGTTCCGGCGCGGATGACGATGCGACCGCCGCCTTCGTTGTTGTAGAGGCCACCGCCGCCCTGGTTAGCGGCGTTACCGGAAGCTTCGTTACCACTGATGGTAACGCCTTCAATTTCCAGGAGGCCCCGGTCGACCCAGATGCCGCCGCCTTCCGCGCCCGCTTTGTTACCGTTGACCGTTCCGCCGGTGATGCTCAGATTGCCGCTGCCGCCGATGTGGATGCCGCCGCCGTTGCCGGGGGAGGTGAATACTTCGTTGGAGTCGATGGCCGAGTTGGTAACGACGAAAAGGCCGTTGGCACCGCCAATGTCTTCGATGCCACCGCCAGCACGGTTGGCCGAGTTGTTCTTGATCGTAGCGTCAATGACTTGCATGCGACCGCCCGGGGCATTGAATACGCCGCCACCGGAGCCCGCCGTGCCGAGGGCGCGGTTGTTGGATACTACGGTACCGGGACGGATGTTGAGGGTACCTCCGTTGTTGAAGATGCCGCCGCCACCGTCGTCGGCAGCCGGGCCATTGGCTTCGTTGTTGTCGACAAAAGCATTGATGACGTGCATAATGCCGGAGCCGTTCCAGAGCGCGCCGCCTTCGCGGGCGGCCGTGTTGTTCGTGTAAGATCCGCCGATGACCACCAGGTTGGCTCCGCCGGTGATGTGGACCCCACCGCCGTTGCCGGGGTTAGGGCCCGTGCTGTTTTCGAGCATCGTACAGTTGACCAGGCGGGAGGTTCCGCTGCCTGAATTGTCTTCAATCGCACCGCCCGCACGAGAGGCCGTATTGCCGGAGAAACGACCGCCAGTAATGTTGAATGTGCCGCCTGGGGAGTTCAAAATCGCCCCTCCGTTGCCCGCAGCACCGGTGGCACTGTTGTCAATGAAGCGCACGAGGTTGCCTTGCAGGTTGCCCATGTTGTGGACCGCCCCACCGCCTTCCGTCGCCGCAGCTCCCGCCGCAGTGGAAGTGGTGATTTCCATTCCGTCCAGGAAAAGAATACCGTCCATGTTTTGAATGGCTCCGCCGCTTACGGCCGTAGCACAGTTGCGGATGGTCAGGATGCCGATGTAGACGTTGCCCGCGCCGGAGATACGGAAAGCCCGCGTGGTACCGCCGCCGTCGATGATCGTATTGCCCATACCGTTGCCCCGCAGGGTCAGGGGCTTATCGATCAGGATTTCACTGCTCAGCACGATTGGCTCACGCAGGGTAGCGGAGCCAAAGCGAATGACGTCGCCAGCAACGGCGCTGCCCACCGCATCACGCAGCGAGCCCGGGCCAGCGTCGGCCGTCGAGGTCACCACAATCGTGGCCGCAAAAAGTAAGGGGAGGGAAAAGATGCCGAAGACGGCGGTAAGCGTTAGCCTACGTAAGTACAGGTTTAACATGTGTTTTTGGTTTGATGATTTAGATTACACCAGCAGAATGGATTCCTGCCGCCTAATCACCTACGAAACCAAAGGGGGAATTGGATTTTAACAAAAGGAAATTTTTCCACTTTTTATTTTCCCCGCACTTTATGCTAAGTAATGCTTACATCTGAGGCCAGGGTTGCGTCCGCTTCGCCAGCCAATTGCCGGTACTCGCGGAGGTAGGCGTTGAAACTGTCTTCGGCATCGGCCAATAGGCTGTGGCGCGGGCCGGGGCCACGTTGCCAGACGTCGAGCAGGTGTTGCAGCAGGGCCGCGTCGTCGCCCTTCCGGTAGAGGAGGGCGGCGCTGCACCGCCGGCAGACGTCGGTGGCAATGGCGGGCGTCCCCACCAGTAAGCTTTCCGCCACGCAAAGGCCGTAGCTATCGAGCAGGGAGGGCCGGATGAAAACATCCTGCGCGGCCAGCACCTCCAACACATCGGTGCGGTCTTCCAAAACCAGCACTTCGATGTGCTCCCGCGCTGCGGAAATCTCGGCCAACACCCGCCGTTGGTAATCCGGTTCGCAGCGGATGGTGGATTGGAGGATGGTCAAAGTGGTGGCCACGCCGGTGGCGGCGTGGAAGTTGAGGGCGGCGCGCACGGCCTCCTCCACATTATAACGTTGTTCCCAGACGCCAATGGTGGCCACACGCATCCGGCTGCGGTCGGCAGCGGAAGGCGGCAGCGGGGGCAGCCGCTTCGCCGGCGGGGCGAGGTAGGGGTTTACCGTCACCACCCGCGCGCCCAGCCACGGATAGCGCCGCCGGATGCGCGCACACTCCTCGGGGTTCATAAACACCAGGCGGTCCAGCCAGCGGAAAAACAGCGTATTGAGGCGGTCGTAGCTGGGGTGCTCCTCCAGCCAGCGGTCGTAGCCGTAGCCGGAATGCAACGAAAGCAGCACCTTGCCACCCAGCAGTTTCAGCAGCGGGGCAAACAGGTAAAACACCAGCGCCCGATTGCTGGCGTGAAAGTGAAACACCCGGGCCCCCGCCAGCCGCAAACGTAGCAGCCGGAAGCCGATCTTGAACATGATCCAGGCACGGGAAAGCACCGTCGGGCGCTGGAAAATGAAGGCAAAATCAATGCGCTCCACCGGCAGCCCCGCCTCCCGCAGGCGCTCGTAGAGGTTGCTGCTGTGCACCGCCACGCCGCCGATGAGGCTCTCGCGAAAAATCGAAATCAGGACTATGCTGTGCTTCATTGGTTCATCTTTTTTGCTTCGCAGTATCTCATGCTGGGCGCGGCCGCAGGTGCTCCCCCCCGACCCCCCGAAGGGGGGAGAAAGTTGAAGGAGCAGGGGAAGTCCACGCCAAGCGCCGTAATTTAATGCGAGGTCGGGGGGTATGAAACGTGGATATTCGCTGACTTTCAGATGGTGGGATCGCAATGGTTTTTAGTTCGGTAGTTTTGTAGTTCGGTAGTAGACGATGCCCCACTACCGTGCTACCGAACTACAAAACTACTATACTACCGAACTGCCTTCTAGCGGCCGTTGAAGACCAATCAGTAGTGATTATTGCAAAGGGTGAACCGTCAGCGTACTTCCTTTGGCCTTCCCTACCATACGCAGTTTTTGCCCCACCGAGTTTTCGTTGAGGAACATGGGAATGATCAACATCCCCGAAATCAGGCTGATGGTGAAGGGAGTCGAGGATTCAAAAAAGCCCCGTATCAGTAAGGCAAAAAGAAAGGCACTGGCCAAGGGAGAGCTGCTGGTCCAGAAAAAACCCAGCATCAGCACCAAAAAACCCGCCAGGGCCACCCAGCCGCCTTCGACCAAGACTTTCAGGTAGGTGTTGTGCGGACTGATTTCCTCTCCGTAATAATCCTCCAGGGCCTCGGTAGACATGCCCAGGCCCACCCCCTGGGGCTGCTCGTCAATCAACTCCAGCGAGTAAAAAAACAGCTCATCCCGGTGGGCCAGGCCCCGCTCCCGCTTGGAAGTGTAGGTCGTTTGCTGAATGGTTTCCAGCAGCTTAAACTGGTCGTTGGTAATCAGGGTGTAGTACGCTAAGCAGGCCACCCCGAAGCCCAGTACGAGAAGGCTGCGCAGGGTAGTTCTGAAGACGAAGCGCTGCCCAAAATAGAGCAGCACAAAAATGATCAGCGCGCCGAAGATGGAGCGGCTTTCCCCCCAGAACAGAAACAAGCCCAGCACCAACAGCACCAGCACCTGTAGGCGCCAACGGTCGCGAAAAAGCAGCATCCCGAAGTACAGGGTGGAAAAGACCACCGCACTGTAGTTGTTGGGGTTCCCGTAGATGGAGTCAATCCGGTTGCTGAAGCCGAAGGGGATGATGCTCACGCACAAGCCCCCGAAAATGATGGCCAGGTGGGCCTCAGTCAGTTCAATCTTTTCGTAGAGGGGGTAGAGGAAAAAGTTGAGCACGGCAAAAACGACGTACAGCAGCGACTGCCCGTTGCCGTACAGGACGCTCGGGATGGCCGAGCCCACAATGACCATCATCCCACCCACCCAGTACCAGCTGCGTTTGACCGTAAAAATGCGGCGTCCGGCGGCCACAATCAGCAAGATCAGGCCGAGGATGGGCAGGTAACGGTAAATGTTTAAATCCACCAGGTGCGTGAGGGCCATGGCAAAGAAGGTGGCCGCAAGAAGTGCTTTCATGGCAAACGGTCTTTGGGCACCAGCCCCAGGACGTAATCAACGCACCAGGCTTTGCCCACCGTATCCAGGCGGAGGGCGGCGCGGCCAATCCAGGCTGCGGAAGCCAGCGCTTGCCCAGGCCCCAGGCGGTAGTGCATCATCAGGATCCGGACGAGGTTGGCCAGGTGAAAGGCAAAACCACAGGCGGCAGTCAGGCCACCCCGGGCCGTCTTGAGGTTGACCAGCCGGCGAAGGGTGAACACTTCGCTCTTGCGCGCATTGGTGGCCAGGCTCTGCCCGACTTTGTGGTACACCACCGCGCGGAGGCAACAGACGGCCACCATCCCGTTTGTGCGGAGCCGCCAGCTGAATTCCACGTCTTCCTCCCCAAAAAAGAAACGCTCCGTCAGCAGGCCCGTCCGCTGGGGGCGGAAGAGCAGGGCACAGCCCGTGACGAAGCTAACGGGCAGGTAATCCGCCGCCGGCAGGCGGTCCACCGGCGCATTGGCGAAGTGGTATTTTTTGCGGCCCGGCCAGCGCAAAGCACCGCCGCAGTTCCACACCCGCCCGGGTTCAGCGTAAAGCCGGATCTGGGGGATGAGTACCGCCGTGGGGTGGACCTCCCGGGCGGCCCGGAGCCAGCGCAGAAAATCCGGTGCCACCGTCGTATCGTTGTTCAACAGCAGCACTTCTTCGTAGCCTTGGTCCATGGCCAGGCGGGTCAGCAGGTTGTTGCCCGCGGCGAAGCCGAGGTTGACGGGACTGAACAGCAGGTGGTGGCCCGTGCCGGGGGACCCTTCCGTCGGGTGGCCAGCGGCGCTGAGATGGATGGTGTGGGGGAAGAATTGCTCGCGGTCGTTCCAGCTTTGGAGGCGATTGGCGGAGTCGTCCGCGCTACCGTTGTCCAGCAGCCAGAGGTGGGCACCGTCGAGCTGGGCGGCGCGCAGGCTGGCCAGGCAGTCCAGCGTATCGTCCACCCCCCGGAAGTTGAGGATCAGGATGGCCAGGCGAAGGGTATTGCTTTCCATCACGACTTCCTTGCGTCGCCAATGACCCGCGCGGGAATGCCGCCGACGATGGCGTAGTCGGCTACGTCTTTGGTGACGACAGCGCCAGCCGCAACAATGACGTTGCGGCCCAGCGTCACCCCGGGCAGGAGGATGGCCCGCCGCCCGATCCAACAGAGCTTACCAATGCTGATGGGCCGGTGGACGAAGCCTTGGTCGAGCAGGGGCAGGTCGGGGTCCCCGAAGGCGTGGTCGCGGGTCATGATGACCACCTCGGCGGCAATTCTTACGTCGTCGCCAATGTCGATGTCGGCCCCGATGGCGCGCAGTTCGGAGCGGCTGCCGACGGCGCAGCGGGCCCCGATCCGGCAACGGGCGTTGATGGCCGAAACGAGGGCCTCGGTTTTGACGACGCTGGCGGGGCCGATGTCGATGGTGCCGGGGGCGTCCTGCGGCGTCCAGGTCTGGGCTTCGAGGCGGGCCTTTCGCTCCAGCGTACACCCTTGGAGGTGGATGAGGGAGTGCCGGTCTTTCCGCATCCGGATGGGGCCCTGGACCCGGTAGCCTTGGCCGCGTACGGGGTAAAAGAACCGTAGGACCAGGGTGTGAAACAGCGTCAGTACGCGGGCCGTCGCCAGGCGAAGCACGAAACGGAGGCCGCGCTGCCGGAGGATGTTGCGGAATTTACGCACGGGCAGACGGGGTTGGTGGGGGGACTTCCCTCGCTCCTTGTCCCGTTCCTGGCACCTGCGGCAGCGCCCGTACCAAGGCCGCGACCACGCGCTCGGTGGCCTTGCCATCCTGGTCCCCAATTTGCCGGAAAAGGGCGTGGGCGCGGGCTTCGGCACCCGTCTCGGGCGCGGCCAGCAGGGTGGTAATCTGGGCCAGCAATGCGGTGTGGCTTTCGACGACCGCGCCGCCGCCATCGCCGATGAGTTTGGCCAGGTGGGGGTAATCGCGCAGGCGACGGGCCGAC
Organism: Neolewinella lacunae; assembly: GCF_014349155.1. Taxonomy (GTDB): domain Bacteria; phylum Bacteroidota; class Bacteroidia; order Chitinophagales; family Saprospiraceae; genus Neolewinella; species Neolewinella lacunae. Next base: position 75,340 of record NZ_JACSIT010000091.1, read on the forward strand.
TGTGCATAGGGGCGATTTTCGGGACCATCGTAGGACGTGATGACCACCGGACGGCCCAGCGCGAGGGCCTCCACGGCCACGGTAGAACCGCTGTTGAGTACGACGGCCGCGCCGCGCAGCAGGCCCACCAGCTCGTGCATATCACTGTCTTGCACGCTCCAGTTCATCCGGCTGCCGGCCACCATTTGGGGCAGGCTGACGAGGAGGCCGTGGGTGTTTTCGAGCCGCCGCAGGGCGTCCAGGGTGGCGGTATCGCGCATGACGCCCGCCAGGGCCGAGGGATGGGGGCGGGCGACGATGCGCACGCCAGCCAAGGCGCCCCCCGGCACCGTAGCCTCGCAGAGCTGGGCCAAAATGGCTGTTTCGCCCGGCGCGTAGCGGGCGGCCGACATGGCAAAGAAGAGGTAGGGACGCCCGCCAGCCAACTGCTGAAGCAACGGACTTTCCACGGGCGTGGGTGGCTGGAAGTAGAGGTCGAAATGCGGCACGCCGCAGCGCGTCATGCGGTCGGGCGCAACGCCGTAAAATTGTTGCAATTCTTCCTCCATCGTCGGCCCCCAGGTGAGGTAGTGGTCGGCCAGCGCCTGAAAATGTCCCTTGGCCGTGATGTTGTCCCAGCTCAGCAAGTGCAAGACCGTTTGCAGGCCCAGGGCGCGGGCGGCCAGCAGCAACTCCGGCTCCGGCGCCGCCACGGGGTAGGTGGCCACCAGCGTTCGCACGCCCAGCTGCCGCAGGAAAGCGACCACCTCCGAACGCAACAAAAGACGCTGCTCGGCGGCCAGGAACCAGCGGCGCAGGATGGGCAGTTGCTCCACCACGTCATTGATGAGGAGGCCCAGGGTGGCCGCCATTTTTTTGTGCGGACGGCGGGCGTTGGCGGCCAGTACTTCTTGGTGTTTATCCCAGAGGCAGGGGTTGCGGCGGATGTCTTCCACCACGTACTTGCGCAGGCTCTTGAGCCAACGGGCCGCCGGCGCGGGCGAACAGGGATAGGCGATGGGGACGACCCCGTCGCGGCGGCACAGTTCCACCAGGTTCTGGTCTTGGGCGTCGGGGACGATCACGCCCACGCGCAGGCCCCGGGCGGCGAGTTGGCCGAGCAATCCCGTTTGGAAAACCATCCGCACGGCAAATCCGTGGGTGGCGACGTAGCAGAGGTCGAGGTCGGTGGGCAATGCGTTCATCAGTAGCCCAGGCAGTAATCCAGTTGAGCGCGGTTGATGCGGCCCAGGGGCGCTTCGGTGAGTTCGAAGGCGTGGAGTTCCAGGTCGGGAAATTCCCGGTAGCTCCATTCGCGCTGGAAATTGTTTTTGAGGAAGCGGGCGTTGGCCGTCCGCCCGTCGAGGAGGATCAGTGTGCCGGGCAGGAGGAAAGGTTCGAGCATCAGCACGTCAGCGGCCATCGGCAGGCGGTCGGTGGTGGCGGTGGTGATGCCCCGCACGTCGCCCACCACCCCAAACTGGCTGGGTCCGTCGATGTAGATCAGGTCAGGACAGACGTTGGGTAGGCTGCGGTAGGCCGTGCAGATGCGGTCGTTGAAGGTGGTCATTTCGACCTCCGTGACGGTGAAGTGAACACGGCCGGCTTCCGCCGGGGGCAGCGCGGCGCGGCAGGCTTCCACCCAGTCGGGGAAGTTGTCGACCGCAAAAAGCTGGAAGGGGTGGGCCCGCCGCAGGTGTTGCTGCACGTAGGCGCCGTGTTCCCGCTCGTTATGGGCCAGGGCACGGGCGAAGACCTGGGTACTTTTGCCAACGCCGAATTCCAGCACCGTCGTTACCCGCCGGTTGAGGCACAGGAAGTGCAGGCGGATGAGGTCATCCAGTTCCGCCGGAAAGGGGACGCGGTTGGCGGGGTCTACCGCAGTAAGCAGGCCTTTACTAGCCTTTTCCGTTAGGTCAGCACCCTCCCCTACGGCAATGCCAAACCAGTCGCTGATGCCGTACTGGGCGTTCCAGGTGTGGTAATCGAGTGGGGTGCCGGTGCTGCGGGAAGTAAACAGGTCTTGCATCGTGGGGACTGGGGTAGGCCGAAGAGCTACGGATTGGGGAGGGGGAGTGGATTGGCGGGTTAGCGGTCTGCCGCTCGGCTCAGCAAAAATTCGGCCCAGGCCCAGTCGAGTGGGTCGTTGATGTCGACGGAGCGTTCGCGGGGCATGCGGTAGGCGCGGCAGTCGGGGCCGATGATGTGGCCGGCGGCGATGGTTTCCCGGCGGGCGACGTAGACGGAGCCATTGCGTACGTAGACCTTGGGCAATTCGTGGGCCGCCATGCGTCCTTTTTCCTCGGTAAGGTAATCCACCAGACGGTCTCCGTCGAGGGTTTTGAATTTGTAGGGGTGGAGGTCGTGGGGAATCTCCACGACGCTGACGGCCGAGTCGGCACCGCTGCTGCGCAAGAGGGCCACCGTAGCGTCAATGTCCTCCGCCGTCGTGAAGGGCGAGGTGGGCTGCACGATGGCCACGGCGGCAAAGTCGCCGCGCTCTGCCAGGGCGTGGCGGACGTAATCGATAGCCGGCGCGGCCGCACCACTCAGCTCCGCAGGACGGCGCAGGGCGATCAAGCCGGGGTAGGCCGCGGCGAGGGCCAGCACCTCTTCGCTGTCGGAGCTTACGACTATTTCGGCCAGGGACGTCGCCTGGGCCGCAGCGGCCAGGACGTAATCGATCAGGGGCCGGCCCGCCAGCGGCCGCCAGTTCTTGCCCGGCACGCGCTCGGAACCCGCCCGGGCGGGGATGATGCCCAGTACACGCATTAGGAATTGTTTTGGGGAAGGTCCGCCCACGCCGCCACCACCCGCTCGGCGATGAACTGCTCGGTGCGGGTGAAGGACTCGTAGGTATTGCCCCCGATGTGGGGCACGAGCAATAAGTTGGCGTTTTCGCGGGCGTAGGAGACCAGGGGATGGGAGGCCGTGACCGTACGTTCGGCATCCACCACATCCAGGGCAGCGCCGGCGAGGTGGCCGGATTGCAGGGCCGCCAGCAAGGCCGCTTCATCGATCAAACCGCCGCGGGAGGTATTGACGAGCACCGCGCCGGGTTTGCACTGCGCCAGGGCCGTAGTGCCGAGCATACCCCGGTTGCCGGGGTGGTAATTGACGTGGAGGGATATTACGTCGCTCTGCGCCAAAACGGCCGCCAGCGTGGTAAGTCGCTCCACGCCCGGGGGAATTTCCGCCAGCGGATCGGGGTCGTAGGTAAGTACCCGCATCCCCATGGCCAGCAGGTAGGTGGCGACGATGCCGCCGAGGCGACCGCAACCGACGATGCCCGCCGTTTTGCCGTACAGCTCCCGGCCGCGGAAGGCATCGCGGTCCCAGGTCCCCGCCCGCACCGACGCGCTGGCGGCGGACAGGTGGCGCAGCAGGGAAAGCAGGATGCCGATGGTGAGCTCGGCGGTAGCCCGGATGGTTTTGAGAAATTCCCGCTCGCCGCGCAGGCAGACGATCCGGATGCCGAGTTGGGCACAGCGGACTTCGTCGATGTGGTCGATGCCCGTCACCGGCGTAGCGATGATGCGGCAACGGAGGCCGGGGCGAAGGACCGTCGCATCCAGGTGGAAGGCGAGGCGGAACCAGAATACGTCGTAGCTCCGCAGGGCTTCCGCTACCTCTTCGGGGCCGATGGCGCGCAGGTCCACCTCCGCCCGCTCGCGCAGCCAGGCGACGACGGAAGGACTGAAATCTTGGGGTTCGGCGATGAGGATTTTCATGTGAGGTCAAGACGTTTTACGTCGCAGTGTCAGGTGAGGTCAAGACGTTTTACGTCGCAGTGTCAGGTGAGGTCAAGACGTTTTACGTCGCAGTGTCAGGTGAGGTCAAGACGTTTTACGTCGCAGCAGATGGGATCCGGACCTCTGGTCCGGCTGTGTTTTTAGCCCATGGAGTTACATGGAGTAGGGCATGGAGTTACATGGAGTTTTTTGCTGGTTCCGGACGAGACGTCCGGAACCAGTCAAGACGTTTTACGTCGCAGTGTCAGGTGAGGTCAAGACGTTTTACGTCGCAGTGTCAGGTGAGGTCAAGACGTTTTACGTCGCAGCAGATGGGATCCGGACCTTTGGTCCGGCTGTGTTTTTAGCCCATGGAGTTACATGGAGTAGGGCATGGAGTTACATGGAGTTTTTTGCTGGTTCCGGACGTCTCGTCTGGAACCAGTCAAGACGTTTTACGTCGCAGTGTCAGGTGAGGTCAAGACGTTTTACGTCGCAGCGGATGTCTTTAATTCGACGTGAAACGTCTCAACCTCACCACCCTTTCTTCGACGTGAAACGTCTCAACCTCACCCACAAAACTCAGTGTGCTTAGTGTGCTTAGTGCCCTTAGTGGTTCAAAAAACGCCCGAGCCGCAAAGCGGCGAGGGGGGGGACCTCAGTAAGTAATTCGTTTACTGAAACTCAGCCCCATCCTTGCCAGCTCGGCAGCGATCATTGCACCTGCGGCCCCGCCCCCGTACACGTTGGAAGGGGGAAAGAGGCCGTGGGCGACTTGTTGTTGGATGGCGGCGACGATGGCCTCGGTGTCGTAGGGCACGTCGCGCACGTTGGGCCCGCGCTGGCGGCCGTCCTGGCGGGTGCCGATGTTGACGACGGGTACGCCGAGGTAGGCGCATTCGCGGATGCCGACGCTGGAGTTGCCCACCAGGCAGCGGGCGTTGGCCAGGACGCGCAGAAAATCGCTGCCTTCCATGTTTTTGAAAAAGTGGAAGTGGGGCAGGCGGTAGCGTTCGCGGTACACCCGGATGCCCTTGCTGGTGCCGTCGCTGCCGGCGTCGACGTTGGGCCAAAACCAGAGGGTGGGCAGGTTGAGGCTGGCCACCGCCGCCAGCGTCAGCTCAATGTGGCGGCGCGCGTCGGCGTATTCCGTAGTGACGGGGTGTTGCATCACCACCAGGTAGCCGCCGGATAGGTCGAGCCGCTCCCCCACCCCGCCGTAGCGGGCGAAGAGGTCAAAATCGAGGGCCGGACTAGCCCGCACCGCAGCGGCCAAATCAATGGACGGGCAGCCGGTGTTGACCACCGTTTCGGGTACTTCGCCCAGGCGGATGACCCGCTGCCGGGCGTCTTCGCTGGCCACCAGGTGGCGGTCCGCCAGCTTGGTGATGGCGTGGCGGACTTTCTCGTCGATGTTGCCCGTCACCTCGCCACCCTGGATGTGGACGAGGGGGATGTTCATGTAGCTGGCCGCAATGGCCGTGGCCATGGTCTCGAAGCGGTCGGCCACCGTCACCACCACGTCGGGTTGCAGGTTGGCAAAAACGCTGGAGAGTTCCATGATACCGAGTCCCGTGGTTTTGGCCTGGGCCGTGAGGTTTTCGCCTTCCAGGACGTTGAAGACGCGGGCGGCAATCGAGAAACCATCGGCTTCGATGTAGTGGACGGCCGTGCCGTAACGCTCCAGGAGGGCGGAGCCGGCCACGACGAGTTGGAGCGTCAGCTCCGGGTGGGCATCGATGGCGTGCAGGGCCGTTTTGATGCGGCTGTAGCTGGGGCGGGCCGTAACGACGACGCATACTTTGCGGGGGGCGGTAGTCGTCATGGCTCCAGGTCGGCGGCGGTGAGGAAGGCGTAGCGGGAGAGGGGATGCCGGAGTTTCCGGCCGAGGACGGCGCGGAAGTCGGCCGCCGCCAGGCCGTAGCCCGCGGGTTTTTTCGCCTCCAGGTCGTCGAAGGTCAGGACGTGGCCGGCCGGTAAATCGCGGCCGACGGCGAGGGACTTTTCGAAGATGCCTTTGAGTTCGCCGTAGGCACTGTTGTCGGACTTATCCACGGGGTTGGCCAGCATGGTTTCTACCTGCCGGACGCCCGCGACCAGGCGGCTGATCTCATCGATGGTCAGTGAGCTTGGGGCGTCGGGACCAAACATCCGCCGGTCAAAAACGGCGTGGAATTCCAGGACTTCCGCGCCCAGGGCCACGGCGGCGATGCCCGTGGCCACCAGGGCGGTGTGTTCACTGAGGCCTACGCGCACGCCGGGGTAGCGCGCCCGCAACTCGGCCAGAACGTTGAGGCCCACGCGCTCGGGCGGCGTTGGGTAGGCGGTGGTACACTGTAAAATGCTCAGGTCATTGCCGAAGGGGCGCAGGAAGTCTACGGCCGCGTCCAGCTCCGCGTAGTTGCTCAGGCCGGAGCTGAGGAGGATGGGTTTGCCGGTGCGGGCGATCTTTTCCAGCAGCAGGAAGTTGGTCACCTCCCCACTGCCCACCTTGTAGCGGGCCATGCCGATGGCTTCCATCATGTCCACGGCCGCCTGGCTGAAGCAGCTCGAAAGGAACTCTACGCCCGCCTCCGTGCAGTGGTCTTTGATGCCTTGCCACTGCGGCAGGGTGAAGCCCATCCGTTCCCAGTAGTCGTAGCGCGTGGCGTCGGCGTAGCTGAAACGGACGCGGAAGGGTTCGTGCGCACTCGATTCGGCGGCGGCGACGTGGGTTTGGAACTTGACGGCGTCGACGCCCGTTGCGGCCAGGGCATCGATGTAGGAGTGCAGGATGCCGAGGCTGCCATCGTGGGCCTGGGCCACTTCGGCGATGAGGTAGACGGGGCGCTGCTTAGTCATCGCTGTGCATGATGTTGCGGTAAAGGAAAACGGCGCAAAGGCCCAGGAAGGCCAGTAGCGCACCGATGATGCCCCAGCGGATGCCCGCCTTGAGGGGCTGCGGGTAGGCCGGGCGGAGGGGGGAGAAGGGCGCATCCACCAGCTGGAAGAAGGGCGTGAAGCCATCCATGGCAAACTTGGCGGTTTCGAGGTTGCGCACTACCTCGCCGTAGGCCAGGGTGGCGATGTTGACCTGGCGCTGGAGTTGGAGGCGCCGCACCTGGTCGCGCTGCCGCGTGAGGCTCAGCTGGGTATCGGCCAGGTTGGCCAGTTGGTACTCCGCGCGGTTGATTTCCGTGAGCAGGGAGTCGGCGCGGGCCTTCAGGCGCTCCACGGAGGCGAGCGACTGCCCGGTGCTTTCCTCGGTGTAGAAATCACTGAGGTAGTGGTAGAGGGCGGTAGAAAGGTAGATGCTCAGGGCCTCGTTGCGGGTGCGGGCGGTGATGGTGAGCATGCCCGTTTCGTCGGAGATGTCTTTTTGGATGGGCTTTTCGGGGTCGAGGGTGAGGTAGGCGTAGACCATCTTGAGCAGCGAGCGTTCCTGGCGGGAGAGGGAATCGAGCTGGTTGGTGGAGAGGCGGTCGAGGCCGTAAAGTTCCTGCAGTTTCCACTCCTCGGCGAAGCCCGATTGCTCGATCAGGTGGTTGATGAAGAGGTCGTGGCGGCCGCCCAGCTCGGCGGTATCCAGCAGCAGGCGGTGCAGCAGTTGCCGCGAGGTGGCAAAGGCCATCACCCGCTTGGGACTGTGCCCCGTATCGCCAGCGCCGCCGCCCAGGCCGAAGCGCCCCAGCACGGAGCCCAGGGCGTTGCCCCCGCTCTGTTGTTTGTTGACCACAAAAACGGTGGCGGCCTCGTAGAACACGGCTTCCTGGTTCACGCGCCAGGCCTGCAGGCCGCCCAGCAACAGGGCACCCAGCAGCAGCCAGGGCCAGCCGCGCAGGCCCGCCCGGCCGTAGGTTTGCAGCGTCAGGATGACGTCGCGCAGGGGGATTTCTTTAACGGGAACTTGCTCCACGGATTAGGTTTGTGAGGTCGAGACGTTTTACGTCGAGGTGAGGTCAAGACATTTTACGTGAGGTCGAGACGTTTTACGTCGAGGTGAGGTCAAGACATTTTACGTCGAGGTGAGGTCAAGACATTTTACGTGAGGTCGAGACGTTTTACGTCGAGGGGGGGCTTGAGCGTCATTTGCTGCGACGTGGAACGTCTTGACCTCACGTCTTGACCTCACAAACTCCAATTTAACTATCTTAGTTCCATGAAAGAAGGAACGCCCAGAATCCTACACCACAATCTTGACTACCAACCCGTGCACCTTTCCTACCGTTTGGCGGGCAGCCTCCCAGTAGCCGTATTGGACAAGATAAAATCGGACTACGAGCAAAGAAAAGCACAGTTGACAATACGATCAAATGAGCATCGTGCCCAGCCGCCGTCGAAGGACTATGCGAGGGAGATATTTGCCCTCCATGCCCGGTTCGAACTAGAAATTGACGAGGCCCTGCACTCCATCAAAAGTGGCCCTTTTCACTTGGCCGATCCCTCCCTGGCTAAAGAGATAATTGATTCTTGAAGTTTCTGCACGATCGTCAAGAGATTTACCTGTACGTCGTTTGCGTGATGGGAAACCACGTACACGCCATCGTCCGCGCGCCCGAAGGAGTTGAGAAAGTAAACATCGGCAAATTAATGAATCGCCACAAGACACACACCGCCCAAGTGTGTAATAAGCTTTTGGGAAAAACGGGTGCCCCCTTCTGGGATCATTTCTACTTTGACCGGACCATCCGCAAAAACAAATTTGAAAGGGCTATGTGGTACGTTCTGAACAACCCGGTGGAAGCTGGCTTGGTGCGGGATTGGCGGGATTGGGGAGGGACTTACCTTAATCCAGATTTTGATTCGCTGTTTCGTGGTTGAGGGGAGGTCGAGACGTTTTACGTGAGGTCGAGACGTTTTACGTCGAGGGGGGCTTGAGCGTCATTTGCTGCGACGTAGAACGTCTTGACCTCACGTCGAGGGGGGCATTAGCGTCTTTGCTGCGACGTAGAACGTCTTGACCCCACCTGAGGTCGAGACGTTTTACGTCGAGGGGGGGCATTAGCGTCTTTGCTGCGACGTAGAACGTCTTGACCTCACCTGAGGTCGAGACGTTTCACGTCGAGGGGGGCTTGAGCGTCTTTGCTGCGACGTAGAACGTCTTGACCTCACCTGAGGTCGAGACGTTTCACGTCGAGGGGGGCTTGAGCGTCTTTGCTGCGACGTAAAACGTCTTGACCTCACGTCTTGACCTCACCTGAGGTCGAGACGTTTCACGTCGAGGGGGGCATTAGCGTCTTTGCTGCGACGTAAAACGTCTTGACCTCACGTCTTGACCTCACCTGAGGTCGAGACGTTTCACGTCGAGGGGGGCTTGAGCGTCTTTGCTGCGACGTAGAACGTCTTGACCTCACGTCTTGACCTCACCTGACACTGCGACGTAGAACGTCTTGACCTCACGTCTTGACCCTCACCTGAGGTCGAGACGTTTCACGTCGAGGGGGGGCATTAGCGTCTTTGCTGCGACGTGGAACGTCTTGACCTCACGTCTTGACCTCACCTGACACTGCGACGTAGAACGTCTTGACCTCACGTCTTGACCTCACGTCTTGACCTCACGTCACCACCTCCCGCAACGCGCCGAGCATCTCCAGCGCCAGGGTTTTGCGGTCGTAGGCGGCGGCGAGGGCGGCGCAGTTGGCCTGGCAACGGGCGTAGAGGACGGGGTCTTCGCTTAGCTTGCGGAGCTGGCGCAGGAAGTCGACCTCATCTTCCGGGCGGAAGCAGCGGCCAGCTCCGTAGCGTTCGATGATGGCCTGGCTCTCGCCCTGCACGCCGAGCAGGATGGGTTTGCCCATGGCGGCGTTCTCGAAAATCTTGGAGGGGATGACGGTGCGGAAGGTCCGTGATTTGCGGAGGTTGACCAGTGCGACGTCAATTACCGACAAGTAGCGGGCCACTTCGGCTTTCGGGACGACCGGCAGGATGGTGACGTTCGTCAGCTGGTGTTTCGCCACCAGGCCTTCGAGCTGTTGCCGCTTGGCACCGTCGCCCACGAGCAGGAAGTGGACGTTGGCCGCCACCTTCGGCGCACAGCGGAGGATGAAGACGAGCTTGTGCGCCAGCCCGAAAGTCCCCAGGTAACCGACTACGAATTTGCCCGACAATCCCAGCTTCTCAACCAACGCTGCATCCTGCGGCCGCGCCCTGAACTGCTCGAGGTGAACGCCATTGGTGACGACCGTGATTTTCTCCGGCGGGATGCCCCTTTCGGCGATGTTTTTTTTGAAACTGTGGGTTACCACAATGACCTTGCGGGCGGAGCGGTAAAGGAACAATTCGAGGTGCTCCAGGCGGGAGAGGACCCGCGCTTTGCCAGAAACGGCGCCAACGGCCTTAATGCTGATGGGCCACAGATCGCGCACCTCCATCACCCAGGGTTTGCGCTTGCAGACGCTGGCCAGGTAGCCCGCAACGGCGGTAAAAAACTGCGGCGAAGTGGCCACAATCAAGTCCGTGCGCACGAACAAGGAAGCCACAAAAGCGCAGCCGCAAAAACTGACAAAATCGATCACCCGCCGGTAAAAACCCGCGTTGGGCGCGATGTAGGACCAGACGCGGATGACGCGGATGCCCTCCATCTCTTCCTCCTGCCAGAGCCGGTTGCGGTAGCCGGGGTAGACCTTCCCCTGCGGGAAATTCGGCGCGCAAGTGATGACCGTGACGGACACCCCCTGCCGCACCCACTCCAGGCAGTGCTCGAACGTGCGGGTCGCCGGAGCATTGACCTCGGGCGGAAAATTATCGGTGAGAAACAAAAGGCGCATACGGGCTACCAGGAAGTGTGGAAGGTAGGTACGCTAAACGGGGGTGAGGTGGTTTGGTTTTTGGAGGTGAGGTCGAGACGTTTCACGTGAGGTCGAGACGTTTCACGTCGAGGGGGGCATGAGCGTCTTTGCTGCGACGTAAAACGTCTTGACCTCACTGCGACGTAAAACGTCTTGACCTCACGTCTTGACCTCACGTCTTGACCTCACCGCCAAGCCCTCAACCACTGCTTCACCTTCCGCAGCGGCTTGAGCAGCGCCAGCGCGGCTGGCGGCTGCAAGCCATTGAGTTCCCAGGCGCGGCGGTCTTCGCGGTTGGCGGCCAGGCGGTTGGCGAGGCTTTTGTTGCTCACGCCGCCTACGCGCATGTGGACGAGCACGCGGGGCAGGTACACCACCTTGATGCCGTGGCGGTAGCAGCAGCGGAGCATAAATTCGTAGTCGGCCGCTAAGCGGAGGTCCGTCTGGAAACTCCCGTAGCGTTCGTAGACGTGGCGGCGGACGAAAAAGGTCGGGTGCGGCGGCATCCAGCCCCAGCGCCAGGCGGCATGATCGTATTGGCGGGCGATCCAGCGCCGCACCACCCGCTCGGTCCGCTCGGCCGCAACGTACACCAGGTCGCCGTAGAGCGCATCCACCTCCGGGCGCCGGGCGAAGACCTCCGCCACCCAGTGCAGCACCTGCGGCGAAGGGTAAAAATCATCGGAATTCAGTATCCCAATCACCTCGCCCGTCGCCCGGGCAATGCCCCGGTTCATCGCGTCGTAAAGCCCTCCATCGCGCACACTTTCGATCCGGACAAAAGGATAACGCGCGGCAATCTCCAGCGTAGCGTCGGTACTGCCGCCGTCCTGCAAAATCACCTCCAGCCCGGGCCATTGCTGGGCCAGCAGGCTATCCAGGGTATCCGCCAGGGTGGCGGCAGAGTTGTAGGTGGCGGTGATGATGGAAATGGTCACGGTAGGGATGGGGCCTCTTTCCCGCGACCTCTTGGGAGGGGGGAAGTTGAGGTTTGACTTTTGCCCTCTCCCCCGGCCCCTCTCCAAAGGAGAGGGGAGAAGAAGAGGTTTGACTTTAATTAAATAAGTTAGATTGTTGAAAGGCGCGTGGTTTCGTGCTGCAGCAAACCACGAAGTCGCAGCGGAGCTAATCAAATATCAAGTATCGTCTATCGTCTATCCAATAGCGTTTCAAAGAGTGCTGGCTCGTGCGCAAGCTAAATGCTGACCGCCGTAGGCAGCAGCGTAGTTAATTGAGAAGGTTAAATTCTCTTCGCCCAGTATTATCCGCCTACTGACAAAATTTAGCTAAATGCCGTCAGTACAGTGACCCCATTTAGCTTAAATTGGTCAGTTTCCGGTGCTTTCGGGTTGCTCCCCTACCCTACCCCACCACCGGGCAGCGGCTGCTTTTGCTCCGCAGGGTTTTGCGTTGGGCGCGGCCGCAGGTGCTCCCCCCCGACCCCCCGAAGGGGGGAGAAGGTTGGGGGAGACGGTTGGTCATCCACGGCTGAATGGGGATTTCCCGCCGTGGTGGTTGGGGTGGGGAGATGGTGCTGCCTCGGGAACGTCACCCGGTAATGTTTCTGCTGCGAACGGGTTGGGCGGGGTTGCCTTGGTAGATGGTGTAGGGTGCCAAATCGCCGGTGGCCACACTCCCTACGGCCAGGACGGCGTGGGTGCCGACCTAGGACCTACTAATCACAATATTTTCCAACACCAACATATCCATCTTAGTTCTTAAATAACAATCGAGGGCATGTTCAGGGGAATTTACGATCGGTTCATTTTCATTAAAGGAGGTATTCAACAAAATGGGGACACCCGACTTTTCTCGGAATTTTTCAATCAACTTATAGTAACGTGGTGAGACATCTTTGTTAACAGATTGTAATCTTCCGGTACCATCAACGTGGGTTACGGCAGGAATTTCGGCCTGTTTATCTTTTTTGATGAGAAATACCTTTTCCATGAAGGGTACCCGATCAGTTTTTTCAAAATAATGTTCAACGTGGTTTTCCAAAATGGAAGGTGCAAAAGGGCGGAAACTTTCTCTGCGTTTTATTTTGCTGTTCAGTATTTCCTTTGCGTCATTTCTTCGTGGATCGGCTAGAATTGAACGAGCACCCAAGGCCCTGGGCCCGAATTCTGCTCTTCCCTGAAACCATCCTACAACCCCGGCATTAAGTAAGCAATCCGTAACCACATCGAAAAGTTTTTCATCGTCTAGTCGCTGGTACTCGATGTTTCGCGATTTCAGGTACGCTTCAATTTCTTCATTGCTGAATTTAGCGCCAGTGTAAGCCGACCAGATTGCGGGTAAACGATTCATTCCCAATTTCTGGTGCTGAACAAATAATGCAGCTCCCATCGATATTCCGGCATCGTGCCCAGCACTGGGAATATATACATCCGTAAAATCAGTCTGAGACGTTATTTTCCCATTAGCTACTGAATTTTGGGCTACCCCACCAGCAATACAAACCTTGGTTAAGCCAGTTCTTTTTTGCAAGGACTGTAAGATGTGCATTATCACCGTTTCACAATACTTCTGAACCGATGCCGCAATGTCCTTGTGGTCTTGAGTCAGTTCTTCTCCGGCAATTCTTGGCTTGCCAAATAGCGTTTCTATTTTACTGCTAAAAAGCTTGGCTACTACTGGAATATTGTCAGCACCGTAACTTACTACTCCACTTTTGGTAGCTAAAAAATACGCAAGGTCTAACTCAAATAAACCGTTTGGCAATAGCTTTACCATTTTCGCCAGTTTATCAACGTACTTGGGAACCCCATAAGGTGCCAGGCCCATAACCTTATATTCATCTCCGTAGTGATGAAATCCTAGAAACTGGGTCATCGCCGAATAAAAAATGCCCAAAGAGTTCGGAAAGTCAATCGAGTCTAAAATTTCAATACTGCTACCTCTACCAATACCGATCATGGTGGTACTGAAGTCGCCTGAACCATCAATTGACAACAATGCGGCCTCTTCATAAGGCGACGCAAAAAATGCGGAAGCCAGGTGTGCCCTATGGTGCTCAACCTGGTGAATTTTATTTTTCAGTACTTCCTTATTTACATCGGGGAAAATCTCGGCAAATTCATCCTCTAAGGAGCTAACTTTTTTAGCGTTACTCATCCTATCCGCAATTACGCTAAACCCAATCAAGGGATGGGACAGCGCAAATTTTATTTTTTGCCAATACTTCGCCTTAGGATCCCTTCCAATGGCAATATGATCTACTTCATGAATTGAAATACCTGCTTCTCGCAAACAAAATTTAATCGATTCCGAAGGAAAACCCGCCCAGTGCTTTACCCTTCTGAATCGCTCTTCTTCCGTAGCCGCAATCATTATCCCATCTTTAAAAATCGCAGCAGAAGAATCCGCATGATAGGCGTTCAATCCTAAAATAAACATAGTTCAAATTTTAGTTACTAGAAAAAGAGCTGACTTTGATAAAGTTGCTCGGTTGAGGTTTGTTATGGGATAGAAGTAAATCCAGACGTTTCCCCTAATACAGCAGTGGCTCTCCATCCGCAAATGCCAGCGATACTTAATGTTGGTGGCTGGCTTTAAAATGGCGTTTTGGCCGAGTTTGGCACCTAAGAGGGAGATGGAAAGGCGATTGAGGCCGTAAAAAGCCAGAAACAGTTCAAAGAAATTATAGTATTGATAAAGTGCCAGAGGACTCTTACAAACTTACTTGCTAACCTTTAATATCGGGTCATTAAATGTATTTAGATCAAAGTATGCTAGCCTATAAGGATTGCTTTAACAATCTCTCGTACGAGATGTACTGTTCTGCGGCAACAACTTCCGTAGAGTAGGTAGTGTTCACAAATTCCACAGCGTCTCTACCCATATCTAGAAGAGTCTCTTCACTAGTTTGAAGAAATAATTCTAATTCTTTAGTCATTATATCCACATCTGTTGAGAGAGAAAAAGCAACACCAGTCTTAATAGCATCAGGTAGATTGCATCCTTTTGAAAGCAGTGAAACGCATCCATACTGCATTGCCTCAAGTACTGAAGTCGGAAGACCCTCATTTTCCGAAGGGAGAGCAAAAAATGCAGCACTTTCCATTAAAGCAGATTTCTCTTCCCCATACACCGGGCCAACATAGGCAATATTCCCCCAATCTGATTGTGGAAATAGATTCTCTATCTTAGCCAACTCACCTTGATCAGGGCCAGCAAGCACTAACCGATAAGATGGATTACAATAAAGCTTTGATTCTTTCCAAGCCTCCACTAGTTTAACAGGGTTTTTCTGAAAGTGAAGGCGACCAAGATATAATAATGTTACAGGTACTCTATATTTATTACTGACTATTTTCTTATCATTTACCTCGACACAGTTAGGAATACGACGAACGTCTACTCTGGGAATAATTTCCTTCAACCTATCCATTTCTGGTTGACTCACAGCTCTAATTAGATCCGAAAACGATAAAGCTGGGCGCTCTAGAAGCCCAAAGTATATTTTTTTTATTAGCCATCTTTTTTGCAAACAATAAGGTTCCAGCATCCCATGTGGAACAGCAATCCATACAAAACCCTTCTCTTTAAGACGTTTACCCCATCTCGTGGGATAGCGCCAGCAGCCGTGTGAAACAACTATGTCCTCAGCGGGATTCATATTCAAATCCTTAATAATTTTCAGCACACCGTTTAAAGAAAAATCTGAAGGGTGATAATTCTCTAATCCTACTATCTCAGGGCATGTAAAAGAATCATCATTCGGCCCTACCAGTACACTTTTGACCCCGTGCGTTCGATATAATTTTTCAACAGTAGCAATTGCTGCATTCCATACCCCAAAATTTATTTTAGCCAAGCTGTCAACTAAGTTAATGATGCGCATATGTGTATATTAATTCATTTGTTAGAACGCAGTACTTTCATTATCCCCTGGGTCATTTGACCTGCGGCCTTTTGCGGAGTAAAATCGGAAATAATTTCGGCTGAATTTGATCCCATCCTTTCAATTTCCTCAGGATGATCCACAAAATAGTACATCTTTTCAGCTAGCTCTTGAACATTCTCCGGATCAAAGCTAAATCCATTTACCCCGTCGACGACTAAATCTCCACTAGCCCCACAACGAGAAGAAACAATAACTGGAAGATGACATAACATCGCTTCATTTACTACTAGGCCCCAAATTTCACTCAAACTTGGCAATACCAAAACATGTGAATAATAATAAAATTTCACTACTCCTACCCAGTCAGTACTACCTTGAAAAACAACTCTTCCAGATAGACCAAGTTTTTTAACCAACTCCACAAGTCCTGCTTTTTCAGGTCCTTCCCCGACTAAACTTAGCTGCGTATTGTTAGGTAGGAGTTTGAACGCCTGGATTAGTGTGGAAACATTTTTCTCGCTTGAGAACCTGCCGACAAAGAGGAATTTTATGGCGCTACCTTTTTCCGACGCTTCTTCAGCGGCCTTATATTCATAATATTTTTCCAATATTCTATCATTATTCGTCGCTTGAACACGGACCCAAATTTTTCTATCGGGTATACCTAAAGATCGTAAATATGTCTTTTGGCTGCTTCCATAGCAAAAAACCAATTCTGCTCTGCATAAAAGAAGATACTTTATTTGCTCCTTTAACCAAAATCTTTTATGGTCAAAATAAGTGGAGTCGCTACTTTGAATAAATTTAATTTTATTAAAAATAAGCATAGCCGTTAGTATCCACACAGCCTTGTCTATATATCCCGGCAAAATAATGATATCCGGCTTAAATTGTTTTATCCAATAGCGATACTTTTTGATTCTCTCCCAGACCGTAGTTGTTTCAAAAGATGAATCGAAGAGTAGTTCAAATGGGTATCGGTGGATCGATTTATCGACCGCAGAAAGGGCTTTCTGCCCTGATCCCGTCAGGGCCGTTTGCAGCACTAGTATGTTGAGCCCTTCTTTTTTAGTCTGCTTATGAAGCTCACTAAAAACTGTAGCTTTGTAGTGGCTCCACATAATATTATGAATGATTAATATACGCATCATTTACAACTGGACTCAAAGTTAACTTAAGCAAGGCTTCCGTTTCAGCCCTAGATACATACTCACTCCTCCCCAGAGTGCGACACTTTGAAATAAACTCCCTGAAGTAATCAGGGAAAACAAAATAGCTATGAGTAAAAGACCAAAGAAAACTCCATGAGACCGTTGGTAAACATCTTGCACAAACAAGACCAAGGCAATAACAATCATCCCGAAAAACCAGAAGCTACCAATTACTCCTGTCGCCATGGGTGCTTCTAGATAGACGTTATGGGGGTAAAAATCAAAAACACGCTCAAGGTAACGATCTCCCCAAATGGGATACTTTTGAAATTGTTCAATAGCGGACGCCCACTGCAACTCCCTTGGATCAACAACCTGCGTCTCAGCCATTTTCTGCAAACGATTAAGTGCAACAATCTGTGTATTATTGAGACTGGTTGATATCCAATACCCAATACCAAAGGTGGTGCAGAGGAAGATTATAGACATCCACAAAAGGTTTAGGGGAGTCTTACGTGTGTAGAGCACCTGAATCAAAGTGATAGTCATCAGCATAAAAATCGTGCCGAGCAATGGTCCCCTTGATGCCCCTAAGAGCATCACCAAAATACCAGCTATAAATAAAGGCAAAGCCCACAAAGTTCTTATTAATGTCAAACGACCACGCAAGAAGAGGTAGGCAATTACGACGGCAAATAACTCCCCTGTCAATGAAATGGTAATTGGATTGAGGACATCTCTACCGTGTTCAGAGCCGTCATCAATTGTGAAACGCGCTCTCGCGGCAATCTCAGCGGGATTTATACTTTGGTACTGATAAATAACCCCTGCCAGAACACCCACGCAAGCAAGGCCAATAGTCCAAGTAAACAAACTCCGGGCAAACTGAATTGGCGCAAACCGAAAAGTTAGCAATGTCGCAATGGCACCTAACAAGCAATTACCAAAAGCAAAGCCATATAGTTTTAACTTGTCGCCTTTAAAAACTAAGTCAGTTATTTGAACATCGTAAACCAAACGAAGCCCATAGATGAGCCAAAAGACAAGTAAAAACCAGCCTCCTAAGGCAATACGTCTAGTCTCCGCATGAAAGTAAGCTCCTATGACTAGATACATACTCAAGCCCGTGTATCCTACGCGGAGCAACATATTGAAGACATAAGATTCCATGTTCAGGAATAATGGGACCAATGAAGTGAGTGGGAAAGCGAAACATAATAGAGCCACATTTATTGCACTAAGGTAGCCAAGTACGCTTTTGCGCATAAGTAGAGGAGCACCAGCAGTGGTAATAAAATCGCTCTTCACTTCCTTCGGGCGGGTAACGACAACCAACCTAAACTTTCTAGTCCTGTCATGATAAGTCCTCGAAAGCCGAAATGTTGGGCCACGTAGAAATAGCGGGCTCGGCGCGCTTCCCAGCTTATCCGGCTACTGATTCCTCCTCCCATAAAGTAAGCGACCGGAATATCGATATACATCCTAAGGTGTTTTTTTGCCACAATCCTGCATACGAGGTCAAACTCATTGACTAGCGGGAAACGTTCACTGTAAAAAATATCATCTCCAAGTATATCCCTATTGAAGAGCATTGATTGATGGCAGGCCATAATAAGACCATACTGTAAGCTCGCCTCTGGATAGGGCTTCACCTCTCCTCTCCCAGCATAAACTGTATTTCCGTAGACTAGCCCAGCATCAGCGTACTCGGTCAATTTTATTGACTGAAATGCCGCAGGGTCAGCAATACCGTCGCCAGCGTTAATGAAAATGACCCATTTCCCTCGTGAATGACGAATGCCCTTATTCATGGCATCAAAGGTTCCTTTATCCGGTTCACTAATGAAGGTGTCTACTAGTTCACCGTAACTCTGCACTAACTCTGCTGTACCATCATCACTTCCCCCATCCACAATCACGAACTCAATGCCTCCCTGCTTTACCGCTTTGATGGATTCCAAAGTAGCAGCCAAATTTTTTGCATCCCGGAAACAAACCGTGATTATGCTAAGTATTGGACGCTCACTCATTAGCCAAGGCATTCAATAATGTCCGTAAGTAGGCTTGGGTGACAGGAGAGTTCAAGCGTTCAAAATCTTCGGTACTACCCTCTCTCTTCTTCTCTAGATTGTAAAAGTAGCGTTCAGAGCTCCACCAAATGAGCCCATCGATTTTGTGTCCGGCCCATTTGGTTGTCACTGTAGTTCGTAGCAATTCTCCAAATTCACCCGGTGGGATCAAAGTTCTACCAACTTCTTTATTGCTGTCGTGGTAACGGTGCCAAACAAACGGGAATACTGGCTTTTTAAGCTGGGAGCCTAAGCGAAGTGCCTCCGTTACATTGTCTTTCACGTATCCCAACTCCATTTCCCGATTCTTATCCGTGGTGGGATAAAAATCGTAAAGGGAAGGGAATATTGCATCTACTTCTCTTAGAAAAGGGGCTAAAGCTAGGTTGCGGGCGCGCCAATCATCATTCCGGTTCCAATAGTCGCGTGCCGGAAAACCGTAAAAACCTACAGTGGTCTTAGGCCGCAATTTTTTTACCAGATGATAAGCACGCATCATTTGCTCCTTTGCTTGCCAATAGTCGGTTGTTTGCCCCATCGCTCCCTCAAAAATTTGTTGCATGCGCTCACCTTCCCAGTCCAGCACTACCATTGCCCGACTTTTCTTGTTGGGAAGTTGTTCAACAATGTGTACCGCTAACCCGACACTGTCAAGAAAAAGGCCATCTTGGGTGTGAACATGTTTTCCGTTCACGAGTAAGATTTCGCCTACGCCCAAGGAGGAAAACGTATCCTGCGCAGCTTGCCCTACTCCACCGAGACTTTGGTATACTTCAACACCATTGACGCGCAATACCTTTCGGGGAGTAGTACAACTGCAAAGCACGAGAAGGAATATTATGCTACTGGCAACTAAAATTTGCCTTTTGTAACGATTTACCTGCATGCCATTTAGTTTGAGCCCATCCAACAAAAGTGTCTATGCGGTTTGCAGGCATTCAACCGCTAGGCTCAGCGAATATGAATATCCATGAACTAGAACCTCCTTATAGGAATGGCGGTACTAGCTAATTTCAATCCTCTTTCGATCTAAAAAACACCCCATCAAATTGCAGCATACGCCCGGTGTTTTCGTCACACAAGCCGGGCTCCATAGAATACAGTTCGTAGCCGTATTGCTTGAGGTGCAGAATGATGTCTTCGTAGAGCCATTCTCCGGTGTATACCGGTGTGAGGGACAATTCAATTTGTAATCCAGTGATGTGGTTTTGGAGGGTGTTGCTTGCGCCTTTGAGAACTTTCTCCTCGTAGCCTTGGGTATCTATTTTAAGAAAGACCTTGCGCCCATCCAGTTTTAAGGAAGGTGCTACTTCGTCAAGGGCTTTAATGCTGATGCTTTCCTTGCGGAGATAACCGATGTTGGGAGCGGCACTTTTGTGACTCGGTTCAAACTCCAGGATCGAACTGCTGGCCAGATTCGAGGCTACGTTGATGGAAATCGTCTCTTCGCTTAGCCCCAAGCCGTAATTAAAAACCTTCCAGAGCGGATCTTTGGCGGCTGCGTTAGCCAGGATACCGTACGCTTCAGCCAGGGGTTCGAAAGAGTAAATTTCTCCTTGGTAACCAATGCTGCGGAGTTCCTGCGCGTACTGTCCTTTGTTGGCTCCTACGTCCAGGATTAAGTCAATCCCCTGGGTTTGGAGCAATTGGCTCCGATTGCGCAGTAAACGGGTGGGGTATCGCCTGATGTCAAAGCCCATTTGCTGGCCCCAGCGGCTGATGATACTTGATAAACGCATTCGCTTCAAATTGGTGTTAGGGTCCGCCTGGCTCATACCTCGTTTTCTCTAATCCCTATCCACTGCCACTCTGCGTAATTTTCTACCCGGTAACCAGCAGATTTCAGGAGTACAATAATGTCGGCAATGGTATAGCCGAAGCGAATGCAGTATTGTTCAAAGGCCTCAAATACGATATAGCGCGGTCTCAACTGCTGCAGTACCTCTTCGGCCCCCTGAAAAAAAAGTAACTCCGCTCCTTCAATGTCTACTTTAATGAAGTCAATTCGCTTAAGCCCATGCTGGCTCACGAAAGTGTCCAATTTTATGGTTTCTACCACTTCAGCGCCGGTGTCGCTCGGGTCAGTATCGAGTTGAAAGGAGTTAAATGCATCGCTGGAGGATCCACGGCCCACGCTGGTGGGTATAGACATTTGCGCTGTTCCATTGGCGTTGGAAAGGGCAATTTTAAAGGTCTTCACGTTTTCACCGGCTTGATTCAGTCGCAGATTCTCGTTGAGGGCGCCGTGGGTGGCGTGTACGGGTTCAAATGCGTATACCTTTCCCGCAGGACCCACCAATTTGCTGGCCAGCAGGGTGTACATCCCCACGTTTGCACCGACGTCGAGTACCACGTCGCCTGGCTTGACCAAAGTCGTAAACTTGGCTACGGTTTGGTACTCAAAGCCTTTGCCGTAGCGGTTCAATGGCTGGTGAGCGTACAAAATTTTGACGATCTCGCCGTAGGTGTTGAAGCGAAAGCGGTGGCCTTGTTCCAAAGAAAGGGCAATCTCTGAAGTCCATCTTTTCTTCCAAGCCCAAAACTCCAATCGCGCCCAAACTAGGAGCCTCGCGACAAAAACCCGAATGAGGGCAAATAATGATTTCACGCAATGTATTTTTTCACCAAGACGTAAGAAGGCAGGAAAAATGTGGTCAGCATACCGAGCGTGGTGACCACCAGCAAGCCAGGTATGCCGTAGTAGTAACAGGCTAACGCTTTTCCCACAATGCTGCTGACCATCGCTAGAGGGTAAATCCAGGTGAGTTTAGAAATGAATGGGGTAGCCATCATGAAAAAAGAAAAGAACGGATTCAAGTTGGCAAAGACCAGAAACACCGAAAACGCCAGCACCAGTTCCGGGGGCATTTCATATTCCGACCCGAGCCAGTAGCGAATCACGAAGTTGGCGCAAAAGTAAAACCCGAGGCAAATACCTACCGTGGTGAGCAGCGAAAGCATTAACCCTTTGCTGAACAGCCTGCGTACCCAGGGCTTGTCATTTTTTTCTAAGGCATCGTTGATAGCGGGCAAAGACGGCCCCATCACAGCGTTCATCGGCATTACCAGCAAGCCGACCAAGCGCATCCCGATGGCGAGGATGGCTACCCTCTCCGCGCCTAGAATCTGGCTGACGATGACGTTGTCGGAAGCCGTAAACAGCGCAAAACTCACCTGCACGAACATGAAAGACAGCCCATCGCGAACGATGATGCGCAGCAGGGCGGGGTCCACCAAACTCACCCTAGGCAACAAGTACCCCCGAATCCGCAGGAACTGGTTGAGAAAATTGAGCAGCAGCCCCAGCGTATTCGCGCCGTAGATGGCCAGGATGATGCCAGGTACACCCAGTTGCCAGTGAATGGCCAAAAAGATGAGGGCCAGGCCCAGCACATTGGCCCCCGTGGCCCAGAGGTTATTGAAGTATCCCTCCTGAAAACCGCCCTGCACCTTTTGTACGATGGAGATCGGGAGGTTCACAATCAGGCAGAGGAACAAGACCGTGATGCTTGTGCCGGCTTCCTGCTGGGCCAGTTCCGACTGGACGTTAAACAGCCGGTGCCAGGGCACAAAGGGGTGGACCACAAAAAACACCACCGCCAACAGCGCCGCCGAACCTACGAGGAAGTAAAAGGTACTGCTGACGGCGGCCCGGATTTTTTCCTCGTCTTTTTCAAACTCCGGGATGCGGTTTTGCAGTCCGTAGCCGAGGCCAAAGTCCGCAAAATTCATCAACACCAGAAAGGACACGATGGTAGCCATCATGCCGTAGCGTTCTTCCCCCAGGTAGTTCAAGGTGAGGGGAAGGGAGATGAAACCCACCACGATGGAAATGCCCTTGCTCCCCAGCAGGCTCAGGAAGGTGAGGAATATCCTGCGGAGCCGGAAGTTGTTGCGAAGTCGGGCGGGAAGCAAAGCCTGGGGTTTGGGTGGTTTTCGGGGTGCGGGCTATGAAACTAAGCGTCCTCACGCCAGCGCATCCCGCACAATCTTCATCCCCCCGAACAACAAAACGGAGAAGAAACCGCCCAAAAATGCGCCGATGAGGATCCACCGGGTTTTCGAGGCCTTACTGGGGGGCAGGGGTGGTATTACGTCGTCTACTACCTGTAGGAAAGGCGTTTCATTGCTCAAGACGAAGCTGGCCGTTTCCCGGTTTTTGAGTGCTTCGGCGTACATCGTACTCAACACCAGCACATCCCGGCGCAGGCGGTCCTGCACCACCTGGTCGCTGCGTTGCAGGAGGCCAAGGGAGCGGTCCTGGACCTGCGCCAGGCGGTATTCCGCCGAGCGCAGCTCGGTGGCGATGGAATCGACCTTGGCCTGCACGGTGGTGAGGGTAGCCAGTTGTTTTTCGATGGATTGGGAGACGTAGAAGTCGCTCAGGTGGGCGTAAATCCTTTTGGCCAGGGCGATGGAGAGGTCTTCCCGGCCCGTCCGCACGGCAATGTAGAGGATGCGGGAGACGTCGGAGTAGGAAGCTTTGAGGATTTTCTCGCTGTCCTTTTGTTCCGGGGTCCCGACGATGCGGTAGTACAGGGATTTGAGGATGGCGTTTTCCGTGCGGGTGAAGCGGGTGCGGTCGGTGTGCTGGAAGTAAAAGTTGGCGTAGCTGGGGTCGGTAGCGTCTTCCCATTCCTCGTGGAGTTCCAGCTGGCGGATGAGGTGGTTGCCGAGGAGGTCGTTTTGCCCGTTCACCGTGGCACTATCGAGGATGGTGCTGAAGATGATGCGGTTGGAGCGGCAGAGTTCCAGGATTTTGTCGTAGTTCAGGTCGCCGGCTCCGCCGCCGCCCAGGCCGAACTGCCCCAACAGGGAGCCGAGACCGCCGCCGTCGCCCGTTTCTTCGTTGACCATGTAGGAAATCTGGGCGTTGTAGGTCACCGGTTTCAGGTAAGCCATGATCCCCCCGATTCCTGCGCCGAGGAGGACGGCCAGGATGATGTACACCTTCTTGGTGAACAAGAACCCCACGATGGCACCGATGGCGTGGACGAGTTCTTTGAAGGTGAGTTCGTCTTGGTGCCGGGTGTTGTTTTCTTGCATGGTTTTATCTTAAGGGGGAGGTGAGGTCGAGACGTTTCACGTCGAGGTGAGGTCGAGACGTTTCACGTCGAGGTGAGGTCGAGACGTTTCACGTCGAGGGGTATATGAGCGTCTTTCCTGCGACGTAAAACGTCTTGACCTCACTGCTCAATCACCAGCCTTAGCCCCTCTTCGTGTCCTTAGTGGTTCAAAAATGGTGGAGCCGTTTTATGGCGACTCATCACCTTTCGCCGTACAACGGCTCGAGCATTTGCCCGTCTCACACTGCGACGTGGAACGTCTTGACCTCACCTGGCAGCTGCGACGTGGAACGTCTTGACCTCACCTGGCAGCTGCGACGTAAAACGTCTTGACCTCACCTGACACTGCGACGTAAAACGTCTTGACCTCACCTGACACTGCGACGTGAAACGTCTTGACCTCACCTGACACTGCGACGTGAAACGTCTTGACCTCACCGCCGCAACAAAATAAACGTCGTCAAAGTCGTCGCGGCACCCAGCACCACCTGCGCCAGCCCGATCCAGTCAAAGCGTTCTTCCCGCCGCTGCTTCTGTTGCTTGGGCGGTGCGGCCGCCACGCGAATCGAGGCCCCGGGCCTTACCTGGGGGTAGGCCTTGATGCCCAGGAAGTTGTTCGTTTCCTGCACACGGCCGTTGGCGTATTCCACCGTCGTCCAGCGCTTGCGGGCGGTATCGTCGTTGAAGCCGCCGGCGTAGCGATCAATGTACCATTTGGCGGATTTCTCCCCCTGGAAAGCGACCTGGATGGTGCCGTCCACGTTCGTGGAGTCGGTGCCGAAGCGGGTGGCCAGCGTCCGGGCGGTGTAGATCGTCACCAGTTCGTTGCGTTTGGGGATGTAGAGCGTATCCTGGTTCAGCAGCACCATGTTCGTGGGGTCGGCCGGGTCGGCCACGGCCCGCTCGAGGTTGAGAATGACGTAGCCGATGCCCTGTTCGCCCCGGTAGAGGGTGGCGGCTTCCGGGCTGGCCTCCTGGGTAAGACCGCCGGCCCGCTGGATGATGTCGCTCAGCCGCTCGTTGTCTTTGAGCAGGGCGTACTGGCCGGGGTAGCGGACTTCCCCGAACACCACAACGTTGCGGATGAGTTCAAACTCGGCGGCGTTGCGGACGATCACCTCATCGAAAGGCTGCAGCGCAAAATCGCCGGCGGCGGCCAGGTCCAGGGTAGTCAGTAGCGTTTTGGTTTCGGCGCCGTCGAGGATCTGGAGGCGGAAGACGTCGATGCGGTCGCTGGCGGCTCCCGTGCGCAGGCCGCCCGAGAGGTAGATGAGGTCATTGAGCTGCAAGCTGGCGCTGTAGGGGTAAACCCCACCGGAGCGCACGGCCCCGGAGATGCGCACCACCGGCTGGTCCTGGTAGCGCTCGCTGTTGTAGACGCGGACCTCATCGAGGGGTTCGAGGACGAAGTCGCCGCTGACGCGGAGGTCCAGGCGTTGGTAAACCCGCTCGTCGCGGTTGCTGATGGGGGTACGGATGAGCATCACCTCGGGCAGGGCGTTGGGCAGGAGGCCGCCGGCCAGGAGGATGGCTTCATCCAGGGTGACGCCTCCATCCTGGGGGAAGGGCAAGGTGACGGCAGAGTCGCGCACGGCTCCGCTGACCTGAAAGGTACTCTGGTCTACGTAACTGGCCTGGGCGAGGATGCGGAGTTGGTCCCCACGCTGCAGTTCAACGTTCCCTGCACCTGCGTTCAGCGCCCCGTTGTTCACGGTGCTGCTGTCTAAGGCCACGCGGATGAGGCGGTTGGTGCCGTTGTCGTTTTGGCGGAAGAGGAAGGCAACGTCGCGGCGGGCCCCGGGCCTGGGCCGGCCGAGGGCAATGAGCCGGTCGAGCGTCATGCCCTCCTGGAAGGCGTAGCGGCCGGGCAGGAGTACGGCGCCCTCGATGCTGACGAAGTCTTCGATGGGGTTTTCGACGAGGCCAACCGTGATGCTGTCGCCATTCTGGAGGCCGAAGCCGGGGTTGGTGGCCAGGTCGACGTCAAAGACCCGCAGCGCCCCGTTTTGGTAGCGCGTGACGCTGATGTTGGAAAGTTCGGCGCGGGGCAGGGGGCCGCCGGCGAAGTCGAGGAGGTCTTTGATCGTCTCGCCGGCCCGCATTTCGTAGCGCATGGGGCGCTGTACGCCGCCCGTCAGGTCGACCACCGTACTGGCCAGGGGCACGAAGATGGTGGCGTTGTCGGTCAGGAAGAGGTCGCTGCGCTGGCGGGGGTCCTGGAGGAATTTGTAGACGTCGAGGGTGACGGTTTGGTCGCCCTTGGTGAGGAGGATGTTGCGGACGCTGCCGCGCTCGGTGGGGCCGCCGGCGGCGGCCAGGGCGTTGAAGCCGGTGTTGAGGCCCGACATGGTAAAGTTGCCATTGTTTTCCACCTCGCCGAAGATGTTGACGTTCACGGTGCGGGCCACCTGGATGCGGATGCTGAGCTGGCCATCGCGGAAGGCGTAGTACTGTTTGAGGCGGTTGCCAAGCACCTCGCGGGCCTGGCCAATGGGGATGCCGGCCAGGGGCAGGCGCAGTCCGTTCTGGAGTTGCACGAAGCCGCGGTCGTCAATGCGCAGGATAAAGTCGGTCTGGCTGGCGCCGAAGATGGTGACGGCAATTTCGTCCCCCACCCGCAGGGGGTAGCTGTCGGGCGGGGTGGCATTTTCGGTGGCGCGGTACACCTGGAGGCTCTTGTTGCGGAACAGTTCGTGGCCGTAAATCATGCTTTCTTCCAGGCCCTCGGTGCTGGGTTCCGGGGGCGGCGGCGGTTCGGGCAGGGTGTCTTGCGGCATGGCGGGCGGGGTGCCGGGGCGGGTGGTGGGCGGGGGCGTAGCCGCCCGTTTTTCGGCTTCCATCTGGGCGATGATGGCCTCGATGCGGGGCTGGGCGCGCAGCAGCTCGTCGGGGGCCATGCGGTCTACGTCAATGCCCTCGGCCAGCAGGCGGCGGCGCAGCTCGGCCTCGTCGATGTCGCGCTCCCGCAGTTCCTGCCGGGCCTGGGCCTGGGTGGGTACGGGGGTATTTTGCGCGGCCGCAGGTGCCAGGGCCAGGACGAAGAGCAAGGCCAGCAAGGCGCGGTAAAGCGGCTGCACTGGCGAAGGGATGGTTTTACGTGGAAGCATACTTGCGTAAATTACGAAGGCTGGGGCTTAGTTGGTTGATGGTGGGGAAGGGATAATGGCTTATGGCTTTGCCGACCGGTTGAGCACCAATCGGATGAGCCGCCAATCGGGCACCAGCGCACCCACGTACTCCCCCAATGTAGCCCCGCTGGGGAGGGCAATCAGGATTTTCCAGGTGGGCACAAACATCACCACAATCAGCGCCAGCAGGCCGTAGGCCACCCCAACCGCACCGGAGAAGTGCCCCGCGTACACGAATACCGGAAATGCGCCCAGCAACAGGAGGTTCCAGTAAAAATTCAGGTCGGTGCGGCCCGTGGCCACCAGCAAACTTCCCGAAGGGTTAATGATGGCCCGGAAATACATGTACCCACACAAGACGCGGACGATCGGGACGATATCCAGCTGTTCGCTCCCGTAGTAAATCCTCACCACCGGCTCAGCCAGCAGCGCCAGTGCGAGGTATACGGGGAGATTGATGCTGGCCACCATGTTGAGGATCTTGAGGAAATTGGTCTTCAGCTCTTCTTTGGTTGCTTGCAATTTGGCCAGGTAGGGCGTCGCCACGCTCGTGACGATGGGGTTGAGCAGGGTCATTGGTTTTTGCGCCAGTTGTTTGGCCAGGCTATAGCCACCCAACACCTCGGTACCCAGCAATTTCCCGATCAGCAGCACGTCAATGTCGCGATTGAACTGGTTAATGACTTGCCCCATCACTTCCCAAAGACCGATTTTGAGAAAGGGCTTGGTATCGCCCCAGGCAAAATGAAATAACAAGCCGTTTTCCCGCACACCCATCAGAAAAAAAGCAGCATTGCTCACCGCGTAATTGGCTATTGTAGACCACACCAGGGCTTGCACCCGCCAGCCTTGCACGGCCAGCACAACCCCCACAATCAGGGAAACCAAAACCGCAGCCATTTCCACTAAGGCCAGGCGCTTGAAAGCAAAGTGCTTTTGGTTGACGGTTTTAAACTGCCGCCCAACGGCTGAAATGATCAAGCCCAGGCCCACCAGGCGGATAATTGAGGCCAGTTCGGTTTCTTCGTAAAACTCCCCAATCGGGATAGCCAGTAAGAAGATCATCCCGTAAAGTAACAGGCTAAAAAAAACATTAAGCCAGTAGAGGCTTGCGTATTCTTGTTTTGTGATGTCTTGTTTGTGCAGTATGGCGGTAGTGATGCCCATGCCCATAAACAAAGTCGTCATCCCAATCACGAAATTAGCCAGGGCCATCAGCCCAAAATCAGCCTTCTCCAGGTACCGTACCAGAATGGCCACCCGCAGTAAACCTGCTGCAAAAATAAAGATGTTCAGTAGGGTCGTCCATTTGACGCCCTGACGAATGGTTTCAGCCATTTTCAGTCCTCACGGCGCTTAGAGCGGGTAGAAGTTGTAGTGGGCACCTTTCAACAGGAAGCCTCCGGTCCTGTACCTGATCTGCCCCTTGGCTTTGGCCAGGCCGGCCCACTCCTGCAAAATGCTTTTTTCTCCGGCCCGGTCGCAGTCGTCCAAATACACCAGGGAGTTCTCCGCCAGGTGCTCCGCAAAAAAGCTGTAGGCCAGTTCGCGGTTGCGGGCCTTTTCTTTGGTATAAGCCGTTGGGCCGTCCACCATCAGCACATCTATTTTGGCTGCGGCCGGAAAATGCTTCGCCAAGCTAGCCTTGTCGTACCAGGAAGATGTCGGGTACTGGACTACGGGCGCGACAATCAGTTCCACCTTTTCCGCCAGCCCTTCCGCCGCGAGTTGCTCCCCGATGTAGCCCAGCCAGGCGGGGTCTTCATCTACGGTGTAGAGTTTACCCGGGATGCCATAGTGCTTGAATACCGCTGCAAAATAGAGCGTAGAGACTCCCGCGCCCAACTCCACAATGGTTTGCCGCCGGTTGATGACGATGTCGTTCACCAAGGCTGCCAGGCAAATGGGGCGCAGTGCCGAACTCGTAAACAACGGAGGCCGCTTAAAACGCCCGGTAATCTCCCGTAGGAGCTCCATACCGTAAATGTCTTGCGCCGTTGCACCGCACCTAATGCTTTTTATGGAAATAAGTGACATACTGACTGAGTTGAATAAAAAACAGTAGACTGGAGAGAAATCCAATAATGGGTTAAAAAAAAGCTGGTTTAGGCAGCTAGCGATAGTGAGTAATAAGCACCTTGTATACTGGCAAACGTACCCATCTGACGGTCACTTCGCAATAGTCAGCGGAACTGCGGTAATACCATTAAAAATCCCTCCCGAGTACTCCTTGCGGTCATGCGTTGGGCCAATTAACCGGGGTGGGGCAAAGCTTTCCGGGCTGTAAACACCTAAATACCTGTCTCCAGTAACAAAAAATACTGATGTACCAATTACTGCTACGTCCGTTGCAGAAAAATATTTAGTTCTCAACACCCTCGTTGGTTGCATTGGCGAAGTCAAAGAGTAACGATCCACGCGGAAAACGGAAAGATCAATGTTCCTTCTGTTGTCATCGAAAAATAAATCCCCATCCCAGAAATAGATGTTGTCCATATCAGTGTACTGATAGGAAATGGGCAATTGATTGACTAGATTACATTCTGCAGTTTCCAAGTTAACTGTCAATAGCAAATTCGATAGCCCTCCTCTGGAAGACAGGGCCCCCGCCGCAAATACTTTTCCGTCAGATTCTCGGAGAGTCAATCCTTCACAAAGTCCAAGACGCTCGCCTTTGAGCTTGAGACTTCCGATCTCTTTATAGCTCCCATCCCATCCTATCCTCACCAACTTTGGGTAGTTAAGCGCGTTAATGTAGGTATAAAAAGCGTTATCGGCTTTGCTGTAAACCAAGTCATCCGTGACGACGTTCGCTGGCACGTTCACCTCAGCAAGCACCGTAATTTGTGCCGTTTGCTGATGAATGCTTACTAATTGATTACCGATGATACCCATTATTATCTCCGACTGCCCCGCAAGCACTCCCGGGCCTGAAACCATGAGAAGGAATAGATAAATTATTAAATTTTTCATAGTTCATATAAATTTTTCACCCTACCGCACAAGGTGCACACCTCCACTGTAGGAAAGTACAGCACCGCTGGCAAATGCTATCTGAGATACGTAAATGTAAACCCCTTCTTCCAACTTACTATTACCGGAGGTTCCATCCCACCACTCAACTGACGACGCAATATCAAAATTAGCCGCAATGTAGACTTTTCCACCCCAGCGATTATAAATTTCGTAGGTTAGAACTTCTGCAACCCTTCCAACACCTTCAAAAAATTTAAATTCATCGTTTATGCCATCACCATTCGGTGAAAAACTTGTAGGAATATAAATTAACTTCCTATTATCACACTCCCCTGCATTGATTGGAATACCAGGCGTATAACACTGCCCGCATTCATTGAAAAAAGATTCGCCAAAGGGGATTCCTGCACAATCCAAACATTCGTTAAAGTTTGCAGCTAAAGAATCCACACATTGCCCACATTGATCAATTATAGAGGACCCGTTGATAGCACCTGCACAATCCAAACAATTATTAAAATCAGGAGCACTCGGTGGCAGGCAAACTCCGCAATCATCAACAATCGCATCACCATTGATGACTCCGTAACAATCTAAACAAATTCTGTTAAAATTTATATCTGTGGGCTCCAAACATTCACCACACTCATCTTTGATCGATTGCCCTTCTCGAACCCCTGCACAATCTACCAATTCAACATTGTCAATAGCTGGCCCACAAAAGCCCCCGTTTTTACTTAAAAACCGGACCGAAGATACGGCAGCCACTGCCGTAAATGTAAATACCCTTGGCTCCCACCCTAAATCATTTATTGAACGCGCGCTGGTATTGAAAAGATATACTTCTCTCGTCGAACCAACCGAAACTTCAAGTACTTTTTCTAACGGGGAATCACAGACAGGATTTCCAGCGAAATCAAATTTAATATAATACTCTTTTCCAATTTGCGTAGCGAACGATTGTGATATAGAGCCACTTTCGGAGCCATTTAAATCAATACTTCTGTTACCACTTGAAGGTGTCCAATAAGAACCAATATAATCTATATTTCCACTTTCCACACTCCAACCTATAACGCCATCTCCACCTGGGATTACTTGGCGAAACGGTGTTAAGAGTTGAAACTGCGCGTTTTCAAAATCCCCATTCACAATGTTCTGTCCAGCCAAGGTGCTTACTCCGTTCAAAAACAAAATTAATAAAAAACAAAAATAGAGGCAATTCTTTTTCATCTTAGGGCTTTATTTAAATAAATATTAGCGTTTTAGTGGACATTAGCCCGCTCGGAAATACTCCCAGCAACTCCATGCAACTCCATGGGCTAAGACTTACCGGACGGGACGTCCGGAACCAGGAAAAACTCCCAGCAACTCCATGCCAAGCATGAAATACTGCGAAGCAAACTCCATGCAACTCCATAGGCCAAAAAAATCCTCACAACCGCCAAACCTCCTCCCCCTCCCGCAGTTCCGCACGGTTGAAGATGGATTTGAGGTCAAAAAGCAGCAGTGCATCTTTGCTCACCGCGCGGAAATCATCGAGGCTTTTGGCGCGGAATTCCCGGTGGGCCACCGCCACTACGATGGCGTCGTATTGTTTGCCAATTTCGTCGATCATCGTCAGGCCGTATTCGTGGGCCACCTCGTTGGGGCTCGCGTGGGGGTCGTAGAGGTGGACATTGACACCGTACTCCATCAGTTCCCGCACCACATCCACCACCTTACTGTTGCGGATATCCGATACATTTTCTTTGAAGGTAACGCCGAGCATGAGCACCTTGCTCTGCTTCGGGTTTTTATTGATTTTCAGCAGGTGCTGCACCAGTTCTTTGGCGATGAAGGCGGGCATCGAGTCGTTCACCCGCCGGCCGCTGGCAATCACCTGGGGGTCGTAGCCCAGTTTCACGCTTTTGTGCAGCAGGTAGTAGGGGTCAACGCTGATGCAGTGGCCACCCACCAGGCCTGGCCGGAAGGGCAGGAAATTCCACTTCGTCCCGGCGGCGTCGAGCACGTCCTGGGTATCGATGCCCATGCGTTTGAATATTACGCTTAATTCATTGACGAAGCTGATGTTGAGGTCGCGTTGGCTGTTTTCAATCACCTTGGCCGCCTCGGCCACGCGGATGGTGGCCGCCTCGTAAATCCCCGCAGTAATAATGTCTCCGTAAATCCCCGCAATTACGCGCAGGGTAGCGGCGTCGCTGCCACTGACGATCTTCAGGATTTTATCCACCGTGTGTTCCTTGTCGCCCGGGTTGATCCGTTCCGGCGAGTAGCCGACGGTGAAGTCGGCGCCAAAGCGCAGGCCACTTTCTTTTTCCAGCACCGGCACGCAGTCTTCCTCCGTGCAGCCGGGGTAGACGGTCGATTCAAACACGGCAATATCCCCCACTTTCAGGGCCTTGCCCACGGTGGCCGAGGCGGCCAGGAGGGGCCGCAGGTTGGGCGTGCGGCTGTCGTCCACCGGCGTCGGCACCGCCACAATGTGCAGGGAGGCTTCGCGGATTTTTGCGCGGTCGCAGGTGAAAAGAATGTCTTTATGAGCAAAGGCCGCAGGCTCCAGTTCTTCGCTGGGATCCTCGCCGCGTTGCATCATCTCCACCCTGCTCTCCGATATGTCGAAGCCGATAACCCGGAATTTCTTGGCCAGTTCCAGCGCCAGCGGTAAACCCACGTAGCCGAGGCCGATGACGGAAATGGCCCGCGTTTTGTTGCGGTATTCTGCCAGCTGCTGTTCCGCATCGATGCTGGCTACGCTGCCATTGAGGTTTTTCATTGTTTTTGGTTTTTACCGGTTCCGGACGTCCCGTCCGGCAGATTCAGCCCATGGAGTTAAACATGGAGTTCAATGGAGTTACTGACCGGTTCCAGATGTCCCGTCCGGCAGTTTTAGACACGCTCTTAGAGCTTGTCTAAAATTTTTAAGAACTGATAATCAATGACTTATGGTTCTGGCTAGACAAAAAATTGCGCCCATAGTGGACTACGTAAGCCATTTTTTGTGACGCCAGGTTCATAAGTACTTGGTTATCAGGAAGTAAAAATTTAGACATGCTCTTAGTGTAACTCAGTGCCCTTAATGCCTTAGTGGTGAAAAGAAACCGCGCAGCGGAAAAAATCACCCCACCTTCTCCCGAAAGTAAGGCAGGGTTTTGGCCAATCCTTCGGCGCGACTGACTTTAGGTTTCCACCCCAGGAGTTCTTCGGCCAGGGTGGTATCGGGCCGCCGCTTCTTGGGGTCGTCTACCGGCAGGGGGCGGCGGTCGAGGTGGGCTTTGGGGTTACCAACGAGAGACAGGATCTCGTTGGCGAACTCCAGGATGGTAATTTCTTCGCTGTTGCCGATGTTGACCGGCTGGGCGTAGTCGCTCAGCAGCAGGCGGTAGATGCCTTCCACGAGGTCATCGACGTAGCAGAAGGAGCGCGTCTGGCTCCCGTCACCAAACACCGTGAGACCCTCGCCGCGGATGGCCTGGCTGATGAAGGCGGGCAACACCCGGCCGTCGTTGATGCGCATCCGCGGACCGTAGGTATTGAAAATCCGCACGATCCGGGTTTCCAGCCCGTGGTAGGTGTGGTAGGCCATCGTCATGGCTTCCTGAAAACGCTTCGCTTCGTCGTAGACCCCCCGGGGACCGACGGGATTAACGTTGCCCCAGTAGTCTTCCCGCTGGGGATGAACCAGGGGGTCGCCGTACACCTCGCTGGTGGAGGCAATCAGCATCCTCGCCCGTTTGGCCCGCGCCAGGCCCAGCAGGTTGTGCGTCCCGAGGCTCCCCACTTTAAGGGTCTGGATGGGCATCTTCAGGTAGTCGATCGGGCTGGCCGGAGAGGCAAAGTGCAGGATGTAGTCCAGCTCCCCCGGCACGTGGACGAACTTGCTGACGTCGTGGTGATAAAAAGTAAAATCCTTGCGGGGCATCAGGTGCGCAATGTTGTCCATCGACCCCGTGATGAGGTTGTCCATCCCAATCACCTCGTACCCTTCCGCCAGAAAGCGGTCGGATAAGTGAGATCCTAAAAACCCGGCCGCGCCAGTGATGAGTACTTTCATAATGTAGTTATTAGCCCATGGAGTACCATGGAGTAAGGCATGGAGTTACCTGGAGCGCTGAGGTGGAGACGTTTCACGTCGACCTAGTCTTTTAGCCCATGGAGTACCATGGAGTAAGGCATGGAGTTACTTGGAGCGCTGAGGTGGAGACGTTTCACGTCGACCTAGTCTTTTAGCCCATGGAGTACCATGGAGTAAGGCATGGAGTTACCTGGAGCGCTGAGGTGGAGACGTTTCACGTCGACCTAGTCTTTTAGCCCATGGAGTGCCATGGAGTAAGGCATGGAGTTCATTGGGGCGCTGAGGTGGAGACGTTCCACGTCGACATAGTCTTTTAGCCCATGGAGTACCATGGAGTAAGGCATGGAGTTACCTGGAGCGCTGAGGTGGAGACGTTTCACGTCGACCTAGTCTTTTAGCCCATGGAGTACCATGGAGTAAGGCATGGAATTACCTGGAGCGCTGAGGTGGAGACGTTTCACGTCGACTGTAATCCTCCCCTGCGCCACCTAACTCGTGATTGAACCCAGTAAACCCCTCGACGTAAAACGTCTCGACCTCACGCCCAGCCCCAAAACTTAGTGTTCTTAGTGCCCTTAGTGAACTTAGTGGTGAAAAAAAAGAGCGAAGCTCTACACCTAAAGTGGTGAAAAAAAAGAGCGAAGCTCCAAAAATCCTTCGCCGTACAACGGCTCAACCAGGCCTCACAAAAGCCGCAACAAATACTCCCCGTACCCACTCTTTTGCAGCGGCGCGGCAATGGTCCGGAGTTGTTCCTTATCGATGTAGCCCATGCGCCAGGCCACTTCTTCGATACAGCCGATTTTAAAGTCCTGCCGTTTTTCAATGACCCTGACGAATTCGGCCGCATCGTGCAAACTCTCGAAGGTGCCGGTATCCAGCCAGGCGGTGCCGCGTTGCATAACGCCTACTTCGAGCTCCCCCATTTCGAGGTAGCGGCGGTTGACGTCGGTGATCTCGTATTCACCGCGGGGGCTGGGAGCGATACTTTTGGCGATTTCCGTCACGCGTTCGTCGTAGAAGTAAAGGCCGGGCACGGCGTAGCGGCTCTTGGGCTGGGTGGGTTTTTCTTCGATGGAGATCGCTTTTTGGTCTTGGTCGAACTCCACCACGCCGTAGCGTTCGGGGTCGTGAACGGGGTAGGCAAACACCCGGGCGCCGCGTTCCAGGCGGGCACTCTGTTGGAGGAGCTGGCTCAGGCCCGCTCCGTGGAAGATGTTGTCGCCCAGGATGAGCGCCGCCTTTTCTCCCGCCACAAATTCTTCGCCAATCACGAAGGCCTGGGCCAATCCGTTGGGCACTTGCTGGATGGCGTATTCAAAACGGCAGCCTAAGTCGCTGCCGTCACCCAGCAGGTTGCGGAAGGCCGCATTGTCTTCCGGGGTAGTAATGATGAGCACTTCCCGAATACCCGCCAGCAGCAGGATCGAAAGCGGATAATAAATCATCGGTTTATCGTACACCGGCATCAACTGCTTGCATACGCCCTTGGTGATGGGGTAAAGCCGCGTCCCAGATCCGCCGGCCAGTATGATTCCTTTCATATCTTTTCGTGAGTTGGTGGGTTAGTGAGTTGGTGGGTTGGTGAGTTGGCCGCAGGGGAGACTGTTCAGCTAAGTGTGTCTAGTGAACTATGCACTAGTGAACTTTGAACTATCCCGTTCCCAGCACCTGCGGCAGCGCCCCTTTATTCCTTACTTCCCATACATTTTGTCATAATACGCCTGGTAATCGCCGCTGGTAACGCCTTCGAGCCAGGCTTCGTTTTCCAGGTACCAGTCGATGGTCCGGGCGAGCCCTTCCTCGAAGTGAAGGCTCGGTTCCCAGCCCAGTTCGTTGCGGATTTTGCTGGCGTCGATGGCGTAGCGGAGGTCGTGGCCGGCGCGGTCGGTGACGTAGGTGATCAGGTTTTCGGAAGTCCCCTCGGGCCGTCCCAGTTTAGCGTCCATCAGCTTGCAGAGGAGGCGGATGAGGTCGATGTTCCGGTATTCGTTGTGGCCACCGATGTTGTAGGTCTCGCCGGGCTTGCCTTTGTGCAGCACGTCGTCAATGGCCCGGGCGTGGTCTTCCACGTAGAGCCAGTCGCGCACGTTCACGCCTTTGCCGTACACGGGCAGCGGTTTGAGGTGCTTGATGTTGTTGATGAACAGGGGCAGGAGTTTTTCGGGGAACTGGTTGGGGCCGTAATTATTCGAGCAATTGGAGATTACCACGGGAAGCCCGAAGGTATGCCCCCAGGCCCGCACCAGGTGGTCGCTGCCCGCCTTGGAGGCGGAGTAGGGGCTGCGCGGGTCGTAGGCGGTGCTTTCGGTAAAGAAGCCCAGCTCACCGAGGCTGCCGAATACCTCGTCGGTACTGACGTGGTAAAACAGCTTGCCCTGGGGGTGAGGGCCCCAGCTTTCCTTGGCTACCTGCAGCATGGTCGCCGTGCCCAGGAGATTGGTTTTGACGAAAATCAGTGGGTCATCAATACTGCGGTCCACGTGACTCTCCGCCGCGAGGTGAATGACGGCGTCTACCTGGTGCACCGCAAAAACGGCCCGGATGCCTTCCAGATCGGTGATGTCGGCCCGCACGAAACTGTAGTTCGGCGCGTCGGCCACGTCGGCAACGTTGGCCAAATTACCTGCGTAAGTCAACGCATCAACGTTGACAATATGGTAGTGCGGGTAGTTGTTGACCAGCCGCCGTACCACGTGGCTGCCGATGAAGCCGGCTCCGCCGGTGACGATGATGGTGCGTTCTAGTGCGCTCATGGGATAATGAGTGGATGCGTGAATGAGTGAATGAGTGAATGGGCTACCGCTGTTAGGAGTAGCGCAGGCCATTAGCTAGCGTTGCAGCCTACGGCGGTCACTCAAAATTTGTGTTGGCTTTTGCCTTAGCTACTATTAACAGTAGTTCCTGCCATTCTTTACCCAAAGTGGTGATGGCTGCGTTGTCAGTGGGTACGTCTGAGTCACGCAGGAGTTCTAGCCAGAAGAGTGTTTCGTCGGTTTCTTCGACGACGATACAGATTTTGGCGAAAAATTCCTTTTTCGAGCGGGCCCGGCAAGCTGCTCGGTAGTTGGCAGCAGCAGAGGTGGCTGACTTTAGTAACTGGTACCTTATCACTCCAAGGGCGGGTGAATTGGGCTGCTTTTCAAAATAGTTTATCACATTAAGGGAAGCCACCTTAAATCGCTGGCGGAGATTTTGTACAAACTCTGACTTCTCCTCTGAATTGTTGTACGCACTTTTCGGATCCTCCACCCAGGCGGTAAGCTCCATAGGTAAGAAGTACTCAAAGGCTTCATTTTCTTTTTTTTGCATGGTGTTGGTTTTTTTTAATGAGCACGCACTGATATCTAGCAGCAGTCACGAATTTACCCATTGCCTCATTAGCTAACGTTTCTACTTCCAGCAAACATTAAATGCGCTGCTGTCTCGTACGGTGCATATCCAGTGTGGTAGCCATTAGCTGCGCTGCTGCCTACGGCGGTCACGCATTCACTCATTAGCTCATTAGCTCCGTGCGGTAGCGTGTCACTTGCGGTAGCCATTAGCTAAGCTGCTGCCTACGGCGGTCACTCATTCACGCATTCACGCATTAGCTACGCTGCTGCCTACGGCGGTCGCTCATTAGCCCCCGTGCGGTAGCATGTCGCTTGCGGTAGCCATTCACGCATTCACGCATTCGCTCATTCACTCATTAGCCCCCGTGCGGTAGCATGTCGCTTGCGGTAGCCATTAGCTAAGCTGCTGCCTACGGCGGTCACGCATTCACGCATTCGCTCATTCACTCATTAGCCCCCGTGCGGTAGCATGTCGCTTGCGGTAGCATGTCGCTTGCGGTAGCCATTCACGCATTCACGCATTCGCTCATTCACTCATTAGCCCCCGTGCGGTAGCCTGTCCCTTGCGGTAGCCATTCACTCATTCACGCATTCGCTCATTCACTCATTAGCAATCCTCCCCAGCAACCCAGCAATCTTCCCCGCCCCACCCCGCCGGGTAAAACCCTGGATGGCCGTGGGGTCTCCGGCCTGGAGGGGTTCCCCAGACTGGTAGGCCCGGTACAAGGTACGCAGGGCTTCTTTCATGGCCGCACGGTCCTGGAATCCACACAGCGTGCCTGCGCCGGTTTCGCGGAGGATGCGTGCGCTATCGCCGTCCGGCGCGCCGATGGCCAGGATGGGCCGCCCCGCCGCCAGGTATTCGAAGAGCTTGCCGGGTACTACGCCCATGACGTTGGGCGTATCGTTGGTCAGGAGCAAGAGCACGCGGGCTTTGCCGAGGGCGGCGACGACTTC
Source organism: Neolewinella lacunae (assembly GCF_014349155.1). Classification (GTDB taxonomy): domain Bacteria; phylum Bacteroidota; class Bacteroidia; order Chitinophagales; family Saprospiraceae; genus Neolewinella; species Neolewinella lacunae. The sequence continues at coordinate 113,423 of NZ_JACSIT010000091.1, forward strand.
GGCGTGGGGGACGTACTCCACCCGCTCCACGTTATCGCCCAGCCCCAGAGTGTCGAGCTGGGCAAAGGTGGCTGCTTCTGTCTTGCCGATGAAGCGGAGGCGGAGGTCGCGGCGGAAATTGTCGTCCTCCCGCGCCAGTTCGGCCAGGCTTTCCCAGAGTGCCGGGCTGTTGCGGTCTTTGTTGAGGGAGCCCACGTGGCAGATGGCGAAGGCGGCGTCGGGGGCCACGGCGTCGGTCGGCGGAAAGTCGGCCGTATCGAAACCGTTGGTGATGACGGCTACGTCCGGGCGGCCCAGGCGCTGGAAGTCTTCGGCCCAGCTCCAGCTGACGGTATCTACCGCATCGGCTTCGCGGAGAACGCTCTGCTCGAGTCGTTTGTGGCGCCGGTCGGCCCAGCCAGTGAGCATGAGTTGGTCGTAGAAATCGATATTCGTCCAGGGGTCCCGGAAGTCGGCCAGCCAGGGGATGCCGTGCCGGCGCTTGAGGTTTCTGGCGATGAGGTGCACGCTGTGCGGCGGCCCCGAGGATAGGATGGCATCGACGGGGTTATCGCGCAGCCAGCGGTTAAGCAGGCGAACGGATGGGCGGATCCACAGCGCGCGCGCGTCGGGGATGAAGAGGTTGCCGCGCAGCCAGACGGAGAGGCGTTGGGCGAGCGAAGGCCTGGCACCGGCGTCCATAAAACCGGAGTACACCCGTTCTTTTTTGTTTTGGCCGGTGAAGCGCTTGTAGAGCTCGTAGGGCTCCCAGATGGGGCCGTAGAGTACTTTCTGGCCGGCGGGGACGTCGTGGAGGAGGCTGGCGTCGAGTACCGGGTAGGCGGCATCCTGGGCGGTGAAGACGATGGGCTCCCAGCCGAAGTCGCGCAGGTATTTCACCGTCTTGAGCATACGCTGCACGCCCGCCCCGCCGCTCGGGGGCCAGTAGTAGGTGATGACGAGGACCTTCCTGGAGGTGGGTCCGTTCGTCCTTTGCTCTTGTTGTTCTTTACTTTGCACCTGCGTCAGCGCCCTGATGGGGTTGGTAATAGTTGCGGTACCAGTCTACGAAGGCCGCGATGCCCGTTTCCAGGCCCGTGGTGGCGCGGTAGGCGTAATCGCGTTCCAGGGCGGAGGTATCGGCGAAGGTTTTTTCTACGTCGCCTGGCTGCATACCGGTGAAGATTTTTTCGGCCTTTACCCCCAGTTGTTCTTCGAGCAATTCGATGAACCGGAGGAGGTTGACGGGCTGCCCCTTGCCGATGTTGTAGATGCGGCTGGGCACGCCGCTGCTTTCCGGCCGCGGCTGGAGGAGCACCCGCACGAGCCCGCCGACGATGTCGTCCACGTAAGTGAAGTCGCGCGACATGGCCCCCTGGTTGAAGACCTGGATGGGCCGGCCGGCCAGGATGGCGTCGCTGAAGAGGCTGTAGGCCATATCTGGTCGTCCCCAGGGGCCGTAGACGGTGAAGAAGCGCAGGCCCGTGGTGGGGAGGCCGTAGAGGTGGCTGTAGACGTGGGCGAGCAGTTCGTTGCTCCGCTTGGTGGCCGCGTAGAGGCTGGCGGGCTGGCTGACGTCGTCGGTTTCCGCAAAGGGCACCTTGGCGTTGAGGCCGTAAACGCTGCTGCTGCTGGCGTAGACGAGGTGGCCGACGCGGTGCTGCCGGCACTGTTCGAGGACGTTGACGAAGCCGGTAACGTTGCTATCGACGTAGGCCTGGGGGTTGGTCAGGCTGTAACGCACGCCCGCCTGGGCGGCCAGGTTGCAGACGGCCGTGAAGGAAAATTGCTCAAAGAGCCGGGCCACGCCCGGGCCGTCTTCGAGCCCGAGACGGAAGAAGTGATAGTTGGGGAAGCGGCTGCTGCGGGCAGTGCCGCTTTCCTCGACGGTCCGTTGGTCAATACCGGCTGCCGCCAGGCGGGCCCACTTCAGTTCCGGGGGGTAATAGTCGTTGAGGTTATCGATGCCCACTACCGTCTCCCCGGCCGCTACCAGGGCCGTGGTGAGGTGAAAACCGATGAATCCCGCCGCTCCGCTTACTAGTATCATCTGTGCTGCTTATCCCGCCCGCCGTAGCCAGCCGGTTTGTTGAATACGACCCTGGCGGACAGGCCTTCGGCGTCCATGCGTCGGGGGCGCATCTCCCAACCGCCCGTGGCGGCCCGTAATTCCCTGCTTGGTACCTTCGTGCAAATGCGGTCAGTACGTATTGATGCCTTCGCTGCTGCCTTCGTGGCCCGCTTCGATGGCACGCCCATCGAGGGCCACCAAACAGCGGGGGTCCACCTCACAGGTCGCCAGGCAGGCGTGGAGGCTTCCGAGGGTAATCAGGAAGGTTTTTTTATTCTTTTTGCGCAGGTAATACCCACGCACTCCGGCCAGGGGGCCGGTGATGATCTCCACCGGGGTGCCGGCGGTGAAATCGAAAACTTCTTCTACGGTTTCCCAGTCGAGATTGCGGTCGGTACTCAGGCGGCGCAGCAGCGTCAACTCAGCATCCTTAACGCGCCGCCGTTCGCCGCCCAGGGTGACGAAGCGGGAGACAAAATGCGCACGCCGCACCCGCTCTTCCTCCTGCCCGCAGATGTGGACGAAAACGTAACCGGGCAGGAGCGGCAACTCCCGTAAGACTTTCTTCGAAGCGTAGGTGTACACTTTCTCCCGCAGGGGCAGGTAGCATTCCACGCCCAGCGTCTCCAGTTCCCGCGCGGCCCTTTTCTCGTGCTTACTCGACGTGCGCACCGCAAACCACCGCTTTTCCGCCGTGTGCATATCGTCCGCCAAGGCTGCCGTGGTGTGCTGAATGCGGTGGTTAAGACAAGAAATCCGGATCGCCATAAGGGACAACAGGGGTTAACAGTGGGCAAAGATAGAAAGGAAAGGAGGAAAGGGGCTGCTTCGCAGCTTTTTGAACCACTAAGAATGTAAGGTCACTAAGGGTCACTAAGGTGGAAAGGATGGAAACTGCCAAGGCAGGGAAAGAAAACTAAGTGCCCCTTAGTGCACTCAGTGTCCTTAGTGGTTCAAAAAATCCCCTCCCCCAACCCCCTCCCCGAAAGTGAGGGGGCTAAAAGGTGCGTTTATCTAGGGACCAGGTTTGGATTCTGGTGAAGGATTGCTTTTTCGTCCTGTTCTTCGGGCTTGATCACTTAGTCCCTCTTTGTGTCCTTAGTGGTTCAAGAAGAGCGAAGCGCAGAAAACCTTAGTGACCTTAGTGTACTCAATGTCCTTAGTGGTTCAAAAAAAAGAGCGAAGCGCAAAACAACCTAGTACCCCCCGAAGTACCGCCGCAAAAACCACTCCACCGAGAGCAAGCCCAGCAACAGGAAAAACAACCACTTAAGATGGATCACCGAGCGGGTATTGACCGTGGAAAACTGTACGGGTTTCACCGTGCCGGCGGCTTCCAGGCGCGCTGCCAGGCCTTCCAGGTCGGCGGGAAAGAGGAGTTCACCCCCGTAGCGGCCGGAGAGTTGGCGCAGCAGACCGTGGTCGGCCTCCAGCGCGTAACGCTCCACTTCTACGGCCTGTACGCTGAAGCGTCCCTCGTACGTCAGTTCCTCATTGCCAATGGCGGTGCGGGCGCGGAAGCGGTAATTGCCCACCGGCAGCGTACCTGCGTTGAGCTTGTAGGCGTCGGCGGTCCGGGTAAAGACGAAGAGAAACTCCCGGCCTTCCTGGTTGGTGATCGTCACCGTCGCTTCGGGCTCGTTGATGAGTTCGTAGTTGCTGTTGTAGAGTTCGGCGTCGAGAACGACCGGCTCGTTTTCGTCGAAGATGTTTTCCGGCAGGCTGACGCGGAAGCGCCGCTTATCGTCCTGCACCGTGAGGTACTGGCTGAGTTGGCTGATGAGTTCGTCGAAGTGGGCGTGGTTGCCGTTTTCCAGGAAGTCGAACAGGCGCCACTGCCAGAGGCCGGTGCCCGCCAGGACGCCCGTCCGGACGCCCTTGCTCTCCCCGATCACCAGCAGGGGGTACTCGGTATCCACCCGGCCGATGCGCTGTCGTAAGACCACCGTGCTGCCGGGTCCGGCGCTGAACTCGCCGAAGGGGGCCGTCAGGGGCGGGAAGCGGGGCAGGGCCTGCCGGAGTTCGTCGCTGGTAGTAAACAGGTTGAAGCCCGGGCTAAGGCGGGCGCTGACGTCGTTGCCCCTCGCGCCCGGGGTGCCCCGGAAGCTGAGCAGATCCTGGGCACCGGCTACGGCGCGGGCGGGTGCGGCGTCGCCCAGGATGAAGAGGGTGGGAATTTTGGCGCGCTGCAATTCCGCCAGTTCCGCCGTCGCGGGCCGCTCGGCGGCGGGAAGTTGGTGGAGGACGACGAGGTCAAAATCCGCCAGCCGGCCGGAGAATTTGCCGGCGTAGCCAATGGAGACTTCGTTGTTCTGTCCGGTGGCCAAAGACTGCCGCAGGGCCGTCAGGTCGGGGTGCGGCGCGGCGGCCAGCAGCAGGATTTTCTGACGGGCGTCGAGGACGTCCACGAAGAAATCGCGGCGGTTGTTGGCTGTGCTCACTTCGTCGCCAATACCACTCAGGCTGATGCGGTAGCGTTGGACGCCGGGGCGGTCGGCATCGAGAATCACCTCGCGGGTGGTAAAAAAGTCGTTGCGGTCGATGGCAATCGCCTCGGTGTGCAGGGTCACTTCGCCTGCATCGCCGACGCGGCTGACGGTCAGGCGGGTACTGGCCCCGGCGGCGTTGCGGGCCGCGACGTCGATCTGGACGGAAAAGCGGTCGTCCAGGTAAGCAATTTTGTTGTGGAAGACCCGGCGGATGAGGAGATCGCGGCGCTGGGTGGTGTCACCCAGGCCGACGGTATAGATCGGTGCTTTGAGCTGGAGGTTGCGGTAGGCGGGGTTGGTGCCCTCGTTGTAGATGCCGTCGGTGGCCAATACGATGGCTCCCAGGTTTTGGGTGCCGTAGACGTCGCTGATTTCGGTCAGGACAGCATCCAGGTTAGTGCGCTTATCGGTAAAGGTGAGGGCACCCTGGGGACGGACGTCCGCGCCGAAGGTATAGTCCACCACCTGGTAGCGCTCAGCCAGCTCCTCGCGCAGCGCGGCCCAGCGGGCAGCGTAGGCCGTGGTATCCAGGCCGAGGCCCACCGATTCGCTCACGTCCTGGGCCAAGACGATGACGGGGTCCTGCTGGTCAATGTCCAGGTAACGCAGCAACGGGGCCAGCAGCAAGGCCGCCAGTAAGCTGTACCCCACCCAGCGCAGCAGGCCCAGCAGCGGCACCAAGGCGCGGTGCTGCTCCCGGAAGTTCCGCTCCCGGTAGTACAGCAAAAGGGCAATGCCCAGGCCAGCCAGGGCGCAGAGGATCAAAAACCAACTGGGGTACTCAAACGTGAGGTTTTGCATCTGGGAAGGGGTAGTCCCGCCGGAAAAGAAGACGGAAAATCAGAGTAGAGCATCTTGAACGCACGAAAAGCTAAATCAGTACACATCCAAAACTGGTGCAAGGTAGGGAGGAAAGGGGAAAGGAGGGGGCTTGGTTGAGCCGTTGTCCGGCGAAGTGGGGTTGGAGCATTTTTTGACCCACGTTTTACGCCGCGGGGCCAAAACCCGAAGGAAGTACCGTGGAAAAGGTTAGAAGTCGCCGTATAACGGCTCCACCATTTTTGAACCACTTAGGGTAGGCTGTCTAATCTAATGGGTTTAACCCGTACGCGCTTTAGGGGCCTGGACCGCCTAGGTTGAGACCCTCTGGGTCGATCCAGCTAATCACGGTGCCCCCCTAGGTTGAGACCCTCTGTGGGTCGATCCAGCTAAGTAAATTGGCGTATTCTCCTACGGCCCAGAGGGTCTCGACCTATTAAGCGCTTGAGCCTCCCCGGTTGGCTAAAGTGAGTACGGCTGCGGCCTGGCTAATTAGACAGCCTACCACTAAGGGCACTAAGAACACTAAGCTTTGGGCAGCAACTGAGGTCGAGACGTTTTACGTCGAGGGGTTTACTGGGTTCAATCACGAGTTAAGTAGTGCGGGGGAGGATTACAGTCGACGTGAAACGTCTCCACCTCACGGTCGCCGTATAACGGCTCCACCATTTTGAACCACTTAGGGCATGAAGAGGGGCTAAGAAGAGAGTGGGGGCTAGTCCGGAATAGTCTCGAACTATCATGAACAGTCTCCGCCTCCGCAGGCATTTACCCACCGCCTATGCCACTATTGTTATACTTTGTCACCGGTTCTTATCCTTTCACCCGGAGAGGCACGGTCATTTTCAAGTACAACAGCGGTAAATGAAAGCCTGCGTAACGATCTTCTTGGTCTTATTCCTTCTGCCCACCCGGGCATCGGACACTATACCGGTGCACGCCTACGGAGACGATGCCCACGACTTCATGAAGCTCAGCAGAAAGTGCGGTATCCTGCTGGACCCCAGCGGCGCATTGACCATTGAAGACATTCTGCGGGACAGCAGCCTCCAGTTTTACCGCCTGGGGGATCGGGCCTTGCCTCCCCTACCCTTCGTCTCCTGGAACCGGATCCGCGTAACGAATACGGGCACGAAGACCCGCCACGACGTCTTTGCGAATTATATCTACTCCGATTCCGTTTGGATGTACACGGTAGACGGGAAGCAGGTCGTGGCGGAGGGCTTGGCGGGCGGTGCGGTGCACCCCCACAACAAGTATTTCCCCAACGTCGGCGCGGATTTTCCCTTCAGTTTGGCTCCGGGGCAGACGCGCGACTACTACTTCCGGGCTAAGTACGTGCGGTCAACGCCATATTTGAGGAGTTCGCTCCACCTCCTAACCATCTTTCCTGGCAAAACCTATCGCGACTGGATGGACGATAACAAAAGGCAAGAGTTCTTTTATGCGGGCATCTTGTGCTTATGTGGCCTGGTCAGTTTTTTCATGTACACCGTTTTCCGGGAAAAGATTTTTATTTACTTCGGCACTTTGATGCTGGCTCTGGCGGGTTATTTTTTGGACTTTTACAATGAGCTCGGTGCCTTATTCAACTTTACCCAGGAGATCGGCAGCTACGTACGGCACTTGCTGGTGCTGGGGCTGGTGGGGTCCTTGTTTCTCTTCATTAAAGATTTTTTAGACCTGCGGGAGCAACAACCGGCTTTCCACCGGCCTTACCTGGGCGCTTCGGGATTACTGCTGCTGGTTATTTTGGCCAACACTGTTTTTGGCTTTTGGATACCCACCCCTGTGATCAGCCTGGGCATCATCGGCTGGAGCCTGGTGAGTATTGCGCTGATTGGCTACCTGGCCTGGCGGGGCAGCGCGGCTGGCAAGATTCTGCTGATCTCTATTTCTTTCCTTTGCCTGGGAGGCCTGGCGCTGCTGTTGAGCGGGTTCGGGATTTTCGATACCACCCTGACCTCCCAAGCCTTTAAAATCGGGGTACTGCTCTTTTCCGGCATCCTCTTCTACGGCCTCTTCGACCGGGTGAATGCCATCCGGCGGGCCAAAAGCGAAGCGGAGGAGCTCAACGATGTAAAATCCCGCATCTTCGCCAACATCACCCACGAGTTCCGCACCCCGCTCACCCTGATGCTCGGCCCCCTGGAGCAGTTGCTGAGCGAAAGTACCGACCCCCAGCAGCGCAAGCTCCTGCAACTGGCCCACCGGAACGCGGAGCGGCAACTTTCTTTGGTCAATCAACTCCTCGACCTCTCCAAGGCCGAAAGTGGTCATTTGCCCCTGCGGGCCACCGAACAGGATTTCATTCCTTTCCTGAAGGGCGCGGTTTACGCCTACACCTCGCTGGCCGAGCAGAAAAACATTGCCCTCCAACTACACTGCCCGGAAGACTCGCTGCTGCTGTACTTCGACCGGGAAAAGATGGAGCAGATCATCTACAACCTGCTGTCCAACGCTTTCAAGTTCACGCCAGAGGGTGGGCAGGTGACCGTTACCTTGCGAAGCCAGAAGGAGGGCATCAAGCTAGACATCCAGGACAGCGGCATTGGCATCCCGGAACACCGCCTGCAACACGTCTTTGACCGTTTCTTCCGGGAAGAGGCGGCCGAGCGGGGTAATTTCGAAGGCTACGGCATTGGCCTGGCGCTGGTCAAAGAGCTCGTCCAACTCCACCGGGGAAGCGTCAGCCTACAGAGCAAAGTAGACGTTGGCACCACCGTCACCCTGACTTTCCCGCTGGGCAGCAAGCATTTAGCGGCCGAGCAAATCGTCTTGACGGAGGCCATCGCTCCCCGCGTCCTTCCCCCGCTCCTCCCCCTTGGGGGGCGGGGGGCATCCCAACTCCCCCTTTCGGGGGGTCGGGGGGGAGCACCTGCGGCCGCGCCCGCATCCACGCCCCAGCCCGACCAAAACACCCTGCTGCTGGTGGAGGACAATGCCGACGTGCGGGCCTTCATCCGCCAAAGGCTGGTGCCGAAATTCCTCGTTCTGGAGGCCGTCAACGGCCAGGAAGGCATCGAAATGGCCATCCTGCACACGCCCGACCTGATCATCAGCGACGTGATGATGCCCGATAAAAACGGCTACGAGCTTTGCCAGACCCTGAAAACGGACGTCCGCACCAGCCACATCCCCATCATCTTGCTGACGGCCAAAGCCGCCCGGGAGGAAAAACTGGAGGGCCTGGAAACCGGGGCCGATGCCTACCTGACCAAGCCCTTCGACGCCCGCGAGCTGGCCATCCGGGTCGATAACCTGATCCAAACCCGGGAGCAACTCCGCAAGCGTTTTGCGACGGCCATCGAGCTGAAACCCGAAGAAATCACGGCCAACTCCATCGATCAAAGCTTCCTGCAAAGCGCCCTCCACGTGGTGGAAGCCCACCTGGCCGAGGAAAATTTCAGCGTCGAAGACCTGGCGCAGGCCTTGAACATGAGCCGCTCCAACCTCAACCGGAAACTGCGGGCGCTCATCAACCAATCCTCCAACCAGTTCATCCAATCCGTGCGGCTGCAGCGGGCCGCCGATTTGCTGCGGCAACGGGCCGGCACGGTGGGCGAAATCGCCTTCCAAACGGGCTTCAGCAGCACCGCGTATTTCGTCAAATGCTTTAAGGACAAATACGGGCAAACGCCGGGCACTTTTCTGGAGTCCCACTAGCGTTTTGCCCCAAATCTCCAGCAAAACCGTGCTTTTGCGCGGATTTTGATGCGGTTTGCGCCGCTTTTGATATGGGTCGGGCGGGCCATCCCCCCACCTTTGAGCCATCGGTAATCCACGGGGAAACGGCCTTTTTCGCTGCTCCCTGGGTGACCCTGGTACGCTTCATCTTTTCACCCATATCCGGTCTTTTCGCTCCCCCCACCGGCCTGTTGCGGCGGGGTTCATCCACCAGGAAGACCACCACAACCTCTTATTATGCAACTCCGTACTTTACTTGTATTGCTCAGTGGCCTGCTTGGCGCCTTCCAGGCCAGCGCCCAAATCACCATCAACCGGGCCGACTTCCCGCGGCCGGCGGATCTTCAGGACACCATCGTCCTTTCCAGCTTGGCCGATGCAAGCTTCGACCTGGCCGAAGGCGATGGGCAGGTGTGGGATTTTTCCGCGCTGCAGCCCATGGAGACGCGCGTCCGGGTGTACCAGTCTGCTGCAGCAGACACTTTGCTGCCCAACGCCTTCCAAAAAGAAGACATCAACCTGTTCTTCCAGGCTTTCCCCATTCCCACCACGCTGTATACTGGCTTGGATGACGAGGGTTGGTACGACGTGGGGCGGGTGACGACCAGCGTCAAGTACCCCATTGCCCAAATTACGGGCAGCCCGACGGATACCCTGGCCTTCCCCGGCTTGGTCCAGGAGTATCCCGGCCGGATCAACACGATCCAGTTCCCAATGGCTTTTGGCGACGAATGGGAGCAGACGCACCTGGAACAGACGCCTTATGAACTGACGGTAGCGGCCTTTGGTCTGAACCAGACGCCGGGCCTCAACCGCAGATCCTTCACGGAAAAGCGGGAGGTCGTGGGCTCCGGGGAGATCCGGCTGCCCCGGGGCACGGATGAGCCGCAGCTTTCGACCGAGGTTTTGCTGGTGCGGATAACGACAACGGCCATCGACAGTTTTTTCCTGGGCGGTGCCCCCGCGCCAGCCCCCCTGCTCGCCGCCTTCGGCATCAGCCAGGCCCAGGTGAGCGTTGGGGTACGCTTCGTGTTCTACCGGCCGGGGGCGGGTGCCCCGGTGGCCGATATTTTTGAGAATAACCGTTTCATCACTTACCGACCCCGGCTTGCGGAGCCCCTCGTGAGTGTACGGGAGCATTTCCTGCCGTCGGTGCGCCACTACCCCAACCCCATCGCCGCCGGCACCCCGCTGACGATCGAAGCTGGCCAGCCCATCGGCAGCGGACGGGTGGAAGTGGTCGACATGCAGGGGCGGCGCGTATTCCAGCAGGACTTCCGCGCAGCAGGCAGCCAATCCCTCACGCTGGACTTACCCGCCAACTTACCCACCGGCCTCTACGTGTACCACCTGCGCAATACCGCCGGCCAACGCATCTGGGCGGGAAGGTTGCAGGTCATGCAGTAAATCATTTTTTGCTGCGCAGTATTTCACGCTGGGCGCGGACGCAGGTGCAGGGAAAGGTAGAAGGAGCAGGGTATGGACGGGGCTTGCTCTTAACCCGGCCTTTGACTTCCCATTGCACCTGCGGCCGCGCAAAAAAAAGCGCAGGAATCAGCTGCTGCAATAGAAGGCACCCGTAACACTATTGAACAACACTTTTCCTACCCGGTGCAGCAACATCCCCTGTGCGGTAGCTTATTCAATTCTTCACCACTAAATCAATCATTATGCAAAGAATTCTCAAAAACCTCGAGACACTACCCTTCGTAGTTCAGCCTGCGGACTCAATCCATCCCGTCATTTTCTCCCTCTACAACAAATGGATACCCAACTCCTCGAAAATCGATAAAGTGTATCAAGGGAGGGGGTACATCAATTTGGACGCGCGTACAGGAAGTGTTAAGGCCGAACTATTAACAGACATCGGTTTGAACAGTGTAAATGTTGTCCGAACCAAGACAGACTCCCACCTCTATTTCCATCTTTGGGAGATGGTGTGGACCAATAAAGTCGAAAATCCTTTGTACCATGACGACTACATAAAGAGTGCGGTACAATCTGTCACCTGGGGTATTGGAGCCAGGGTGTTGTTTACCTGCTGGGACATCAAAGGGGATGTCAACTTTAGCAGCCCCAAGGGAATCGCAGCCAGTGCGCACGTAAGCTACGCGCAAACCCATTTCGACGTCGACTTACTGGGTGCTGACCCTGCGGCGCTCAAAATCTTTGAGCCGCTGTTGATCAAATCCGGGAGTAAATTCAGCCTGGAAGAGCTGCCTTTATTGGAAAATGCGCAAAGAGACCTAGCCGCATATTTCAACAACAAAGAAGTCCAGGAAAGGCTCATACCTACCGTCATGAGTGTTGACGTGGACCTCGACCGCCTCCACTGGGGCAGAAAGGAATATACCGACTTTAAAGCGGTATTGACTGCCGAGTCTTATGCGATGGAGAGGGGCTCTAGAAATGAATCCTATCGGGAAGCGATGGCTCTTTCAAATAGCGCCCCCAACCACTACCATAAAGCCAAGCTTTCTGGTGACCATTTGCTCGAAGTCTATAAAGAGTACTGGCACGCAGAGCATGAGGATTCCAAGCCGGAAGACGAAGCACTAATGCAGGCATCCTGGGACCGTCTCAGCGTTGGCCGATAACATTAACATAAATCAAATCAATATCCGCATTATGCACAATTCCTACATCCCGCTGAATCCTGAAGTACAGGAAGGAGTGGACAGCTTTTCCAATTTCGACACCTCAGAGGTCGGAGCGCAAAGCATTAATCAATTGCTGAAACACTCTGCTTACGCTAAGGACGTCGCATCGTTATCCTGCGCCCAGATATCGGTGAATTACGTGGAGGGCAAAGTCTGGGGTGATCTCTTTACTACCCCGCTCGAATTTAAAGGCAGCGCAGAGGTAGTTTGTTTTGTCATTGACGTCATGGTTTATGACAGCAAAGTTAAATTGATCCAGACGGAAGACATGAACTACGTGCAGCGCATGGGGAGTGGTTTCCGGCTGGGAGTAGCTGCCGGGGACGCCAAGGTGAAATTGACCGCTGACATCCAACAGATTGCGGCGTTGGTGGAACTAAACCAAACTACGGTATTTATGGAAAGCAAGATCTTCGGGATCAAGACCCATAAAATGGACTTTCAGAAGTTCCCGCTTTTCAACCTCACTTCCAACGACTTCGCCTCGATCCACAAACACATCGGCATCACGGCTGCCAACCTTACGGATTTTATCGTAGAACATCCAGAAGAGCTAGTACCGCAGCCCGTTGGCCAGTCCATCCTCGGTGGGCCGAGCTACAGCACCTTCAACATGGTGTGGTCCCACCACTTTGCCCTGGAAGGCATCACCAACGGGCGATCAATAAAGAAGCAGCTTGAGCATATCAATTACCATCACCCGAAAATATACCAGCAAAACCTGCTTATCCCCATTGTGACCTCCGTTTACCAGGAATTTGGCTGTAAGGACACTGATTCCTACCCTACCTGGGAAAACAAGGACACCGCTTACCATATTTTGCAAAAAGGCAAATAACTCCTCAAATCATCAACCATGCCATTCCCAAACCCAGGCCAGACAATTGGCCGCGTTCCATATACCGATCGAGAAGCCTTCCTCTATGGACTTGCCACCCATTCAATGGTGGGAGAAGCACTATTCTGGTATGCAAAAATAGACTACCACCAAAAACCTACTTACGAAAAAGCACAGGCCATAAAGAAAGTATTCACTGATATTATCGACATTAATATCACAGAAACCGCCAGAAAAGACTTTCTTTTCACCCTTACCATATGGGACAGCTTCAGGCAAGGAAAGCTAAGCCTTAGGCCCAGTGAACGAAGGGCCCTGGCCGATTCCGCCCTTGACCCTTTGATAAATTCTTTAGTCAACGGGCAATTGTACCTTGAGGCGGAAATACCACGTATCTGCTTTATTCAGGTAACGCTACCTTGGAAATCCAGCAGCATTAAAACGTCTTCCTCCGAAGGACAAACCAAGAAATTGGCCCAATCCCTGCCAATTTTAAAAGCAGCTGATATTGTGATTTAATTGACATAAACAAAATTGCACCAATACTGAACGCGGATCGCGCTTCACTTCTCAAAACAGTAAAATTACAATACCATGCCTTTCATCAATCCTCGTCAAACCGCCGGAGCAATCCCTTACAACGATCGAAAAGATTTTTTACTAAAGCTCGCCACATGGTCCACTGGAGAAGAGTTACTATTCTGGCTTGCAAGAATAGATTACGAAAACCAGCCGACTTATCAAAAGGCGCTTGCAATACAGGATGTCTTCATAACTATGTTAGACATGAATTTGAACGAACAAACTAAAATAGATCTTCACAATTCCATATTTTTATGGAAACAATTTCTAGACAGAAAAATGAGCCTGACGCCCACCCAGCGCCGAGAACTGACTTTGTCGGTAACCAAAATAATTCTCCTTGGAATTGTCAATGGCGGCATCCGCCCCGAAGATGAAATCTCTTCCGTTTTCATCGACAAAAACCTTCCATGGAAATCTTCTAGCATCAAGGACTTTCCAGGCAAAGGCGAAATGGAAAAAATGAAGATAGCTATTAGCTGTTTAAATAAAGCTGGAATAAGCATTTGAAACTCCACCATTATCATCACCCCCCTCCTCAGGTCCGATGGAACATTTTTTTCTTATCCAGTAAAATGATGCAGTAAGCTGTCGAACGCAGCAGCTAATCCAGTGCGGCAGCCTATCCGGTGCGGCAGCTCATTAGCTGCGCTGCTGCCTACGGCGGTCACCCATTCGATCATTCACTCATTCAATCCCCCCCCCTCACTCCACAAATTTATACCCCACCCCCCGCACACTCAAAAAATGCACCGGCGTACGCGGGTCTTCTTCAAAATACTTGCGGAAAGAAAGAATAAAATTATCGATCGTGCGGGTACTCGGGTATACGTCATATCCCCAGACCGATTGCAAAATGTGCTGCCGGCTCACCACCTCGCCGCGGCGGTCGGTGAGTAATTTCAGGAGCATCGCTTCCTTTTTCGTCAGCGTAAATTCGCCCTGGTTGCCCACTGCTTCGTAGGTGGCAAAATTGATTTTATTGCCGCCAAAGGTGTAGAGATCGGGCTGCACGTCGGGGTTTTTGCTCGTCCGCTCAATGAGGCGGCGCACGCGCAAGAGCAGCTCTTCAAACACGAAAGGCTTGGTCAGGTAATCGTCCGCCCCTTTTTTGAGGCCCTGGATGCGGTCCTGCGCCTGGTCCTTGGCCGTCAGAAAAATGATCGGCGTCTCGCGGTCCGTCAGGCGAATCTGTTCCACCACCTGGAATCCGTCCACCTCGGGCAGCATGACGTCCACGACCATCACGTCAAAATGTTGTTCCTGGCTGTGCTTCAGGGCTTTGCGGCCATTTTCGGCCGTCACCACCTCAAAGCCGTCCAGCTCCAGGTTCAATTTCACGGTTTCGCGGATGTTCTCTTCATCCTCCACCAGCAGTACACGCAGCATATTCCTTCACGTTGGTCTTTTACGCTACATTTTTGGGGGCCGCTTGGTTGCGGGTTGGCTCGATTTGTGACGCACAACTGTTTTTTCCGGGCGCGGCCGCAGGTGCCCGGAACGGACAAGGAGCGGGGAAAGTCCCGCCCGAAAACCAAAAGCACCCCGATGCCGTTAGGCCCCCATGGCAAACTATCTCATCGTCGGGGGCAGCTCAGGAATCGGGCGGGCCCTCGTTGACCAACTCCTCGCCGCCGGGCACTCCATCACCGTTTGGGCCCGCGAACGCCGCGACCTCCCCGGCACCGTCACTTTCCACGCCTACGACGTCACCGCCGACGAAGACCCCGCCAAGGACATCATCCCCGCGGAGCTCGCCGGACTGGCCTACTGCCCCGGCAGCATCGAACTGAAGTCGTTCCGCAGCCTCAGGCCCGCCGCCTTCCGCGAAGCTTTCGAGCTCAACGTCGTTGGGGCCGTCCGCTGCCTCCAGGCCGTCGAACGCCCACTCAAGCAATACCCTGGCCAGGCTTCCGTCGTCCTCTTTTCCACCGTGGCCGTCCAGCGGGGCATGCCCTTCCACGCCGGTGTCGCCGCCGCCAAAGGTGCCGTCGAAGGCCTCACCCGCAGCCTCGCCGCCGAGTACGCCCCGGCCATCCGCGTCAACGCCATCGCCCCCTCCCTCACCGCTACCCCCCTGGCCGAAAAACTCATCGCCACCGACGAAAAACGCCAGGCCAGCGCCGAACGCCACCCCCTCAAACGCATCGCCGAACCCCAGGAAATTGCCGCCATGGCCGCCTTCCTGCTCAGCGACCACGCCGCCTTCATGACCGGGCAAATCGTGGGAATGGATGGTGGGCTGGGTGCCTGAGGCCCGCCCTGGTTGAGCCGTTGTACGGCGAAGTGGCAGACGGGCCAAAATCCAGGTAAGCACCCTCAAAAAGGGAAGCAGTCGCCGTACAACGGCTCCACCATTGCCTAAAGCCCTAGGCTACCCCGAGCACTCTCCTCGTCAAAAACCCCAAAACCTCCCGCGAAGCAAATTTTAAATGTTGAATGTTGAATTGTAAATGTTAAATTCAACTTCCCCTGCACCTGCGTCCGCGCCCCAAAATGCCGCTCAGCAGGCAATTTTCCACATTCGTGCCGCAGAAAAAGCACCCGCAGATAACCAATGCGCAGAGAAACCGTTACATTAGGGCGCGCCGTACCTTAGGGCGCGTTGGGCGTTTGCCGGGCCTTGGGTATTGCACTACCGCCGTGGCCCGCCCCCGCCCCGAGCTAAATCTTCCTGCCACATGCGCTTATCCCTCTACCTGCTTTGCACGCTGTTTGCCACCACCCTGGCCGCCCAAACTTCCCAGGTGGAGTTCGGCAAAAACCGCGTGCAGTACCACAAGGATTTTGAAGACTGGGAGAAGTACGAGTCCGATAATTTCATCACCTACTGGTACGGCGAGGGCCGCAACCTCGGGCAGTCTGTCGTGCAGATGGCCGAATACGACTTCGGCTACATCCAAAAGATGCTGGAGCACCGCATGAACGAGAAAGTCCAGCTCATCGTCTACCGCGACGTTACCGACCTCAAGCAGAGCAACATCGGCAGCGAGGAGGTTTTTACCCTGCCCGGCAGCCAGAACCTGGGGCGCAGCACCAGCTACATCTCCGCCACCCAGGCCAAATTCCTCGGCAATAAGGCTTTCGTGTACTACAACGGAGACCACGGCGACCTCCGCCGCCAGGTCCGCGAAGCCATGGCCAGCGTCTACATTGAGCAGATGCTCTACGGCAGCTCCGTGCAGGAGGTCGTCCAGAATGCCGTCTTGCTCAACCTCCCCCCCTGGTTCAAAAGCGGCCTGATCAGCTACCTGGGCGAAGACTGGAACACGGAAAAAGACGACCAGCTGCGGCAGCTGCTGCAGAGCGGCGACTACGACAATTTCCGCGACCTGGCCACCGATTATCCCGTGTTGGCCGGACATTCCTTCTGGTATTACGTCGCCCAGAATTTCGGCAAGCCCACTGTCTCCAACCTCCTCTACCTCACGCGCATCAACCGCTCGGTGGAAAACGGTTTCCTCTACGTACTCGGCAGCAACTACGACAACATCCTCTTCAACTGGATGGAGTACTACCGCACCCGCTACAACGAAGATACGGGAGACCGGCAAATGCCCGCCAGCACCGAAGTCCCCCTCAAAAACAAGCGCCACCTGCCCATCACCAGCCTGAAGGTGAGCCCCGATGGCACCCAGGTGGCCTACGTGCTCAACGAAATCGGCCGCTACAAGGTCTTCCTGCAATCCCTCACCACCGGCGAACGCACCCTGGTCCATAAGGGTGGCCAGCGCAATCTTTTGCAGGCCACCGACTACAATTACCCCCTGCTCGACTTCTCGCCCACCAACCAGGAGCTGGCCATCCTCTACGAATACCGCGACCGCCCCCGCCTGATGCAGTACGACCTGAAGACGGGCAAGGACGTTACGAAAGACCTCGACATCACCCTCGACCGCGTCTTTTCCATGGCCTACGTCGACCCCGGCACCATGATCATGACGGCCAGCGCCTTCGGCTTTACCGATCTCTACACCTACTTCCCCGCCAACCGCGCGTCCATCAAGATCACCAATGATTTTTGGGACGACCTCGATGCCATGCCCGTCAACGTCGAAGGCCGCCGCGGCGTAGTCTTCGCCAGTAACCGCCGCACCATCGAACTGAAAAAAGAAGGCCTCGATACCATTCTGCCCATCGGCGATTACGACCTGTTCTACTACGACCTGGAGAACCGGCCGGGCGAACTCGTCCAGATCACCGATACTCCGCTGGCCGACGAGCGCAACCCGGTTGCCATCGACGGTACCCACTTCAGCTACCTCAGCGACGCGAGTGGCATTTTTGACCGCTACCAGGCCCACCTGGAAGAATTCATCCACCACTACGAACAGACGATCTACCTCAGCGACGGCAGCGAAATCACCCTTCACGCCGATAGCACCCTGCAAACGCTGGATACGACCCTGATTGATTCCGTCGTCGTTTTCCCCGTCATCAAGGAACGCGCCGTGGTGGAGGCTGTGACCAATTACCGCGGCAACATCCTGCTGCAAGACGCCAGCGAAAAGACCAACTTCGGGGTGGAATTACTGCTGGCAGACGATGGCCAGGCCTTCCGCACTTTCCAGTTTGACACCACGCGGAACCTGCCCCTGGCCCCCACCGCTTTCCGCCGTAACAGCTACCAGGCTGCGGGCCAGGCCGTTCCCGCCTTCACCAGCCCCGGCGAACAAAATCCCCTCGGCAACCTCATTGCCCCTAACACTACCAACCCCACTACGCCCAACAGCAACCTCAGCAATGAGGCCTTTCTTTTTCAGACCCGCTTCAAGGATTTTGTCGATCCCCCCGCGCCACCCACGCCCGATACCACCGACCCCAACATCCTGCTCCGCGACCCCACCACCCAGGAAAGGCCCACGGCACCCGCTCGTCCGGACAGCACCGGCACCCGCCCCAACCTGACGGTCATCAGCCCCTCCCTCAACGACCCGAAGCGCCCCCGGCCCACCAATAAACTCCTGCGCGGCGAGCGGACGATGAGTGAACTCAACCGCATCTACCGCTTCAACCGGGGCCTCATTACGCCCTACCGCCTCACCTTCCGGGTCAATTACTTCAAAACCGAAGCCGATAATGCTCCGCTCTTCGCCGGACTCAACAGCTTCAGCGCCAACCCCAATGGCTTCACCCAGCAGCCCCTGGGCATCCTCTTTAAGGGCAATATCATCGACCTCTTCGAAGACTACAGCATCACCGGCGGCGTGCGCATCCCGACGAGTTTCAACGGGACGGAATACTTCGCCACCTTCGAAGACCGCAAGCACCGGCTGGACCGCATCTTCTCCGTCTACCGCCGCAACCGCCGCCTGGAAAATGGCTTCTTCAATCCCTTCGGCCCCAGCCAGCCCCGCCTGGTCGAAGAAAATACCCTGCTGGCCCAGTACGGCGTCCGCTATCCCCTCGACGTCTTCCGCTCCCTGCGGGCTACGGCCACTCTCCGCCGCGACCGGGTCCAGACGCTGCCCACCGAGCTGGCCGCCCTCCAGACGGCACCCGCTACGGAGGCCCGCATCGGCGCCCGCCTGGAGTATGTTTTCGATAATACCCTCGATCTGGCCACCAACCTCCGCATGGGCACCCGCTACAAGGTGTTCGTGGATTTTTACAAGAGTTTCGACATCAGCCTGGGCGATAACACCCAGGAAACCGGCTTCCGCCCCGGCTTCCTGGGCCTGGTAGGCTTCGACGCCCGCCACTACCAACGCCTCGATAAACGCAGCATCCTGGCTCTGCGCCTCGCGGGCTCCACCAACTTCGGCCAACAAAAAATCCTCTATTACCTCGGCGGAGCCGATAACAGTCTGGTCAATAGTTTCAACCAGGGCATCCCAACGCCATCTACCGGAGAGTTCGTTTTCCAGGATCTGGCCAACCCCCTGCGGGGCTTCGACATTAACATCCGCAACGGCGGCACCTACGTGCTCTCCAACGCCGAATTGCGCATCCCCGTTTTCACCTACCTGTTCCACAACCTCAACTCCAAACTGCTGCGCGACTTCCAGCTGGTATCCTTCTTCGACATCGGTACCGCCTGGGCGGGCCGCGATCCCTTCGACGAAGACAACCCCGTCAACATCACCACTTATCCCGACCCCCAATTGCCGGGCACCCGGACGGTGGTGGTCCGCGTACGCCGCTTCCGCGATCCCATCATCTACGGCTACGGCTTCGGAGCACGGACTACCGTCTTCGGGTATTTCATCCGCGTCGATTACGCCTGGGGCGTCGAAACCAGCATCCGCCAACCCGGTATGTTCCACTTCTCCCTGGGCTACGATTTCTGATCCGCGTCTTTACTTCTTTAGCCCAGGGAGTACCATGGAGTAAGGCATGGAGTTAATTGAAGTGGTTGGTAGAGCCGTTATACGGCGACCGTGAGGTGGAGACGTTTCACGTCGACTGTAATCCTCCCCCGCACTACTTAACTCGTGATTGAACCCGGTAAACCCCTCGACGTAAAACGTCTCGACCTCAGGTGCTGCCCAAAGCTTAGTCCCTCTTCGTGTTCTTAGTGGTTCAAAAAGAGGGCGCGAAGCGACCTACAAACTTAGTGGTTCAAAACAAGGAGCGAAGCTCCAAAAAAAACCAGCACTACTTCCCCTCCACCAACCCCTCAAAAGCCTCCACCCGCCGCACCGCATTCTCCCGCACGTTCATCCAGAACAGGTTGTAGTCGCCAATGTGGTAATTCTTGGTATTGAAAAGGATGTCGCCAAAAAAGCGGGGCTTGTTGGTAAACAGGCCAGCGCCTCTGATTTCCGCCCATACGAGGCCGGGCAGTGGCCCCTTCCCGTAGTTGTAAAGTACACCGCCCAGGTTGGCTTCCGCTGGTACCCGCTCCGTACGCGTGGTCCAGCTCAGGGGGTTGACCACGGCGATGGAGGGTACGGTATCGCGGTAATTGGACTTGGGCGTAAAATCCTCCCGGTAGGTGCGCCAACTGACGAAGCAGCCGGTCTCCGTCGCACTTTGGCAAACGGGGATGGTCGGGTAAGCCTGGGCACTGACGGGCATCCCCACCAGGTAGGCCGCAACCAATTGCTGCCTGAGCGGCTTCGCGTCAAAGCGGTCGGCAAGCAGGCGCTTGGCGTGGGTCGTGCCCTGGCTGTGGCTGGCAATGATGATGGGCCGGCCGTGATTATAGGTCTGCAGGTAGTAGTCGAAGGCCGCCAAAACGTCTTGGTAGGCCGTATCCAGGGCGGCGTCCTTTACCGTGCTCCCCCGCTCGTAAAACACCTTGATGTGGGCCTGCCGGTAACGCGGGGCGTAGACCTTCCCCGCTGCATTAAAAATGCTGCCGTGATTAAGGATGGCGCTGTCGTCCACCGCCTGGTTCAACTTAGCGTCGGCCAGGCTCGCATTCCAGTAGGTATTCCCTTTCCGGGTATCGAAATAGATGGTGGGATGGATGTAGAAAACGTCCGCCACCGCCGTCACCTGTCCGTCCTCCAGGCTGTCGCCGGGCGTGCGATCGGCTGGGTCGTCGGTAAAAGGCAGCGCCGCCCAGTGTGCCGCGCGGGAGTAATCGGGCGCAGGAGGCACGGGCAGGGCAGCATCACCGGGAAGCTTCGGGACGCTGGCACAAGCCGCCAGGCAAGCCAGCGGCAAGAGAAAAAGAAAACGCATCAGGCGAGAAAGGATTTACTGGCGTACGCCACGGTCTTGCGCAAAGTAAATCAAAATTCCACCGATCAGGGCAAGGGCAAGAATAGTCATGGGAATGTGCTTTGGGATATAGGATATTTTCCTATAACGATTTTTTCCGTCGCTTAGTTCCCTTTTCCCCTCTACTCCTTTCCCCCTTTTTCCCTTTCCCCCTTTTCCCTTTCCCCCTTTATTTCACGGGGCGCGGCCGCAGGTGCTAAGCAGGGAATAGGGAGCGGTGCAAGGGCTACGCCTGCAATGCTTCCGCCAGAATCCGCACTGCCTCATCCACCTCCTCGGCCAGGGTATAGAGCGGGGCCGGGGCCAGCCGCAGTACCCCCCCTGCACTGCCGCCCAGGTTGTCTTCGCGGTAATCGACCACCAGGCCAGCGGCGGAGAGCGTGGCCTCCAGGTCCGGACGGTGCCCCGGGACGTAGACGGATAACTGCGCACCGCGGTCTTCGGCAGCATCGGGCGTAATGATCCGTAGCCCCGGCAATTGCTCCAGCCCGGCGTACAGGCGCTGGGTCAGTTCCCGGCTGTGCGCCCGCAGCGCAAGCATCCCTCCCGCCTCGGCAAACAGGGGCAACGACGCTAATAACGGCGCCATCCCTAATACCGGAACGGTCGAAACCTGCCATCCCGCCGCCCCCCGCTCCGGACGAAACTCCCGCCGCATCAAAAAACGATCGCTCTCCCGGTGGCCCCACCAGCCCGCAAACCGGGGCAAATCCTCCCGCTCGTGGTGGCGCTCGTGCACGAAGAGTCCCCCCGGAGCCCCCGGCCCACCGTTGAGGTACTTGTAGGAACACCAGACGGCAAAATCGCTCCCCCAATCGTGCAGCCGCATCGGTACGTTGCCCGCAGCGTGGGCCAGGTCAAAACCTACCATCGCCCCCACCGCGTGGCCCGCCCGGGCAATCGGCTCCAGCGCAAAGTATTGCCCGGTATAATAATGGACCCCGCTCCAAAGCACCAGCGCCAGTTCGTCCCCCACCCGCTGAATAGCCGCAACGATGTCTTCCGTGCGCAGCTTGTCTTCCCCCGGCAAGGGACGCAACTCAATCAGGTGCTCCGCCGGATCCAGCCCGTGGAAGCGCAACTGGCTGATGATCGCGTGCTGGTCCGATGGGAAAGCTCCCGCCTCCATGATGATCTTACAACGCTTGCCGGCCGGCCGGAAAAAGGAGACCAGCAGGAGGTGGAGATTTACCGTCAGGGCATTGGCTACCGTCACTTCGGCGGGTTGGGCCCCGACAAGGTCAGCCAAGGCCCCCTCCAGCCGGCGGTGGAAACCCAGCCAGCCGCCTTCCGGACCATCCCCCAGCCACCAGCCTTCCACCCCGCGCTCCCGCCAGCTGTCCAGTTCCGCTTGCAACGCAGCAGCGGCGGCCTTGGGCTGGGGCCCCAGACTGTTGCCGCAAAGGTAAATCTTATCGGGAGGGAGGTGGAATGCAGAACGTTTGATGACACAGTAATTTACGAAGCGAGAAAATTTGCCCCAGGTCAACCAGCGCAGGACCACAAATTTAGGCCTTAATCCGGTAGCCTGTCCCGAGCGGCAGCCCATTAGCTACGCTGCTGCCTACGGCGGTCACGCATTCAATCATTCACGCATTCAAAACAAACTCCCTTGCTCCGCAAAACTCCGGGGGTTCTCCAAAGCCAGCAAACGGCGCTTGAAATCGAGGCCATAAAAGTAACCCTGGAGATCACCCGTTTTCGCGATCACCCGGTGGCAAGGCACGATGATGGCAATGGGGTTGCGGCGGTTGGCCTGGCCCACGGCCTGGGAAGCTTTGGGGTCGCCCAAGCGGTCGGCAATGTACTGGTAGCTCACCGTGCGGCCGTAGCCAATGGCACACAGTTCCGTCCACGCTGCCCGGTGAAATTCCGTAGCGCCAGACCAGTCCAGCGCCACGTCAAATTCCGTCAGCTCCCCCGCAAAGTAGGCCAGCAACTGCTCCGAAGCGGCCCGCAAGTGCGGATTCTCCGATGCCATTCCCTGCGGCACCTTAATGTCCATCAAACGCAATTCCGTCAGCCCCAGCGCCGAAGCTGACATTTGAAAGGTACCGAAATCACTGTGCAGCCAGGTTGTTGCCATGCTGCTAAGTTACGAACAACCGCCGGTATTGCCGCGGCTTCAGCCCCCCAGGTATTGTCGCGGCTTCAGCCCGCCCCCAAAGTATTGTCGCGGCTTCAGCCCGACCAATCAAGACCGAAGGTCTCCAGGTGTTGCCGCGGCTTCAGCCCGACCGGTATTGTCGCGGCTTCAGCCCCCCAGGTATTGTCGCGGCTTCAGCCCGACCAATCCAGACCGAAGGTCTCCAGGTATTGTCGCGGCTTTAGCCACAACCTCACCCCCCACCCAGCAACAAGCCCTCCGCAGCCAGCCGCCCACTGCGCAGGGCCGCATCCAAAGAGCCGTTCAGCTGGTGATCTCCCGCTAAGTAAATGCCCTTTGCCACCCGGGAGTGGGTAGCATCCTGGCGAAATGCCACCGGGTGCAAATCGGGCAGCGCATGGCGCACGATGTAGTGCCGCAAAAATTGCAAACTATCGTTGGGCAAACGGCTGTGCCGAAGGAGGTCTTGCTCCGCCTGCCCAATCTGGCTTTCGCGGTCCACCGTCTCGCGCAGGGTGACGGAGATCAGCGATCCCCCCTGCTGCGTGAGTTTGTAGCTCGGAGCCACCTCATCGAGCACCGCATAGGTATTGATCAGGCTGGTCGGGTCGGAGACGAGGTTGATCAATCGGTTTTCTTTCAATCGGCGGTTGCTGTAGAAGTAGAGGTTGCTGGTAGATTTCCAACGTACGCCACCCCCCGCGAGCTGAGGCATGAGCTTTTCGGGCGGGCAGGCAATGATGATCCCTCCCGGCGCGTCCAGGGTCGTACCGTCGGCCAGCACCACAGTGCCTTCCCGCACTTGCGCTACGGGCGTATTGCAACGAATTTCCGTTTGCCGAAGGCGGCCCGCCAGTTGCTTCGCCACCGCTTCGATGCCACCCGCCGGCAAAGCCGCACTGCCGTGGCCAAACATCTTGAAGATGAAGCGGAACATCGCCGCCGGCGTACGCAACTCCTGCTCCAGAAAAATCCCCCCGAAGAACGGACGAAAAAAACGCTCCACAATTTGCTCACTGAAGCCCAAAGACCAGAGGTAGTCAATCGATCGCTGCTCCGTAAATCCCCGGAAACATTCTTCTACCGACTTATTCCTCAGCCGCAGGCCCAGGCGCGCGAGCTTGATTTTGTCGGACCAGGTCCCAATCGGCGACACCGCCGAACGGATCAACTGCGCTGGCTCCCGCATCGGGTCGGCAAAACGAAAACGTTGTTGGCGGGTGTGGACGTGGCCGCCCGGGCGGAAACTCTTCACCTCCAGGGCATCCAGGTCGAGGTAGCGTTTTACCTCGGGGTATTCCGTGAGCAAGACCTGAAAGCCACGGTCCAGCAAAAAGCCGTCGACCTCGTCGGTCTTTAAGCGGCCGCCTACGCGGTCTTCCGCTTCCAGGAGTAAGGGGCGGTGGCCAGCCCGCTCCAGTTCGCTGGCGGCAACCAGGCCAGCGGCTCCGGCACCGATGATGATGATCTGGGGATGGGGCAAGGTCAGCTGCTTTCGTTTGTCACAAAGATGCGTTGGAAAGGCATACGGACCAAATTACCGCCTCCCCGTCAGCAAATAAGCGTAACGCAAAAACACCCCCCAGGCCAGTACCGCACTGATCATCAGCCCCTCCCGGCCGTCCCGGAAGCCCCCCTGCAACAGGTAGTGCTTGCAAAAACGGTACACCGGCTTCACCAACAGATGGTAAAAACCCACCCGCGGCGTCCGGGCGGCGTAGTCCTGGGCCGACCACCGGGCGTAGCGCCGCGTCTTATCCAGAAAGTGCTCCAGGCTCTTAAAAGTATAGTGCTCCAGCCGCCCCCGCAGCCAACCTACCCGTAAACCCTCGGTCACGATTTCTTCGTGGACCTGCTTGCCGTCGTACCTGGCCCGGTCGCGGTGAAAAAAACGCACCACCTTATCGCCCGCCCAACCGCTGTGGTAGATGCGCTTGCCCATGAAGTGATTGTCCCGCCCAATCCAGTAGGCGTCGTAGGGCAGTTCCGCTGCCGCCAGCAGGGCATCAATCTCCTGCCGCAGGGCCGGCGTCACCAACTCATCGGCGTCCAGCAACAATATCCACTCGTGGCGGGCCCGTTCAATGGCCCAGTTTTTTTGCTCAGCTGGCCCCTGGTACGCCCGCTGCCGCAGGATCACGTCGGGTCGCCCGGCCAGCAATTCCGCCGTTCCGTCCGTACTGAAACTGTCCACCACCACCAAATCATCCGACCAACCCGCTACCGTTGCCAATGACCGCTCAATGATGTCAATCTCATTATGGGTAGTGTAAATGATGGAAAGGGGACGCATACGAGAATAAGGGAATAAAGGAGGAAGGGAATAAAGGAGCTCCCGCTGGGATAGGAGTGATTCACTTTCGTACTTCAACACCCCCGACCCCGGCAGGGGTCGAACCTGAATAACCCCGGATGGAGGATGCAACGCATCCGGAATCCGGGGGCTCACCCAAGTAGACACTCCGCATCCGGAATCCGGGGGCTCACCCAAGTAGACACTCCGCATCCGGAATCTGCGGAGCTAGTCACACTCCCTCAGCAAGTCAGCAATTCTTCGCGCACCTTTCCGTAGGCAATGAAGTAAGGATTGAGCAAAGAAGGCTTGTTGTAGCGCAGGTCCTTCCCCGTTTCTTCGTCCACCATCCGTCCTCCGGCTTCCAGCAGGATGGCGTGGGCCGCCGCAGTGTCCCATTCCATCGTCGGGGCCAGGCGGGGGTACACGTGCGCCCCACCCCGGGCCAGTTCAATGATTTTCAACGAGCTGCCCCGCTGCACCAGCTCCGGCCGGTCGAAGCGGTCGATGATGTCCTGCGTCTCCTGGTTGAGGTGGCTGCGGCTGGCCACAATGCGCAGGTTGGGATCCTGGAGCGTGAAGGACGCGGCCGCAATGCGCACCGGCTCTCCCGCCGCGCCGTTCACCTGCCAGGCGCCCTGGCCGGGGGCGGAGTAAAAAAGTTCATCGGTGACGGGCACGTAGACGACGCCCAGGACCGGCTTTCCACTCTCCACCAGGGCGATGTTAACCGTAAAATCACCGTTGCGCTTGATGAATTCTTTGGTGCCATCCAGCGGATCGACCAACCAGAAACGGGTGAACTGCGACCGGGTGGCGTACGTAACGTTGTCTCCCTCTTCGGAGATGATGGGGGCCTGAAAGGTCAGTGCCCGCAGTCCCGCTTCGATCACCCCATTGGCGGCGCGGTCGGCGCGGGTCAGCGGGCTATCGTCCGCCTTCAGCTCTACGCCAAAGTCTTCGCTTTCGTAAATTTCCAGGATGGCGGCACCGGCGCGGCGCGCGATGGCGCCTACTTCGGTAGCCAGGGCGAGATAATCAGTCATGGCCCAAAGGTACGGATGTCCTCCGGAAACCCACCGCGCAGCTACCCGCCCAAAATGGTTCCCAAAACGGCCTGCGCCGCCCAGGTACGATTGTTCGCCTGTTGCAATACCAACGAGCGCTTGCTGTCAATCACCCCGTCGCTGACCACCACGTTGCGGCGCACCGGCAGGCAGTGCATGAAGTGGGCGTCGTTGGTCAGGGCCATTTTCGCTTCGTCCACCGTCCAGTCACCGCAGTCGGCCGTAGTGGCACCATAGTCGGTGTAGGCCGACCAGTTTTTGGCGTAGATGAAGTCGGCTCCCGCGAAGGCCGCACGCTGGTCGTGGGTGACGATGGCCGGGGGCGCGAACGCAGGTGCCAGGTCAAAACCCTCCGGATTAGCAATGGTGAGGTCAACCTCCCCCCAGGCCAACATCCACTCCGCAAAGCTGTTGGCTACGCACTGCGGCAATTGCCGGGGGTGCGGAGCCCAGGTCAAAACCACCTTGGGCCGGGACTTAGTGCGGTGCTCAGCGATGGTCAGGCAGTCGGCCAGACTCTGCAAAGGATGGCGCGTCGCCGACTCCAGGCTCACCACCGGCACCGTAGCGTGGCGCACGAAGGCCTGCATGACCTGGTCGCGGTAATCCGCCTCCCGGTCCTTCAGCCCCGGAAAAGAACGCACACACAAAATATCACAGTACTGGCTCAACACGCCAGCAGCTTCGCGGACGTGCTCGGCGGTGTTCAGGTTCATCACCGCCCCATCCTCAAATTCAATGCCCCAGCCTCCGCCGGCGTCGTAAGTAATCACGTCACAACCCAACTGCCGGGCGGCTTTCTCCGTGCTG
This sequence comes from Neolewinella lacunae, assembly GCF_014349155.1. Taxonomy (GTDB): domain Bacteria; phylum Bacteroidota; class Bacteroidia; order Chitinophagales; family Saprospiraceae; genus Neolewinella; species Neolewinella lacunae. The sequence continues at coordinate 140,496 of NZ_JACSIT010000091.1, forward strand.
ATGCGCGTACGGAGGCTGGGATTGAAAAACAGGTTGATCACCATCTTCTGCTTGCCCAAATGATGCTGCCCGAAGGGATTGGCCTTGTGGGCCCGCGCCTTTTCCAGCAAGGCATTGATATCAGGAGCGTCGGCGACGGAAAGAAATTGTTGCATACAGTTTGGTTTTTGATTGGCTACCCCGCAGAATAATGGTTGAGCAGCTATGCGGCGAAAAACACCACTCCTTTTCATCATTTATCCTCAGTAAGAGACTGCTTCCCGCTTGAAAAAGCCCCCTTCGGGGGTGGGGGGATAAGAAATTGATAGACGATTCTCGATATTTGATGGGCAACCCCAACCCTACCCATCTGCGGTCACGCATTAGCAGTACTGCTGCCTACTGCGGTCGCTCATTCAAACATTCGCTCACTCACCCAACCGTAGAAGGCACCAACACCGCCGTAAAAGCTTCCACCAGGCGCTCGCATTCGGCGCGGGAAACGTTCAAAGGCGGCAGCAGCCGGATGGTATTGGGGTCTTTGGCCGAACCGGTAAAGACGTTTTGCTCAAAGAGCAGTTTTTTGCGCAGGGGGCCGATGGGGACGTCCATTTGCAGCCCGATCATCAGGCCGTGGCCCCGCACTTCGGTAAACAGCCCGGTGGCCGCCAGCGTATCCATCAGGTACCGTCCCTGCTCGGCGGCGTTGGTGATCAGGTCTTCGGATTTCAGCACGTCCAGCACCGCAATCCCCGCCGCACAGGCCAGGTGGCTGCCGCCGAAGGTTGTCCCCAGCATCCCATGCTTAGCCGGCAAAGAGGGGTGGATCAGCACACCACCGATGGGAAAACCATTGCCCATGCCCTTGGCCACCGTCACCAGGTCCGGTTCAACCGCGGAATACTGGAAGCCGAAAAACTTTCCTGTACGCCCGTAGCCCGATTGTACCTCGTCGAGAATCAACAAGGCCCCGTTGGCGTGGCAAAGCCCGGCCAGCGCCTCCAGAAACGCCGGCTCCGGCACGTAAATGCCGTGGATGCCCTGCACGCCCTCAATGATGACGGCAGCCACGTCACCCTTCGCCAATTCCCGCTCCACCGCCTCCAGGTCGTTGAGCGGGAGGAAAGTCACCGGGTAGTTGCGGTTGATCGGTGCCTTGATGCTTTCGTTGTCCGTCACGTTGACGGCAGCGGAGGTACGGCCGTGGAAAGCCCCCGCAAAGGCCAGAATCCGGCTCCGCCCCGTGTGGAAGCTGGCCACCTTCAACGCGTTTTCGTTGGCTTCGGCCCCACTGCTGACCAGGAAAAGGTGGTAATCGTCGAGCCCCGAGAGTGCCCCCAGCTTATCAGCCAACTCCGTCTGCAACGGGTTCTGGATGCTGTTGCTGTAAAAGCCAATCTTGGCAATCTGTTCCTGGAGCGCCCGGACGTAATGCGGATGGGAATGCCCGATGCTGATCACCGCGTGCCCGCCGTAGAAGTCGAGGATTTCGCGCCCGTCCTTATCGTATACGTAGGTTCCCTGCCCGCGCACGGGCTCAATGTCGTAGAGGGGATAAACGTCGAAAAGTTGCATCGTAGCGAAGTCTTGGGGCCCGCAGGCCGGTGAGGAGAAAAGTCTTAGTAAACGCCAGCTTTCAACTGCAAGCCGGCGGTTTCTTCCAGGCCCAAAGCCAGGTTGAGGTTTTGCACGGCCTGCCCGCTGGCCCCCTTAAGTAAGTTATCGATGAGTGAAATGACCAGCGCCTTATCGCCGTGTTTTTCTACGTAAACGAGGCCCTTGTTGGTATTAACTACCTGTTTCAGGTCAGGGTTCTCCTCCGTCACGTGCGTAAAGGCGGCCGTGGCGTAGAAGTCGTGGAACAGTTCCCGGAGCTGTTTGGCGCTGGCGTCGGTCTGTACGTAAGTGCTCACGTAGATGCCGCGGGCGAAGGGACCACGCACGGGCAGAAAGTTGAGCCCCCCACTCGCCCGGCGGCCCAGTTGGCGGGCGCTGCGGTTGATCTCGTGCAGGTGCTGGTGGTCAAAGGCTTTGTAGATGGACACATTGGCCGTGCGCCAGCTGAAGTGGCTCGTCTCCGTAGGTTGCTGCCCCGCGCCGGTGCTGCCGGTGATGCCGTTGATGTGGACTTCCCCTTCGGCCAGCCCGGCCTGCACCAGCGGCAGCAGGGCCAACTGGATGGCCGTGGCAAAACAGCCGGGATTGGCAATGCGCGTAGCCCCTACCGTCGCCGCCCGGTTGATCTCGGGCAGGCCGTAGACCCAGTCTTCGTCCAGGCGGAAGTCCGCACTCAAATCCACCACCACCGTCGTTGCCGGCACCTCGTCGGAGTCCATCCATTCCCGGGAGCGGCCGTGGCCCATGCACAAAAACACCGCCGTCAATCCTTCCAATGCACCTGCGTCCGCGCCCGAAAAAAGCGGCAATTGCTCCCCGATCAGGTCGGTATGGACGGTCGCAACGGGCTTGCCCGCCTGGCTTTCGCTCTGGATGTAGGCTACCTCGACGCCGGGGTGATGGACCAGAAGGCGCAACAGTTCCCCCGCCGTGTAGCCCCCGCCGCCGATGATGCCAATGCGTGCTTTTTTCATGTTCTTGCGCTTTAGGGCTGCTGGTTCACGCTGTTGCGGATGCGGCCGGGGACGGACAAAATCTTGGTGAATCCCCGCACGTCATCGCCGCTCCAACCCTCGTTGGCCTCGCCGTAAGCCCCGAAACCGGCCCCGAGCAGGTCGTTGGGCGAAGTGATGCCGTTGAGCACAAAGCGGTGGGGGTGGAGCGTGACGTGGACGGTGCCATTGACGGTGCCCTGGGAGCTTTCCAAAAAGGCCTCCACGTCGCGCATGACGGGGTCGAGGAACTGCCCCTCGTGCAGCATCATACCGTACCAGTTGGCCAGTTGCTCCTTCCAGAAGAGTTGCCACTTGCCGAGCGTGTGCTTTTCCAGCAGGTGGTGGCTTTTGATGATGAGCATGGCCGCTGCGGCCGCAAATCCCACCCGGCCCTTGATGCCAATGATGGTGTCGCCCACGTGGATGTCGCGACCAATGCCGTAGGGTGCCGCCAGCGCTTCCAGGGCCTTGATCGCCGCCACGGGAGAACTGAATTTCTGGTCGTCGAAGCCCGTGAATTCCCCCGCCGCGAAGTGCAGGTCGATCTCCCGGGGCCCGGTGGCCGTTACCGGTACGGGCCAGGCGCTCTCGGGCAGGTTCTGGTGGCTGGTCAGGGTCTCGGTGCCGCCCACGGAGGTCCCCCACAGGCCGGCGTTGATGCTGTATTTGCCTTTTTTCTCGGGCCATACCAGGCCGTGTTGGGCCAGGTAATCGACCTCCTGCTGCCGGCTCAGTTGCATGTCCCGGATGGGGGTGATGATCTCCAGCGTTTTGCCGCTCAGCTCGAAGGCGAGGTCAAAGCGGACCTGGTCGTTGCCCGCGCCGGTGCTGCCGTGGGCCACCCCGTCGGCGTCAATGGCTACCGCGTAGCGGGCCACGCTCATGGCCTGGAACATGCGTTCGGCCGAGACGCTCATCGGGTAAGTCTGGTAGCGCAGGCAGTTGCCGTACACCAGATAGCGGAGGCATTCGCGGTAGTAGCTTTCCGTGACGTCTTCGCGGCGGTAGCTGGCCGCGCCGAGGCTAAGGGCACGGGCTTCCATTTCCTGGATTTCATCGTCGGCGAAGCCGCCGGTATCTACCGTCAGGGCGTGGACCTCGTAGCCCGCTTCGGCCGTCAGGTATTTGATGCAGTAGCTCGTGTCCAGTCCGCCGGAATAAGCGAGTACAATTTTCTTTTTCATGCGTGCGGGGGGCAATGCGATGGGTGAGGAATATGGAAAGTCCCAACTCCCCCCATCGGGGGTCGGGGGGGAGTACCAAAGTCTCAGCTTGGGTTAATGATCTGGTAAAAAGGGGAAAGATGGGGATTAGCTCAGCTTTTTCTCCATCTTATCGAGTTTCTTATCGAGTTTCTCGCGCTTTTTGCCCAGTTTTTCGAGTTTTTTCTGCTTGGCTTCCACGGCGCTGGGGGCCATCATGGCGGTGCAGAGGCACATTTTGCGGCCGTTGCGCATCAAAATGTCGTGGTTGGGGCAGGTCTGGCAGCCGGCCCAGAAGGCATCGTCCTGGGTCAGCTCCGAAAAGGTGACGGGCTTGTAGCCCAGGTCGCTGTTGATCTTCATCACCGGCAAACTGGTGGTGATGCCGAAGATGCGGGCCTCGGGGTACTTCTTGCGCGAGAGCTCGAAGACGGCTTTTTTGATCTTTTTGGCCAGGCCGTGGCGGCGGAACTCCGGACTGACAATGAGGCCGGAATTGGCCACGTAGTTGCCGTGGCTCCAGGTCTCAATGTAGCTGAATCCAGCCAGTTGCCCGTCTACGAAGGCAATTACGGCTTTGCCCGTCAGCATCTTTTCTTCCACGTAGCGGGCTTCGCGTTTGGCAATGCCGGTACCGCGGGCTTTGGCAGACTCTTCAATGAGGTCGCAAATCGCCTGTGCATGGATAGCGTGCTCGGGTTGAGCCACCAATATCTGAATATCCATAACTAAAGAAGGGGGAAATGGGGGGAAGACCGCGCAAAACGGCCTGGGGAGGAAGATGGGGTTGTATCGTCTTGGGGCCCCGTTCGTTCGGTCAATAACGGGGGTGGTGCTTTCAGGCCCGGGGGGCGGAAAGCTCAATTCGTCCTGTTCCTTCGCCTAAACCGGCGGATGATGGGGTGCGATACGGGGAATAACATGGCGCAAATTTAGGCCCACGCCGCAAATCTTGCTAGTACTCAGCAGAATTCTTGCGCGGCCGCAGGTGCCGGGGAAGTCTTTTAGAGATTGTAGAACGCCGCAGTTTGGTGCGAAGTTGAGGTCGTATCCCGCCGGAGCCGACAATTAACGCTGGCTTAACCAACGGAGGGAGTGCCCAGGGTTGCCAAACCAGCCCCCTCCGACCCCGGTAGAGGTCCAACCTGAATAACCCCGGATGCAGGATGCAGCGCATCCGGAATCCGGGGTACTCCCGCCAAAGGATGTAACGCATCCGGAATCCGGGGCACTCCCGCCAGAGAATGCACCGCATCCGGAATCCGGGGTACTCCCCTAAAACAAAGCCGCCCCCTCCTGCGTGTAGCGGGGAGGGGGCGGCTAAGGCTTATGCTAAGTCCTGACCAAGCAAAGGCCAGTGCTGGCTTTACCAGATTACTGCTTAACGATCTGCTTGCTGTACTGCTGGCCGTTAACGGTCAGGTGCAGGTTGTAGACACCGCTGGGCAGGGAAACCAGGCTCAGGCGGTTGTTAGAGCGGTTGAACTGCGTAGCTTTCACTACCCGGCCGCTCTGGTCAGAAACCATCACCGTAAACTCCGTCACGTTGGCGTCGTTGTTCTGGATGTTGACCACGTCAACGGTGGGGTTGGGGAAGAAGCTCATTTTCAGGTCGCTCTGCTCGATGGGCCGCACGCTGGTGAGGGCCCAGTCCAGTTCGTAGGCACCGATTTCCGGGAACTCGCCACGGGGGTTACCGTTGTTGCCCGTAGCGGGTACGAGGGGATCGAGTACACCGCCGCTGATAAGGGGGTTATCCTCAAGCGGGTCAGTGAGCAGGGGGGTCAGGTTGGGGTCGTCGGAATCATCGGCGTCGGGGTCCTGGAAGAGCGCGCTGCCCTCGAGGTCGAAGTCACCGATGATATCGGCAGCCATGCCCAGGTCTACGAGTTCGTCGTTGGGGCCGCTGAAGTAGTTGCCGCCGAGGGATTCGATCTCGATGTCACCGATGGCCAGGGTTCCGGCAACGGCCGTGCCGGCGGGCTCGTACTCAATGCTGCTGCCTTCCTCGTCGAGGACGAAAGCGTTGTTGAGCAGGATCAGCTTCGTGAAGTTGGTGTCGGTAGTAATTACCGTCTGGCCGGGCTGGAAGATGGCGATGTGCTCACCAACGGCACCTTCGGCACCGCCTTTTGCGTTGCGGTAGAAGGTATTGTGGACCATTGTGGAAGTCAGCTTCACGGAACCGGAGGTGATCAGGTTACCGTCTTCGTCTTCGGAAGTTCCGTTACCGTTGAAGATGATGGCACCACCGCTGGCACCGTCGGCACCTACGGAGTTATCGGCAAAGACGTTGTTCGTCAGGTCAAATACAGAGGCCTGGGTGCTGATGGCACCACCCTGGGTAGCAGTGGAGTTGAAGTAGAACTCGCTGTTGGCAATGCTGCCTGAGAAAGGAGGGAAGTTTACCTGTACCACGCCGCCCTCAAGGGTGTCGCGGTTTTCTTCGCGTACGATCACGTTGATGGCACCACCGTCGCCACCAGCGGAGTTACCGCTGAAACGGTTGTTGTCCATGGTGACGTCAAAGCCGGAAACCATCAGGATGGCACCACCGCTGGCAGTTTCGCTGGAGCTGTTGCCCTCGAAGTTGGAGTTGGTGATGGTCAAGGGGGTAGCGCTTACGTCACCGCCCAGGAGGTACATCGCACCGCCACCGGAGAGCAGGCCCGCCAACTGGGTGGTTTGGCCCTCTACGAAGCTGCAGCTGTCAATCGTCACACCGGGGCTGCCGTCAAAGGCGTAGGCAACCAGTGCACCACCCTGCTTACCGGTGATGGCGTTATCGAGGCTTCCGTTTCCAGTAAAGGTGGTATTGCGGACTACCATTTCGCTGGCACCACGGATCATGAGGGCACCGAAGCCACCTGAGTTGTCCGTGAACTCAGAGTTCATCACGGTCAGTTTGTTGCCGTCGCCCTGGTAGTAAACACCCGCGCCGCTACCGTCGTCCTCGGAGACGTTGTTGGCGAAAGTGACGTTGTCCATGGTTGTTTCCAGGGACGTACCTCCGAAGGTAAGGATACAGATGGCACCACCCGCACCTACGTCTTTATTGTTGGTCCATTCCGTGTCCGACATTTCGAACAGGAAGTCCCCGGTTGGGTTGCTGGACTGGAAGTACATCGCACCACCAATACCCTGCTGGGTGATACAATTGTCGATCGTAGAGTTCGTGACCTTCAGGTTGCTGAAGTCGAAACGGATGGCCGCACCGCGTCCAGTGCCCGAAGCTACACAGTTGGTGAAGGTACAGTTGTCAACCCAGTGGTCGTCTGCAGTACGCTCCCGGTCGGTAACGAAGGTAGCGAAGTTGATGAAGAAGACTGCGCTACCCGTAGTGGCAGTGATGGAGTCGAAGCTACAACCCCGGATCGTCACATCATCGGTATCATCCGCGCGGATACCACCGCCGGAAGCACCAGCAACGATGCTCTTAAATGAACAATCCTCGATAACGATGTCGTTGGTATTAATCAGCCAGAACATTCCGCTAGGCTGAAGAGCACCAGAACCACGGAAGGTGGAATTGGTGAACTGCACGTCGTCCAGCAAACGCAGGTACACCTGGCGGTTGGGGCCCGCAAAGTTGCCTTCCACGGTGATGTTGTCGTAGCGTGAGCCATTAGCCGTTTCGAAAAGAGAGGTGATGGCAGCACCAAAGCTGGCGCGGTTGGCGCGGAAAACCAGACGCGAAGCATCGATTTTAGCGAAGCTGAGCAGACCAGCGCCAGCGAAGGGGGTCAGAGAACCCGTAGCGAAGTTCGCCGCGATACCACCGTTGGCGATGGTGAATCCATCGAGGGTAACGGTGTAAGCGCTCACCTCGTTGGTGTCGGTGACGAAAAGTACCCGGTTGTTGTCGGAGTAAGCCAGGCTGTCGTAAGCCCCTACGGGGTCATTGCCCAGTACGTCGCCGCTCAGTACGGTGAAGTTCTTGGAGGGATCCGCCTGGGAGGCCATGGTTTCGTTACCGAGGAAGCCGCCGAGAACGGTCAGTGCTTTATCGATAAAGAAGGAAGTTGAGTCTGGCGTGACGTAAACACCCTCGGCGATCCATACTTCTGCGCCAGCGGGGGCGTCGAGGAGTGCGAGGTTGAGGTCGGTGTAGGCATTGGCCCAGGAAGATCCGTCGGCCGTGCCGGTTGCGTCAATGTCCACGTAAACAACCTGCGCATGGAGGCCGAGCGTGAAGATGGACAAGCAAGCAAAAAGTAATAGCTGCTTCATGAAGTAATGGTTTAAACTGATATTGATGTTAGCGATAGGCCCCGGTCTGGTAGGTTCAGCCCAGGGTGGATTCGTAAATACCTAAGAAACGATAACTTGGGGTGATGTTCACAACCGCCGCAAAGTACAGGGCCGAAAACCGTGTTGATCAAGTTATTGTGTGGTCCGGTTCAAAAGATGGTATGTTGCCGGGTCGGAGGCCAAAGATATAAAAATCCAGATAACCCCATCCAAGGGAGGGTTCTAATTTCTTTTTGTGTCGGTTTGCAGCCAAAACGCAGGTACTGGGAAAGAAGAAAGGCAGGGGCACCGTAAGCTACCGCAGCAAACCCCACTGCTACTTGCCGGCACCGCTCCCTCACCGCAGTTGGGGGAGGGCTTCCCGATGCCCTGGCCCATAAACAACAAAGGCTTTCCACCGGGGTGGAAAGCCTGTTGTTGTAGACCCACAAGGACTCGAACCTTGAATGACAGAACCAAAATCTGGAGTGTTGCCAATTACACCATGGGTCTGGAGCAAATGGGGGAAGAATCCCTCCTAAGCGGCCGCAAATATACTGCCGTTTCTTTTTCATCGCCAAGCCTCTTTCGGAAAAAATGTGAGCGATGCTTAAATTTTTCCTCGCGCGTCCGGTCATTCCCCTGCTCCTTATCCTGACTCCCCCCGTCGGGGGGTCGGGGGGGAGCACCTGCGACCGCGCCAAAAAAATATCAATAGCGCACCAGTTCAAGCGCCGCATCAACCACGTCCATCACCTGGGGCTTACTGACGTAGTTGCCATCGTCGGCGTAGGCGGGGCGGTGTTCGGTGGCGGTGACGGTACGTACCGTGGCATCGAGTAATCGGAAACCATCCTGTACTTCCAGAATTTGCTGGCGCAGGTAGGCCGAAGCGCCGCCGGGGGCGTCTTCATCGACGATGAGCAGGCGGTTGGTGCGGCGCAAATGGCCGGCAATGCGGTGTTCAATATCGAAGGGCAAGAGGGTCTGCACATCGATCACCTCGGCTTCCACCCCATTTTGGGCCAGCAGGTCGGCGGCGTCCAGGCATACCCGGACGCAGGCCCCGTAGGTCACGATCGTCAGGTCCGTACCCGCCCGCAGGCACTCGGGCACGCCCAGAGGGACGGTAAATTCGCCCAGGTTGCTCGGTTCCGTTTCGTGGAGGCGGTAGCCGTTGAGGACCTCGATCACGAGCCCCGGGTCATCGCCCCGCAGCAAAGTGTTGTACATGCCAGCGGCCTGGACCATGTTGCGCGGCACGCAGAGGTGCATGCCCCGCAGACTGCCGATCAGCGGTGCCAGATAGCTGCCGCTGTGCCAGATGCCCTCCAGGCGGTGGCCCCGGGTGCGGATGATGAGCGGGCAGGCCTGGATGCCGGCGGTGCGCCACCGCAGGGTAGCCACGTCGTCCGTCAGCATCGGCAGCGCGTAGTAGATGTAGTCGAGGTACTGAATTTCGGCAATGGGTCGTAAGCCCCGCATGGCCATGCCCAGGGCCTGCCCCACAATGCTCCATTCCCGGATGCCGGTATCGAATACCCGCAGGTTACCAAATTTATCCTGCAAGCCCGCGAAGCCCTGGTTGACGTCGCCAATCTCTCCCACGTCTTCGCCGAAGGCGAAGAGTTCGGGCAGTTCGGCAAACTTTTGGGTGAAGTAGCGTTGCAGCAGTTCGTAGCCGGGAATTTTCCTGGGCTCTGCCGGGTACTGCGCCGGGACGGCACCGATGCGGACGGGCGACTTGGGCGTTTCGCTGAGCAGGTGGCTGCCGATGTCGGTGCGCAGGGTGCGTTGGGCATCCCGCAACCAGTTTTCGAGGGCGGGAGGAAATTGCTCAGGGCCAACGGACAGCCGCAGCCGACGCACGTGGTCGATGAGTTCCGAGGCGACGGGGATATCGAGCTTACTCAGTTGCGCCCTGCACTCCGCGAAGCCCGGGGCAGCGTCGGCACCGGTGGGGAAGTGGGCCAAAAGGGCCTGGCGGGCGTCGTTGAGGCGCTCGATGAAGGCGTCCCAGGTCCGTTTGCGGGCCGCCATCACTTCTTTTTTCGCCTGCTTTTCCAGCTCGTCCAGCTCGGCCGCATCGGCCACGCCGGTGGCAATGATCCAGTGCCGGAACTGCACCAGGCAATCCCATTCTTTTTCCCAGGCCAGGCGCTCGGCCCCCTTGTACCTTTCGTGGCTGCCGCTGGTGGAGTGCCCGTTGGGCTGGGTGAGTTCCTGCACGTGCACCAGGGCGGCGCGGTGGGTGCGGCGGACGTGCTCAGCCACCTGAGGGTAGAGCGCCAGGAGCGCGGGATAGTCCCATCCCCTAACGGCAAAGATGTCGATGCCCGTTGAGTCATCAACGGCCTGCAGGCCCGTCAACGCGGCACTGATGCTGCTTTTGGTGGTTTGCTTATCGACGGAAACGGAGATGCCGTAGCCATCGTCGACGACGGTAGTGATCATTGGTACTTTGAGCACGCCGGCGGCGTTCATCGTTTCCCAGAAAATGCCCTCGGAGGTGGAGGCGTCACCGATTTCGGTCCAGGCAATTTCGTTGCCGCCCTGGCTGAAGCCCTTGGGCAGTTCCTCCACCTGCCGGTAAAGCTTGGAGGCGAAGGCCAGGCCCAGGCCCCGGGCCATCTGCCCGGCCGTGGGGGAGGTGGCGCTGCTGACGTTGAAGCGCCGGGTGGGGTCCAGCCAGTTGCCTTCGCGGTCAACCAGGGGCGTAGCGTGGTGGCCCACCATCTGCCGGCCGCGGCTGAAGGGATCTTTCTCGGCGTCGGAGTAGAGCTGGGCCAAAACGTCCTCGGGCGTGATCAGCTCCAGGGCCAGCAGGAGGGTGTGGCCGCGGTAGTAGTCCGCCCGGAAGTCACCGGGGCGAATGGCCCGGGCCATTGCCAGTTGGTAGAGTTCTTTCCCGTCGTCACTCACCCCAAACTTGGCCCGTCCCGTCAGTACGTCGCGCCGGATGAGATTGCTGAGCTCTCGGCTCACGCGGCACAGGTAGTAGTCTTTCAAGGCCTGACCGGCAGTGGTGTCGGTCATTTCCTGGGTGGCCACGGTGGGGAGATCAGGATTTTGCAATGACAATACTTTAAAATTTGGCCACGGTATGGGGCCGTGGGAATTGGAAGAGGGGCAATCCAGGGGCCTCGCACGGAGGGGAAGGATGAACGTCTTTTGGGTCCGGTGGAACTAAAAATGTATGACGCATTCGCCACTTTGTCCCCAAAAGTAAAGGATTTTTTTCACAAGTACCGGGCCGTCTGGCACTTAGGGTTGGGATGGCGTGGCGTCGGCTTTGGACGATGGGTCAGTTTCCCAATGCCCTGCGGCTAGAAGGTTTGACGGCCCATTATTGTTCTAATCCGTTGGGATTTGACAAAATCATGAAGCCGAATTTTTTTCCCAGAATTTTAGCGTAGCCCCGCTTTCATCCAGGCGAACGTAGGAGGTATAGTACAACCATTCGCCCAGGTTGAGGTAGCGGCTGCGGCCGTTGCTGAGGGTGAAATCGATGGGCAGATGGCGGTGGCCAAAGAGGAAAAGATCGAGGGAAGGGTCTTGCCGGAGCTTACGTTCGGCGTAGGCCACCAGCCACTCCCGGTCGGCGCCCAGAAACTCCGTCTCCGGCGGCTGGCTGCTGCGGCTTTTGCCACTGAAAAAGTAGGCCAGCCGCATCGCCAGGTTGGGGTGCAGGCGGGCGTAGAGCCAGCGCGCCCAGGGGGCCTGGAAGAGGCGTTTCATGCGTTTGTAGCCGTAGTCCCCCGGCCCCAGCCCATCGCCGTGGCCGATGAGGAGCTGCTGGCCGAGCAGTTCCGTGCGCAGGGGTTGACGGTGGAGTTGGACGCCGATTTCCTGCACCAGGTAGTCTTCCAGCCAGAGGTCGTGGTTGCCGGTGAAGACGTGGACGGGGATGCCCGCATCGGTAATCTCGGCCAGCTTGCCGAGGAAGCGGACGTAGCCCCGGGGCACCACCGTTCGCCACTCGAACCAGAACTCGAAAAGGTCGCCCACCAGGTAAAAAGCTTCGGCGTCGGCTTTCCAGCACGCATCGAGCCAGGCCACAATCTGGGCCTCCCGCGCCCGGCTGCTCCGTGCGGCGGGCACCCCGAGGTGAAAGTCAGAAGCAAAGTAAATGGCCATAGGCTGCACGCAATGCGGCCACAAAGAAACGCTACGGCTGGGAAAGTGGAAGCCGCGCCGCACCGGCGATGGCCCGGGTGGCGCTGTTTTGGACCACTACCACGACGCTCAGGGCCTGGCCGGTGCAGTCGGCCGGAATGTTCAGGTCCAGACTATCCGACTGTTTGGCGGCGGCCGTGCGGAGGTCGCGCACCACGTTGTGGTGCTCCAGCCTGCGGCCCCGGTTTTCGCCGCGTTTCACTTCGTCCACGGCGTGGTTTTGCACCAGCAGGGCGGTAATCTCGTGCTGCGCCGGGTCGCCCGCCAGGGTGTACGCCACGCTCACCTTGCCGTCTTGGTAGCCGGCGGTGAGGCTGACTTCCACTGTGGCAGGGCGTGCCAGGGCGGCTTCAACGGCGGTCCGGACGCTGCTTTCCCGGCTGCCGATGAGTTCCGTTTGGCCGTTGATTACGAGTTGGGGGGTGTAGGTCCGGGCCAGTAGCTGGCTGCTGTAATCGCGCTGCCGGGCGCTGTAGCGGGCGTCGCTGTAGGGGTCCGCCCAGCCCAGGTAGTTCCAGTAATCGACGTGGAAAGAGAGGGCGATCACCCGGTCTTCTTCGGCCGCCAGTTGCGCCAGCAGGGCATCGGCCGGGGGGCAGCTGCTGCAACCCTGGCTGGTGAAAAGTTCCAGGACGGCCACGGCGGTGCCGCTGCTTGGGGGCAGACCTGGCGCTTCCGTTTGGGCGCTCAACGCAGGTGCCGGGGAAGGTTGCCCCCCCGACCCCCAACGGGGGAGCAGCAAGGCGAGGGCAACCGCTGGCAAGACGAGCAAGGAGAGTAGTAGGTATTTCATGGCCTTGGCTTTTGATAACAAGTCTTCCATAAACTCCATAAATGGACAAACTATTGAACAACAAGCCCGGCAGGGATGTCGGCAAACTACTTAGCAGCCAGGATTGGCGGGGCACGGACAATACGTCGAAGGGCCCCTGCGGGCAATTTTCCCTTTCGTTTTACACTTTACGCTATATTTAAGCCTGTTTTTGAATATCCCATCCCTACAGAAAGCTCACCCATGATACGTTATCTTTTCAGTGGCCTGCTGCTGCTGGGCGTCGGTCTGCTGACCGCGCAGTCGAATAAGCTCCAAACCTACAACGCCCTTTCGGCCCGCGTGCTGGCCATTGACCACAACATTCCCAACGAGGCCTTCGACGGGCTTTCCCAGACTTTTGCCCTCGAGCTGGGCTACCGCCGGCAGTTTGGTAAGTACTTCGGCGTGGCCATCCCCCTCAAAATCGGGATCATTGACGTAGGACAACTCGAAAACATCTCCATTGCCGGCGTCGAAGTGCTGCCCCAGTTTTATCCCCTGGGTACGGAGGGCAGGATCAGTCCTTACCTGCACACCGGCTACGGCATCGTTACGGAACGCTTCGATGATGCCAACCACCAGATCCCCCTCGGCCTGGGCTTCAACTTCAAGCTGGAAGCCAATTCGTGGTTCGGCATCCAGGGAGAGTACCGGCTCTCCGACCAGAACTTGCGCGACAACGTAATGGTTGGCCTGGGCTACATCTACCGCCTCAGCAGCATTGATACGGACGGCGACGGCATCGTCAACCGCAACGACCGCTGCCCTACCCTGCCCGGTCCGGCCGCCACCGGAGGTTGCCCCGATGCCGACCAGGACGGCATCACCGACGCCGAAGACCGCTGCCCCAACCAGCCGGGCCTGGCCACGCTCGCCGGTTGCCCGGATACCGACCAGGACGGCCTGCCCGACCAGGACGACGCCTGCCCCGACCTCGCCGGACCCGCCAGCCTAAAAGGTTGTCCTGATACCGACGAAGACGGCGTACCCGACCCCGATGACCGCTGCCCCCAACAGGCCGGGCTACCCGCCCTCCAGGGTTGCCCCGACCAGGACGGCGACGGCGTAGCCGACGACGACGACCGCTGCCCCCAGCAAGCCGGACCCGCCAGCCTCAAAGGCTGCCCCGATCAGGACGCCGACGGCGTACCCGATGAACTCGATCGCTGCCCCGATCAGCCCGGAAACCTCAGCACCGGCTGCCCCGACCGCGACGCCGATGGCTTCGCTGACCAGGACGACGATTGCCCCGACACCCCCGGAAAATTCAAAGGCTGCCCCGACTCCGACGGCGACGGCCTGGCCGATAACGTAGACCGCTGCCCCACCACCCCGGGACCCGCCGCCAGCGGTGGCTGCCCCGCCGTAGAGCAGAAAGTTCAGGAACGCCTCGAATACGCCGCCCGCGCGGTGCAGTTTGAGTCGGGCTCAGCCACCCTCAAGGAAAGCAGCTACGTCATCCTCTCGGAAATCGCCGGCATCATGCGGCAGTACCCCAGCTACCACCTCAGCATCAACGGCCATACCGACAACGTGGGCTCCGACGTGCGCAACCTCGCACTGAGCCAGGAACGCGCCCTGGCCTGCCGCAAGTTCCTCATCGCCACCGGCATCGAAGAAGGCCGGATCAGCTCCGCAGGCTTCGGTGACTCCCGCCCCCTGCAAAGCAACGACACCGCCGAGGGCCGCCGGCTCAATCGCCGGGTGGAATTCAGCTTGCAGCCGCGGGAATAAGTAATGGGGAACGGCAGAACCGTCCATCCCAGGCGAAGTAGATGGTAGGCACTCTGGAAACACCGATTTTGTTACGCCCCAAAATGCCTCGTATGGAGACCCTTCTTAGTCCCTCTTCGTGTCCTTAGTGGTTCAAAAATGACCTGCGCAGCAGGCAAATCTGACAGTGGTTCAAAGATGGACGGCGCAGCAGGCAAATCTGACAGTGGTTCAAAGGAAAATGCGGATTATCGAAAACCCAAGCGGCCCCTTCAGGGTCGGGCTTCCTGGTCATCCTGGCTTAGCCCATCTCTTTGTGGCAGCCTGTCCCGCGCGGTAGCCCCTTTACTCCCTTATTCCTTTCATCCTTTGCTCCTTTACCCTTTCCTTGCACCTGCGGCCGCGCCCAATTTCAAGACACTAACGGCTACTTTTTTCCGGCGGAAAGCTATATTATGCGGAACTTTGCCCGATGAACAGATCGTTGGCCAACGCCCTGAAGTTCCTCCTCTTTATCGGGGTGGGGTTCGGCATTCTTTACTTCATGTACCGCAGCCAGCAGGCCGCCTACCTGGCGCAGTGTCAGCTGGAGGGCACGCCGGAAGACGAGTGCCGCCTGCTGGATAAGCTGGTGGCAGACTTCCGCGGCGCCAGGGTTTTCTGGCTCCTGATGACCCTGGTGGCCTTTAGCCTGAGCAACCTTAGCCGCGCCATCCGCTGGAATATGCTGCTGCGCACCTTCGGGAAAACGCCCCGCCTGATCAACGCTTTTCTGACCATCAACCTGGGCTACTTTGCCAACCTGGGCTTTCCCCGTCTGGGGGAAATCCTGCGGCCCGCCGCCATGGCCCGCTACGAAAACATCAGCCTCCAGCGGGTGGTCGGCACGGTGGTGCTGGACCGGATGATCGACGTCATTTTTCTGTTGGCCATCACCGCCCTGGCGCTCGTGCTGGGGCGGGAGACGATCTGGGCCTTCGTGGAGGCCAACGTCGACCTGAGCAGCCGCCTGGCGGGCGTGCAAAACTTACTGCTCATCGCCCTTGTCCTGGGGCTGGTCTTTTTGGCCTTATTGTGGTGGCAGTGGGCCAATATCCGGGCCAGCAACCTCGGGCAGAAGCTGGTGGGTATCCTGCGCGGATTCGGAGAAGGCATCCAAACGATCGGCAAGGTTGAGCACCCCGGCTGGCTGCTCTTCCACAGCGTGAACATCTGGCTGATGTATTTCCTGATGACCTGGTTCGTTTTCCTCTCTTTCCAGCCGACCGCAGCGCTGGGGCAGGTAGCGGCCCTGGTTACTTTCGTAGCGGGCGGCTGGGGCATCGTCGTTCCCAGTCCGGGGGGCATGGGGACCTACCATTTCCTGACCAGCGAGGCGCTGCAACTCTACGGACTGTCTTCCCTCGATGGCTTCAGTTGGGCAAATATCTCGTTCTTCACCATCAATATTGGCTGTAACGTGTTGATCGGATTGATTGCGCTGCTGAGCCTGCCTTGGCTCAACCGGAATTACCGTCCGGAGTAGCCCGTCGCCACCGGTTGCCTGTGCCTGCGCGGGCAGCCCATTTCTTCCCCGGGCCATGCCCTATACCGCATTGCACTATCCTGTTACTCTCCTGGCGCATTGGTAAAATTTTTGGGGTTCCGGTGGATCTTCACTGGACCTTCCTCTTCGTGCCCGTCGCCATCCTGTACTTCTCCTGGACGCCTGTGCAGGGTTTCATCTGGCCGATGGCGGGCTGGTTTGCCACGCTGGCGGGCTTGCTGTTTTCTTTCGTGCTGGTCCACGAACTGGGCCACGCGCTGGTGGCCAGGTGGCGGGGCGTCGCGGCCGAACGCATTGTACTTTTCCCCCTCGGCGGCGGGGCCTTTTTGCCCGACCAACCGGAGAAGACACTGGATGAGGTCCTGATTTACGCCGCCGGGCCACTGGCCAACATTGCCCTGTCCCTGCTCGCCTTACCCTTTTTGCTGGCCCGACCGGAAGGGGAGCTGTTGCTGCGCAGCTACGTCAATCCCTTCGGCAACCTGCTGCTTACGCCGACGCTGACGGAGCAGATCCTGGGGCTCACCATTGCCGTCAACCTCATCCTCGCCGCCGGCAACCTCCTGCCCGCTTATCCCCTCGACGGTGGCCGCATCCTCCGCGCGCTGCTGCAAGGCCCCCTGGGCCACCGCCGGGCGACGATCACGGTGACGGTGCTGGGGGTAGTGATTGGTGCAGGACTGGCCGTAGCGGGCTATCTGCTCAGCGACCCCCTGCTGGTGTTCGGGGCACTCTTCATCATGGTGGTTTCCTCGCTGGAGTTCCGGGGGGGCTGGCAACGCCGCCGCCTTGCTGCAGTTCCGGTCGCGCAAGTCATCCGGCCGGCCACCGTA
This sequence comes from Neolewinella lacunae, assembly GCF_014349155.1. Classification (GTDB taxonomy): domain Bacteria; phylum Bacteroidota; class Bacteroidia; order Chitinophagales; family Saprospiraceae; genus Neolewinella; species Neolewinella lacunae. Next base: position 157,601 of record NZ_JACSIT010000091.1, read on the forward strand.
CTGGGTCACGACCGGATTTATCCCAGCAGCACGGTGGGCAGCGTCCGCGCCCTCTTTGCCAGGACCTCCTGGCCCGTCCTGCCCGTGTTCGACGACTGGAACGAGCTGCTGGGCTTCGTTGAAGCCAACACCCTGGCCAACGAGGCCAAGGACAACCACAGCAGCATCGAAGCCTATTTTGAAGCGGAGTTCGTCGGGTCCCTCCCCGAAGAAAACCTGCTGGCCATCACCGAAAAAATCGTGGGGGCCAACGTCTACGGCGCGGCCATCTACGGCCCACGGGGCAAACTGATCGGCTACATCTTTACCGAAGACCTCCTGCCCTTACTTGATACGCTGCCGAAGAAAGTGGGCCGCTTGTTCAAGACGAAATGGTCGGCTGAGAGAAAAAGCGGCCATCGCTAGCGGGCATCCGCCAGAAAACTGTGGGAGATGGTCCCTATGGTGTCATTTCTTAGTTCCTCTTCGTGTCCTTAGCGGTTGAAAGAGGGACTGCGCAGCAGGACCCTTATGCGGTTCAGCGTTCAGAGGAATACCAGCAATTCTCAGTTTAGCCTTTGATCCCTCTCCCTCGGCTTATTTCTGGGGCCCCTACCCCAGAAAACGCGTCCAAGGGAGAGGGATGACCTTTCGAGCTGAATTTTGGCAAAGAGCAAAATTTTATCTCTCCAGGATAGCTTTTACAACTAGTAGAGGAGGGTTTTCTTTTGGTTGTAGCAAGGTGGTAGACTCGAAATGACTAAACTGAGAATTACTGGAGGAATACCCGAATTATCGAAAACGTCGGGCTTCACCCGACGCTACTCAAGCGACCCCTCCGGGGCCGGGAAGGGCGCGCGTCCCTGCCACGCCTATCCCTCGCGGCAGCTCCCTTAATCCCTTACTCCTTTACGCCCTTATTGTATGCCCAGCTTCGCCTTCACCAGCGGCAACACGTCCGTCCCCTCCCCCGTGAAGAGCAAGGAGTTGAAGAGCGAAGAGTCAAAAATCATCTGGTAGCCCTTTTCCCGGCCCACGGCGGCGATGGCGTCTTTGGCTTGTTTAATGATGGGGCCGAGCAATTCACGGCGCTTTTTTTCCAGGTTGACGGCCATTTGTTGTTCGAAGGCGCGGATGGCTTGCTGGTCTTTTTGCAACTGTGCTTCCAGTTTTCTCAATTCGACGGGGGGGATGGTGGAGGCTTTGGCCTCGGCGCTGGCAAAGTCAGCTTGCAGCTTTTTGGCCATGCCTTCCCCGATGGCCAGCTGTTCCTTATTATAGGCCTCCAGCTGTTTTTCGGCCACCGCCGTGGCGGGCATCTCGCTGAGCAAGTTGCCAAAATTGAGGTGACCAAAACGCTGACCGAAACCCGTGGTCGCGACGAAAACCAATAAACTGAATCCTAGGAAATAGCGAATCATGCACTGTTGTATTTTGAAGCCCTCAAAGGTAACCCGGCGCTGAGGTGCCGACCCTTAAGGAAGCGTTAAAAGAGATTTTAAACTTTTTGTGTTTTAAATTTGGAAACTACCAACAAAAGCGTTTACCTTGCGGTCATAATCCGTAGCCATGAAGCAAATCCACCTTCCCATCCCGAGCAGCCTGGTGCTGATGTTGCGTGAATTTTGGCGGCGCATCTACGAGCAGTTTACCAGTCCGTGGACCAAATTGGTCTTCCTGGCCTCCCTTACCCTGGTGTTTACCCGCCGGGAGTTCAGTTTCAGCCTGAGCATCAACTGGGATGGACTCTTCACTACCTCCGAGCGCACCGTTTTTTCGGACCCTTCCTCTACCGGGCAGCCGGAGGGGGCGCTAAACGCAGGTGCGGGGGAAGACGTAGCAGCAAGGCTCGCCAACTACGTCGCTCCGAAAAAAGCCTGGACCGCCAAGCAGCTCAAACAACTGGCCTACGTAGACACCTACAAAAACATAGCCCTCGAACAGATGGCCACCCACGGCATCCCCGCCTCCATCACCCTGGCCCAGGGCCTGCTCGAAAGCGGCACGGGAAGCTCCACCCTGGCCACCAAAAACAAAAACCACTTCGGCATCAAGTGCTTCAGCAAACAATGCCGCAAAGGGCATTGCTCCAACCACAGCGATGACCACCACAAAGACTTCTTCCGCATCTTCGATAGCCCCGAGGAAAGTTTCCGCGCCCACAGCGAAGTGCTCCGCAAAGACCGCTACCAACCCCTCTTCGACCTGCCCATTACCGATTACAAAGCGTGGTCCCACGGCCTCAGCAAAGCGGGCTACGCCACCGACCCGCGCTACGGCGAAAAGCTCATCCGCACCATCGAAGACCTCGAACTGTGGCGCTACGACGAACTGTAGCGGCGCGGCTTTAGCCCGACTAAGCTTCGGGCGCAAGCCCGAGCAGGTCTGAAATGTTAGTCAGCCTTACACCCGAACCCAGGCGGGCTAAAGCCCAACAATATCTCCCCGCCCCAACCAAAAATTTACAGGTTTGACGTTTTGAGTGTTTCGGCCCGTTTCCCCTCTTCCGGGGAAACGGGTCTTTTGGCTTATATTTTCGCGGCCTTAGCCCCCAACTGTATTTTCGCGGCCTTAGCGCCAACTGTATTGTTGCGGCTTTAGCCCGACCAAGTCTCTTGTGCTTAGTCCAGCCAAATCCGCGACGCTACAACCCGAGCCAATCCCTCAGCCGCTGCCGAACTTCCCGTTCCTCCACGTCCGTAATCGGGGTAGCGGATGTGACGATGAGGCTTTCTTTTCTCAGCGGGAAGATCGAGTCGATAACGACCCAGTGGTCTTCGGGCAAAGCGGCACTCCCCCCATTCCCGCGGCAATTGATCTTTACGCGCACGTCTACCTCAACTCCCGGATCGCGGGGAGTCAGGGCCAAAACCGAGATATTCTGTTGGAAGTGCCGGGTGGTAAATTTCTCGGCAGTCAAGGGCAAGATGAACCTTACTGATGAATTTGGTCCAAGAGGACCGCGAAGGGTGTAAACGTAGTTGGGCCTAATAAAAGTAAGCTGCGGCATTGGGTGTGTTAAAAAGGTAGTAGTGTATGTCGTCGCACAATCTGGCGGATTCTTCCCCCGCTGATAGATAGGCGTTGTATTCTGCTTCGGTCATCCCGTAAGTCTCGTGGGAGTACTGCACAACATTATCAGAAACGGCAGAACCTTGGGCACTGTAAGTTTCTTCTTCTCCGTTGAAGCTGCCGTGGCTGAGCCGGCCGTAGTTTGATTCTGAATTCACGCTATGCTGTCTTACGATTGTCATTGGCCCAAAAACAAGATAAATCCGGACCTTTCACATCTGTGTTAGAGAGAACGTCAAAATTAGTACTAAGTCCTTAAAGTTCAATGGCTTAGCAAAGCGGTGATAAAGTTGTCGCGACAGCCTGTTTGTAATCTAAAAAGTTACAATCCGGGCAAAACACGGGGTTTGACGGGTAAAACCGGGCCATTTTCTCCCCTTTAGACAGCAAATAGATGGCACAATCGCCAAATTCAGCGCCTGCGCCGGAAGTTGCATTATGACCGTATATTTACGGAACGGTAGGAAAAATGCGTTGAACGGCAATTATTTTCCGATGCAAAAGCTCGAAAAGATGTTCCCGAGCAGGTCGTCGGTGGTGATTTCCCCGGTGATTTCACCCAGGTCGCGGAGGCTTTGACGGATGTCCATGGCAATAAAATCGTGGCTGATGCCGCTGCGCAGGCCCTCATCCACCCGGGCCAGGGCCTCGTCGGCGCGGGTCAGTGCAGCGTAATGCCGGCCGTTGGAAAGCACCACCTGGTTTTGGTCCAGCGCTCCGGTTCCGCCGGTTGCGGCGGCCAGTATCCGCTGTTGGAGGTATCCGAGGTTGGCCTTGTCGCGGGCAATCATGGGTACGAAGTCTTCCTCGTCCACCGCCCACCGGCCGGCGTAGTCGCTGCCGAAGTAGTGGCTGAATTGGGTGTAGGGGTTGAGGTCCATCTTATTCGCCACGAGCACCAGTTGAAGGTCGGGGCGGTAGAGTTCGTCGAGATCTGCCCACAGGGTAGCCGGGGCGGTTTCGATCACGTCGAAGACGTAGACCAGCACCTGCCCCGTCCGCACCCGCTCCAAAGCCCGCGCTACGCCGATGGCCTCGATGCTGTCGGAGGTGGTGCGCAAGCCGGCGGTATCGACCAGGCGGAAGTTGACCCCGCCGATGTTAATCGTCTCTTCGATGGTATCCCGGGTAGTACCGGGAATGTCGGAAACAATGGCCCGTTCTTCGTTGAGCAGGGCGTTGAGGAGGGTGGATTTGCCGGCGTTGGGCCGGCCGGCAATGACGGTAGTAACGCCGTGTTTGATGGCGTTGCCCAGCCGGAAGGAGGTCGTCAGGGCAGCAATCCGCTCCCGGATGTGGTCCACCAGGCGGCGCAGTTCGTTGCGGTCGGCAAATTCGACGTCTTCTTCCCCGAAGTCGAGTTCCAACTCAATGAGGCTGGCGAAGTGGATGAGCTGGCCGCGTAGGTCTGTGATTTCGTTACTCACACCGCCCCGCAGTTGTCCTAAAGCAATGCGGTGGGCGGCCGCCGACTGGCTGGCGATGAGATCGGCCACGGCTTCGGCCTGGCTCAAGTCGAGCTTACCGTTGAGGAAGGCCCGTTGGCTGAATTCCCCCGGCGCCGCCATCCCCGCCCCCGCGTCAATACAAAGTTGTACGACCCGGCTGAGGATGTAGGGGCTGCCGTGACAGGAAATCTCTACGGAATCTTCGCCCGTATAACTCCCCGGCGCGCGGTACAGCGTGAGGACCACCTCGTCGATCGCTTCCCCGGCGCTGTCGCGGAGCACCCCGAACATTGCTACCCGCGACTTCCCCTGCACCAGCGGCCGCGCAAAAAAAGGATCGATCAGCGCAATGCAGCCCGGCCCACTCAGGCGAACCACGCCCAGCGCGCCCTCCCCCACCGGGGTGGCAATAGCAACGATGACTGAAGAAGACGGGGACAAAAGGAAAAATTTGGTGGACAAAAACGGAAAAAGGATCAGACCCTGGGCAGCGCAATCGTAAAGGTAGTGCCCACGCCGATCTCCGAATAGCTTACGTTGATCCGGCCCCGGTGGTATTCTTCCACGATGCGCTTAACCAGGCTGAGGCCCAGCCCCCAGCCGCGCTTTTTGGTCGTAAAGCCGGGGTTGAACACCTTGCGTACGTTCTTCGGCGCGATGCCGCCGCCGGTGTCGGTGATGTCAATCAATACCATATTCTCCGCCTCGCGGACACGCCCGGTGATGCGCCCGGTGCCGTCCATCGCATCGAGGGCATTGCGCAACAAGTTCTCAATGACCCAGTCGAAAAGCAGGGGATTGATGGCAATTTTGATGGGCGGTGAAGCGGGGTCGGGGAAGTCGAAACTTACCTTGCGCGGTGCCCGCTTGGCCATGTATTCCCGGCACTTTTCCAGTTCGGCATATACGTTCACCGGTTCCAACTCCGGGGTAGCACCGATCTTGCTGAAACGGTTGGCCACCATGGAGAGGCGATCGACGTCGTGGCTGAGTTCATTACTGACTTCCAGTATCTCCGCATCTTCGGCGTACATCACTTTCAGGTGCTCCACCCAACCCATTATGGCGCTGATGGGGGTGCCCAGCTGGTGGGCGGTTTCTTTGGCCATGCCCACCCACACGCGGTTTTGCTCGGCCCTCCGCGCCTGGTTGATGCCGAGGTAGCCGAGGAAAATGAATGTTCCGATCAGGATGGCCTGTACAATGGGGAAAAAGCGCAGTTGCCGCAGCAGGCGGCTTTCCCCGAAGTACTGCAACTGGGCATAGCCGCGCACGGGCACTCTGCCTTCTTCGATCCAGCTTTCCACTACTCGTTGGATGTACACTGAGTCTTCGTACCGTTCGCCGAATGCATCGTTATCCCTGCTCCCGAATCCGGCCCAGTAAACTACGTGGCCGTTCATGTCAGTGGTGATCCGGGGCACGGTTTCCATTTGCTTGAGCACTTCGGTCTGGAAAGTAACGTCCAGCTGCAAATCGGCGTCTGAAGTCAACTCCTCAATTTCTTCAACGGAGAGTTTATACAGTTCTACGAAATGCTGCTCCACTTCCGCTAACTGATTGGCCAGTCGGTTGGTGTACCACACCGAAGCCACCACTATCGTCAGTCCGATGAGGGCGAGGTACCAAGGCCAGCGGGAAGAGATGTTCAGGATGCTCATGCACGGACTCGCGGCGGCAAAGTTAAGGCGCTGCGGGGATGATCACTACGGCTCCCCACCAGGCTGTAACGCCCCACGAAGGGGTAAGGTATGCAATTGCGCCATAATCCGCTGCTTGATGGCCTTTCCGGACAGTTGGGCTTGGTTTTAGCGGGCGCGGACGCAGGTGCAGGGAAAGGTCCCGGGGGGAAGAGCGGGGGAAGCAGGCAGACGTTCAACTGTCCACTGGCAAACCCAGCCCCTGCAGGGCGCGGCGGCTGGCAATCTGCTCGGCGCTTTTCTTGTTGAAGTCTTCGCCCACGGCCAGGCGTTCGCCGTTGACCAAGACAGCGACCTTGAAGCGGTCGCGCTTGTCTTGTTTGAAGCGCTTGATGATGGCATAGTCTACCTTTTGCCCGTTCTTCTGGCAGTGTTCCAGCAGTTGGCTCTTGTAGTTGTCGTCGAAGTTCTCGAGGTGAGTGACGTCGACGTAGTTCTTGAGCATGCGCTGCACGATGAAGCGTGTGGTCAGCTGGTAGCCTTGTTCGACGTAGACGGCGCCCACCAGGGCTTCGACGGCGTTGCCGAGCATGGATTTGGCGATGCGGACGTTGTTGTAGGTCGAGAGCAACTCATCGAGCCCCATGTTGTAGCCGATCTCGTTGAGGCTGTTGCGCTTGACGATCTTGGAGCGCATCTTGGTGAGGAAGCCCTCGTCTTCGGTGGGGTACTTTTTGTAGAGGTACTCCGCCACCACGGTGCCGAGCACGGCGTCCCCCAGAAACTCCAGGCGCTCGTTGTTTTGCCCGCCGTAGGGCAAAGCCCGGGCCTGGACTTCCTGGTTGTTGCTCTTGTGCTGAAAGGCGAGCTTAAATACCGAGAGGTAGGCGGGGGTGAAGCCCAGCAGACGACGCAGCCTCCGGACGAATTCCTTTTCCGGAGATAGATAGTAGTTGTAGAATCGTCTAGCCGTTTTGATCACCGCAAATCAGGAATTGAACCGCTTGAATATGGTAGCAGAGTTGTGTCCGCCGAAGCCAAAGGTATTACTTAAAGCGGCATTTACCGTTTTTTCCACCGCCTTATTAAAAGTTAGGTTCAGCCGGGGGTCGATATTGGGATCGTCGGTGAAGTGATTGATAGTGGGAGGAACGAAATTGTGCTGGATGGCGAGGATGCAGGCGACGGACTCGACGGCTGCGGCGGCACCCAGCAGGTGGCCGGTCATTGACTTGGTGGAGCTGATGTGGAGGTCGTAGGCCGCGTCTCCGAAGGCCAGTTGGATGGCCCGCAGTTCGGCCGTATCACCGATGGGGGTGGAGGTGCCGTGGGTGTTGATGTAGTCAATGTCGGCGGGCTTCAGGCCCGCGTAGCGCAGGGCATTCTCCATGGCGATTTTGGCACCGGCGCCTTCCGGATGGGGGGCGGAGATGTGGTAGGCATCGGAGCTGGCGGCGTACCCGGCTACTTCGGCCAGGATGGTGGCACCCCGGGCCTGGGCGTGCTCAAGGCTTTCCAGGATGATGATGCCCGCGCCTTCGCCGAGTACGAAACCATCCCGGTCGGCATCGTAGGGCCGGGAGGCCGTTTTGAAATCGTCGTTGCGGGTGCTGAGGGCTTTCATGCTGTTGAAGCCGCCCACGCCTACTTTGGTCACTACCGCTTCGGCGCCACCGGTGACCATGAAGTCGGCCCGCCCGAGGCGAATATCGTCGGCTGCCGCGGCCAGGGCGTGTCCACCCGATGCACAGGCGCTGACGGTGGCGTAGGAAGGACCGCGCAGGTTATGAGCCATGCTGATGTGGCCAGCCCCCATGTTGGCAATCATGCGGGGAATCATGAAAGGATTGTAACGGGGGGTGCCGTTGCCGCCGTCGAAAGACTCAATCTCTTCTTCCAGTGAGCGCAGGCCACCGATGCCGCTGGCGACAATGGCGCCGGCACGGTCGGGGTTGAGCTCGAAGATTTTCTCTCCGCTCTCGTTCAGGATGCCCGCCATCTTCATGGCCTCGTCGGTAGCGTAGAGCGCCATGGTGACGTAACGGTCGAGCCGGCGGATCTCGCGGGCATCCAGCCGGTCGGCGGGGTCCCAGTCCGTCACCTCACAGGCAAACTGGGTTTTGAAGAGCGATGCATCGAACTGGGTGATGGGCTTGGCACCGCTGCGGCCAGTTTTGAGGCCTTCCAGGTATTCGGGTACGCTGTTGCCAATGGAGGTAAGGGCACCAATTCCAGTTACTACTACGCGCTGCATGGGTTGTTTATTTGGGAGGATTAAACCCCTCCGTCAGAGGGGCGGTTGAAGGGCGGCGGTGGCGAAACGCCGGCTATCGCCAACGGGCGACGCGGAGCAGATCCGCCGTAGACACCAAAGCCCCTGCGGCCTTGCGTCGCCAGCCATTTGCTGGGTGGCCCGGGCGGTGTTGGGGTTGTTGCCGGGGATCACCAGAACCGGCCGCTGAAGCTTGCCGGGGCAAAATTACAGTATTTGCCAAACAAAACCGCCGCCCGCAGCCTGGGGATCAGGCGCACGGGCGGCGGAGCGAAAGAGATCGCGGGAAGGGGATTATCCCACGCTGCTTTCGAGGTAAGCAACGGCCTGACCGACGGTCTGGATGTTCTCCGCCTGCTCGTCAGGAATGCTGATGTCGAATTCCTTCTCGAACTCCATGATGAGTTCGACGGTGTCCAGGCTGTCGGCTCCCAGATCGTTCTGGAAACTTGCATCGGTAGTTACCTCCGTTGCATCGACGCCGAGCTTATCGACAATAATCTTCTTTACTTTTTCCTCAATGCTAGCCATAGTATAGTTGGCGTTTAATGAATAATTGCGGCGCAAAGAAAGTGCGAAAGGTTTACTTGAGCAAATCTTGCCCTTCAAAAGAAGGCTGAAGGCCGCGTTGTAAGCTTACAACAGCGTAAGTATACGCCAGGCTGACGCTTTTTCCCGGCGCTGGTCACTATTTCCCCGTTTTTTTTCTGGCCGGGGGGGACTTTTAAGCCTCAGCAGCCCGGTTTTCTTTGGTCCAGCGGTCCGCACGCGGCGGGGCTGGGCAGCGCACTTTTTCTTGGCTTTTGCCGCTTTGCCGTACTTTTAGGGGTACTTCGCCCCTTCCCGTCCATCCCCTTTGCACGCATGTTCGACAAATTTACCCTCCTTCTATTCGCTCTTTTCCTTTCTTTTTCCGCCGTTTTTGCCCAGGTTTCTCCCTCCAGCGCACAGTTCCCCCTGGAACTCCAGCGCGTTACGGGCAAACACGGCAGGGCCTCCAACGCCAAGATGCTCTGCACCGATCCCAACCCTTTTGTCATTGTAAGCTGCGAGGGCGAATTGCCGAATACTGGCGATAATGACCCCAGCGACGGGGCATTTATGACCTGGACGGCCACGGGGTCCAGCAACCTTTATTACAGCCGCATCTACAACGGGCCCGATACTTTTCAGATCGTACGGGCGGGCACCAACCTTTCGGTATACCCCGCGAGCGACCCCGCCACCAATACCTATACCGCTACCCTGGCCATCGGCGGCGGATCCAGCAACGCCTGCCTCGCCCCGGGCACCTGGACGGTCCAGGTGTGGGACGTCCAGGACGCCGACGGAGATTTACTGCCCGATCGGGACGCCAACGGGGCCATCATCGGGTGCTTCAGAATTTGCTCCTTTGACTTTTTCCCTTCCTGCCCACCCCCCAATACAACCACCTTCACTGCCAACGTAGTAGACATCGGCTGCAACGGCGGCGGCTCCATCAGCCTGAATAACTACAGCATCAACGACCTGTACTGTGTTTCCCCCATCGGTGCAGGAGCCAGCCTGATGTGGACCGGCCCCGGTGGTTTTACCGCTTCCACCCAAAACATTACGGGCCTGATGCCCGGAACTTACACGGTGGAGGTGCGGGACTTCTACGACTGCATTACGCAGGGCACCTTCACGGTCAACCAGTTGCCCCCCGTCAGCATCAACTGCAACCTGGTGAATGGACCAACGGTATTTGGCAGCAACGATGGAGTGGTTGCGGTGAACATCGGGTCGGGGACGGGCAATTATACGATTGCATGGTCAGGGCCCAGTTCGGGCAGTCGGGCGGGGATCGACGGCAACAACAACATCGGTGGCCTGTTGGCTGGCACCTATACCTTTACCGTTACCGATAACACTTCGGGATGTACGGACAACTGCATGGTTACCCTGCCTGATCCACCCTGCATGGTCGATTTTACGGTGATGCAAGATGCCCTGGGCGACGTCGTCATCACCCCCGTCAGCGGGATGCCGCCCTTTCGGGTCAGCTACACGGGGCCCTCTTTTCAGGACGATATCGGGCCCTTTGGCATTGGGGGCATTACCCTTCCGGGCGGACAGTTCATGGTTGGGGAATACGTTTTCACCGTCTACGAAGTCAATCGGCCCGACTGTGATATGTTTCAGTTCTACACCATTGAGGGGCCCGACTGCTCAGACTTTACCCTGGTGAGCAATGTGGCAAGCCCCATCACTTGCGGAGGCGCGAACGACGGGCAGATTGCCCTCGCCTTTACCGGCGGGCAAAACCCGGTGGTATCTTGGACTGGCCCCGGAGTCTCGGGCTCCACGCAAGCCACCATCAGCAACCTGGGCCCCGGCACCTACAATTTCCAGATCATCGATGACCGGGGTTGCTTTCTGGAGGGCAGCCACACCCTGACGGCCCCACCCGCGCTGCAATTTTCCTGCGCTGCTCTCAACGAGACCTGTCCTGCCGCCAACGACGGCAGAATTGGGCTGAATCTGGCCGGTGGAACCGGTGCCTACACCCTGACTTACACCGCCGTGGACACGGATGGGAATCCACTGCCCCCGCAGTCCGGCCTGACAGTAGCCAACGGCGACACCCTCCGCAACCTCGTCCCCGGCCAGTATAATTTGCAAATCCGCGACGCCAACAACTGTACCCAGACCTGTATGGCCAGCATCACGGCATTCACCTGCCCACCCGGCGGTGGTGCCGACCAAAGCATCACCGTCGATTCGGTTTTTGACGCCACAGTGGTGAATGGCACGGGCGAAGTAGTGGTGGACCTGGCAGGAACGGGGCCCTGGACTTACCGGATCACCAGCACCACCGGCGGACTGGACCTGAGCTTTACGGCCAGCAGCAGTCCTGATACCGCCATCAATCTCCCCATCGATACTTACCGACTCGTGTTGGTGCTGCCAGCGCCGGCCGCCGGCACCCCCGCCTGTTGCATCGTTACACCTCCACCGCCCGTCACTTTCGTAGTTGAGGGGCCGGTGTGCGATCTCAGTGCAGTTCCAACGACCACCAACCCGCTTTGCTTCGGCAGCAGCGACGGAAGCATCAGCCTGGCGGTGACCGGAGCAAGCAGTGGCCTGACCATCGACTGGAGCGATGATGCCTTCGACGGCCTCAGCAGCGCCAGCAACCTGGGAGCAGGGACCTACACCGTCATTGTTTCCGATGACAGCGCTTGTCCGGTGCCGCCGCTGACGATTACGCTGCTCGACCCGCCAGCGCTGGAGGTACAACTGACCGAAACCAGCCCCATTAACTGTTTTGGGGAAACTACCGGAGCCATTGCCGCCACCGTCCTTAACGCTGGTGGCATGCTGACTTACGCCTGGTCAGTAGCCGCCCCGACCGACACCGACACCCTGCGGAACCTGGGAGCAGGCACTTACGGCCTCACCGTCACCGACGCCAATTCCTGTGCCGCCAACGCCAGCCTGAGCCTGGGCCAGCCTGCCGCCCTGGAACTCCTGTGCAGCGCAACTACCGAAACCGCCGCCGGTGCGGAAGACGGCACCATCACCCTTTCCATCGCGGGGGGCGGACCAACCGTAACCTTAAGTAGCGTCCTCGGCACCTTGCGGGTAAGCAGCGGCAGCGACACCACCTTCACGGGTCTGCCACCGGGCACCTACAACCTGTTGATTACCGACGACAGTGGTTGTACCGCCACCTGCACCGCCATCGTCAACCAGGGCGGCTGCGAGATCACCACCAGCATCACCCCCACCCAGCCCGACTGTAACAACCCCACGGGCTCCGCCGCAGCAAGCGCTAGCCTGCTGGCCAACGGGGCCGTCAGCTTCCTCTGGAGCAACGGAGAAAGTACGGCCCTAGTCAGTAACCTCACCCCGGGAAGCTACTCCGTTACGGCTACCGACGCGCTGGGGTGCCAGGCCAACGCCAGCGTGAGCATCGTGGCGTTTACCGACTTCCCCACGGCAAGCGTCCTGGGCTCCAGCGCAGTCTGCGACGACGGATGTGTGGACATTAATTTTGGTTTTACGGGAAGTGGTCCGTTTCAAGTCGACTACACCATTAGCCGCAACGGTGCCCCTCCCCAGGCCGCAAACTTCACCATTGTGGCCTCCGGAGTGGAGAGCTTCTGCCCGGCCAGTTTTGGTTTCCCCGACCTGGAAAACGCCCGCGTCAACTTCCTCACCGTAACCGATGCGAATGGCTGCGCGAGGCCTTTCACCAGCGTTGTGGACATCAACCGTTTGCCTCCCGCCGTCGGCACCTTCGCAGCAACGCTCTGCGCGGGCGACACCCTGACCTACGCCGGCGAAAGCTTCCACGCCGCGCGGTCGGTGGGCGACGTGGTCCTGCCCGGCGCATCCGCCAATGGCTGCGATTCGACCGTGGCCGTCAGCGTGACCTTCTTTGCTCCCGCCGTCGGCACCTTCGCAGCAACGCTCTGCGCGGACGACACCCTGACCTACGCCGGTGAAAGCTTCCACGCCGCGCGGACGACGGGTGATGTGATCCTGCCCGGCGCATCCGCCAATGGCTGCGATTCGACCGTGGCCGTCAGCGTGACCTTCTTTGCTCCCGCCGTCGGCACCTTCGCAGCAACGCTCTGCGCGGGCGATACCCTGACCTACGCCGGTGAAAGCTTCCACGCCGCGCGGACGGTGGGCGACGTGGTCCTGCCCGGCGCTTCCGTTAACGGTTGTGATTCGACCGTGGCCGTCAGCGTGACCTTCTTTGCTCCCTCCGTCGGCACCTTCGCAGCAACGCTTTGCGCGGGCGATACCCTGACCTACGCCGGTGAAATCTTCCACGCCGCGCGGACGGTGGGCGACGTGGTTTTGCCCGGCGCTTCCGTCAACGGTTGTGATTCGACCGTGGCGGTCAGCGTGGCCTTCTTTGCACCTGCGTTCAGCGCCCTGGACACGACCATTTGCGCCAGCGATACCCTCACGTTCGCCGGTGAAATCTTCCACGCCGCGCGGACGGTGGGCGACGTGGTCCTACCCGGCGCTTCCGTCAACGGTTGTGATTCGACCGTGGCGGTCAGCGTGAACTTCTTTGCTCCCGCCGTCGGGACCTTCGCAGCAATGCTCTGCGCGGGCGATACCCTGACCTACGCCGGTGAAAGCTTCCACGCCGCGCGGACGATGGGCGACGTGGTACTGCCGGGAGCTTCCGTCAACGGCTGTGATTCGACCGTGGCCGTCAGCGTGAACTTCTTTGCTCCCGCCGTCGGGACCTTCGCAGCAATGCTCTGCGCGGGCGATACCCTGACCTACGCAGGTGAAAGCTTCCACGCCGCGCGCACGATGGGCGACGTGGTACTGCCGGGAGCTTCCGTCAATGGCTGTGATTCGACCGTGGCGGTTAGCCTAAGTTTCTTCCCGCAGGTGAGCGGGGTGCTGGATACAACGATTTGCGCGGGCACCTCCTTTACCTTCCACGGCAGGACTTTTGCGGCGGCGGCTACGGCGGTACCTGTGGTTTTGGACCTGCCCAGCGTGAACGGTTGTGATAGCCTCGTGCTGGTGACGGTACGGGTGCTGGAACCGGCTACGGTCAGCCTGAGCGGCGACGGGGTGGTGTGTGCCGATGGTTTGCTGCCGCTGACGATCAATTACGACGGCGATGGCATTGCGCAGGTGGAACTGAGCAGCCAGCCCGGGGCATTCCTGAGCATTTTCAGTGGTTCTGCGGAGGTGGAAGTGGCGGCGGCGATTGGCACTACCGTCCGCATTCTTAGCGCCAACGACGGGGGGGCCTGCCCCTTGGCGCTGAGCGGGGCGGTGCTGGTCAGCCAGTCGGATCTGGCCGTCTCGATTGACATCACGAGTGGGAATGGCGTGTACGCAGTGAGTTGCCCGGACGCCGAAGATGGGGCGGTGCTGGCCATCCCGACCGGCGGGACGGGCCCCTACACTTTCGCCTGGAGCAACGGGGCGGATGGGGCAGAACTCGGTGGACTGGCCGCTGGCAGCTACTCCCTGCTGGTGACCAGCGGACGGGGCTGCCAGGCCCAGGACAGCGTAAAGCTGACGGCGCCGGAGGTGATGGCCGTGGCGGTACTGCCGCTCGATGCCACCTGCCAGGACACCCTTCCCGGGCTGGTCATTACCGACATTCAAGGGGGGACGGGGCCTTACGTGTACCGTACGGGCGACGGGCCTTTCCGGAGTCCGGGGGCCTTCCCCGATACCCTGCGGGCCAGTGCGGGAGTGACCACCTTCGCGCTCGAAGACGCCAATGGGTGCCTGCTGACCCAGGAATTCACGCTCGCACCCGCCCCCCAGGGCAGCATTGTGGTGACGCCCAACCGGGTAATTATCGGGACGGGCGACAGTGTCCGGCTGCAAGTCCTGACCGACCTGGAGGCCATTGGCTACCGGCTTACGCCCGGGCCGGAAGGCTTGTTGACGGAAAACAGCTTCTTCGTTGCCCCCACCCTTTCGACCGTCTATACGGTAACGGCCATTGACAACAGCGGCTGCACCGCAACTGCGGAGGCGGAAGTGTTGGTGGACCGCTACGTGCCGGTGTACGTACCCAATGCTTTTTCTCCGAACGAAGACGGCCGCAACGACCTCTTCCGGGCCTTCGGGGATGAGCAGGTGGAGCGCTTCAGGGAGTTTGCCGTTTTTGACCGCTGGGGATTCCTCGTGGCGAGCCTCCCGGGACCGATTGACCCGGCGGACCAAACCTGGGGCTGGGACGGACGAACGGCCGACGGCAGGCTGCACCAACCGGGAGTATACGTTTACAGCATCCGCGCCGATTTGCGGGATGGGCGTAGCCTCGTTTTGAAAGGAGAGGTGGTATTGGTGCGGTAAGCCGCCTCCGGGCGCGGCCGCAGGTGCCAGGTAAAGGACCGGGAGCGAGCGAGGAAGGGAGTACCGCTACCCCTTAAGCGCATGCGGGTGCTGCCCGTGCCCCGTGCCTGCCTGCCGTACGATCGGCAATTGATGCGATAACCGGCCCGTGGAGGGTGCTTTGGCGCACCCGCAAAATTGCCCCCCTGACCGTATTTTATCAAATCATATACGTTAAATGTAGAAATATATGCCGTTCAATAAACTACCTTTGGTGACCTTCCTATTCTTGCAGCAGACTAGATAAGAGTGCTAAGCGCTGAAGATGAAACCGATTTACGTAGTGCTGCTGCTTTGCGCCTTGACGACCTTACAAGCGCAAACCGGCAGTGCGGAACAAGCAAGCCTGGGTCTTTCTCTGGTTAACCAGTCGCTGGTTGGCCCTAAAAGCGCTGCGCCCCCGTGCAACCCGGCCACTAACCCGATCACCATTTTCGATCACGCCGGAGAGACACCGGTGACGGGAGACAACAACCCCGCCAACGGGGCATTCATCCGTTGGACGGCCACCGGCGCCAACAATTTTTATTACTCCCAGATCTACAACGGCAGTGAAGTATACGAAGTCACCGACCCCTTCACCGGTGCCCGGCTTTTCCTGCCCAACCAACCCAACGGAACGGATTACGCCGTAGAGCTGGCCATCAGCATCGATTTCGGCGGCATCTGCATCCCGCCCGGGGTGTGGACCATCCGGGTGTACGACGCGGTGGACAATGACTTCGACGGGCAGCCCGACCTCCTCGGGGGGGAAATCCAGGGCTGCTATACCGAAGAAACCATCAGCTTCTTCCCCTCCTGCCCGCCGCCGAGTATCAACCCGCCCTTCACCGTCGATGCCCAGGACGTGGGTTGCAACGGCACGGGGGCGTCGGTGGATCTCCTCAACTTCCAGACGGCGGAACTCTACTGCGTCGCCAACGACGGCAGCGGGGCTACTTTTTTGTGGTCTGGCCCCAACGGCTTTACTTCCTCTTCCCGCGACGTGAGCAACCTCAGCCCCGGCATTTACTCGGTGGAAGTAATGGACTACTATGGTTGCACCTCCCGCTGGGTACGGGAGATCAGGGACCTTGACAACCTCGCCGTCGACTGCTCCACTGTGTTCTCCCCCACCCGCTTTGGCGGTAACGACGGACGCATTCGCCTGGACCTGCTGGCGGGCTCGGGCAACTTTCGCGTCGACTGGACGGGGCCAGTAAGCGGCACCCTGGGCAACGTAGTCACCGGCACCTACAACCTCACCAACCTGCCTGCCGGCACCTACACCATTACCGTTACCGACAACATTTCCACCTGCGTGGAAATCTGTACTGCCGTCCTTACCGACCCTCCCTGCCTGATTGATTTTACCTTCAGCAACAATGCCGACGGTTCGGTCACCATCTCCCCTACGGCGGGCGTACCCTTCTTTTTCCTTACGTTTACCGGCCCCACCTCTGCGGCCAACATCGGCCCCATCAACTTCAGCGGCATCACGCTGCCCGCCAGCCTTTTCCAAACCGGCTTTTACACCTTTACGCTGCGGGAGTTTGACCGCCCCGACTGTTTCCAGTCCGTCGTCATCCGCATTCCGCCCGACTGCATGCTGCAAGTTGGGTCCAGCAGTACCGACCCCATTTGCGCGGGCTCCGCCACGGGCACCATCGACCTTAGCATTGGGGGTTCCATCGGACCGGCTACCGTTGACTGGAACGTCGATTCGCTCGATGGACTGGAAAGCGTCACCGGCCTCCTGGCGGGGACCTACGTCGCCAACGTATCCGATGCCACGGGCTGTACTTTTCCACCCATCAGCATTACCCTGACGGATCCCGCGCCGCTGGCCGTCACCCTGGCCCAGACCGCAGAGGTGGGTTGCTTCGGCGACCGCAACGGGTCCATCGCGGCTACCGTGACCAACGCGGTGGGGAACGTAAGCTACCGGTGGTCCGTCGATACCTTCCCGGCTACCCCCACCGCCCAACAGGTGGCCGCCGGCAGCTACTACCTGGAGGTAACGGACGAGAATGGCTGCACCGCCCGCGACACCATCTTACTGACCCAGCCACTGCCGCTCACAATGGATTGCCAGGCCACGGCAGAAAGCATTGCGGGCAACGGGGATGGGCAGATTACGGTCGCGCACGCAGGTGCAGTGGACGGAATAAGGATCAGTGGAGACCTGGGCGACTTCCCGCTGCGGCCCAACGCCGATACCACCTTTAGCAACTTAGCGCCCGGCACCTACCAGATCGTCCTTACCAACCCCGACGGGTGCAGCACTTCGTGTACTGCCGTAGTTGCCCCGGGCCCTTGCGACCTCAGCGTCAACGTCGCCACCACCCAACCCGACTGCAACAGTGCTACCGGCCAGGCCCAGGCCGTCGCTACGGGTGGCACGGGACCGCTGACCTACCGCTGGAGCAACGCTGCCACTACCGCTGCGCTGAGCAACCTGGCTCCTGGCACCTACACGCTTACCGTATCCGATAACTTTGGCTGCGCAGACACTGCCACGGTAAGCATTGTGGCCTTTACCGACTTCCCTGCCCTGACCGTGCGGCCGCCGACACCGATTTGCGACGACGGCTGCGTTACCCTGAGTTTTCAGCTCGCGGGGCCCGGCCCCTACACCATCCGCTACGAACTGGAGCGGACGGGGGGGCCTTCGGCACTGGCTACCCTGACGCTGAATGGCTCAGGAATGCGGACTTTCTGCCCCGGAGAATTTGGCCTGACGAGCTTCGTCGGGGCCAGTTTCTTTTTCCGGGACGTAACGAGTGCCAACGGCTGCCGGCGCAACGTCAGCCTCCCCATTCCCATCCCCATCCGTCCGGCGGCCACCGGTACGCTGGCGCCGGTCGTGTGCCCCGGAGAAACTTTTCTTTACGAGGGGCAAGTCTTCGACGCCAACCGCCGCACGGGCGTCATCAACTATCCCAACGCTTCCGTTTTCGGGTGTGACAGCAGCCTTAGGATCAATCTCGGCTTCTATCCCCAGGCATTGGGTGATTTTGCAACGACCATCTGCCCGGGCGACACCCTGGACTACTTCGGATCGCGGTTCCACCCCGGCCGGACGATGGGCGACGTTGTTTTGCCGGGCGGATCGGTTAATGGTTGCGACTCTACCGTCAGCGTGCGCGTGGCTTTTTTCCCGGCCGCCACCGGAAGCTTCAGCACGACCCGCTGTGACACCGATACGCTTGATTACTTCGGCACCCTGTTTTACCCCGGCCAAACTACGGGCGAAGTGGTCTTGCCCGGCGCATCCATTGATGGCTGCGATTCTACCGTGACGGTGAACGTCGCTTTTTTCCCGCCGGCACGAGGGACATTCAGCAGCATCATTTGTGCGGCGGATACCCTGGATTACTTCGGGGAGCAGTTTTACCTGGGCCGGACGCAGGGCGACGTCACTTTGAAAGGAGCCTCGGTAAATGGCTGTGATTCGACCGTTGCTGTCACCGTGACTTTCTTTCCACCTGCGTTCAGCGCCCTCGATACCACCATCTGTGCCACCGATACGCTCACCTACTTCGGCGAGCAGTTTTACGCCGAGCGGAGGCAGGGGAATGTCGTTTTGCCCGACGCTACGGTCCAGGGTTGTGACAGTGTGGTGCGGGTGAGCCTGCAATTTTTCCCGGCCGTAACGGGCGTGCTGGACACGACCATTTGCCCCGGCGATACGCTGATTTACTTCAACGGCATCTTCCACGGCAACCGTACGACGGGCCTGGTCGCCCTCCCCTTCCCTTCGGTGGGCGGCTGCGACAGCGCCATCCAGGTGAACCTTTCGTTTTTTCCGGAGCGCCCTACGATCATCGATACCACCATTTGTGCGGGGGATACTTACCGTTTTGGTGACCGCATTTTCACCGGTGCCGCCAGTGCCGAGCGGGTGGTGTTGCCGGGTGCCAGTGTGCTGGGCTGTGACAGTGTTGGCCTGGTCACTGTCCGGGTCACCCCCCTGCCCGAGGTGCTTATTTCGGGCGACGGCATCATTTGTCCTGACGGCGCGCTGGACCTGACGGTGGACTACAACGGCAACGAAAACGTGTCCATTGAACTGAGTGACCGCCCCGGCGAACCCATCAGCATTCCGCCTGGCCGGACGATCTTACAGCGCCGCGTTGCGGCCGGCGTGACGGTTACGATACTGCGGGCGGACAATGGGGTGGCCTGCGGGCCCCTCTTCGGTGGCAGTGTCACGGCGGCAGTGACTGACCTGGCGGCAGGGGTAGAGATTTTGAGCGGCGACGGCGTCTTCGCCATTAGTTGCGCCGGAGGAGACGACGGTGCAGTGCGTGCCCTGCCGGTGGGCGGGGCCGGGCCCTACACTTTTCGTTGGAACACGGGCGAGACGGGCCCCGAACTGAGGAATCTGGCGGCGGGTGAATACCGCGTGGAGGTCACCAGTGCCCGGGGTTGCCGGGCGGAAGGGATGGCTATCCTGACCGAACCGGAAAGCCTGCGGGTAAGTACGGCCGAGGTGCCCGCTACTTGCCGGAGCCCTTTGCCCGGCCTGGTATTGAGTGACATTCAGGGCGGCGTTGGCCCCTACCTTTTCCGGGTGGGGACGGAGACACCGTTCATGCCCCTGTTGGCTTTCCCGGATACGACCCGGGTATCCGCAGGAAGCAACACTTTGGAGATCGAGGACGCCAATGGTTGCCGGCTCAGCGAAAGTTTCGGTTTTTCTCCGCCGCCGAGTGGCCAGCTGGAGCTTACCCCCCGCCGCTCGCTCATCCGGCAGGGCGACAGTGTGGCGCTGCGGGCCACCACCGACCTGCTGGCCCTGGGATACCGCCTTTCTCCCGGCCCCGATACCTTGCAGGTCAGCAACCGCTTTTTCGTAACCCCTTTGGAAACAACCACTTACACCGTCACGGCCATCGACGCCGAAGGCTGCGAAGCGACCGCCTCCGCCGAAGTACTGGTGGACCGCTACTCGCCGGTGTACGCCCCCAGTGCTTTTTCGCCCAATGACGACGGCATCAACGATGTGTTTGAAGTGTATACCGATCAATCCATCGTATCCATCGGTCGCTTTGCCGTATTCGACCGCTGGGGAAACCAGGTCTACCTCTTTCCGGGTCCCGTGGGCCCCAACGACACGAACTGGGGCTGGGATGGCCGCAATGCCAAGGGCAAGATCCACGAGCAGGCCGTTTACGTTTTCACCGTAGCCGTTACGCTGGCCGACGGTCGGGAGGTAGAGATAAAGGGCGACCTGATGTTGCTGCGGTAAACTTTGCGGGGACCTGGCCAACGGACCAATGACGGCCTTTTGGCAGTCTGGAAGGATGAAAACAGCCTGAAATTCTTAAAATACTGCCCGGCGGCGCTAAGATTTTCAAAAAAGCGCCGTTGGGTGCCTCAATTTGGGCCATATTGAGCGTTAGCCTGGAGCTATTACTCGCTGGCGGTTGGATCCATTTTTCTGCTGACCTTAGTCTTCCTGCCAGCTTGACTAATTTTGCGAGGCACTACCTACCCACAACACTACCGTATCATGGCTAAACTCTTCATCACCAGCGTTCTATCCCTCTTCCTGGGCTTTGCTGCTTCGGCGGCGTCCATTCCCTATACGTTCATCTTCGATAACGCCGAGCAGGAGGCCTACATCAACCGCTATAAAGAGGTGGCCATCCGGGAGATGGAACGATCAGGCGTTCCGGCCAGCATCAAATTGGCCCAGGGTATCCTGGAGAGCGACTCCGGGCAGAGCGTCCTGGCGCGTTCGGCCAATAACCATTTTGGCATCAAGTGCGGTTCCAACTGGAAGGGGGAAGAATACTACCGCAAAGACGATGACTACGACAGCAACGGCCAGCTGATCAAGAGTTGCTTCCGGCAGTACCGCAACGCGGAGGCCAGTTTTGTGGCCCACTCGGAGTTTCTTCGCGATCCGGCCAAGTCCTTCCGCTACGGCTTTCTCTTTCGCCTCGACCCCCGCGACTACAAAGGCTGGGCCAACGGCCTCCGGCAGGCCGGTTACGCCACCAACCCCCGCTACCCGGAACTGCTGATTGGCATCATCGAACGCTATAACCTGCAGCAGTATGACGCCCCGGGTGCAGTGGACCCCGTGGAAGTGGAGAACCCCACCAACGAACTCATCACCGGAATCCTCCAAACCAACGACGTGAGCTACTTCGTCAGCGAGGCCCCCATCAGCGTTGAAGCCATCGCCAAGCAGGTAGACCTCAGCGTCCAGCGCCTGCTGGATTACAACGAGGGCCTTTCCCAGAGCAGCCAACTCGTGGCGCCAACCGACCGCGTGTACCTTCAGAAAAAACGCAAAAGCTACCGGGGGCGGGAACAATTCCATACGGTGGAAGTCGGGGAAGACCTCTACGCCATTGCCCAGCGCTACGGCCTGCGGCTTGAGCACCTGGCACGCCGCAACCGCCTCAACGAAGCCGCCAACCCGGCCACCGGCCAAAAGGTAAAACTCCGGGGAGGCAAGGTGGATAACCCACCCCGCCTGGAGGGGGAGATCGACCCCAATACACCGGTAAATGACATCCCCACCAACGACAAGGGAGAGATTGACTTGCTGGATCCTACCGACGAGCCCACCACGCCGCGTCCGGGCGTAGTCATCCTTCCCCGGCCCAACCCCACCCCGCCTCCCCCCACCACACCAGTGCCTACTACGCCGCCGCCCACCACGGTTGTCGTTCCCGGTAGCCCTTCCGTGCCCCCCACTACGGTCATTCCCGTCCCCAACGTGCCACCCACCACGGTACCACCGGGTAACCCCTCCCTGCCCCAACCCGTCTTCCATTCCGTCCAGGCGGGAGAAACGCTCTACGCCATCAGCCGCACTTACGGCGTCACGGTAGAATCCCTGCGCCAACTCAACAGCCTGTCCACCAACACCATTTCCATCGGGCAGCAACTGCGGGTGCGGTAGGTATAAAGGGCGCGGCCGCAGGTGCTCCCCCCCGGCCCCCCGAAGGGAGGAGATGGGATAGGGAGCAGGGCAGACCCACTACCAGGCCACCAAATCGCTGCGCGCGACGTAACTTGGCACCCTAAGGACCAAAACCGAAACCGTGCGCCACTTGCCATCGACGACCCTGCTTTGCCTGCTTGCCCTGCTGGGCAGTCTTTCCCTCTCCGCCCAGAACCTCGATCAGGAGGGCGACTATGGGGTAGACTGGGGAGGCTATCTCTTCGGCATCAAGGGAGGGCCGAGCTTCAGCAATCAGGATTGGAGCGGACTGGAAACGGAGTTCCTGTTGGCCTACCACGGTGCCGTGTTTTTGGAGTCGGTCCCGGCCAGTGGCCGCTTTAGCCTCTACGGGCAGCTGGGCTACCACCTGCGGGGCAGCCGCATCAGCCGCAGGCGGGGCATCACCTTTGGTGGGACCGGAGTGACGCTGCCCGCCGACGACTTCCGCTTTCAGAACATTTCCCTGGGCATCGGGGCAAAATCCGTCGTCGGCTACAACCGGGTGGCCGACCTCTACTACCTACTGGGCCTGCGCATCGATTACAACCTGGACACGAACCTCGACAAGTACGACCAGCTGGAAGGATCGTTCGGGATCGGCTTCCGGGCCAACTACCCCATTGAGAGCTACGATTTCATCAACCGCGTCACCTACGGCGCTACTTTCGGCGGTGGTGCCCTGTTCCCCATTTCCCGGGGGGCCAGTGGCTTTGTAGAAATTACGGCCCACCCCGACTTCAATTTCCAGTACAACCAGGGGCCCATCCCCAACGTCATCGACCCCTTCGGCGCGGGCAACCGCACCATCGGTGCCCGGGCCATCCGCAACTTCACGCTCGAACTTTCCGTCGGCATACGCTTCCTGCGCAAATGGACCTATGTCGATTAGGCAAACGGCAACGGAAACGGGCTACGGGTTGGGGGCCTTGCTTTTCCCCACCCTTTGCCTCAACTGCCAGCGGACCATCCCCGGCGGGCAACGGACGCCCCTTTGCCTGCCCTGCTTCAGCGACCTGGCCCCCACCAACTACTGGGAACTGCCCGAAAACCGCGTCACGGATAAATTTCAAGGACGGCTGGAACTACAGCTCGGCGTCGCCCTCTATTTCTTCAACGTCGGCTCCGTCTGCCAAACCCTCATGCACGCGCTGAAGTATTACCAGCGCCCGGAGATCGGCGACGAACTTGGCCGCCAACTGGGCAATTACCTGCGCAACCACCCCAGCCTGCACGACCTGGCTGGCGTAGTCCCCGTCCCCATCCACCCCCGCCGGCTGCACCAGCGGGGCTACAACCAGGCCGAACGCATTGCCAGTGGAGTAGCCAGCGTGCTGCGGGTACCCGTTTTTCCGCAGGCCCTGACCCGCACCGACTTCAAGGGCTCCCAGACCAAGATGGACCGCCTGCAGCGGGTCGAAAACGTCCGCAATTCCTTTAGACCCGGCCGCGGCAACCACGCCGGGCAGCACCTATTGCTGGTTGACGATGTAGTGACCACCGGAGCCACCCTGGACTTCTGCGGCAACCTGCTGCTGGAACACCACGCGAACGCTACACTCAGTATTGCTACCCTGGCCATTGCAGAATGAGTAAAAGCTGACGGGCGAGAGACGGTTCTCGCGGTTTGATTTCGCTGCTGCAGGGTGGAAGGACTTCCGTGGGGTCTTCGTTTGCCCCCGGAAGGCGTTCCTTGCACCTGCGGCCGCGCCGGAAAAAAAGTGCCGCGTGGGGAAAATTTTAAAAAATTTGGCTGCGGTCCCTACCTTTGCGCATGGAAACGAACCAAAGCTACCCCCAAAAATTTGCCGAGCAGGGCCTCACTTTTGATGACGTACTGCTTTTGCCCGCCTACAGCGAAGTACTTCCCCGCGAAGTAGACCTTTCCTCCCAACTCACCCGTGGTTTACGTTTGAACGCCCCGATCGTTTCGGCGGCGATGGATACGGTGACGGACGGACGGCTTTCCATTGCCATCGCCCGGCAGGGAGGCATCGGAATCATCCATAAGAACATGACCATCGCCGAGCAAGCCGAACAGGTGCGCATGGTCAAACGCTCCGAGTCGGGGATGATCGTCGATCCCGTGACGATGAAGCCCAACGCTACCGTAGCCGACGCTAAAGCGCTGATGCAGCGCCACCGCATTGGAGGCATCCCCATCGTCAACGATGATTTTCACCTGGTGGGCATTCTCACCAACCGCGACCTGCGCTTCGAAACCGCCTCCTCCCGCCCCATCCGCGAGATCATGACGCAGGAAAACCTCGTCACGGCCCCCGTCGGCACCACCCTGGAGCAAGCCAAAAACATCCTGCAGGGGCATAAGATCGAAAAATTGCCCGTCGTGGAAACGAACGGCAAACTCGTTGGCCTGATCACCTACAAAGACATCATGAAGGTGGAAAACTACCCGAATGCCTGCAAAGACAGCTTCGGCCGTCTGGTAGTTGGTGGAGCTATTGGGGTGACATCTGACATGCTGGAACGGGTGCAGGCGCTGGTGAACGTGAACGTTGACGTCATCACCATCGATACGGCCCACGGCCACAGCCGCGGCGTGCTCGATGCCGTCCGGAAGACCAAAGACGCCTTTCCCGATCTGCAAATCATCGGTGGCAACGTAGCTACGGGTGCAGCCGCCAAGGCCCTGGCCGACGCGGGTGCCGACGGCGTAAAAGTGGGCGTAGGGCCCGGCTCAATTTGTACCACCCGCATCGTGGCCGGCGTTGGCGTCCCCCAGCTTACGGCCATTCACGAAGCCTACCAGGCCCTGAAAGGCACCGACGTACCCATCGTCGGCGACGGCGGCATTCGGTATTCGGGCGACATCGTTAAGGCCCTGGCGGCGGGTGCCTCCACCATCATGGCGGGTAGCCTGTTTGCCGGTGTTGACGAAAGCCCGGGGGAAACCATCCTCTTCGACGGGCGCAAATTCAAGGTCTACCGCGGCATGGGGTCCCTCGGCGCGATGAACAAAGGCAGCAAGGACCGGTACTTCCAGGATGTGGAAGACGACGTCAAAAAACTCGTCCCCGAAGGCATCGAAGGCCGCATTCCTTACAAGGGCAGCCTGGCCGAAGTCGTCAACCAGTACCTCGGCGGCCTGCGGGCGGGCATGGGCTACTGCGGTGCCGCAACCATCGAAGACCTGAAGCAGGCGCGCTTCGTCCGCATCACCGGTGCAGGGATGGCCGAAAGCCACCCCCACAACATCACCATCACCAAGGAGGCCCCGAATTATTCCCGCGGGCGGTAATTTACTGCGGCAGCTCCGGGCGGGGGCGGCGGGCCAGCACGGCATCCGTCAGCCTGCGGGCCAGCGCCTCCAGGTCGATGTTAAGTACTTCGCGGTTGACTTCCATCACCCTTTCCCGTTCCGCCTCGGGGAGGGCCTGAAAACCGTGCAGGGCCCCCAGAATGGCTCCGGTGACGGCGGCGACAGTGTCGTTGTCCCGTCCGTAGTTGGTGATGAATTCCATGGCCCGCGGGAAGTCGAGTTCAGAAAAGAGCAGCGCCGTCAGGTTGATGAGGTGGATTTCGCCCGCATGAAAGGGGGCGTCTTGCTGGGCTTTGGTCAGGAGGCGGTAAGCGTGTAAGGTCTGGGCGTAGTGTAAACTGTCGTAAGGGTAGTTATCGGGGAGACGGAAACTCATGGCCCGCTGTTCGTCGACCGTCAGGCGCTTGGCCTCCCGAACGATGGCCCGCGCCTGCTGGTACTGTTTGTAGGCCAAGCGGCCCAGCAAACGCGAGCGGAAAAAGCCCTGCGGATCAACGTCGCGCAAGACGGCAGCGAAGGTATCCAGGCGGGCTTCGGGCTGGAAAGCGACGGCAGTCAGGGCGGCCGTCAGTCCGGTGACGTCGCGGGCGTAACCGATATCGAAGAGGGCAAGGTCGTAGCCCGTCCGGTAAGCGGCCAGGGGTTGGCCGGGGTAGACGGCCCCCAGGACGGGCGCGTAGAGCATTCCGGCGCAGGCCATCTCTCCGCCGTAGAAGCGGGCCAGGGCGTCGCGGTAGACATCGATGTCGCCGGCGGCGTAGGCGCGGCTAACCCGCGTCCATTCCTGCAGCCAGGTGATGCGGCGCATATTGTCTTCAAAAGGTTCGGGGGCCGGTCCTTCGGTGGCCTTGAGGTCTTCGATCAGGCTTTCGTACCGTTGGTTGAGGAAAGCAGCGAAGCGGACGGGGCTCATCTGCAGGGCCTTGCCGCGGGCGCGCAAGTCGTGCTCGGCCAGGGCAAAACGAACCATCAGGTCTTTCCAGCGGGTATCGTCCGTACCTGCCCCCGGCGGCAGGTTAAAGTCCCAGGGACCTTCCGGACTGGGTTCGCGCAGCACCAGGTCCAGGCTGTCTACGTAGCCGTAGGCTTCGCTGATGTCGTCGTAGTGCCACATTTCCGTTGGAGCGCCCATGGCATCGCCAATGGCGGAGCCTACCAGGGAGCCAAGGATTTTGTCGTAGAGTAGGCTGTCGGCCAGGCGGAGGTCCTGGTAATCGGCTTCGGTATAGCTCATGTCCACTGGCGAGAGATTGGTGGGGGTGGCCCCTGCGCCGGGTGAATCTGCCTGGCAGGCAACGGCCAAAATAGAGAAGATGAAGAGAGAAAAAGCTTTAGCGTTCATTGGGAAGGACAACTAATGTGACGTTTTACCCGCCCTTTGTCCGGGCGGGATGTCCAGCAGTAAGCCCTGGGAGGAGCCGGGCTACCGTTGGCCCAAGATAAGCACGCTACCCTCCACGCTACCCGCAAAAAGGCCCATCGGTATTTTCCGACGGGCCATTCAAATACACTCACCTTATCATTTAAGACTTATCGGGAACTTCATCCTTTCCCGATTCAATACCCGCTTGTGGTATATCCAGCTAAACCGATCCTGCTTCGGCGAGGTTCGGCGGCCCATCTTTTTTTCCGCTTGGCGTGGTTTTGCCGGCAAAATTTTGATTCCGCACCCAACGAGACAGCGCCGGGCGGTACTTTTGCGTTTCTTTACAAAACCTGCTGAATGAAAACCTACGCTACACTCTTTCTTGCCTTTGTTCTATTGAGCCTGGGCTGCGAGAAAGTCACCATCAGTACCGATCAAAGGTCACTGGAAGAATACGTCGCAGACGAAAACCTGGCCGTACAGGAAGGGCCAGAGGGCCTGCTCTACATCATCGAAGAACCCGGCAGCGCCGAACGGCCAACGATCAACTCCATGGTTACGGTCAACTACGTAGGACGACTCACTGACGACCGGATTTTTGACCAGACGAATGGTTCCCCCGTTTCATTTCCGCTCGGCAACCTGGTTCGCGGCTGGCAGTTGGGCATTCCGCTGGTCGGTGCCGGGGGAAAGATCAAATTGCTCCTGCCGCCCAGCCTCGGCTACGGCAATCGTCCGGTGGGCTCCATCCCCGCCAACTCCAACCTGGTGTTCGATATTGAGCTGGTTTCCTTTACCAACTAATCTAAGTAGCCCCGTCGTTTGTGGCGCGGCCCCGCGATCCGCTATCGCTCGTCGGGACTACGCAAGTTGCGCATCTTGCGCGGCCGCAGGTGCAGGGAAAAAGGACAAGGAGCAAGGCCGGTTCACCAGCCTTGCTCCTTTGCATTTATCTGGGCTTGTGCAACTCGAAGATCGCGTTGATCTCGCGGTCATCCCGTAGGTCGGGATACCACTCCAGAAGCAATTCACTGTCGTCGTAGTAGGTGCTCAGGGCATCGTTGAGGTACTCGAGGGCCCGGCCGCGTTTGTTGCAAATCAGGTAGATGGCCACCATGCCGTAGAGGAGGCTACCGTCCTGGTAGCGCTCCAAGACGTCGTGCATCAGTCCGAGACCTTCTTTTTCGCGCCCCTGGTCACAGAGGAAGATCGCGTAAGAGACGTAGGCTTCGCTGTAGTGATCGTCCATTTCGATGGCCCGCTGAAAGGCCTGTTCGGCGTCGTCCTGTTCGTTGGTGGCGGCCAGGCAGAGAGCCAGCCCGAGCCAGCAGTCTGCCGTGTGATTGGCTCGCTCCACGGCCCGGCCGTAGTTGTATGCGGCCATGCCCCACTTTTCTTCGACGGCAAAACATTCACCGAGGTGCTGGTAGATGTCGTACATGTCGGGCTCAATCTCTACGGCACGGAAGTAGGCAGCCTTAGCTTCGTCGATCCGGTTGAGCAGCTGTAAGGAGCGGCCGAAGCGCATATAGGTCTCGTAGGTATCTTCTGCTTCGGGGGAGGCGAAGTAAATCTCGTACACCTTAATGGCCGTCTCGTAGTCTTCGATGTCGAAGAGCTTATCGGCGTATTCGAGGTCGTAACGGGGGTTGCCTCCGTCCAGGGAACGCGCGTTGGCGAAGGCGTCGACGGCCTTGTACTCCTGCCCCAGATCATCGTACCAGAGGCCCAGGTAATACCAGGCCAGGTCGTTGAAGGGGTCCGCTTCGAGCACTTCCTGCATCACGGCACCGAAGCGTGAACGCAGGTGATCGAACTCGCTGGCGTTGAGCATTTCATCGAGGGCGGGCTCCTGGTAGGCGTCGAGGCGAACAGCCTCCCGGAAAGCTTCCCAGGCTTCGTCGTAGCGGGTTTCCTGCAGCAACAGCAAGCCGTCGAAAAAGGCCAGGAGGCTTTCCCGTTCGGGGCCTTCCACGCGGCCGCGCAGGGTATCGAGAATGTTCCGGGCCTCTTCCCGTTTCTCAAAATGCGTGAGCACCTCGAGGCGAAGCATCAGAGATTCTTCGTCGTTGGGTGCGTAGATGCTGAGTTTTTCCAACGTGGCCAGGGCCGCCTCTTCCTCCAGGTTGATCTTGTGGATGAGGGCCTTCCATTTGTAAAACTCAGGCGTAAAGTTGTGTTGGCCAATGGCCAGGTCGGCAACTTCCAGGGTTCGGTCAAAGTCATTGTTCCCGTAGTAGTGTACCAGCAGGTCTTCAAATTCTTCTTCCGACAGAAAAAGCCCTGATTGACCGGGGGCCTTTTGCTCGTAGCGGGCTACGAGGGCTTGCAACGCTCGGTCGCGTTGGTCATTTTTATTTTCCTTCATGCGGGTTTCGAACGGTTCCGGCGTAGCTTCTTGAACCATTGGCTGGAACTCCCGACTAAGATACGATGGGAAAGGGAAAAAAGTTGCTCTTCTTTACAAAGGTTTATCCTTCCGTTAAGCGCAACTTAAGCTTTGCTGCTCAATGGCCGTTGTTCCGCCGCCACTCCCGGGTGCGTTCCCAGAGTTGCTGGCGGAATGCTTTTTCCACTTCTTCGAGCCGGACAACCTTGGTGGCGGGCAATACGGTGAGGAATTTGTCTTCCGCCTCTTCCATCAGTTTGGTGAGTTGCTGCCGCCGCAACCGTTCGTCGCGGAGGTGTTGCAGGGCTTCTGCTTCCGTCAGGGTGCTGCCACCTGGTTCCCGGAGTTTGCGCCAGCCTTCCTCGCGCTTGAGCTCCCGAATCCGGCTTTCGTAGGCCCAGAAAAGGGGGAAAAAGGCTTTGACTTCGGTGGGGGTGAGGCCTAACTTCTCGGTGATGAAGGCCTGCCGGGCCAGGTGGATGCGGTTCTGAGCCTGCTCCAAGCGGGTAGGAGGTGCGCCGGGCTGGCGCTGGGCGGCCAGGTTGCCGAGGGTAAAGACCAGTAAGAGGGCAAAAAGGAAGCAGTACTTTTTCATCGTTTATTCGTTGGGGGGCTGGGCGGCGTACAGTTCGGTTTCAAATTCACTCAGGCGGCTGCCGATGTATTCTTCGATGGCTTCGGGGGGGATATCGGCCAGCAGTTCTGCACTGCTGGGCGTGGCCTGGGCCATCGGTGTCGTTGTCCCTTCGCCCCTAAAGTCGCGGTCAAGGGCCAGCCAAAGTCCCAGCAGGAGCAAGAGGCTGGCCGCCACCGCCCAAGTGGCACTCCGCCAGGTGCGGACCACGGCGGGGCGGTGGACCCGGGCGACGGTCTCCTGGGCCAGCTGCGCGAAATACGCATCCGGCGGGGAAACAAAGCCATCGCCCTTTTCCCGCAGCGCCCGCAATGCGGCGGGCAGTTCTTCGCTTTCTTTACTGTGCATATGCTTTCAGTTTGCTTTCAATTTTTTTTACCGCCAGGTGGTAGCTGGCTTTCAGCGCCCCTTCGGAAGTACCGGTAATCTGGCTGATTTCCGCGTAGGGCAGTTCGTCGTAGTAGCGCAAGAGGAATACGGCCCGTTGCTTATCGGGCAATGCCGCTAGAGCTTTTTGCAGCTCGAGCTGCGCCGCATCCCCGTCAAAGAACGGATCGGCCCGGAGCGTCCGGCCCGCCGTTAAGGCCGGGTCCTCGCTGCTGATCCGCCGCTCCCGTCGTTGCTGGCTGCGCAACCAGGCCAGGGCCTCGTTGGTGGCAATGCGGTACAACCAGGTGCTCAGTTTGCTCTCCTCCCGGAAGCGGTCGAGGTGGCGGTACACCTTGATCAGGGTGTTCTGCAACACATCGTCTACGTCCGCCGAAGACTGCAACATCCGCAGCAAATGCCGGTGCAGCAAAGGGCCATATACCCGGACCAAAGCCCCGAAGCCCTGTTCCCGCTGCCGTTCATCCCGCAGTTGGGTGAGGATGGCTGATTCTTCTGCCGCGTTGATCAATCCGTGGTACTTTGACAATGAGAAGGGCCAAATGGCAGATGACCCACCGGAGAATAGGTAGCTGCTGCCGTTGCGTG
Organism: Neolewinella lacunae; assembly: GCF_014349155.1. GTDB lineage: Bacteria > Bacteroidota > Bacteroidia > Chitinophagales > Saprospiraceae > Neolewinella > Neolewinella lacunae. The sequence continues at coordinate 188,460 of NZ_JACSIT010000091.1, forward strand.
GTTCTTTGGTTAGACGCCACAGGAAGCCCGGGGTTTAATCGGTCCAGCTAATCCCCTTGCTGCAATACGATATCTTTGCCGGGGGCCGTTACTGCATTATGGCCCGCTTTTTATCGTTTAAACGTAGGCCTGGGGTTCATGCGAGGCCTTACCGGCGTTGCCAAATACCCAACGCTTTTTTACCGATCCACTAGTTTACCGATACCATGAAAAAGATTATTCTGCTCTTCCTGGCCTGCATTTTCCTGGCTGCCGTCTCGGCGCAGGGTCTCTACACCGTCCGCGTAGGCGTATTCCGCGACGTGAAGGTGGCCGACTTTGCCCAGCTCAAGGGGCTCGGCTTCGTTTACGGCACCACGGCGGCGGACCAGACGGTGGAAGTCTTCGTCGGGCAGTACGCCGACCAGAACAAGGCAACCGCCGTGGCCGCCGACCTCACCACGAAGGGATTCCGCAATGCCCAGGCGTTCACCCTGCCCACCGCCACCGGGCAACCCGTTACCGTTATTCAAATCGCACTCTACGCGGGCAACCGGCCCATTGACTGGGCCACCCTGGAAAAGGCCGGGCAACTCTACGTCGAATCCGTCGATGGGGTTTCTAAGATTATGACGGGCATCTATCCCGACGCAACGACTGCGGCCAACTTCTTGCCCGCCATCCGGGAATTGGGCTACCAGGACGCCTTCATCAAACAGATCAACAACGTCCGCCTCATCCCCATCACCCCCTTCGAAACGGGCATCAAAAAGCCACTGATTCCCATTTCCCTTCAGGAAGCCCCCAGCACCCTTCCCCCCCCCGAGAATACCCAACGGACGGGCGGTGCGCCCCAAACTTACGGGAATGATCCGGACGCAGTTAAGTCCCCGGCTCCTCCCCCCTTCGGGGGGTCGGGGGGGACAACTTCCCCTGCACCTGCGACCGCGCCCACTACCCTCCCCGCCACCGCAGCGGCCGCGGGACTGCCCGAAATCGACGGTAAAACCAAGCGCCACAGCGCCGCCGAACTGCAAAGAGTGCTCAAAGAAAAAGGATTCTACGAAGGGGCCATCGATGGATTCTACGGCCCCGGCACCGCCGCTGCCTACGACCGGGCCTGGGCCGCCATGCCCGAAGTGCGCAAATACCGCCTGCTCTCCACCCTGGCCGAACCCGCCCGCGACGCCGTCAGCCAATGGCCCGAAGTGGCCGTCCTCCTGGCCGTTTCCACCGACTTAGCCGCCGGCACCGGAAACGCCGAACGCGCCAGGCAACTGCTCGAACAGCGGACCGCCATTTTCAGCCCCAACGGGCCCCTTAGCCCCGCCATGGCCACCCGCGTGAAAACCTGGGCCGCCACCATCTGGGCCAACCTCGACGAATGGGCCACCGAAGACCCCCTCCACACCCAGGTTTTTTCCGCTTTCCGCGTCAGTTACCACCAGGCGCAAGTCCGCCTTGAAGACCGCTACATGGACCAGGGGATGAGCGCCATTGACGCCCGCGATATGGCCACAGCCATGCTGCAAAACCTGATCGGCGCCCAGCTGGATCGCTTCCTGTAGCTAACGCAAAAACGCGGATGGTGCTGCGAAAAAGTAAGCCTGGTTGCTGCTAAAAACAGCAGCATTTACTCTTCCTCCATCGCCACTTGCTGCCCGTCGTAGGCCTCCCGCTGGCTGATGATGAGCTGGTAGAGCAAGTCTTTCAACTCCGTGATGCCTTCGCCCGTCACTGCCGAGATGTAGCGGTGGGGTAGATCGGTGGGGATCTCGTGCTGGCGCATCCGTTTGAGTTCCTCGTCGACCAAATCGGCGCGGGTCAGGGCCAGCACGCGGGGTTTATCGAGGAGCTCGGGGTTGTACTGTTCCAGTTCGTTGAGCAGGATGCGGTACTGCTTTTTGATGTCGTCGGCATCCGCCGAAATGCAAAACAGGAGGGTGGCGTTGCGCTCAATGTGCCGTAAAAAACGGTGGCCGAGGCCTTTGCCTTCGTGGGCTCCTTCGATGATGCCGGGAATATCGGCCATCACGAACGAGCGCCCGTCGCGGTACTGTACCATGCCCAGGTTGGGGACCAGGGTCGTAAATTCATAGTCGGCAATCTCCGGTTTCGCGGCCGAGACAACGGAGAGGAGGGTGGATTTCCCCACGTTGGGCAGGCCGACCAGACCAACGTCGGCCAGGACCTTCAACTCCAGGATTTTCCAGGCTTCGATGCCTTCCTCGCCCGGCTGGGCGTAGCGGGGCGTGCGGTTGGTGGAGGATTTGAAGTGGGTATTGCCCAGTCCGCCCCGCCCGCCAGGCAGCAGGATGCGCTCTTCGTCGTGGCGGGTGATTTCAAATTCCACTTCCCCCGTTTCGGGGTCACGGACGATGGTGCCCAGCGGCACTTCCAGGATTTCGTCTTTGCCTTCGGCGCCGAAGCGATTGTTTTCGCTGCCGTTCTGGCCGTGTTCTGCTTTGGTATGCTTGCGGTATTTGAAGCCCAGCAGCGTCCAGAGGTTGCGGTTGCCTTTGAGGATGATGTGACCGCCTCGGCCGCCGTCGCCGCCGTCGGGGCCGCCGTGGGTAATCCCCTTGGCCCGGTAAAAATGCGCCGACCCCGCACCGCCGTTGCCGGAGCGGAGATAGATTTTTACGTAGTCGACAAAATTACCGTTCGCCATTATTCATTCGTTTATCGGTTCCAGGGTACGCTTTCGCCGGGGCGAACAAAGCAGCACTCCTCTCCGCAGGCGCTAAATGCTGTCTCCGATGATCCGATTGATGTCATCGGCCACCGCTTCACGGGATTGCATGCCGTTGATACGGTGGGCCAGGCCGAGTTGTTCGTAGTACGCGTAGACGGGCGCGGTATAGTTGAGGAAGTTTTCGAAGCGCATCCGGATGGTGGGTTCGTCGAGGTCATCGGCCCGGCCGCTGGTGGCTCCCCGGGCAAGGATGCGTTCAACGACCACGTCCTGGTCTACGTCCAGCAGGATGAGGGCATCGATCTGGGTATCGAGTTGCTCCATGAGTTCGTTGAGAGCGGCCGCCTGGGGGTCCGTCCGCGGGAAGCCATCAAAGATGATGCCCCGCACGCCGGGGTTGTCTTCCACACGCTTGCGCAGCATGGCTATCGTTACTTCGTCGGGCACCAGGTCCCCCCGGTTCATGTAGGCACGGGCCTCCAGGCCCAGAGGCGTTTCGTTCTTCAGTTCGTCGCGAAACATGTCTCCGGTACTGATGTGCAAAAAGCCGTAGCGTTCAACGAGTTTCTCCGCCTGGGTGCCTTTTCCGGAGCCGGGAGGGCCAAAAAGAATCAGATTATACATATACGATTGCTGGATCAGTGGCAAAGATACGCCACGCAGGCCAAGGAAGGGGCGTGATAGTGCTTTCTCTAAGCGAAGCCCCGGATTTCCCTGTATTGGCGAGCGCAACGGAGCATGAAGGCAGGTAAGGGGGCGCGGCCGCAGGTGCCGGGGAAAGTTCGGAGGAGCAGGGCTCCTAAAACGAGGCCCGCCTCCTCCTGCAAGGGGGAAGCGGGCCTGTTCATGCTGCCTCCGGAGCGCGGGAAAAGACGTTCCGGGGCGGGTCGTTTACAAAACCTTACTCGATCACTACCATCCGTTTGGTGGCAACCCATTTACCAGCCTGCACCGTGTAGGTGTAGACGCCGGAGGCACCTCCCAACTCGCGCTTGCTGATGCGGACGCTGTTGTAGCCCACGAAGCCCTCCTGGCGGTATTCCCTGACCAGGCGGCCAGCGGCGTCGGTGATGGCAATCGTTACTTCAGCGTGGGCCTCGGGCAGCTCAAAACCAATGGTCGTCTCCTTGCTCACCGGGTTAGGCAAGTTTTGCAACAGGCGGTACCCGGCTACCTGGATGATCTCCTCGTTGAAGATCAGGCTGAGGTTGCGCAGGCTCGTGCCACCAGCGTTGTAGGCTTCGGCTTCGGTGAAGCGGCTGCCCGTGGCAATGGCGTTGCTGAGTTTGCCGCTGGCCTGGGCGCGAACGACCAGGGTGAAGAGCACTTCTTTGCCCGTCCAGTTAATTGGCCGCTCCACGCCTTCCCAGTTCCAGGAGGTCGTAATCAGTCCCTGGCTGGCGAAGCGCCAACCGAAGTTGCCCGCTTGTACCAGCCCCGGCTCAATGCCTTCGATGCTTACTGCCGTGCGGTCGAACTCCAGGGTAAACTGGTAACCATCCACTTCAGTCAGGTCGGGTGCCGTAACCGGAATACGGTAGGTCTCGCCCTGGATCAGTTGGGTTTCGTCCATTTCCAGCTCCAGGTCGCCGCGCAGGTTACGGGGTGCGGTAGGCATGAAGGCGTTGGCAATGGCCGTGCCGTTTACGTCACCGAGCTTGACGCCGACGAAGTCAGCACCCGGAATGTTATTGGCCAGGTTGTTGAAGTTCATCACCTGCGGGAAGGTCTCGGCCCAGGGGTTGCTCAGGTCGGCGAAGTTGTAGTCTGCCGGGATGAACGCCCAGCTGGGCATGTCGTTCGGGTAAGCATCGCTCAGGCCGAGGATCAGGCGGCGGATGTTGATGATGTCACCGACGTTGATTTCGGTATTACCGTCTACGTCCGCAGCAATGTGCTTGTAGGGGCTGTCCAGCTCGGCGATGCCGAGGATGTGGCGGGAGATGGCCACGATGTCGGAGGTCCGTACACCGTTGAGGTAGTCGGTGTAGTTGCTCGGAGTTACCGTGTAGTCTACGCCAACGGGGAGGCCCGTGAAGGAGAAGACCCCGTCGTTACCCGTGGTCATGGTCCGCTGCAGGTTGTCACCTCCTTCCACGTTGACGACTACGTTTTCAACGGCCTGCATGGATTCGGTCATGATCACACCGGCCAGGCTGGCGCCTTCGACCTCGCAAAGTCCTTCCTGGAAGGCCTGAACTTGTACGACGACGGAGCAGTAGTCACCGTTTCCGTTGTTGTCGATGGCGTAGACGCGGACGGGTAGGTCACCCAGGTCGTCGCAGTCGAGGTCGATACCAAGACGTCCGGCGGCGGGGTTAAAGCCGCCTGCGCCTGCTTCCGTTTCGGTGTAGATGCTGTACTGATCGATTACGTTACCGAAGCAATCTTCCACGTCGCTGGCGATGAAGTCAGACGCCCAGATGGCGGCCATTCCTCCACCTTGTCCGTCGGGTATCAAGGTAGCCGTCAGGGTTTGGATACAGATGGGGGTTGGGGCCTTATCGGGCGTGACGCAGAATTCGAGAATCTCGATATCGCTGTTGCCACAGCCGTCGTTGGCGCGGATGCGGATGGCGTGCTCGCCTACCGGTACGTTGGTCGCAACGATGGTGTAGTTGCCAGCCGTGTCACTCGTCAGGGTGATGCTAACGCCGAGGGCGGCAGCATTGTCCGGGATAAATCCGTTGCCCACTAAGTAGTTGGCATCCAGTTCAAGACCGACGGTAATATCCGAGCATTCGTCCGTTGCAGTGAAGGTCAGGGTTACGGTCGCTTCGCAATCTTCGCCGGCACCGCCGATGCATTCGTCGGGGCTTTGGGCCACGATGACTGGGGCGACTTCGTCGTAGATCTTGATGTACTGTACGTAGCGGAAAGCACCGCGGCTGTTGTCAGCGGCGTAGACATCGCTATCGATGTTGTCATTGCCATTGTCATCGTCGGAACCGTCCATGTCATTGCCATCGTCCAGGGTCTGGTCGAATTGTGGCGCATTGGGGTTGTAGTTCCGATCGGTGAAGCGGCTCAGGAAGGCAAAGTCGTCGGCGGTATTGTCCGTATTGCGGGGAATGACGTGCAGGTAAAGCAGTTGCGTCTCCGGGTTACGGATGCCGTCGCCGTCCCGCGGGATCAGGTAAGGCTGACCGAGGGTGTTGTACTCACACCAGTTGACGACGTCGTAGGTGACACGCAACTTGAAGCACTCTTCACCAGCCTCCAGGGTACGGAGGGTGTCTACGCTTACCGTGGTGGTAATGAGATCACAAGCCAGCTCATCAGCGGCAATTGATCCGTAGGATGGGATTTCAGCACAAGTGCCGCTCTCGTCGGTCGGGAAAGTGATCGTGTAGTCGTGGATACCGAATACGTTGATGGTCTGGGTGCAGGGGATCGTATTGGTCAGCCCCTGGCCATCCGTAACCGTGAAGACCCGGGTGAAGCTGCCGACACCACAGCTGTTGAGCGAACCGCTGATGGTTTCGGTGAGGGTAGCCTCGCAGTTGTCCACTCCTGCGGCAGCACCGAAGATGGCATTGCGCGCTTCTACCGTGGTTTCAGTAATGTCAGCGGGCAGGGCAGCGCGGTACTCGATGCAGCTCATCGTAAGAGAGGCAGGCGGAATACAGCTTGGGGCAAGCTTATCTTCCACGAGTACATCGAGCCAGCAGTAGTTGACGTTGCCCGCCGCGTCCGTTACCCGCAGGCCTACCCGAACGGTGCCGAGGTCAGCACAGGTGAGGATGATTTCCTGGGAGTAAGCCTCCATCGCTAGGTTGGCGGCGTCTACACGGGCAATGGCCAGGGTTACTTCGGAGCAATCGTCGGTAGAGCCGTGGTCGATCATGTCCGGTGTCAAGCGAACGATGCCCGTGCTTTCAATACCGCCTTCGGAGCCGGAGGTGAGGCTGACGTTCAGTCCATCTTCACAAACGGCTACTGGCGCGGTACGGTCTTCGATGAGAATGTCGATGTCCGTGAAGTCGGAGTTACCACAGACGTCCACGTAAGTGTAGCGGAGTACGTGCTGGCCTACCGGAATGGCGCTGGTCAGTTCGGCGTCGCCGTCGTTGAGATCAACGACGAAGGTGCCGATTGGCGTTGCCGTGAGGTCACCGTTGGGGTAAATCACTGCGCTGAGCGCGATGCTCGCTGAGCAGTTGTCTACCAAACGGATGCCCGGGTCATCGAGACGGAAGATGGCGGTGCACTCGTTTCCGGAGTTGGTGGAGAACACCAGTGGCCCGTTGTCCGCAATACCGTCAAAGTCGTTGTCCTGCGTTTGGGCCGTGAAGACCGGAGCCTCGAAGTCACCCACTTTGATGACCTGGCTGTAGGTGATGGATTCACCACCAGGCTCACACCAGTCGAAGATCCGGAAGGTCCGGACAAACTTGAAGGTGTTTTCACAGGTGATAACGCGTTCGCTGTCCTCGAAGCTTGCGGCAATAGTACAGTAGCTGCCGTTGCCGGGGATGGGGAAATTGCCGTAAGCGGTAGTTACGAAAGCCTCACCACCCAGAGAGGGTACGGGGTTGCCGTTGGGCAGTGCTTCGTAAGCGATTCCACAGCTGATCTCCACCACTTCTTCGGTGGGGATGGTCACATCGGCCAGCGTAGGCGGACGTACGGTGATCTCCTGCGTGCAAGTAGCGCGATTGCCACTGCCATCGGTTACCGTGAAGGTGCGAATGATCGTGCGAACTTCACACTGCGGGTCATCAACGGGTTGCAGGAAGTCGTAGAACTGAACCACCAGATCATTGGTAGCGGTACAGTTGTCTGCCACTTCCGGAATACCGGTGATGTTCAGTACTGCGGGGATGTTATCCGGGCTGTAGGTTACCGCAGTAGTTTGCAGGATCCTGTCCAGATCAGTACAGATAAAGTCTACGTCACCAAAGCTGTCCGTATCATCAGGGCAAACAATGGTTGGGCGCTGCTTATCCTCTACCAGAATCTGTCCCCAGCAAGAGTTGTCACACTGCGCATCGAAGAGGCTAACGATGAGGGTTTGCCCGATGTGCTCGCTGGAAACGGTGTTGCCGATGATTACGCCGGAGAGCGTCGAAATTTCCACCGTCAGTGAGCTGGCACAATTGATCTCTCCCTGCAAAATCTGCGAGGGCGTAATCGTGGCTTCACAATCTTCCCCGAGGGAAATATTGGTAAAGCCATTACAGGTCAGGTTCTGAATGTCAATGACGTCAATCGTAATGCGCGCGGTACGCTCCGGACAACCATTGATCGCCGGGATGGTGTAAACGATTTTGTAGTCGAGGCTACGGTCGAGCGTACCAGGGATCACCACATTTTCGGGGTCGCTGATGTCGACGGCAACCCGGTCACCATTGTCGTCAATGAAGAAGTATTCTGCGTCTTCGGAGAAGATGCCACCGATGTTCGGGCGGCCACCGAGTGCGTCAAACAAGTTGATCACTACAACGGCTTCGTCACAGCCTAAGCAGACTTCAATGGTTGCACTGCGGCCTGGATCCTGGTAGCATTCTACCGTTACGATGGCAATATCGTGGTCATCCTGGTCGCCGTCGGTATTAATGATGTCGTTATCCACAACATCACCGTCGTTGTCCGGATTGTCATCGGGGGTAGAGTCGATATCGTCAACCGGGTCGCCGTTTTCGTCAGTGGCGGATACGATCTCAGCAGCGTTGGTCAACACCTGCCCGGGTTCTACGCCATCAGGATTTACATCGTCTGGTCCAACCTCACCCAGTACGTAGTCTGGGAAGGTAGGTTCTGCTACGGTAAGTACGATTTGAATGGTCACGTTTTGGCCGGGCAGCAAGCCACCGTCGGGCAGTTCGCCATCCATAACCGTCAGCGTTGTCGATGCCGTTCCATCGGCGTTGTCCGCCCAATCTGGGTTGAGACCAGCGTCGAACAAGAAGCCAGCGGGAATGAAGTCAATCAGCTCGATGTTGTCCGCAGGAATTGCACCTTGGTTGAACACCGTAATATCGAAGGTCACTTCCTGTCCGGGAACTACTACGTTCAACTGACCAGGGGCAAGGGTTTTAACCAAGGCCAGGTCGAATGCACCTACGTTGATGGTAGCAGGGTCACTGTTGTCCTCGTCTTCCCCGGATGTTCCGTCGCCCTCAATTTCATTGTCCTGGAAGAATGGATCGTTAGTGGGATCCTCATCCATTGGCGAGTCAATGTCCGTCTGAGGCACACCATCGGGATCGGTAGCCGCACTAATTTCGGCGAGGTTGGTCAGCGTCATGAAGACCTCCATGGCGGGGTTAATCACCAGGGCGATATCAATCGAGACCGTAGCCCCGGGAGCGAGTGTCTCCTCACCGTTGAAGTCAGTCAGCGTGGTTTGTACCAAGAGGCTGTCGATACCGACGGTTCCATTTTCCATCCAACCACCTGCGGCATTTACAGGAATGGTGGGATCAAACATGAAGCCGTTGACGTCCGCATCCACGTAATCGGAGATCAGGATGTTGTCGGCCGGGATAGCACCTTGGTTGAATACCGTAATCGTGAAGAATACCGTGTCCCCTGGACGTGCGCTCGAAGCTTGACCATCGGCAAGTGTTTTCACCAAGGCGAGGTCGAAGAAGGCGGTAGTAACAGTTGCAATGTCGTGCTGGTCAGCATCTTCACCCGCCGTTCCGTCTCCGCCAATCTCGTTGTCCTGAAGCAGTACATCGTCGTTGTCTTCGTTGTAGTCAGAATCGATGTCGAGCTCAGAGAAGTCGTTACCAAACTCATCATTGGAAGCAGAAACCTCGGCGAAGTTGTCAATTGCCGTATTCGGTGCAACGGGGTTGTTCACCGTCAAGAAAATGCTTACCGTTACGGTTGCGGCAGGGGCGAGACCACCAGCGGGTAGATCTCCAGCGGCTACGGACAAGTAGCGCTGTACCAGACCACCAGTTTGTGCCCATCCAGCGCCAGCGTCGTTGCCAGCAATACTTGCATCGAAGGTCATCAAGCTGGGCAGATAGTCCGTAATGAGGATACTATCAGCATTGAAAACGCCCTGGTTGAACACCGTGATGGTGAACTCCACGGTATCCCCGGGCTGAATGATCGAAGACTGGCCAGGAGCCAATTCCTTAATCAGCGCCAGGTCAAACCCAAATGGTACGAAACCAAAGTCAATGGTCATGTTGCCATCCGTGTCTTCGGCATCATCTTGGTCATCACCTGGATAAGTACCCGTTTCCACAGGGTTATCACCGGCAATCAGGTCGAATGGTGCGGAGCTGACACTTCCGTTTGGCCCTTCTTCTCCGTTTTGTACTGCTTCGTTGCCAGCATCGTCGCTAGACACCGCAGAAGGTCCATCGGTATTGGCTGGTCCATTCGGGATCACTACCGTGTAAGTGCCGTCGGGCAGGTTGTCAAAGAAGTAGATACCGTCCTCGTCCGTGGTCGTTTCACCAACCAAAGTCTCGGGCGTACCGTCACCGTCCAGGTCCGCGAACAGCTGTACGGTAGTCCCAGGGATTCCCTGCTCCGTTCCCTCTTGGATGCCGTTGTTGTTTACATCGTAGAAGACCGAGGAGCCCACGCTGTTGACCGGCACGAAGCCGAAGTCAATCGTCATGTTGCCGTTCTCATCAGACTGCGGATCGGTATCGTCCTGCGCACCGCCGGGGAAGCT
>NZ_JACSIT010000092.1 GCF_014349155.1 Neolewinella lacunae
GGGGCCGTCTAAAAAGTCAGCCCCAAAGCTGTGGGGTGCGCCACGGTGGCTGTGCTGGTTGCGTTCTGACACATTTAAGAAAAAATATGTGTTCCTTTTTTGGGCCTCCCCACATGCTGGGTGGGCCTTCAGGGAGTTAAAAATGCCGTCTAGACGGATTTTTGGGCCGTTTTAGGTCATTTGGGCCCTTTGTACGACCGGAGTAAGCAGACTACGCCCTTGCTCAATCGATAATTTATGTAATCGACGAAGATTTGTGGCTATCGAAAGGAGGCCCATCTCAATGTTAACCCCCGTAAGTCCCTTTAGTGTAAACCGACGTCTTCCCAGATTGGCCTTCAAGTTGCCAAAGAAGCCCTCGACTTCTGCGTTACGGCGCAGGCACTTTGCTCTACCCTCTTTCGTGCTCAGACGAGCTCGGGCTTGCTGGCGATAGCTTTGACCTTTGTGGCTAATGGTTACCACTCGGTTGCCGTCTTGTTTATGACACATCCCGCGCAAGGGGCAGCCTATGCAATTGACGGCTTTGTACTTACTTGTTTCACGGATATACCCACTTGCTGTTTTCTCCTCTCCCTCTCCACAATACGTCATATGCTGACCCATGGGGCATATCAGCACATTTTGCTCTTCGTTATAGTATAACTGGCTTGGCGCAAATGGCGCTTTAAGTACTCCTTGCTCTTCCTTGTAATAGCCCGGGTATTTGAGGTAGGCTTCTATCTCCTTGCCCTCACAATAGCGATAGGCCTCTTCGTTGCCATACCCCGCATCGGCTGTAATGGCCTTGGGCAAGTTCAATCCGATTTGGCTTAAGATCGATTCGGTGTCTTCAAGATGAGGAATGAGGCAGGCCGCATCAGAAGGCGTCTGGTGCATTGTCCAGTTTACAACAAAGTGGTTTTCCGTTCCCACTTGAGCATTGTAGCCGGGTTTTAGCTCCCCGTTGCCCAAGTGGTCGTCTTTGGGCCTCATGAACGTAGCACCATGATCCGTTTTAGAGTAAGACGACCGATCTCCCAGTAATTCTTGCTGGCGCTCATATTCCTGGAGTTTGGGCAAGGACTTGCTCTCCAGGTTTTTCAGTTTTGTCTTTGCCTTTTTGACCTCTTTGGCTTCCTCCTTGGTGCTGGGGGACTGACTTTCTAAGGCTTTGTTGAGTCGATCAATCGTTTCTTGGACTGCTGCACTGTCGCTGAGTTTGTCCCCTTGATCATCCCCATCGGCAGCTTGCTCATCCTCTTTATCCGCTTTTTCACATAAAGCGTCAATCTGAGAAACGATCATCCCTATCTGGTCTAGCACCGACTTCTTGTAACGCTCAACGTTTGACTTCCAAACGAAGGTGTACCGGCCAGCTACTGACTCCAGTATAGTGCCATCTAAAAAGTAATCATCCAGCTTGACATAGCCTTGTTCATGTAAAGTCAACAAAACGTGGGCAAACACTTCCTTTACCCGGCCACCCATGCGGTGCTTGCGAAAGTTATTGATCGTATTGTGATCGGGAGTGGACATCCCACTTAGCCACATGTAGCACACGTTCTCATAGCAAGCCTTCTCAATCGAACGAGATGAGTACACCCGATCAGAATAGGCATAAACCAACACCTTAAGCAGCATCCGAGGAGAGTACGCGCTACTGCCACCTCCTAAATAGGTGCTTAGGATCGAATCAATGTTCATCCCATCTATAATCTGGCTGATCAGCCGCGCCTTATGATGAGGCGGTACCATGTCGGCAAGATGTGGAGGGAATAGCAAGCCTTGGTTCTGGAGGTCAGGCTTGAAAACTGCTCTTTTTGTGCTCATCGGCTACGGGGATGGGAACAGCCTCAAAATACTACTTTTTCGTATTTTGTACCAGAATGCCCCCCTAGTAGACTTTTTAGACGGCCCCAGGGATGGTAGGTCAGGAGTGAGGTTGGTTATTATTTACCTTTTTGGCCCTTTTCTCCCTTTTTCCTTTACTCCCTTAATCCGGTCCGGATAATCAGTAATGATGCCCGCTACGCCCAGTTCGAGCAGCTCCCGCATGCGGGTGGTATCGTTGACCGTCCAGGGCACCACGCGCATGCCCAGGGCGTGGGCTTCGGCCATGAGGGCGGCATCGACGTGGATTTCGTAGGGACTGTAAATCGGCGGCGTGAAGCCAATGGCAGCCATCTTTTCAGACAGTCCGCCGGGGAATTCATCCAGGTAAGCCAGTTGTAAGTCGGGGCGCTTGGCGTGAATGATGGCCAAAGTGGGCGGATCAAAACACTGCAAGGTGACCAACTCGGGGTGGTTCCAGGCGTCGATATCGGCTAAGACGAGGTCCACAAAAGTATCGCGGGAGGGGACGAAATGGGGCTCTAAATCCGCTTCGTACTTCAGTTCGATGTTGTAGCGGGGCGAAGGGCGTTGGTTTTGCACGCAGTAGCGGTCAACGGCGGCGAAAACGGCGGCCAGGGTGGGTTTGTGGGCGGGGCGCTGGGCCTGCTCCGGGAAGCGAGGGTGGGGGAGTTGTCCGCAGTCGTAAGTCGCAATTTCCTCGGCCGTCAGGCTGCGCAGGCTGATGCGGTCTTCTTCGGCGGCAGAGAGTTTTTCGCCGTTGGGCCCCAAACAGATTTCGGCGCTCATCCAGGGTTCGTGGCTGACGATGACGCGGTAGTCGGCGGAGATCACCACGTCGAGCTCCAGCGTCTGAACTGCGGGGTAGCTCAGCGCCCGGAGGAAGGCGGGGATGGTATTTTCGGGCAGGAGGCCACGGCAGCCGCGGTGGCCTTGCCAGTCGATGGCCGTGCTGGTTTCGGGCATGGAGTCGTTTTTTTGGGGCGCCGGAGCGCAGGTGCAAAGTAAGAAGACCAGGAGCAGGGGGAGGGAAGGCTTCATGGCGCTAAGGTAAGGCTGAAGGGTCTCGGGTCCGTAAAGATGTTGGCTTCCGGTGATGAACCAGAGTTGTTTACCGTTAATTGAATGCTCGTTCATGTTGGTTATTGGCCGTAATAGGCGTTTTTTCCGTGTTTGCGCTCGTAGTGCTTGCGAATAAGGGCGTCACTAAGTCTGGGAGCGTTGGGGTTAATCTGGAGGGTAAGTTGTGCCATGCGTGCTACCTCCTCCAATACTTTGCTATGGTAAACGGCTTTTGCTGCGCTTCCTCCCCAGGTGAAAGGGCCGTGATTGCCCAGCAAAACCATCGGCACTTCCCGGTAGTCAAGTTCCCGCGAGGCAAAACAATCGGTGATTTGTCGTCCCGTATTGTGTTCGTAGTTGCCCGCAATGAGTGCTTCATCCATGGGCGGGGCGCAGGGGATGTCTACCGTAAGGTGATCAGCGTGGGTGGTGCCGAGGATGGGAATATCGCGCTGTGCTTGAGCCCAAGCCACCGAGTAGGTCGCGTGGGTGTGCGCGATGCCGCCAATCTCTTCCCAATTTTTGTACAACCACGCGTGGGTGCGGGTGTCTGACGACGGACGTAGTTTACCTTCGACCACATTGTTGTCGAAATCGAGGATGACCATATCCTCTGGCGCAAGCTGTTCGTAAGGTACACCGCTGGGTTTGATGGCAAATGTGCCTCGTGCACGGTCAACCGCACTTACGTTGCCAAAAGTATAAATGACGAGGCTCAACGCCTGGAGTTCCATATTGGCCTCGTAGCACGTTTGCTTCAGTTCTTGATAGTTGGACATAATTAGTGTTCTATGGTTGAGGGATTTGATTTGACGGTTTGTGCCTCGACAAATGCGCCAATGGCTTCGTACTTCCGCAACAAGGGGTGGAATTGCTTTACTCTTTTTGGTTCGGAGCCGTAGTCGAGTCCGATCACGTAATCTTTCGTCTCTTGCATGGGAAATTATTGCAGTTTAACGGTGTAGAGCACGAACGCATAGCCCGGGAGGCTCGTGTTTAGCATGCCTTTGCTTACTTCCGCTTGGCCAGCGACCGGGCTGATTTTCGTCGGCTCCTCGAAAGAATTTACCGCGTCCAATGCATCAGAAACCATAGTGAGGGTCTTAACCGTTCCATTCGCCTTCGCACCTTTGATGTTGATGGAAAGTTCCTGGGCTTTTGCTCCGGTGTTGACCAGCTTGATGATCAGTTCGTTGGTCGCTGCGTTGCGTACCGCCGAAGCGTAAAGGTCATTTTGCCCCGTTAAAGCCTTTCCTGCTTCGGTAATGCTCAGCAAATCAGTGCCAGGGTGGTTGGCGTACATTTTTTGCACGTAGTAGTTGGCCGTACCGTAGGCCGAAAGGTTGTTGAACCAAATCATATCCGGCGTCCATTGCCAACCCTCAGCGTGGGCCATCAGCGGGGCGTAGGAAGTCATTACCACAATGTCGGCATTGCGTTCCATTCCGGTCATGTAAGCCGCTTCCGAAAGTGCACACTCCCAATTGTTTTTATTGTCGGGGCTGGCAATGGCTACACTCTGCGCGGCGTACTCCCCGGCAAAGATCTTTGGGCCATTGCGGTCGTAATCATCGTAGCGCGTAGCATTCTGCCGGAACCACTCCGGGGAACGGTAGTAATGTTCGTCTACCAACTCTGCGTTGAGCTTGGTAAGCTCCTCCATGCCGTATTCAAACATTTCTCCGTCGGGGAACGGACCACTGCCCGATACCACCGTGATATCGGGATACTTGCTTTTGATGGCAGCATCGAAAACTTTGTAGCGCTCGATATAGTCTTCACCCCACTGCTCATTCCCTACACCGATGTACTTTAGGTTAAAAGGCTCAGGATGCCCCATATCACTACGCAGTTTGCCCCATTCGGTATTTACCGCACCGTTGGCGAATTCGATTAAGTCGAGTGCATCGTCAATGTAAGGGCCCAGTTCATCCATCGGGACGAGTTCCCCGGTATTGAATTGGCAGGCCATTCCACAGCTCAGGATGGGCAGGGGCTCCGCGCCCATGTCTTCAGAAAGCTGGAAGTACTCAAAGAAACCTAAACCAAAACTCTGGTAGTAATCTGGCGTTGGGCGGTGGTCAAACTCCGTATTCCAACGATTGATCAGGAACTCCCGGTCCTCCACGGGGCCGACCGTCTTTTTCCACTGGTAGCGCCGGTCCAAGGTCCGGCCTTCAACGATACAGCCTCCGGGGAAGCGGAGGAAGCCCGGCTGAAGGTCGTCCAAAAGTTGCACGAGGTCCTTGCGCATGCCTTTCTTGCGGCCCTTCCACGTGTCCTGGGGGAAGAGACTGATCATGTCCAGGTCAATCTCCCCCTTGCCGGTGAAGGTCAGCTTCAACTGCGCTTTCTCCACGGTCTCTGCTACGGAAATAACGGCCTCGTATGTCTTCCAGGCACTTCCGGAAACGCTTAGCGTAGCTTGCCCGACAACTTTGCCAGCCCCATCCACAATTTGGGCAGTAATTCCGGAGATGTTTCCCGCCTGCACCGCCGCCTGTAGGGTTAAGTCGTACTGCTGGCCAGCAACTACCCCCATGCCCCGAAATCCTTCGTTGAGCAACTGGTATTTATCCCCTTTGACGATCACTTTCAGGTAATTGGCTTTTTTCCCACTGCGGTCCTCCTTAACCACCGCGCCAATTCCCGATCCTTCGTTCATCGACCAGCGGTCGGAGTTGGGCTCCAGCCAACCTGTCTTGGGAAGCGTAAATTCAAAACTGCGGTTTTTGACCATCTCCGCGTAAAGGCCACCGTCCGCAGCAAAATTGATGTCCTCAAAAAAGATGCCGTACATCGTTGGCTGGATCGCCGCCCGGGATGTTTCCGCATCCACCGTCAAGGTCCGCGCATTGCTGCTGGCCTGGCTTTGCAGTTTATTTACGCTACACGCTGTAAATAGCAAAAGGATGCCCGGCAAAAGTGCAAAAATTGATTTCATGCTTTTTTTTTTAATTTCAAATTAGTCATTAGCTCAGGGTGTGGCTCGTTTCAGCCATACTTTCATTTTTCCGACGCCCCGGTTAGACCAGGCATAGTAAGGGACGGCCGTGAGTTGCGCGTTGCGCACCACTTGGATACCGCCCAGAATGTCCTGTGCCTCCACCGCAAAGGCATCATCGACCGAGACCTCGATGTTTTCGAAACTGCTAGGATTGTCAATCGATTCGACGGCGTAAACCAGGGGGCCCCGTTCCAGTGCCAGGTGTTCCCGGTTTTCCTCCACTTGTTCGGCGGCCACTACCTTGCGCACGGGCATGGGAAAGGACAGCTCCACACGGTCGCCGGCTTGCCAGTTGCGCGTTACCGTGAAGTAGCCGTTTTCTACCCGAAGGTCCAGCACCTCGCCGTTGAGGGAGATGGTGGGAGATTGTTCGGCTTGCCCCAGGTAGGCGTACAATTCCCCCGGCATCGGTACGTTCCTGGCCCACGAAGGCACCCGGAATTTGAGGGTGGCAGAGCTTGGGGCCGCCGGATTTACCTCAATACTTACTTGGCCATCCCAGGGATAATCCGTGCGTTGCCGAAGACTAAACATCGTGTTTCCCAGCGCAATCTCGGCCGTACTGGCGGCGTACAGATTGGTGAAGATGCTTTGTTCCCCCGTAGCGTACAGTAAACCGGGGACCGCGGGGAGGAAGCGGATGAGGTTGGTGGGGCAACAGGAACAGTCAAACCAGTTTTGCCGCGTACACGAGCCGAAGTTGGATAGGTAGACGCCGTCAGAAGCCAGCGCGTTGGGATAGAAAAATTTGGTGCCGTCCAACGAAAGCCCCGCAATCAAGCCATTGTATAAGGTGCGTTCCATGACGTCCAGATACTCCACTTTTCCCGTCTTACGGTGCAAGCGCTGCGCCCAGTAGACGCTGCCAATCGCGGCACAAGTCTCCGCGTAGGCGGTCAGGTTGGGCAGCTCGTAGTTCTCTCCAAAAGACTCCCCTTCGTGGCGGGCCCCAATCCCTCCGGTCAGGTAGGTTTTCTTACCCACCATATTTTCCCACAAACGGTCTACCGCACTGGCGTAGGCTTCGTCGTTCATCAACACCGCAACGTCGGTCATTGCCGCGTACATGTAGACCGCCCTTACGGCGTGACCGACTACTTCCGTCTGCTGCGTTACCGGAAGGTGATCCTGGGAATAAGGGCCGTACAGTTTGTGGTTGTCGGCATTACCACGGTTGTCCAGAAAGTAGCGCGCCAACTCCAAATAGGCTTGTTTGCCCGTAAGCTGATAGAGCTTAATGAGGCCGGTTTCAATAATTTGGTGGCCCGGGACGTCCTGGATTTTTCCCGCTCCCTCCCCGAAAGTAGCCACCATCAAATCTGCGTTTTTGAGCGCGATGTCCAAGAAATTTCGCTTGTTGGTAGCCAGGTGATGAACCACCGCAGCCTCGTACAGGTGGCCGGCGTTGTAGAGTTCGTGGCTCGCGCCCAACGATTCCCAGCGTACGCCCTGGTCTACGGCCACCCACTTTGCCGGGGGCGCAGCGGGATTGATCGTCCGCCAGGTCGTTAAATACCCGTCTTCCTCCTGGCCCACCGCAATGATCGCGATCAGCGTATCGAGCAAATGGCTCAATTCATCATTCGGAGAGCTGATCAGGGAATTGGAAGCGCCCTCGATGATTTTGTAGAGGTCCGTATCGTCAAAAGGCATCGCCCCTTTTACCGTCCCGGGCAGCTGGCCACCGGCAATCAGGAAATTATCCATCCGGCCTTCCTCTTCGCATTTTTGCAGCGCGTACGCAATGGTCTTTTCCTGGACCCGCCGGATGATGGGGAGCCAGAAGTTGTCCTCCATCTTCACGTTCTGGATGTCTACCGGCGCCAGTGCGTAAGCAGGCGCAACGTTTTCGGGCGCGGCCGCAGGTGCCGTGGGCTGACAGGCAGCAAGCCACAAACAGCAGCTGAAGCAAACTACTGCACAGCATCCCCGTGCCGTAAGCGCAAAATGGATAAAAGTGGTCATGTTCTCAATATTTATCGTTTAACCGTGGCTTTCGTAGCAGCTGCCTGGCCTTGCTATTGGCTCCGCCTTACTTTCCCTGCACCTGCGTCCGCGCCCTCCTTAATTGTTGTCCTCCGGGAAGGCACCAATTCTGGTAAAAAATGGAAAAGTTAACAAATTTTCGCAAAAGTCAAACTTAGCTTAAAGCCTCCGCAAAATTTGCGCACCTGCTGCTGATACCGCGTACTTTGGGACATAATAAACGCATAAACGTTCCCGCCATGAAACAGCAAACATCATTCTTCTCCCTTCTCCTCTTCTTTGCGCTGTGCCTGCTGGCATTGCCCGCCAACGCCCAGCGGCCCACCAACCCCCGCGGCAGTACCACGCCGACGACCACGACGGCCGGCACCCGCAGCGGCGAAACGCGGCAGCCCTCCGCAGTACGTACCGGACCTTCCACCACCCGCAGCGCCACCCGCCCGAATAACACCGGCACGACGAGCACCAACTCCAACCCCCGCCGGCAAACGTCCTCCACGAGCACGCCGCTGCCCCGCAATACGAACACGAATACCGACCCCAACTACTGCCCCCCCGGCGGCAACAACCGGGCCGCGACCAACAACAATAACAACAACCGGAACCGTGGCAACGCCAGCGGCTGGGGAAGCACCCGCCCGGCCACCAGCTACGGGACTTCCCCCGGCGCCAACACGACGGTACGGACTTACCCCACCAGCGGCGGCGTGAACGACACGTCATCCACCCGCGGCAAGAAAGGCAAAAAGAAAGACCGCTTCGGTGGATTCGACGATGTCTACCGCCAGGACTAAACCCCTCACAGATTAATCCCCTCTGAACAAAGTCATTCCCCATTTTCCCGATCCCGTTCGCCATCCCGGTGTACGGGATCGCTTTTTTTTTGGGGGAGGGTGGTGTGCGGGGCGCAGCTGCTTTCTTGTGGGATGCTCTTTGGCAACTTACCTTTGGTGCTATGCACGAGTCTTCCCCACCTTCTCCCACCCTTGTTGAAAAAATCTGGGACCAAAAAGTCCCCCAACTCCTGGGCACCTACCTGGCCGTAGGATTTGGTGTTTTGCAATTTGTGGAGTTTGTCATCAACCGCTACCAGTTTAACTCCGCCTGGATCGATCGCTACCTCTTGCTGTGGCTCGGCTTGATTCCTGCCGTTAGTCTGTTGCTGTACTACCGGGGCTTACCGCCCGGTGGCCGGGGGAGCGCGGGAATCTGGAAACGGGGGGTGTTCTTCCTCAATCTGCTGATTGTCGGCCTCGTGGTCATTGCCGTTCCGGGCAGCGCTGGCGGGCCGGCGCTGGAAAAAGTGTCGGTGGCGAACGTCGCCGGTGACCTGGTGGAACGCCTCGTGCCCAGCAGTTCCGCTGTGCAACGCGTGGCCATCTTTGAATTCGAGAACGAAAACCCGGCGACCGACGAAGGGTGGTGGGGAATGGCCTACGCCCTGCTGCTGAACGATTACCTACGGCAGCGTCCGGAGGTGCTGACAACCAGTCCGGTAGCCCTCAACAGCTACTACGACCGCGTCGAGGAGAAAAAGTACAATGCCCTCAACACCGCTACCCAGCGGAAAATCGCCCAGCGGGCCAGGACGGACTATTTCGTACGGGCCACCTACAAGCTGAACGAGCTCACCCACGAAGTCAACGGAGCCCTGTACCGCACCAAAGACGGAAAGGCCGTGCAGACCCTTTCCACCAACGCAGGCAGCATCTACGAAGCGGTCGAGAACATCGCCGCCCAGATCAACGACTTCCTGCCCCTGTTGCGGGAGTTGGACGGAATAAGCACCCAGCTGCCCGCCGCGTCCTTACTGACGGACCAACCCGAGGCCCTCGAAGCCTACACCAAAGGCGTCATTGCCTTTGACCTGCAGCCCAACCAGCTTGAAGTGGCGATGGGCCATTACCGCACCTCGCTGCGCCTGGACCCCAACTGCGCCATCTGTGCCTACGAGATGGGGGATAAATTTTATGGCATGGGCAAAAAGGACAGCTCCCTGGTCATGCTCCGCAAAGCCACGCGCCTGGCCGAAGTGTTGCCGGAACGCGAACAGTACGGCTACAAAATGATGCTCCTCAACGTCTCAGGGGAGTACGAAAGCCTGGCCAAATTGATGGAGTCGTACCGGCGGACTTACCCCTACGAATACTACCCCTACCAGGTGTTGGAAAGTTATTATACTTTCACCTACGGGCTGGATTCCACCATTCATTTGATGGAGCAGGCGGCCGCCGTTTCCGATCGGGAAAAAGCCCTCAACAGTCTCTACAAACTGTACCTGAAGGCTGAGCGCTATACGGACGCCGAAAACACCGTCAAAGACCTCGAACAGGAATTCCCTGACCCGGAAATTACCCAGCGCCGATTTGCGGAAGTATACCGCAGCGCCGGAGACATCACCAAGGCCAGAGGCATCCTCCAGGAGATGATCGCCGTCGATCCACTAAACATTGAATTGCAAAACCAGCTCCTGCAGTTGGAGCTTTCCTCCGGCAATTTCTTCGGTGCGGAGGACCTCGCCCGAAAGGTCCTCCAGCAAGCGACTACGCTGACCGACAGTGTCACTGCCTGGACCGTCCTGATCCAGGCCTTCGCCAACCGCGGAGAAACCACCCGGGCCCTGGAGGAACTTACCGGGTATGAACAGCGCATTGCCGCAATCACCCCGCGTAGTGTGCTGGTCCTCCAAAATGCCTCTTTCCGTACCGTCATCGTTACCCAAACCGAGCAGTGGGCCAAGGCTAAAGCGTACATTGAACAAGTGGCGGAATACGATGCGGAGCGGGCCGAGCTTCTCGCCTGTTATCTGCCTATTCAGATGCTGGCCCTCGGTCAGGAAATCCCCGAAGCCATCGAAAAGCTGCGTTCCTGCGAAGCCCTCTTGGCGGCCACCGGCCCGGCCTACGCCAAAAGTCGGGAAATTTTCCTGCTGGTAGCAGATAAGGAATACGCTGCCGCTGCCGACCGCATAGACAAAGAACTAGCCGCCAAAGTAGACGTGGCCGAAACGAGCACCTACGCCATGGTTAATCGCCGCGCGGGCCGCTACGATCGGGCCATCGAGCTGATCCGGACCAAAACGGACAAGGGCTATACCCACCCACTGTACTTCCTGGAACTGGCCAAGACCCTGGTGGCCAAAGGGGAAACCGAAGCGGCGCGCGAACCCCTCCAAAAGGCCCTCGATACTTACCGCAACGCCGACCCCGATCACCTTTTCGCTAAGGAAGCCTTGGCGTTGGCAGCGCAGGTGGGGTTGAATCAGTAACTGCTTCCCGAAGCCATTGCAGCAAGCGGTTGGGGGTCCGGGATAGCAAGGTGGAGCCTCGGGCGAAGGAAATTGTAAACCCTACGGCGAAGCAAGATCCTGTCTCGCTTCGCCGTAGGGGTAAACCGCTGCGTCTTTTCAGGGTTTTCGCCCGTTATTGTTTGAGGTAGCGCAGGGGAGCTTGCTCGTCAATGCGGATAATGTACACGCCGGAAGCCAGGTTCGTCAGGTCTACGGCGCGGGTATTGGCAGCCATTAAAACCCGCTGACCGGTGAGGTTATATACTTCGATGCGGAGGGGGATATCCTTTCCTCCCGCTATGTTGAGGTGCCCATTGCCGGGATTGGGGTAAATGCTGAGGGGCGTACTTTCCAGGTCGGCGGCAGTTGTTACCTCCCGTTCTTCCTCCCAGCTTGGACGGGAACTACCACAAGAATTAACCTGTCCGTTCAAGCAGGCATTGTTGGAAACGTATGAAAGGCCTAGATTTGAGTTGCAGTTGGTCAGCCTTACGACGGGTTTGTTACTGCTGTTACTGTTCAGATTGAAAACCCAAGCTTTTTCGCTGCATTTGTTAGCTATGTTGAGCCCCACGACTTCAATTGTAGCGTTTTGTACCCGGCTGATGTTCCCCACGTTACAATTGTTGTAATTGCCGCCGAACTGAAAAAAGTTTGGAATTTTCGTTTTACCAGCAGGAACCTGATAAGCAAAATTGACAAATTCCAGCTTCATCTTGCGGAACTCGCAGGCATCCTTCCGCTGCCAACTGACGACCCCAGAATTGTAATCGGTGCCGTTATAGTCCGCAATCACTTTGGTGTCCACAATTTTACAGAACTGTCCGTTAGGGAAGTCAGATCCCCAACCCACCTGAAAGGGGGAACCATTTTTGCGGTGGTAAATAGTGCAGTTCTTTACCAAGGAAACTTCCTGGACGTAGAGCGCATCGTCGTCGACGGCAATGCGACTATTGCGTACCTCAGATTTGCTGTTGGTTTGTCCGTGTACTCCATCAGTAGTCAACCCAGTACTGATCAGGTCGCAATAATCAACGATCACCTTTTTGGCCGCCCAGATATGGAATTTACGGGGATTTCTGGACTTGATTCGGTTCACCTTCAGGGTGCCTGTGCCTTCGTAGCGGATGGCGGACTCTCTGCGACATTCTTTTAGGGCGTTCTGGAAGGCTGCATCAGTCGCATAATCTTCGCGCTGGGCATAACATACGCCACCTTTCCCCTTAATCTCGGTAGTGATTTTAGCCCATTCGTTCTTTGACCACTGGGTCGTGGTCGAATGGCCAGCGACGATGAACTCGGAATGGGTATTCGAATTGGGGATCAGGAACGAACCCGTGATCGTTACGTCCTTCTGGAGTTGAATTTTTTTCCAGCAACTAGGTACTAGAAACTTTGTGCCAATGTCCACACTCTGGTAGAAAGTCGCTACACCATTGCTGTAGGTGTATTTGAAGTTGGAGTCGCTGGAGCACTTACCGGATGCGGCAGTGGCTTGCCCGAGGGCAAAGAGAACAATAGCGCTGAGCAATACTGCGCGCTGGAAGATAGATAACAATTGCATGATGTATGATTTTGCGTAGGTACGGGAGCAGGTCTTGCCTTAAGTCAGATGTTTATGACGCAGCGCATAATAAGGAGTTGCAAAATTTTGATTAGCTCATTTCCTACTGTAAAAAAAAGTATTGGTTTGTTTTTTGGGCTCACCGAAAGTGTAGCCGGAATTGCTGAGGTATTCGATCGTTATCCCCTTACTGGGCGAGCACGTAGCCAAGGCCGTGAGGAGTATGTCCAAAGCCTACTGCTTTAATGTCCTGCGGTGGTATTACAGGTATGGGGCTCTACCCCCCCCAGTGTGCTGCGGGGAATCGCTCCAATATATGGGGTAATGGAGCCGGTGCAACCAGCAGGTTTAAGTTTGGAACGATTTCGCTATAGACTGGGACGAAATTGACGGGGGTTGTTTCTTGCGGATTGGTAATACGGAAATCCAGAGTTATTTGCCTAACGCAGTACCCGAAGTATATTTTATAAATGCCTCTTTTTACCTTTTCGACAATCCTGGAACAAAAGCCGAAGCCGGCACAAATTCCTTAAACTCCTTGATTTGAATATTGCGGTAATAGATCTCCGCCGTCTCACATTGTAAGCCGATGATGCCTTTGCCGAGGCTGAGCTCGGTGGCGTAATTGACCAGTTGGCCATTGAGTTTGTGGATGGAATAGGTGCTGTCCATCACAATCACTTCGCAGGTGTTCCAACCGCCATCCAAAGCGTGGTATTTGGCGTTGGCGGCGCGGTGTTCGCCCTGGCGCTTGGCGGTGGGCTGGCCGCCGTTTTGGGGCAGAGCAAATTTATCGTCAGCACCCTTCGTCCATTGAAACAAGGTATTGGAAGCCCAGTAATCTCCGGTATGGTTTTCTTCGGTCAAGTGGTTATACCGGACCTGGTATTCGATGCCGAAGGGCCAGATTTTATCGTCGTAAACGTGGTAATAACAGCCAGCGTCGTACTGGAATTGGTCGAAATTATTGAAAATCTTTTTGCCCCATTTATATTCGAAGCGAAAAATGTAGCGATCGTAGGCTTTTTTGGTATACATCAGCCCGTGCAGCGCGCCCTTGTTTTGGGTCAGGTTCAGGCTGTCGGGGTGGTCCTTGAATACGTGCACCATACCGTCGCTGACGGCGAAAATGCGCTTGGCTTCTGCGGCGTCTCCGTTGCGGATTTTCAGGTTCCAGTTGTCCAGATCTTTTCCATTAAATAGGTCGACGAAACCGCTTTCGGAGGTGGTGGACAGCTTTGCGCTGTTCTTGTTACAGCTGAAAAGGAGCAGCGGAAGTGCAAATAAGAGGAGTAGCTTTTGCATGGATAAAGTGCTTGAAATTGGGCGCGGACGCAGGTGCAAAGGAGGAGATAAAAGAGCGGGGTAAGACCAATTCACTGCCGTACTACCCAAACTACCCAGTCCATTTCTACTTCTGCGGGTGGGACGGGCACGGCTATTGCACCGTTCACTGCATCCTGCGTCCGCGCCCGAATCGCATACTGCCCCGTGCGTGGGTTGAAGAGGGAAACGGCGTAGCGGCCCGCTGGCACCTTTAGGGTATTGGCGGGTTTTTCGCCCATTTTCAGGAGGATGAGGTAAGCCTTGCCCGGCTGGGCCAGTACCCAATCCTGCTCGCTGCTGGTCAATTCATTATTGGGCAGCATGGCGGGCAGCGGCGGGCGGTTGTCCGCCAGAAACGCAAGTTGGTATCGGCACTGGTCCCAGAATTTGTCGCGGCTGCGAAAGTCCTCGCACGTGAGGTCGGAGTGATCGTGCTGGTAGCCGAAGTACCATTCCGCTCCCCAGCCACCGGCCAGCAAGTTGCCCCACAGCGCATTCTGGCGGGCCAGATTGTGGGCATTGGCGTGCTTACCGTTCACGTCAGCATCGGGGACGAGGCTGTGCTGGGCATCGCCGGGTTCGTCGATGGCGATGGCCCAGCCGACCTTTTCCTCGGCGGCTAATTGGTGCCAGCTGCGGATGTTGGGATACACGAGGCGAAAATCCGCGTGGTGGGTCTGCAAGGATAAGCCGCTGTATTTGCTCTCGGGGCCCAGCAGATCGTAAAACTCCTGTCCGTTGTGAATGACGACGTGGTGGCGGTAGGGGTCGTTTTCGTAAAAAAAGCGGGCCATGGCCAGTCGCTGGGTAGTGGTCTGCCACGGGGTGGGGTGGTTCTCAACCCAGCGGCCGTTTTCTTCCCCCATGTTCCAGTTCAGCGCCAGGTGGTGGCCGAAGCGGGCAATCAACTCACGGTAGTAGAGTTTACGCTGTGGCCCCAGGTCTCCGCCATCCAGCAGGCCCTGATTTTCCATCTCAGCGGTCTTGAAGTGCAAAAACATCCCCCTGCTTTCGCCGTGCTGGAAGATGATTTCCCACTGGGCGAGCTTACTCACGTCCATGCGCTCGTAGTCATCGTACCTCAGGTAGGGGAACACGTTGCGGTCGTCGCCAGCGATGTTGAGGGTCAGAAAGCTGAATACATTGAGCCCCTTTTCGGCGAGGTAATTGATCGCTCCGATCAAGGCTTTCCCCTTGCCGTCTTTCCAGGTGGGGTCCCCGGGCCGCCAGTCGGGGAGGTGCGGAGCCCAGCTTTTTACCAATTGGTCTTTATGGCCATCGTCGTGAAAGGTTCCGTCAAAGTCGGCGTAGGACAGCAAGTTTTCCGGTGCGTCCGTACCGACTTTGTAGAAGTACTCCCCGGTTTCGGCCCAGACGGGGTATTTACGCCCGTGAAAGAGGAGGCGCCCCCGGGAGCGGAAGTGATCAGGGGCTTTGTCGTTGGCCGCGACCTCAAAACTCCCCCGCTTCCCGTCGAAAGGGGGCATTGGGTCGCCGGCCCGCGGGTGGTCGGCTACCGCTACGTTGTTGCCCCGGCGAAAGCTGACCTCGTAGGTCCAACGGCCAATGCGGTCGGGCACAAAATGCACCCTCCAGCGGTCTCCGGCACTGGCACCGGTATTGGCCGCATCGCCGTCGGCGGCAAAATATCCAGGGACTACGTAGGTTACGGAGTCGTGGCGGAAGGTGACGTCCATCCGGTAGTGCAAAAAGGGATTATGCTGGTGGTTTTCCGACGTTTTAGGGCCGGTCTGCTCCAGGGTGATGACGTGCCATTTTTTGCGTTCACCCTCGATCTGGACCTGGGCGGACAAGGCCGCTGTAGCCCAAGTGCAGAGAACAAACAAAGGAAGCATTCGGCAAAGGAGAGGGAGCATTACTTACGGGAAGATTTGCGGGTGAGTAATTCATCGAGCTGCCGGGCCAGAGTGGCCTGTAATTCCGTTACTTTTGCTTGGCCCGCCAGGTTGCTTTCTTCCAGGGGGTCTTCTTGCAAGTCGTAGAGTTCCTCGCCACCGTCGCGGTAGCGGATGTAGCGGTAGCGGTCGGTCCGTACGGCGTGGTTACCTTCTAAGAAAGTGTTGAGTATAGGGCGCTCCCACTGTAGAGCAGGATTTTCGAGGAGGGGAGTGAGATCATCGCCGTGAACGTGGTCGGGGCGGGGCAATCCAGCCAGGGAAACGACGGTGGGGTAGAGGTCCTGGAGGCTGGCTAAGATCTCCGTAGCTTGGCCAGAGGAGGCTCCTTTGCGGCTTGGGTCGAAGATCATCAGGTTGCAGTGGTTGGCCGCGTCCCAGAGGGTGATCTTGCCTTCGCGCGCTTTATCGCCGATGTGGTAGCCATGGTCACTCCAGAGGATGATGATGGTATTGTTGGCTCGGGGACTTTGCGCCGCCAAGTCGAGCAAATGCCCGATGTTTTCGTCGGAATAGGCGATGGTAGCCAGGTAGGAGCGAAAAAATTCCCGCCACGCAGCCAGGTCGCCGTCGGGCCCCACCTGCTCGATGCCGTAGGCGAGCATTTCGCGGAAAATATTGTCAGGGCCAGTGCGGTTCCTACTCCAGTTGGGGAGGTCCTTGAGGTCTTCGAGCACCCATTCGAGTAATTCCCGGTCAATATCCATCTCACTTTCGGGGAAAAGATCGAAGTATTTCTGGTTGGCCACCCAGGGCAGATGGGGCGCAAAAAAGCCGCAGGCGAGGAAGAAGGGCTGCTCCGCTGGCAATTGTAAAGTCCGTTTTTTGCCGTGCATATCGACGATGGAGGCCTTGCCCTCGATCAGCAATTTGCCGGTAAAGTCGGCATTGACGTAATCATTCGATAATTCCCGGGGCAACTCCGTGACCCCAAAACGGGAGTAGTGAAATTCGGAGCGGCCCTGGGGTTCCCAGAACTTGGAGATCTTTTGCTTCTCGCGTACGTTGGCGGCTTTGGTCGCTCCGGTCCCCGCGTGAACTTCTACCCAGTCACTCCAGGAGAACAGGCGGTCGGGCCAGTCGGAAAAAACCTCCCGGTCCAGGTGGCTGTGCCCCTTGTGGAAGATTTTGCCCAGGCCAGCCGTGTAGTACCCCTGCTCCTTGAGGTACTCGGGTAGGGTCGTCGTCTGGGCCAACGATGCGGAGTGCCGAAAATGCTTGCGGTGGTCGTAATAGCCGGATACGTGAGGCGGTACCCCCGTCAGCAGTGCCGTACGCGACGGTCCGCACAAGGGATAGGGCGTATAGGCGTTGCGGAAGGTCAGGGCCCGGCCAGCAAAACGCTTGAGGTTGGGCGTCAGTCGTTCCACGACCTTTTGGCGTACTGCGGGGTCTTTGTAGACCATGCGCAGGAAATTATTGGGGTGGTCGCCGAGGACGGAATTGTAGGCATTAAGGTCGTCCACCGCAATGAAAAGGAAGTTGGGCGGTGCAGGCTCCTGTGCCGGCAACAGCGGAGCACTCAACACGATCGCCAGAAGAACGATAAAACCGACGGAAGAATGACTGAGCATAAGAAACTAGAATTATAAGTGATGGAGTAGTGACTACCACTTGACGGTTTGCGGGGTATAGGTAGGGCCTTGCGCCGTGACCTTGCCGTCCTGGATGGTGAGCGGGTCTATGACCAATAGCGGGGCTTCTTCTCCCTCCGCTTTCAGAATGCCGTGGCAGGAAAGCCAGTAACGACCGTCGGGGCCAAGGAAGATTTCGTTGTGGCCCACCTGGTTGAAGGGAGAATCCGCGTCGCCCGTGTACGCAAAGCCGTTCTTAGCCGTCGCGGCTTCACTTTGCGCTCCGTAAAAGGGATTGTTCTCCGCCTTCGTCCAGGGGCCGGTGATTGCGGGGGCACTGGCGTAGCCGATTTCGTAGCCCCGCGTCCAGCTGGAATAGAAAAGGTAGTAAGTATCCTTCTCCTTGATTACGTAAGCTCCCTCGATCCCGATAGCGTCCCAATCGTGGTACTTGGCCACCTTGGGTTTCATGCTGGTGCCGTCGTAATTGGGCTCCAGCACCGGCTGGCCACTTGCGTCGTAGGCAAAGTCTACCGCTGCAGGTTGAATTGCCGTGGTCGGTTCCGTTTTTAAGGTAGCGGTAGCCAGGTCAATTTCGGCAAAGCCGATGCCAAACTCCCGTCCCCGGTTCCAGAAAGCCCAGACTTTTCCGTCGTCGTCTTCAAAAAAGGTGAGGTCGTTGCCGTTGGTCAGCGGCTGGTCTTCGGTCACTACCGTGTAGGGTCCTTCGACCTGGTCCGCCACTGCGTAGCCCGTAAACTGACTCGCGTAGCCCAGGCTGTCGTTGCGTGCGTTGAACAGGGCGTAGTATTTACCACCAATCCTGTGAATCTCCGGAGCCCAGAAGCGCCGGTGGTACCACTTGTCTGCCCCTCCCGCTTTGACCACGTAGCCCCGGTCTTCCCAGGTGAGTAAGTCCGTAGAACGGTACAGCACCACGCCTTTATTGTAGCTTTCCGGGCCACTTTCCTGCCGGCTCCAATGGGGGTAGGAGGTACCGGTTAGGTACCAGTATCCACCGTCCCAGAAGACCTGGCAATCCCGTAGTCCCTGGGGGTTGATCCCCTGCCGAATGGGGTTTTGGTAGGTAAAGCTGTTACTTGTTTGCGTTGCACTGCGCTCCGCAGGGGAAGAAGCACAGCCTGCAAATAGCAGGAGAAGCAAGGCAATTAACGGCGGTGTGCGAAGGAAGTCTGGATCAATCATAGCGAAAAGGGGGCAGAAAAGGAAGTGGTTATGGAAGGCGTATTCATCGCGGGCCTTCGTACGCAGCGGGCGCACCAAAGATGGCCCGTAAGCGTTGGGGATTGAATTTTGGCTTTCGGTCGAAGGTGAAAATGCCGTTGACCTCTTGGTGAACATCCGTCAGCTGGGTGTAGGTAAAGCCCGCAATCAAGGGGTGGTCGGTCAGCACTTTGGTCAGTTCGGCAATCTTGTCTTCTACGGCACTGGCGGTTTTACCGTAGCCCCACTTCGCACGCCCACCACCCCGGATGGCGGAAGATGCGTATTCCGGGAGCCAGAAGGTGCCGCCGTACTCGTCCATCACGTAGGGTAGGGTACCGTCATATTTGGTCTGGTAGCCCGCCAGCGTATCCCCTTGGTTGTACCAGTCCCAATTGACGTAGTAGGCCGAGTCGGGCAGCTGTGCGTAGTTTTCCCGGAAGGTCTTGGCGTTCTGGGAGTAGTCGTGGACGGTCCAAATGTCGGTCTTGATGTGCAGGAAACCACTGGTGGTATTGATGGGCCGCGTTGGGTCTAAGGCCCGGGTGAGGTCATAGATTTCCCGCACGGCGCGGTCATAATTTTCCAGACCTTGCTTAGGACTGTGCACTTCGTTGAGCGGGGTCCAGGCGATGATGCTGGGGTGGTTCCAATCGCGTTGGATGGTTTCTCGCCATTCCCGTTGCACATTCAGCAGGGCTTCGGGGGCGTTGTAACTGCGGTCGATGCCCCAGTCAGGAAACTCCGCCCAGGTGAGGTAGCCCAGTTTATCGGCCCAGTAGTGGAAGCGCTCCTCAAAGACTTTTTCGTGCAGGCGGGCACCGTTGAAGCCCACCGAAAGGGCCAGTTCGATGTCTTTTTTCAGGGCGGCGTCGCTCGGGGCGGTCCAGACGCCATCGGGATAATAGCCTTGGTCCAGTACAAAGCGCAAAAAGATGGGTTCGTTATTGAGGAAGATCCTATTCCCCACCTGGTGGATTTTGCGCATGCCTGCGTAACTTTTTACTTCGTCGACGACCCGGCCGCTGGGGTCAAGCAAGGCAAAGCGCAGGTCGTAGAGGTAGGGATCTGCAGGAGACCAGGTACGGGGCTGCACGAGGGGCAGTTGCTGGACGAGGTGGCTGTTTGCCTGGTCCGTTTGCCGCAGCACTTCCCGGCCGGCGGCGTCGAAGACGGTGGTCTGAAAACGAAAACCAGCGGGGAGTTGCCGGAAGACCGGGCGCACGGTAAAGCGCTCGTTATCCAGGTCTGGGACAACGCGGGCGCTTTCCAGGTAAGACGCAGGTCGTGCCTCCAGCCAGACGGTCTGCCAGATGCCCGTCGTGCGGGTGTATTTGCAGCACCCCGTGTTGCCGAAATTCAGGCTTTGCTTGCCAGCGGGCTGAACGCGGCTGCGAACATCGTCTTCCGCTTTCACGACCAGGTCGTTGACCCCATCCCGGAGCTGGTCCGTTACGTCCAATTCAAACGATGCACTACCGCCGTAATGGTTGCCGATATGCTGGCCATTAACCCAAACTTTGGCCAGGTAGTCCACGGCCCCGAAATGGAGGATAACGCGGTCTTGCCGCCAGCCAGCTGGTACAGAAAACTGCCGGCGGTACCAAACGGCGTCCATAAAGTCCAGATGCTCTACCCCGGAAAGCCGGCTCTCGGGCGGGAAGGGGACCGTAATGCGGCGATCGTAGGCTGCGGCGTCCCCGACGAAATTTCGTTCCTCGCCCGTATTGCTGTAGTCGATCCGGAAATCCCAGGCGCCGTTCAAATTGAGCCATTTGGCCCGTTCAAACTGGGGCTTGGGATGCTCCGGGCGGGGCATTGCGGGCGTTCCGGTTTGGGCGCGGACGCAGGTGCAAAGGAGCAAACAAAAGAGCAATGGGAGGTAGTGCATGTCGAGAAAGCGCGAGTTGGTAGATAGGAGGATTCGCAAAGGGAATGCGGCTTAAAGGCGCAACACCCGCCGGGTAAGGCTCCCGGACTGCCCGCTCAGGCGGAGGAAATAAACGCCCGCCGGAAGGTGGCCCAGGTCGAAGGTGCCGCTACTGGGCGCGTCGAAGACCGGGTTGCCAATGCGCTGCCCCGTGGCCGAAAACAAAGTCAGCGTCAGCCGTTCTCCCCCCGGCAAACCGGAGTAATGGACGGTACCCCAGGTTGGCGTTGGCGAAACCTGAAAACCAGCGTACTGGAGGGGAACAGAGGTGGTGGGGTTGGTGGCACAAAAGCGGATGGCGTCGGCGGTGGCGGGGTCCCGGTCAACGAATTCATCCACGTTGTCTTCGTCAATGGTTTCCCCCGCTACGCTTACGTTGCAGAAAGTGACGTTTTGCACGCGGAAGATTTGTCCGTTGGTCAGCACCGCTCCCCGCAGGTCGCTCTGGGAAGCGAACGGGGTTTGGTTAAAACCATTGCCACTGAAACTCACCTGCTCGCCCGTAATGGTGACGTCCCGGAGGATCAGTCCATCGATGAAGCCCAGGCTTCCCCCGGGCGGAAGTTGAAAGTCATTGTTATCGGCCTTCCCACTGTTGGTGTGCAGGTTCATGATGGCGGGTACATTACCGTCTACGTGGAGGCCGGAAATGATGATGTTGGTTCCCCGCATGTCGTAATCGAGCTGAGAGGCAACTAAGCCGTTGTTGTTTCCACGGCCGCGCCACTGGGGGTAAATGATGTAGTTGTTGCGCAATACGGAGTTTTCTGTGTTGTACGCTCCGTCCCAGCCGTACGTGATGATCGCCCCGTTGAAGCCCTGCCAGATGACGGTTTCCGTTACCAGCAGCCCTTTGTTGTAAAAGACGTCGTCGCAGACGTGCAAAAAGCAATGGTTGACCCGGTTGTTTTCACCCCAGGGGCGGAAGCCGTCGTTGTTGGGGTGCCAGGCCCAGGTTTTTACGCGTTCGTAGCGGGCGTTGCCGTTGCCCATATTGACGCCGTGGAAGGCTCCGTCGCAGACGATGATGCCCTCTGCGGTATTGTTGCTGCCGTTGATGCCGACGTGGGCTTCGATGGGGTCAAAAGAATCGACTCCGAGGACGCCGCCGTTGTTGCCCAGGTTTTTTGACCACTTGTAATCCCGCCCGGTCAATACCCCCCGGCCGAAGATGCGTAAGTTGCGGACTTGCCCTTGCTGCATATACATTCGGCCGTGGACGTAGGCACCGGGGGCGAAGTAGATGTTTTTGTTGTCCCGGTTGGCAAAAGAGGCCAGGTTCCCGCCGTTGGGGTAGGAGGTACGGGTGTCGTGGTAGCCGGGCGGGAAGTACAGGGTCTGGGCTTGGTTCAAGACGGCGGGGTCGCTGTCGTCGGAGTACACCACAACGCCGGGGTCGCCGGGGTTAGGAGCGTTGGCTTCGGGTGGCTCGGCGAAGACCATCAGCATGTGCTTCACGACCCCGTCGGAGGTATGGCGGTTGTCGCTGGATTTGAAGTTGACCGCCACGTAGTCCGCCGCTTCCAGGGTAAAGGTAGCCGTACGGCCATCGGTGCTCAGCGTAGGCACAATGCCAAAAGGAGAAGGAACAACTTCCACCTCCGGTGCGCCGCTACCGAACAACTTGGTAACCGAGACGGTGACGGGCTGGCTGAAGTTGGCGGCAAACATCGTCCAGTTCATGGTCCGGCCACCTTTGAATTCCTCGGCAAAATTGGGGATCTCAATGTCCTTGGACTCTGACATGATGACCTGGGAGACCAGGGTTGCTCCACCCTGACTTACGGTGATGGCGTATTTATCCGATAGCAGTGCCTCTCCCTCGGCGGTCGGCCAGTCATAGGTTAGCAGGGATTGCCCCTCCACAGGGGCCACCAGAAGGAAAAGACAGAGAAGACCAATAATGGATTTTTGCATGATTTGCTTATAGATCGGCTGATAAATGTGCAACACTAAAATCGCCTCACAATCTATTACTATACTGGGCGATGGTGCCGTGAAATGCGTTCAGGATTTTAGCGAATTTGTTTTAGACCCGTGTAAAAACGATTGTGGCTTCGGCAGGTCGGGGAAGGCTTACTGTTCTTGTTGCGGAGGGCGAGTATTGTGCCTGGGTACCCGTGATCAGCAGGCTTCCCGGCGTTGCACCCTTTGAATCATTGGGTTTTCGTGGGCATGAGTCCTATGGGAAGCTCCTCCGGTGAAGGAAGCTGGGCAGTGGCTTTTTTCCTTTATCGGTATTCCTTTGGCGATTTTATGCCAAAGGAGGTTTTTCGTTGCTGGCTCGCTGGCAATGGGCGAAGTTAGCGGTGTTAAAGAAATGAGAAAATGGTGTCCGCCCGCTCGAAATGGCGGCCCAGCTAACTTTTCCGGCGCTGGCCTTGGCCTGGTCTTCGGGAACGTGTTTATCCATGAAGCCACCGTTATGTTGTTACCCAGAGTTCCACGACTTCCAGTTATTATGCTGTTGTTTTTGATGGTCGCCGAAGGCCTCCGGGCGGAAAGCGTTGACGAATTTCAGCGTCATTATTCGGGGGAGACGGAATGGGATAGTGGGCTGGCGACCCTCACGATCACGGCAAGTGGTTTTCTCTGTTTTCCGGGTAAGAACAACCCCAACCGAAGTAAGAACACTGGCGAAGGGGCTGGGTACTTCATCTGGAACGTGCCGCCCGAAGTGCGCTCCATCATCATTGATTCCTGCGTTACGGTCAATGCGGCTTTTCATACGCAGGCGGCTGTACGGATCATTGGCCGGGATCGTCGGACGTCCATTATCTACGGTACTTCGATCCGGGACTGGGAGGACAACAATGGCACGGGGCGAATAAATGATGTGTATAACTATTCGGCCATCCAGGCCTTTGGCGGGCGACTGGTGGTGCGCAACTTATCGATTGTGGACCCGAAGGCCTTTTGTATTCGGGCTTTTCGGCAGCCAGCGGAGGTTACGGGGGTGAACTTCATTGACACGCGTGGCGGCTCGCAAAACCACAGCGACGGTGTTTCCGCTGGCCAAGGGAGCCTCATTGAGGATTGTTACTTTGAAACTGGTGATGACAACGTGAAGGTGTACGCTCCGGAAATGGTGGTGGCCAACTGTACCTTTAATATGGTAGAGAATGCTGTCCCCATTCAGCTGGGGTGGGGGGGCTACAGCGATGGGGCCAGCGCCACGATGTTGAATATCCTGGTGAAGGGCAACTCCGGTCGGCATTCGGCGGGCAATGCCGTCATCGGTGGCGGGCAAAAGGGAAAGGGGACCGTGACTTTACGCCTGCGGCACATGCGGGTAGACAATCCTAATGCCAGCCTGATCAACTTCAGGTCGCCGGGCCAGTACCTGGCGGGTGCGATTACGCAGTCCGCGATCCGGGTGAAGCGGCTCTACGGTCCCATGCCGGAAGGGGGAGACCTGGCCCACAGCACCCTGGACATAGAAGACAGCGAGGTACAATTCCTGGAAGCGGGGGAATGGATCGAGGATAAGGCCCCTGTACTCCGCCCCATTACGGGGAGTCTGGTAGGGGAATACGCCTTGCCGTCCTGCTTTCGCCCGACGGCGGCCGGATCGGTACAAGCCAGCAGCGAAGCGGGTAGGCGGTAGGGTTATTGGTCAACAAAAAAAATCAGGATGAAATCAACTTACTTGGCCTTACCCTTTTGCTGGGGGGCGATATTACTTTCCTTGCTTACAACTTGCACTGCACCTGCGGCCGCGCCCTCCGTTGTTGCTCGCGACATTTCGGTGCCCCAACCCAATATACTCTTCATTTTTTCCGATGATTTGAGCTTTCGGGACTTGAGCGCCTACGGCCAGCGCAATTACGCGACGCCCCACCTGGATGCCTTGGTACGGCGATCGACGCGCTTCACGCAGGCCTACACCGCTGCGCCGGAGTGTGCGCCCTCCCGGGGTTGCCTGCTTACGGGCAAACACGTGGGGCGGGGCCCCATCCGGATCAATTCCAGCGCGCGGGGCTTTGAACCCCTGCCGGCGGGAAGTAACACCTTTGCCGAAAAATTACAGCAAGCCGGCTACCGCACCGGGGTGGTGGGCAAATGGGGCGTTGGCTACCGGGGCAGCACCGGGGAACCGCTGCGGCAGGGTTTCGATTACCACTTTGGTTACTTAAGTCACTACGAGGCGCATTCTTATTTCCCGTTGGAATTATTTGAAAACGAAGAAACCTTGCCTTTGCGCGGAAACGATGCTTTCCCCCTGGAGACCCTCTACGCGAAAAAGGGTACGGAAAACAAGGCTTCGTTTGCGGAGATGTACAACGCCAGTGGAAAGCTGGAATACCTCGAACGCCCGGGCGCGACCTACGCACCGGATTTGATGGACCAAAAGGCGGCGGCGTTCATTGAAGAGAATAAGGACCGGCCCTTTTTCCTGTTTTTTACGACCAATTTACCCCACGGCCCGTCGATTGTTGACGACCTAAGGGCATTTAGTACGCGGGAAGAGATGGACATTAATTCGCGGGAATGGGGGGCGATGGTGCAGCGCCTGGACGAGAGCGTTGGGCGTCTCATAGCGCAACTCAAAGCAACGGGGACTTACGATAATACGGTGATTGTATTTGCCAGTGACAACGGGTACTCGATGCACAACCCGAAGCAGGATGTGGCGGGGGAGCAGTATTGGCCGGATGACCCCTGGTTGCTGAATAAGGGGCCGTTTCTGGGTGGTAAGTTTTCGGTTCGCGAGGGCGGCATGCGGGTGCCCTTCTTCGTCAGTATGCCCGGGCAGTTAGAAAGCCGGGTGGTGAGTACGCCGGTTTGGCTGGTGGATTTGTACCCCACTTTCGTCCGGTTGGCAGGTGGGGAAGTGCCCGCTGATTTGGATGGAGTGGCCTTGCAGCCCTTGCTCGGTGGGGGGGCGGGGACTTTTCCGGAGGAGCGTCCTTTTTATTTCTACAAGAACAACGAGCAGTCGGTGCGCAAAGGCGCGTGGTTTGGGTGGCGGGCCCACCCTGCGGCGGCGCTGGAGGTGTACCTGCCGGAAGAAGACCAAGCGTGTGCTTTTGATTTGGCTGGCGTTTACCCGGCGGTGGCGGCCGAACTAAGCCAATACCTGGATACCGTCCACCAAGACCACCCTTGGTACTGGAACCCTGGGGAGCGGGCCGAAGACTACCAGGCTAAAATTGCGCTGGCGGAAAAAACCGGGCAAATAATTCCCCGGTACCGCCCCAATCGTATGGCGCGAATGCCCTGGGAACGAAAATGAGGGCGCGTGAACGAATTAGCTAAACCGACGGGTAAAATCGCTAAATCCGGGACGCCTGCCCCAGCTATGTTTGAGCAACTCAGATGATCATGCATAGAAACCTCAAATTTTTTTCTTGGCTAGGCTTGTTGCTTTCCCTCTTCACGACCTGTTCAAGTAGTGGACCCGCTGAAATGGCGCCTGGGGCCAGTGCGGTACAGGCCGAAGAAGCTCCTTTACGTGATTTTCCTAGCGTGTTTCAAGCCTGGTACGGCATCGACATGCCGGAGAAATATCCGCAGCGGACGCTTGAAGAACGCCTGGCCTTAGCGGCGAAGCACGACTTGTTATGGGAGGAACCCCTGAGCCAGCTGGGCGAAAAAGTAGACTTGGTGATCGGCCTGGAGTGGGCGGGGGAATACGCTGGCCTGGCCAGAACTTTTGATCCCGCGAGCCTGGAGAAGGCTAAGAAAAACCGGGCCAAGCTTTTGGCCCTAAACCCCAACATGAAAATTCTCTTCGAGATCCGGTGGCGGGATGCGCCGAGCAGCTTTTTGCCAGAGGACAGCCCCTTTTGGCTGCGGGAAGATGGTGAGATCAAGAAAGGCTGGCTGGGAGGCTGGGTGCCTTTTTACCTCTTGGATTACATGCACCCTGACTTCATCAAAAACGTAGGGGAGCAAGCCCGGGTAGCCCTGGAAAGCGGCATTTACGATGGGGTGATGCTGGATTGGAGTGGTGACCTGGAGGTGGTAAAATCCGTGCGAGAGCACATCGGAGAAGACGGCATCATCATTGTCAATATCCACGATGATATTGAGGACGGGGAAAAATACAAGGACTATATCAACGGATCCTTCATGGAGTTAAACCCCGTTGATGATACCAGCATCAGCAAGAGCAATGGCCGAAACTGGGAGCGCACCCGGCAGGCTTTGCTTTGGTTTGAGGAGCATTTGCGCAAGCCCACCTACAACTGCCTGGAAGTTTGGGGAGACCGTGATGACCTGAGCAGAATGCGTGCGACCACTACGTTGGGCCTGACCCACTCTGATGGCTACGTCCTTTTCGGAGACCCTAACCCATTAAAAACGCCGGATCACTTACACGACTGGTATGACTTCTGGGATGCTGACCTGGGGCTGCCGACTGGCCCCCGGGTAGATCGGGAGGATGGTGCTTTTAGCCGGGAGTTCAGCCATGGCACGGTGGTGTATAACCCTTACGAAAATGAGCCAGTGAGCGTCCAATTTCCGGAGCCGCGGCGAAGCGTTGCTACCGGCAGCACGGCGAAAACCTTTACGGTAGCTCCACGCGATGGAGACATATTTCTGCAATAAAAAATTATGATCGACTTTAATTTTTTTCGAATTGCCTTCCTCTGTATGCTGTTTGTGGGATGCGGGGAAGGTAGTTCCTTTTCCTCCCAAGGGAAACAGGCGGCCGGTGCGCAGCCTCCCAACATCGTACTGATCGTAGTGGACGACCTTGGTTACGGAGACTTGGGTTGCTTCGGGCAGCAGATTTTGCAAACGCACCACATTGACCGATTGGCCCAAGGGGGGATGCGGTTTACGCAGCACTATGCGGGCAGTACCGTCTGTGCGCCATCCCGGGCCAGTTTGCTGACGGGAAAACATCCGGGTCACGTTTCGGTGCGGGGCAACCAGCCCGCGCCGCAATTGCTTAAGGATGAAGAAGTAACGATTGCCGAAGCGCTCGGTAAGGCGGGCTACACTTCCGCCGTAGTGGGTAAATGGGGGGTGGGGCACCCGCCGGCACCAGACGACCCGGCGCGCAATGGTTTCGACCATGCTTACGGTTACATCAATATGTGGCACGCTCATAATTTCTACCCGGAATTTCTCTACGAGAATGCGGAGAAAGTAGCGCTGGCGGGTAACGTTAATGACGACGGTTATGACTTTAGCAAGCAACACCCGCAAGGGCTCCCCGAGGGAACGGGCGTGGCCCGCGAGAAAGGGACCTACGTACTGGGAGAGTTTGAAAAACAGGCGCTGGGCTTTATCGAAGACAATAAAGACAAGCCCTTTTTCCTCTACCTGGCATTAAATATGCCGCACACGAACAACGAAGCGGGTTACGTATTGGGGGACGGGCAGGAGGTACCGATGGTACAGATGGACGGCAAGTTGGTAGCGGATTACGGCACCTACGGAGAGCACGATTGGCCCAACCCCGAAAAAGGCTTCGCCACCATGATTACGCTCCTCGACCAGACCGTGGGCTTAGTGGAACAAAGACTGGCGGAACTCGGGCTAACGGAAAACACGATGGTGGTATTCGTCAGCGATAACGGGCCCCACCAAGAAGGGGGGCATCGGGTAGACTTTTTTGATAGCAACGGTCCTTTACGGGGGAGTAAGCGTGATCTTTACGAAGGAGGCATCCGGGTTCCCATGATTGTCAAGTACCCGGGAAAAGTGGCAGCTGGTTCCACCAGTGATATGCCTTGCGCGTCTTGGGACTTCTTACCCACGTTCTGTGAACTGGCCGGGACGGAAGTACCGGCTGGAGTGGATGGTATTTCGTTTCTGCCCACCCTAACCGGAAAGGCAGATGAACAACGCAAACACCGTTGGCTGTACTGGGAGTTTTACGAACAAGGAGGGAAGCAAGCCCTCCGGGAAGGCGACTGGAAATACGTAAAGCTCAATGTGCGGGACCCCGAGCAGCCCATCACCCAGGAACTGTATGACCTCAGCAAAGACCTCGGCGAAACGCAAAATCTCATTATGGATTACCCTGGCGTAGCAGCGCGGATGGACAGCATCCTGGGCACCGAGCACGTACCCATTGAGGGGGTCTCTCTTTTCGCAATGGAGCGCGATGCGGAAACGGCCTTTTAAGTGCTTGTCTCTGGTGGTCAGCGATCAAATTCCCACCAGGCAGCAGTTTGGTCTTCCGCCTGCCAGGAGGCGAGTATTAATTTTTGAATAAATATGTAGTTAATGAATATCATCAAAACAATAGGGGCCATACTGCTCCTAACTTATTTGCTGTGTGGGTGTGCGCATACTACGGATGCTAACAAGTTGAGCAATGAAATCCCTCAGGGGGCGAAAGCAGACTTCACGAGTTATGCCCCTACGCCTCCGATGGGTTGGAACAGTTTCGATGCCTATGACTGCCGCATTAATGAGGAAGAATTCTTGGCGCATGCGGACTTCATGGCGGAACACCTGAAAGAATTCGGGTGGGAATACGTTGTGATGGACTACGTATGGTGGCACCCTGAGCCCGGGAACTGGGATACTCCCCGTCGTAAGGGGCACCCCAATATCCGGTACGAAGCGCCAGGTCTCCCGCTGCACCCGGAATACATTCATATGGATGCCTACGGGCGCTTGATGCCCCACCCAGACCGCTTTCCATCGGCTGCCAATGGTGTTGGATTCAAGGCAATTGGGGATTATATCCACAGTAAAGGCCTGAAATTTGGTCTCCACATCATGCGGGGCGTCCCGCGCTACGCAGCCTTTCAGCAACTGCCCATTAAAGGAACGACTTATACTGCGGCCGATATAGCGGAGCCCTTTGACACATGCAACTGGATGAACCACATGTGGGGAGTAGATGCGTCAAAGCCCGGTAGCCAGGCTTATTACAATAGCCTTTTTGAGCTCTATGCAGAATGGGGGGTAGACTACATCAAGGCTGATGATATGATGTACCCTCCTTACCACGCGGGGGAGATCGAAATGATCCGTAAGGCCATTGACCAGTGCGGTCGGCCCATGGTCCTAAGTTTGAGTTGTGGGGAGGCCCCGCTTTCCAGGGCTAAGCACTTGATGGAGAACGCTAACCTTTGGAGAATCTCGGCGGACTTTTGGGACGACTGGGATAAATTAGAGCACAATTTTGAGCTCTTTAACGCCTGGTCCCCCTTCATCGGGCAGGGCACGTGGCCAGACGGCGATATGTTGACACTGGGACGGCTTAGTTTGGACGATCGACCGCACGGGCCGGAGCGGAACACGAATTTCACGGAGGCTGAGCAAAAAACAATGATGACCCTGTGGTCTATTGCCCGCTCCCCCTTGATGATGGGAGGCGATTTACTATCCTCCCCAAAGGAAGCCATTGCACTATTGCAAAACCCTGAAATCTTGGCGGTCAACCAACATTCCAGTGATAACCGTCAGCTCATAAAGCATAAAGAACAGGCGATTTGGGTGGCCAGTGACCCAGAAACGGGGGATCGCTACGTGGCCTTGTTCAACTTGGACGAGCAAGAGCGGGAAATTAGCCTTAACCTAGAAATGGAAGGTATCCGTGGGCAACATCTGGCCCGCGACCTATGGGCCCGCCAAGACCGTGGAACGATCGAGGGCGTATTAACGGAGCGCATCCCTTCCCACGGTGCGGCCATTTTTCGCCTTCAGCAGCAAAAGGGGGGCTACACGGCCGCGCCCAAGACTGGCCAAGAAATGGAAGGGAAGAAAAAGTGATGCCCCGGTGGGCCAATGCCGGGCGGCTTAACCGCAAAACTTGGCGCCCAGAGGGTTTGAAACCGACACTAAGAGGCTACTACTTAACGGGGCGGAAGGAAACTTGGCTAAACCAGAGTTTCATCCGCCCCCATTAGTTGCGCTGATCGGTAAGTCAAGGGCCACGATTGATCGGAATGGGGTGACGCTCACGGTATAAGTCACACGCTGAGGCGGGTAAGCACCCCAAATCCACGGAATAGCGCTACTAGCTTTGGCTGAGACAATCTTTGCCCCCCAGCGATAGGGATGACGATCAAAATGCGCTGTGCTTGGTACCGATTTGGCACAAACGAGCAACGAATCGGGACAAAAGAGCCAAAAACTGGTAGTTCCTTACAGCAGATTTGCACAGTAACCAGGGAGGACATCTTCAGTTTCGGGCTGTTGGTTCTATCCTTGGAAGACTTGACACCTAAGCTTACGTTTTCTTAAATCGATCCATGCAATTCACAACAGATCATCTCACATTTCCGTAGTCGGACTTCCCGGTGGCCCAGGTTTGGCAAGGTCTTCCTGAAGGATCGCTTACCTGTCTTGGGCCTGGGATTTGCCCCTTGGTTGTTGAAAGAGGCCGTATTGCTGGATAGCTGTTTTTAAAATACAAAATCACTAGTTTATGAAACAATTGCTGACTTGTTGTCTGCTATTCCTGAGTGTGGGCATTGCTTGTGGCCAGATTACCGTGGAAGGTCAGGTAAGCTCCGAGAGTGAAGGGGGTGGCCTCATTGGCGTTACCGTTCTGCTGAAGCGTACGGGCACTGGTACGGTAACTGATTTTGCCGGCAACTTCACCCTAACAGCCCAGGCAGGTGACACCCTCCGGTTCTCTTACACGGGACACCGGACTTTAGACCAAGCGGTTCCCCTATCGGGCCGAATGGATGTTCTCTTAGTGGAAGAAGCTGAGCTATTAACCGAAGTGGTGGTAGTGGGCTACGGTGAGCAAAAGGCCGAAAGCGTTGTAGGCTCCATTGTGCAGACCGACGGGGAGGAGTTGCAGCAAAAGACAGGGGGCTCTGACCTGCGAAATGCCCTGACGGGATTGTTGCCGGGGGTGGTTACCTTGCAAGGTTCTGGCATCCCTGGCGGTGGGGGATTTAGCGACGAAGGTGACGACAGTGGAACCCAGATCCTGATCCGGGGCCTTTCCAGCTGGAACGGCAACGGTGGGCCGCTTATTCTGGTAGACGGCGTAGAACGAAGCATGGCCGACATCGACCCCAAGCAGGTGGAATCGATGTCCGTCCTGAAAGATGCCTCCGCAACTGCGGTATTTGGGGTGAAGGGGGCCAATGGCGTTATCCTCATCACCACCAAACGGGGGGCCAAAGGAAAATCGGTACTGTCGTTCGAAACCACGCAGTCCTTTAGCTCCATTTCCCGTATTCACCGTGCATTGGGTTCTCCTCAGGCTCTGCGCCTGCAAAACCAGGCGGTGTTGCATGAGGTTGCAATTAATCCATCGAGTTGGAGCTTTTATACCCCGGAACCCATCATCGGGCTTTACGAAAGCCAGCGTTTTCCGAACATCTTTCCGGATGTCGATTGGTACGATGAAATGACGAATGATTTCGCCCACAACCAAAAGTATAATCTTGACGTAACGGGTGGTACAGATTTTGTCCGCTACTACGGTTCTCTTGCCTACCTGCGGGAGGGGGATATACTGAGAACGGAAGACTTGGGCCAGGGCTACGATCCTAGTTTTCAGTACGATCGTTTTAATTTCCGCTCCAACCTAGACTTTACCATTACCCCTTCTACTACATTTAAAGTAAACCTGGCGGGGTATTATGGGCAGCAGCAACGTCCTGACGGCAATAAATTTGAGTTCTGGAGCGGTGTTTATGGACTGCCCCCTACGGCACCTCTACAGTTTGAGGATGGCACTTATTCTATTTTGGAAGAGTTTGATCGTTTTGACAACTCGGTCTTTTTAATCAACTTTGGGGGAGTGGATCGCGAGGATCGGGTAGAAGTCAATACCGACTTTATCCTGGAGCAAAAACTGGATGCGTTAGTTCCAGGTTTGAAATTTGGGGCCCGCGTTGCTTTTGACAACCTTTTCCGGAACCGGGGACGGCGCATTACGGATTCGGAGCCCATTCGAAAATATATTTCTCCCCAGTTTATTAATGACCCCCGGTTTAATGTAAACGTTACCGAAGATCA
This sequence comes from Neolewinella lacunae, assembly GCF_014349155.1. Classification (GTDB taxonomy): domain Bacteria; phylum Bacteroidota; class Bacteroidia; order Chitinophagales; family Saprospiraceae; genus Neolewinella; species Neolewinella lacunae. The sequence continues at coordinate 32,613 of NZ_JACSIT010000092.1, forward strand.
GCTCCGGGAAATCGTCGCGGACTACGAAAATTTGGTTATTCCGGCGGAGAGCAATACGGGGTATGAGTACGTGGAGGAACCGTTTATCGTTTTCCCTGAGCAGATCAACGATGCGGCTAAGAATCGCCTGAGCCGTTCCTTGTTTTACCAATTCTCGTTGAACTGGGCGGGATCTTTTGGGGCTCACGATATTTCGGCCCTGGGCTTGGTGAATCGGCAGGAGAACACTCTTGGCTCCGAATTTACGAGTTACCGGGAAGACTGGGTCAGCCGGATCACTTACGCCTACGACAACCGTTACTTGTTTGAGGCAAACGGAGCTTACAACGGTTCGGACAAATTTGCCCGCGATTTCCGGTTTGGCTTTTTCCCCTCGGTAGCTGCGGGTTGGGTGGTTTCTCAGGAGAAATTCTTCCAACCGTTGACCAAGGTAGTCAACAAACTAAAGTTCCGTTATTCTTACGGCCTAGTTGGTGATGATGGGGGGCGCGACGTAATTGCCCGGGAGTTGTACTTGGGTGGTTTTGACATTACCAATATCAATTGGCAATTTGGCTCTCCTTTTCTTGTCCCCAGTCCTTACCCCTGGCGGTACGAGGGCATCATCCCGAACCCCATCATTCAGTGGGAAGAAGCGGTTAAGCAAAATTTCGGGGTGGAAGTTGGTTTGTTTAACTCTAACCTCCAATTCATCGCGGATGTATTCCGTGAAGACCGAACGAATATTTTTCTCGAAGCCAGCGATCGCAATGTACCCATTGTATTTGGTGCGGAGCCCGTGGGAGTCAACTTGGGGCGCGTCCGAAGCCAAGGCTACGAGATGCAACTCAAGTATAGTAAAGCCAGCCTGAAAGGTATTGGTTACCAAATTTCTGCCAACATCGGGTATGCACGGGACGAAGTACTGTTCCGGGAAGACCCGGAATTGACTCCTGCTTACCAGCAATTGGCCGGTTATCAGATTGGGCAGACCCGTAGCTTCCTCAACCAACCAGGTATTGTCACCAGCTGGGATGAGCTGTACACCGGAGTAATGGGCCGGGACAATGTGCAGCGCCTGCCCGGAGACCGGAGGCTGATTGACTATAACGCCGATGGGTTTATTGACCAGAACGACGTGGTTCCTTTCGGCTATCCTTCACGGCCGCAGTACACTTACGGGCTGGTACTTGGTGCCACGTGGAAAGGTTTTTCCGCTCAAGTGCAATTCTATGGTGCCTTTAACGTCAACTACAACCTCAACTACTTTGAATTTTTTGGTAATAACCCACTGATTTACGGCATCCACGAGACCGATACCTGGTCTCCGGAGCGCGGTATTAGCGAGGCCGAAGCTACCCTTCCTCACTTAAGGTTTAACTCGAATGGCTCTGGATCGGGGGAGCGTTGGGTAGACGATAAGTCTTATTTAAAGCTGCAGAACGTAGAGCTGGGGTACACCCTGAGCCCAGCTTTTCTGGATCGGCTAGGTGTTTCCGCGACGCGTATTTTCCTTTCCGGGAACAACCTGTACATGTGGTCCAATATCCTGGAGGATCGTGACGTGCCCCGTCTCACTAATCGGGATTATCCGCTGATGCGTCGGGTCAATACGGGCATTAACATAACCTTTTAAACGGCAAATGATGAAAAGTAAAATTCTACTGACCAGCTGTATTTTGGGGGTCTTTTTATTGCTGCATTCCTGCAAAGATTATCTTGACCGCACCTCTGGCCAGGTCGTCTCGGAAGAGGATGTTTTTGGCACCTTTGAAAACTTCCAAGGCTTTATCGAGCCCATGTACAGCTTGATCATTGATTACAACAGCCACGCGTTGACCACCAGTATGAATATTGGCGGGGAAATAATTGCGGCGCAAGGGTGGAGTTCCGGAGACCGGGCCCGGCTGGGCGGTTACGAAGGGTGGATAGGTGGGGGTAATACCCCCATTCTTCAATCCAATTTCTGGAGTACGGAAAAAAACAAAATTGGGAATAATGATAGTGGCATTTGGGTAGATTCTTGGCGAGGCATTCGCATTGCGAACCTGGCCTTAGCCCGCCTGGACCAATTGACGGACGCCACGCAGGAAGAAAAGGACCTGATTGCCGGGCAGGCCCACTTTTTCCGTGGCTGGTTTCATTTTGAATTAGGCCGTTACTACGGAGGCATGCCCTACGTAGACCAGTACTTGCTTCCCGCCGATGATCTCCAGTTGCCCCGTTTAACGTGGCACGAGATGGCCGAGCGCATTGTGGCCGATTTAGACATGGCCGCTGACTTATTACCTGAAGATTGGAACCAAACTGCCGTCGGTGCCCAATTCGGCGGGGGTAACGCCGGGCGTATTACCCGGGGGGCAGCCTTGGGCTTTAAGGCAAAGACCCTTTTGTACGCGGGGAGCCCACTGATGAACCGCTTTTCCAATGGGCCGACCGACTTTGACCAGCAGTACATGGAAAGGGCGGCCGAAGCTGCTTGGGAAGTGATCCAAATCGCGAACCGTGGGGTGTACAGTTTAACGCCGTTTAATGAGTACAACCTCATGTTTGCCCGCAATGACGGTCTTATCCCTTGGTCTAAAGAAACCATTTTTCAAAAGGTAAGACCGGAGAAGGGGGAAGGGGAACACCTCAATAAGCATGGCCGCCTGATGACTCCCGGCCGCTTGGGTGGGAACAACATTTGCGAAACGGTAAATCAACTCTACGTTGATCGTTTTGAAATGCGTGACGGCAGTATTTACCGCACGGAATACGACCAAGACAATGCGCGCCGGTGGGACGACCGCGACCCTCGCTTCCGCAATGCAATTTATGTGGACCGGGATGTAGCGGGCATCCTCCCAATTACCACCCTCGAATTTTTTACGGGGGGAATGGATGACAACTCCTCCATCATTACCCCCTACGTCTGCCATAAATTCTGGCCCGTGGGGGTCAACAACCGCGACCAGGCCTGGAGCGAATACCGCTACGTAACCCCTCACTTGCGCTTAGCGGAAATCTATTTGATTTACGCCGAAGCCGTAAATGAGGCAAGTGGAGCCACGGGCAGAGCTGAAGGAGCAAATCTCACGGCCGTTGATGCGGTAAACATCGTTCGGGCCCGAGCTGGAATGCCCCCCGTTACTGCGGCGGCGACCGGATACGAGAGCTTCCGAGAACTGATTCGAAATGAACGCTGGGTAGAACTATGCTTTGAAGGCCAGTGGTTTAGTGACATTCGCCGTTGGAACGTGGCTCATCTGCCAGAATACAAGCCTTACGTCGACCTGGTCTTTGATCGCAACTGGACCTCCTTTACCCGTCAGGTAGTGGCCGAGCGCGTTTTTGAAAATCCCAGGCATTACTGGATGCCCATCCCTCGCTCGCAGACGCAACTTTATCTCGAATTTGGACAAAACCCGGGCTGGTAACCGCTACTCACCTGATCAAACTTAATTTCATGCTTTTCAATATTAAATGGCTTAAGTTAGCAGTAGCATTATTGTTGCTACCCAGCCTGACTTTTGCCCAGAAAAACCTCACGACCGTTACCGCTCGCGTATTATCCATTAATGCCGAGCCAGTAGCCGGGGCTTCTGTTTCCACCGCAGAAGGTTCCATTGTGGTCACTACTGATGATTCCGGTAACTTTACGATCAAAGCCAAGCCTACGGATATTTTACGCGTTGCCTCCAGTGGATTTGCGAGCCAACAAATCCAGGTATCCGACGTAGCCGCCAGCCCAGTCATTTCGCTGGAAAGACTCCCTTTTCAGCTCAGTGAGGAAGATAAAGTTAAACTCCCCTTTGGTAGTTTTAAAAAACGGCACATCGTGGGTGGAGTTACAACGCTGAACATTGAGGACATTTTGGCCTACGACAACGAACAAAATTTTAATGGTATCCTGACTGCCCGCGTCCCTGGTCTATTCGGTGGAGGAAATATTCGGGGCCTCGGAGAGGGCGTGGTCATTGTCGACGGTATTCCCCGCCCCGCCAGTTCGCTTAATCTTCAGGAAATTGACCAAATCTCCGTCTTGCGGGGAATTACCGCGCGGGCGCTTTACGGTTCCCAAGCCGAACGAGGATTGATCTACGTTACAACCAAGCGTGGCCAGCCCTTTGAGCGCCGGATGAACATCACAGCAGAGACGGGCTTTCTAAGTGCCATCAGCTTCCCGGATTACCTGGGCTCAGCGGATTACATGTCCCTTTTTAACGAGGCCCTGGCCAACGACGGAGAAGCCCCCCGCTATACCCAGGCCCAGATCGATGCAACCCGCGCAGGCACCAACCCGGTACTCAATCCAGACCAGGATTACTTCAACAGCACCTTTTTGAGTGATATGAACCCCTTCCATAAAATCATTATGGAAGCTTCCGGAGGAAACAATAATGCGCGTTACTACCTTAATCTCGGCTGGAACCGCATTGGCAGTTTCCTGAACATCGGCGAAGGAATAAACGAAAAATCCAACCGATTTAACGTCCGTGGAAATGTAGATTACAAGTTGAACGACTGGCTTAGTTTTGGCTTGGATGGTGTTGCCGTAATCCAGTTTGATCGCAATCCGCGCTACAGCGGAGGAGACTTCTGGAGCCTGGCCAGTACCGTCCGTCCAGACGCATTCCCCTTACTCATTCCCGCTGACCAAATTGGGGAAAACCTGTTGCCTTCAGCCACCCTAGTGAACGGGAATTTTGTGCTCGGCGGTACCAACGAGTTTCCTGACCAGAATGTCTACGGAGAGTTGGTCCTGAATGGTTTTCGCGAAACTACCGACCGGGTGGTTCAGATCAACTCTGGCCTCGACTTTGATCTTTCGGGAATTACACCCGGCCTGACGGCCAAGGCTTATCTTTCTTTTGACTTCATTAATTCGTTTGTGGTAAACCAGACGAATGATTACGCCGTGTACCAGTCCTTCCAAGGGACCGATTCTTTGGGGAATCCCGTCACTAATTACCAGCGCTTGGGCAATGATGTGCGCAGTGATGACCAAATTATTAACAACAACGATATCGGCTTCTCCCGTCGCCTCGGAACCTACGGAGTGATTGATTACGAACACCGACTCAATGGAGGCCCCAACCGCCTGAAACTGACGGCGCTGGCCTACCGCGATGAATTCAGCACCAGAGATGAACTTCAGTTTCAGAAGAACCTCCATTTTGGTCTGCGCGCCAACTATGCGATAGCCGATAAGTACATCTTCGAGGCCGTGGGCACCTACGCTGGCTCACCCCGCTTCATCGAAGAAAACCGCTGGGCATTTTCTCCTAGCCTCGGCGCATCCTGGGTGTTATCGGAAGAAAAGTTCCTCGCGGAGAGTAAAGTATTTGACTACCTGAAATTAAACGCTAGCTGGGGCATCATCAATACCGACCAGGGCGTGGAGGATTTTTACCTGTACCGGACCTCGTTCACGCAAGGAGGGAACTTTTTCTACAACGACGGCGTATTTTTTAACAATATCCTCAACCTGACCTCCGGAAACGAAGGCCTGGGCTGGATTAAGCGCAAGGAGCTGAACATCGGTTTTGAGGCCAAACTGGGCAAGTCCCTGTGGCTGGAAACCAACTATTTCCGGTCTCAATCAAGTGACCAGATTACCCGCCTGACCCAGACCTACCCAGGCCTCTTGGGAGGTGATGACTTTACTCCTCTGGAGAACTTTGAAAGTTACCTGGATAGTGGCCTGGAACTGGGCGCTAACTGGGAGAATAAGGTTGGGAAGTTCACGTACAGCCTGGGGGTCAACCTCGTTTATGCTACGCCCAAAGCTTTGATTGTGAACGAATCGGACGGACTGCCTGATTACCGCCGCCGGCAAGGCCAGCCCACTGACGCCATTTTTGGCTACGTCTCCGAAGGCTTTTTTGCCAACCAGGAAGATATTGACAACCACGCCGTGCAAACCTTCGGCGAAGTACAACCCGGTGACATCAAGTACCGGGACCTGAACAACGACGGCATCATTAATCAGGACGATCAGGAAATCATCGGCAATGCCAGCGCGCGCTTCCAGTATGGATTGAACCTGCGTTTGGGATACGGAGGCTTTACCCTCTTCGTACAAGGGTTGGGACAAACGGGCGGTGATCGTTACTTCAACAACCCTTATTACTGGGTATTTGGTGACCGCAAATATTCCACCGAAGTGCTGGATCGCTGGACGCCAGAAACGGCTGCTACGGCCACCTACCCTCGGCTGTCTTCACGCAATAACCCCAACAACTTCCGCAACTCTACCCAGTGGCTGTACGATAACGGCTTTTTCAATCTTCGGCGGGTGCAACTGAGTTATAGCCTTCCCCAACTTTTCAACGGTATGCAGACGGCGACCATTTACCTGCGGGCGGCCAATCTATTCACCATCGCTGATGCGCTGGAAGAAAGGGAACTGAACATAGGTACCGCACCCCAGACGCGAACCTATGCCGCGGGAATTATCGCCTCGTTCTAACCACTCCTTCCCGGAGGCGGGGAAATCAAACGCTCCGCCTCCGGGAGACAAAGAACAAAAAATGAAAAATCTAACAACATACTTTGCATTGTTCCTGCTGGGTGGGGTCTTGTTCTCCTGCCAGGAATTTCTGGCTCCAGAGGAAGACAATGCCCTTACGCGGGAAGACATCATTGCTAACCCCTCGCTAGCGGAAGGGATTTTGCTCAAAGCTTATCAGGAGCTTCCCAATGACATCTTCGGCAATCTTGACCTGGCTATTGCCAGCGATGAAGCAACGGGAAACCTGATCACCTCCAACATCGTTGCCATCGCCACCGGAGGCTGGCAAGCGGCCAACGACCCACTCGCTAAGTGGGATTATGCGTACAAAAACATTCAGTACGTAAATCGCTTTCTGGAAATCGCGGACGAGGTACGCTGGTCTACCCAGGATCCTAGCCTGGACCAACTCTTCCGGCAACGGCTCGTTGGGGAAGCCCACGGCTTACGCGCTTACTACCAAATGTTACTCCTGCAACATCACGCTGGCGTAACCACCGACGGCCAGCTATTAGGCTTCCCCATTGTACTCGAGCCCTTGACCATTGATGACAACCTTTTTCTCCCCAGAAATACCTACCAAGAGTGCCTGGCGCAAATTATGTCCGATTGTGATGTGGCCATCCAAAACATTGCCGCCTCCTACGCCAATGCAGACCCCAACGGTGGCAATTTCCTCAATGGCCGGGTCGAAGCCGAAGACTATGACGAAGGCGGACAAGGCGTCGGGTATAACGACGCCGACCCCGAAAATAATATTGGCGGACAGTACCGCAGCGATGGGGTCGATATTGAAAGGGTTACCGGCGAAAGTGGTTTTAACGTTGGCTGGACCAACGACGGCGAATGGCTCAATTATACCCAAGAGCGCATCTTCGCCGGCCGCTACAACATCACCGCACGAATGGCCTCGAACAGTGGAGCACCCGGGCAGCTGCGTATCCTGATCGGGGACAATTCCGCCTCCCTGGAGGAAGTGGCCATCATTCAGGCGGGAAATACCGGAGGATGGCAAACGTGGCAGGAATTTACCGTCGAAGGTATACAACTCGAAGGCGGAACAAACCAAGTTATCCGGTTTGAAATCGTGAACGGTGGATTTAACCTTGATTACGTAAGCTTTGATAAAACGGATCCATTTCCCTCCCCCAGTGTAGCGTTCAACGGGCAAGAATACAGCGTGCTGACCTATGATCGGGCGATGGGGGCCCGGTGGCGCAACCGCTTTACCGGAAGTGCGGGCCACGCCCTGAAAGCCCGGGCTGCCCTCTACGGTGCCAGCCCCGCTTACCAGGCCGGTAGTGGCGTCAATTGGGAAAATGCGGCAGCCATCGCAGGGGCTTTCCTCGCCGGAAGTGGTGGCCTGGATGTCGTCACTCCCAATGGCATTACCTACTACCAAAATAGCCTCAACGAAGACATCATCTGGAACAATAGCCAGGTTTTTGCCAATAACAGCAACCGCTCTAACTGGGAACAGCAAAATTTCCCACCCTCTTTGTTTGGACTCGGCAGAACCAACCCCAGCCATAACCTGGCAGCGTCCTTCCCCATGGATAACGGATTTCCCATCGATAATCCAAACAGTGGATACGATGATTTTCTGCCTTACATTGGCCGGGATGCACGCTTTTATGCCTACCTCATCAGTAACGGCAGTTTCTTCAAGGGCAGAACCATCGGCACCAGCGTAAACAACGAAATAGACGGCATTAATGCTCTGGATAATTCTACCCGCACGGGATATTACCTGCGGAAGTTTATGGACGAAACCGTAAACCTCGAAGCCGGTAGGCAGGTTGCTACCCTTCATCATTATACCCACCTCCGCTTCACCGAAGTACTGCTCAATTACGCCGAGGCCGCTAACGAAGCCTGGGGCCCCGACGGCGATCCCAATGGCTACGGCTTTACCGCCCGCCAGGTCATTTCCGCCCTCCGAGGCCGGGCCGGCATCAGCCAACCCGATGCTTACCTCATCAGCCGGAGCGGAAAAGAGGCGATGCGAACTTTAATTCGCAATGAGCGAAAACTAGAACTCTGCTTCGAGGGACATCGCTTCTGGGATCTTCGCCGCTGGAATGATTTACCCGCCATCACGCAGCCCATTCAAGGGGTTTTCATCGACGCTAATACTTTCCAGTTTGACGTCAGAAATATTGAAAATCGTCCTTATCAGGATTATATGATTTATGGACCAATTCCACTTGACGAGGTTCTCAAGTACGATATTCAACAAAACCGCGGCTGGTAAGCCTCTTCAGAATCGCTTCTACTATGAAAGTAATTAATAAAGCACCCCTCTTTTTGCTGTTGGCTTCCCTGCTGTACACTGGCTGTGAAAACCAGGAAATCACTTTTGATGATTTTGATTATACGGCGGTCTATTTCCCCCTGCAATCCCCGCTGCGTACCCTGGTTTTAGGGAGCGACCGCATCGATAATTCATTGGATAATGAATTGAAATTCAACGTTGGCGTCAGCATCGGCGGACTCTACACGAATGACCAGGAATGGACGGTAGGTGTTGATTTTGCTCCTGAACTCGCCCAAGGCTTGAAAAATGTCGCGGGAGATTCGCTGTACCTCCTGCCAAATGCCTACATCCGGCAGGTAAGCCCGGCGGTCCCGGGGCAGGCCATTATTCCCGCCGGGGAATACAACGCGCTTTTCGAATTCCAACTCGAAGATGCTTTCCTGGACGATCCTTTAGCCTGGACGGGCCAGTACGTATTACCCTTGCGCCTCGTAGAAACCAGCGCGGATTCAATTCTCATCGGCCGTTCCAACCTCCCCAACCCCGACCCCCGCGTAGCCAGTGACTGGGCCGTAGATGCCTCACCCAAAGATTTCACCCTTTTTGGCATTAAATTCGTTAATCAGTTTCACGGCAATTATTTACAGCGCGGCCGGGTAATCCAAACCAATGCCCAAGGACAAACAATTGGTACGACGCGCTACCGGGCCAATTTCCTTACGCAAAATACCATTTGGACTTTAAGTACCCGCGGACGCAATACCGTGGTAACCAACGGAGTAGCCAATGAAGTGGGGACCGGATTTGGGATGCAACTCAATATCAGTGGCAATCAAATTACTATTTCTCCAGCACCGGGCACGCAGTACGCAGTTTCCGGCACTGGCACCTTTATTCCCGCTTCCGAAAGCCCTGAATTATGGGGCGGAACTACCCACAATACCCTGCATTTAAATTATGCCTATACGGTAGGGGAAAACGTATTTATGGCTACTGATACCTTGGTTATTCGGGACCGAAACATTACTTTCGAGGAAATTGATCTGGTCGTTGTAGAGTGATTTCGCTCTGCGCCGTAAAGCGGATCTGGCTTTTAACGCACCTCTCTCCCGGGGTGCGTTTTTTTTTGCGGCGGGCATGGCGGCGTAAGTCTTCAGTCCGCCCGGTAAGGATCAAGGAGTCAGCCGAGTTAATACTACCGAGCCCCCATCAGGCACTAGCGCTGTTGCTGGGCACGGGTAGGAGGTAAGTACCGAACCATTTGAATGTAGAAATGAAATTATACACCAAAGAGTTGTAGTAGCCGGGGTAGCATCTCCTGACTTTGTGCGCGGCCGCAGGTGCATCCCTAGGGACAAAAGCAAAGTATGGGACCAGTAAACGTCTTTTGCGCCTTACCTTACCCTGCGCTTCAAAGTGACTTACCTTGCACCTGCGGCCGCGCCATATTAAATGCAGAAGCACTTTTATTTCAGCATTTTCAGGGCGGCTAAGAACTCCTTGCGGTAGGTATTCCCGATGGGAAGGGTTTCTCCGTTGATGGTGATGGAGGATTCTCCCAGGTTGATCGTTTCGATGAGCTGGGTGTTGATGAGGTAGGACTTATGAATGCGCAAAAAGCCTAGTTCAGGTAACTCGCCTTCTAAGGTTTTTAACTGGGTGCTGGTGGGGTAACTGCGGCTGCCCACTTTGGCAATGCTCATCTTTTGGTCGGCGTAAAAATAGGCCACTTGGTTGAGCGGGATGGTTTTAAAGACATCGCCTACTTTGAAATATAGGCTGTGCTGCTGGGCGGTGGGGTGTGCAGCGTTTTCGCCGTCCCGGTTTTTATCGGGATCGAAGGTGGGCATAAGGGCAATATCGATGGCTTGGTAAACCTTTACGCGGGATAATTCCTTGCTCAGAAATCCCGCCGGGCGGGTGTGGCGTGCGTACGCGTAATACTCCTCCGTATGGTTGGAAGTGAGATAAATAATGGGGGTTTGAATGTGCCGCCGGCGGAGTTCTTCGGCCAGCATAATGCCATTCCTCCCTGGCCCGAGGTGGATGTCAATCAGTAAAAGATCGATGTCCTCTTCGTCCTCGATTGCCCGCAGCGCCTCTTCGTAAGTAACTGCGTAGTGCAGCTTATGGAAAGACATTTGGTTGAGCAGCAGGGTGAGCAAATTTACAAAGCGGTGGTCGTCTTCCACCACCAGAATAGTGGCGTCTTCGATTTTCTTTTTCATAGTAGAGACAGTTGAGTGAATGGGAAATGGATAGGAGATGGCTGGTGGGTGGCAGCCTAAAATTCAACTAGTGCAGGGTGGTGTTGTTCCTCAATTGGCATTACTGAAGGCTGGGGTGGGTTGCTGAAGTGGTGTGTTTTCTAAAAAGGTTACGATGAACCGAGTGCCACCTTCGGGGGGAGCTACGTGGTGGATGCTTGCGCCGTACTCGTATAGTGTGGTGCGCAGCAGATGGAGACCCAGGTGCTGCCCTTGGCTATGGTCTTGGCGCTCGGCGCTAAAAATAGTGTCTTCTAATGCTGGGGATATGCCGGGGCCATTGTCCTCCACCACCCAGCAAGGGTGATTGAGGGGGTCCTTTTCTTCGGCAATGCGCAGGGTTGGTGCGGGCTGGTGGCCAGCGTAGCGGCAGGCGTTGGAGATGAGGTTTTGGAATACCTGCTCGATGATGGCAGGGGGTAAAGGGCAGGGGCTGAGGGGCTGGAGGGATACTTGAAAGTTGGCGTCGCGCAGGGCCGGGCCCAGGCGATCCAATACTTTTTGGGCGATGGGGGTGGGGTCCGTCAGTGGCACTTTACGTTGGGCGGGCGTCCGCCGGGCCTCGGTGAGCAGGCCCAGACAGTAATTTTTCAATTGCCGGTGAATATCCCGGCTGATGTCATAATACTGGATGAGGTTGGGGGTTTTGGGAGATGAACCTACCAAGACGCTGCCCGTAGAAAGTAATAAATTTAAGTTGCTCAGAATATCGTGGGATACGACTCCCGTAAAGCGCATTAGTTTGTCGTTACTGCGGCGTAATTTTTCTTGCTCCACAAGCAGTTGCTGATTGATTTCCTGAAGCTTATCGGCTGCGGATTGTTTTAAGCGGTAGTTGCGGTAGGAAACAAAAGCCAGTCCGCCTACTAAAAGCAGCCCGAGGGCCGCACCCGTTAGCAAGGTGCGCTGCCGTTTTATCTGGGCAAGACTGGCAAACTGTTTTTGGGCTTGTTGGAGCTCGAGGATTTCTTTTTCCTTGGCAAACGCATTGTTCAGGTGGGTGCGCATAAACTCTTTGGAGTCGCTTGCCTGCTGCATGGAGGTTTTCAACAGGAATGCTTTTTCCAGGTGCGCGTAAGCACTATCCAGTTGTTGGGTGGCAAAAAAAGCATTGCTTAAGTACTGGTGGATTTGGGAAAGCATCGAAGGATCATTCATCCGCTGTGCTGCTGCGAAAGCCTCCTGGCCACGGCTTATGGCCTCGGGATAATCCTTCTGAATAATGGCAATTTCGGCCAGGTAAATTTGCGACCAAATAATGGAGAAACGGTTGACTTTAAACTTCCCGGCACTCGCGTCCAATACTTTTTGAAAGTAAGGAGCGGCAGTTTCAGGTTGATTACAAGGCCCTAACATCGCTAGGGCGTAACTGTACCATACATCGGGAAGTGTGGGGTGCTCTGGCTCGGAAAACGTAATTTGGGTGGCTTGTGCCAGGTATTGATTGGCTTCTTCCACATTACGAACTGTTAACAATCGTAATTCAATGGCTTTAAGTGGGTTATAAAACTCACCCGGGCTTTCGTAGATGCTATACATTTGTTGTGTGTAAGGCACTCCGTTTTCAATTTCACCGAATGCACGGTAGGTAAGCATTAGGGTTTCCAGTGCGCTGAGGATTTTTGAGGTATCGCGGAGATTTTCGGCCAGATTTAGCATTTTGAAGCCGTGGGTAAAGACCAGCGTATACTGCGAGTGCTGCTCATGGCTGGAAATTTTTTGTTCATAAACGTTGCAAAGCAAAAGACTGTCTTTACGGCTCCGGCCACCGGTGGAAAGCAGTTGTTCGGCAGCGTCGAACAGGGCAATGGCCTCCTTTGATGCGTTGGTGCGGAGTGCTGCCCAGCCTGCATTATTAAGACCTTGGGCTTCGAGATGGATGATTTGCGCCCGGGCAAAGTGGGCGGCGGAACGCTCGTAGGTCTCCTTGGCAGCGGCGTAGCGCTGCCACAACAGGTGATTAAAGCCACGGCATTCTTCACAAGCTCCTTGCTGGATGGCACTGCTGCCGGAGAGGGTGCAGACACTATCCGTTAGGGCCGCAAGCCGCGCCGAATCCTTTGCTATGTAGTGTTCTCTCGCCCGGTAGTGGATGGACAATGCCGCTTCTTCGGACCAGTCGGCCTGGGCACCGAGCCCTCCCGGCAGGCAGGCTACGTAGGCCCAAAGGAGGCACCAACAAAGTAAATTAGGCCACGCGATAAGGCTTGGACCAGAAAGCTTGGGAGGGGAGGCCTGGACGCTTGTTGCTTGGAGCAGGTGCATATTGGTTTTGGTTTTTGTTCTCGTTGTCGATTTGACTGGACCGGGAAGAATAGTTGAGTGTAAACCCCTGGCAAACCGAGTGCTCAGGATGGCGGTAAGAGAGAAAGTTAAGACAAAACACGGATACGAACGAAGAGAGCAGCGCGCTGGGGGAGGGGAGGGGCTGGTCTTCACCCAGCTCCCTTGTCACAGCCCTTGCACCTGCGGCCGCGCCAAAACTACGAAGCGTGCGCTAAGCAATACGACGCGATGAGCGCAAGGTGGGTCACCCTCCGGAGCTGAACCTTCTTTTGATTTTCCGGATCACCAAGCGACGCAGCTTGAATGGGCTTTATTGAGGAATAAAAGCAAGGATTGGGGCATGAACGATTAAAGAGGCCTCGTTTGGGGGCACTGGGAGCCCGAACGCGCTTTAAACTCACTTGGTTGGCCCTTTTGCTGTGATCATTCCTGTAGAAGGTCGTTAATGCCGTAAGGTGACTTTGCCGCTTCCGAAGGTTACAACTTTGGGTTTGAAAACAAGAAGAGTGGTAAGGCCTAACGCACCGAAATACGGAGTTTGAACAGTCCTTTACATAGGCTACGCCTAATGAGGAGGATCGGACCAAATACGAGCAATACTGCAGCACTGTTGACACGCTGGTTTTAGAATTTGTTTATACGCACTGCTGGCTACGGGCCCGCACTCAGTCTCATGTTATGAAAAAAAATGACCACACTCAATTGTTCAACCTTGGTGTTGAGCTTACCAAAACCTATGCTGATGCCTGCCTGGGTATTCGTCGTAACGGACGGGTATTGCTCGGCGTTGTAGGTCTCGTACTGTTTTGGTCGGTTTTGGGGTCCGCTCAGGACTACGCTGCCCACCGTACTGCGGCCGATGTTGATGTGCCCCAGGCGCAATCGGCCTTGGCCCAAGCCAATGCCTTTTTGCGCTTTGAGCAAAACGTCGGGCAATTCCCCGAGGGCAATCTGCTCTTTAAAGCCACGGATGCGCAGGCCACTTACTTTTTTACCCAAAACGAAATCCGCTCGGTCGTTGCGTCCGCAAAGGATTCGATGCAGACGGCGTATGCCCTGCAATTTGTCGGGGCGAATGAGGGCGTGGACATCCAAGGCATCGGCAGACCAAGATCTGAACATGGAGCGACCAATTACATGACTGCTGCCGGTTCCTTTGGCGATGTACCCATGCACAACCGACTGCACTATACCAACCTCTGGGACGGGGTAAACGCCCATTTCTACGAAAGCCGGGAAGGCAAAGGCTCCATGAAGTACGACTTCATCGTGCAGCCAAACGCCGACCCCTCCGTAGTCCGCCTGAAAATGGACGGCGTGACCGATTTGAAAATCAACGCCCAGGGCGAACTGGAATTCACCACGCCATTCGGTACTTTGCAAAAAGGCAAGCCCTACACCTACCAAATGGTGGACGGCAAACAAGTGGAAGTCGCCTCCGAATATACCCTCAACGAACAGGGTGAAATCGGCTTCAAACTCGGCAACTACAATGCCTCCCTGCCCTTGGTCATTGACCCCATCGCTCTGAAATGGAGTACTTACCTGATGGCAGGTACACAACAGGTTTGGGATATTTATGTCCACCCTACTACCGGTAGGATTTACCTGGTAGGTCAGACACAAAGTGCATCATTTCCAAATACCCTTGGAAGACCTTTTGGGGGGGGCATCACCGATGCCTTTGTCACTTGTATGGAAAAAGACGGGACTACCTTGGTATGGAGTACTTTTTTGGGTGGTTCAGGTACAGACATACCATATGCTGTTTCGGTTGATACCGCAGGCGATGTCTATGTCGCAGGGAGTACCTCTTCCACCAATTTTCCGGTCAATGGTACCACGACTGCCTATGACGCTTCCCATAATGGAAATAATGATATTTTCGTCGTCCGGCTCAACAGCACAGGGGCAACCCTCAAATACAGTAGTTATGTAGGGGGGGGAGGTAATGATGTTGGAAACTTTTTTCGCAAATTAGTGGTGTCTAACGGTAAGGTATATGTTGGCTCAGCTTCACGCAGCACAGATTTTCCCACTACCACGGGTGCTTATCAGGCATCCAAGTTGGGAACTAATGATGCCGGCGTTTTATTTTGCCTCAATACCAATGTGGGAGGTGCGGCAGGATTGGAGATGTCCACATTTTTCAATGATGCGGCGGGTACTTCCTCTTCTAATTTCTCGGTCTTTAGCGAAATAGAAGAAGACAAAGACGGCAACTTATGGTTAGTGGGTTATGCAAGGTTTGCTCCCAATTTCCCTATCTCTGACAATGCCGTGCAGAAGTATGCCGATTTTGGCTATACGGGTACAACCGAGGCGAACTTCGTAGCCAAGTTCAGCAAGACGGGGCAATATTTATACTCTTCGTGGGTGCATCCGCTGTGGTCGCCGTCGAACAGTAATTTTAGTTGGGGTACCCAATTAGTCCCCAGCCTTGATGTTGATGCCGCAGGCAATGTCTATATCGGTGCGGCTACTTATATCACGGGTGCTACCGCTACTACTGTCAAAAAAGCACCCAATATCCTTGCTTTTCATGAGTTGTCGCCATTGAGCAAGCTGGAATATTATAGTAATGATATGGCATTGGGCTATTTAGCCAAAATCCCTTACGACCTCAGCCCGCAATACGATTTTGTGAGCGTGTTCCCTTCGCAGGCGGCTGATAATCTTGCTGACCCTGAGGTGGCGGTGGACAAAAAAGGCAATATCCACCTGCTCACCCACGGCGGTGACTATGACGGTGATTCTTATCATCCCCTCACGGCAGGGGCGGTGAATACTGTTATCCAGGATAACGCATCACCTTCGGTGTATTATGTATTGCCACCTTCGGGCAACAGCGTGCTGTACGGGACGGTACTCAATTCTCGTTTTTCCTATACTTATAATGGTATGTTTGTCAATGACGACTGCGAGGCATATCTTATATCAATATCATCAAACTCCGGAGCGGACGACAATTACCCTATCACCCCTTCTTATCGGGATTTTGAGACCAATACACAGAAAACCGTCTATAATGGTACAACCAAAACCAATTGGGCATTGTCGGTGTTCCACGAGCCTGTGCCCAATGGCAATACCATCAACAACTTTGCGCCCGGTAATAACACCTTCTGCGTGGGCGGGCTGATTTACCAAAATCCGAATGACGGCCCTATTCTTGGCAGTCCATTGACGTACACCTCAGGTAATGGCTCCTCGGCTTCGCACAACCTGCCGAACATCAGATATGACCTCGGTCCGGTGACGGCGCACCCTACCCCTGCCTCGCCGGCTATTCAGTACCAATGGCAAAAGAGCCTGAATGGCGGTGCCACCTGGGTGAACATTCCGGGCGGCAACCTTTCCGTGCTCAAGCCCGACCCGGAGTCGGCGGCAGGCACGGTGCAGTATCGCCGTACCACAGTCGGTTTTTGCTGTGATGCCTTGGTTAGTAACGTAGCTACGGCCACCATTGCGGGGAACTTCGATTTACAAATCAACGGACCTACCGACCCGGTTTATTATTGCCCGGGTACTGCTGAGGCATTGCCCATCACGATTACGGGCGCATCGGGGAATATTTCCTGGCAGTGGTACAACGGATTTTCTCCTGCCACCGCTTCGGAAATCAGCCCGGCCAGCGGGAGCGGCACTGCTGCATCTTTCGCGGCCAGTATCCCGGCGGCGCAAAGTATGGATGGCCAATACCGTTTGGTGGTAACCGATGCAGGCGGTTGTAAGCGGGAATACCTGTTAAACATTAACCGACTCACGATGCCGGCGTTCCCCGGCGGCCCTATTGCGGCGCTTTGTCCTGGCAGTACTGGCAATAGTATTGTCCTTGGGCCAACCCCTAACCCTTTGTTAGAATATTCCTGGACCGGCCCCGGCGGCTTTACCAGTTCTTTGCCCAATCCGGAAGTAACCGTAGCGGGCGATTACTTTCTTCGGGTACGTCAGGTGGGTGATCCGTCTTTCTGTGCTGCGGGCGAAACCATGGTCAATGTGCCTGCCCCAATGGCGCACGATGTTGCGCTGACCGCACTGCCGGATGTTACTTTCTGTCAGGATGACAACCCGACCCCCATCGGCTTATCCGGTGCGGCCCCGGCAGGTTATGTCTTCCAGTGGTCTCCGGGCATTAACTTAGACAATCAGCAAGCCTATAGCCCATCATTTGATCCGGGGTCATTGCCTTTCGGGCAATCGCCTATTGCTACCGTGGAATATACCTTCACGGCGTTGCGCTTAAGCGATGGCTGTATTTATGAGGATAAAATAACCGTAACGGATGTGGAACTGGCGCTACCCCAGGCGGGCAGCGACCAGGCGCTCTGTGGGGGTACTACGACCACTTTGGGCCGCACGCAAACCACGGGTCAGTATTTCCAATGGGCGGCAGTGAGTACCACCTTCCCTGGCGGATTGGCTGCCTTGGTGTCCGATCCGGACTTTTTAATTGACGGCGTAAATGCCAACAGCGGTACGGGTAAATTTGCAACCGTACAACTACCGGCAGCCACGACCTCTTGTTATAATGTCTTTTACGTGTTGCGGTCATCTTTCCTGCCTTTTGCCAATACCTGCTTTGCAACAGATACTGTCCGCGTGACGGTTTGCCCGCCTAATGTATGTTCCCCCTGCCCGGAAGTAACGGCCAATGCAGAAGGTACCGACGGTGTGTGCAGTGGTGAAAACACCATCCTCACCGCCAGCAGTTTCAGTGGCTTAAACATCGAATGGACGACCTACAGTGTCAATGGCGTGGTACAACCCGCCAACACGCCGCCTCAGGGATTGTTCACCGTCGTTGGCGGTACAAAAGGGGTGGCCATTGCTGCAATGGGCCCACACCCCAATCAGGTAGTACCTGACATCAACGATGGTGTCTGGGGCTGGGGCACCGCCAATGTGGTCGTTTATCGCGTACGCTCTTATGGCTTTATTGGTAATACCGAGGCAGATTGTTCCATTTTTGTACAAGTCTTTTCCGATCAGGTCTCTACACCTGTCATTGGCGTATTGGATAAATCACTTTGTACCTTCCCTGCTCCCGGTGTGCCCTTGACCTCCGGCGGCATGACGGCTCCTTATACGGTTAGCGGAGTGGATTACACCCAGGCGCCTAACAGTAGCCTCAACTGGACTTGGGCAGAACAAGGCGGCGGCACGGGTTCCATTCAGTCAGGTGGTGACACGCCGTTCCCAACTTTAAATCCATCCGTCCTTACGAATTACGTAGTGACTGCGGCCGATCCGGTGACCGGCTGCCAGGCTATGGATATCATGCAAGTAACAGTGGTAAGTATCGTTGCCAATGCAGGTTCGGACATTTCAACTGCCTGCGAAGGGGCTTTGGTGCAGTTGGGTACAGCAGCTCAGCCCAACCACAGCTATTCCTGGAGCCCTACTGTGGGGCTGAACTTCCCTATCGGTACGCCCAACAGCATGACGGCACAGCCGTTTTTGATTTTGCCAAGTGTGGCTACGACCTACACCGTCACGGTTACTGAAAGTACGACGGGTTGCCAGGCAACAGATGAGGTATTGATAACCCCAAGCACCACACCGCCTGCGGCCATCACGCCCAATACCTATAGTGGCTGTCCGGATGGTAGTTTTAGGATTCGTCCTGCAAGCCCATCCTTTTATTCTACGGTAGGAAATACTTTCGCCTGGACGGCGGGTGCCGGAGCGGATATTGCCTGGTTGTCGGCTACCAATGTTTACAGCCCAACCGTCACCTTGCCTGCTGGGTTTACCGGCCCGGCCACGTTCAACCTGACGATAACAAAGGGTACTTGTGGTTCGGTGAGTACAACTGTAACTATCGATAATACAACGCCCAATTACATTATCCCGGCCACGGCTGCGGCCAACTGTACGGCGCCCCTTACCCAAATTGGCATTACTGGAACAGCTACTTCGGGTTATACCTACGTTTGGAGCCCTGCCGCAGGTTTGTTTACCAATAGCACAGGTACTACACCTTATAATGGCACGAGTTCAGTGCCAAGACCCTACGTGTTGGTGGCTGAACCCACTACCTATACGCTGACCGTGCGCAATACAGCAACCGGATGCGTCTTTACAGATGAGATACTCGTCAGCCCCCCAGCGGGTGTATTGGCTGATGCAGGCCCTGATCAATTTTACTGCCCCTCCACCCCTATTACTATTGGCGGTTCAAGTACAGGCACCAGTTTTGCCTGGACGGCAGTAGGCTATAACAGTGATCCTATTGGTACACCTGCTACACCAACGGCAGGTCAGCAAGCGACGATGCTGGGCTATCTGAGTTCGACTACTGCGGCTAATCCCACCTTCAACCAAACGACGTATGCTCCTGGCAAGTACGTGTACCGCATCAGCGCCAGTATTGCCGGCTGTACCATCAGTGATGAGGTCACGATTATTGTGCCGGTATTTCCAACTGACCCCGTGGGGCAAACCCAGTCGGTATGTTTAGGTGAAAGTGTGCAGATAGGCCCGCTTGCGCCCAATACGTTGAACTACGTATGGTCGGCACTCAGCCCGGCTACTGCTGGCAATACCATCAGTAACGGCTCTAGTTCAAACCCTACAGTTACGCCAACGACCAACACCATTTATCAGGCGTTTATAACCGACGGTGCATCAGGCTGTCAGATAATTGCAACGGTGTTGGTTACGGTAACGCCAAGTCCGGTTATTGATGTTGTAATGGTTCCGGTGGAATGCGCTCCCGCCACTGGTTTTGATTTGACCGCGCAAATACCCAACTACGCCACCTATTCATCACCCTCCTGGACACAGTTCAGCGTGCCGGGTGCAGCAGTAGCTACGCCTACTTCGGTTTCACCTACACAAACTATTAACTACTTCCTGGTAGCAGCCAATGAATTCGGCTGTACGGATACCGCACGGGTGACGGTGAATGTGGCGAATCCGCAAACGCCGGTAATTGCCCCTTCGGCAGATGTTGACTGCCAAACCCTGACGGCCGATCTGACAGCGTTTGAAGGCAACGTCTCCCAAGCTGGCTATACGTTTGAATGGCATACTGCCAATAATACGCTGCCAGGCACCTTGGTAGCGGACCCGACTATGGTGGGTTCTGGTACCTACTATCTGTTTGAAAAAGCCAACAGCCCGGCCAACTGTTACAGTGCGAGCGATGCAATTGTGATTAGTTCGGCAATTTGCGAACCTCAATGCAACTTCACCACCTCCTCTACTACGCCCGAATGCCACGCTAATGGCACGCCCGAGGATGGGGCTGATGACTACTTCACCTTCTCCATCAACGTGGCTAACAGCCTGCAAGGCTCGCTCACTTACACCGTGACGGCTACCCAGGGTGGGAACCCCATTGCGGTGACGCTGGCTAATGGCCTGCCCGCTACTGCGGTCAATTGCAACTTGGATACTCCACTGCGCACGCCTGCTGGCACGGCGGGCGGCGGCGACATCGTGCTGACGATTACCGACAATGTACACGGCTGCACGACTACCATCAGCATCGTTGACCCGGGAACTTGCGCGGTCACGTGCGTGCCCGGTACGCCTTCAATGGTGATGTACAGTTATGACACTCAGGTTAGCCTAACAGAGCTTAATAACCTTGCGATTATTATACCCCAGTTCGATGATATGGGGGGCACGAGGACACTGACATCCGTAAATTTGGCGTATGGCGTAGGCCAAACGACTACTGCAACGATGGAAAACTCTGCTGCTAACCCACAGGATGCTGAAATTGAATTCAGAGTTCGCTCTCTTTTATTTCTCGATGGCAATACAATCGCGAATAATGTAATAAACACTCCGGCTACACTTTACAGCTTCCCAACGGGCATACCCGTACCAGCAAGTGGGTCTTGGCCAGGCGATGTTGGTACCCATACCTCTAGCGCTGCTTCAATGCCATGGTTGACTCCTGAGAAGTTGACGTTTTTTAAGGATCCACGTACAGACCCTAGGTGGGTAACCAATGCAACAGGAAATCCCTCTGATGATGATGATATAATATATTTTCCGCCGACGGAAGTCAATGCAACAGGCAACTTTACCTACAGCACTGTTGCCGAGTTGGCGCCATTCATCGGCAATGGTTTTGTACCGCTGAGCACTTCAACCCTATCGGGATTGTCTACAATTGGCGGGGGAGGTAATATTGCAGTCAATCAGGCTACCCGCGCCTATGCTTCGGCCAAGGTTACCTATACTTACGAGTGTGCAGCGGTTTGCGTCAACCCCACCGCCACCCTCACCCCCACCGCCGCCACCTGCACGGGCAGCACGGCGAATAACGACGGCACCATCACCCTTGCCGCCGCCACCAACGCTACCCACTACGGCGTGAGCCTGGGGGCTACCTACACGGGGCCTACGACCATTGCCGGTGCGACGGCCTTTGATGCGGGTGCGGATCTGCCATTGGACATCATTACCAATGCACCTAACGTTGGAGCTACCTACGTGGTACGCCTCTTCAACGGCGCGGATGATTGCTTTGTGGATGAGGTAGTGATGGTAGCGGCGAATAGTTGTGGACCTCCTCCCACCTGCGACTGCACCGACTACATCTACCTCAACGATGAGGACCTTGACGTGGTGCATAAATTCAGAATCAATGGGAATGGCTCTTTAACGGAAATAGGTAGCCCGTGGCTTTCGGGCATTCAAGATCCGCATGGTATTGCTTCTGACCTTAATGGGAATAACTATATTGCAGAATTCTCAGGTGGTCAGTTCATTTGGAAAGTTTCTCCGCTGGGTACGGTTATTGACGACACCTTCATTGACAAACAGCAGAATAGTACGCCTGGCTACCAAACTTTCAACATAGGCTCTAAGGATGGAATCTTGTATGCCTTCGATCCCAACGGTGGGCGAAACCAAGTAATTGCCTACGAATTGTGTACAGGGGAAGAAATCGGCAGGGTGAATGTCGGTAGCAATTCCACCGAGACCATACTGGCTTGGGGCTTTTACGTGGATGAAACAAGTTGGTACATTGCAACACGTAGGCCATTTGCTGAGGGATTCGGAGAGATATTCACGGGTAGCTTAGATACCGCCCTGTTTACGAGCCCGGCCACGAATGCTGGTGTACTGGCAATTCCTACCGCAGTATCTCCCATGGGGGTTACACGTGATAACGATGGAAATTACTATGTGATAACTAATCAGTCCATCACAGGCAATGGAGGAAATCCAAGGATTAGAAAATATAGCCCTACTGGTGTTGAATTGGCCGTGGTGAATGACAACACGGATAATGGTGTGATGGGGCACGCAACGAACGGTGTCGCAGGCTGGTGGGGTGCTCGAGGCATCATATTTAGCCCTTCCAGTGGGTTGTTGTATGTGAGTTCCAAGGAAAATTGCGTGACCGTTTTCGACACGAATCTGAATGAGTTGACTACCCTGAATATCGGAAATCCATTAAATGGCAGTCCTAAAGGAATTGGCATCGTGACGGAGTGCTGCCCCACACAGACTCCGGTAACTATAGAGCAGACGCTGTAACTATTCAGGGTACAAAACGCTAGAATTCCAGGATTAGTAGTACTTTTCGGCATGACTTTCGCAAAACTTAAGGCTGAAGTTGATAATCTCCGCCCGGCGCTTAGTGCTGAGGGCTTGATGCTTGTGGACTTATTCATGCCATTCTGCGAAGCTCAGCAAGCGACGATAAAGAAGCTTGAAGATAAGTTAGCGGTTACTAGTGGCAATAGTTCCAAGCCGCCAAGCAAGGATGACTTCAAGCCTACTAAGGCAAGGTCTCTACGGGAAAAGTCGGGCAAAAATCCCGGCGGTCAATCGGGGCACAAAGGAAGCAAGAGCCGCCTGATCGACAATCCCGACGAGATTATCCCCTACACGATCACCGCGTGCCCGGGCTGCGGATCTAACTTATCAGGAGTATCTCCGGATGGTTTTATTCGCAAGCAGGTGGAAGATATTCCACCGCTAAAAACGATTGTTACCGAGCACAGGATTGAAATCAAGACCTGCCCATGCTGTGCCATCCAATGGCAGGCAGCTGGTTGCCCGGAAGATATCAAGCACGAATTCCAGTACGGCCCCAGAGTCAAAGCGATCAGTGTCTATCTATCAGCTTTTCAATTCATACCTGCTTTTCGGACCAAGCAGTTACTGAAGGTTTTTGGCGTAAACTTGAGTACCGGAACGCTGGACAACTTTCGCAAGAGTGCTGCACGCCAATTACCGGAGTTTCTGGAGACGTTACGCTTTTCCATAATAGCATCCCTGTGCGGCTTTTTTGACGAGACGGGTATGAAGGTCAAAGGTATCGGACACTGGGTACATGTGGCGGCAACGGAATTGTTCAGTTTGTTCATGATTCATCCCAAGAGAGGACGTGAAGCACATGATGAGATGGATGTGCTCACTTGGTTTGAAGGAATCCTGCACCGGGATGACTATCACTCTTATCATGCCTATCCCCAAGCCACTCACTCCTTATGTGTTGCCCATCTGCTACGTGACCTTATCTATGCTATTGATCGGGATAAACAGGGAGAATGGGCCGATCCCTTCATCAAACTTTTGCTCCAAGTAAAGCGACAAAAAGTCGAATCCTCCACCAGTGTCGTTGATCGCCGATGGCAGGGCCGCCACCGAAAAAAATACCGCGAGCTCCTTGCGATCGGGCTGAAGCAAAATCCTCCGGCCGTTAAAGAGGACGGGAGTACGCGCGGGCGAACAGCTCAAACCAAAACGGTGAACCTACTGCTGCGACTAAGAGACAATGAAGACGAAGTGTTACGTTTTATGACGCATGCATTGGCTCAGTTTGATAATAATCAGGCGGAAAGGGATCTGCGCATGAATAAGGTCCGTCAAAAAGTATCTGGAGGCTTCCGTTCGCTGGTCGCCGCCCAGGAATTTATGGACATTCGCTCCTTTGTTGCTACTGCAATAAAGCGGCAGGCGGACCCGGTAGAAGAACTCGTTAACCTCTTCACTCCGGGAAATTGTGACTATATGA
>NZ_JACSIT010000093.1 GCF_014349155.1 Neolewinella lacunae
GGGGCCGTCTAAAAAGTCAGCCCCAAAGCTGTGGGGTGCGCCACGGTGGCTGTGCTGGTTGCGTTCTGACACATTTAAGAAAAAATATGTGTTCCTTTTTTGGGCCTCCCCACATGCTGGGTGGGCCTTCAGGGAGTTAAAAATGCCGTCTAGACGGATTTTTGGGCCGTTTTAGGTCATTTGGGCCCTTTGTACGACCGGAGTAAGCAGACTACGCCCTTGCTCAATCGATAATTTATGTAATCGACGAAGATTTGTGGCTATCGAAAGGAGGCCCATCTCAATGTTAACCCCCGTAAGTCCCTTTAGTGTAAACCGACGTCTTCCCAGATTGGCCTTCAAGTTGCCAAAGAAGCCCTCGACTTCTGCGTTACGGCGCAGGCACTTTGCTCTACCCTCTTTCGTGCTCAGACGAGCTCGGGCTTGCTGGCGATAGCTTTGACCTTTGTGGCTAATGGTTACCACTCGGTTGCCGTCTTGTTTATGACACATCCCGCGCAAGGGGCAGCCTATGCAATTGACGGCTTTGTACTTACTTGTTTCACGGATATACCCACTTGCTGTTTTCTCCTCTCCCTCTCCACAATACGTCATATGCTGACCCATGGGGCATATCAGCACATTTTGCTCTTCGTTATAGTATAACTGGCTTGGCGCAAATGGCGCTTTAAGTACTCCTTGCTCTTCCTTGTAATAGCCCGGGTATTTGAGGTAGGCTTCTATCTCCTTGCCCTCACAATAGCGATAGGCCTCTTCGTTGCCATACCCCGCATCGGCTGTAATGGCCTTGGGCAAGTTCAATCCGATTTGGCTTAAGATCGATTCGGTGTCTTCAAGATGAGGAATGAGGCAGGCCGCATCAGAAGGCGTCTGGTGCATTGTCCAGTTTACAACAAAGTGGTTTTCCGTTCCCACTTGAGCATTGTAGCCGGGTTTTAGCTCCCCGTTGCCCAAGTGGTCGTCTTTGGGCCTCATGAACGTAGCACCATGATCCGTTTTAGAGTAAGACGACCGATCTCCCAGTAATTCTTGCTGGCGCTCATATTCCTGGAGTTTGGGCAAGGACTTGCTCTCCAGGTTTTTCAGTTTTGTCTTTGCCTTTTTGACCTCTTTG
Organism: Neolewinella lacunae; assembly: GCF_014349155.1. Lineage (GTDB taxonomy): Bacteria > Bacteroidota > Bacteroidia > Chitinophagales > Saprospiraceae > Neolewinella > Neolewinella lacunae. The sequence goes on from NZ_JACSIT010000093.1 coordinate 1,115, forward strand.
GCTTCCTCCTTGGTGCTGGGGGACTGACTTTCTAAGGCTTTGTTGAGTCGATCAATCGTTTCTTGGACTGCTGCACTGTCGCTGAGTTTGTCCCCTTGATCATCCCCATCGGCAGCTTGCTCATCCTCTTTATCCGCTTTTTCACATAAAGCGTCAATCTGAGAAACGATCATCCCTATCTGGTCTAGCACCGACTTCTTGTAACGCTCAACGTTTGACTTCCAAACGAAGGTGTACCGGCCAGCTACTGACTCCAGTATAGTGCCATCTAAAAAGTAATCATCCAGCTTGACATAGCCTTGTTCATGTAAAGTCAACAAAACGTGGGCAAACACTTCCTTTACCCGGCCACCCATGCGGTGCTTGCGAAAGTTATTGATCGTATTGTGATCGGGAGTGGACATCCCACTTAGCCACATGTAGCACACGTTCTCATAGCAAGCCTTCTCAATCGAACGAGATGAGTACACCCGATCAGAATAGGCATAAACCAACACCTTAAGCAGCATCCGAGGAGAGTACGCGCTACTGCCACCTCCTAAATAGGTGCTTAGGATCGAATCAATGTTCATCCCATCTATAATCTGGCTGATCAGCCGCGCCTTATGATGAGGCGGTACCATGTCGGCAAGATGTGGAGGGAATAGCAAGCCTTGGTTCTGGAGGTCAGGCTTGAAAACTGCTCTTTTTGTGCTCATCGGCTACGGGGATGGGAACAGCCTCAAAATACTACTTTTTCGTATTTTGTACCAGAATGCCCCCCTAGTAGACTTTTTAGACGGCCCCAGCAGGGATAAGGAGCAATGGGGGAAAGAATACTCCTCCCCGACCCCGGTAGGGGTCCAACCTGAATAACCCCGGATGGAGGATGCGAAGCGTCCGTAATCCGGGGTTATCTCCCAGCAGGATGCGCAGCATCCGTAATCCGGGGGTTCTCCCACAGCAAGATGCACCGCATCCTCCATCCGGGGTTCTCCCACCAGAGCAAAGGAGTATAAAACCTGTTTACAAGTCAAATACAGATGAACACAAACGTCAGGATCAAGGAAACCACCCTCCTTTCCGATAACTGGTACACCCTGAATAAGGTGACCTATGAATACCGCAAGCCGAATGGAGAATGGGAAACCCAAACGCGGGAGGCCTACGACCGGGGCAACGGTGCCACCATCCTGCTCTACAACCCTGCTGGTAAAACCGTCATCCTGACCCGTCAATTCCGCCTGCCCACCTTCATCAACGGCAACGAAAGCGGCCTCTTAATCGAAGCCTGCGCGGGCCTGCTGGATGCCCACAATGCCGAAGATTGCATCCGCAAAGAAACCGAGGAAGAGACGGGCTATAAGGTGACGGCGGTACGGAAAATATTCGAAGCCTATATGTCGCCCGGCTCCGTTACGGAAATCCTGCACTTTTTCGTGGCCGAATACAGCAAGGAAATGAAAGTGAGCGAGGGCGGCGGCCTGGCCGAAGAACAGGAAAACATCGAAGTGCTGGAGCTCGGCTTCGACGAAGCCTACAACATGATTTATACCGGAGCCATTAAGGATGCAAAGACGATCGTGTTGCTGCAGTACGCCAAAATTCATGGCCTCGTGTGAGCGGGAAACCAGGGTTTTCTCCGCTCGACCAAACAGGGCGCTACGGATAAGGACGTGCATACCAAAAAATCTTTCCCCAAACATTAGGCGCTTCTCCGCCCAAGGCCTATTTTTGGCTAAAACCCTGTTATGCGCCTTGCTAAACCCCACCTTCGCCTTTTCCTCCTTTTCGTCTTGAGTCTTTGTACGGCACCTAATGCGCAAGCGTGTACCTGCGGCCCTCCAGAACCCGAATACCTGTGCCGGTACTATTCCGCCCGGCCGTGGGAGGCCATCATACACGTCAGTGCCCTGCCGCTTGATACTATTACGTTTCTCCACGCTGGTTCGGGCCGTGAAGAGACCGCTTACTTCCAGCCCATCCTTATCCTGGACGTACTCAATACATCAAGCATTTACAGCATCGGGGATACCCTACTCATTCCCGTGGGAAATACTGCAGCCTGTGACCCCGAATTAGAAGCCTTTCAATCTTCACCGGAATACCTGATTGTGGCAGCTTATCTAGATACGAACCGGGTAATTTACCAGAGCCAAGATACCGTTATACTCTCCTCGCAAAATTTGCTCCATGTACCTGGATTATGCGATATGCCTTGGGTTCCCGTCAACAACGGCGTGATTGAGCGGGCCGTATTTATCTCCGGGGCCAGATACACCATTGAGGAGCTGCGGGCGGAGCTGGACGCCTGCGCACTGGCCACTTCGACGGAGCAATTGGAACGCACCTACCAGCCGTCCATTTTCCCCAACCCCGCCGCTGAGCAACTCAACATCCGTTGGGCTACGCCGGGCGTGCAGGAAATCAGCATCCGCAACGCCAATGGGCAGCAAGTGTACCACCAGGCAAACCTGGAGGGCACCAATGCGCTGGAATTGAGGGTGAATGACCTGCCCGCTGGTCTTTACTTCGTCGCCATCAGCACCAAGGCTGGTGTTTTAATGAAAAAGGTGATGGTCCGTTAGGCAGAGGGACATAGATCCTGGTGGTGGGGGATAGATAGAGATTACAATGTTTGCGCCACAAGTACTACTTTAGCGGAAGTCTTCTGAGCCCAAGGTTAAGCAACTAGTACGTTAATAGTATTGTTAAAGCGACAACTTGCTTGAGTGTGTGCCTCAGTTTGACTACTTGAAGGGCAAGCTAGAGAGACTTCAGCCTGTTTAAGCCCACTTCCATTGGAGGGTGTTTAAAAATGTGTGTCTGCCATAAAAATCAGACATTGAGTCATGGCAAACGAAAAAGACAAAACATTCGCGGACTTCGAGTCCGACATCATCACCGGCCTCATGTCGGGTAAACCGCTAGGTGGGACCGAAGGAGTCCTCACTGGTTTGATCAAGCATGTGATTGAAAAATCAATGAATGCCGAACTCAGAGAGCACCTTGAACTGGAAGCTAACAACCCTGATGCGCTGCCAAATAAGCGCAACGGTAGGGCTAATAAAAAGGTCAATACCGATTTTGGTCCTACCGAAATTAGTCCGTCCCGGGACAGAATGGGTACTTATGAATCGGCCATCGTTGGCAAATGGCAGCACGACCTGGCACCGAACATGAGCCAACAGATTCTATCCTTGTATGCTCGCGGTAACTCGTACCAAGACATCTCGAACCACTTACATGAGATGTTTGGTCATGTTATCAGCCCTGCCTCGATTACGGGCATTGTCAACGAGGTATGGGACGATGTTCAGGCTTGGCAGAAACGTGCTCTCCAAACTTGTTATGTGGCCGTTTTCATGGACGCTATTCACTTCAACATTCGCTTAGAGGGCAAGTCTACCAGTGTGGCGACTTATCTGTTCTATGGGGTTGATGTACATGGCTACAGAGACATTTTAAGCATGTATACGGGCCGCGGAGCCGAAAGTACTTCCCAATGGTCGGTATTGTTGGCTGACCTCAAGGAGCGCGGTGCGGAGGACATCAAAGTCTTCATTGCTGATGGCTTGCCAGGCCTGGTCGATGCTGTTGGTACTTACTTTCCCGCCAGCCGTTTTCAACGGTGTATCGTACACAAGGTGCGCAACTCCGTCGTCGGGGTGGACTTTAAGGACCGTCGGGAGGTCTGTAAAGACCTTCGATCAGTGTATACCGCTATGGATGAAGACGGTGCGGTAGAAGCCCTCAAGGCCTTTGAGTTGAAGTGGGATAAATACCCACATGTAGTCCGCTTATGGCAAAAAGACTGGACCGAGCTTATGGTTTTCATGAGCTTTGGTCCGCAGATGCGCCGGCTAATTTACACGACCAACGCATTGGAAAACGTCAATCGTCATTTACGCAAAGCGACCAAAAGCAAAGGAAGCTGGCCGTCGACTAAGTCCTTGATGATTCAGGTTTATCTGACGCTCCAGGCGACTAAACCGGCTTGGGCAAAAACGGTCCGTAACTTCGCAGCCGTCCAACGGGAGCTGATGGAAGAATACGGAGAGGAGTACACGAAGTACCTAGAATGCTAGGTGGGCGGCGCGCAGCG
>NZ_JACSIT010000094.1 GCF_014349155.1 Neolewinella lacunae
GGGGCCGTCTAAAAAGTCAGCCCCAAAGCTGTGGGGTGCGCCACGGTGGCTGTGCTGGTTGCGTTCTGACACATTTAAGAAAAAATATGTGTTCCTTTTTTGGGCCTCCCCACATGCTGGGTGGGCCTTCAGGGAGTTAAAAATGCCGTCTAGACGGATTTTTGGGCCGTTTTAGGTCATTTGGGCCCTTTGTACGACCGGAGTAAGCAGACTACGCCCTTGCTCAATCGATAATTTATGTAATCGACGAAGATTTGTGGCTATCGAAAGGAGGCCCATCTCAATGTTAACCCCCGTAAGTCCCTTTAGTGTAAACCGACGTCTTCCCAGATTGGCCTTCAAGTTGCCAAAGAAGCCCTCGACTTCTGCGTTACGGCGCAGGCACTTTGCTCTACCCTCTTTCGTGCTCAGACGAGCTCGGGCTTGCTGGCGATAGCTTTGACCTTTGTGGCTAATGGTTACCACTCGGTTGCCGTCTTGTTTATGACACATCCCGCGCAAGGGGCAGCCTATGCAATTGACGGCTTTGTACTTACTTGTTTCACGGATATACCCACTTGCTGTTTTCTCCTCTCCCTCTCCACAATACGTCATATGCTGACCCATGGGGCATATCAGCACATTTTGCTCTTCGTTATAGTATAACTGGCTTGGCGCAAATGGCGCTTTAAGTACTCCTTGCTCTTCCTTGTAATAGCCCGGGTATTTGAGGTAGGCTTCTATCTCCTTGCCCTCACAATAGCGATAGGCCTCTTCGTTGCCATACCCCGCATCGGCTGTAATGGCCTTGGGCAAGTTCAATCCGATTTGGCTTAAGATCGATTCGGTGTCTTCAAGATGAGGAATGAGGCAGGCCGCATCAGAAGGCGTCTGGTGCATTGTCCAGTTTACAACAAAGTGGTTTTCCGTTCCCACTTGAGCATTGTAGCCGGGTTTTAGCTCCCCGTTGCCCAAGTGGTCGTCTTTGGGCCTCATGAACGTAGCACCATGATCCGTTTTAGAGTAAGACGACCGATCTCCCAGTAATTCTTGCTGGCGCTCATATTCCTGGAGTTTGGGCAAGGACTTGCTCTCCAGGTTTTTCAGTTTTGTCTTTGCCTTTTTGACCTCTTTGGCTTCCTCCTTGGTGCTGGGGGACTGACTTTCTAAGGCTTTGTTGAGTCGATCAATCGTTTCTTGGACTGCTGCACTGTCGCTGAGTTTGTCCCCTTGATCATCCCCATCGGCAGCTTGCTCATCCTCTTTATCCGCTTTTTCACATAAAGCGTCAATCTGAGAAACGATCATCCCTATCTGGTCTAGCACCGACTTCTTGTAACGCTCAACGTTTGACTTCCAAACGAAGGTGTACCGGCCAGCTACTGACTCCAGTATAGTGCCATCTAAAAAGTAATCATCCAGCTTGACATAGCCTTGTTCATGTAAAGTCAACAAAACGTGGGCAAACACTTCCTTTACCCGGCCACCCATGCGGTGCTTGCGAAAGTTATTGATCGTATTGTGATCGGGAGTGGACATCCCACTTAGCCACATGTAGCACACGTTCTCATAGCAAGCCTTCTCAATCGAACGAGATGAGTACACCCGATCAGAATAGGCATAAACCAACACCTTAAGCAGCATCCGAGGAGAGTACGCGCTACTGCCACCTCCTAAATAGGTGCTTAGGATCGAATCAATGTTCATCCCATCTATAATCTGGCTGATCAGCCGCGCCTTATGATGAGGCGGTACCATGTCGGCAAGATGTGGAGGGAATAGCAAGCCTTGGTTCTGGAGGTCAGGCTTGAAAACTGCTCTTTTTGTGCTCATCGGCTACGGGGATGGGAACAGCCTCAAAATACTACTTTTTCGTATTTTGTACCAGAATGCCCCCCTAGTAGACTTTTTAGACGGCCCCGATCCGTTGGAGAACTCCATGGGCTGAAGGGGTGGCCGGACCGGAGGTCCGGATCCGGGCGAGAGCAGCTGCGACGTAAAACGTCTTGACCTCAGGTATTAACCTCACAGCTGCGACGTAAAACGTCTTGACCTCACCCGCAATTTCCAAATCCCCACTATCTTGGCCGACGCCGCCCCTGCGGTACACCCACAAGCGCCCTCCATGCTCCAGATCGTTCCGCTTAAACCCGGCCAGGCCCTCGACAAAAGCTACCGCAAACAAAAAGTAGCCCGCCAGGACATCGACCGCCTCAAAACCGAACTGCCCCGCCTGCTCGACCTCACCGCCGACCACGTTGAAAGCGAAGCCACCCTGCGCGATCACCTCCAGAGTTTCCTGCGCGGACTGGCCTACCCCGCCGACGATTTCCTCGTGCAGAGCGAAGTGCGGCGCATGGACACCGTCATCCACGACGGACCCCGCAAAAAAGACCCCATCGCCGTAATCATCGAGGCGAAGACCAGCCGCAACCGCACGGAAATGTTCACCCCCGAGCGGCCCAACGCCAAAGCCCTCCACGAGCTGGCCCTCTACTTCGTCCGCGAACGCGAAGCGGGCAACACGGCCATCAAACACCTGCTCATCACCGACGGCAACCACTTCTACGTCTTTGCCGACGGCGACTTCGAGCGCCTCTTCTTCAGCAAAAAACGCTTCCTGCGCGAGCTGCTGGCCGCCGACGCCGACCCCGGCAAAAACAACCCCATCGCCTACGAAATCATCAGCCGCCACATCGCCGACCTCGCCGACGAAAAGCTGCCCTGCACCGCCTTTCAGCTGGCCGACTTCCGCCGCTACTGCGAAGACCAGGACCCGGCCACCGACGATCGCCTGATCGATATCTACAAAATCCTCAGTCCCGAACACCTCCTGCGGCGGCCCTTTGCCAACGACTCCAACAAGCTCGATAAGCGCTTCTACCGCGAGCTGCTCCACATCATGGGCCTCGAAGAACGCTACGAAGACGCCCAGAAAAAGTCGGGCAAAAAAGTCATCGATCGCCTCCCACCGGGGCAGCGCCACCCGGCCAGCCTGTTGGAAAACGTGCTGGATATGGCGGAGACCGACGACCGCTTCCGCCTCGTCCGCCACTTCAACAGCTACGGCAGCAACCGCGCCGAACGCGAATTTGCCGTCGCCCTCGAACTCTGCCTCACCTGGGTCAACCGCGTCTTGTTCCTCAAACTGCTGGAAAGCCAGCTGCTGAGCTACCACGGCGGAGACCGCCGCCTGCGCTTCCTCACCGCCGAGCTGGTGCCCGACTACGACGCGCTGCACTCCCTCTTCTTCAAGGTGCTGGCCAAGCCCCCGGCCGAACGCCAGCCCATCGTGGCCGCCTTCGCGCACGTCCCCTACCTCAACAGCAGCCTCTTCGAGCCGACGGAACTCGAGCAGCAGGTCTTGTTCGTCCACGGCCTCAAAGACCAGCACGGACTTCCCCTTGCTCCTCAGTCCGTACTCAGCACCCGCGTTCGCGCCCAATCCCTCTCCCCCAGCCCGGGGCCGTCTAAAAAGTCTACTAGGGGGGCATTCTGGTACAAAATACGAAAAAGTAGTATTTTGAGGCTGTTCCCATCCCCGTAGCCGATGAGCACAAAAAGAGCAGTTTTCAAGCCTGACCTCCAGAACCAAGGCTTGCTATTCCCTCCACATCTTGCCGACATGGTACCGCCTCATCATAAGGCGCGGCTGATCAGCCAGATTATAGATGGGATGAACATTGATTCGATCCTAAGCACCTATTTAGGAGGTGGCAGTAGCGCGTACTCTCCTCGGATGCTGCTTAAGGTGTTGGTTTATGCCTATTCTGATCGGGTGTACTCATCTCGTTCGATTGAGAAGGCTTGCTATGAGAACGTGTGCTACATGTGGCTAAGTGGGATGTCCACTCCCGATCACAATACGATCAATAACTTTCGCAAGCACCGCATGGGTGGCCGGGTAAAGGAAGTGTTTGCCCACGTTTTGTTGACTTTACATGAACAAGGCTATGTCAAGCTGGATGATTACTTTTTAGATGGCACTATACTGGAGTCAGTAGCTGGCCGGTACACCTTCGTTTGGAAGTCAAACGTTGAGCGTTACAAGAAGTCGGTGCTAGACCAGATAGGGATGATCGTTTCTCAGATTGACGCTTTATGTGAAAAAGCGGATAAAGAGGATGAGCAAGCTGCCGATGGGGATGATCAAGGGGACAAACTCAGCGACAGTGCAGCAGTCCAAGAAACGATTGATCGACTCAACAAAGCCTTAGAAAGTCAGTCCCCCAGCACCAAGGAGGAAGCCAAAGAGGTCAAAAAGGCAAAGACAAAACTGAAAAACCTGGAGAGCAAGTCCTTGCCCAAACTCCAGGAATATGAGCGCCAGCAAGAATTACTGGGAGATCGGTCGTCTTACTCTAAAACGGATCATGGTGCTACGTTCATGAGGCCCAAAGACGACCACTTGGGCAACGGGGAGCTAAAACCCGGCTACAATGCTCAAGTGGGAACGGAAAACCACTTTGTTGTAAACTGGACAATGCACCAGACGCCTTCTGATGCGGCCTGCCTCATTCCTCATCTTGAAGACACCGAATCGATCTTAAGCCAAATCGGATTGAACTTGCCCAAGGCCATTACAGCCGATGCGGGGTATGGCAACGAAGAGGCCTATCGCTATTGTGAGGGCAAGGAGATAGAAGCCTACCTCAAATACCCGGGCTATTACAAGGAAGAGCAAGGAGTACTTAAAGCGCCATTTGCGCCAAGCCAGTTATACTATAACGAAGAGCAAAATGTGCTGATATGCCCCATGGGTCAGCATATGACGTATTGTGGAGAGGGAGAGGAGAAAACAGCAAGTGGGTATATCCGTGAAACAAGTAAGTACAAAGCCGTCAATTGCATAGGCTGCCCCTTGCGCGGGATGTGTCATAAACAAGACGGCAACCGAGTGGTAACCATTAGCCACAAAGGTCAAAGCTATCGCCAGCAAGCCCGAGCTCGTCTGAGCACGAAAGAGGGTAGAGCAAAGTGCCTGCGCCGTAACGCAGAAGTCGAGGGCTTCTTTGGCAACTTGAAGGCCAATCTGGGAAGACGTCGGTTTACACTAAAGGGACTTACGGGGGTTAACATTGAGATGGGCCTCCTTTCGATAGCCACAAATCTTCGTCGATTACATAAATTATCGATTGAGCAAGGGCGTAGTCTGCTTACTCCGGTCGTACAAAGGGCCCAAATGACCTAAAACGGCCCAAAAATCCGTCTAGACGGCATTTTTAACTCCCTGAAGGCCCACCCAGCATGTGGGGAGGCCCAAAAAAGGAACACATATTTTTTCTTAAATGTGTCAGAACGCAACCAGCACAGCCACCGTGGCGCACCCCACAGCTTTGGGGCTGACTTTTTAGACGGCCCC